>NZ_JAXBQQ020000001.1:350003-1192090 GCF_047520695.2 Stenotrophomonas sp. AR029 | reverse complement strand
GTGCGGACCAACGGTCCGCACCCACAGGAGAAGCAGCTCCCACCCACCGGGAGGGTGTCAGGAAACCCCTGCGCCCTTGGCCTGAACGTCGGCGTGGTACGACGAGCGCACCATCGGGCCGGACGCCACGTGGCTGAAGCCCAGCTCGTAACCGTAGTCTTCCAGTGCCTTGTAGTCGTCGGGGGTCCAGTACTTCAGCACCGGGTGATGGTGCGCGGTCGGCTGCAGGTACTGTCCGATGGTGATCATGTCCACATCGTGCGCGCGCAGGTCACGCATCGTGGCCTTGATCTGTTCGAAGTCCTCGCCCAGGCCCAGCATGATGCCGCTCTTGGTTGGCACGTCCGGGTGCTGCGCCTTGAAGTTCTTCAGCAGGTTCAGCGACCACTGGTAGTCCGCACCCGGGCGCACGTTGCGGTACAGGTCCGGCACGGTCTCGATGTTGTGGTTGAACACATCCGGCGGGTTCTGCGCCAGGATCTCCAGCGCACGTTCCATGCGGCCCTTGCCGCGGAAGTCCGGGGTCAGCACTTCGATGCGGGTACCCGGTGACTTTTCGCGGATGGCGGTGATGCAGTCGACGAAGTGCTGGGCACCGCCGTCGCGCAGGTCATCGCGGTCGACGCTGGTCACCACCACGTACTTCAGGCCCATGTCGGCCACGGTCTGGCCGAGGCTGGCCGGTTCGTTGGCATCCGGCGGCTTCGGGCGGCCGTGGGCGACGTCGCAGAACGAGCAGCGCCGGGTGCAGACCTCGCCGAGGATCATGAAGGTGGCGGTGCCGTGGCCGAAGCACTCATGGATGTTCGGGCAGCTGGCTTCCTCGCAGACCGTCACCAGGCGGTTCTCGCGCAGCTTGGCCTTCAGGTTCTGCACGGCATTGCCCGAAGGAATGCGCACGCGGATCCAGGACGGCTTGCGCAGTACCGGCGCATCGGCGAACTGCACCGGCGAACGGTTGATCTTGTCACCGCCCAGCTGCTTGACCCCGGCCTGCAACGGCGCGGTGGACGGAGAATCGCCCTGCACGATCTGCAGGGGAATGGAACGGGCGGTGGTTTCAGTCATGGCAGTTCCGGGGGGCGGTCAGGCGGCCGCAGAAAGATCGGGCAGTTCGGGCGTGTGCTGCAGCAGCAGGCCAAACTGGCGGGCCAGGTGGTCCAGCAGCACTGGCTTGACGGCCTCCATCCCGGAGGGGCCGCCCAAGTCCAGCACCGAGGTCACCTGCAACCCCTGATAGCCACAGGGATTGATGCGGTGGAAGGGTTCCAGGTCCATGGCCACGTTGAAGGCCAGCCCATGGAAGGTGCAGCCGCGGCGCACACGGATGCCGAGTGCGGCAATCTTGGCACCACCGACGTAGACGCCTGGGGCGCCCTCGCGGCGTTCGGCGCCGATGTTCCACTCGGCCAGGGTATCGATGAGCGCCTGCTCGATGCGACACACGTAGTCGCGCACACCGATACCCAGCCGTGGCAGGCGCAGCAACGGATAGATCACGATCTGGCCGGGACCGTGATAGGTCACCTGGCCGCCGCGGTCCACGTGCAGCACGGGGATGTCGCCCGGCGCCAGCACATGCTCGTCCTTGCCGGCCTGGCCCAGGGTGAACACCGGATCGTGCTCGACCACCCACAGCTCGTCGGCATCGGCGTCGCTGCGCTGGTCGGTGAAGCGCTGCATGGCGCGCCACACCGGTTCATACAGCTGTCGGCCGAGGTCACGGACCAGCGCCGGACGCGGCGCACGGTCCTCCGGGGCGGCTTCGGCCGGGCAGGAGTCGGCTACAGCGTCCACTTCACTTCCGGGTGGTCACGCAGCGCCTGGTGCGCCAGGTCGTACTGTTCGCGGCTCTCGGCCTTGAACACGATGCGGACGGACACGTACTTGCCGTTGGAGGAGTGCTTCCAGCTGATGCGTTCGTTCACCACATCGATGCCGGCGGCCAGCAACAGGCGGGGAAGCTCATGCTCCAGGCCGCGGTTGGCCGGGCCCATGGCGCTGAGCTCGAACTGGCCGGGGAACTGGAAGCCGTGGTCGGGGTTGTCGGACTTGATTTCCATGGCCCCATTATCGGGCCGCAGGGCAACAAACCCAAGAGTATTCATCAACGCCAGGACCGCACCGGCGGTCTGCTGCGTTGCAGGCGGCCCAAAGGGACGGGCCTGAGGCCCAACGGCAGCTGACTGCAATCTCCTGACCATCACCAGCGCGAACATCGTACGGGCGGCCCGCGACCGCCTTCACGCCCGGCCTGCGGCGCGTACGCGGGTAACAAATTGTGCCCGCCGGACAATGTTGTTTTCGGAACAGACAAGTGATCCGGACGTGCTCGTTCCGACGCGCGGGCACGAGTACCGTAGCGTTGCAGAAAACGACTGAAAACCGCCCCCTTCCCCATGAGCATTCCATCCATGCGTAGTGTCGCAGCTCTCGGGCTCGCCGGCCTGCTGGCCTCTGCCCTCCCCCTTGCCGCCCAGGCGGCCGAACAATGTGGCCCGGACGCCATGCGCGACCACCCGCCGCAGGTCAATTTCCGCGTCGACAACGACCTGTTCGGCGGCCGCCACCAGGATCAGGGCTATACCAACGGTGCGCTGTTGACCCTGGTCTCCCCCAATCTGGTCGATTACACCGACGACCCCTGCCTGCCGCGCATGGCGCGCTGGGTGAACCGGTACCTGGAAGGGCTGCATCCGGGCAAGTTCGAACAGCAGAACATGATCTTCAGCATCGGCCAGGGGATCTTCACCCCGACCGATTTCACTCGCAGGGACCTGATCGAGGACGACCGCCCTTACGCCGGCGTGCTGATCGCGAACTTCGGTTTCAATGCGCGCAGCGGCGACCGCCTGCAGACCACCCAGCTGACACTGGGCGTGGTCGGCCCCTGGGCACAGGGCAAGCAGGTGCAGAATGCCGTGCACGACGTGCTGGGCGACGAAAAATTCAAGGGTTGGGACAACCAGCTGCACAACGAACCACTGTTCATGCTGACCCATGAGCGCATGCGCCGCTGGCCGGGCGATGCCAGCGTCAATGCCGACGGTTGGGGTTGGGACGCGATCAGCCACTACGGCGGGTCGATCGGCAACCTGGAAACCAAGGCCAATTTCGGCGGTGAAGTGCGCTTTGGCTGGAAGCTGCCGGACGACTTCGGCAGCACGCCGTTGCGCCCGGCCGGTGAGAACACGGCGCCGACCCGCAGCGGCCGCCCCGGTGGGTGGTCCTGGCACCTGTTCGCGACCTCGGACGCTGCCTGGGTGATCCGCGATATCACCCTGGATGGCAACACCTTCCGCAACAGTCACAGCGTGGACAAGCGTCATGTGGTGGCCTACGGCGGGTACGGCGTGGCGGTGATGTACGGCCGCTGGAAGTTCGCTGCCGCGCGCTACCACAGCACGCGCGAATTCAACGGCCAGCGCGAGGCGCCGGTGTTCGGCAGCTTCACCATCAGTCGTGCGCTGTAGGCCCAGCCTCGGTTCCGCCGGGTGTTGCCCGGCGGACACCTCGCGTGCCTACCAGCTGAAACCCGCGCCGGCAGAAACGCTCTGGTCACTACCACTGAAGGCGCCACCCAAGGACACCGAGACGTTCTTCTTCTCGCCCAGTATCCGCTGGTAACCCACGGCCAACGCCGAACGCCCGTTCTGCGAACCGACACCCGCACCCACGCGGTTGTCGCCGCTCAAACCGGCGGTGTTGATTGCCATGCCCGCATAGGCCGCGCTGATCGCCCCCATGCGGTCAAGCCGCGTGTCCATCGCGTTGAAGCGGCCATCGGTGTACTCACGCTCGGCCTTGAAACGATCATCCATCTGCTGCACGTTCACCGCATCGGTCGGGCGTACGCCGGCCGCGACATTGCTGACGACGCGCTCATTGCCTTGGGAGCCCACCGAGAACTCACTGTCGCGGTCAGCCGTAGATCCGGCACCGACAGCAACCGAATTGTTGCCCGTCGCACTGGCGCCTTCGCCCATGGCCACCGAGCCCGTACCCGAGGCCACACTACCCTCGCCCACGGCCACTGCGCCCACGCCGGACGCCGCGCTTCCATTGCCAAGGCCGATCGCGCCCTTGCCGGAAGCATCGCTCCCTTCGCCAATGGCCACCGATCCCTCACCGGTACCGGGGGAGACACCCGGATTGCCCGTGCCGGGATTTCCGGTCCCCGGGCCACCAATGGAACCATCCTCGATCCCACGCTCGATCGAACCCAGCCGGTCGTCCATCTGTCGCCATTGGGCTTCCCAGTTGGCATTCATCTGCCACAGCTGGCTGCCATTGACGGCTTCCATGCTGAACTGGCCAATCTGGCCGGCGGCGACCTTGTCCAGCACCGTGCCACCCGTTCCGCCGAGCGAGGCCCGGGACAGACTTGCATCGTCGTAAGTGAGCACGCTCAGCGTCTCACCACTGACGGGATCAATCGCGCCAGCCGCCCGCAGCTGCGCGATGGTCACCACGTCATCTTCGTTGACGCCGTTGGCCACGCCGCTCAGGCGCCGGTAGCCATCCCCGCCTGCGAAATCCACCACAGTACCGCCCTTGCCGGCAGCCACGCTCACCACGCCCGTACCGGAATCATGGGTGACGATGCCGGAGGAGCCGTCAGCAAGGCCCGCGACGTCATCACTCAGCGTCTTCAGCGAGCCTTCTGCGCCGGACATGCGCGTCTGCAATCCGCCAACGTCGCTCTCCAGCGAACCCACCTGGGCACCCAGCTTCGAGGCATCGTCCTTGATCGTGTCGATGTCACTCTCCACCCGCCCAACGCGCTCATTGGTCGAGAACAGCTGCGCACCGGTGATGGCATCGGCACTGCCTGCAGCGATCACACCGTCAGCCATGTTGGTGATGCGGCGGTTGTCAACGCCATTGCCCACCGATACCGTGTTGGCCGCATTGGTGGTCGCCCCGGCTCCCAAGGCGACGCTGTTACTGTGGCTGGCGGTCGCATCGTAGCCCACCGCTACGCCACCTTCGGCCGAAACAGTACTGGCATTGCCCAGGGCTACTGCCTTCATCTTGGTGGTTGGGGCCCCGAGCACGCTCGCGCCCCCGCCCATAGCCAGCGATCCTCCACCCACGACCTGCGCACCGGGTCCGATCGCAATCGAGTAGTCCGGCGAATCAGTGCCCGGCGAAAGTAAGCTGTCCGTCCTTGCTGAATTGCCGATGGCAATGTCGCGCGCGCCCCCCGCTACGGCGTCATCGCCCAGTTCAACCTTGGTGGCAAGCACACTCGACCACGTCACCCCCTGGTCACTGGTGCAGCGCTCTCGCTCCGCATCGGTTGCTTCATTGGCGCAGTCCCCCCTGTCCGCTGCTGCAGCCAGAGCTGCTGGCAGCATCAAGGCACCTGCCAACGCCAATGCCAGCGGGGTGCGGCGCGCAGTGCAACGCGTCTTTGGAGAAATCACGGATATCAGCGTGCGAATGGTCATTGGCATGTACTCCTGTGGAATGGGACGGAAAGCCGCAGTGCCCGGCAGTCCTGTTGCGTACATGCTCGACCTGACACGCCGGCAAACCCATCGGACGTGTACCAATTCCACGCGCCGGACCCGGCCCGACAGCGTCGATACAGGCAAAGAAAAAGGCCGGCATTCGCCGGCCTTTTCGTTCACCACGCCGGGGCGTGGATCATTCCGATTCCCACCACATCCAGAAGCTGTCCCACAGGCGCTTGAAGAAGCCGGCCTGCTCAACGGCGGCCACGGCCACCAGCGGCGCTTCGGCGACGACCTTGCCATCCAGGGTGACCTTCACGGTGCCGATCTTCTGGCCGGCGGTGAACGGTGCTTCCAGGGTCTTGGGCACATCGATGCTCGGCTTCAGGTCGTTGTAGCGGCCGCGCGGCACGCTCACCAGCATCGGCTGGGCCACCCCCAGCTGCACCTTGTCGGTGGTGCCCTTCCAGACCTTGTGCTCGGCCACGGCCTTGCCCGGTTCATACAGACGGTGGGTCTCGAAGAAGCGGAAGCCCCAGTTCAGCAGCGCCAGGCTGTCATCGGCACGCTGCTTTTCCGACTCCCCCCCCAATACCACGGCGATCAGGCGCTGGTCGCCACGCTGCGCCGAACTCATCAGGCAGTACCCGGCTTCGGAGGTGTGGCCGGTCTTGATGCCGTCCACGCTGCCGTCGCGCCACAACAGCAGGTTGCGGTTCGGTTGCTTGATGTTGCCGACCTGGAATTCCTTGATCTTGTTGTACGCGTAGGTTTCCGGGTAATCACGCACCATCGCGCGGCCCAGCAGCGCCAGGTCGTAGGCGGTGCTGTGGTGGCCTTCGGCGGTCAGGCCGTGGGCGTTGACGAAGTGGGAGTTCTTCATGCCGATCTTGGCGGCGTAGCTGTTCATCAGCGACGCAAAGGCTTCTTCGCTGCCGGCCACGTGCTCGGCCAGGGCGATCGCGGCATCATTGCCGGACTGGATCGCCATGCCCTTTTCCATGTCTTCCAGGCGTGCGGTCTGGTTGACCGGGAAGCCGCTGTAGCTGCCGTCGGTACCCGCGCCGCCTTCGCGCCAGGCGCGTTCGCTCATCATCACCTGGTCATCCGCACGGACCTTGCCGTTCTTGACCTCGGCGGCGATCACGTAGGACGTCATCACCTTGGTGATGCTGGCCGGGGCCAGCTGCTCGTGGATGTTCTCGCCGGCCAGCACCTGGCCGGTGGCGTAGTCCATCAGCACCCAGGCCTTGGATACGCTCGGCACCGGCGCCGGCGGGGTGGCAACGGTGACCGGGGCGGCAGCGGCGGCGGGCGCCGGCGTGGCCGGGGTCGGCAGCGGGGTCTGGGCGGAAGCCAGGCCCACCACCAGGGTGGCGGCCAGGGCGGTGGCGGCGGAACGGAAATTCATTGGACAGCAGGCTCCAGGGGACGGCCAGGAATGGAGGGTGGAACGTAGTGGCCATTGTAAGGCCGGGGCAGCATGGGCCGGCAGCACCGGCCCGGGTGGGTCAATCCTTGACGATCTGCGGCGAACCCAGGCCCAGACCGGCAATGCGGCCGACAAGTTCCGCGGCACTGGCATGGTCGCTGGCGGGAACGCGCAGGCGGAACAGGGTGCGGCCACCGGCGGCGATGTCGCTGATGGTCGCGCCGACGATGCCGGCGGCGTTGAGCTGGCCCATTGCGCGGTTGGCATTGTCGCGGCTGGAGAAGCTGGCGACCTGCACCATCACCGCGCCCACTACCTGCTGCGACAGGCTGGGGGCGGTCGGTGTGGCCGGCGTTGTACGCGCCGGCGCCGGCGTGACCGCGCGCGGCGCGGCGCTGGCGACGGCAACCGGTGCCACAGGGGCGCTGCGCGCCGGCGGTACGCTCGGCGGCAGGCTGCTGACCGCCACGTCCGGCACGGCGCTGGCCACGCCCTGGGTGGTGGCCGGCTGGCCACGCGCAGGCATGGCGTCGGCCGGCAGGCGCTTGACCAGGCGATCAATGTCGCTGTCGGCGGTGGCACGCGCAGCCGTTACCAGGCGCGTACTGGCCGCCGCGACAGCCGTTTCGGCGGCACGGCGCTCGCGGCGCGACGGCTTTTGGGCCAGCAGGTTGCTCTCGCCCGGTTGCAGCGCACGCACTTCCACGTTGCCGGTACCGCGCTGGGTGATGCCCAGCCGCACCGCGGCGGCATAACTGAGGTCGACCACGCGGCCATCATGGAACGGGCCACGGTCGTTGACGCGCACGATCACCGACTCGCCGTTGTCCAGGTTGGTGACGCGGGCGAAGCTGGGCAGCGGCAGCGTCTTGTGCGCGGCGGTGAACTGGTACATGTCGTAGACCTCGCGGTTGGAGGTCAGGCGGCCGTGGAACTTGGCGCCGTAGTACGAGGCCGTACCGCGCTCGACATAGTTGCGGGTGTCGTCGAGCACCTTGTACGACTTGCCCAGCACCACGTACGGCGACTTGTTGCCGATGGCCGAACGCTCTTCGGCGGTCACTTCCGGCTCGGGAATGCAGGCGACGTTGGGAATGTAGTCCGGGGTGCTGTCACGCACGCCTGGCTTGTACAGCCCCCCGGCGGTGTAGTTGCCGCGCGTGTTCGGGTCTTCCTTGGCCGCAGCATAGGGCGAGCCCTCCGGGCAATGCGCCGGGCGCGAGCCGCGACCCTGCACCACCGTGCCGCTGGGCTTGCCACCGTGGCCGGTCGTGGCCGGCTTCTTCGGCGCACTGCTGCAGGCAGCCAGCGCGAGGACGATCAAGCTCGGGACCAGCCATCTGATGTTCATGCCGGGGGCAGCTCCTGTCCGGCGATGGCCTGCGACAACTGGAACACGGCCATCGCGTACATCTTCGAGAGGTTGTAGCGGGTGATCGCGTAGTAATTCTGGAAGCCCAGCCAGTACTGCTTGCCGGTGCTGCCCTCAAGCGTGATCGGCGTTGCGGTGGCGCCCGGCTGCACCGCAGCGCTGGGCTGGTAGCCGCGCTGCGCCAGGTCGGCCAGCGACCAGGTCGGCATCCATTCGGTCGGGTTGAACTCCTCGCGACCCGGCGCCAGCGTGGCCGGTACGGCCACCTGGCCACCACGGACCCAGCCGCCCTTCTTCACGAAATAATTGGCGATGGACGAGAACACATCGTCGTAGCTGGTGAACAGGTCGCGACGGCCATCGCCATTACCGTCCACGGCGTAATCGAGATAGCTGGACGGCATGAACTGGCCCATGCCCATCGCACCGGCATAGCTGCCCTTGAGCGTGGTGATGTCCAGCTTTTCCTCACGGCCCAGCTCGAACAGCTTGGCCAGCTCATCGCGGAAGAACAGCTCGCGGCGCACTTCGCGTTCCAGCTTGGCCGGGTCGCCACTGCGCGGGTAGTAGAACGCCAGCGTGTACAGCGCATCGAGCACGCGGTGATTGCCGGCATTTTTCCCGTAACTGGTCTCCACGCCGATGATCGCCACGATCACTTCGGCCGGCACGCCGGTGCGCTGCTGCACGCGATCCAGTTCGGCACGATGCTGGGCCAGGAACGCGCGGCCGCCATCAATGCGTGCCTTGCTGATGAACATCGGCCGGTATTCGTTCCACGGTTTGACCCGTTCGGCCGGGCGCGACATGGCGGCGATGATCGGCTGGCGCACCTGCGCCTGATCGAGCACGCTGCTGATCTGCTCCGGCTTCAGCCCATAGCGCTTGGCCGTATCGGCAACAAAGCGGGCCCGTGCGACCTCGAACGGCACCGGAGTGAGATCGACCGGCGGCGCTGTAGCAGCGGCCGCTTCGGGAGCGGCTTCGGCCGGGCCGTGGGCCTTGGTGGCGGGCTGGCGCGGCGTACTGCTGGCCTGGGGCGAAGACGGTGGGGACTTCGGCTGGGTCGCGCAGGCGACCAGGCCGAGGGTGAGCATGCAGGCCAGAGTGCGTCGAATCATCGTCGCAGGTTAGCAGGTCATGGATGAATTAAAACCCCTAACACCATGAATCACAACGATTTGCCCGCGTTCAGCGGGAAATGTGAAGACGTCGTGATCGAGCTTCCCCATTCAGATAGAGGTGGCCGGTTGCGTCCCCATCCCCGCAGACGCAACCGGCGACCGGATCCGGTCGGTACCTGCGCGGCTGCCGCTCCCCAGTGGCAGTTCCCCGCGCTCCCTGTACCCGTTGGATCAGTACTGCTCCCGCCCGACGCCCCCTCGCGCTGCATCGATTGACGGCGCGCCGTGCCGAACGGGCCGCCATTGTGCAGGCCGATTACGACAAGTCCATTGATCAAGATCAACGCAGTGTAAAAATGTGAACCAGATAACGTTTTTCGCGGACTTTGGTCGGAGAGCGTGTTGCGTCGCATTGTTGTGAGAACGCTTCCACAACGGGCATTGCGCAGCGCCAGGAAGTCTCCGGCCAACGGCGCAGCCCCTCGTGGGTGGTGTCTGGGTGGTCGCAGAAAGCCGGATTGCTGAGAGCTGACCGGGTGGGTGGGCAGTGCGGGGACGCCGTGAACCCATCCATGGGGGCTTGGCCGCGGCATCCATGCCGCGGACACCCCGCACTGCCCACCCACCCGGCCGCTGACAGTTTTCGGGCGCGTTCACCCACGGAGAAGAAAAGAGAAGATCAAAAGCAAAAGCGGTTTGGCGGGTCGCTTCATTGCCTTGTGCGGAGCCGAGCCATGCTCGGCTCACGAGCAAGCGCAGCGCCGTGACCCGCTTTTGATTTTCTCTTGCTTCTCCGTGGGTGGCAGACCGCCAAAATCTGTCAGAGGGCGGTCGGGTTGGGTACGCGGGGGTGTCAGCCGCATGGATGCGGCTGCCAAGCCTCCAGGGACGGATTCACGGCGTCCCCCGCGTACCCAACCCGACCGGCCCACCCGCCGCTTCTGCTTTCCGCGCCCCCCCAGACACCACCCACGAGGGGGCTGCGCCGTTGGCTGGAAACGCTATCCCCCGTGCACGGGCCGATGCCCGCGTACCGCCATCACCAGCCCGATGCCGGCCAACAGCGAAACCGCCGAGGTCCCGCCATAACTGATCAGCGGCATCGGAATGCCCACCACCGGCAGCAGGCCGGAAATCATTCCGCCGTTCACCAGCACGTAGACGAAGAACGCCAGCCCCAGGCTACCGGCCAGCAATCGCGCGTGCGTGTCGCGCGCGTGCACCGCAATCCACAGGCAACGCCCCACCACGAACAGGTACAGCGCGAACAGCGTCGCCACGCCGATCCAGCCAAACTCTTCGGCCAGCACCGAGAACGCAAAGTCGGTGGTGTACTCGGGCAGGAAATCGAGCGTGGCCTGTGTGCCCTGCCCCCAGCCACGTCCTTGCCAGCCCCCGGAACCGATCGCGATGCGCGATTGCAGGATGTTCCAGCCGGTACCAAGCGGGTCGGCCGCCGGGTCGAGGAAGGTCAGCACACGATCCTTCTGGTATTGCCGCAGCAAGCCGAACCACGCCAGGGGTGCAGCCACTGCCAGCCCTGCCGCCCCGGTCGCCAACCAGCCCCAGTGCAAGCCAGCCAGCAACAACGCGAACACGCCACTGGCAGTGACCAACGTGGCGGTGCCGAGGTTGGGCTGCATGAGGATCAACACCGCCGGCACGCCGATCAGCAGCGCGGCGGTCAATACCGTGCGCGGCGAGGGCGGCAGTGGTTGCCGATGCAGGTACCACGCCATCATCAGCGGCAGGCTGAGCTTGAGCAGCTCGGACGGCTGCAGGTAGAACACGCCGAGGTTCAGCCAGCGCTGCCCGTACTTGCCGGTGCCGATGACGTACACCGCCATCAGCGGCAGCATCGACAGCGCGTAGATCGCAGGGGTCCACGCACGCAATCGCAGCAGCGAAACACGCGACAGCAGCCACATCGCCAACAGGCCACCGGCAAAGCGTGCCGCCTGCCCGGCCACCGGGCCGGACACGCTGTGCAGCACCGCCAGGCCGGCGCCCATCAGGATCAACAACGCGCCCAGCAACGGCAGATCGATCGTGCGCAGCGCCTCACGGCAGCCGCCAGGCAGTCGTTTCCATTTCACGCGGGCACGGTAGCAACGGGGGCTTGCGTGAAGCTGTCAGGGTGCTCCTGCTCTCCGTAGCCGAGCTGCGGGGTCAGATCCCTTTTTCCTGTGGAAAAAGGGATCTGACCCCGACGCCGGACTCAACCGTAGCCGCCGTGCACTGGATTGTGGCTGCGCACCGCCATCACCAGCCCGAAACCGGCCAGCAGCGACACCGCCGAAGTACCACCGTAGCTGATCAGCGGCATCGGCACGCCTACCACCGGCAGCAGGCCGGAAATCATCCCGCCATTCACCAGCACGTAGACGAAGAACGCCAGGCCGGTGGCACCCGCCAGCAGGCGCGAATAGGAATCGCGTGACTGGCTGGCGATCCACAGGCAACGCCCGATCACCACCAGGTACAGCGCCAGCACGGTGGCCACGCCGATCCAGCCGAATTCCTCGCTCAGCACCGAGAACGCGAAGTCGGTGGTCTGCTCGGGAATGAAGTTCAGGTGCGACTGCGAGCCTTCGCCCCAGCCCTTGCCATCGAAGCCGCCGGAACCGATGGCGATCTTCGACTGGATGATGTTCCAGCCGGCGCCAAGCGCGTCCATCTCCGGGTCCAGGAACATCATGATGCGGTCCTTCTGGTACGGCCGCAGCAACCAGAACCAGGCCACCGGCGCGACCGCAGCCACACCGCCCACGCCCAGCCCAACCCACCACCACGGCAGGCCCGCCAGCAGCAGCACGAACACGCCGCTGGCGGCGATCAGCACGCCAGTACCGAAGTCCGGCTGCAGCATCACCAGGCCGGTGGGTACGCCGATGATGATCAAGGCCACGAGCACGGTACTGAAGCGCGGCGGCAGCGGCATCTTGTGCAGGTACCACGCCACCATCATCGGCAGGCTCACCTTCAGCAGCTCGGCCGGCTGCAGGTAGAAGAATTTCAGGTCCAGCCACTGCCGGCCATATTTACCGGTGCCCAGCACGAACACCGCCAGCAGCGGGATCATCGAGATCGCGTAGATCATCGGCGTGGCCGAGCGGATGCGCAGGATCGGCACCCGCGAGATGCCCCACAGTGCGGCCATGCCCACCGCGAAACGCGCGCCCTGCGCCATCACCAGGCTGTCGCCACCAGCGCTCTTCAGGGTCGCCAGGCCAATCACCATCAGCGCGCCCAGGGCCAGGCACAGCACCCAGTCCAGCGTGCTGAAAAAGCGGCGCAGCATGTCGCCGGCCCAGCGCAGGAACACTCTCATCGTGCAGGCTCCGCAGGGGCCGGGCGCGGCGTGGCTGGCAGCGCGGCGGCCGGCGCACCCGGCTGCGGCGCAGGCGCCGGCTCGGGTGCGGGTGCACCAATCAGCACCGGATGCTCTCCCACCTGTGCAGCGGCGAGGTCACCGGCCTGGCGCGCGCCCGCGTCTTCGTTGTCGAACGCGGTGGCGCCGATGGCGGTGGTGCCGCGCTCGCTGTCCAGCGGCTGCATGCCTTCGGGCATCTTGCCCAACAGGTAAGCGTCGAACACCTTGCGTGCGATCGGTGCCGCGGCCGAACCACCATAGCCACCACCTTCCACTGCCACCGCAATTGCGATGACCGGGCTGTCCGCCGGCGCAAAGCCGACGAACAGTGCGCGGTGACGCAGATGCATCGGCAGGCTCTTCGGATTCACGGCGGCGGTGCCCTTGCGGCTGATGACCTGTGCGGTACCGGTCTTGCCGGCCATCACGTACGGCGCACCGACGGCCACGCGCCAGCCGCTGCCGCCGGGCCGCATGGTTGCCATCATGCCCTCGCGCACGGCCTGCACGTTGTTGGGATTGGGGCTGACCGGCTTGCTCTCGCCGGGCGGCATCGCCGTCCAGTCGCTGTCGAAGCCTTCGCGCTGCTGGATCACCAGGTGCGGGGTGCGCAGCTGGCCGTCGGCCAGGCCGCTGACGCCGCGCGCCAGCTGCAGCGGGGTGACCTTCCAGTCACCCTGGCCGATGCTGATGTTGACCGTATCGCCGGGATACCAGGCTTCCTTGCGGCTCTTCCGCTTGTAGGCGGGCGACGGCAGGATGCCGCCGATCTCGCCGGTGAGGTCGATGCCGGTCGGCTGGCCGAAGCCGTAGTACTCCATGTAATGGTCGAAGCGCTCGATGCCCAGGTCCAGCGCCAGCTTGTAGTAATAGGTGTTGACCGACTCGGCGATGGACTTGCGCAGATCAGTCCAGCCGTGGCCGCCACGGTGGGCGTCACCCCAGCCGCGCGAGGTGCCCGGCAGGTAGAACATGCCGGTGGAGAGCACCTTGTCTTCCGGGCGGCGCACGCCGGAGTCCAGTCCCGCCAGGCCGATCAGCGGCTTCAGCGTGGAACCGGGAGCGACGCCACCGAGCACCAGGCGGTTGAACTGTGGCCGCGACGGGTTTTCGTTCAAGGCCTTGAAGTCGGCATGGGAAATGCCGTTGACGAACAGGTTGGGGTCGTAGGACGGCAGGCTGACCATCGCCAGCACTTCGCCAGTGCGCGGATCCATCGCCACCGCCGAACCCTCCTGGTCGCCGAACGCGGCCACCATCGCGCGCTGCAGGTCGGCGTCGATCGACAGCCGCAGGTCGGCACCGGACTGCGCGGCGACGCGGCCGATGGTGCGGATCGCGCGACCCTGCACGTTGGTCTCGACCTGCTCGTAGCCGACCTTGCCGCGCAGCTGCTGCTCGTAATAGCGTTCCAGGCCGGACTTGCCGATGTGGGTCAGCGCGGCATTGCCTTCGCCGAGGATCTCCAGATCCTTGTCATCAACGCGGCCGACGTAGCCGATGATGTGCGCGAACAGATCGCCATAGGGATAGCGCCGGGTCAGGTAGGGTTCCAGCTCGACCCCAGGGAAACGCCAGCGGTCGACGGCAAAGCGCGCCATCTCCTCGTCGCTCATGCGCAGCTTCAGCGTGACCGGCAGGAACTTGCGGCGCGCCTTGCGCGACCTGTTGAATGCTTCCAGCTCTTCCGGGCTGATGCTGATGATCTTCGCCAGCCCTTCCAGGGTGGCATCCATGTCCTTGACCTTGTCCGGAGTGACGTCCAGGCGGAAGGCCGGCACGTTTTCGGCCAGCAGGCGACCGTTGCGGTCGTAGATCATGCCGCGCCCTGGCACCACCGGCCGCGGCTTGATGCGGTTGGCTTCCGAGCGCGTGGCGTACACGTCGTGGTCCAGCACCTGCAGCTTGAAGTACCAGCCGCCCAGGCCCAGCAGGCAGACCAGCACGCCCAGGAAACCCAGCGCCGCACGGCGGCGGAACTGTTCGGCTTCGGCGTGCGGGTTCTTGACCTGGCGGCGCGGGATCATGGCTCAGCGCCCGCGCTTGCCGAAGCGCACCGCGTCCAGCAGCACGAACACCAGCGGCCACAGGCCCATGCCCAGCAGAGGCGCCCACCAGTACGACCAGGGCAGGGTCGGCTCATCCACCACGATGTGGACCAGCGCGCTGACGATGCGATCGTTGAACAGCAGGCCGCCGATGGCCAGCATCTGCTGGGACATCGGGAAGAAGCGGATGCGGGCACGGAAGCGCTGCAGGATGAAGGCCAGCATTACCAGCCGCAGTGCCTGTTCGCCCAGCACGCCGCCGTACAGCAGGTCGGCCACCACGCCGCTGGCAAAGGCGATGCCCAGGCCGACGCGCTCAGGAGCTTCGATCACCCAGTACGCCAGCACCAGCGCCAGCCAGTACGGGCGCAGCGGCTGCAGCAGCGCCGGCAGCGGCAGCAGGCCCAGCAGCAGCGCCACCACCAGGCTGGCCGGCAGCACCCACGGGTTGTCGCGCAGGCGGCTCATCGCTGGGCCTCCGGCGTGGTCGGTTGCCGACCAGCGGCCGGCACTACCGTGGATCCAGCTGGGGGAGAGCCCCCCTCTTGTTGAGGCGCGGGGTTAAGGGAGGATGCGGGGGCAACAGTCCTCGTCTGCGACGAGGGCTGTTGCCGGCCAGCGACCGGCGCTACCGGGGAGCTGACCGGAGCTGGCGTCGTTGCCGCTGGCGCGGCTCCCGCAGACACGCTGGCGCCGGTGGCCGGGCCCCCCGGGGCGGTTTCTTCCAGCTGCAGGCGCAGCTCCGGCGGAATGCGGATCGCCGCGCCCGGGCGCAGCAGCAGCACGTCGCGGCCGCGGTCGAGCTGGGCCGCCGGCTTCAGTTCGCCGACCAGGAAGGCGTGGGTGTCGTCCGGGCGCAGGCCGGTGATGGTGCCGACCGGGAAGCCGGCCGGGAAGCGCCCGCCGAGGCCGGAGGTGACGATCTCATCGCCCACTTCCACGCCGGCGCTGAGCGGGATGTCGCGCAGTTCCAGCGTGTCGCCGCGGCCATAGACGATCAGGCGCACGCCGTTGCGGGCCACGGTGACCGGCACCGCGTGGTCGGGATCGGTCAGCAGCAGCACGGTGGAGGTGCCACCGGTGACGCTGATCACCTGCCCCATCAAGCCGCCGGCGTCGATCACCGCCTGGCCGACGTGCACGCCCTCGCGGCTGCCTGCGTCGAGCACCAGGCGCTGCTTCACCGGGTCCAGGTCGATGTCCAGGATCGGCGCCAGCTGCACGTCCAGGCCACTGCGCTCGGCCACGTTCAGCAGTTCGCGCAGCTGGGCGTTGTCCAGCGCGGCGGTCTGCAGGCGAGTCAGGCGCGCGTTGGCCAGCAGCAGCTGGTTGCGCAGTTCACGGTTTTCGGTGACCAGCTGGGTATGGCTGGCGGCGGAATCCTTGACCTGGTTGCCGAGCTTGCCGGGCAGGCCAGCCAGTGCCCACACCGGCTGTACCAGGCTGTTGGCCTGCTCGCGCAGGCGTGCCAGCCAGCCAGCCTGGTCATCGAGCACGATCAGGGTGATGGCCAACGCGAGATAGGCCAGCAACCGCAGGGGGCTGGCGGCATCACCGGATCGGGAGGCGACGGGAGGACCGGCGTAGGGCGGCACGGCAACGATTCAACTGGCAGAAGGCGGAAGGGAAACACGCGGGCGCCCCGCCGGTGCCGGCCCGCCATCACGGCGGGCCGCACCCCGGAAGGGCGCGGCGGGCAGGAACGGCCGGGACGGCTTATTCCGGCGCAAAGAACTCGTTGCCGTGCATGTCCACCAGCTCCAGCGCACGACCGCCACCGCGCGCCACGCAGGTCAGCGGGTCGTCGGCCACCTGCACGTGCAGGCCGGTCTCCTCGGAGATCAGGCGGTCCAGGTCGCGCAGCAGGGCGCCACCACCGGTCAGCACGATGCCGCGCTCGGCGACGTCGGCGCACAGTTCCGGGGGGGTCTGCTCCAGCGCCAGCTTGACCGCGCTGACGATGCCCGACAGCGGTTCGTGCAGGGCCTCGAGCACTTCGTTGGAGCTGATCTTGATCATCTTCGGCACGCCCTCGGCGAGGTTGCGGCCGGAGATTTCCATCTCGATCACTTCCGCCTGCGGGTAGGCGCAGCCCAGCTCGACCTTGATGCGCTCGGCGGTGGCTTCACCGATCAGCATGCCGTGGTTGCGGCGCACGTAGTTGGTGATGGACTCGTCGAAGCGGTCGCCGCCGATGCGGACCGAGGCCGAATAGACGATGCCGTTGAGCGAGATGACCGCCACTTCGGTGGTGCCACCGCCGATGTCGATGACCATCGAGCCACGGGCTTCGGTGACCGGCATGCCGGCGCCGATCGCGGCGGCCATCGGTTCTTCGATCAGGAACACGTCACGGGCACCGGCTTCCTCGGCCGATTCCTTGATCGCGCGGCGCTCGACCTGGGTCGAGCCGGCCGGCACGCAGACCAGGACGCGCGGGCTCGGGCGCAGCACGCGCGACTTGTGCACCTTCTTGATGAAGTGCTTGAGCATCGCCTCGGTATAGGTGAAGTCGGCGATGACGCCGTCCTTCATCGGGCGGATGGTGGTGATGTGGCCCGGGGTACGGCCCAGCATCTGCTTGGCTTCGGCGCCGACGGCTGCCACCGAGCGGGTGCCACCGATGGCACGGTCCTGGCGCACGGCCACGACCGACGGCTCGTTCAGCACGATCCCCTGCCCGCGCACGTAGATGAGGGTGTTGGCCGTGCCCAGGTCGATGGACAGGTCGTTGGAGAACATGCCACGGAGTTTCTTGAACATCTGAGGAAGGAGTCCTGAGGGGTGTCGTGCCCGCCGCGGGATGGCGAAAAAATGGGCAGAAATCGAGGCCGACAAGCCTAGCAACCCGCCTGCCGCCGAGCAAGGAAAAAACTAGCTGAACCCGCGTCTTCACAGGCTTTCGGCCTGATCGGGTCTCACCCGGTTCTGGCCCTGAGCGGCACCAGCGGGTAACCTTTGCGCCGTCGGGCGCCCAAGGGCGCCGTTTGCTTGCCCGCTGAACCGGGCCGGCCCACCCCAAAATTCACCGCATAGGCTTACATCGATGTCCGCTCTGATCTGTGGTTCTCTTGCCTTCGACACCATCATGGTGTTCCCGGACCAGTTCAAGAATCACATCCTGCCGGACAAGGTGCACATCCTGAACGTGTCCTTCCTGGTGCCGCGCATGCGCCGCGAGTTCGGCGGCTGCGCAGGCAACATCGCCTACAACCTGCACCTGCTGGGCGGCCAGCCGATCCCGATGGGCACCGTGGGCTCGGACTTCGGCCCGTACCGCGAATACTTCGAAGGCCTGGGCATCGACCTGTCGCGCGTGCGCGTGATCGATGAGCTGTTCACCCCGCAGGCATTCATCACCACCGACCACGACAACAACCAGATCACCGCCTTCCACCCGGGCGCGATGATGCGTTCCTACGAGAACCACGTGCGTGGGGTGCCGGGCGTCACCCTGGGCCTGGTCGGCCCGGACGGCCGCGAAGGCATGATCCAGAACGCGCAGGAATTCCACGAAGACGGCATCCCGTTCATCTTCGACCCGGGCCAGGCCATGCCGCTGTTCAACGGCCCGGAACTGCGCGCCTTCATCGAGCAGGCCGACTACGTGGTGGTGAACGACTACGAGTCGAACCTGCTGCAGGAGCGCACCGGCTGGGACGAGAAGGAGATCGTCAGCCGGGTCAAGGCCTACATCACCACCCGTGGCCCGAAGGGCGCGGTCATCCACACTCCGGAAAAGAGCTACGACATCCCGCCGGCGCACGAGCGCCGCGTGGTCGACCCGACCGGCTGTGGCGACGCCTTCCGCGCAGGCCTGATCTACGGCATCCAGAAGGGCTACGACTGGCTGACCATCGGCCGCATGGGCAACCTGATGGGCGCACTGAAGGTCGAGCATCCGGGCACGCAGAACCAGCGTTTCACCTTCGATGAGTTCAACGAGCAGTTCAAGCAGCAATTTGGCTACGCGCTTGGCGCGTAACCAAATTGCTCGCGCATTCCACCTTATCCCCGCGCCTTCAGCGCGCCCCCTTGAACAACAAGGGGGCTTTCCACCCGATGCACTACTGGCAATGCTGTGGGTAGGTGTCGACCTTGGTCGACACTGCCGGCCAGCGGCCGGCACTACCGGAACTTCCGACCGACACGTTGCCTGCTCTCTGTAGAGCCGAGCCCATGCTCGGCTTGCGCGCGCCGGTCATGCGGCCTGCCAGGCGGCCAGCAGCGCGCGGCAATCGGCGAAATGCCAGTCGGCGCGGCCCGGCCAAGGGTTCTCTGGCAGGTTGACCAGCACGGTATGCGTGCCGGCCGCACGGCCGCACTCCAGGTCGTAGGCGTGGTCACCCACCATCACCGCCTGCGCAGGCCCGATGCCCCATCGCCGCAGATGCTGCTGCAGGCCCTCCGGCGAGGGCTTGGGCACCGCTTCATCGCGACCAATGATGTCGGCATCGTCGAACAACGCCCCGACCCCGATCGCCTCCAGCGTCAGCTTCGCCAGCGCATGATCATTGCGGGTCAGGATGCCCAGCCGGCAGCCAGCCGCCGCCAGCGCGCGCAGCAGCTTCACCGCACCCGGCGCCGGCAGCGCGTCCTCGGCCAGCGCGCGCTCGTGATCCAGCAACCACTCACGCTTGGCCTGCGCCGGTGCATCCGGCAACGCCGCGATATGGTCGAGGATGTCTTCCTCGGCGGCGATCTCCAGTGCGCGGCGGATCGCGGCGAAATCATGCACGGCCACAGTCAGCGTGCCGTCCATGTCGAACACCCAGTGCCGGATCGCGGACAACGCGTGCACCGCGCTGCCCGTCGCGACCATCACTGCCACCACTGCGGCATGCGGCTGGCGTCGACGCCGCCGGTCTCGAACACCGCCGTACGGGTGCCTCCGGCCTTGACCGGGAACTCGATGCTGATCGACTTGCCCTTGCGCGCCAGTTTCCACAGCGCTTTCTGATCGGTGATGAACAGGGCGATGGCTTCATCGGTCTTCGGGCGCCACGCGGCCATCGACACCGGCTTGCCGTCGTCCACGGTCACTTTCACCGTGCACTGCGGGCAACGGAAATCGCCGGCCTGCAGCACCAGGTAGGCATGCCGCTTCCACTCCGGATGATCGCGGAACACCAGCTGCACCGGCTTGGCGCCGCTGCCATCCACGTCCACCCGTTCCTTGCTGTAGATCTGCGCCGAAACCTGGTTGCCCTTGCTGCCCACCGGGATCTGGTTGTACTGCCACAGCGCCTGCATGCGCCGCAGGTCGCGCGCGGCATCGCCCTTGGCCTTGACCTCGTCGAAGCCCGCGGCGATGCGCTCGGCGGCGGCGGTGTCCTTGTACTGGTCCAGCAGCGAGGCGCCGTGCAGGCGCGCGCGTTCCCAGTCCTGCGCGGCCACGGCCATGTCGTACTGCTTGGCCACGTCTTCGGCCTTGGCCTCCTTCTGCGCCTGCACGGCGGCTGCGGCGGCTTCCTGCGCCTTGCGTTCTTCCTCGGGGTTGCTGCAGGCGGCCAGCGCCAGGGTGCAGGCGGTGAGCAGGATCAGTCGTTTCATGGCGGAGGTCCTTGGTGTTTTCGCTTTTCTGTAGAGTCGAGCCATGCTCGACTGCTGTTGAAAAGCCAGTCGAGCATGGCTCGACTCTACAAAAAAAAGCGCCGGGGGATGCCCGGCGCTTCTGCTTACTTGGCTTCAGCCTTGGCCAGCATGTCCTGGACCGAGGCGGTGGTGATCGGGTGGTAGCCCGGCTTGGCTTTTTCGAAGGCCTGCTTGGCCAGCTCCAGCCCCTTCGGGGTCTTCACCAGTTCAGCGTAGATCGGCAGGATCAGCTTGCGACGGCCGACGCGCTCGATGAATGCCGCCGCGCCTTCATTGGCCTGCTCGTAGCCGCTGCGGATTGCCAGCGGGTACCAGCGCATGGCGATCTCGCCATTCGGGGTGCCGGTGAAGTGGAAGGCCTTGTCCAGCGTGGCCAGCTTGTCCAGCGGCTGGGTCGCGCCCAGGCCATCGATGAAGCGCACCCATTCCTGCGTGCTCCAGTCGGCGATGACCTGGCTGCTCGGCACGGTGCCGGCGCTGGCGAAGGCGATGCGCGCGGTATCGACGCTGCTGAAGTTGCGCGACTGCGCCTTGGCCGCGAACGCCGGGATACCCGGCTCGTCCAGCCATGCCTTCAGTTCGGCCTCGGTCACGGCCGACGGATTCTTCGGCAGCAGGTTCTTCTTCATGTAATCGACGAACTGGTCGGTGTTCGCGCTCTGGAAGGCATGGTCATCGAACCAGCCACGCAGGAACGGATCGAAGGTCTCGCGGCCGAAGCGCTGTTCCAAGAACTCCAGGAACCACGAACCCTTGACGTAGGCCACCTGGCTGAGGGCTTCGTCGGGATCACGCTCGTTCAGCGGCGGCAGCGCCAGCGCCTGGTCGGCCGGGCTCATGTCCTTCACTTCGGCCAGCAGGTCGGTCTGGTCGATCTGCTTCTCCATCTCGGCCATTTCCTTGCCGTACAGAGCTTCGGTGATGCGGCCCTGGACGTAGGTGGTGAAGCCTTCATTGAGCCAGATATCCTTCCAGCTGGCGTTGGTCACCAGGTTGCCCGACCAGCTGTGCGCCAGTTCGTGGGCGACCAGCGAGACCAGCGACTTGTCGCCGACGATCACGGTCGGGGTGGCGAAGGTCAGGCGCGGGTTCTCCATTCCACCGAATGGGAACGACGGCGGCAGCACCAGCATGTCGTAGCGGCCCCAGCGGTATTCGCCGTACAGCTTCTCGGCGGCACCGATCATCTTCTCGGTGTCTTCGAATTCCTTGGCGGCCTTGTTGACCATGGTCGGCTCGGCCCAGACGCCGGAGCGGCCGGAGATCGGCTCGAACACCAGGTCGCCGGCGGCGATGGCCAGCAGGTAGGACGGAATCGGCTGCGGCATCTTGAAGGTGTAGTCACCATCACGCGCGGCCTTCGGATCGTTGTCGGCGCTCATCAGCACCATCACGTCCGGGCGCGAGACCACGTGCGCGCTGTAGGTGAAGCGCACGCTCGGGGTATCCTGCAGCGGCACCCAGGAACGGGCATGGATGGCCTGCGACTGGCTGAACATGAAGGGCAGCTTCTTGCCCTCGGTCATCGACGGCGCCAGCCACTGCAGGCCCGAGGCGGTCGGTGCGGTGTGGTAGGTCACTTCCACCTTGGCCGGCTGTTCCGCAGCCTCGATGGTCAGCTTGCTGCCGAACACCTTGTCGGCCGGGGCCAGTTCGAACTTCAGCGGGCTGCGCGCGCCGTCGGCGGCAACGGCCTCGACCTTGGACACGGTCAGCTCGCGGGTGTCGAGCACCAGCTGCCTGGCGTCCTTCTGTTTCCATTCCAGGGTGTAGGTGGCGGTACCGCCGATCTGCTTCTGGTCGAAGTCCAGCTTCAGATCCAGCGCGATGTCCTTGATGACGACCTTGTCCGGCTCGGCGTACGAGCTCTCGTCGTGGCTGCGGTTCTCGGCGTTCACGGGGGCGGCAGGGGCCTTTGCGGCAGTCGGGGCGGCGGCGGGCGCGGCCGCCTCCTGGGAGCAGCCGGCGGCCAGGGCCACGGCCAGCGGAAGGAGCATCAGCGGATTACGCATGAATCGGGACCGTTACGGGGATCAAACCCCAATGGTACCTCCCTCGGGCCCTGCAGGCGTTGCGCGGTGCGGGGTAATGGCAGGCACAGCGCCGGTAGTGCCGGCCGCTGGCCGGCAACCCCGTCGCCCGGTGGTTGCCCGCGCAGGTGCCGGCCAGCGGCCGGCACTACCGGAACACCGGGCCTACAGCTTGTAGCCGGAGTGGATCGAGACGATGCCGCCGGTCAGGTTCTTGTAGTGGCAGCGCTCGAAGCCGGCCTGCCCCATCATCGCCTTCAGTTCGTCCTGCGGCGGATGCTTGCGGATGCTCTCGGCCAGGTACTGGTAGCTGTCCGAATCGTTGGCGAACAACTTGCCCAGCCTGGGCAGGATCTTGAACGAGTGGAAGTCGTAAATCGGCTTGAACCAGTCGGCAGTGACTTCGGAGAACTCCAGCACGCGGGCCTGGCCGCCCACCTTCAGCACGCGGTACATCTCGCGCAGGCCGGCGTCCTTGTCGGTCACGTTGCGCAGGCCGAAGGCAATGGTGACCAGGTCGAAGCTGTTGTCCGGGAACGGCAGGGCTTCGGCGTTGCACTGCACGTAGTCCAGGCCAAGCACCAGGCCGCGGTTGGTCAGGCGGTCGCGGCCGACCGACAGCATGCCGGCGTTGATGTCGCCCAGCACCACCGAGCCCTCGGCGCCGACGCGTTCCTTCAGCAGGGCGGCGATGTCGCCGGTGCCGCCGGCCAGATCGAGCACGCGGTCGCCCGGCTTCACCTGCGCGGTCGCCACGTAGTAGCGCTTCCACGCCCGGTGCACGCCCAGGCTCATCAGGTCGTTCATCAGGTCGTAGTTGCGCGCGACCGAGGTGAACACCTGGCCGACCAGCTTCTGCTTGTCCTTGGCGGCGACGTCGCGGAACCCGAAATGGGTGGTACCGGCTTTATAGGGGGATTCGCTCATGGCCCCGATTATCGCACCGCCGGGGGCCAGCGGCACCCCCTGCCCGTATCATGGCGGGCCACGACTGACCGGAGCCCCCGCATGATCACCACGCCCGACTACCAGGCCCTGCTGCAGACCGCCATCGCCGAAGCCCGCCAGGGCCTGGCCGAGGGCGGCGTGCCGATCGGCGCGGCGCTGTACCACAACGACGGCCGCCTGCTCGGCTGCGGCCACAACCGCCGCGTGCAGGAAGGCGACCCATCGGTGCACGGCGAAACCGACGCCTTCCGCAAGGCCGGCCGCCAGCGCCGCTACCAGGACACCATCATGGTCACCACCCTGGCGCCGTGCTGGTACTGCTCGGGCCTGGTGCGCCAGTTCAACATCGGCACCGTGGTGGTGGGCGAATCGCGCACGTTCCAGGGCGGCATCGACTGGCTGCGCGAAAACGGCGTCAACGTGATCGACCTCGACAATCAGGAATGCGTGGACCTGCTGGGCGATTTCATCAGCCGTCATCCCGACATCTGGAACGAGGACATCGGCGAATGAGCCACACGCACTCGTCTCTGCAACACATTTAATGAACGCTTCAGCGCCGGTGCGCCCTTGTGCCAGCGGCCTTTGCGGGCAACGGCGTGACCCCGTGCACAGTCAGCCAGGTCACGCGCACACGCTGCGGTAACACCCCACGCGGCTGACACGCCTACGGTGGGGTCACCGGGGCACCCTTTCCCCGGCGGAGCCAGCCATGTGCGCGCACGCCGTACGCCCTACGACAGACCCGATCCTCGATCCGATCCGCGAACGCTTGCAGCAGCAATATGCACTGCACCGGCGCGGCGCGCTGTTCTGGACTGCCTATCAGCACATGCAACTGGAGCTGGTCCGCCGCCACCCGCTCGACCACGAACGCCTGTGCAATGCGATGGCCACTCTGGCCGAAGACCTCGGTGCGGTCGAACACGCGCAGTTGATCGGCCATGCCAACGCAGGCTCCACATTCCGCTGACGCGGCATGCACCGCCATATACGCCACACTCCGATGAACCCCCACTCCCTTTCCACTCAACCGAACTGGATTGTCATGCACGCTGAAGTCCCCACCATTCCTCCGGTCATCAATGTAGACGCCGAGCTTGACCACTGGCGCCGCCAACATGCCGAAGGCGCACTTCCGCACAACTCGTTCGGCTCGTACGTGCCGTGGATCAAGTTCGCCTGTGATTCGCTGATCACCCAGCCGCGCGCCAGCGAGGCCGAACGTGATGAGATGTTCCAGACCCAGTACGCCCTGCAGATCATGCCGCGGCTGAGCGAAGCCCAGGCCCGTGAGTTCGTCGACCGTTGCTGGCAGCACGTCTACCAGAGCAGCCCGGTGCGCAGCCTGCAGGCGCCACGACTGCAGCGCATGCGCGCCTGACCGGCGCTGCACGGCGCCTGCACGGGTCACTGCCGATCATCCTCGTCACCTGAGTGGGAACACGACGACGATGAAAGCGCGCAACCTGTTCAATACGATCGCCAAGAAGGCCGCGACAGCCACCGGCTCACCGTGGACCTTCCTGACCGCGGTAGGGATCGTGGTGATCTGGGGCATCAGTGGTCCGGTGTTCGGTTTCAACGACACCTGGCAGCTGGTGATCAACACCGGCACCACCATCATCACCTTCCTGATGGTGTTCCTGATCCAGCACACGCAGAACGCGGACACCGCCGCGATGCAGATCAAGCTGGACGAGCTGATCCGGGCGACGGCCGAAGCCAACAACGAACTGCTGGATCTGGAAGAACTGGACGAAGCGCGCCTGGAAGAGATCCGTGCCGAGTACGAGCAGATGGCCCGCGAAGCAGGCGATGCGTTGGCGCGCGTTCGCGCCTGCCATGCGGCGCGGCGCGACGATGAAGCGGTGTAGCAGGCCCCGGAATGACAATGCCGGCCAGCGGCCGGCACTACCATCGATCATCCAGGTAGAGCCGGCCGCCGGCCGGCTTTCTTTCATCCGCGCTCGTGCCAGCCGCCGCCCAGCACCTTGTACAGGGTGATGCGGTTGGCCTGCTGGGCCAACTGCGCCTGCAACTGGGTCTGCTGCGCGTTGTAGGCAGTACGTCGTGCGTCCAGCAGGGTCACGAAGCTGTCCAGGCCGGCGTCGTAACGTGCCTGCGACAGGCGGTTGGCCTGTTCGGCCGCTTCCACCAGGCGCTGCTGTGAACTCACCTGTTCATCCAGGCTGACATTCAACGCCAGCGCATCGGCGGTTTCGCGGAAGCCCACCTGGATCGACTTCTCGTACTGCGCCAGTGCGATATCACGATCAGCGTTGGCGACGGCCAGGTTGGCGCGCAGCTTGCCGCCCTGGAAGATCGGCAGGGTGATCTTCGGCAGGAAACTCCATACGCGGGTGCCGCTGTCGAACAGGCTGGACAATTCGCTGGAGCCACTGCCAATGCTGCCGGTCAGCGAGATGCTCGGGAAGAACGCGGCACGTGCCGCGCCGATGTTGGCATTGGCGGCCAGCAGCTGGTGTTCGGCGGCCATGATGTCCGGGCGCTGCAGCAGCACATCGCTGGGCAGGCCGGCCGGCGGAGGCGCCAGTGCCAGCAACTGCGGTTCGATGCCGTCCGGCAGCAGCGCCGGATCCAACTGGCCACCGGCCAGCAGGGCCAGCGCGTTGCGGTCCTGGGCCAGCTGGCCACGCAGGCGCGCGGCGTCGGTACGCGCGGTTTCCACCAGCGTGCGGGTCTGGGTCAGCTCCAGCGCCGAGCTACCACCACGCTCGTGGCGGGCCTCGGCCAGGCGCAACGAATCCTCGTAGGTCTTCAGCGTGGCATCGGCGATCTTCAGACGCTGGGCATCGGCACCGTAGGTCAGCCACGCCGTCGCTGTCTCGGCCACCAGGCTCAGCTGCGCGTTGCGACGATTGGCAGCTACGGCAAAGTACTGCTGCAGTGCCGCTTCGCTGAGGTTGCGCACGCGGCCGAACAGGTCCAGCTCGAACTCGGCCACGCCGACACCGGCGGTGAACTGCTCGGTGACGCCGGCGTCGGTGCCTTGGCGCTGCATCTGGCCGGTGACGGCCACACCGGGCACGCGGTCGGCGCGCTGTACGCGGTACTGGCCGCGCGCGCGTTCAACGTTGAGCACGGCCACGCGCAGGTCGCGGTTGTTCTGCAGCGACTGCTCGATCACCTGCTGCAGGCGCGCATCGGTGAAGAAGTCGCGCCAGCCTACGGCGGCGACATCGGCCGCCTGGCCCTGTACAGCCTCGGCCGGCCACTGCGCCGGAATTGCCGGAGCGACGGCGGTGTTCTTCGGCACCAGAGTGGAGCAGCCGGGCAGCGCGAGCGCGGCGGCAATGGAAAGGAACAGGGATGCACTTTTCATGGGAATGACTTCCATCGGTACTGCCGGATGGCAGGAGGTAGTGCCGGCCAGCGGCCGGCACTACCGTTTCGATCACGTCGTGGATTTGCGCTTGAACACGCGCTGCACCACTACGAAGAACAGCGGTACGAAGAACACGCCGAGCACGGTGCCGACGATCATGCCGCCGAGCACGCCGGTGCCGATCGCCTGCTTGGCGCCGGAGCCGGCACCGGTGGAGATCGCCAGCGGTACCACGCCCATGCCGAAGGCCAGCGAGGTCATCACGATCGGGCGCAGGCGGTCGCGCACCGCATGCATGATCGCCTCGATCAGGCCCGCGCCCTTCTCCAGGTTTTCCTTGGCGAACTCGACGATCAGGATCGCGTTCTTGCTGGTCAGGCCTACCGTGGTCAGCATCGCCACCTGGAAATAGATGTCGCGCTCCAGGCCCTTGAAGGTATTGGCCAGCACTGCGCCGAGGATACCCAGCGGGGCCGCCAGCAGCACCGCCGTCGGCACGCTCCAGCTTTCGTACATCGCGGCCAGGCACAGGAACACGATCATCAGCGACAGCGTGTACAGCAACGGCGTCTGCGAGCCCGCCTGGCGTTCCTGGTAGGACATCGCCGTCCACTCGATGCCGAAGCCCGCAGGCAGCTGCTTGGCCAGTTGCTCGATCTCGGCCATGGCATCGCCGGAGGCAACACCCGGGGCCGGTTCGCCCTGGATCTCCATCGCCGACACACCGTTGTAGCGCTCCAGGCGCGGCGAACCGTAATCCCAGTGCTTGGTGGCGAACGCGCTGAACGGCACCATCTCGCCCTTGTCGTTCTTCACGGACCAGAGGTCGAAGTCCTCCGGGACCATGCGGAACGGCTGGTCGGCCTGCACGAACACGCGCTTGACGCGGCCACGATCGACGAAGTCGTCGATGTACGAGCTGCCCCACGCAGCGGCCAGCGTGCCGTTGATCTGGTCGATCGACAGCCCCAGCGAGGTCGCCTTGGCCGCGTCGATGTCGATGCGGAACTGCGGCGTGTCCTCCTGGCCGTTCGGGCGCACGTTGGCCAGCTTCTTGCTGCCGGCGGCCAGGCCGAGCAGCTGGTTGCGTGCGGCCACCAGTGCCTCGTGGCCCTGGCCGCTGTTGTCCTTCAGGAAGAAGGTATAGCCCGAGGCGGTACCCAGTTCCGGAATGGCCGGCGGCGGGAAGGCGAAGATGAAGGCATCCTTGATCTGGCCCAGGGCTGCCATCGCACGACCGGTGATCGGCATCACGCCATTGTTGGCGTCACGCTCGCTCCAGTCCTTCAGCTTGACGAACGCCATGCCGGCGTTCTGGCCCATGCCGGCGAAGCTGAAGCCCTGCACGGAGAACACCGAATCCACCGCATCCTTCTCGTTCTGCAGGAAGTGGTTTTCCAGTGCCGCGATCGATTCCAGCGTGCGCTCCTGGGTGGCGCCGACCGGGGCCTGCACCAGCGCCATCAGCACGCCCTGGTCTTCGTTGGGCAGGAACGAGCTGGGCAGGCGCACGAACAGCACGCCCATCAGCACGAACAGTGCCGCCACGATGCCCATGAAGCGCCACGGACGATGGATGATGCCGCGCACACCACGCTGGTAACTTTCGCTGGTGCGGTCGAAGCCGCGGTTGAAACCGTTGAAGAAGCGACCGGCCAGGCCGCGGTGGGCAACATGATGCTCGCCCTTCTTCAACGGCTTGAGCATGGTCGCGCACAGTGCCGGCGTCAGCACGATCGCCACCAGTACCGACAACGCCATTGCAGAGACAATCGTGGCCGAAAACTGCCGGTAGATCACGCCGGTGGATCCGCTCATGAAGGCCATCGGCACGAACACCGCCGACAGCACCAGGCCGATACCCACCAGCGCACCGGTGATCTGGCCCATCGACTTGCGGGTCGCTTCAAGCGGCGACAGTCCTTCCTCGGACATGATGCGCTCGACGTTCTCCACCACCACGATGGCATCGTCCACCAGCAGGCCGATCGCCAGCACCATCGCGAACATGGTCAGCATGTTCACCGAGAAGCCCAGCATCGCCAGCACGCCGAAGGTACCCAGCAGCACCACCGGCACGGCGATGGTCGGGATCAGGGTGGCGCGGAAGTTCTGCAGGAACAGGTACATCACCACGAACACCAGCACGATCGCTTCGAGCAGGGTCTGCACCACGCCCTTGATCGACACGCGCACGAAGGGGGTGGTGTCGTACGGGATCTCGGCCTTCAATCCGGCCGGGAAGAAGCTCTTCATGTCGTCCAGCGCAGCATCCACGCCGGCAGCGGTATCCAGCGCATTGGCGCCGGTGGCCAGTGTGACCGCCAGGCCGCTGGCCGGCTGGCCGTTGTAGCGGGTGACGAAGTCGTAGGACTCGGCACCCAGTTCGACGCGGGCGACATCACCCAGGCGCAGCTCGGCACCGTCCTGCGCGCCGCGCACGATGATGTTGCGGAACTGTTCCGGGGTCTGCAGGCGCGACTGCGCGTTGATGGTGGCGTTGAGCTGCTGGCCCTTCACCGACGGCGCACCGCCGAGCTGGCCGATCGCCACCTGGGCATTCTGCGCCTTGATCGCCGCAGTCACTTCCGCGACGGACAGGCCATAGGTATGCAGCTTGTTCGGGTCCAGCCAGATGCGCATGGCGTACTTGCCACCGAATACCTGGATGTTGCCCACGCCCGGCACGCGGCTGAGGCGGTCGACGACATTGGAACCGACGTAGTCGGCGATGTCGTTGGCGTCCATGCTGCCGTTCTCGGACACGAACGCGATGACGTTCAGGAAGCCCGAGCTGGACTTGGCCACGTTGATGCCCTGCCGCTGCACTTCCTGCGGCAGCAGCGGCATGGCCAGCTGCAGCTTGTTCTGCACCTGCACCTGGGCGATGTCCGGGTTGGTGCCGCTCTCGAAGGTCAGGGTGATGGTGGCTTGGCCGTTGGACGAGCTGTTGGAGGAGAAGTAGATCAGGCCATCAAGGCCCTTCATGTTCTGCTCGATGATCTGCGTCACCGAGTCTTCGACCACCTTGGCCGATGCACCCGGGTAAGTGGCGCTGATTTCCACCGCCGGCGGTGCGACGTTGGGGTACATCGAGACCGGCAGCTTGAACAGGGCCAGGCCGCCGGCGAGCATGATGATGATGGCGATCACCCACGCGAAGATGGGTCGATCGATGAAAAAGCGTGCCATGGGGTTCTCCGCTTACTTCGCGTCGCCGGCCGGGGCGGCAGGCTGGGCATCGGCCGCCGGCTTGGCCGGTGCGTCGCCCTTTTCGGTGGCCTTGACCGGCATGCCGGGGCCGATCTTCTGCAGGCCTTCGACGATGACCTTGTCACCGGCCTTCAGGCCGTCCTCGACCAGCCACTTGTCGCCGACCGTGCGACTGACCTTGACCGGGCGCACTTCGACCTTGTTGTCCTTGCCGACCACCATCGCCGTGGTGTCGCCCTTCGGATCGCGGGCGATGCCCTGCATCGGCACCAGCACTGCATCACTGCGCACGCCGCCGCCGATCACCGCACGCACGTACATGCCCGGCATCAGCAGGCCGTCCGGGTTGTCCACCTTCACGCGCAGGCCGAAGCTGCCGGTGGTCGGATCGACGCTGACTTCGGAGAACTCCAGCGTACCCTTGTGCTCGAAGGTGCTGCCGTCTTCCATCAGGATGCTGACCGGCAGGGTCTGGTTGTCCTGCAGGCGGCCGGCGGCCAGTTCGCGGCGCAGCTGCAGCAGCTCGGCCGAAGACTGGGTCAGGTCGACATAGATCGGGTCCAGCTGCTGCACGGTAGCCAGTGCATTGGCCTGGCCGGCACTGACCAGCGCACCCTGGGTGACGCTGGACTTGCCGATGCGGCCGCTGATCGGCGCGGTGATGCGGGCGTAGCCCAGGGTGACGTTGGCTGCGTCCAGCGATGCCTTCGCGGCACCGACATCCGCCTCGGCCTGCTTCTGCGCGGCCACGGCATTTTCCAGGTCCTGCTGGCTGACCGCATCGACCTTGGCCAGCTCGGTGATGCGCTTGGCGCTCAGCCGGGCGGCGTTGGCGGTGGCCTCGGCGCGGGCCAGCTGGGCGCGGGCACTGTTGGCCTGGGCGCGGTAGCTGGCGTCCTCGATCTGGTACAGCGGCTCGCCGGCCTTGACCATGCCACCTTCGGTGAACAGGCGCTTGGCAACGATGCCATTGACCTGCGGGCGCACTTCGGCGACCAGGTAGGCGTTGGTACGGCCCGGCAGTTCGCGGGTCAGGCCCACGGTCTCGGACTTCAGCGTGACCACAGTGACGTCACCCGGGCCCTGCTCGGGGGCCTGGGGTTGGCCGCCGCAGGCAGCCACGGTCGCGGCGATCGCCAGCGACAGTGCAAAGGGTCGGATTCGGCTCAGCAACATGACGGAAAGGCTCTTAGGGGAAGGAATCTCAAATCGCGCTGATACAGGCCGAAAGCGCCAGCAGGCAACGCTCACCAGCGGGGAGTGGTAACCGGACCGGCCTGCCACGCACACGACGGGAATGATGGGAGCGAAATATACATACATGATTGTTTGTTTGTAAACCGGTACAATTCAGCCACGTTTCACCCGCACTCGTACCCATCCATGGCCCGCAAGACCAAAGAGGACACCCAGGCAACCCGGGAAGGCATCCTTGACGCCGCCGAAGCCTGCTTCCATGAACACGGCGTGGCCCGTACCACGCTGGAGATGATCGGTGCCCGCGCCGGCTATACCCGCGGTGCGGTCTACTGGCACTTCAAGAACAAGAGCGAGGTGCTGGCCGCGATCGTCGAGCGCGTGCATCTGCCTTTCATGCAGGAGCTGGAGCGCACCTCGACCGACCAGCGCAACACGCCGGTGCACGACCTGCGCGCGGTGATGATCCACTCGTTCATCGAACTGTCCGAGGACGAGCGCTTGCGCAAGACCATGGAGATCATGCTGCGCAGCGATGCGTCGGCTGATACCCGGGTGCTGACCGAACTGCAGCAGGCCGGTTTCCGCGATGGACTGGACCGGATGGAACGTGCCCTGCGCCGGGCAAAGGACCTGGGCCAGCTGCGCGAGGGTGCAGACCCGAAGATCGCCGCACGCATGCTGCACGCCACCGTGCTGGGCGTACTGCACGGTGCGATGGTCGAACCGGAACTGATGGACCTCAAGCGCGATGGCATGCTCGCACTGGACATGACCCTGGCCGCCTACGTAAAGGACGGCGTGTTCGTTCCCGGCACCGTGCCCGAGCCGCTGCCCGAGGCATGAGCGGGTTCACTGCCGCCACCGCAGCCCCACTGTGAGGACAGACCCATGATCCTGGACAACGTGGTGTGGGGCTTCATCGGCTGCGGCAGCGTCACCGAGAAGAAGAGCGGCCCCGCCCTGGCCAGCACACCCGGCTCACGGGTGGCGGCGGTCATGCGCCGCAATGCCGCATTGGCCGAAGACTATGCGCGGCGCCACGCGGTGCCACGCTGGTACACGGATGCCGACGCGCTGATCGGCGATCCGGACGTGAACGCGGTGTACGTTGCAACACCGCCCTCCACGCACATGCAGTACGCATTGCAGGCGATTGCGGCGGGCAAGCCGGTCTATATCGAGAAACCCATGGCCCTGGACCTCGCCGAATGCGAGCGCATCCTGGAAGCCAGTGCACGCCGTGGCGTGCCCGTGTTCGTCGCCTACTACCGCCGCGCCCTGCCCCGATTCGCGCAGGTGAAGCAGCTGCTGGACAGCGGCGCGATCGGTACACCGCGCAGCGTTCGCGCCACCCTGCATCGGCCGCATTCGGTGAACGCCGCATCGCCGGACTTCTGGCGGACCAATCCCGCAATCTCCGGCGGCGGGCTGTTCGTCGATCTGGGCTCGCACACCCTGGACCTGCTCGATCATCTACTGGGGCCGCTGAGCGATGTGCGCGGCCTGGCCAGTTCGTTGACCGGCGCTTATGCCGCCGAGGACAGCGTTTCGATGTGCTTCCGCACTGGAGCGGGCGCGCACGGCATCGCGCAATGGAGCTTCTGCGCGTTCCGCCGCCAGGATGAGATCGAGATCACCGGCGACCGCGGCCAGCTGCGCTTTGCGACCTTCGAGGATGTTCCGGTGGTGCTGGAGACCGGAGCCGGTGTGCAGGCCTTCGACATTCCCAACCCGTCGTCGATCCAGCAACCGTTGATTGCCTCTCTCGTGGATGAACTGCGCGGCAACGGGCACTCGCCCTCGGACGGCATCAGCGCCGCCCGCACCAGTGCGGTGATCGATCAGGTACTGCAGGCCTACCGCACGCGGCAATCGCGCTGACCGCCAACGCAAAAGGCCGCCTTTCGGCGGCCTTTTCTGTTGCAGCGGATGGCGTCAGGGCCCTCGCCGTGGCGAGGGATCCGACCGGATCGGGCGTTACAGGATGTAGCGGCTCAGGTCCGGGTCCTGCACCAGCTCACCCAGGTGTGCATCGACGTAGGCGCTGTCGATGGCCAGGGTTTCGCCATCGCGGTCCGGTGCCTCGTAGCTGAGCGAATCCAGCAGGCGTTCCAGCACTGTATGCAGGCGTCGGGCACCGATGTTCTCCTGGCGCTCGTTCACCTGGAAGGCGATTTCGGCCAGGCGGTCGATGGCATCGGCGGTGAAGCTGACCTTGACACCTTCAGTGGCCAGCAGCGCTTCGTACTGCTTGGTCAGCGCGGCCTTCGGCTCGGTCAGGATGCGCACGAAGTCATTCTTGCTCAGCGCACCCAGTTCCACGCGGATCGGGAAACGGCCCTGCAGCTCCGGAATCAGGTCGCTGGGCTTGGCCAGGTGGAACGCGCCCGACGCGATGAACAGGATGTGGTCCGTCTTGATCGTGCCGTACTTGGTGGACACATTGGAGCCTTCCACCAGCGGCAGCAGGTCGCGTTGCACGCCTTCGCGGGACACGTCGCCACCGCCCACGTTGTCACCACGCTTGGCGACCTTGTCGATCTCATCGATGAAGACGATGCCGTGCTGCTCGCACGCCTCGATTGCGGCGGTACGGATGTCATCCTCGTTGACCAGCTTGCCCGCTTCTTCCTCGATCAGCAGCGGGCGCGCGGCCTTGATGGTCAGCGTGCGCTTGTGCGCCTTCGCGCCGCCGCCGAGGTTGGCGAACATCGACTTCAGCTGCTGGCCCATTTCCTCCATGCCCGGCGGGGTCATGATGTCCATGCTGACATTGGCCGCCAGGTCGAGCTCGATCTCACGCTCGTCCAGCTCACCGTTGCGCAGCATCTTGCGGAACTTGATGCGGGTCTCGTTGTCCTGCGCCGACGGTTCGTTGCGGGCGACTTCAGGATCGAAACCGATGCCGCCGCTACGACGCGGCAGCAGCGCATCGAGGATGCGGTCTTCGGCGCGTTCTTCGGCCTGGGTACGCACGCGCACCTTGGCCTGTTCGCGATAGAGCTTGACCGCGGTGTCGGCCAGGTCACGGATGATCTGCTCGACGTCCTTGCCGACGTAGCCCACTTCGGTGAAGCGGGTGGCTTCGACCTTCACGAACGGTGCGTTGGCCAGCGTGGCCAGGCGGCGCGCGATCTCGGTCTTGCCGACACCGGTCGGGCCGATCATCAGGATGTTCTTCGGCATCACTTCATTGCGCAGCTCCGCCGGCAGCTGCATGCGACGCCAGCGGTTGCGCAGGGCGATGGCCACCGCGCGCTTGGCGTCGTGCTGGCCCACGATGTGCCTGTCCAGTTCCTGCACGATCTCGCGCGGGGTCATGGTGGCGGAGGAAACTTCGATCTTCGACATGGTTGTGCTCACGGATTCATTGTCGGTAGTGCCGGCCGCTGGCCGGCAACCAGGCACGCGTGCGGGGGACATGAGGTTGCCGGCCAGCAGCCGGCACGACCCTCACAGCTCCTCGACCACCACGTTGCGGTTGGTGTAGATGCAGATGTCGCCGGCAATGCCGATCGCTTCACTGGCGATGGTGCGTGCATCCAGCTCGGTGTGCGCCATCAGCGCCCGCGCAGCCGAAAGGGCGTACGAACCACCGGAGCCGATGGCGATGATGCCGTCCTCCGGCTCGATCACATCACCGGTGCCGCTGATGATCAGCGAGGTTTCCTTGTCAGCCACTGCCAGCAGGGCTTCGAGCTTGCCCAGGCGGCGCTCGGTGCGCCAATCCTTGGCCAGCTCGACCGCGGCGCGCTGCAGCTGGCCGTGCTTTTCCAGCTTGGCCTCGAACAGCTCGAACAGGGTGAAGGCATCGGCAGCGGCACCGGCGAAGCCGGCCAGCACCTGGCCGTCGCGGCCAAGGCGGCGCACCTTGCGCGCGTTGCCCTTCATCACGGTGTGGCCCAGCGTGACCTGGCCGTCGCCGGCAATGGCCACGTGCTCGCCGCGACGGACGCAGACGATGGTGGTGGCGTGGAAAACGTTGGGGTTCTGACTGGGGTCCATGATGCCTCCGGGGTGACAGAACCAGAGGTGGGGACTGCGCTGCGCCCTTCAAGCCACCCGCGACCGGCTGACGCAGGGCCAACGTTCAGCTTTCTCCGCTGCCCTCGGTGCTGCGTCGACGCTTCGCGCGCGGATGCGCGGCGTCATAGACCTTGGCCAGGTGCTGGAAATCGAGGTGGGTATAGATCTGCGTGGTGGCGATGTCGGCATGGCCCAGCAGCTCCTGCACACCACGCAGGTCGCCGGACGATTCCAGGATGTGGCTGGCGAAACTGTGCCGCAGCATGTGCGGGTGCACCTGCTTGAACAGGCCCTGGCGCTGCGCCAGCTGGCGGATGCGGATCTGCACCGCACGCTGGCTGATTGGCCCGTTGCGACCGGGGAACACCGGCGATGCCGGACCACCGCCACTTTCCGCGCGCCACGCCTGCAGCGCTTCGCGTGCCGGCCGCCCGAACGGCACGCGGCGCTGGCGGTTGCCCTTGCCCAGCACGTTGACCAGCCCGCTGTCGAAATCCAGGTCGCGCCAGGTCAGCGCACAGACTTCGCTCAGACGCAGGCCGGAGGAATAGAACAGTTCCAGCAGCGCGCGGTCACGGCGGCCGAGCTCACCTTCCGGCTCCAGCTCGACCAGCTGCACCGCCTCATCGGCGTCGAGGACCTGTGGCAACCGGCGTGGCGCGCGCGGTGCCTTCAGCGTCGCTGCCGGACTGACCTCGATGTGCGCGTGCTTGAGCAGCCAGGCATAGAAGCTGCGGCAGGCCGACAGGCGGCGTTGCAGGCTCTTGGCCGACAGGCCGCGGCGATGCTCGTCGGCGACGAACTGGCGCAACGCATCGGCATCGAGCGCCTCCACCGCTACGCCACGCGGTTCGGCCCAGACCGCTAGCGCGTCCAGGTCGCGGCGGTAGGCGTCAAGCGTATGCGCCGACATCCGCCGCTCCACCTGCAGATGCTGCAGGAAGGCCTGTACCGCGCTCATCGTCGTCCGGTCCTGCTTAGTCGTGGAAGCGCTTCAGGCCAGTGGCCAGGGCGTCGCCCATCATGCGCAGGAACAGCGTGCCCATGCCCGGGTAGAAGCGGTTCGGGTCGTGGCTGCCGACTGCGATCAGGCCGACGCCCGGCAACGGCAGCAGCGCGGTGGTCTGCACTTCCTCGCTGCGCACGCCGTACAGGACGGCATTCTTTTCCGGCTGCAGGCGGCCGCAGATCGGCTCGCCGTCGTTCAGGCAATCGCGGAACGGGCCCAGTTGCGGATCATCGGCAGCAATCACCTGCAGCCAGTCGGCCTGTTCCAGCCCGGCCACCGGCGCATGCACCACCAGCCGCACCAGGTCGCCGGCGAAGTCTTCCTGCAGCGATGCGGCCATCGCGCGCAGGGTATCGGCCGCGTTGTCCTGCTTCATCAGTGCCAGGGTCAGCTGGTGCGTGCGCACCGCAAGGCGTTCATTGACCTGGGCGGTGGCGCCCAGATCGGCCAACCGTCGTGCCAGCTCGCGGTTCTTCTCGCGCAGCACTTCCAGCTGGTAGCTGGCCAGCGATGCGGTCGGGCCGTCATCGCGCGGCACCACCAGGGTCAGGGCCAGGTCCGGAAACTGCTTGAGGAAGCCGGGATGTCGCCGCAACCAGGCAGCGACTTCATGGGCCCCGAGCTTGTCGACGGTTTCGGTCATGCCATCCACTCCCCTTCGAAGACGAATGCGGTCGGGCCCGCCATCACCACCGGCTGGCCATCGCCCGGCCACTGGATGCGCAGGTCACCTCCGGGCAGGCTGATGCGCGCATCGCGCTGCAGGCGGCCGCGCTGCATCAGGGTCACGGCGGCGGCGCAGGCGCCACTGCCGCAGGCCAGGGTCTCGCCGACACCGCGCTCGAACACGCGCAGGCGGGCGTGGGCCGGGCTCATCACCTGGGCGAAGCCCACGTTCACCGAGCGCGGGAACGACGCGTGCTGCTGCAGCAGCGAACCCACGCGTTCAACCGGAGCGGCATCGATCAAGCCCACTTCGATCACCGCATGCGGGTTGCCCATCGACACCGCAGCAAAGCGGACGCTCTCGCCCTGCAGCGGCAGCAGGTATTCCTCGCGCGGGTGGGCGAAGCCCATCAGCGGCACGTTGGCCGGCTCGAAGGCAGGCACGCCCATCGTCACCGCAAACTGCCCTTCACCCAGCACCTTCACCTCATGGCTGGCCAGCGGGCTGTCGATGACGAATGCATCGCCCTGCGCGCTGCCCTCGCGCACCAGCCAGGCCGCGATGCAGCGCGCGCCATTGCCGCACTGCTCGGAATTGGAACCGTCGGCGTTCCAGATGCGGTACGAGGCCACCGAGCCTTCCGCACGTGGCGCCTCGATGGTCAGGATCTGATCGCAGCCGACGCCGGTGTGGCGGTCGGCCAGGCGCGCGGCCAGTTCAGGCGTGGGCGGCGCAGTACCGTCACGCAGGTCGATCACTACGAAGTCATTGCCCGCGCCATGCATCTTGCTGAAGCGCAAGGCCCTGGAACCGGCCTTACTCATTCCCGACGCCCGCCTTCTTCGCTGGCGCGGGTGCCGGCTGAGTGGTCGTTGCAGCCGGGTCGACGGTCGTGGTGGGGGCAACGGCGCCCTGGGCCTCCGCCGGGGTCGCCTCGGTGGCGGGCTCGGCAGCGGGTTCGACGGTTTCCTCCACCGGCACCGGCTTCTGCGGCAGTACCAGCGGGCCCTTGTTGCCGCAGGCGGCGAGGAGCAGCAGCGAGGCCGCTGCCAGCGGAATCAGGATGGCGTTTCGATGGGGGATCTTCATGCCCCGAGTATAGCCATTGGCGGCTGAGCGGTTGGTGCAGGGAATCGGGTTGCCGGCCAGCGGCCGGCACTACCGCCGGCGCTCAATCTGTGGGCGGTGGCGGCAACGGCCGCGTCCACAGCCAGATTGCGACCACGGTCATGCTGCCGATCGAGAACCACTTCACCCAGGCGATCGGCACGCACCACAGCATGATGGCGGCACACACCGCCATGGTGATCGTGGCCATCCACTTGCCATGGCGGCTGACCGCCCCGTGTGCCTGCCAGTTGGCGATGGCCGGGCCGAAGCGCGGGTGCTGCAGCAGCCAGGTGTGCAGGCGTTCGGACCCACGTGACGCAGCCCACGCCGAGATCAGGATGAATACGGTGGTCGGAAGGCCCGGCACGAAGATGCCGACGATGCCGGTGCCCAGGCTGACATAGGCCAGCAGCCACCACGCCCAGCGGAAACGCACCACGCGCGGTGGCGTGGCGGTATCGCGGGATGCGGAGGGCTCGGGCAGGCTCATGGCCGCAAGGATAACGGTTCGGGGTGCCCGGCAACGCCCGGCACCCCTTCGCCGTTACGGCTGGGCGATGCCCAGCTGCTGCAGCACGAACGCGTACGACTCGGACAGCTCGCGGTAGCGCTGGAAGCGCCCCGACTTGCCGCCATGGCCGGCTTCCATGTTGGTGCGGAACAGGATCGGGTAGGGGCCGGTGTTGTGATCACGCAGCTTGGCCACCCACTTGGCCGGCTCCCAGTACTGCACCTGCGAATCCCACAGGCCGGTACCCACGAACAGCGCCGGGTACGCCTGCTGCTTCACATTGTCGTAGGGCGAGTAGGACAGCATGTAGTCGTAATACGGCTTCTGCTCCGGGTTGCCCCACTCATCGTATTCGTTGGTGGTCAGCGGAATGGTCGGGTCGAGCATGGTGGTGACCACGTCGACGAACGGGACCTGCGCCACCATCACCCGGTAATCCTGCGGCGCCTGGTTGGCCACCGCGCCCATCAGCAGGCCACCGGCGCTGCCGCCGGACGCAGCGACGCGATCCTTCGCCGCCCAGCCCTGTGCGACCAGGCCGCGGGTGACGTCGATGAAGTCGTTGAAGGTGTTCTGCTTGTGCAGCAGCTTGCCGTTCTCGTACCAGTCGCGGCCCATTTCCTGGCCACCGCGGATATGGTCAATGGCATACACCACGCCGCGGTCGAGCAGGCTCACCGCGGTCTGGTTGAAGTACGGGTCCATCGACATCCCGTAGCTGCCATAGGCGTACTGGAACAGTGCGCCCTTTCCATCCTTCTGGTAGCCCTTGCGGTAGACCAGCGACACCGGCACCTTCACGCCATCGCGCGCGGTGATCCAGACGCGGTCGGTTTCATACTTCGATGCGTCATAGCCGATCACCGGCTGCACCTTCAGCTGGCGACGCTCACCGGTGGCGGTGTTCAGCTCGAATACCGTGGTCGGCGTGGTCATCGAGGTGTACACGTAGCGCAGCCACGGCGTCTCGGCTTCGGTGTTGTCACCCAGGCCCATCGAGTAGGCCGGTTCATCGGCCTTCACGTAGTCGCTGCGGCCGTCCTTGAACAGCAGGCGGATGCGCTCCAGGCCCTCGGAGCGTTCGGCGATGGCGGTATAACCCTCGAACAGCTCGAAGCCTTCGATGAACACCGCCTCGTCGTGCGCGATCCAGTCCTTCCACTGCGCGCGCGAGGTGGCGTCGGTCGGTGCGGTGACCAGCTTGAAGTTCTTCGCGCCATCGTTGGTGCGGATCACCCAGCGGCCATCGTAGTGGTCGGCGTCGTACTCGACGTCACGCTGGCGCGGCGCCAGCACGGCGAAGGTGGTGGGGTCGCTGGCCGGCGCGTAGCGCTCTTCGGAGGACACGGTGCTGTGCACGCCGATGGTGATGAAGCGATCGTCACGGGTGCGGCCGATGCCCATGTAGAAGCTGTCGTCCTTCTCTTCGTAGACGACGGTGTCGGCGCTGGCCGGGGTGCCCAGCACGTGCTTCTTCACGCGCACGGTCAGCAGCGTTTCCGGATCGTTCTCGACGTACAGCACGGTGCGGTTGTCATCGGCCCAGACCAGGTCGCCGGAGCTGCCGGTGATGACGTCGGGCAGCACCTGGCCGGTCCGCAGGTCCTTGAAACGGAGGGTGTACTGGCGGCGGCCGACGTCATCCTCGGCCCATGCCAGCAGCTGGTTGTCCTGGCTCACTTCCATCGCGCCGACGTTGAAGTAGCCCTTGCCGGCGGCCATCGCGTTGACGTCGAGCAGGATTTCCTCGGCGGCCTCCATGCTGCCCTTGCGGCGGGCGTGGATCGGGTAGTCCTGGCCGGTCTCGAAGCGGCTGTAGTACCAGTAGCCGCGCTCACGCGCCGGAACGCTGGAATCGTCCTGCTTGATGCGGCCGACGATCTCCTTGTACAGGGTGTCTTCCAGCGGCTTCAGCGGCGCCAGCAACTGGTCGGCGTAAGCGTTCTCGGCCTGCAGGTAGGCCAGCATGTCCTTGTTCTCGCGCTTGTCGTCGCGCAGCCAGTAATAGTCATCGTTGCGGGTCGCGCCAAACGGCGCCTTGACCACATGCGGGTGCCGGGCGGCATCCGGCGGAACGGGCGGAGTGGCAGCGGTAGCAGTCGTGGTCATCAGGCTGGCAAGCAACAGGCAAAGGGTGGATTTCATGAAGTAAGGCTCCAGGCGCGTCAATGCAATGGTCTTCGGCGGGGTCAGATCCCTTTTCCCGAAAAGGGATCTGACCCCAATCCCTGCAATGCGGCAACCCTGCGGATCGTCATGGGTCATGCCGACCGGCGTACCATGCGGGCATGAGTACCCTGCCCCACACGCCGGGCTTCAGCCGGCGCAGCCATGAAATCGCCCCGTTCCACGTGATGTCCCTGCTGGCGCGCGCGCAGGCGCTGGAACAGGCCGGCCACGATGTGATCCACCTGGAAATCGGCGAACCGGATTTCACCACCGCCGAGCCCGTCGTCCGTGCCGGCCAGGCCGCGCTGGCCGCCGGCCACACCCGCTACACCGCCGCACGCGGCCTGCCAGCGCTGCGGCAGGCGATCAGCGGCTTCTATCGCAGCCACTACGGTCTGGACATCGATCCCGAACGCATCCTGGTCACCCCGGGCGGTTCCGGTGCACTGCTGCTGGCCAGCAGCCTGCTGGTCGATCCCGGCCGCCATTGGCTGCTGGCCGACCCCGGCTATCCCTGCAACCGCCACTTCCTGCGCCTGGTGGAAGGCGGCGCACAACTGGTCCCGGTCGGGCCGGGGACCGCCTACCAGCTGACGCCATCACTGGTCGAACGGCACTGGAATGCCGACAGCGTCGGTGCGCTGGTTGCCTCACCGGCCAACCCCACCGGCACCGTGCTGTCCGCAGGCGAGCTGGCGGCGTTGTCGACGTCACTGCATGCGCGCGGCGGCCACCTGGTGGTGGACGAGATCTACCATGGCCTGACTTATGGCCTGGATGCCCCCAGCGTGCTGCAGGTGGATGACAGCGCTTTCGTGCTGAACAGCTTTTCCAAGTACTTTGGCATGACCGGCTGGCGGCTGGGCTGGCTGGTGGCGCCGCCGTCCGCAGTACCGGATCTGGAGAAGCTGGCGCAGAACCTGTACATCAGCGCCTCGAGCATCGCCCAGCACGCCGCGCTCGCCTGCTTCAGCGAGGAATCCATGGCGATCTTCGAGCAGCGCCGCGACGCGTTCCGCCAGCGTCGCGACTTCCTGCTGCCGGCACTGCGTGAGCTGGGCTTCCGTATCGAAGTCGAGCCACAGGGCGCGTTCTACCTGTACGCCGACGTCAGTGCATTCACCGACGACGCGCAGGCATTCTGCGCGCATTTCCTGGAAACCGAGCACGTGGCGTTCACCCCGGGCCTGGATTTCGGCTTCCATCGTGCCAACCAGCACGTGCGCCTGGCCTATACCCAGGAGGTACCGCGATTGCAGGAGGCGGTGGCGCGGATTGCGCGCGGATTGAAGCGTTGGCAGGGATCACGTTGACGGTAGTGCCGGCCGCTGGCCCTACCGGATAAGGAAAAACGCCGCCCTGGGGCGGCGTTTTCCGTTCTGCTTACTTGCCGCCCAACCGCTCCCACAGGAAGCTGTAGGCCAGTGCCGACATGTGCGCGGCCTGCGCGTTGTTGGCGGCGCCGCCGTGACCCCCTTCGATGTTCTCGTAGTAGGTCACGTCCTTGCCGGCGTCGATCATCTTCGCCGCCATCTTGCGGGCATGGCCCGGGTGCACGCGGTCGTCGCGGGTCGAGGTGGTGAACAGCACCGGCGGGTAGTTCTTCTTCGCGTTGAACAGGTGGTACGGCGAGAAGGTCTTGATGAACTCCCAGTCACTGGTATCCGGGTTGCCGTACTCGGCCATCCACGAGGCACCCGCCAACAGGTGGCTGTAGCGCTTCATGTCCAGCAACGGCACCTGCACCACCACCGCACCGAACAGCTCCGGGTACTGGGTCAGCATGTTGCCGGTCAGCAGGCCACCGTTGCTGCCGCCCTGCACGCCCAGGTGCTTGGCGCTGGTGATCTTGCGCTTGACCAGGTCCCGCGCCACCGCGGCCATGTCTTCGTAGGCCTTGTGGCGGTTCTGCTTCAGCGCCGCCTGGTGCCAGCGCGGGCCGTACTCGCCGCCACCACGGATGTTGGCCACCACGTACACGCCGCCCTTCTCCAGCCAGGCGCGGCCCATGCCACCGGAATAGCTCGGGGTCAGCGAGATCTCGAAGCCACCGTAGCCGTACAGCAGCGTCGGATTGGAGCCATCGAGCTTCATCGCCCTGTCGTGCACCACGAAGTACGGCACGCGGGTGCCGTCCTTGCTGGTGGCGAAGTGCTGCTCGATCACCTTGCCCTTGGCGTCGAAGAAGGCCGGCATGGTCTTCAGTGTTTCCGGGGCCTGGCCGATCTCGGCCAGCGCCAGCGTGGTCGGGGTCAGGTAGTCGGTGGCGGTCAGCCACACCGCGTCGCTGTCATTGCTGTCCACTGCAGCCACGCCCAGCGTGCCGAAGGCAGGTGCGCCGACGAAGCGGCTGGTCTGCCAGCCGTTGGCGCCCGGGGTCAGCACCGACAGGCGGTTCTTGACGTCGTCCAGCACGTTCAGCACCAGGTGGCTCCTGGTCCAGGTGGCGCTGGCCAGCGAGGTGGTCGCGGTCGGGGTGAACAGCACCTCGAAGTCGCGCTTGCCGGCCAGGAAGTCGTCCAGCTTCGTCGCCAGCAGCGAACCGGACGCATAGGTCTTGCCGCCCACGGTCCACGGATCGCGCAGCTCCAGGGTCAGCCACTGCTTGTGCAGGCCCTTCTCGGCCGAGTTCGGCGCGTCGATCTTGGTCAGCGTGCCGTCGTCGCCACGCAGGTAGAGCTCGTTGTTGTAGAACGCCAGCGTGCGGCTGACCAGGTTGCGCTCGAAGCCCGGGGTGTCATCGTGCATCGCCGCGATGTACATGTCTTCCGGCTTGCCTTCGTACACCGTCGTGGCCGAGGCCATCGGCGTGCCGCGCTTCCACAGCTTGGCCACGCGCGGATAGCCGGACGTGGTCATCGTGCCGGCACCGAAGTCGGTGTAGACGAACACGGTGTCGCGATCGACCCAGTTGAGGCCCCCCTTCGACTCCGGGCGGAAGAAGCCGTCCTTGATCCAGGTCTTGTTGGCCAGGTCGAACTCGCGGGTGACGTCGGCGTCGGCGCCGCCGCGCGACAGCGCGATCAGGCAACGGCTGTAATCCGGGCGCAGGCAATCGGCACCGTGCCAGACCCAGTTCTCACCCTCGGCCTTGTTCAGTGCATCCAGGTCCAGCACGGTCTCCCACTGCGGCGACTCCTTGCGGTACTCGGCCAGGGTGGTGCGCCGCCACAGGCCGCGCTCGTGCTGCTGGTCCTTCCAGAAGTTGTAGTAGTAGTCGCCGATCTTCTGCACGCCCGGAATCTTGGCATCGGAGTCGAGCACCTCGCGGATGCGGGTCTCCATCTGCTTGAAGGCCGGGGTCTGCGCCAGGCGCGCCTCGGACTTGGCATTCTGTTCCTTGACCCAGGACAGCGGCTTGTCGCCGGTGACGTCCTCCAGCCAGGCGTAGCGGTCTGTATCCTCAGCGGCCACGGCGGTCCCCACCGAGGCAGCGGTCATCATGCCGGCCAACAGGCAGGCGGAAGCGAGTCGTGACATTGCAGCTCCAGGCAGTCATAAGCCGTGGAACGCTAGCACGGAATGCCGCGGCCTCCCCCGTGTCGAAGGTCAGGCCGTGGCCGCCGGGCCGCGCCGGCGACGCGCCTGTCCACCGGTACGCCGCACCTTCGGCAGCCCCGACAGGCGCGGCAGCGGGAAGCGCAGCAGCGCCCACCAGGCCGCGAGCGGCATGCCGATCAGCCACATCGGCAGCCAGCCCAACCACGCGCTGCTGCCACGTGCCGCTGGCCAGACCAGTACCAGCGCCAGTCCGGCCAGCGCCAGTTGCCGCACGCCACGCAGCAGGCGCGGGTCGGCGCGTTCGATGATGCGTTCAGTTGCAGGGCGACGGACGGAACGTGTGTTCATGGGCCTTCTCCGGTAGACAATGCAACACAGCTTGGGCAAGCCCCTTCTCACAGATTGCGACACCATTGACGGATCGCGCACGCTCAGTCGACCATGCTCAGGCAAAGCCCTCCTGAGCCCGCTCCCGCATGACTTCGATCCGCCCGCTCTGCGCCGTGTTGCTGGCCCTGTCCCTGGCGGGCCCCGCCATGGCGGTCGGTGAGCCGCCATCACCCCGTGCCAGCGTCCCGCGCGCCGATCCGGATGCCCCGATCGACCTCAAGCGCTTCATGGGCACCTGGTACGTGATCGGCCGCGTGCCGAACTTCATCGAACGCGGGCACGTCGCCAGCGTCAACGAGTACGAGTTGCGCGACGAGCACAAGGTCGGCATCACCTACCGCTACCGCGACGGCTTCGGCGAACCCCTGCAGGAGATCCGTGCACGCGCCAGCGTCGACCCGGACAGCGGCAACCACGGCTGGCGCACCTGGTTCTACCGCGTGGTGCCGACCCACTCCCGGGTGCTGGACGTCGCCCCGGATTATTCGTGGGCACTGATCGGCTACCCGGGCCGTGAGATGGCCTGGATCTTCTCGCGCACGCCGGACATGGACAAAGCGCTGTACAAGGAGCTGGCCGAGCGCCTGCGCGACGAGTACGGCGTGAACACCGACAAGCTCAAGCGCGTGCCGCAGCATCCGGAACAGGTCGGCAAGCTGGGCTACGAAGTACCGAACGCGCGTTGACCGCACGTGGAATTGCCGGCCAGCGGCCGGCACTACCGTTTCCAGGCAATGGGGTAGAGCCGGCCGCTGGCCGGCTACCAGCAGGCGTAGCGGTTACTTGCGGCTGTAATGCGCGACCAGGCGGTCGCCGAGCATCTGCAGCAGCTGCACCAGGACCAGCAGCAGGACCACGGTGACCAGGGCCACGTCGGTGTGCGAACGCTGGTAGCCGTCGCGGAACGCCAGATCGCCCAGGCCGCCGGAACCGATGGCGCCGCCCATCGCGGTGAAACCGATCAGCGCGACGGTGGTCACCGTCGCGCCGGCGATCAGGCCCGGGCGCGCTTCCGGCAGCAACACGCGGGTAACCAGCTGCCAGGTAGTGGCGCCCATTGCCTGGGTAGCTTCGATCACGCCGCGGTCAACCTCGCGCAACGCGGTCTCGACCAGGCGCGCATAGAACGGTGCGGCACCAATAACCAGCGGCACGATCGCACCACGCACGCCCAGCGACGTCCCCATCAGGAACAGGGTGACCGGAATCAGCACGATCATCAGAATGATGAAAGGCACTGAACGCAGCAGGTTCACCACCAGCGCCAGCACGCCATAGGCGAACGGCCGGCGCTTCATCTGCGGTGCGCCGAACAGGTACAGCAGCACACCCAGCGGCAGGCCGATGGCCAGGGTCAGCGGCAGCGAACCGAGCAGCATCAGCAGGGTGTCGATGGTGGCCTGGCCGATGTCGGCCCACTTGCCCGCATCCAGGTGGCGGAAGAAGCCTCCGGCAGTAGCGATGATCATCGACGCAGTTCCTCAACATGCACGCCGGCGGCCACGAACGCGGCCTGCGCGGCGGACTGGTCGCCGCCCACCAGGGCGACCACCAGCTGGCCATACGGGGTGTCCTTGATCCGGTCGATGCGGCCGGACAGGATGTTGTAGTCGACCCCGGTCTGCCGCGCGACACTGCCGAGCAGGGGTTCGTAGGTGTCGCCACCGAGGAAGGTCAGGCGCACGATACGGCCGCCAACGGCATCGAAATCACGGTGCAGCGCCCCCTCGTCCACATGCTCCGACTCACTGACGAAACGGCGGGTGGTCGGATGCTGCGGGTGCAGGAACACCCGGGTGACCGGACCGGTTTCGACCATCTGGCCGGCATCGAGCACCGCAACGCGGTCGCAGACACGGCGGATCACGTCCATCTCGTGGGTGATCAGCACAATGGTCAGGCCGAGCTCGCGATTGATCTTTGACAGCAGCGACAGCACCGAAGCGGTGGTCTGCGGATCGAGCGCACTGGTGGCCTCGTCGCACAGCAGGATCTGTGGACGGGTCGCCAGCGCGCGGGCGATACCGACGCGCTGCTTCTGGCCACCGGACAGCTGCGCCGGATACTTCTGCGCATGCGCTTCCAGGCCCACGGTCTGCAGCAGCTCGGCCACGCGCGCGTCGATTTCCGTCTTCGGCGTGCCGGCCAGTTCCAGCGGGAAGGCGACATTGCCCGCCACCGTGCGCGACGACAGCAGGTTGAAGTGCTGGAAGATCATGCCGATGCGCCGACGCAGCGCGCGCAGGCCGTCCGCGTCCAGCGCGGTGACATCCTCACCACCGATCAGCAGCCGGCCACCGCTGGGTTCTTCCAGGCGGTTGATCATGCGGATCAGGGTCGACTTGCCGGCGCCGGAATGGCCGATGATGCCGAAAACCTCACCGGCCTCGATGGTCAGGTCCAACGGTTGCAGCGCGCTGATCTCGCGGCCGGCAACGGCATAGGATTTGTGCAGGCGCTGGAACTCGATCACGGGCGTGGCTCACCGGCTGGGTGACGGAAGGGGGCGTGCAGCCTACCAGCGCAGGCGGTCGCGCGCCCGCGCCATGGGCCAGAATGTTATTCCTTTTGGTTCTAACGTACCTGCTCCGGCGCGGGTTCCGGGGTCGGATCCCCGCAGGGGGTCGGATCCCCGCAGGGGGTCGGATCCCCGCAGGGGGTCGGATCCCCGCAGGGGCTCTGACCCCGCTTCCCGGCCAAACCGGTTCAGGGATGATCCAGCGGCTTCGGTGGTTCCTGCCGGTTGACCCGCTCGCGGTGCAGCAGGTAAAGCCCCGAAGCCACGATGATCGCCGCGCCCACCCAGGTATAGCCATCGGGCAGCTGGCCCCAGAAGGCCAGGTCCCAACCGATCACCCAGACCAGCCCGCTGTACTCCAACGGCGCGATCATCGAGGCCTCGCCCAGCTGGAAGGCCCTGGTCAGGGCGATCTGGCCCAGCGCCCCGGCCAGGCCCATGCCACCGATCAGCGGCGCATGTGCCAGCTGCAGCGGCACCCAGCCGGGTAGGGCCAGCAGGCCGGCACCGATGGCCATGATCACCAGGAACCAGACCACCATCGACTGCGAGGTATCGGTGCGGGTCAGCAGGCTGACCGTGATCGCCGCAATGGCATAGGCGGTGGCCGCGGCCAGCACCATCAGCCCCGGCACCGAGATGAAGCCATCGACGCCCGGCCGCAGCACCACCAGCACGCCGACCAGGCCAATCCCGATGGCGACCCAGCGCCGTGGCCCGACCCGCTCGCCCAGCAGCGGCACCGACAATGCGGCGATCAGCAGCGGGGCCACGAAATAGATGGTGTAGGCAGTGGACAACGGCAGGTCGCGCAGGGCGAACACGAAGCAGCCGATCATCGCCATGCCCAGCGCACCACGCAGCAGGTGCAGCCCCCAGCGGCGCGGCACCAGCGAACGCGGCCCGGCGCTGGCCAGCACCCAGACCAGCACGAACGGCAACGAGGCCGCGCCGCGCAGGAAGGTTACTTCCAGGGTGGGGTAGCTGGCCGACAGCTGCTTCATGCCAGCATCCATCAGCGAGAAGCAGGCGACCGCAGCGACCATCCAGGCCACCGCGCGAGAGGGGGAGCGTTGCACGTTCATGGCCCATTATCGCCCGGTCGTCGCATTCTGTAGAGCTCGGCCGCTCTTCAAAAAGCAGCCGAGCGTGGGCTCGGTTCTACAAACGGCGGGCATGGGGCCCTCGCGATAGAATGGCTGCCACTGAATCCTGCGGAGCATCGCCCATGCCTTCCTTCGACGTCGTGTCCGAAGTCGACACCCACGAACTGACCAACGCCATCGACCAGGCCAACCGCGAACTGGCCACCCGCTTCGATTTCAAGGGCGTGGATGCCAAGTTCGAACGCGATGGCGATGTGATCAACCAGTTCGCGCCGACCGAATTCCAGCTCAAGCAGATGAACGACATCCTGCGTGCACGCCTGGCCGCGCGCGGCATCGATGTGCTCAGCCTGGAGTTCGGCGACATCGAGACCAACCTGGCCCAGGCCCGGCAGAAGATCACCGTCAAGCAGGGCATCGAGCAGAAGATCGCCAAGAAGATCGCCGCTGCGCTGAAGGAAGCCAAGCTGAAGGTTGAAAGCCAGATCAATGGCGACAAGCTGCGCGTGCAGGGCAAGAAGCGCGACGACCTGCAGGACGCCATCGCCGTGCTCAAGGCCGGCAAGTTCGAGTTGCCGCTGCAGTTCAACAATTTCCGCGATTGATCTGGCCGCCGGGCATGGCCCGGCGCCGGCACCTGCGGTACGACGGCGCGTTGCAAGCGACGAGCCTACAATGTCCGCCCCGCCAGCCGACGTGCCCGCCATGACCGACGCCCAACTGCCCACCGAGGACCCGATCGCCGCCACCCGCCTGTGGCTGGAACGCATCGTCATCGGCCTGAACCTGTGCCCGTTCGCCAAGGCGGTCTACGTGAAGGACCAGGTCCGCATCGTGCTCAGCGATGCGACCACGACGGAAGCCCTGGTTGAGCAGCTGGCCGAGGAACTGGTCCTGCTGCGTGATACGCCGGCCGAGCAGATCGATACCACGCTGATCGTGCATCCGCAGGTGCTGACCGATTTCCTCGACTACAACGACTTCCTCGACAACGCCGACGCGGCGATCGAGGCGCTGGACCTGCAGGGCATCCTGCAGGTGGCCAGCTTCCATCCGGATTACCAGTTCGAGGGCGTGGCTGCCGACGACGCCAGCAACTACACCAACCGCGCGCCCTTCCCCACCCTGCACCTGCTGCGCGAAGACAGCGTGGCGCGCGCGGTGGACGTCTATCCGGATCCGGATGTGATCGTCGAGCGCAACATCCAGACCCTGGACCGCATCGGCGTGGACGGCTGGCATCGCCGCCTGCGTGGCGAAGACCTGTCGTGAGCACGGTACCGCCGATTGCCGCTTGGCCGGCCGCGCCGCTGTCGGGCAAGGTGGTGCTGGTCACCGGCGGTGCCAACGGCATCGGCCGTGGCATCGCGCAGGCCGTGCTCGGCGCCGGTGGCCGCGTGCTGATCGGCGACCTCGACATGGAGGCCGGCGAGGCGTGCCTGGCGGAATGGCAGCGTGGTGAGGATGCCGTGTTCCAGCGCCTGGATATCACCGACGAAGCCAGCGTGCGCGCCTTCATCGCCGTGGCCCTGCAGCGTTTCGGCCGCATCGACGGGCTGGTCAACAACGCGGGAATTGCCAGCCCGCACGGCACGCTGCTGCAGGACATGGACTGGGACGAGTGGCAGCGCCGGCTGTCTTCGCTGCACGGCGCGTTCCTGTGCAGCAAGCATGCGTTGCCGGCGCTGACCGCCAGCGCCGCCGGTGCGATCATCAACATCGCCTCGACCCGCGCCTGGCAATCCGAAGCACACAGCGAAGCCTATGCCGCAGCCAAGGGCGGGCTGGTGGGCTTCACCCATGCGCTGGCGATCAGCAGCGGCCCGGCGGTGCGGGTGAACAGCATCAGTCCCGGCTGGATCGGCACCTGCGAGTGGCAGGCACCCTCACGGCGACACGCACCGGAGTATTCGGCCACCGACCATGCGCAACACCCGGTCGGCCGCGTCGGCCAGCCGGAGGACATCGGTGCGTTGGCCGTATACCTGCTGTCATCACTGTCCGGTTTCAGTACCGGCCAGGATTTCATCGTCGACGGCGGCATGACCCGGAAGATGATCTACGCCGAATGACCCGCCACCGGTAGTGCCGGCCGCTGGCCGGCATTCCGGTAGATCCACGCCATGCGTGGATGGCGGTGAAGTGCCAACCGGGGTTGGCACCTACCCGACGCCTTACGCCATGCCCGAGTGGCGCAGCAGCGCATCGATCTGCGGAGCACGGCCGCGGAAGGCCTTGAAGTTGTCCGCCGCCGGGCGGCTGCCACCGCGCGACAGGATCTCATCACGGAAGCGTGCACCGGTTTCAGCCAGTGCCTGCGGCGCTTCCTCGAAAGCGGCATAGGCGTCGGCGCTGAGTACCTCGGCCCACTTGTAGCTGTAGTAACCCGCGGCGTAACCGCCCGCAAAGATGTGGCTGAACTGGTGCGGGAAGCGGTTCCAGGCCGGCGGGTGGTTCACCGCCACTTCCGCGCGCACGCGGTCCAACAGTGCCAGCACGCTGTCCTGCGCTGGTTCGAACTGGCTGTGCAGCAGCATGTCGAACAGGCCGAACTCCAGCTGGCGGACGGTGGCCATGCCGCTGTGGAAGTTGCGCGCGGCCAGCATGCGCTCGTACAGCGCGCGCGGCAGCGGCTCGCCGCTGTCCACGTGCGCGGTCATCGCCTGCAAGTGATCCCATTCCCAGCAGAAGTTCTCCATGAACTGGCTGGGCAGCTCCACCGCATCCCATTCCACGCCGTTGATGCCGGCGACGCCCAGTTCGCCGATGCGGGTCAGCAGCTGGTGCAGGCCGTGGCCCATCTCATGGAACAGCGTGGTCACTTCGTTGTGGCTGAAGGTGGCCGGCTTGCCGTTGGCACCGCGGCCGAAGTTGCACACCAGGTAGACCAGCGGCGTCTGCACGCTGCCGTCGGTGCGCACGCGACGGTTGCGGCAATCATCCATCCACGCCCCGCCGCGCTTGCCCTCGCGGGCGTACAGGTCCAGGTAGAACTGGCCAACCAGCGCACCCTGCGCATCGACCAACCGGAAGAAGCGCACATCCTCGTGCCACACCGGCGCGCTGTCCTCCTGCACGCGCAGGCCGTACAGCTGCTCGATCACCGAGAACAGGCCGCCCAGTACCTTCGGCTCGGTGAAATACTGCTTCACCTCCTGCTCGGAATAGCTGTAACGCGCCTGCTTCAGGCGGTCGGCGGCGAAGGCCAGGTCCCAGGCCTGCAGGCTGTCGATGCCGAGCTGTTCGCGCGCGAACTGCTCCAGCTCGGCGCGGTCCCTGGCGGCGAACGGCTTGGCGCGCGCGGCCAGGTCACGCAGGAAACCGAGCACTTCGGCCGGGTCCTGCGCCATCTTGGTCGCCACCGAGTAATGGCCGTACGAATCGAAGCCGAGCAACGCAGCCAGTTCGGCGCGCAGGGCAAGGATGCGGTCGATGTTGCCGCTGTTGTCCAGTGCGTCATCGCCGAATTCGGACGCACGCTGGGCGCTGGCGCGGTACAGGATCTCGCGAAGGTCGCGGTCCTCGCCCCAGGTCTGCACCGGCAGGTAGCACGGCATCTGCAGGGTCAGTTTCCAGCCGGCCTTGCCGTCCTTCTGTGCTGCGGCATGCGCGGCGGCCTTCACGTCTTCCGGCAGGCCCTTCAGCCGCGCTTCGTCTTCGATGATCAGCGACCAGGCATCGGTAGCGTCGAGCACGTTCTGCGAGAACTTCGCCGACAGCGCCGACAGTTCTTCCTTGATCGCAGCAAAACGCTGCTGCGCCTCGGGCGCCAGCTCGGCGCCGCCCAGGCGGAAGTCGCGCAGGGTGTTGTCCAGCACCTTGCGCTGGGCTTCATCGAAATGCGCCGCCTCCGGGCTGGCGGCCAGCGCCTGGTACTGGCGGTAAAGCGCCAGGTTCTGCCCCAGCACACTGGCGAAGCGGGTCACCCGCGGCAGGTTGCTGTTGTAGGCCTCGCGCAGCTCCGGGGTGTTGACCACGCCCTGCAGGTGGCCGACCAGGCCCCAGGCGCGCCACAGGCGCTCGGTGGCATCGTCCAGCGGGGTCACGAAGGTCTGCCAGGTGACCGGCTGCACCTGCTCGGCTGCGCTGACGGCGGCTTCGGCCTCGGCCAGCAGCACATCCAGCGCCGGCGCCACGTGCTCGGGGCGGATCGCCTCGAAGCGCGGCAGGCCGGAAAAATCGAGCAGGGGGTTGGCAACGGTCACGGCAGGTCTCCAGAGTACGGGCCCGGCAGGCGGGCAGCCCGGTAGATATGGCGCTGCCAGGCATCGCTGACAAGGGGGCACGGTATTCACATCGGCCTTACGCGCGCCCCCCGAAGCTCTGGGTGCGGGGGAGTCCGCAGCGGCACGTACCGAACGAGGCCCCACATGGAAGGTCTGGCTGCAGTTGCATCCGCCTCACCGGCGCGGTCGCTGGCACTGTCTGCCAGCGCGGCCGAACTGGCCTGGATCGCCGCGCTGTGCGATGCCGGCGACGACGCCCCGCGCCACCTGCAGCAGTTGCAGGCGGTGCTGCAGCAGGGCGGCACGTTCAATGAAAGCCAGGAGTGGTACCCGTTCGAAGTAGTCGAGCGCGGCGCCAGCCAGCTGCAGCTGGGCCATGAGCGCGAGTTCGTGATCTGCGTGTTGCTGTGGTTGCAGGCATTGGCCCAGGGCCGCGCCAGCATCCTGGATCCCACCCTGCACCTGGATGACCGTGCGATGGACATCGAGGCGTTGCCCGATGCACTGCGCGACGCGGTGCTCGACGCCTTCACCGCGGCGGGATATTGAGACGCCCCGGCGACCGGGTAGAGTCGACTCTACCAATCGACGCACGCCTCTGCGGTGCCCCCCTGGCATCGCCGGCATGGCCCGGCGAGAGCGTCGTCCATGCTACAGCGCTTCCAGGCTGCACCACGGCAGCTCGGGCAACCCCTGCCCGGCCACCGCCGCGGCCAGCTGTGCATCGGCGCCGTCGACATCGATGCCCTGGCGCAGGTACCACGCCGGGTCGTAATAGCTCTGCGCGTAGCGTTCGCCGCTGTCGCACAGGATGCTGACGATGCTGCCCTGGTGGCCCGCCTCGCGCATCCATTGCGCGGCCTGCAGCACGCCGATGAAGTTGGTGCCGGTGGAGCCACCGACGCGGCGGCCGAGCTGGCGGCTGACATGGCGCATCGCGGCCAGGCTCAGCGCGTCGGGTACCTTGACCATCGCATCGACGCTGGTCGGGATGAAGCTCGGCTCCACCCGTGGCCGGCCGATGCCCTCCACGCGCGAACCACCACTGCAGGTCAGGTCGCGCCAGTCCTGTCCACCGGCCACAGCGGCCCGGTAGCCGTCGAAGAACACCGACACTTCCGGGTCCGCGCACAGGATGCGGGTATCGTGGCGGCGGTAGCTGACATAGCGGCCCAGGGTGGCGGCGGTACCGCCGGTGCCGGGGCTGCACACGATCCATTCCGGAACCGGGCTGGGCTCTTCGGCCATCTGCTTGAAGATGGACTCGGCGATGTTGTTGTTGGCACGCCAGTCGGTCGCGCGCTCAGCGTAGGTGAACTGGTCCATGAAGTGGCCACCGGTTTCACGGGCCAGCTTTTCCGAATCACAGTTGAGGTCGCAGGCACGTTCGACCAGGTGGCAGCGGCCGCCCTGGAACTCGATCGCGGCGATCTTTTCAGGCGAGGTGGTGGCCGGGATCACTGCAATGAACGGCAGGCCCAGCAGGCGCGCGAAATAGGCTTCGGACACCGCCGTCGAGCCGCTGGACGCTTCGATCACCGGTCGCCCTTCGCGCAGCCAGCCATTGGCCAGCGCATACAGGAACAGCGAGCGCGCCAGCCGGTGCTTGAGGCTGCCGGTGGGATGGCTCGACTCATCCTTCAGGTACACATCGATGCCCTCGAACCCGGGCAGCGCCAGCGGGATCAGGTGGGTATCGGCGGAGCGGTTGAAATCGGCTTCAATCTTGCGGATGGCGGCGGCCACCCATTCACGCTGCGACATGGCGGGCAATCGTTGTCAGGACGGAACGGTGCGATCCGGCCATTGTACGTCGCGGTACCGTCAGGTGCTGGCCGGTAGAATGCCCCCATCCGGCCGGCAACGGCCCTGTCTGAAGGACCTCCCCCATGACCATTCCCGCCCTGCGCGATGTCCCCGGCGTCGCCGCCCAGGCCCCGGCCGAAACCACCGGCTTCGTGTTCAACCACACCATGCTGCGGGTGAAGGACATCACCGCCTCGCTGGACTTCTACACCCGCGTGCTCGGCTACCAGCTGATCGACAAGCGCGACTTTCCCGAAGCCCAGTTCAGCCTGTACTTCCTGGCCTACGTCCCAGCTGGCGTGGCGGTTCCGGAAGATGACAGCCAGCGCCGCCTGTGGATGGCCGGCCTGCCGGGCGTGCTGGAACTGACCCACAACCACGGCACCGAGAGCCAGGACGGCGCGGTCTACCACGACGGCAACAGCGACCCGCGCGGCTTCGGCCACATCTGCGTGTCGGTGCCGGACATCGAGGCGGCCTGCCAGCGCTTCGAGGACCTCGGGGTAACCTTCCAGAAGCGCCTGACCGACGGCCGCATGAAGAACCTGGCCTTCATCAAGGACCCGGACGGCTACTGGGTCGAGATCATCGCCAACGTCTGACCCCGAAAAGGGGACGAAGGGGATTAAGCCGTTTCTGGCACTATTGTGCTGGAAGCGACTTAATCCCCTCCGTCCCCTTTTTCTGTGAGGTTCGTATGGAAACGATGGAACTGCACCGTGGCCGCCTGATCGACCACATCCAGCTGGTGGTGCGTGACCTGGCCGCCAGCCGCCGCTTCTACCAGGCAGTGTTCGATACGATCGGCATCCCACTGGGCGGCGAAGGGCCAGACTTCTTCTGGGCCGACGAGCTGTTCATTTCCAGCGCCAGCAGCCGTGCCGCCGCCGGCCAGTTGACCGGCCGCCACCATCTCGCCTTCCAGGCGCGCGACAGCGCAACTGTTGATGCCTTCCACACTGCCGCGATCGCCGCCGGCGGTACCGACAATGGCGCGCCAGGCGAACGCCCCTACCACCCGGGCTACTACGGCGCCTTCGTGCTCGACCCCGATGGCAACAACATCGAAGTGGTCTATCACGGGCCGGCGAACTACAGCGCCGATTCGGTGAAGGTCACTTTCTGATATCACCGGCGCCGTGAATGAAGAAGCCGGGCAATGCCCGGCTTCTCTGCTTCCAGCGCTGCGGCCCTCAGTGGGCGGCCATGTAGATGTCCTGCAGCACGGCCTTTTCCAGTTCCAGCTCGCCCAGCAGGTTCTTCACGATATCGCCCAGGCTGAGGATGCCGACCAGGCGGGTGCCTTCAGTGACCATCAGGTGACGGCGCCGCGAGTACGTCATCAATGACATGGCCTGTTTCAGCGTGGCGTCCGGCGCAATGCCCTCCAGACCGGTGGACGGCAGGCTGGAAATCACCCGGCGGCCGGCCTGCGGGCCGTCGTCGGCCAGGGTGCGCACGATGTCCTTCTCGGAAATGATGCCGACCGGGGCATCGTCCTTCATCACCACCAGCGCAGCGATCCTGTTCGCGCTCATCTTGTGGGCGGCGGCACCGATCGTGTCTTCGGCATCGATGGTGATGACAGCTTCTTTCTTGGATTGCAGGAGTTCGCGGACGTTCATTCTTGTTTCCTGGTGCAGGTCACTGAAGTCAAAAAAGTGTGCTCTTCCGATACGCCCCCTCCCAGGGAACAGACCTTTCAGCGCACGTCTGGCGCACCCGTCTGCCGCTTGGAATCACTCGGCAGACGATGTGCTGCAACGCGAACGAGGCGGGTTCAATCGCTCAACCCTAACCTCGGCCAGATCGATTCTACGACTGCGACCCTCGGTCACTACCGGCATCGATAGGACAGTTCGTCGTGGGAACCAACTGACGATCCAGAGAATGGCACCGTGGCTGAAACCGCCGCTGAATACAGGCGGCTTCGCGCATTAAAGAATGATTGCCTGCTGCCGACGACGGACAGAACGCCCGGAGGCTGTCCCACTTCGTACTGCGTCCGGCACAAACGAAAGGGGCCTCGCAGGCCCCTTTCGCATGCAGCATCCCACAGCTCCGGGAATGCCTTACTCCACCGTCACGCTCTTGGCCAGGTTGCGCGGCTTGTCCACGTCGGTGCCGCGTGCCAGCGCGGTGTGGTAGGCCAGCAGCTGCACCGGGATGGTGTGCACGATCGGGCTGAGCACGCCGGCATGGCGCGGCGTGCGGATCACATGTACGCCTTCGGACGCGTTGAAGTTGCTGTCCTGGTCGGCGAACACGAACAGCTCGCCACCACGCGCACGCACTTCCTGCATGTTCGACTTCACCTTCTCCAGCAGGCTGTCGTTCGGCGCGATCACCACCACCGGCATGTCCTCGTCCACCAGCGCCAGCGGACCATGCTTCAGCTCACCGGCCGGGTAGGCCTCGGCGTGGATGTAGGAGATTTCCTTGAGCTTGAGCGCGCCTTCCAGCGCGATCGGGTAATGCAGGCCGCGGCCCAGGAACAATGCGCTGCTCTTGCGCGCGAAACGCTCGGCCCAGGCGGCGATCTGTGGCTCCATGTTCAGGGCGTGCTGCACGCTGCCCGGCAGGAAGCGCAGCTGCTCCAGGTAGTCCGCTTCCTGCGCCGCGTCGATGCGGCCATGCAGCTTGCCCAGCACCACGGTCAGCTGGAACAGTGCGGCCAGCTGGGTGGTGAAGGCCTTGGTCGAGGCCACGCCGATCTCGGCGCCGGCGCGGGTGTAGCAGACCAGTTCGCTGGCGCGCGGGATCGCACTTTCCGGCACGTTGCAGATCGACAGCGTGTGCTGGTGGCCCAACGATTTGGCGTACTTCAGCGCTTCCATCGTATCCAGCGTTTCGCCGGACTGCGAGATGGTCACGATCAGATGCTTGGGGTTCGCGTAGGCCGCGCGATAGCGGTACTCGCTGGCGATCTCCACGCTGCACGGCAGGCCGGCGATGGCTTCGATCCAGTAGCGCGCGGTCAGGCCGGCGTAGTAGCTGGTTCCGCAGGCGATGATCTGCACGCCTTCGATGCCCGACAGCACCGCTTCGGCGTTCTTGCCGAACAGCTCGGCCGGGAAACCACCGGCATCGATCACCGCCTCGATGGTGTCGCCCAGCGCGCGCGGCTGCTCGTGGATTTCCTTCTGCATGAAGTGGCGGTACGGGCCCAGCTCCAGCGATGCCAGCGACACGTCGGACAGGTGCACGTCGCGCTCGACCGGCTGGTCGTGCTCATCGAAAATGCGCACGCCGTCGCGACGGATCTCAGCGGTGTCGCCCTCTTCCAGGAAGATCACCTTGCGCGTGGCCGAGATCACGGCCGAGACGTCGGAGGCGACGAAGTTCTCTCCCTCGCCCAGGCCGACCAGCAGCGGGCAGCCCATGCGCGCGCAGACGAAGCGCTCCGGCTCGGCGCGGCTGACCACGGCCAGCGCGTAGGCACCGGTCAGCTCCTTCACCGTGTGCTGCAGCGCCACCAGCAGGTCGTCGCCGCCCTTCAGATGATGGTGGATCAGGTGCGCGATGACCTCGGTGTCGGTCTGCGATTCAAACGTGTAGCCCAGCGCGCGCAGCTTCTCGCGCTGCTCTTCGTGGTTCTCGATGATGCCGTTGTGCACCAGCGCCACACCGTGGCTGATGTGCGGATGTGCATTGGCCTCGGTGACACCGCCGTGGGTGGCCCAGCGGGTGTGGCCGATGCCCAGCACCGCATTGAAGCCCTCGGCCTCGGCCGCCGTGGCCATTTCCGACACTCGACCGGTACGACGGACGCGACGGACTTCGGGGCGCTCGGCGTGGTCGATCACTGCGATGCCCGAGGAGTCGTAACCACGGTACTCGAGCCGCTTCAGGCCTTCGATCAGTACCGGCACCACATCGCGATCAGCGATTGCACCCACGATTCCACACATGTCACGCGATTCCTTGGAGACGATCGGCGCATTCTAGCCCGCCTGCCTGGCTTCCCCCTCCTGTCCGCTTAATGAAAGTGTCCGGAAAGGTGTCCGCGGACACCCGGACACTCCCCCGAAATCCCCAACCCCTTGACCTGAAAGGAAATAAGGTTGGCACGCTACGTGCTTGGTATTGGCTACCACCGTCAGGCACGCACCCGATGATCCGCGACACTTCCGCACAGGACCAGATCGTTTCCTCCGCCCCGGCCGGCACCACCCGCGCCAGCTGGCACCGCTACCGCTGGCCGGCGCTGGGCGCCATTGCGCTGCTCGCCGGCATCGGCTGGGCGGTCCATGCCTGGTCCAATGCCAGCCGCTCCTTCGACAGCAGCCGCGTGCGCATCGCCGAGGTGAAGCGGGGCGACCTGGTCCGTGACATCGCTGCCGACGGCCGCGTGATCGCCGCCAACAGCCCGATCCTGTACGCGATCTCGGCCGGTACCGTGGACCTGAAGGTCGTCGCCGGTGACGTGGTCAAGAAGGGCCAGGAGCTGGCGATCATCGACAGCCCGGAACTGCGCAGCAAGCTGGCCCAGGAACAGGCAACGCTGGCCGGCCTGGAAGCCGAGGCCAGCCGCGCCGCGCTGGACGCGACCCTGGCCCGTGCCAAGTCACGCAAGGAAACCGACCAGGCCACCATCGAACGCCAGGCCGCCGACCGCGACCTGCAGCGCTACCAGCGCGGCTACGACGGCGGTGCGGTGCCGCAGATCGACCTGGCCAAGGCGAAGGACTCGCTGAAGAAGGCCGACATCACCCTGGCCAACGCCACCACCGACGCGCGCCTGCAGAGCCAGGGCGCCGACCTGGATGCCCGCAACAAGCGCCTGCTGGCCGACCGCCAGAAGGCCGTGGTGGCCGAAGTGCAACGCCAGGTCGATGCACTGACCCTGCGCGCCCCGTTCGATGGCCAGGTCGGCCAGGTCCAGGCGGTGCAGTCCACCAACCTGGCCGCCAACGCGCCGGTGCTGGGCGTGGTCGACCTGTCCAAGTTCGAGGTCGAGATCAAGGTGCCGGAGAGCTTCGCCCGCGACCTGGCGATCGGCATGCCGGCCCAGCTGACCGGCGGCAACGGCCAGCCGTTCCCGGGCGAGATCAGCGCGGTGTCGCCGGAGGTGGTCAACGGCGAGGTCAATGCCCGCGTGCGTTTCGCCAGCGCGCAGCCGGAAGGCCTGCGCCAGAGCCAACGGATGTCGGTGCGCGTGCTGCTCGATACCCGCAAGAACGTGCTGAAGGTCGAGCGCGGCCCGTTCGTCGAACAGGGCAACGGCATGGCCTACGTGATGGATGGCCGCACCGCCGTGCGCCGCCCGGTGGAACTGGGCGTCAGCAGCCTGGGCGAAGTGGAAATCAAGTCGGGTGTGCAGCCGGGCGACCGCATCGTGGTCTCCGGCAGCGACCTGTTCAAGGACGCCGAACGCGTCTCCGTCAACTGATACCTGAATCCTGGAGAGAGGACACCCCATGTACATGCTCGAAATGCGTTCGGTCGCCAAGGTCTTCCGCACCGAACAGGTGGAAACCCACGCGTTGCGCTCCCTGGAACTGCAGGTCAAGGAAGGCGAGTTCGTCGCCGTCACCGGTCCGTCCGGTTCCGGCAAGACCACCTTCCTCAACATCGCCGGCCTGCTGGAAACCTTCACCAGCGGTACCTACATGCTGGACGGGCAGGATGTGAGCACGCTGGGCGATGACGCCCGCAGCCGCCTGCGCAACCAGAAGATCGGCTTCATCTTCCAGGGCTTCAACCTGATCCCCGACCTCAACCTGTTCGACAACGTCGACGTGCCGCTGCGCTATCGGAAGATGAGCGCCAACGAACGCCGCGAACGCATCGAGAAGGCGCTGACCCAGGTCGGCCTGGGCTCGCGCATGAAGCACTACCCGAACGAGCTGTCCGGCGGTCAGCAGCAGCGTGCGGCGATCGCGCGTGCACTGGCCGGCAGCCCGCGCCTGCTGCTGGCCGACGAACCGACCGGCAACCTGGATACGCAGATGGCGCGTGGCGTGATGGAACTGCTGGAGGAGATCAATGCCGCCGGCACCACCATCGTAATGGTCACCCACGACCCGGAACTGGCCGCGCGTGCGCAGCGCAACGTGCACATCGTCGACGGCCAGGTCACCGACCTGGTGCGCGAGCCGGTGCTGGCCACGCCGCGCCACATCGTCGCCGTCAACGAGTGAGGGCATTCCCATGTTCGCCTACTACGCCCGATTGGCGGTACGCAGTTTCCGCCGCAACAAGGTCCTGACTGCGCTGATGGTGGTAGCCATGGCCCTCGGCATCGGTGCCTCGATGACCACCCTGACCGTGTTCCACGTGCTGTCCGGCGACCCGATCCCCGGCAAGAGTGACCGGCTGTTCTATGTGCAGCTCGATGCCGCGACCGGCGCCTATGTCGCGGGCGAGGAGCCGGAAACACAGTTGACCCGCTTCGACGGTGAAGCCCTGCTGCGCGAAGCCAAGGGCGAGCGCCAGGCGCTGATGAGCGGCGGCGGCGGCACCATCGAACCGGACAACAGCACCCTCAAGCCCTTCAGCATCGACACCCGCTGGACCTCGGCCGATTTCTTCCCGATGTTCGAGGTGCCCATGCAGTACGGCCGCCCGTGGACGCGCGAGGACGACGAAGGCCGCGCACGCGTGGTGGTCATCTCCAAGGCGCTCAACGACAAGCTTTACCAGGGCGCCAACAGCGTAGGCCGCGACCTGCGCATGGAAGGCCAGAGCTACCGCATCGTCGGCGTGATGAAGGAGTGGAGCCCGGAGCCGCACTTCTACGACCTGACCACCGGCAGCTACGGCAAGAACGAGGACCTGCTGCTGCCGATTTCCACGTCCTTCGACCTGAAACTGGGCAGCAACGGCAACATGAACTGCTTCGGCGAAAATCCCGACGGCAACAGCTACTCGCTCAATGCGCCGTGCGCGTGGCTGCAGTACTGGGTGGAGATGGACCCGGCCAAGGCCGCCGACTACCGCCGCTACCTGGAGAACTATTCGAGCCAGCAGCGCCAGGCCGGCCGCTTCAAGCACCCGCCGAACGTGCGCCTGCGCACCGTGATGGAATGGCTGGACTTCAACGGCGCGGTGCCCAGCGATGTGCGCCTGCAGCTGTGGCTGGCACTGGGTTTCCTGGGGGTCTGCCTGGTCAACACGGTGGGCCTGCTGCTGGCCAAGTTCCTGCGCCGCAGTGGTGAGATCGGCGTGCGCCGCGCACTCGGTGCCAGCCGTGGCCAGATCTTCCTGCAGTGCCTGGTGGAAGCCGGCGCGGTCGGCGTGGTCGGGGGCGTGCTGGGCATCGGCCTGGCCCTGCTGGGCCTGTTCGCGGTGCGCCAGCAACCGGTGGAGTACGCAAAGCTGGCCCACCTGGACGGCAACATGCTGCTGCTTGCGCTGGGCTTGACCCTGTTCGCCAGCCTTGCCGCCGGTTTCCTGCCTGCCTGGCGCGCCATGCAGGTCACTCCGGCCATCCAGCTCAAGTCGCAGTAAGCACCCGAACGAGGACTCCCATGGACATCCGCCCCATCCTCAGCACGCTGCGCCGGCACAAGACTGCCGCTGCCCTGATCGTGCTGGAAATCGCACTGACCTGCGCCATCGTCTGCAACGCGCTGTTCCTGGTCAGCCAGCGCGTGGAGAAGATCAGCATGCCCAGCGGCATCGCCGAGAACGAACTGGTGATGCTCCGCGTCAGCGGCATCGGCAAGCAGACCGATGCCATGGCCCGCACCCGTGAGGACCTGGCGTCATTGCGTGCGCTTCCCGGCGTCAGCAACGTCACCATCATCAACCAGGTGCCTTTCCGCAACGGCTCGTCCAGCAGCAGCATCTCGCGGGAGATCGACCAGGAACGGCCGACCACCAACGCCTCGATGTACACCCTGTCCGAGAACGGGCTGGCCACGATGGGCATCAACCTGATCGCCGGCCGCGATTTCCTGCCCGGCGAGTACCAGAACTTCGAAGACGCCAGCAAGGGGGGCGCCAAGGAAAACGCCATCCCGGTCATCCTCACCCAGGCCACCGCCGCCAAGATGGAACCCAACGGCAGCGCGCTGGGCAAGACCTACTACATGGGCAAGCAGCCGCTGCATGTGGTCGGCATCGTCGACACGCTGAGCACGCCCAACGGCTGGAATGACAACTGGACGAACTCCATGCTGCTGCCCATGCGGCGCACCTTCGACGAGGGTGGCACCTATGTGCTGCGCACTTCGCCGGAACGCCGCCAGGAGGTGCTTGATGCGGGGGCTGCTGTACTGGAGCGCAATGACCCCAACCGGCTGATGCGCGACAAGCTGACCTATGAAGACCAGCGCAAGGACTTCTTCAAGAACGACCGCGCGATGGTTGGCCTGCTGATCACCGTCAGCGTCTCGCTGCTGGTGGTGACCGCACTGGGCATCATCGGCCTGGCCAGCTTCTGGGTGCAGCAGCGCAGCAAGCAGATCGGCATCCGCCGCGCACTCGGTGCCACCCGCGGCCAGATCCTGCGCTACTTCCAGACCGAGAACTTCCTGCTGGCCTCGCTGGGCATCGTGCTGGGCATGCTGGCAGCCTACGCGATCAACCTGGCACTGATGAACCTCTACGAGCTGCCACGCATGCCCCTGTACTACCTGCCGCTGGGCGCGCTTCTGCTGTGGGTGCTGGGCCAGATCGCGGTGTTCGGGCCGGCCCGGCGCGCGGCAGCGGTCCCGCCCGCAGTCGCCACGCGGGGCGCGTGAGGTGCGTGCCTGCCGAATGCTGTTGATGGCACTGCTGCCACTGCCGGCGCTGGCCGGCGGTGGCAGCTCGCAGACGCTGGAATGGCGCCAGGATGATGCCCGCCTGGCGCTCCGCTCGACCGAGGGCCAGGTACGGGTGGACGCCGCGCGTCCGGAAGCCCGCTTCGGCGTGCGCAGCGGCGACCGCATCCTGCGCTTGGACGATACGGCCGTGCGGCGGATCGAGCATCTTGCCGATGCACTGCGGCATTCCAGTGCCCCGACTGTGTACCTGTTGCTGCGCCGCGACAAACGCGAGCTCACCGTCCCGGTGGACGCCACCTCGTGGCGGCTGGCGCTGGCCGCTCCGCCACCGCCGGCACCACCGCCTCCACCAGCGCGGCGCTGAAACCAGCCCGCCCTCGTCGCCACGGCTTTGGCTATGCTTGATGGGTGGCGCCGGGCTCTCCCGGCGTATGGATACGAACACGGCTCCATCGGCGCCGCCCATCCCTTTCTGCAGAACTGCTTGATGCCTTCGATCCTGATCATCGACGACAACGCCAGCGTGGGCACCGCGCTGGACGTGCTGTTCTCCCTGCATGACATCGACACCCTGCAGGCGCAGACCCCGGCCGAAGGGCTGGCCCTGCTCGAGTCGCAGCCGGTCGACCTGGTGATCCAGGACATGAATTTCAGCGAGGACACCACCTCCGGCGAAGAAGGCGAAGACCTGTTCGCACAGATCCGCGCACGCCACCCGGACCTGCCGGTGATCCTGCTCACCGCCTGGACCCACCTGAGCAGTGCGGTGGACCTGGTCAAGGCCGGTGCCGCCGACTACCTGGCCAAGCCCTGGGACGACCGCAAGCTGCTGACCACGGTCAACAACCTGCTCGAGCTATCCGAGGCGCGGCGCGAGCTGGACCGCCGCCGCAGCCGTGAGCTGCGCCAGCGCAATGCGCTGGAAGAAAAGTACGAGCTGTGTGGTGCGGTCTTCGCCGATCCGGCCAGCGAGCGCGTCATTGCCCTGGCCTGCCAGGTCGCGCGCTCCGACCTGCCGGTGCTGATCACCGGTCCCAATGGTGCCGGCAAGGAGAAGATCGCGCAGATCATCCAGGCCAACTCGCTGGTGGCCAAGGGCCCGTTCATCACGGTCAACTGCGGCGCCCTGCCCTCGGAACTGATCGAGGCCGAACTGTTCGGTGCCGAAGCCGGCGCATATACCGGCGCCAACAAGGCACGCGAGGGCAAGTTCGAAGCCGCCGACGGCGGAACGCTGTTCCTGGATGAGATCGGCAACCTGTCGCTGGGCGGCCAGATGAAGCTCCTGCGTGTGCTGGAAACAGGGCGCTTCGAGCGTCTTGGCTCCAATCGCGAGCGCCAGGTCAAAGTCCGTGTGGTCAGCGCGACCAATGCCGACCTGCCGGCGATGATCCGCGACGGCACCTTCCGCGAAGACCTGTACTACCGCCTCAATACGGTGGAACTGGTACTGCCACCATTGGCCGAGCGCCCGGGCGACATCGTGCCCCTGGCCGAGCGCTTCCTGACCGCCGGCAAGCCACTTTCCAGCGCCGCCACCGCGGCCTTGCAACGGCACCCCTGGCCCGGCAACGTGCGCGAACTGCGCAACGTGATCCAGCGGGCCGAGCTGCTGGCGACCGGCAACCGCATCGAAGTGGCCGACCTGAACCTGCCGCGTGCCGCACCTGCACCGCGACCGGCAGCCAGTGCCGGCAATGATCCTGACCGTGCGCGCATTGAGGATGTGCTGGCGCGCAACCACGGCGTCATCGCCCAGGCCGCCGCCGAACTCGGCCTGAGCCGCCAGGCACTGTACCGGCGCATGGACCGGCACGGCATCCCACGCGAATGAAACGGCGCTCGTTCACCTTCCGCCTGTTCCTGCGCCTGCTGCCGGTGCTGGCGCTGGCCGCCGCGTTGCCGTGGCTGCTGGCCTACTGGATGGACCATGGCTGGGTGGTGACCACGGTGTCGGCGCTGATCCTGCTGTCGCTGATGTGGTGGACCCTGCGCCGTGCAACCGCGCCGGTACGTTCATTGATGCGCGCCTTGGCCGGCACCACCAGCAGCTACCGCGACGGTGAGTACAACTTCGGTGTGTACTGGCCAGGCAACGACGAACTGGGTGACCTGGTGCAGGCGCACCGCGAACTGGGCGACGTGCTGCGCGAGCAGCGGCAAGGCCTGGTGCAGCGCGAACTGCTGCTGGACACCATGGTACAGAACACCCCGGTGGCGATGCTGCTGATTGCTTCCGGCGGCGATGGCATCGCCCGCGTGGTGTTCTCCAACCTGGCCGCGCGCAAGCTGCTGCATGGCGGCTGGAAGCTGGAAGGCCAGCGCCTGGAAGAGGTGCTGGAACAGGTGCCGGTGGAGCTGCGCGATGCCATCGCCCGTGGCGGCGACAGCCTGTTCGCGGTGCATGCGGAAGGCGAAGACGGCGATGAGGACGACGAACAGGTCTATCACCTCTCACGCCGATCTTTCCAGCTCAACGGCCGCCCGCACGACCTGCTGCTGGTACGCCTGCTCACCGCCGAACTGCGCCGCCAGGAAGTGCAGACGTGGAAGAAGGTGATCCGGGTGATCAGCCACGAGCTCAACAACTCGCTGGCGCCGATCGCCTCGCTGGCCCATTCCGGCGGCGTGCTGGTACAGCGCGAGCGCTTCGATCGGCTGCCGGAGATCTTCACCACCATCGAAGACCGCGCGCGCCACCTGGAAGGCTTCATCCGTGGCTATGCGCGCTTCGCCAAGCTGCCGCAACCGCAACTGCAGACCGTGCACTGGGCGCCCTTCCTGTCCAGCCTGCGCCAGCAGATTCCGTTCGGCATGGAACGTGAACCGGACGAGGAACTGAGCAGCCGGATCGACATCGCGCAGTTCGGGCAGGCGCTGTTGAACCTGCTGAAGAACGCGCATGAAGCCTGTGCCGAAGCCGATCCGCCCAATGATGACGTGCAGGTGCAGCTGACGCGGTTGCCGCAATGGCTGCGCCTGGATGTGCTGGACCGTGGCAAGGGCATGAACGAGCAGGTGCTGCAGAACGCGCTGATGCCGTTCTATTCGACCAAGCGCAACGGTACCGGGTTGGGACTGGCACTGACCCGCGAGATCGTGGAGGCGCACGGTGGGCGGGTGTCGCTGCAGAACCGCGGTGATGGCGGGCTGTGCGTGTCGATCCTGTTGCCGATGGGGTGAGTTGCCGACTTGGCTCGGTCTGTCAGTAGAGCCACGCCATGCGTGGATGTGCCGACCAGGGTCGGCACCTACCAGACCTGCCGCATCGCCACCCGCAGATGCATTGGAAATCCCAGCGCGGCCTCTTCGGCCATCACCGCGCGCAGGCCCTCGCTCCACTGCGCCTCGGGCACTACCTCGAACCCTTCGCTGGCGTAGAAGGCTGCATTCCACGGCACATCGCTCAAGGTGGTCAGCACCGCTGCAGCAAAGCCAGTGGCCCTGGCCTGCGCCAAGGCATGCCGCAGCAATGCACGGCCATGGCCACGACGCGCGTGCGCTGGATCCACATCCATCTGCAGGACATGGAACTCGCCTGCCAGGTCGCCGGCCAGCAGGTAGCCGGCAACACCGCCGGCGGCGCCATCCACCACCCACAGCTGCCCACGCTCAAGGCCTTCCTGCAGCGTCGGCAGGTCCAGGCCGTGGCTGGCAAACACCGGATAGGCCTCGTGACCCCTCAGCAGTTCGCCGGCACGTTGTTCGATCGCCGGCAGCACACCCAGCTCATCGGTGCGCGGAACCCGTGGCTCAGGACTTCTTGACCGGGCGCTTCCAGCCATCGATGGTTTCCTGTCGTGCACGTGCCAGCGTCAGCTTGCCGTCCGGCGCGGTGCGGGTGATGACCGACCCGGCAGCGATGGTCGCGCCCTCGCCGATGGTGATCGGTGCCACCAGCGAGCTGTTGGAGCCGATGAAGGCGTTGTCGCCGATGGTGGTGGTCGACTTGTTCACGCCATCGTAGTTGCAGGTGATGGTGCCGGCACCGATGTTCACCCTGCTGCCGATCACCGCGTCACCCAGGTAGGTGAGATGGTTGGCCTTGCTGCCGACGCCGAGGGTGACCTTCTTGGTTTCGACGAAGTTGCCGACGTGTACGCCATCGGCCAGCACGGTACCCGGCCGCAAGCGTGCGAACGGGCCGATCTGCGCGGCACCTTCGGTCACCACGCCTTCCAGGTCGCAATGCGCGCGCACTTCGGTGCCGGGCCCCAGGTTGACGTCCTTCAGCCGGTTGAACGGGCCTACGGTAACGCCGTCACCGAGCACGACGTTGCCTTCAAGAACAACGTCGACATCGATCAGTACATCGCTGCCCACGGTGACGGTGCCACGGATATCCAGTCGTGCCGGGTCACGCACGCGCGCGCCCTGAGCGCACAGTGCACGCACCGCACGCCGCTGCCAGGCGCGCTCCAGCTGCGACAGCTGCCATGGATCATTCGCCCCCTCGGCCTCCTGTGCATCGGCGACCAGGGCCATCTCGGCCGGGGTGTACTCATGCGCGGCGAACGCGAACACATCGGTAAGGTAGTACTCGCCCTGCGCATTGCTGTTGGACAGCTGCGACAACCAGCGGCGCAGCGCGGTCGACTCTGCGGCGATGATGCCGGTGTTGATCGTGCGCACGCGCAGCTGGTCGTCGGTGGCGTCCTTCTGCTCGACGATGGAGCCCACCTTGCCCTCTGCATCGCGCAGCACCCGGCCGTACCCGGTCGGGTCATCGACATCGGCCACCAGCACTGCCAGCCGGCCCGGCTGCGCCAGCAGGTCGCGCAGGGTCTGCGCGCGGATCAGCGGCACATCGCCGTACAGCACCAGCACCTGCGCGGCATCGGGAACCTGCGGCATTGCCTGCGCCACTGCGTGGCCGGTACCGAGCTGCTGGACCTGTTCGGCCCACTGCAGGTCGGGCTGGCCGGCGAAGTACTGACGCACCGCCTCGCCACCATGGCCGTAAACCACGTGGATGGCCGCCGGCTGCAGCTCGCGGGCCGTATCGATCACGTGCGCCAGCATCGGCTGGCCGGCGATCGGCTGCAGCACCTTCGGCAGCACCGACTTCATGCGCTTGCCGGCGCCGGCGGCGAGGATGATGACGTGCAGGGCTTGGGTCATGGGAGCAGCAGTCCGTAGTTCGTTGCCGGTGATTCTAGAGCGTGGGCCGTTAACATGGGCATCCCTCCTCCTTCACCACGCCGATGAGCCTGCTCCGCCAGGGAAGCACCTACCTCGTGATCGGGCTCGTGCAGCTGCTGGTCGATTGGCTGGTGTTCGTGGTCGCCACCGCGCTGGGCATGCCGGTCGCGCCGGCCAACATCGCCGGTCGCCTGGCCGGCATGCTGCTGGGCTTCTGGCTCAACGGCCGCTACACCTTTGCCGAGGCCGGCACCCGCAAGCTGGGATGGAAGCGCTTTGCACGTTTCTTCGGGCTGTGGCTGCTGCTGACGGCGACGAGCACGCTGCTGGTCAGCCTGGTCGACCAGGCGCTGGGCCTGCAATTCACGTGGCTGGCCAAGCCGCTGGTGGAAGGCGGGCTGGCATGCGTGTCGTTCCTGTTGATGCGCTACGTGGTGTATCGCTGAGACGAGGCGGGAATCGGGATGCCGGATTGGGGGCGGGAACCGGAACGGTAGAGTCGACTGTCAGTCGACTGCTCTTCCGTGAGGTCGCGAAAATCCCGAGCTGCGCGCGGTAGTCGACTGACAGTCGACTCTACCCCGTCGGCTCTACCCAATCGGCCCTGCCCCGCCCCAAACAAAAACGCCGGCACAGGGCCGGCGTTCTCGTGGATGCAGCGCGAACCTCAGTGCTTGAGATTCTTGCGCAGGCGTTCCAGTGCCTGCAGCTGGACGACGGCTTCAGCCAGCTTCTGCTGGGCTTCGGCCACTTCCATCGCTTCGCCGCGGTTGGCCAGGATGCGTTCGGCTTCTTCCTTGGCCTTGCGGACCGAGGCTTCGTCGATGTCCTGCGCGCGGATCGCGGTGTCGGCCAGCACGGTCACCACCTGCGGCTGCACTTCCAGGATACCGCCGGAGATGGCGAAATCCAGCTGCTCGCCGTTCGGCGTGGTGACCACCACCTTGCCCGGCTTCAGGCGGGTGATCAGCGGCGCGTGCTTGGGCGCGATGCCCAGTTCACCCAGCTCACCGGTGGCCACGACCAGGGTCGCTTCGCCACGGAAGATTTCCTGCTCGGCGCTGACGATGTCGCAACGGATCGTGCTCATGCAAATCTCTTCGCTGTTCGCGGCGGCGCAATGCCACCGTGGGGGTCCACCGGCGCGGGCGGTTGCCCGGCGCCGGCGTCAGGTCGGGCAGGATCGCTCCCGCCCGTCCCGGATCAGGCCTTCTCGGCCATCTTCTTGGCCTTCTCGACCGCTTCTTCGATGCCGCCGACCATGTAGAACGCCTGCTCCGGCAGGTGGTCGTACTCGCCATCGACGATGGCCTTGAAGCCACGGATGGTGTCCTTCAGCGGCACGTACTTGCCCGGCGAACCGGTGAACACTTCGGCCACGTGGAACGGCTGGCTGAAGAAGCGCTCGATCTTACGGGCGCGCGACACGGCCTGCTTGTCCTCTTCGGACAGTTCGTCCATGCCCAGGATCGCGATGATGTCCTTCAGTTCCTTGTACTTCTGCAGGGTCTGCTGGACGCGCTGGGCGGTGTCATAGTGCTCGTGGCCGATCACCAGCGGATCCATCTGGCGGCTGGTGGAGTCCAGCGGATCGACGGCCGGGTAGATACCCAGCGAGGCGATCGAACGCGACAGGGTGACGGTCGAGTCCAGGTGGGCGAAGGTGGTCGCCGGCGACGGGTCGGTCAGGTCGTCCGCGGGAACGTAGACGGCCTGGATCGAGGTGATCGAGCCGTTCTTGGTCGAGGTGATGCGCTCCTGCAGGACGCCCATTTCCTCGGCCAGGGTCGGCTGGTAACCCACCGCGGACGGCATACGGCCCAGCAGTGCCGACACTTCGGTACCGGCCAAGGTGTAGCGGTAGATGTTGTCGACGAACAACAGGACGTCCTTGCCCTTGCCGTTTTCGTCCTTCTCGTCGCGGAAGTACTCGGCCATGGTCAGGCCGGTCAGCGCGACGCGCAGGCGGTTGCCCGGCGGCTCGTTCATCTGGCCGTACACCATCGCCACCTTGTCCAGGACGTTGGAGTCCTTCATTTCGTGGTAGAAGTCGTTGCCCTCACGGGTACGCTCACCCACGCCGGCGAACACGGACAGGCCGCTGTGCGCCTTGGCGATGTTGTTGATCAGCTCCATCATGTTGACGGTCTTGCCGACGCCGGCGCCGCCGAACAGGCCGACCTTGCCGCCCTTGGCGAACGGGCACATCAGGTCGATGACCTTGATGCCGGTTTCCAGCAGCTCGGTGGCCGGGGACTGGTCTTCATACGACGGCGCAGCGCGGTGGATTTCCCAGTTGTCGCTGGCAGCGACCGGGCCGGCTTCGTCGATCGGACGGCCCAGCACGTCCATGATGCGGCCCAGGGTGCCGGCGCCGACCGGCACCGAAATGCCGCGGCCGGTGTTGACGGCAACCAGGTTGCGCTTCAGGCCGTCGGTGGAACCGAGGGCGATGGTACGCACCACGCCGTCGCCCAGCTGCTGCTGGACTTCGAGGGTGATCTCGGTGTTTTCGACCTTCAGTGCGTCGTACACCTTCGGCACCGATTCACGCGGGAATTCGACGTCGACGACCGCGCCGATGATCTGAACGATCTTGCCCTGACTCATTGCTGCATCCTCTAATGTGTGCTTTGAACGAACGCGGTCAGACTGCTGCCGCGCCGCCGACGATTTCGGAGATTTCCTGGGTGATCGCTGCCTGGCGCGCCTTGTTGTAGACGAGCTGCAGAGTGCCGATCAGCTTGTTGGCGTTGTCGCTCGCCGCCTTCATCGCAACCATGCGTGCGGCATGCTCGGAGGCGACGTTTTCCAGCAGTGCCTGGTACACCAGCGACTCGATGTAACGCGTCATCACGTGCTCCAGCACGGTCGCGGCATCGGGTTCGTACAGGTAGTCCCAGTCGTGGTGAGCGACCTGCTTCTCGGCCGGCGGCAGCGGCAGCAGCTGATCGAAGCTGGCCTTCTGCACCATGGTGTTCACGAAGCGGTTGTAGACCAGGTAAACGCGGTCGATCTTGCCTTCGGTGAAGGCGTCGAGCATGACCTTGATCACACCGATCAGCGATTCCAGCTTCGGCACGTCGCCGATGTGGGTCACGCTGCCGACCATGTTGACCTTCACGCGGCGGAAGAAGGTCGATGCCTTCTGGCCGATGGTCACCAGGTCCACTTCGGCACCCTTGTCCTGCCATGCCTTGGCTTCGCCCAGCATCTTGCGGAACAGGTTGTTGTTCAGGCCGCCGGCCAGACCGCGATCGGAGGAGATCACGATGAAACCGACCCGCTTGACCTGCTCACGCTCGACCAGGAACGGATGCTGGTAGTCGGTGCTGGCCTGGGCCAGGTGACCGATCACCTGCTTCATCGCCTGCGCGTACGGACGCGAGGTCTTCATCCGATCCTGCGCCTTGCGGATCTTGGAGGCCGAGACCATTTCCAGGGCGCGCGTCACCTTGCGGGTGTTCTGCACGCTCTTGATCTTGGTTTTGATTTCGCGTCCGCTTGCCATCTCTTGTTTCCCGTGGCGCGGGGCTGATGCCCCGCGTTGTTCAACCGTTTGTCATCTGGTCCAGCGGAGCCGGTGGCTCCGCTCTACAGGACCGCGATTACCAGCTGCCGGTGGTCTTGAACTCGGCGATGCCCTTCTTGAAGGCACCTTCGATGTCGTTGTCCCAACCGCCGGTAGCGTTGACCTTGCTGATCAGCTCGCCCTGGGTATTGGCGAAGTGGGCGTGCAGGCCTTCTTCGAACGCCAGCAGCTTGTTGACCGGCACGTCGTCGAGGTAACCCTCGTTGACGGCGTAGATCGACAGCGCCTGGTTGGCGATCGACATCGGCGCGTACTGCTTCTGCTTCATCAGCTCGGTGACGCGCTGGCCACGCTCCAGCTGCTTGCGGGTCGCTTCGTCCAGGTCCGAGGCGAACTGCGCGAAGGCAGCCAGTTCACGGTACTGGGCCAGCGAGATACGGATGCCGCCCGACAGCTTCTTGATGATCTTGGTCTGGGCCGAGCCACCGACGCGCGACACCGAGATACCGGCGTTCACGGCCGGGCGGATGCCGGCGTTGAACAGATCGGTTTCCAGGAAGATCTGGCCGTCGGTGATCGAGATCACGTTGGTCGGAACGAAGGCGGACACGTCGCCGGCCTGGGTTTCGATGATCGGCAGCGCGGTCAGCGAACCGGTCTTGCCGGTGACCTTGCCTTCGGTGAACTTCTCGACATATTCCTCGGACACGCGGGCTGCACGCTCGAGCAGACGGGAGTGCAGGTAGAACACGTCACCCGGGTAGGCTTCGCGGCCCGGCGGGCGCTTCAGGAGCAGCGAGATCTGGCGGTAGGCGACAGCCTGCTTGGACAGATCGTCGTACACGATCAGCGCGTCTTCGCCGCGGTCCATGAAGTACTCACCCATGGTGCAGCCCGAGTAGGCGCTGATGTACTGCATGGCAGCCGATTCGGAAGCGGTCGCGGCGACCACGATGGTGTGGGCCAGCGCGCCGTTCTCTTCCAGCTTGCGCACGATGTTGGCGATGGTCGACGCCTTCTGGCCGATCGCAACGTAGACGCACTTGATGCCGGTGCCCTTCTGGTTGATCACCGCATCGATCGCCATGGCGGTCTTGCCGGTCTGGCGGTCACCGATGATCAGCTCGCGCTGGCCACGGCCGATCGGGATCATCGAGTCGACCGACTTGTAACCGGTCTGCACCGGCTGGTCGACCGACTTGCGCCAGATCACGCCCGGAGCAACGCGCTCCACCGGAGCGGTCAGGTCGGTGCCCAGCGGGCCCTTGCCGTCGATCGGCTCGCCCAGCGCGTTCACGACGCGGCCCAGCAGTTCCGGACCGACCGGCACTTCCAGGATGCGGCCGGTGGTCTTGGCGACGTCGCCTTCGCGCAGGTGCTCGTAGTCACCCAGGACCACGGCGCCGACCGAGTCGCGCTCCAGGTTCAGGGCCAGGGCGAAGGTGTTGTTCGGCAGTTCGATCATTTCGCCCTGCATCACGTCGGCCAGACCGAAGATGCGCACGATGCCGTCGGACACGCTGGTCACGGTGCCTTCGTTGCGCGATTCCGCGGCCAGCTTGACCTTCTCGATGCGGTTCTTGATCAGTTCGCTGATTTCGGAGGGGTTGAGCGTGGTTGCCATCGTCAAGTCCTAGTGCCGGCAGCGGGGCCGGACGTTAAATGAATTCAGTTAGCGAGCGCGGTCTGCAGACGGGCCAGCTTGCCCTTCAGCGAACCATCGATGACCACGTCGCCGGCGTCGATCACGGCGCCGCCGATCAGCGAAGCATCGACCGCAGTGGTCACGTCGACCTCGCGGTTGAAGCGCTTGCGCAGCGCGACCTTGATCGCGTCCAGCTCGCCGGCCGACAGCTCGGCAGCCGAGGTGACGGTGGCCTTGACCACGTGCTCGGCTTCGGCGCGCAGGGCGTCGAACATGCCGGAGATTTCCGGCAGCAGCGGCAGACGATGCGATTCGGCCAGGATGGCCAGGAAGCGCGAGTAGGTCTCGCCGTGGGACACCGGCGCCAGCAGGGCGACGGCGTCGTCACGACCCAGCTCCGGGTTGGCGAGCAGGGCCGCCACGCGCGGGTCGGCGGCGACGTGGGCGGAGAACGCCAGGGCGTCCGACCACGGCGCGAACGCGCCTTCGTCGCGCGCGGTCGCGAACGCGGCGCGGGCGTACGGGCGGGCAAGCGTGAGGGCCTGGCTCATCCTTAGATCTCCGAGGCCAGCTCGTCGAGCAGCGCCTTGTGGGCGTTGGCGTCGATTTCGCGCTTGAGCAGCTTTTCGGCACCGGTCACGGCCAGCGCGGACACCTGCTTGCGCAGATCTTCACGGGCACGGTTGGCGGCGGCGTCGATTTCAGCCTGGGCCAGTTCCTTCTGACGGGTGGCTTCGGTGATCGCTTCGTTGCGGGCAGCATCAACGATCTGGTTGGCACGCGCATGGGCCTGATCGATGATCTCGTTGGCCTTGGTGCGGGCTTCCTTCAGCGCTTCGTTGACCTTCTCCTGCGCCTGGGCCAGATCTTTCTGGCTGCGGTCGGCAGCAGCGAGGCCTTCAGCAATCTTCTGCTGGCGCTCTTCGATCGCGTTCATCAGCGGCGGCCAGATCTTGGTCGCGATGATCCAGATCAGACCAGCGAAGGCCAGCGCCTGCGCAAGAAGGGTGAAATTGATATTCATGGTTAGCTCGATCGCTGGTTTCGGGGTGGACGCGCCGCCGAAGCGGCACATCCGGCCTTCATCCGAAACCGGGTGCATCAGCACCCGGTCGTCTCAAACCGCTGTATCAGCCGGCCAGAGCCTTGGTGACGGCGCCAGCGAAGGCAGCCGACAGCGGGTTGGCGAAGGCCAGCAGCAGGCCAACGGCGACCGAGATGATGAACGCGGCGTCGATCAGGCCGGCGGTGATGAACATGCGGACCTGCAGGACCGGGATCAGTTCCGGCTGGCGGGCGGCCGACTCCAGGAACTTACCAGCCATGATGGCCAGACCCAGACCGGCGCCCAGCGCGGCCAGGCCGATCATGATGCCGACGGCAAGGGCGGTGGAGCTCTGAATCTGCGCGAAGTTGGTCAGGACGGCGAAGTACATGGTTATCTCCAGGAACTTAAGTTGCTAAGGGTGATGAAACGGATGAAGGTTGAAACGCGTTGAAGCTTGAAACTCAGTGAGCGTCTTCCGACAGGCTCAGGTACACGATCGACAGCATCATGAAGATGAAGGCCTGCAGCGGGATCACCAGCAGGTGGAACAGCATCCAGCCGAGGCCGAACACACCACCGGCAATGGCACCGAAGAAACCGGCACCACCCAGCACCCAGATCAGCAGGAACACGATTTCGCCGCCGAACATGTTGCCGAACAGTCGCATCGCCAGCGAGATCGGCTTGCTCAGCCACTCGACGATGTTGAGGATCAGGTTGAACGGCATCATCCACTTGCCGAACGGCGCCGTCAGGAATTCCTTGATGAAGCCGCCCAGGCCCTTCGACTTCAGTGCGAAGAACAGCATCAGGAAGAACACGCTGATGGCCATGCCCAGGGTGGCATTGACGTCAGCGGTCGGGACCGGCTTCCAGTAGTGCACGCCCGCCCATTCCAGCGGCTTGGCGATGAAATCGGCCGGGATCATCTTCAGCAGATTCATCAGCAGAATCCAGAAGAAGATGGTGATGGCGATCGGCGTGACCAGCTTGCTCTTGCCGTGGTAGGTGTCCTTGGCCTGGCGGTCGACGAACTCCAGGCAGATCTCGACGAAGGCCTGCCACTTGCCCGGTACGCCGGCGGTGGCCTTGCGGGTGCCCAGCCAGAACGCCACAACGATCACCAGGCCCATCAGGACCGCGGTGAGGAAGGTATCGACGTGGATATGCCAGAACATACCCTCACCCTTGCCGACCGGCGCGGTCAGGTTGTGCAGGTGATGCTGGATGTAGCTGGTAGGGGTTAGAGCCTCGCCCGCCATGTGTCCGGAACCTTCAGTTAATTGAATTCTGTCAACGCCTGGCCATCGCCAGGACCTGGAACATCAAGCCGACGGCGATACCGGCCAACAGCGCCAATGCAGGCAGCTTGAAGACCAGGAACCCCACCAGCAGGACGCCGAAAACCACGACCCACTTGGCCACGATCGCAATGATCAGGCGAGCCATCGCCGATCCTGCGGCCACCGCACCACCCCCCAGCGCCATCCTTGCCGCCACCCAGCCACCGGCCGAAATGGCCACACCGGACGCCAGCGCGCCGAGGGCATATTTCGGACCGACCAGCAGGAAGGCCAGGGCCAGGACAGCGACCGCGGCCAGCGGGTAGACCGCGGCGCGCAGCATCAGTCGCCGACCCGCATCAACGGAGTTCAGCACAGGACGTCCCGCGTGGTTGCAAGTGGAAGGCTGAGGCGGCTACAGCAGGGGGGCCTCATCGAGCCGCCAAATTATAGCAATGGGACAATTTGCGAGACAACCGCTGCCTGTTCATCCCGGGAAGCCGCAAGTTGCGGTAACGGTTACATTTTTGCGTACCACCCGGGGGACAATGACGTCCGCATGATGCTGCACCGCAGTATTGAACTTTGGTCGCAGGCGAGGAACTTTCGCCGGATGCGCGGGTCCGATCTTTCGACCTGCCCGCAGCATCCTCGTCGGCTCCACCCCGCAGGTCCCACGATGGCCCCGAAGCCCGTCTCCGGGGCCATCTTTTTGCATCGTCGCGACAGCACTGAACCGTGCACATGCCGTGGACCATACGTTCACGGATGGTGGACGGGCCTGTCCGGCACAGTGGTCTTCATTCTGATGAACCACTGCAAGGACTCTTCGATGCGCCCCGTACCCACCCTGCTCGCTCTCTCCCTGATCGCCGCCGGCGCCTCGTTCGCCACCGCTGCCCACGCCGCCGAAGGCGACGACCGCTTTGCCCTGCGCCTGGGTGCGATGAACATCGACTCGGACAACACGCTCCGCGGCAAGACCAATGTCGCCGGGCAGGACATCGGTTTCTCCGAGGACTTCAAGCTGGGTGGCAAGGAGTGGGAGCCGCGCATTGACGGCATGTTCCGCATCAGCAACCGCCAGCGCCTGCTGTTCAACTATTTCAAGTACGACAAGGACCGCCGCGAGACCCTCGGCCAGGACATCTCCTTCGGTGACGTCAACGTGCCGTCCGGCAGCTTCGTCAAGGGCGAACTGAAGTACCAGGTGGCCAGCCTGGTCTATGACTACTCGGTGGTGGACACCGATACGTTCGACCTCGGCCTGCAGCTGGGTGCCGAGTACGCCAAGGTCAGCACCAAGGCCTACGCCGACCTCGGCACCGTGTACGAAGGCCAGTTCCTCAACGAGAAGACCGACGGCGTGGCGCCAGTGGTCGGTGCGCGATTGAGCTTCACCCCGTCCGAGAAGTGGATGATCACCCTGCAGGGCCAGTACCTCAACACGCGCTGGGGCAGCTTCGATGACTACAAGGGCGATCTGAGCCGCGCCAACGCCATCGTCGATTACCGCTTCACCAGGAACTTCGGTGTGTTCGCCGGCTACGACTGGTTCAAGCTCGATGCGGACAAGAAGGGCAGCGACGGCACCATCGGCCTGAAGCAGGAATTCAAGGGCCCGGTGGCCGGCGTCAGCTTCGTGTTCTGACACCCGCCCCTTCCACGGCTCTCTCTCTCCTGGCGCGGCCTCCGGAACATCGGGGCCGCGTTTTTTGTGGCATCGTCGAGCAGAGAAGCAGGTTGGCCGAGCGCGGGGGGAGAGGGGCTTGCGTGCGAATGTCCCCCGGCGCCGGCCTGCGGCCGTCACCTCCTCCTTTACTTCGCACACAAGCCCCTCTCCCCCCGCGCATCAGGCATCCACGCGGCCCAGGCAGTGGCTCTGGACTGTCCGCAAGCCGAGCCGCTGCGTGGGTGGCCGGCGTCTGGACAAAGTAAAGGAGGAGGCGACCGCCGCAGGCGGACGACGGGGGACATTTGTCCAGACGCCGGCCACCCACGCAGCGGCCCGAACGCTCGCAATGAGAGTGATCGAAGCTCAACAAAAAAACCCCGGTAGATGCCGGGGCTTTTCGTTCGGAACGGCGCGGGCGCCTTACTTCTTCTTCGGCATGTACAGATCGGTGATCGTGCCGTCGTAGATTTCCGAGGCCATCGCCACCGATTCGCTCAACGTCGGGTGCGCATGGATGGTGTGGCCGATGTCTTCGGCTTCGGCACCCATCTCGATGGCCAGGCCGATCTCGGCCAGCAGGTCACCGGCATGCACGCCGACGATCGCGCCGCCGATGATGCGGTGGGTCTCCTCATCGAAGATCAGCTTGGTGAAGCCCTCGGTGCGACCGATGCCGATCGCGCGGCCGCTGGCGGCCCACGGGAACTTGGCCACGCCGACCTTCAGGCCCTTGGCCTTGGCTTCGGTCTCGGTCACGCCCACCCAGGCGATTTCCGGGTTGGTGTAGGCCACCGACGGAATCACACGGGCGACCCATTCCTTCTTGTGGCCAGCAGCCACTTCAGCAGCCAGCTTGCCTTCGTGCGTTGCCTTGTGCGCCAGCATCGGGTTGCCGACGATGTCGCCGATGGCAAAGATGTGCGGCACGTTGGTGCGCATCTGGCGATCAACCGGGATGAAGCCACGCTCGGTGACCTGCACACCGGCCTTCTCGGCATCGATCTTCTTGCCGTTCGGCGAACGCCCGACGGCCACCAGCACACGGTCGAAAGTGCCCTGCGCCAGCGCCGGCGCCTGGCCTTCCTCGGCCGCCTCGAAGGTCACAGTGATGCCCTTGGCATCGGCGGTGACGCCCGAGGCCTTGGTCTTCAGGTGCACTTCGATGCCCTGCTTCTTCAGGCGGTCGGCCAGCGGCTTGACCAGGTCCTTGTCGGCGCCCGGCATCAGCTGGTCCATGAACTCGACCACGGTGACCTTGCTGCCCAGTGCGCTGTACACAGTGGCCATTTCCAGGCCGATGATGCCGCCGCCGACGACCAGCAGCGAGCCCGGCACTTCGGCCAGCTCCAGCGCGTCGGTGGAATCCATCACGCGCTTGTCGTCCCACGGGAAGTTCGGCAGCTTCACCGCCTGCGAACCAGCGGCAATGATGCACTTCTGGAAGCGCAGCAGCTGGGTGCTGCCGTCTGCGGCGGTGATCTCCAGTTCGTTGGCCGAGATGAACCTGCCGACGCCCTGCACGTTGCGGACCTTGCGCTGCTTGGCCATGCCGGCCAGGCCCTTGGTCAGCTGGTTGACGACCTTTTCCTTGTACTGGCGCAGCTTGTCCAGGGTGATGGTCGGCTTGCCGAACTCGACGCCGAAATCGCCGGCGTGGGCCACTTCGTCGATCACCGCGGCAGCGTGCAGCAGCGCCTTGGACGGAATGCAACCGACGTTGAGGCAGACGCCGCCGAGGCTGGCGTAGCGCTCGACCAGCACCGTATCCAGGCCGACGTCGGCGGCGCGGAAGGCGGCGGTGTAGCCGCCCGGGCCGGAGCCCAGCACGACCATTTCGCATTCGATGTCGGCCGGCTTGCCACTGGACAGCGCCGGCTTCGGTGCCACCGGCTCGGCCGGGGCGCGGTGCGAGGGGGTCACCGGCGGCTTGCTGGCCGGAGCGGCCGCAGCCGGAGCCGGCGCAGCGGCCTTGGCGGGGGCATCGGCGGCGCCTTCAGCGTCCAGCACCACGACCACGGCGCCTTCGGACAGGGTATCGCCCAGCTTGACCTTGATCTCCTTGACCACGCCGGCCGCCGAGGACGGCACTTCCAGGGTGGCCTTGTCCGACTCCAGGGTCACCAGGCCCTGGTCCTTCTTCACCGTGTCGCCGACGGCGACCAACACTTCGATCACCGGCACATCGCTGTAATCGCCGATGTCGGGAACCTTGACTTCAATCGTGGCCATGGTGGTTTTCCTTGTGCCCGGCCGGCATGGCCGGCGGGCTGTCACTGCATCTGTTCACGCGGCCGCGCCAGGGGCAGCGGCCGCACGGTGGGGGCGAAGCGATGCCTTACAGCAGCACGCGGCGCATGTCGGCCAGCACCTGCGACAGGTACGTGGTGAAGCGTGCGGCCAGAGCGCCGTCGATGACGCGGTGGTCGTAGCTCAGCGACAGCGGCAGCATCAACTTCGGCGCGAACTCCTTGCCATTCCAGACCGGCTGGATGGAGGACTTGGACACGCCCAGGATGGCCACTTCCGGTGCATTGACGATCGGAGTGAACGCGGTGCCGCCAATGCCGCCCAGCGAGCTGATCGAGAAGCAGCCGCCGCTCATGTCGGCCGGGCCCAGCTTGCCGTCGCGCGCCTTCTTGGCCAGCTCGCCGGTTTCCTGCGCGATCTGCACCACGCCCTTCTTGTCCACGTCGCGGATGACCGGCACGACCAGGCCGTTCGGCGTATCGGCGGCAAAGCCGATGTGGAAGTACTTCTTCAGGGTCAGGTTCTCACCGCTGGCGTCGAGCGAGGCGTTGAATTCCGGGAACTTCTTCAGCGCCGCGGCGCTGGCCTTGATCAGGAAGGCAAGCATGGTCAGCTTGATGCCGGCCTTCTCGTTTTCCTTGTTCAGCGCCACGCGCAGGCCTTCCAGGTCGGTGATGTCGGCCTGTTCGAACTGGGTGACGTGCGGGATCATCGCCCAGTTGCGGGCCAGGTTCGCGCCGGAGATCTTCTTGATGCGCGACAGCGGCTGGACTTCGGTCTCGCCGAACTTGCTGAAGTCGACCTTCGGCCACGGCAGCAGGTTCAGGCCACCACCGGCGGCGACGGCGCCACCGGCAGCTGCTGGCACACCACCACTGAGTGCGGCCTTGACGAACTTCTGCACGTCAGCCTTGGTGATGCGGCCCCCCTTCTCGGTGCCGTTGATCTGCAGCAGGTCCACGCCCAGCTCGCGGGCGAACACGCGCACCGCCGGGGTGGCGTACGGCACCTTGGCCGGCAGCACGCCATCGGCGTTGAACTGCACCGGCGGGCTGGACGGGGTGCCGGCCAAAGCGATCTCGCGCGCCGCCAGCTTGTCCGGCTGTGCCGGCACAGCGACCGGCTCGACCTTGGTGGCGGTCTCGGCGGCAGCCGGAGCAGCGGCAGCCGCCGCCTTGGTCGGTGCCGGCGCGGCAGCGCCTTCGGCATCAATGATGGCAACCACGTCGCCCTGCGACAGGTTGTCGCCCACCTTGACCTTGATCTCCTTGACCACACCGGCCACTGACGACGGCACCTCCATCGTGGCCTTGTCGCTTTCCAGCGTGACCAGGCCCTGGTCCTTCTTGACCGTGTCGCCGACGGCGACCAGCACTTCGATGACCGGGATGCCGGCGTAGTCGCCGATGTCCGGCACCAGCGCTTCCACTGCGCCACCGCTGGCGGCCGGAGTGGCCGGAGCGGCCGGAGCGGCCGGAGCGGCCGCCGCAGCGGCGGCCGGGGCCGGCGCGCTCTGGGTGGCGGCAGCCGGGGCAGCGGACTTGGCCGGTGCCGGTGCGGCGGCGGCCGGCGCGGCGGCTTCGCCTTCGGCCACTTCGATCAGCGCCACGACCTTGCCTTCGGACAGGCTGTCGCCCACCTTGACCTTCAGTTCCTTGACCACGCCTGCCACCGAGGACGGCACTTCCATCGTCGCCTTGTCGCTTTCCAGCGTCACCAGGCCCTGGTCCTTCTTGACCGTGTCGCCGACGGCGACAAGCACCTCGATTACCGGGATATCGCTGTAGTCACCGATATCGGGGACAAGTGCTTCCTTGATTTCGGCCATGGGGATAACTCCGGCAATCTGGTGTAGGGAAACGTCTATTGTGCGGCCAGCGGGGTCCAGCGCCAACCGTTACAGGTGTTTTCAGTACGCACGCAGCCGGGACAGGCTGTTGCCCACGGGTCCCGGCCGCGACCAGTCGGTAGCGTATTGTCCGGACGATGTCCGCTTCATGTCGCCAGTGCGTCTGCAACCGGCTGCCAGGCCTGGCGCAGGCGCGGCAACGACCACGCCGCATTGGCCGGGCTGGTCGAGGGCAATGCAACCACCTGTGGCGGGGCCTCCAGCTGCGGCAGCACCCAGCGCTGGAACGCCTGCCATGATGCAGCGCCATTGCAGCCGATCAGCGTCAGCTCAGGCAACGTGGCGATCAGTTCCGGCAGTGCATTGGCCACTTCCGTGCCACGCACGATGTCCGCGTCCAGGCTGCCTCGGCGCTCGCAGCGACCGATCACATCCCACAGACCGATGCCCGCGGCATTCAATGCCTGCAGCCGCGCGGCGTAGGCCAGATCCGCGTCGAAACCACAGATGTCGGCCATCAGCGGCCAGAAGCGGTTGCGCGGATGGGCGTAATAGCGCTGCTCCTGCAGGGACGCCACGCCCGGCATCGAGCCCAGCAGCAGCACCCGGCACTCCACGTTCACCTGCGCTTGCAGGCCAATGCACAACGTTGCTGTGCTCACATCTTCTCCAACTGCATGAATGTCCCCGAGCGCCAGAAACCCCATGAATACAGGCGTTCCGTACCCGTCGCTGAACAAGGAAAACTATTTTTTAACGTGCGTCGGATTCGATTCATGTTGGGGCGACTACGGTGTGCTCGCCCCGCAACCGGGGGCCCAAAACAAGAAACATTAGGAGATACCCCCATGCGCTCCATCCGTATCCTGAGTCTCGCCCTGCTGACCTCCGCCGCCTTCGCGCCGGCCGCTTTCGCCCAGGACAGCAGCAGCACCGACACCGCGTCGGGCAAGCATTTTGCCGTTGTTGGCGGCATCTCGCTGCTGGAACCGAAGAACGACCCGATCTCCGGCGTGAAGAAGACCGATGGTGGTCCGGCGCCGACCGTCAGCTTCAGCTACTACATCAACGACAACTGGGCCGTTGAACTGTGGGGCGCCGCTGACAAGTTCGACAACAAGTTCAAGGGCCCGAACAACGCCCGCCTGGGCTCGGTCGAGCAGCAGCCGGTCGCGCTGAGCGGCCAGTACCACTTCGGCCAGGCTGACAACGTGTTCCGTCCGTTCGTGGGCGTCGGCTACTACCAGTCGAGCTTCAGCAACGAGAAGCTGGGCAACGGCGCTGACACCGACATCCGCTTCAAGGATGCCAAGGGCGTGATCGGCACCGTCGGCGTCGACATGAACATCAACTCCACCTGGTTTGCCCGTGCTGACGCCCGCTACATGCGCGCCCGCCCGGACATCAAGGTTGGCGGCGAGAAGATCGGCGAAGCCAAGATGGATCCGTGGACCGTCGGCTTCGGCATCGGCGCCCGCTTCTGATCCAGGCTGCACCTGCTTCACTGATGCAACGCGACGGGCCCTTCGGGGCCCGTCGTCGTTTCCGTCACCGGCGTTCTGTAGAGTCGAGCCCATGCTCGACTGCCTTTTTGTAGAGTCGAGCCAAGCCCCCTATCCCGAGTCGAGCGGCGGGCTCCGCGCGCATTGCGATGCGTTACGTTCAATGGCGCCCACGGTCAATGGTGGCGCGGCTCGGCTCTACAGACACAGGACGCGGAGACACGATGGACGACGTCGACCTGCTGGTGATCGGTGGCGGCATCAACGGTGCCGGCATCGCCCGTGACGCCAGCGGCCGCGGCCTGCGCGTGCTGCTGTGCGAGCAGCACGACCTGGCCGCGCATACCTCCAGCGCCAGCAGCAAGCTGATCCACGGCGGCCTGCGCTACCTGGAACAGGGCGAGCTCGGGCTGGTGCGCAAGGCGCTGGGCGAACGCGAGGTGGTACGCCGGCAGGCGCCCCATCTGGTCCATCCATTGCGCTTCGTGCTGCCGTGGGAACCCCATCTGCGCCCACGCTGGATGCTACGCGCGGGACTGTGGCTGTATGACCACCTGGGCCGTCGCAGCCCGGCATTTCCCGCCTCGCGCGCCCTGGACCTTCAGCGCGATCCGCTCGGCCCCTGGCTTTCCCCGGATCTGCGGCAGGCCTTCAGCTACGCCGACGCGCAGGTCGATGACGCGCGACTGGTGCTGCTCAACGCCCTGGATGCCGCGCAGCGGGGCGCACAGGTGCGTGTGCGCAGCCGCTGCATCGACCTGCAGCCCTTGCAGGGCCGGTGGCAGGCGGTGCTGGAATCCGCTGATGGCCAGCAGCAGGTGACCGCGCGCGCCGTCGCCAATGCGGCAGGGCCGTGGGCCGGCGGCCTGCTGGAACGGATGGAGGCACGCAGTGGCGGCCCCGCGCTGCGGCTGGTACAAGGCAGCCACATCGTCCTGCGCCGGCCCTGGCCCGATGACAGCGCGTGCCTGCTGCAGCAACCCGATCGACGCGTGGTGTTCCTGTTGCCCTTCGCCCACGACCACCTGCTGGTTGGCACCACCGACACCGACTATCGCGGCGACCCGGCGCGCTGCGGCGTGCTGCCTTCAGAGGTGGCGTACCTGTGCGAAGCGGCCAACCGCTACCTGCATGAACCCATCGCGCCGGAAGATGTGGTCTGGCAGTTCGCCGGTGTCCGCCCGCTGCTGGCTGATCCCGATCCGCGCGCGGCAAGACTCAGCCGCGATTACCGCCTGCAGCTCCAGGTGGACCCGGCACCGGCGCTGCATGTGCTGGGCGGCAAGCTGACCACCTACCGGGTGCTGGCCGAGGAAGCGCTGGAGCTGCTGCGGCCCGCCCTGCCGCAGATGGGAGCGGCGTGGACAGCAGACGGGGACCCGCTGCCAGGCAGCGACTGGGGCGACGCCGCGCAGGCGGGCGCGCATCTGCAGGTATCGGCACCCTGGTTGCCCGCAGGTATCGCGCGACGCTGGGCCGGGGCCTATGGCAGTCGCAGCGCGGAACTGCTGCAGGGTGTACGGGGCCTGCACGATCTTGGCGAGGCGTTTGGCGGCGGCCTGCATGCCCGGGAAGTGGCCTTTCTGCGCGAGCAAGAGTGGGCGCGCACTGCCGAGGACGTGCTGTGGCGAAGGAGCAAGCTGGGGTTGCGGCTGGACGCTGCGCAGGTGACACGGCTGCAGGCGTGGATCGAACACTCCACTCTGTAGAGCCGAGCCATGCTCGGCTGCGTTGTGCAAATGCAGCCGAGCATGGCTCGGCTCTACAGAGAGAAAGGTAAGTTACCCTGACTGCTCTACCGGAGACGCTGCATGACGCCCCGCTACGTGCTGGCCATCGACCAGGGCACCACCAGTTCGCGCGCGATCCTGTTCGACCGTGCCGGCGACATCATCGGCAGCGCGCAACGCGAGTTCGCGCAGATCTTCCCGCAACCCGGCTGGGTCGAGCATGACCCGCGCGAGATCCTCACCAGCGTCTATGCCACGCTGACCGAACTGCTCAGTCGCGGGCAGATCGACCCGCGCCATATCGCCGCACTGGGCATCACCAACCAGCGCGAAACCACCGTGGTCTGGGACCGTGCCACCGGCCAGCCGATCCACAACGCCATCGTCTGGCAATCGCGGCAGAGCCACGCCATCTGTGAACGACTGAAGTCCGAAGGCCATGAAGCGCTGATCCGCGAGCGGACCGGCCTGCTGATCGATGCCTATTTTTCTGCGACCAAGGTGCGCTGGATCCTCGACCACGTGGAAGGTGCGCAGCAGCGCGCCGAACGTGGCGAGCTGCTGTTTGGCACCATCGACAGCTGGCTGGTGTGGAACCTCAGCGGCGGCCAGGCGCATGTGACCGACTACAGCAACGCGGCGCGCACGCTGTTGTTCAACATCCACACGCTGGACTGGGATGACGATCTGCTGGCCCTGCTCGACATCCCGCGCGCGATGCTGCCGCAGGTGCGCGACTCCAGTGCGGTGTACGCACACACCCGGCCGCAGTTCTTCTTCGACCACCCGATCCCGATCGCCGGCATCGCCGGTGACCAGCAGGCGGCACTGTTCGGCCAGGCCTGTTTCCAGCCGGGCATGGTCAAGAACACCTATGGCACCGGTTGCTTCATGTTGATGCATACCGGCGCGCAGGCGGTACGGTCGCGCAACGGCCTGCTGACCACCATTGCCTGGGGCCTGGACGGGCGCGTGGAGTATGCGCTGGAAGGCTCGATCTTCATCGCCGGCTCGGTGGTGCAGTGGCTGCGCGACGGACTGCGCATGATCGAACGCGCCAGCGACAGCCAGGCACTGGCCGCGCAGGTGCCCGACAGCGGCGGCGCCTATCTGGTGCCGGCGTTTGTCGGCCTGGGTGCGCCCTATTGGCGCAGTGATGTGCGCGGTGCGATGTTTGGCTTGACCCGTGGCACGGGCAAGGCGCATTTCGTGCGCGCCGCGCTGGAAGCGATGGCCTACCAGACCCGCGACGTGCTCGATGCCATGCAGTCCGATGCGGGCATCGCACTGACCGAGCTGCGCGCTGATGGCGGCGCGATCGGCAACGACTTCCTGGCCGGCTTCCAGGCAGACATCCTCGGTGTGCCGCTGCTGCGGCCGCGGTTGACCGAAACCACCGCGCTCGGTGCGGCCTATCTGGCCGGCCTGGCCGTCGGGTTCTGGTCCAGCCGCGAACAGATCGCTGCACAGTGGGGCCTGGACCGACGCTTCGAGCCACAGATGGAGGTGTCGCGGCGCGAGAAGCTGTATGCGGGATGGCAGCAGGCGGTTGCCGCCACCCTCGCCTTCCACGTCGATTGAAACTGCAATGCCCTGCCCTGCTGCGGCACGTGGAGTGACACGGAAGAGCCGAGCGATGCTCGGCTGCCGTTGGTGAAATGCCGGAAGCAGCAGAGCCGAGCGTGGGCTCGGCTCTACAGGGAAGGCAGTGTCGACCAAGGTCGACACCCACCATTCAAATCAACAGATCAGCCGCAATCAGAACGCCGGCAGCACCGCGCCCTTGTACTTGCTCTCGATGAAGGCCTTCACCTGCGGGCTGGTCAGGGCCTTGGCCAGCTTCTGCACACGGGCGTCGTCCTTGTTGTCCGGGCGCGCGACCAGGAAGTTCACGTACGGCGAATCCTTGCTCTCGATCGCCAGCGCATCCTTGGTCGGGTTGAGGCCGGCGTCCAGCGCATAGTTGGTGTTGATCAGGGCCAGATCGACCTGGTCCAGCACGCGCGGCAGCATCGCCGAGTCCAGCTCGCGGAACTTCAGGTTCTTCGGGTTGGCGGTGATGTCACGCTGGGTCGACAGCGCGTTGGCCGGGTCCTTCAGCTCGATCACGCCAGCCTTGTGCAGCAGGATCAGCGCGCGGCTGTTGTTGCTCGGATCGTTCGGGATCACCACGTCGGCACCGTCGCGCAGCTCGGCCAGCGACTTGACCTTGCGCGAGTACGCACCGAACGGCTCGATGTGCACGCCGATCACCTTCACCAGGTCGGTCTTGCGGTCGCGGTTGTAGGCATCCAGGTACGGCTCGGTCTGGAAGTAGTTGGCGTCCACCTGCTTCTGCACCAGCTGGTCGTTGGGCTGCACGTAGTCGTTGAATACGCGCACGTCCAGGTCCACGCCTTCCTGCTTGAGGATCGGCTTGACCACCTCAAGGATCTCGGCATGCGGCACGGCCGTGGCGGCCACCACCAGCTTCTGCGAGGGCTCGCCGGACTTGCCGCAGGCGGCCAGGGCCAGCGCAGCGGCGAGCAGGGACAGCAACAGGGTCTTCTTCATGGGGGACGGGGTTCTCGGGGGGAGTGTCAGGATTTTTCGTAGTTGCTCAGGGCCAGCTCAAGCAGCGCCTTGGCCTGCTCGCGCAGCATGATCGGCTCGATGATCTCTGCATCCGAACCATAGTGCAGCACGTCCATCAGCAACTCTCGCGAGACGCTGTACGGCACCTTCAGTTCGTAGCGGCCATCGGCCAGGAAACGACCCTGCTGCTTGGAATGCCAGTGCTCGTCGGCCACCCAGCGCGCAGCCTTGGCGCTGAACAGGATGGTCGCCCAGCCCTTCGGCGCACCCGAAAAAATGCCATAGCTGGCGCCGAGCTGCTCGTCCAGCTCGCTGTCGGCGACATCGCGGGCGGCACTGTCGATTACCCGTGCCTTGTGGATGCGGTCCACCGCGAAACTGCGCAGCGCCTCGCGGTCATGGTCCCAGGCATCCAGGTACCAGTTGTCGCGATAATGGGTCAGGCGCTGCGGCGAGACGGTGCGCTTGGTCGGCTCGTCGGTGGAGCGGGCGCGGTACTCGAACGCCAGCTGACGGCGCTCCAGCACCGCCGAGGCCACGCTGCGGAAGCTGCCTTCATCGAACTTGCGGCCACGGTGCGGAATCACCCGCACGCGATCGACCGGCCAGCTGGAGACACCGGCCTGGGCTGCCAACAGGCTCTCGATGCGCTGCTGCAGCGGGGCCAGCACCGACGACAGCACGCCACCGCCGGTGCGCGCCAGCAGGTGCTGCGAGGCCAGCAGGGCATGCAGCTCCTCCGAGCTGAGCCACAGGCCGGGCAGCTCGAAGCGGTCGCTCTCGTCGGCCTGGTAGCGGAAGCCGGCCTCGCCGTCGCCCTCGATCGGTGCCATCAGCGCATCGCGCAGGAAGGCCAGGTCGCGGTAGACGGTGGCACGGGAACAACCGAGCTTGTCCTGCAGCGTCGCCACCGTCACCGGATAGCGCGCGGACTTGAGCAGACGATGCAGGGCGGTGATGCGTTCGTATCGGTCCATACCCCCGATTATGTCCGAGTCGCGGGTCTTGTGTGGGACGTTTGGGCTATCGTGGTCGCCCCCACCCCATGGAATGCCCGATGCGCCGGTTGCCTGCCCTGTCCCTGCTGGCCTGCCTGCTGCTGGCCGCCTGCGATCGCGCGCCGGCGCCGGCGGGCACCGAGGCCCCGGTACCCGCCGCCGATCCGGCACAGGCGGTGCTGGGTGCCAGCCAGCGTTTCGCCGCCCTGCGCAGCTTCCACGCCGAACTGGAAGTGCTGGGCGCGCCGCAGAGGGTACGCAGCGCCATGGACTTCGTTGCACCCGACCGTTTCCGGGTGGAGACCCCGGCCGGGCCGCAGACCATCATCGGCGACACCCTGTTCCTGCAGGCCGACGGTGCGATCCGCCAGGTGCCGGCCCCGCCCGGCCTGCTCGAGCAGTGGCGCAACCCGCTGCCGGCCGACGCCCTGCCCGCCGACCTGAAGGCCGAAGATCTCGGCAGCCAGGCGCTGGACGGGGTCGAGACCCGTCACTACCGGCTGCGCGGCAACCAGCCCGGCGAACGCCTGGAGTACTGGGTGGATGCCCAGGGCCTGCCACGCCAGATCGTGCGCAGCGGCAGCAGCAATGGCCGCAGCTTCCAGCTGCGCCTGCGCTATTCGCGCTTCAACGACCCCGCATTGCGTGTCGATCTGCCCTGAATAGGCGATCGCGGCAACGTTCGCTGAAGCACGCTTTGGATCGATTCGGACCGCCATCACGCTTCCAGTATCATCACCGGCTGTTAACCGTTCCGGAGAAGCCTCGATGTCCCTGCGCGTGTCCCTGCTGATCCCCCTGCTGCTGTGTGCGCCGCTCGCATACGCGCAGGATGCCTCCGAACTGGCGGCGATGTCCTCGCCGTGGAGCGGCAGCGGCGGCGAGCTCGGCTTTGCCTCGGCACGCGGCAACAGCAGCACCGAGAGCTTCAACGGCCGCCTGCGCCTGCGCTACACCGACGGCGACTGGGTGCACAGCATGGACCTGTTCGGCCTGCGCTCCAGCTCCAAGGTGACCGAGACCAACGACGACGGCACCACCACCCGCCGCAGCAACACCACTGCCAACCGCTACACCGGCAGTGCGGGCAGCGCGCTGCAGCTGGGCGAGCACCGCCAGCTGACGGCCACGGTGCGTACCGAGCGCGACGACTTCGCCACCTACGACCGCCAGAGCTCGTTCGGTCTGGGTTACGGCACCCGCCTGTGGAACACCGAGCGCTTCTATTTCGACGCGCAGATCGGCCCCGGCGTGCGCCGTACCCACAGCACCGAGGATGACCGCACCCGTACCGGCATGATCGGCCGCGGCCAGTTCGACCTGAAATACTCGCTGACCGACAACACCGACCTGGTGAACACGCTGCTGGTCGAATCCGGTTCGTACAACACCTTCGGCCAGAACGACTTCGGCGTCTCGGTGAGCATGAACGAGCACCTGGCGCTGAAGGCCGGCTGGCAGGCGCGTTACAACAGCGACGTCGCTGTCGACAAGCGCAAGACCGATACGCTGACCACGATGAACGTGGTCTACAAGTTCAAATAAGAAACGGGCGCCAAGGCGCCCGTTCTTCATTTCGGTAGTGCCGGCCGCTGGCCGGCAACAGCGTTCAATCGGCGGCATGAGGTTGCCGGCCAGCGGCCGGTACTACCTGCGGTGCCTCAGACGTTCAGCAGTTCGCCGGCACCGGCATCCAGCAGCATCTTCGCCACCCGCTGGCCCAGCGCTTCCGGATCACGGGCCGGGCCCACCGCTTCGGCACGCACGGCGCGGCCATCACTGGCGCTGCCGACCAGGCCCTGCAGGTGCAGGTCGTCGCCCTGCCACTGCGCGATCGCCGCCACCGGCACGTGGCAGCTGCCATGCAGCGCGCGGTTCATGGCCCGCTCGGCTTCCACGCAGGCGCGCGTGGCGGCGTCATCAAGCGTGGCGAACAGCGCCATCAGGCGCGTGTTGCCTCCGTCGCACTCTACCGCCACCGCGCCCTGCGCTGGCGCCGGCAACCACTGCGGCGGTTGCAGGCGCGCGACGATGCGCTCGCCCAGGCCCAGGCGCTCGAGGCCGGCCACCGCCAGCACGATGGCGTCGTAGCCGCCGTTGTCGAGCTTGGCCAGGCGGGTGTTGACGTTGCCACGCAGGTCCAGCAGCTCCAGGTCCGGGCGCAGCGCGCGCAGCTGGGCCTGGCGGCGCAGCGACGAGGTGCCGACCCGCGCGCCGATCGGCAGCGCGTCCAGCGAGGCGTACAGGTTGGAGACGAAACCATCGGCCGGGTCGTGCCGGGTCAGCATCGCCGGCAGCGCGAAGGGCGCGTCCAGTTCCATCGGCACATCCTTCAGCGAGTGCACGGCGCAGTCGGCCTCCCCCCGCAGCATGGCCAGCTCCAGTTCCTTCAGGAACAGGCCCTTGCCACCGATGGCGGCCAGCGAGCGGTCCAGCACCTCGTCACCGCGGGTGCTCATCGGCACCAGTTCCACGTGCAGGCCGGGGTGGGCCTGGCGCAGGCGGTCGGCGACGTGTTCGCTCTGCCAGAGGGCGAGCGGGCTCTTGCGGGTAGCGATGCGGACAGTTTCCATACGGTCATTATCGCGCCTTCGGCGCGGATACGGCCAACGGCGGAGCCCCTCGTGGCTGGCTGGGGGGCGTGAAAGCAACAGCCGTGCTTGGCCGGGCGGGATGGACTGCGCAGGGGCCGCTGCAAGTACGTCCATGTAAGCTCGGTCGCCGCATCCATGCGGCTCACGCCCCTGCGCAACCCATCCCGCCCGGCCTCTGACAGTTTCCGTGTGCGCCAGCCACGGAAGATCAAAAGAAAAGAGCAGAAGCAAAAGCAACAGCCGGCGGCTTCCGGGGTCAGATCCCTTTTCCGCAGGAAAAGGGATCTGACCCCTCTTCCCCACCCGATAACAACAATGCCTTTGCCGTCCGACGCTGGACGAATGTAAGGGTTGGGCCGGGGTGGGGCGGCGGGACCGTTGGCGCCATGGATGGGTTTACGGCGTGTCCCACCACCCCACCCCACCCCGGCCCGGCCCAGCACGTAGAAGCACCGAGCCATGACCCGCTGTTGCTGTTGCTGTTGCTGTTGATTTCACAGCAGTCGCGGCCGCAGGCCGCGCGGAACTCTCACAAGTGCCGCAGTTCCTGCTTCAGCGTCGCCACGCACCGGCGGCTGACTTCCAGCGGCTGCTTGCCATGCCGCAACACCGCCTGCACCTGCCCGCTCGAGCCCCGACGCAGCTCCACCAGCTCGTGGCGCGCCACCAGGCAGTTGCGATGGATGCGGATGAAACGGCTGGCGAACTCTTCTTCCAGCGACTTCAGCGATTCCTCGATCAGGTCCTCGCCGCGTGCGTGGTGCACCACCACGTACTTCTCCTCGGCCTGCAGGTAGTGGATATCGTCCAGCGGAATCAGGCGCAGGCTGCCGCGCAGGCGTGCGCACAGCACGCTGCGTGCCTGCTGCCCGCTGTGCTCCTGCGGCCGGCCATCGCGGCCGGCCAGGAACGTGCGCGCACGTGCGATCGCCGCCGCCAACCGTTCGGCACGCACTGGCTTCATCAGGTAGTCGATCGCTGCGGCCTCGAACGCCGACAGCGCATGCGCATCGTAGGCGGTGCAGAACACCACCGCTGGCCGAGGTTCGAAGCTGGCCAGGTGGCGGGCCGCTTCCAGGCCATCCAGCCCGGGCATCGCGATATCCAGCAGGACCAGGTCCGGCTGCAGCTCCGCGCACGCGTGCAGGGCCTGCTCACCGTTGCCGGCCTCGGCCACCACGTCCACGCCGTCCTGTGCCGCCAACAGGCTGCGCAGGCGCTCGCGCGCCAGCGGTTCGTCGTCGGCGATGACTACCCTCACGATCGTTCCCTCACTGGATCGGCACTGTCACCTGGCAGGCATAGTAGCCCTCGCTCCAGCCAGCCGTCATCCGCGCGGTGCTGCCGAAGCGCCAGGCCAGCCGATGGCCGATGCTGTGCTGGGCATGGCCGGCGCCGCGTGCCAGCGCCAGCCCCGGCGCCTGCGGATCGGGTGCCGGGTTGCGTACGCGGATCTGCAGTTCATTGCCCTCGCGCGCCAGCTGCAGTTCGATGGTGCCGCCGTCGGGCAGGCGCGAGATGCCATGCAGCACGGCATTTTCCACCAGCGGCTGCAGTACCAGCCTTGGCAAGGGCAGGTCCCATGGCAGCGGCTCGTCGCGCTGCCAACGCACCTGCAGGCGTTCACCCAGGCGCAGCGATTCGATCGACAGGTAGCGCTCGGCCAGCTCGCATTCGTCGCGAAGGGTGGAATCGCCCTCGCCCGCCCCCAGCGCGGCACGGAACAGATCGGACAGGTCCAGCACCGCGCGCTCGGCGACTGCCGGGTCACGATGCAGCAGGCTGGCGATCAGGTTCATGCTGTTGAACAGGAAATGCGGGCGGATACGCGCCTGCAGCGCGTCGGCCTGCGCGCGCGCGTTGGCCTGCACCTGCGCGGCCCAGCGATCGCTTACGTAGAAGTAGCGCAGCGCCAGCGCGGCGATCAGCGCCGTGGTTGCCGCGCTGCCGAGGGTGAAACGCCAGAAGCTGATGCCGCTGGCGAAGCTGTCGCCCAGCACCGCGTACAGCGCGTGCACGATGCCAGCGCAGACCACCGCGATCAGGGTTGCCAGCACGGTCGCCGCAATGGCGCCCAGCACCGGCGGCAGCCGCGACAGGGTCTGCCGCAGCAGGCACAGGCTGGCGGTCACCGCCAGCGCCAGCCACAGCGCGAATCCGCTGGCCGACAGCAGTTCGCCGAAGGTCCAGTGACGGCTGCCGTCCGGCGCCAGCGCCAGTACCACCACCACCAGCTCGGCCAGGCCGAGCATCGCCGCCAGCCGTGGCAGGCGGCACAGTTCCGGCATCCACGGCGGTGTGCTGGCCGGCGACATGGCTCAGGCGGCGCCCAGGCGTTCCTGCAGCCAGTCACCCAGTGCCTGGATCTCCTCGGCACAGACCTGGTGGGCCATCGGGTAACTGTGCCACGCCACATCCAGGCCCAGCGTACGCAGCGCCTGCGCGCTGTGCGCTGCGACGGCCTGCGGGATCACCGGGTCGCCACTGCCATGGGCCATGAACACCGGCACCTGCACCGCGCCGTCAACACGCGTGGCGCTGTCGGCTTCGGGCAGATAGGTGGACAGCGCGATCAGGCCGGCCAGCGGCGCGGTACGCGAGAGCGCGGCTGTCAGGATGATCGCCCCACCCTGCGAGAAGCCTGCCAGGAAGATCTTCTCCGGCGCGATGCCGCGCTCGATCTCGCGCGCGATCAGTGCGTCCAGCTGCACCACCGATTCCTGCACGCCGGCCATGTCGGCGCGCGAACGGAAGTCCATGCCCACGATGTCGTACCAGCCGCGCATCGGCACGCCGTTGTTGATCGTGATCGGCCGCACGGGTGCGTGCGGGAACACGAAGCGCAGCGCCGGCCAGTGCGGCCGCACCAGTTCCGGCACGATCGGCGCGAAATCATGGCCGTCGGCGCCGAGGCCGTGCAACCAGATCACCGACCACTGCGGCGAGGCGCCGGTTTCCTGTTCCACCGTTTGCAGCATGATGCGGCTCCTTCAAGTTCGAGCCGCATTATGCCGCTGGCGCGGGGCAATCAGTACAGCGGCGGTTGCTCGGCCGCTTCCCGCCGCAGCTGCGCGGCGCGTACCAGCACCGGTGGCGGGATGTTCTCTTCGGGGATATCGAGCAGGCCGAGGCGATGCAGGAAAGCACCGGGGCCGCGCGAGGAGGTCAGCGCCACCACCGGAACGGCCAGAACCATGCCGATCACCACCGGCGCCATCCAGGCCGCCAGCGACGGCGATACCGCCCAGGCCAGCACGCCCATGAAGGCGCCGAACACACCCAGGCCACCGTAGCCACGGATCAACGCCATCCACGAGATGCCGCCGTCGTCACGCTGCTGCGCGTCCCAGCCGGAATCGCGCCCGGACAACACTTCGGCCACGCCGCGTGACTGCACGTACATCACCACCGGCGCCATCAGCGCGGCGAGCACGGTTTCCACCAGCATCGATACGAAGGCACGGATCGGACCGCCACAACCGCGGCGGTCGACCGGGTCCAGCAGCATTGCCAGGTAGCCGAGCACCTTGGGCAGCAGCAGCACCGCCATGGTGGCGGCGAACAGGCGCACCACCTGCTCTTCATCCTGTGCGCGCCAGTACACGCTGGGCGACAGGTGCAGCAGGGCGTTGAAATCGATGCCTTCCTGGAACAGCGGGATGGCGATGCCGATCAGCATCAGCATCGCCCACATCGGTGCGGTGAAATAGTGGCCGATGCCGATCAGCATGTGCGTGCGGCTGATCCAGTGCAGCCCGCGGCTGCCGACCACCTTGCCGTGCTGCAGGTTGCCCTGGCACCAGCGGCGGTCGCGCACCAGCAGGTCGGTCAGCGTCGGCGGGCCTTCCTCGTAACTGCCACCGAGGTAGGGCACCATGTGCGCGGCCCAGCCGCCACGACGCATCAGCGCCGCTTCGACGAAATCGTGGCTGAGCACGTGGCCGCCGAACGGCTTGCGCCCCGGCAGCGCCGGCAGGCCGGCGTGGTCGGCGAAGGCACGGGTACGGATGATGGCGTTGTGGCCCCAGTAGTTGCTCTCGGCGCCGTGCCACCAGGCCACGCCGCGGGCGATCACCGGCCCGTACACGCGGCCACCGAACTGCTGCATGCGCGCGAACAGCGTGCGGCCGCCGATCACCGACGGCAGGGTCTGGATCAGTCCGACGTCGGCGTTGTGTTCCATGCCGGCCACCAGGCGCACGATGCTGTCGCCGGTCATCAGGCTGTCGGCATCAAGGATCAGCATCTGCGGATAGGCACCGCCGAAGCGGCGGACCCAGTCAGCGATGTTGCCGGCCTTGCGCCCGCTGTTGTCACCACGGCGACGATAGAACAGGCGCGTCTGCCCCTCCGGCACACGCTCGCGCAGCTCGGCGAACACCTGTTCCTCGGCAGCGGCGATGTCCTCGCGGCGGGTGTCGCTGAGCACGAAGAAGTCGAAGCGGTCGAGCTGGCCGGTGGCCGCCACCGACTCGTAGATCGCCTGCAGGCCCGCCAGCAGGCGGCGCGGGTCTTCGTTGTAGGTCGGCATCAACAGCGCAGTACGGCTGTGCACGGCCGGCAACGGCTTGTCCGGGTCGATGCCGAGCCGATAGCCCCGGTCGAACACAGCAGTCAGGAAGCCGGCCAGGGCGCTGGCAAAGGAGAGCGCGATCCAGGCAAACAGGCCGACGAACAGCACCAGCAGGCAGGCTTCGAGCACGCTGATGCCATTGGCCGACAGCACCCGCCACATCATCCGCGTAGCCACGGCGGTCATGCCGAGCGTGCCACCAAACAGGTACAGCCGGCGCAGGCCGATCAGGCGCGGCGAGGTGCGATGCCGCCGGACCTTCAGTGCGCCTTCGCGCAGGGTCTGTTCGGGCATCGGCAACGGCGATTCAGCGGGCAGCAGCGCCCAGCCGGCATCAAGCCGGGGCGTTCCTGCTTCCGCATGGATGGTCTGCACCCCCATCGTCGCTTACTCCGCGCCGTCGGCACGGCCGGCCATCCCGGCCGGGCTGCATGCACCAAGGTTCCCGGCGCGCTTTCCCGGCGCCCGCACTTGTCCTGGCTGTGTCGGCCTCACGCCGCACAGTCGATGTCTGTCACTACCGGAACCCACACGATCTCCAACGGGGCGGAATCGAAAATGCGGCCCAGTCTAGGGCCCAGAATGTAAGCCGGGTGCGAAGGTCTACACCGGGATTTGTCCCCATTCAGCAAATAGCAGGCGATCACGCCAGGGCATGGCCAGATGTCACTGCATCGCCCCCGGTACTGGATCGTAACAAACGCGAACGGTTATCATTTAATCAACCAGGCAGGTCACCGTCTTCCGCGCGGCCGCGACCCACCCAGCTGCGCCGGTCCTGACCGCGCACCCGACGACCCACGGAAGGGGGGGGCTGCCTGCTGTCTGCCTGCGCCTGCTGCTTCCACCGGGTCACCCCACCTCTCATGGAAGCCGTCATGTCCCTGTCGTCCCGTTCCCGTTCCGCGCGCCTGCCGCGCACCCGCCTGGCCACCGCCTGCCTGCTGGCGCTGCCCGGCCTGGCCGCCGCCTGCCTGCTGGCCCTGCCCGGCCTGGCCGCCGCAGAGGCCGACGCCGATGCCTCCACCAAGGACCTGGATACCGTGGTGGTCACGGCTTCAGGCAGCCAGCAGTGGATCAAGGATGCCCCGGCCAGCATCAGCGTGATCAGTCGTGAGGACATCGAGCGCCAGCCGGTACCGGACCTGGCCGCCCTGCTCAGCCGCGTACCGGGCGTGACCGGCGGCCTCAGCGCCGTCGGCGAGCAGTCCAAGATCAAGCTGCGTGGCATGCCGTCCAACTACACGCTGGTGCTGGTGGACGGCAAGCGCATGGGCAGCTCGGCCTCGACCAACTATCGCCCCGACCTCGGCCGCCAGGACCTGAACTGGATCTCGCCGGACCAGATCGAGCGCATCGAAGTGGTGCGCGGGCCGATGTCGTCGCTGTATGGCTCCGATGCGATGGGCGGGGTGATCAACATCATCACCCGGCGCATCGGCGACGAATGGAACGGCAGCGCCACCCACAGCTACACCCGCCCGGCTGACGGCAAGCGCGGCGATACCCAGCAGATCGGCGCCACGTTCTCCGGGCCGCTGGGCGAACGCTTCGGCCTGCGCATCGGTGCCAACAGCATGCGCCGCGATTCGGACCGCTCCAACGGCGGTGTCTCCGGCAATGCCTACGCGGGCGAAAAGGACCGCAATGTCGATGCGTTGCTGCAGTGGAAGCTGAGCGACGCACAGGAACTGTCGCTGGAAGCCGGGCACGGCGTGCAGCAGGCCTTCATCGATGCGTCGCTGGAAAAGCAGGACGAAGGTGCCTGGGGTGCCAGTGAGCTCAAGCGCAGCTCGCTGGCGCTCAACCACGATGGCAAGTGGCGCTTCGGCAATTCGAAGATCAGTGCGTACTGGACCGAGTACAGGAACGGCATCGGTGCTGCCGGCCGTTCCGAAGCCACCGATACGATCATCGAGGGCAGCCTGACCACGCCGTTCACCCTCGGCGTTGAACACCAGTTCGCCGTAGGCGGCCAATGGAAGCGGCAGGAGCTGACCAACACCGACACCATCGGCCGCGCGCCGATCGACTATGCCGGCAACGCGGTCAGCGGCTCCACTCTGGACGTGGACACCTGGGCGCTGTTTGCCGAGGACGAGCTGAAACTGCACCGCACCCTGGCCCTGACCGTGGGCGCGCGCCTGGACCATCACGAGCAGTTCGGCGGCCACGTCAGCCCGCGTGCGTACCTGGTCTGGCACCCTGCCGAACAGTGGACGATCCGCGGTGGCGTCTCCAAGGGCTTCCGTGCGCCCAGCCTGACCGAGAACTCGGCCAGTGCCGCTACCCAGTCCGGGGGCCGCGGCTGCACCTCGCTGATTCCGCTGGGCTACACCCGTGGCGGGTGCTACATGGCCGGCAACCCGGACCTGGATCCGGAGACCAGCACCAACCGCGAGATCGGCATCAGCTTCGACAATGACCTGATCGATGTCGGCGTGACCTATTTCCACACCGACTTCCGGAACAAGATCGAGTACGCACCGCTGGGCCGGTTCAACGGCATCTGGTGGACGCGCATGAACAACGTACAGCGCGCGCGCACCCGCGGCATGGAAGGCAACCTCAACGTCCGCTTCGGCGAGCAGTGGCGCTGGCGCACCTCGGCGACCTGGATGAAGGAAGCCAGGAACCTGACCACCGGCCGCAACCTGATCGATACGCCGGAGTTCTCCGGCTATTCGTCGCTGGACTGGGCGCCCAGCACGGTGTTTTCCGGCAGCCTGTCGGCGCAGTACACCGGCAGGCAGACCGGCACCGCCACGACCTTCCTCAAGGCCTATACGCTGTATGACCTGACCGCGGCATGGAACGTCAACGAAGTGCTGACCCTGCGCGGTGGCGTCAGCAACCTGGCCGACAAGAAGCTGTATGCGGAAGGCTCCACCGACTACTTCGTCGCCGGGCGCAGCTACTTCCTGAGCATGACCGCGCGGTTCTGACCGGCGGCACGCGCCGTGATCGCGCTGGCGACATGCCAGCGCGATCGACGGTGTTGCGGGTTACTCGCTTTCCAGCGCGGCCGGTGCCGCATCCCGCGTGGCGGCCGTGCGCGCACGGTCCATCGCCACCGCCAGTTGCTGGCGTGCGAGCAGTTGTTGTGCCTGCACCACTTCAGGTGTCGGCAGGAGCACCGGTCCCGGTGCGTTTTCCGGTGTAGCAGGTGTGGTCATGCAACCTCCATGGACATCCCGCCGCCGCACGGGTTCAGCCGGTGCGGCAGCGGAACTGCGCACCCTATCCTAAAAACAAGGCGGGCGGGTGACGCCGCGGCGCTTGGCCGCAGGCGCGCGAACAAGGCAGGCGTCACATTCTTGACGCTAGCGCTTGGATCCTGAATAGGACTTGTCCTATCATGAAAACGTTTTCTCACAGGGATGTTTCCCAATGAATACCACTGACCTGTCCCAGTTCAGCCCGAAGTGGCAGTTCCGCTTCAACTTCTTCCGCCAGCACGGCGCCCCCAAGAACCCCGGCTTCAAGCAGGCCTGGAAGGCACTGTCCTTTGGTGACCGCCTGAAGATCAACCTGAACTTCTTCGCGTTGTTCTTCGGTGCCATCTACCTGCTGATTCTCGGCATGTGGCGCAAGGCACTGGTGGTGATCGGCATCAACATCGCGCTGGCCATCGTCACCATGTTCCTGCCGGATGTCGTCGGGCGCATGCTGTTCATCGCCATGAACCTGCTGGTCGCCTCCAGCACCAACTACAGCTACTACCTGGAGAAGGTGGAAGGACGCGCCAGCTGGAACCCGTTTGAAGGAATGTTCTGAGCCATCAGACCTGCGCAGGATGCGCGGCAAGGATGCAACCGACGCCCGGCACCCGCCGGGCGTCTTCGTTTCCGGCATCAGGCCGCGCGGCGGGCCATGCCCTCCGGCTCGGCCTGCAGGCGGAAGCGCGACACCGCCACCGCCAGCTGCTCGGCCTGCTCCTCCATCGCACGGGCGGCGGCACTGGCTTCCTCCACCAGCGCGGCGTTCTGCTGAGTGGTTTCGTCCATCTGCACCACGGTCTGGTTGACCTGCTCGATGCCGGCCGACTGTTCGCGCGACGCGGCCGAGATCTCGGCCATGATTTCGTTGACCCGGCCGACCTGACCGACGATGTCCTGCATGGTGCGCCCCGCACCGTGCACCAGCTGCGCACCGGCACCGACCTGGGCCACCGAGGCGTCGATCAGCTCCTTGATCTCCTTTGCAGCACCCGCCGAGCGCTGCGCCAGCGCCCGCACTTCACTGGCCACCACTGCGAAGCCACGGCCCTGTTCACCGGCGCGCGCCGCTTCCACTGCCGCGTTCAGCGCCAGGATGTTGGTCTGGAACGCGATGCCATCGATCACCGAGATGATCTCGGCGATACGCTGCGAAGACGCCTCGATCTGCTCCATGGTGTGCACCACCTGGCTGACCACCTGGCCGCCTTCGCTGGCCACACCCGCTGCGGAACCGGCCAGCGTGTTGGCCTGCAGCGCATGGTCGGCATTCTGGCGCACGGTGGAGGTCAGTTCTTCCATCGACGCGGCGGTTTCTTCCAGGTTGGCGGCCTGCTGTTCGGTGCGGCGCGACAGGTCGCTGTTGCCGGCGGCGATCTCACCGGCGGCCAGGCGGATGCTGGCCGCCGACTGCTGGATCTGGCCGACGATCTGGGTCAGCTGCTGCACGGTGCTGTTGGCATCGTCGCGCATCACCGCAAACACGCCGTGGAAGTCGCCCTGCATGCGGGCACTGAGGTCACCGGCGGCGATCGCGCGCAGCAGCGTCGACAGTGCCGCCAGGTTGTGGTCGCTGACCTGCATCATTGTGTTCAGCGTCTCCACCATGCGGCGGAAATCATGGTCGAAGCGCAGTGCATCACCGCGCACGGCGAAGTCACCGGCGGCGGCGGCGGCGGCCAGCTGCTGGATCTGCTCGTTGATCGCAGCCAGGTTGCGCTTGGTGGTCGCCATTGCGGCAGTGAACACCGCCTTCTCGCCCGGCAGCGCTTCCATGTCCACGCTGAGGTCGCCCACGGCATAGCGCTGCATCACTTCAACCAGGCGCTGGGTGACCGCATTGCTGGAGGCCACCAGCTGGTTGCTGTCGGCCACCATGCGGCCGTACTCGCCCGGGAAGGCCGCAGCATCCATGCGATAGCTGAGTTCACCGGCATCGTGGCGGCGCGCCATTTCGGCCTGCGCAGCCATCACCGACTGCAACTGCCCACGCATGCCCTGCATTGCGTCCAGCAGGCGCCCCACTTCGTCGTTGCTGCGCGCCGGCAGCGTGCTGTCCAGCTTGCCGGCGGCGACATCACCGGCCACGCGTACCGCTTCGGCCAACGGGCGGATCGCCAGGCGGCGCAGCAGCACGTAGACGCCGGCGCTGAGGGTCAGCGCGGCGATCACGCCGACCAGCAGGGTCAGCCACAGCAGCTGGCGTGCCTCAGACACGATCACCGCATGCGGCATCACCACGCCCAGCGCGAAGCGTTGCGGGGCGTCGCCCACGCGCAGCGGCACATACACGCGTACGTTGCCGGCCGCGTCGGGGCTGAAGGCCTCGAACGGACGGTCGGCGGCGATGTCGGCCAGCATGCTGCGGGTCAGGGCATCGTTGCGCGGCTTGCCGATCTCGGCGGCATTGGCCGAGGCCAGCACCACGCCCTTGGGCGACAGCAGTTCGACGCGGCCAGCCCCCATCGGCTTCAGCGTTGCCAGGTGCTTCTGCAGCGCTGCCAGCGAGAAGTCGACGGTGAACACGCCCAGGAATCTGCCGTTCTCGATGATCGGCGTGCTCAGGGTGCTCATCAGCACCTTCTGGCCGGCGATGTCATAGGCGTAAGGTTCGCTGACCTTGGGCAGCTTGTCGCGGCTGGGCACCATGTACCAGTCACCGGAACCGCTGGCAGTCTCGGTGTAGTCGGTCATCACCGACTGCTGCGGTTTGCCGTCTTGCCAGGCCCAGTAGCTCATGTAGCGGCCGGTGGCATCGTGTGCTTCGGTATTGACGAACTCCGCATCCTTGCCGTCGAAGGCATCGGCCTCCCACATGGTGCTCTTGCCCAGCCATTGAGGATGAGCACGCAGCTGTTCGCCGAGCACCGCCGCCAGGCTGGCGCGGTCGGGTATGTCACCACGGGCACGCTGGGCCAGCACGGCCTCGACCATGGCGTCATTGCTGGCGAAAGCGGTGCCCAAATCAGCCGCCACCTGGCGCGCCTCAGCGTTGGCCTCGCTGGTCATGGTCTGGCGCGAGGCGCTGATCAGACTGGCGCTGGCCTGCCGGTAGATCAGGAAGGCGGTCAGGCCGAAGCACAGCAGCGCGATCACGGCGGTGCCCAGCATCAACTTGTGGGCGATGCTGCCCGGGCGTTGGGCAGTGGCAGAGCGGGAAGAAGACATGGGAGGGTCCGCAAGCAGTTCAGGACGACCGGCACCACGAGGGCACCGCGCAGGCGCGCGATCCGTCGCGCAGGCCACCGGCAGCCGGGGCGCGCCCGGCGCTGGAAGCGCACTGGGTTAGCGGCCGCCCGCCAACGAGGTTGAGGCGGTCGGCCTGCACATTCCTGAATCCGCTCAGGGTCGGCTCAGCGTTCCCCCCTCGCGATGCCCTCACTCGGCCACGCGGTCCTTGATCCACTGTGCCCGCGGCAGTACCTCGATGCTGCCGACGGCATACTGCTGCAGTACGTCGTCCGGCCCGAAGCACGGTTGCCAGCCCAGCTCGCTGCGCAGGCGGGCACTGTCATAGACACGGTCGATGCTCAATGGCAGCGGCCAACCACGGCGTTCGAACTCGGCCAGCAGCTGCGGCGCGCGACGGGCCAGCACGCTGCGCGGGTGGGTGGCCAGTTCCAGGCAGTCCTCGCGCCGGAACGGCGTCGGTGCGCAGGCGAGATAGCGCGCGAACCGGGCGCCTTCGTCGAGCAGCAGTGCAGCATGTGCGCTGGCCACATCGCGGGCGTCGATGCCGCGATGCAGGCGGAACATCGCCATCCGTTCGGGCGGTTCCGGGAAACACCGGCCCATGCGCAGCACGCGAACGCTGAAGCCCGGCGTGGCGGCGGCTTCGGCCAGGGTCTCTGCCTGCAGCTTGGTACGGTGGTAGATCGTGCGCGGCAGCGGCTCGGTGTCTTCGTCGATCCAACGGCAGCCACCGGCCACCACGGCATGGCCATACAACGCAGTGGTGCTGGTCAGCACGAAGCGCCGTGCACCGGCTTCGCGTGCCGCCTGCAGCAGGTGTGCGGTGGCCTCCACGTTGATCTGCTGGAACACCGCATCCGGCACCAGGCCGACATGCGGGGCATGCAGGGCCGCGGTATGGATGACCGCATCCACGCCCTGCACCGCGCGCGCGACGGCCTGCCGATCGCTGACATCGGCAATGATGCGCGTGGTGGCAAACGGACTGCGGTCCAGCCCCACCACTTCGTGGGCGGCCGCCAACGCACCGAAGATCGCGCGCCCGATGCGGCCGGAACTGCCGGTCAACAGAATCTTCATTGAGTCCATTCACTCGAAGCGCCCGGGAACTACCGGGATGCTTCGATTCTAGGCATGCAATCGCGCATCCGCGATAGGACAGCCATGCAATCGTGCGTTCATCTTGACGACTTCGCAGACGCCAGCAGTTGCCGCGCGATGAACAGCGGATCGTCGCCGCCGGCCACATCAGGCCTCACGCCAGTACGTTCCCAGTTTCCACCGGTGCGCAGATTGATGGGTTGCCGGTCGGGAATACTGATCTGATAGCCATCGGGCAGCAGCACAGGATCACCAAACATATGCGCGGCACCGCCACTGCGCGTGCCGACAATCCGCGCGCGGCCCAGTGCCTGAAGCGAATAGGCGACGAACTCGGCCGCCGAACCGGTGCGACGGTCGATCAGCACCACCAGCGGTTTCAGGTACGCAGGCAGGCTGGCAGGCGGCAGCGGTACCGGCGTGCGCCGGCCGCGCTGGTCCAGCTGCTGCACCGCGGCGATCTTCGCGTCCAGCAGCGTGCGTACCAGCAGGTCGGCACTTGCATCGTCGCCGCCCCCGTTCTGGCGCAGATCCAGCACCAGGCCATCGGTGTCGGCCAGCAGGGAAAGGGCCGCAGCGAACTTCGGGCGCGCCAGATCCAGCGGATAGAAGGTACTCAGGCGCAGGTAACCAATGTTGCCCTCCATCACCCGAACCTCGCGCACGCCGGCACCATTGCTGCGGGCATCGGCGCGCCAGGCCATCAACCAGTCGTCCTGGCCGGCCGCTGCGTCCACGCGTTCAACATGGAAGTGGCCATCGAACATGTCCAGGTCCTGGTTCAGGCGTGCGCTGAACGCAACCGGATCCGAACAGCTGTCCGCATAGCGCTGCTGCACCGACCAGGTGCGCAGGGCATCGGCGATACGGGCGCCCTCCGCCTCGTCAAGGTACTGCGCCTGCACGGCGGTGGCCGCCGCGCGCAGCACTCCGTCCTGCGCCGGGCAGGCCCCTGCCAGCAACGCAACGAGCATCCAGGACACGGCCATCAACCACCTCCGCGTTGAAGATATATAAGCGCTTATATATCATCCTGGTCATGGATCTCCAACACGCCACGCTCGGCACATTGCTGCGCGCCCTGCTCGACCAGCTGGACCCGGCGGTCGAGCACGCCTACCGGGACCTGCAACTGGACTACCGGCCCCGCTACACACCGGTGCTGCGCACGCTGATGGCGCAGGGCCCCTGCCGGATCAAGGACCTGGCATCGGCCTGCGGGCTCAGCCATTCGGCGCTCAGCCAGACCGTGGCGGCGATGGTGCGCGATGGTTGGCTGCACGCGTCCAGCGGCGACGATGGGCGTGAACGCATCCTGCAGTTGAGCCCCCGCGCACAGCGCGCGATGCCTGCGCTGCAGGCGCAATGGCAGGCCACCGCGCGTGCGGCGCGCAGCCTCGATGCCGATCTGGGGCAGCCGCTGGAGCAGGTACTACGCGACGCCCTTGCAGCGCTCGCACAGCGGCCCTTCGCGCAGCGCCTGCAGGACGCCCGCCAGCCCTGAAGCCTTACTGCTCTGCGGCCATTTCGATTTCGCTGAGGAAGGTCCAGCCGCCGTTGCCCAGGCGCAGCTCCAACGTGCGCACTGCGCGGCCGGCTGTCCGGCCTAGGTGAAGGGTGCAGTTCGTCCTGGCCACGCAGGGCGGCGCGCGCGGCAGCGTACCTGCGCCGTGAAAAGCAGTACGGTGCGGCGTGAAGGCAGCCGCACCGGTGCGGACACTCCGTTAGCCGGGCACCGGCAAGGATGAGCTTCCCTTCCATGCAACGGGAGCCTTCCCATGGCCGGCCAGCACCACGGCACTTCCCATCGTGGCTTCGCCTCGATGGACCAGGACAAGCAGCGCGCGATCGCCGCAAAGGGAGGACGCGCCGCGCATGCGTCCGGCAATGCACACGAGTTCAGCCCGGCCGAGGCACGCGTGGCCGGCCGCAAGGGCGGCGAGGCGATCAGCCGCAACCGCCAGCACATGGCAGCGATCGGCCGCGAAGGCGGGCACGCTCGCCACGCCAATGCACGGCAGCAGCGGCAAGCGGCCGAAGCGACGCCAACGAGGGACGGTCCACAACGCCAGCAGGGCTGACCGCGGCGCGTCCAGGCGCGCCTGGGCTGCCGGAGCAGCCCGGATGCCGCGAGCAGGGCCAGCACGCCGGTAGACGGTCATCGTCCCGCGCGCACCGTCAGGCGTGGCGAGGCACCATCCACCGCTCAGGCGTGGGCAAGGATGTTCAACAGCCGACCGAACGGATCGCGGACGAAGAAGCGCCGCACGCCCCAGGGTTCGTCGGCCGGGCCATACTCCAGCGCGATGCCGGCCGCGCGCATGCGCTGCAGCACGTCCTGCAGATTGTCCACTTCGATCGACAGGTCCGGCACCGGCGTGCCCGAGCCTCCTTCACTGGCGAAGCTGACCTGCGCCAGCGCACTGCTCTGCCCGCCATGGGTGACGATCCAGCCATGGTCCATCACCACCGGCATGCCGAGCAGCTCGCCATAGAACGCAGCGGCACGTGAGGGATCGGACGTGGCGATGTTGGCGACGACACGCTTGACGGCCATGTTCCACTCCACCAGGAAGAACGTGTCGAGACTGCCCGACCTTGCGCACGAACAGAAGAGCCCCGCCACGGACGAGGCCCGTCTTCAGCCGAGCATGGCTGGGCTTACACCGCGCCGCAGCGCTCCATGACACATCGATCGTATTCGTACTGGCATTCCATGGCATCACCACCACCGGACACACATGCCTGGTAAGCCTTCCAGCAGGGCAGATCGCAGGGCTGGACTGGTCCGGCCACGGCCACCGAGCCGCTGCAGGCCAACGCGAACACAACACCGGCGATCACTTTCCTGAAAGTGCGCATCGACATCGCTCCTTGATTAGCCTGGTGAGCCCAGGCCGGGCCACCTTAGCGCTGCACACGGGACGCTGGGTGAAGGCCGATGCCGCTCGACTCAGCGGTGCAGTAACCCCAGCACACGCAGCTGTCCGGCCAGCTCATCAATGTTGCGCCACGGCAGGATCGGCGAATTGCCGCGCTCGTCCGGCGGGTTGTCCGGCAGCGCATCGGACCAGCCACCGGCCCCCACCAGCGGCAGCAGCGGCCGCTTGTGCAGCCAGGCCAGGCAAACCTCCGAGATCGTACCGGCGCGCCCGCCGATCACGATGCAGGCATCACCGGCCAGGGCCATGATCAGGTTGCGCGCATCGCCCATGCCACAGGGCACCACCACCGTGGCGGGCCAATCGGCTGCCGGCATGCCGCTTTCCGGGATCACGCTGAGCACCTGGCCACCGGCGGCTACTGCCTGCTCGGCAGCTACCCGCGTAGCGGCACTGCCACAGCCGCTGACCAGCGTGATGCCCTGCACGGCCAGGAAACGCCCTGCTTCAGCTGCGCGCTCGAACGCGTCGCTGCCAGGATCGGCACTACCCAATATCGCCAACTGTGGTTTACGCAATGCGTTACGCATGGACGGCTCCAAGGCCTCGGCAAGAAAGGTCGCGGTGCCCGGCCCGGCGGAGCCACGTCGTGCACCGATCACAAAACATTAACACGTTCATAAAAATCCCTTCACATTACTGGGGGATATCGCCATGCCGTTGCGTTAACGGCCTTGATGTCCGTCAACCAAGGAAGTTGTCCGATGAATCACCCGCTGTACGGCCGTTCGTCCCGCTCCCTGTCGCACCGCCCGCTGGCGCTTGCCGTCGCCAGCTCGCTGCTGCTGGCCGCTGCACTGCCGGCCATGGCCAGCGAATCACTCGAGGCCTGGCAGCAGCAGCGCCAGATGCAGGCTGCATGGGCGCAGCCTGCTGCCAACGCTGCACCCGCAGCGACGGCCGCTGCACCTGCCGCCAGCAGCACCGCCGTTCTTGGCAACCCGGGCGATCCGGCCAGCTGGCGCAGCGATGAGTTCAACGCCGATTGGGGCCTGGGTGCGATGGGCGCGGACTACGCCTATGCACGCGGCCTGACCGGCAAGGGTGTGCGCCTGGCGCTGTTCGACTCGGGGTCCGCACTGGCGCATCCGGAGTTTGCAGGACGCAATACCTCCAGCATCACCATCGGTGCCGACTGCCCGACGCCGGGTGTGGTCGCGGGGACCGGTGCCTGCGGGCAGACCCGCGGCGAACAGCCCGGCTACAACTACTATGGCCTCGGTGCCGGCGTTCCGGCCGCACTCGCGGCACGCCTGATCGCGGCCGGCCAGCCCTATGGCTTCAGCTACGCCGACCACGGAACGCATGTGCTTGGCACCATCGGCGCAAACCGCAATGGCACCGGCATGCATGGCGTGGCCTTTGGTGCGGATCTCACCGCCGCCCGCGTGTTCGGCGACACCTACTATGAGTGGCGCCTGGATCCGGACAACTACTATCGCCCGCGCGCGGTCTACCGCACCGATCCGGATGACGCCGCCACGCTGGACATGTATGCACAGATCCAGGCGCAGGGCGTGCGTGCCATCAACCACAGCTGGGGCATCTCCACGCGCAACATGACCGCCGCCGCGCTGGACCAGCAGTACGCCAACATCGGTGCCGACTACGGCGTGTACGGCAGCATCTACGCCAGCAATGGCGATACCCCGGGCTCCACCCTCATCCAGGTCTGGTCGGCTGGCAACGGCAGCGGCGCCGTCGCCGGCATCACGGCCGCCATGCCGCGCTGGAAGCCCGAACTGGAACCGTACTGGCTGGCCGTGGCCAACGTCCGCCGGCCCAACGCCGCTGCGGGCGAAACGGACTACGTGATCGATGGCAGTTCCAGCATCTGTGGCGTTGCCGCCAACTGGTGCATCTCGGCACCCGGCACCGACATCGTCAGCACCATCGTTTCCGGGGATATCCAGGGCCGCATCGAAAACACCTCCGCCTACGTGCGGCTGATCATCGACAGCGAGAACACCCAGTATGTCTATGGCACCAAGACGGGCACATCGATGGCGGCGCCGCACATCACCGGCGCGCTCGGCCTGCTGATGGAGCGCTTCCCCTATCTGGACAACGCCCAGGTCCGCGACGTGCTGCTGACCACCGCACGCGACCTGGGTGCAGCGGGCATCGATCCGATCTACGGCTGGGGCATGGTGGATCTGAAGAAGGCCATCGAAGGCTATGGCTCGCTGCGCGTGGACACCAACGTGGTGATGAACCAGAAGGCCGGCGGCCTGAAAGTCTGGGAAGGCGATGCCTGGGACAACTGGACCAACGACATCGGTGGCCCTGGCAAGCTGACCAAATCCGGTATCGGCTGGCTGCGCCTGAGCGGCAACAACAGCTTCAACGGCGCGGTACTGCAGGACGGTACGCTGGAATTGAACGGCGCCAACACGCTTGCCTCGGCGGTCGAAGTACAGGGCGGCCAGTTGCTGCTCAACGGCAGCCTGGTCTCCACCGCACTGACCACTACCGGTGGCGTGAGCGCGGTCAGCGCCAGCGGCGTGTTGAACAACAGCAACCTGGTGATCAATGGCGGCGTGGTGTCCTTCAACGGCACGCAGACCGGCGGCACCACCACGGTCGGCGCCAACGGCCTGCTGAAGGGCGTCGGCACGCTCGGCAATACCCGCGTGGACGGCATCATCGCGCCGGGCAACTCGATCGGCACGCTGACCATCAACGGCAACTACGTGCAGGGTGCCACCGGCGTCTATGCCGCCGAGCTGGCCCCGGGTGGCCGCAGTGACCAGTTGCACGTGACCGGCACCGCCACCCTTGGCGGCACGCTGGTCGCGCTGCCGGAGCCGGGTGTGTACTACCTCGGCGAGCAGTTCAACTTCCTGCGTGCCGACGGAGGCATCAACGGCCAGTTCGCCAAGACCGACTTCAGCGCGTTCTCCCCGTTCCTGCAGTTCAGCCTGGCCTACGGCACCAACGGCACGCGCATCGATGTGGCCCGTGGTGCATCGCTGACCACCGCCGCGCACACGCCCAACCAGCGTGCCGTGGCGGCCGCCGCCGACCTGCTGCCGATCGCCCAGGGCCTGCCCAAACCACTGACCCAGCTGTTCCCGCAGCAGGTCGGAGGCGTGCTCGATGGCCTCAGCGGCGAGCTGCATCCGGCCACGGCCATCGCCCTGGTCGAGGGCAGCCGCTACGTGCGCGATGCCGCGTTGTCACGCCGTGCCGGTGCCGCCGCGCCCGGTAGCGACGTGGGTGATGCGACGGGTGCGTGGGTGCAGGCCATCGGTGGCAACAGCAGGCTGGACGGTGACTTCAACACCGCCCGCACCGAAGCGAACAGCAACGGCCTGCTGGTCGGCATCGATCGCGAGTTCTCCGGCTGGCAGGTCGGCGTGCTGGCCGGCACGGGCCGCACCGACGTGAAGCAGCAGGAGCGTCGCGCCAAGTCGGAGATCGACAACACGCACTTCGGTGCCTACGCCAGCCACAACTGGGGCGGTTTCGGCCTGCGTGGTGGCGTGGCATGGAGCAAGCACGAGGTGAAGAGCACACGTGATGTCGCCTTCGCGGGCTTCAGCGACAGCCTGAGCGCGCGCTACGACGCCCGTACCCGCCAGGCCTTCATCGAAGCTGGCTACCGCTTCGGTGGCCCGGAAGCCGGGCTGGAGCCCTACCTGCAGGTCGCGCGCGTGGAGGTGGATCTCAAGCGCGTCACCGAACGCGGCGGAGCGGCGGCGCTGCAGGGCAAGGTGGACGATACCGGAACCACGATCGCGACCGCCGGTGTGCGCTTCGACAAGGGGCTGAAGGCTTCGTTCCAGCAGGACAGCTGGCTGCACCTGCGCGGTGGCGTCGGCTATCGCCGTGCCTCGGGGGATCGCAGCCAGATCGCCAACCTTGCCTTCGCCAACGGCGGCACCACGTTCGCGGTCAACGGCGCACCGATCGCCGACAATGCGGTGGTAGCCGAACTGGGCCTGTCGGCCTGGCTGACCCCGCGACAGCAGCTGGAACTGGGCTATAGCGGCCAGTTCGGCAGTGAAAGCCGCGACCACAGTGCGAATGTGCGCTGGTCGGTGCGCTTCTAGTTCCCGTCACGTGTTCTCATGAAGGATTGGGGCGGCCTGATGGCCGCCCTTTTTTTATCACCGGCCGAGGCTAGCGGCAGCCGCGCAACATCGCCGCGGCGACCAGGCTGGCCACTGGCAGCAACAGCCCATAGGCCACCAGCGGCCATACCGTATCGCCCGGCAGCAGCACCGTAGCCAGTGTTCCGAAGCAGGCCACGATCAGGCTCTGCATCGCGTAGTAGAGCGCCACCGCCATACCCGACGCATCGGCAAACTCACTCAACGCGCCGTTGGCAGCCACCGAAACCACCATCACCAGCCCCACCGCGATGCCCCACATGGGCAGCACGACGCTGGCGAATGACAGTGGCAACTCCGCAGCGAGCGCCATCAACAACACGCCCGCCACCATCACGCACAGGCCACGCACGAATGTGCCAGGCACCGCCCAGCGCGCGATGAACGTCTTCGCCATGCGCGACATGAGGATCATCACCAGTGCCACCGTCGCGAACGCCAGGCTGAAGGTGATCTGGGAGTACTGCATGCGCTCGACCAGCACGCGCGGTGCGATCGAGAAGAACACGAAGAACGTGCCCATCGCGGCACTGAATCCCAGCGTGTAGACCCAGAAGGCACCACTGCGAAGAATTTTCTGCAGTGCCGGTCCAGCGTCCCTGCGCCCTGCGGGTCGGGTTTCCTGCCACAGGCGTTGCGCACGCAGGCCGGCGACCAGGCCAAGCACACCCAGCAGCACGAAGATCGCACGCCAGCCTGCTGCCGCAGCCACCAGTGCACCCAGCATCGGCCCCAGTGCCGGCACGAAGGCCAGCATCGAAGCGAACAGTCCATACAAGGACGCCCCCTGCGGTGTATCCGCGTATACGTCGCGGACGGTGGCAAACGTCGCTACCAGCGCTGCCGACGCGCCAATCGCCTGCACTGTGCGCCAGGCCAGGAACAACCCGCTATTGCTGGACAGCGCCAGCGCAAACGAGGCAACGGTGAACAGCAGCGCCCCCAGCAACAGCACGGGGCGGCGCCCGATCCGGTCCGACAACGGGCCGAACAGCAGTTGGCCGACGCCGAGCACCAGCAGGTAGATGCTCAGCGTCAATTGCACCCGCGCAGGCGATGTTCCCAACGCGCCGGGCATCAAGGGCACTACAGGCAGATAGATATCCATGGCCAGCGAGGCCAGGAGGTCGAACGGCGCCATCAGCGCAATGGCCGATGGCAGGGTATGGGCCCAACGCGGGGCCTGTCGATTGAACATGGGGAGTCTCCGCCCAGAGTGAGTCCGGCGGTGATCCATCCACTTCGCATGCTTCGCAGGGATGTTCACCGCAACAACGTCTGCGTCGTTGTTGCGGCTCAGCGAACTGTCTGCGGACCGTTCCCGTTGTTCATGGTGCTCATTGTTGGCAGTGCGGAACCGGCAAGAGTGTAGCAGCGACCGATTCAGGGTGGCCGGGGCAGCGGTGCCGCCCCGGCCGCGGCGTCCCTGGGGAGTGGGACGCCGCTGATCGTCAGGCCGCCTTCATCGCATGCTTGCGCGCGCGCATCACGTTGTGGCATTCCTGCACTTCCGGCAACAGCTGGGTGACTTCCTGGCGTACCGCCGGCGGCAGCTCGTTGTCCTTCAGCACGTCCTTGAACGCGCCCAGCAGGCGGTCCTCCGACTCTTCCAGCTCGGCCACATAGCCATAGTTGGTGTCACCGAAGGCTGCACGCACCTTGCCGTAGAACTGCTGCATCGAACCCACCACGGTGCCATGCTCGGCCGGCTTGCCGCCGCTGGCAGCCACCGAACCACTCAGCGCCGCGACGATGCGGCCCTTGACGCCGGCGATGCGGGTGAACAAGGCCGACAGCTCGGCATCCTTCACCTTGGTCGCCGCTTCTTCATAGAACGACTTGCCGTCACGAGCGATCTCGATCAGGTCGTTGAGGCGATGTTCGATGGTGGACTGGGTGCTCATGGCGTTGCTCCTGTATCTTCGTTTCAGGGGAGAAAAGCAGCTTCGACTGCGCTGCCTGCGTATCCACTGTGGACATGCTTGTGTGGTTCCCGGGTGAGCAGCGATTGATACGCACATCACGTCACTCAACCCGCACTGACTGCTTCACGCCACAGTGGCGCGTGGATCACATCGAGCGAGCCCGGGCAGGCTCACCAAGGTACGAAAAGGATGATCAGTACGATCACCAGGACCGCGGCGATCGCTCCCATCAGCACGTTTCTCTGGCGCCAACTGGGTTTCGGTTTTCCGGGAGTATTCATGCCTGCTACCTGTCTCTGCGGATGACCCCGGCAGACTGATGGATCGGCGACGGTGCGTGCGTGCAGGACATGTGCAGGCGACGTGCAGAGCACCGACACCCATGTCGATTTCCGGCACACTCGCTCGTCAGATCATCAAAGCCCTCCTTGATTGCGGACCCCATGCCTCCCATCCTCACCGCCTTCGCCACCTCCCCCGACCGTGGCCAGGGCCTGGCCCGTGACATGCGCGTGCGCTGGGCACTGGAGGAACTGTCGGTAGCCTATGACGTACAACTGCTCACCTTCACCGAGATGAAGCAGCCCGTACACCTGGCACGCAATCCGTTCGGGCAGATTCCCACCTGGCAGGAGGGCGACCGGACCCTGTTCGAATCCGGCGCCATCGTCCTGCATCTGGCCGAACAGCACCCCGGCCTGCTGCCGCGCGACGCGGACGCCCGCATGCGCGCGATCATGTGGATGTTCGCTGCGCTGAACACGGTGGAGCCCCCCATCGTTGAGCGCTCCATGGCCTGGGTGCTGGAGCGCGAGCAGCCGTGGTACGCACAGCGGCTGCCGCTGCTGGATGAGCGGGTTCGGGCGCGACTGGCGCAACTGTCGACATGGCTGGCCAAGGCGCCGTGGCTGGACGGCGATTTCAGCGTGGGCGACCTGATGATGGTCTCGGTGCTGCTGCGCCTGAAGAGCAGCGGGCTGCTCGACGAGTATCCGACGGTGGCCGCCTATGTGGCCCGCGCGACGCAGCGGCCCCCCTACCAGCGCGCCTTCGCCGCGCAGCTGGCGGTGTTCCAGAACGGGTAGTTCCACGCCATGCGTGGAAACACTCAGCGCAAGCTGCGCCGGCAGGCGGCCTGCACCAGCATCAGCTGCGCCACCAGGATCAGCATTGCGCAGCCCGACAACAGCCAAGGGTCGATGTACCACTGCTCATTGAAACTGAAGTCGCCTGCGGAAATGCGTTTCCAACCGTTGAAGTGCTGCATCGCTGCGACCACGAACGCGAAGCCACCCGCTGTGTACGACAACCAGGGCACGATGAGGCTCCCCGGGCGCGCGAACAGCGTCAGCAGGCCGAGCACGCCGATGACCGTGCGCTGCACGCGGCAGTACGGGCAGACATAGGCCATTCCGCTCCATTCCACCGCCCAGGCCAGCAGGCTGACCAACATGCCCGCCACTGCGGCGGCGTGCAGGGCTTTCGGCGTGATCGTCATGCCACTCTCGTGTGCCATCCCGTGCTCCTTGGTTGAAAGACCCGGGCAGGGTAGCAGTGCTGCAGCGTCATCCCTTCTTGATGACGGTCCGCTTGCCGATGGTGCTGGTCCTGCCAGCGGTCGGCCTGGCCAAGCCAGGAATCAGGAAATCGGTGACCTTGTGGCCCATCGACACCTTGGACACCAACCAGCGCGGCATGCGCCCGCGACCGGTCCAGGTCAGGCGCTTGTATTCCGGGTCGCGATACTTGGGCGCGACTTTGCCGGATTTACGGCGGACGGCTTTTCGGGCGGGCGCAGGTGTTTCCGAGGCTTGGCCGCCAAAGAGTTCTTCAAGGGTGTAGCCGGCTTCGGCGGCGGCGGCCTTCAGCATCCGCCGCACCGCACTGGCCGGACGGCGGCTGGAAATCAGCTGTTTCCGCCGTTCAGCGGCAACCACCAGGGCACCCAGCTCGCGAAGGCTGAGCGATTCAATATCGATCATCATGCGGGAAAGGTCTACTGCAGCGCGGCAGCTGTCAAGGCGCCCTGCCCGGCGCGTAGACACGGGCTTCACCGCCGGTGGGCTCCGATCGCCTGCGTCGGCCATCTCCGAGGACCTCGACGTGAGCACTTCATCGCATTCGCTCGCCTACCTGCTTGCACGCATCCTGCTGATGGCCCTGTTCCTGGTCTCCGGGCTGGGCAAGCTCGGCGATCTCAGCGGTACCCAGGGCTACATGGAGGCAATGGGAGTACCCGGCATCCTGCTCTGGCCGACCATCGCGTTCGAAATCGGCAGCGGCCTGTGCATCCTGCTCGGCTTCCAGACCCGGCTGGTGGCGGTCGTGCTCGCAGGCTTCAGCCTGGTCACCGCTTTCATCTTCCACCACAACTTCGCCGACCAGACCCAGCAGATCATGTTCCTGAAGAACCTGGGCCTCGCCGGCGGCTTCCTGCTGCTGGCGTGCACCGGGGCGGGACGTTACAGCATCGATGGGCGTGGGCGGCGCGGATGAGCGCGCGGCATGCCGCCATCACCCCTGGCCCATGGGCGCGACGCGCCGCAGGCGCAGGTTGCGCCATGTCGGCTGGGAGCCGCGAAAATCCACCGCTTCGCCATCGCTGGTGAACAACAATCCTGGCTCCACCTCAGCAACCAGGCGGATGCCATCGATGTACAGCCAGCCGTGTCGTTGCTCCAGCACAACGAACATCGATGGTTTGCCCCATTGGTCAACGCGATAGCGTCCCAGCCAGGGTTGCCAATGGGGCGCCTGCGGCCCGGTGGGCCCATCGATGGGATCGTTCTGGTCCAGGCCATCCTCGCCGTTGCTGCATTCCAGGTACGCCGGCAGCATGTCCGTCGCCGCATGGTAACGGTACGTCGCAACCTCTCCATCGGTGTCCACAGTGAAAAGTTGATCGCCGTCGATGGCCGCAAAGCGGGTACCCTCGGCGTGCGCCCCTCGATGCAGTTGCAGCTCCCCGTTTCCGGCAACCCCGATCTTCGCCTTGCCGCTGCGCCCGATCCAGCTTCCCGCCATCTGCTGCATCTGGTCCTGGGTCAACCTGATCGGCGCCAGGCTTGATAGGGGCACACGCGGCTGACGGGGCCCGAAACGCGCCGACAACAGCTGATCGAGCAGACGCTCGCCGATGCCGTACCCCGCAGACGTCGCGCGATTGAACATCGCGGCAAATCCAGCGTTTGCCTGCCTGCAGTAGGTGAACACGCACCCGAATCCGAAGCCCCCGCCGCGGTGGTGCAGCAGCCGCACCGGTGTACTGCCGTAGAGGCGTTCGCTGCGCATGACACCGAGCCCGTAGTCGCCGCCCAGGCCGAAACCATGCATCTCGTCCCAGAGACGGGGCTCAAGCAGTTGCTGCGCACCGGATCGGCCGCCACCGAGCAGGAAGCCAAGATACTTCGCCATGTCGGCGGCACTGGTCCACACGCCTCCCGACACCACCAGCGGCGTCACCGGCGGTACCTGCGTATGGCCTTCCTGGGTTCCCAGTGCCCGCACCTTGCTTGCCAGGTAGACCGACGCATCGGCCGTACTGTCGTGCATTCCCAGCGGCTCGAAGATCCGGCGCTGCAGCCAGGCCGGATAGCTGATGCCCGCAACCTGCTCAAGGACATGACCGGCAAGGTCGAAGCCCAGGTTGGAGTAGCGATAGCGCGTACCCACCGGAAAGCGCAGCCATGTCTGCGAGATGCTGCGGACGTGCGCATCAAAGCCCGGCGACGCCGGTTCGTAGTTGTTGCCCAGTGGCGCCTCGTGCGTGAATCCCGCGCGATTGGCAAGCAGCAGGCGCAGGCTGATGCGCTCCTGTGGAGCATGCTCGAAGCGGCTGCGCACCGTCAACGACGGCAGATAGCGGGTAATGGGCGCGTCCAGATCAAGGATGCCGTCCTGCACGGCCAACAGCACCGCCACCGCCGCGAAGTTCTTCGAGGTGGACTGGATGCTGAACATCGTGCTGGCGTCTACGGGCACGCTGCCCTGGCCTGATACGTGACCGAAGCCTTCAGTCCAGCGCACCTGCCCGCCTTCGACCAGGCAGACGGCAGCGGCACCGATGCCGCTGCCGTCCATGGCCGAGCGGATCACGCCGCGTTCCGCGTCGATCAGGCTCGCGGTGGTGACGCTTGGCCGCGCCGGGGTGGCAACACCGGTGGGAATGAGCGTGGCCGCCGGAACAGCCGCGGCATTGGCCAGGAAGGTGCGACGACTGAGCGTACCAGGCATCAGATCACTCCACTTCAGGATGCCGCCATCTTCCCGCCAGCAGAAATGGCAGGGCATGTGTCATTCGGCACAGAGTGCGGTGATCGATGGCGCTGCGCCTTCGCTGGCTGAGCAGGCCTCAGCCCGGAGGGTCCGGCAAGCGGATTCCCTGCGCCGAAACAAAGGCGCGGGACTCGCTCCAATAGGCCTGTGGCGGTTCCCGCAGCTCTGGTCGCGCCCAGTAGTCGTTGCCATGCAATGCGCTCATCACATGGCACCAGCCGTCACGCGGATCGTGAACCTGAAATCGCCCGCGATGATGGCGCGGATGATACGCGTAGTGACCAAGCGCCTCCTGGCGCGCTTCATCCGGCGAACGACCCGCCTGATGGACCAGCGTCCATGCACGCATGTGGCGCGCATGCGCGAGCGCGCCCAGGTACTCGTCCTCATCCAGCAGTGGCACCTGCTCACCGCGGGCCAGGCACAGTGCGTCCGATTCGGCTTCGTAGTCCAGCGACGGCTGCGCCAGTTCCGGGTGCTGCTGCCAATACCTTTCGCCCTTCATGTGCAGCATCGCCCAGTGCCAGGGCTCGTCGTGGAAGATCAGCGCGTATTCGTATTCGCGGCCGGGGCTCTGGTCGGGATAGCGCTTCCGTGCCTGTTCGAGCGCCTGCGCCTCGGGCACCTGGCCATGGTGGACCAGACACCAGGCGAACAGGTGCCGGCTGTCTTCGATTTCGGTGGTGAAGTCTTCCACCGGCATATCGGTGTTGGGCATGGTCGATCCCTGTGCGCGGATCAGATGCTACCGACGCTGCGGGTCGCGCGGGGGGCGGGGGGCAATGAGATCTGCAACAAGTCGTGCGAGGTCGGTTGGTGGGTCCACCATCAATCACACTTTCGGCGCAGAACCCATCGTAGCAATGCTCACAGAAATGCGAGCCACCATAGTTACCGCCAATGTTACCGCCAAAGCTCATTGGCTGCCCCCCCGTGCTAGGCGACCTGTTGGCAACCGGGTCTGAGCAGCGCTCATCCCGGTAAGCAGCAGCCCCGGTAGCGATCCATGGCACTAGTACACCTGCACATTGAACTGGGAATGTGACCCTCGACAGGGAACGTCCAACTCGCTGCAGATGAAGCCCCTCCAACACTCGGAGGGGCATCACGCCTAAGTAGCGGGAATCAGAGCACTACATCAAACACGGTGACTGCAGCGCCTCGGGGAAGGGCATAGCGCCCCACATCCCCTCAGCCAGCCCGCTACATAGTCTCCTTAAACTCCAGGAGTTTTTGGAGCTTCTCAATGTCTCTCTGCAGAATCTTTCTTCCGCACTCCTCGCAGTAATGATCCCAACTTCTGCCGTTGCGAACCTTGAGCCTGAGATCACCCATGCTTACGCGGTGGCTCTTATTTGCTTGGCAGTCATGTGATTTACCCGCACGATCAACTTCTGTACGGACAACTAGAGATTTAGCCGCCACGGATCACCTCCCGCTCAACGCCTTCAACAATATCAGCGAAGCCTGCCTCAATAGTATTCAATTCAGCTTGAGTCAGCTCGCTTCGCTCTCCGGCGCCTTTTCCTACGAGAGCATTTGCTCGAGAGTGAAGCTCGCCAGCGACAATCTGATAGTTCGACTTTCCTAGGAACTTCCGATCAAGCTGACGCCCCTCTGCACTGAGTTTGGTTTTTGCAAGCAACCGTCCTGCCTCCAGTTGGACACGGCTGTTCAGAGCTTGACGCGCAGCCTGCCTAGCCGCGACTTTCGTCACCGGTATCGGCTTCAATGTTTGCGTCCCAGGATCGAAGTCTCCTTGGATGATCCCTTGCTCCTTCAGGAGCGCGATGGCGGCAGCAGCCTCATTGGTGAGAAGACTGATTTCTTCCAAATGGACTTCCGACTGCCCTGTTACATCTGGCAGCTCAGGCGGAGCAAATGGCTCGTACTCACGGGAAGCACCATCCTCTTCACCCAATCCCTCTAGCGGCAAAAGCTGATCAAAGTAACTCTGATCAGCCTGACTAAAGTCTCGAAAGTCCTTCCATTGCCGCGCGATATTGGCCCCAGCATGGAACACCACCGTCCCATTATTTATAACGTCACCAGGAGCATTCTGCTTGATAACTCGCATGATTCGTCCGACAAACTGAACGAACGGCGATAGATTCGAGAAAATACTCAAAACTGCTGCCACCGCCAGATGCGGATGATCGAACCCCTCACCCAACTTTCGCACCTGAACAATGACATCAAGCTCATGAGCGTCTAGGCGCTTCATAACGCGCTCGTTCGCAGCATTGTCCTCCCTAGAGTGGACAAAGGCCGCCTTGCGATTCCTTGCCGCATAGGCCTGAACGACCTGGAGACAGTGCTCGTAGTTGAGTGCGGACGCAATAATCTTCAAACGCGGATCTCCGGAAGCGCCTCGAAGGCGATCAAGTTCGCGCAAGGATGCGTCTACGACCGTGTTGAGCGTCTCCTCAGATGTGACGATGCTCCGTCGAAAGCCGGCATCGTCCTCACCCAGCCTAATCACCTCGGAAAGTTCAACCTCTATCTCTTGGCCGTCTTCTCGCCGAACGTACTTGAGCGTCTTTGGGTTTAGCTGAAGCGCCTTTAGGCGCTTCACATACCCTGCTTCGATCGCTTTAAAGATAGGGTAGGAATACAGGACCTTCCCGCCCATCACCTGCCCATCAGCACGAAGCGGAGTGGCACTGAAGTTTACGATACGTGCCTGAGGAAATTTGGCCTTAACCGCCTCCCACGTCGCCGCAACGCTATGGTGCCCCTCATCAAACAGGATTAGGTCAAAGAAGTCATCTGGCAGTGAAGTAAGCCACCGATTGTCCTGCCCCTGAAGCTGCTGAACATTCGTGATGACAACATCTGCCTCTTCCAAATCACCTCGATTGCTATCGGTACCACGTATCTCCACGGGTTCCGGAAACGGAGGGTCCGTGATCACCGCACACTTCTGGTAGAACATGTGCGAATTAGACGGATCAAAGTCGCGTGCCAATTGGCTTGCAATATTCAGCCCTGGCGCCACCACCAACGCACGACGCGCCTTGAACGCAAATGGCGAAATGGTGATTGTCCCGGATTTTCCGCATCCAACTGGGAGAATAATTCCGACCTCACGGTCATTGCCCCCACCCTCCGCAAATTTCTTCAACTCGCGGTAGGCTTCGCGCTGAGGCTCTCTAATCCGGTCGTTACTCTCGATACTTGGCTCAATCGTTTGAAAGACTCTGGTCACGGCTCCCTGCCTTCCTCTGTCTGCCCAAATGGCCCGTTCATCTTGCCACCACTAAGGCAACCGTGTACGCCCGCGCCATACAGTCCGGCACATTAGACCTCCGGCGTCATGGCTACTGCGCAATCGAAGCGCGCCAAGGGGCGTCATAACGGCGCGATAGACGGGCGGTTTGCCATCATCTGGCTAAGCCAGGCCGCTGCAGCCGTGGCCACGTCCACCAAGCGCGCGCACTCGTCTCCCCGCCACGCCTGCGCACTTCATAGGGTGCTTTTTCTGCGCTACCTGCGCACGGGCCAGCAGCAGGCCCAGCAAGGCTGTCGGGGGCGCTGAGGGGTCATGCCGCCACCTGCGAATCCCTGCACCAAATGGGGGTGATTGGTGAGGAGTTGAGCGGTCGTATGGATGCCAGACGTGCAGTCGCCAAAGAATAGAGGCAAGAGGGCATCCAATAGCGTCCAAGAAGAACGCACCACTACTTACAGTGTTTCAGGAAAGCTATGAAATGGGGTTGTGGAACACTTTTTTGGTTACAGCCCCTGTCCGGGCACTCTCGCCCCTCTCCCGCTGCCGCTTCTCCTGTCTCCCAACCGTCTTGCCGATATGACTGCTGCCTTGCCGCCTGCCGTTTCCTGCTTGAGAGTTCTGACTCGCTGATTTTGCTGATTACATTGGTGCGCTGGTTACAGTGCCCCCGAATCAATATATATCAACGGCTTGCGTATGATTTGGGTGCGTTCCAGTCATGGGGGAAGACTGGTTACACCGGTTACATCTAGCGTCGTAGTAGCGCATGACCTACTGCTGCTGCCCAGGCATCGCACCGCTGACGGGCTTACGTGACGAGCCGCTCACCGCCACAACGTCACTACGGCCGCACCCACCACGGATTACTCCCTCGAAACGCAAGTAGGCCGCCCCTGGGCGGCCTACTTGGTCGGCTCGGCTCGGCCCGGCACCGGCTCACTGGGCAAGCCATCAGGGTGCTACGGGCGCCAGGTCAAACGGGGCAACCCCACCATGGACCTGACATAGATCGCAAACCTTGTGTCCACGGCGCGATCGGATTCGCACACTGCGCTGCTGTTGGCACCCACCACTGAAGTAGCGGAGGCTCGAGATGGGCGCAGCTGAGAACATCCCCGAAGTCCTGCTGAAGCTCGAGCAGGTCGAAACCCGGACCGGGATGAAGTAGAGCTACATCTACCGCGAAATGGACAAGGACACATTCCCGCCCAGGCACAAGGTCGGCGGCGGCACTCGCTGGTACCAGAGCGACATCCGGCGTTGGATCCACGCACGCAGGAGCGCCCCGCAGTGGACGCCCGAGGATGTGGAGCGACCAGCCGGCCAACTGTGACAGCAGCGGAGCGTAAACGGTCACCGAGCGGTCACCGTGCGGCGCTGGCTTGACGAAGAAGGCACTGCGGATGACCCTAAGTGCCTGATTCGATGGTGGGCCCACCAGGATTCGAACCTGGAACCAAGGGATTATGAGTCCCCTGCTCTAACCGTTGAGCTATAGGCCCTGCGCAGCGTCACAGTGTAGTGGAGGCCGCGCTAGATCGGCTACCCGGCAGCAGCAAGAGCCTCAGCAACACGACCCAACCGTTTCTCCGCCGCTTCCGCGAACCACGCCTGCCGCCGCAGGTGTGCCTGGAACAGCGCCACCGTCCTTCTGGCCTCTTCCAGCCCAATCTGGTTATCGCCACCGAAGCCAGCAAGCAGTCCGGCACCCGACTGTGTCAGCAACGCCAACGTCGCTCGTCGTGCGAACCCCAATGGGTCCTCGCGCTCATCACGCAGCACATCGTCCCAGTCCAACAACGGGGGAAAGTCGCAGCCACGCGTATCCGAGACACCCCAGCCGCACCCACCGCCAATCTCCGTCAGCCCCATACTCACTCTCCTACGATTCGTCGAACCTCTTCCGCCTCCTGTTGAGAGAGGCGACCGGGTGCTTCAACACGGTCGTAGGGCCGCCCGCAGCTTTTCCCCTTGCAGGGTCTTGTATGGCTGCGCGCCACCCGGCCAGAAACCCTTGGGCTCACCGGAATGGCGAGAGTTGCGGATTGACCTTGGATTGCCTGCTGTTGCGGCAGACAGTCCGCCTACGACGGTGTGTTGAGCACCTGCGGAGGACTGTGTGGAAGAGAAGGTAGTGGCTTCAATTGGCGATTGCGACAGCGTATGCGCGTAGTACTCGAAGCTGGGTACTTGGATCGTTGAGCCGCTTGGACTTCGGCCGGGTGACGGTCTCCTGCGACGATGAATCGCAGCGAAGGGATCAACAATTCTCAGGCCAGTTGCGTCACAAGGTGCGGCAAGCAACCGACACCTGTTGAGAAGATCTGCCGGATACGTCATCGCGAACAGCAGCCGAGCATTGGCTCGGCTCTACAGAAAAGCAGGAAAGGCACGCGCAACGCCCAAAAAAGAAAAACCCCGCACCAGGCGGGGTTTCTCTCAACGCTTCAACAGCCGCTGGCTATCAATCGATATCCAGGAAGCTGCGCAGCTGCTCCGAACGGCTCGGGTGACGCAGCTTGCGCAGGGCCTTCGCTTCGATCTGGCGGATGCGCTCGCGGGTCACGTCGAACTGCTTGCCGACCTCTTCCAGCGTGTGGTCGGTGTTCATGTCGATGCCGAAGCGCATGCGCAGCACCTTGGCCTCCCTCGGGGTGAGGCCGGCCAGCACGTCGCGCACGGTTTCGGACAAGTTGATGTTGGTGGTGTTCTCGATCGGGGACTCCACGTTGGTGTCCTCGATGAAGTCGCCCAGATGGGAATCCTCGTCGTCGCCGATCGGGGTTTCCATCGAGATCGGCTCCTTGGCGATCTTCATCACCTTGCGGATCTTGTCTTCCGGCATGTCCATTTCCTTGGCCAGCTCCTCCGGCGTAGCCTCGCGGCCGTACTGCTGGAGCATCTGGCGGGAAATGCGGTTCAACTTGTTGATCGTCTCGATCATGTGCACCGGAATTCGGATGGTGCGCGCCTGGTCGGCGATCGAGCGGGTGATCGCCTGGCGGATCCACCAGGTGGCGTAGGTCGAGAACTTGTAGCCGCGGCGGTACTCGAACTTGTCCACGGCCTTCATCAGGCCGATGTTGCCTTCCTGGATCAGGTCGAGGAACTGCAGGCCACGGTTGGTGTACTTCTTGGCAATCGAGATCACCAGGCGCAGGTTGGCCTCGACCATTTCCTTCTTGGCCTTGCGCGCCTTGGCTTCGCCGTAGGCCATGGCACGGCTGATTTCCTTCAGCTCTTCCAGGTCCAGCTGGGTCAGCTTCTCGATGTCGATCGTCGCCTGCTGTTCGGCGATGATCTGGTCCTTCACTTCGCGCAGGGCCGACGACCACTTCTGCTTGCGCTTCAGCGCGTCTTCCACCCACTCCAGGTTGGTCTGGTTGCCTTCCCAGGAACGGATGAAGTCCTTGCGCGGCATGCGCGCGGTGACGGTGGCCAGGTTCAGTACACGGCGCTCATGCGACTTGATGTCGGCCATGGTGTCGCGCAGCTGCTTGGTCAGCACGTCGGTCAGCGGCAGCGGCAGCTTCAGGGTGACGAACACCGCCGACATCTCTTCGCGCAGGCGCGGCAGGTTCTTCTTGTCGCCCTTGGTCGCGGCCTTCTTGAAAGCGTTGAAGGCATCGCTCAGTGCCTGCATGCGCGCGGCGACTTCCTCCGGATCCGGACCGGTCGGTGCGGCTTCTTCATCGCCACCGTCGACATCGTCGTCCTCGTCCTCGTCGCCTTCGGCGTCCGCATCGGCGCTGTCATCGGCAACGACCGCCGGCGGTGCCGGCTCTTCGTCGACCAGGTCGTTGAAGCCGACGATCACTTCGGCCAGGCGCTTCTTGCCTTCCTTGTGGGCTTCGTAGTCGTTCAGCAGCGACTCGACCGAAACCGGGAACTGGCCCAGGGCCGCCTGGACCTGCGAAAGGCCTTCCTCGATGCGCTTGGCGATGGCGATTTCGCCTTCGCGGGTCAGCAGCTCGACGGTGCCCATTTCGCGCATGTACATGCGCACCGGGTCGGTGGTACGGCCACCTTCGGTGTCGAGCGCGCTCAGCGCGGCGGCAGCTTCTTCAGCCGCGGTGTCATCGACTTCGCGATTGCCGGTGTTGCCATCGTTGAGAAGCAGGGTTTCCACATCCGGCGCAACTTCATGGACATCGATGCCCATGCCGTTGATCATGCCGATGATGTCTTCGATCTGTTCCGGGTCGACCATGTCGTCCGGCAGATGGTCATTGACTTCGGCGTAGGTCAGGTAGCCCTGTTCCAGGCCCTTGCTGATCAGTTGCTTGATTTCGGATTGGGCAGGACGTTCGTTGGCCATGTAGTGCTCGCGCCACCGGCTAGGGAGAAATAGGGAACGTAGCATTATACCAGCCCGGGGCCCCGCCTGCCGGGCGGTGGTCCCGCAGGCTCAGGGCCTGAGAAGGAAGGTCACGGGACCGTCATTGACCAGGCTGACGACCATATGGGCTCCAAATCGGCCCGTTTCCACCCCCGGCGCGTGATTTTCACGACAGATCTCGACAAATCGATTGAACCCGCGTTCAGCCTCGTCCGGCGGTGCGGCGGTCGTGAAACTGGGGCGCATGCCCGAACGGGTATCGGCGGCCAGGGTGAACTGGCTGACCAGCAGCAGGCCGCCGCCGGTGTCGCGCAGCGACCGGTTCATCTTCCCGGCCTCGTCGGCGAACACCCGGTAGCCCAGCAGGCGCTCGGCCATCCGTCGCAGCTGGGCCTCGGTATCGCCCGGTTCCATGCCGACCAGGGCCAGCAGGCCGGGGCCGATCTGCCCCACCACTTCCTGGTCGACATGGACGGCGGCCTGGCTGACGCGCTGGATCAGGACGAGCATCGTGGGCTTCCAATGAACAGGGCCGGCCACGATAGCAGCGCCCTTGGCTAAACTGGCGCCGATGAATCCGCAACGCAAAGCCCGGCTGGTCTACCGCGCCACCACCCTGTTCGCCCGCCTGCCCTGGCCACTGTTGCGGGCGTTCGCGCATGCCCTGGCGTGGACGTGGGTCCGTCTCAACGCTCGCGAGAGCCGCGTCACCCGGCGCAACCTGGAACTGGCCTACCCGGAACTGGACGGTCCGGCGCGCGACCGCCTGCACCGCGAGCTGCTGCGCTCCACCGCCCTGCAGGCCATCGAGACGCTGCGGCTGTGGAGCCAGAGGCCGGCCGACAACCTGCGCCTGCACCTGAAGCAGCGCCACGGCGAATCCCTGTACGACGCGGCGCTGGCCAGCGGCAAGGGCGTGATCGTGGCCGCACCCCACTTCGGCAACTGGGAGCTGCTGAACCAGTGGCTGGCCTCGCGCGGGCACATCGCCATCGTCTACAAGCCACCGGAGGACGAGGCCAGCGACGCCTTCCTGCAGCTGGTGCGGGGCGGCCAGAACGTGCAGCAGGTGCGCGCCGAGGGCCCCGCCGTGCGCCAGCTGTTCAAGGTGCTCAAGGACGGCGGTGCCACCGGTATCCTGCCGGACCAGCAACCCAAGGCCGGCGACGGCGTGTTCGTGCCGTTCTTCGGCGTGCAGGCACTGACCATGACCCTGGTCAACCGGCTGGCCGAGCGCACCGGCGCCACCGTGCTGTATGGCTGGTGCGAGCGCGTTGGGCCGGACATGGAATTCGCCCTGCACATCGAGCCGACCGACCCGGCCGTGGCCGACCCGGACCCGCAGGTGGCGGCCACCGCGCTCAACGCCGGCATCGAGCGCATCGCCCGCCGCGACCCGACGCAGTACCAATGGACCTACAAGCGCTATACGCTGCGGCCACCGGGCAGCGGCGAGGAAGACCCGTACGCGACCGAAGAGCATCCGCACTGACGGTCGCACCACGCGGGCCCGTCCGGCCCCTGCGACCGGCGGCCGCACCACGTTGAATACGACGCCGGCGCCCCCATAGAGACTGCGATGTCCGCCTCCCCCGGTCCTGCCATGCCTGCTGCCTCTTCCCTGTTCGGCGATCCCGCCGCGATCCGCTGCGAACGCGCGGTGGCCGAACTGCGTGCCGGTCGCCCGGTACTGCTCCACGATGGCCAGGGCCAGCGCCTGGCGGTGATTGCACTGGACAGCGCCACTGCCAGCAGCTTTGCCACGTTCGCCGGTGCCGCGCGCGAGCGCCACTACCTGTTCCTGACCGCGACCCGCGCCCGCGTGCTCGGCGTGGAAGCACCGGAAGGCGCGCGCCTGCCGCTGGCTGGCATTGCCTTCGATACCCTGCCCTCGCTGGGTTACCTGCGCGAGCCCGGCCCGATGCCCGACGGCTGGGCAGCCGGCGACGCCTTCGATGCCGGCGCGGTCGAGCTGGCCCGCCTGGGCCTGCTGCTGCCGGCGATGGTCGCGGTGCGCCTGGACGTGGATGACCACACGTTCGACGGTGCCGCCGAGGTGGCCCTGTGCGACCTGGCCGAAGGCGCAGCACATGCGGCCCACGACTACGAACTGGTGGCGCGTTCGCCGGTACCGCTGCGCGACGTCGGCATGACCACCTTCGCGGTGTTCCGCGGCGGAGTGGCCCAGCGCGACCAGGTCGCGATCATCGTCGGCGAACCGGACCTGTCGTCGGTGGTACCGGTACGCGTGCACTCCTCGTGCCTGACCGGCGACCTGTTCGGCTCGCTCAAGTGCGACTGCGGCGACCAGCTGCGGCGCGGGCTGCGCAAGCTGAAGGAACTGGGCGGCGGCGTGCTGCTGTACCTGGACCAGGAAGGCCGCGGCACCGGTATCGCCGCCAAGATGCGCGCCTATGGCTACCAGCACGACGGCCTGGATACCATCGACGCCGATGCACAGCTGGGCTTCGGTGCCGACGAACGCCGCTACGGCAGTGCGGTGGCGATGCTGCATGGCCTGGGCATCTCGCGCGTGGCTCTGCTCAGCAACAACCCGACCAAGGCACAGCGCCTGCGCAATGCCGGCATCGAGGTGCTGGACTGCATTCCGGTCACCGGCGAGATCACCGCGGAAAACGAACACTACCTGCGCACCAAGGCCGATCGTGCTGGCCACCTGCTGGATGTCGATGCGCTGATCCAGGCTGCCCAGTAACGCAGCCGACCTGCTACCGTCTGCGCGGTGCGGCCACCGCCGCCGCTCGCCCTGCCACCTGACGGAGCCCGCGTGACCGACGTCGCCCCCATCGCCCCGCCCACCGATGCCTGGCAGTCGCTGCCGCAACGTGCCGCCCGCCTGGCCGCACTGGAAGGCGCCTTCGGCGGACTGTTCGTGCCGGGTCTGCCACTGGCCGCAGCTGCCTGGTTCTTCGATCTGCCCGGCGGCCTGTGGACTGCCGCCCTGGGGCTGCTGATCGGCATCCTCTTCGGCGCCTGGCTCGGCCGCCGGCGACTGACCCGCACCCGCTGGCGCCTGGATGACCAGGGCCTGGGCCTGCGCCGCGACCTGATGTGGCAGCTGGAAACCCGCATTCCCATATCGCGCGTACAACACCTGGACCTGCGCCGGGGCCCGTTGGAGCGCCGCGCCGGCCTGGCCACGCTGATCGTGCACACTGCCGGTACCCGCATGAGCGCGGTCACCGTCAACGGCCTGGATGAAGCCGACGCCGAGCGCCTGCGCGACACCCTCTCGCACCAGCTCGACCAGGACGCCGACGCCCTGTGAGCCTGCCGCCGCCCCTGCCCGCATCGCTGCCTGCCGGTGGCGAGGACCATCGCCTGCACCCGTGGTCGTGGCTGTTCGTACTGCTGATGCAGCTGCGCCACTACTTCCTGCCGCTGGTCGCGCTGCTGGTGTTCGGCCAGCGTGGCGAGCGCGACCCGATGTGGGCGCAGTTGATTCCACTGTCGGCGATCGCGGCACTGGTGCTGGTCTCGGTGCTGCAGTACCTCAGCTACCGCTACCGCATCGGCAGCGATGCCATCACCGTGCGCAGCGGGCTGCTGGCGCGCAACCGCCGCGAGATCCCGTTCGCCCGCATCCACAACGTGGAAGTGCGGCAGAACCCGCTGCACCGGCTGTTCGGTGTGGCCGAGCTGCGCCTGGAATCGGCCGGCGGCGTGCGGCCGGAAGCCGAGATGCGGGTACTGAGGCTGGACCAGGCGCTGGCGCTGGAACGGCTGGTGCGCCAGCGTGGGCAGGCACCGCAGCCCGCCGACGTCGTCGCCACGCCCTCGATCACCGGGACCGACACCGAACAGGTGCTGCTGCGCCTGTCGAGCTGGGACGTGGTGCGCATGGGCCTGCTCTCCAACCGCGGATGGGCACTGGCGATCGCCGCCTTCGGCGTGCTGTTCCAGACCGTGCCGCGGCCGGTGATGGACGCGGCCATCCAGCGTGGTGGCAGGGAGGCCTTCGGCTACGCAAGCCACCTGCATCCCGGCGTGGCCGGCGCCTTCCTGCTGCTGGCCGCAGCCCTGCTGCTGGGCTGGCTGGCGCTGCGGGCGTTGTCGGTGGTGCTGACCCTGCTGCGCTATCACGGCTTCACTCTCAGCGAGCAGGATCGCCGGCTGACCGTCTCGGCTGGCCTGGTCAGCCGAACCCGCAGCAGTGTCGCGCGTCGCCGCATCCAGGCCTGGACGCTGCACGAAACCACCCTGCATCGCTGGTTCGGCCTGCGCCAGCTGCGCATCGACAGCGCCGCCGGCGGCCCTTCGCGGGACCAGGACCGCGCCCTGCGCGAGCTGGCACCGCTGGCCCCGGCAATGCGCTGCGAGCAGCTGGTGCAGCACCTGCTGCCACAACTGCAGTGGCCACCGGCGCAGTGGCAGTCCATTCCCCAGCGTGGCTGGTGGCGGCTGTGCCTGGGTGCGCTGCTGCTGGTCCCCGTGCTGGCCGCAGCCGCGTACTGGCGCTGGGGATCATGGGGCCTGATCGTGCTGGCCTGGTTGCCGCTGGCGCTGCTGGTGGCCCACCGGCAGATGGCGCGCATGGGCTGGTATCTGGATGACCACTACGTCGCCGTGCGCGGCGGTTGGTGGAAGCGCTGGTGGCGCTGGGCCGAGCTGGACAAGGTGCAGGGCCTGCGCCTGCTGCGCTCGCCACTGGACAAGCTGTTGGGCACCAGCAGCCTGCAGCTGGATACCGCCGGCGCGCATGGTGATGTGGCGTTGATCCTGCACTACCTGCCGCAGGCGCAGGCGCAACAGGTGATGGATCAACTGGCGGCCGCGCTGGCGCGGCGCAAGCTGCGCTGGTAGGCAGTGCCGGCCGCTGGCCGGCACTACCGCGGCCTGGGGTCGCGCATCCACGCATGGCGTGGATCTACTGTAGAGCCGAGCCCACGCTCGGCTTACCGCTGCGACGGCCCCCAATACCCCAGGTCCTTGCGGATCTGCAGGTCGCGCACCCAGCTCCCGAACGGCTTGCGCCGCAGCACGCCCATTTCACCGGACAGGAAATCCTCGGTAGCCGCAATCACGCGCTCGCTGGACAGGCCATCGCGGTACGGATGGATGGCATCGGCGTAGCGCACGATCTCCGCCTGCAGCGCGGCGTCGGGATGCAGCGCGCGCTGCAGCATCGCCGGCAGCTGCACCGGGTCGTCGAAGTCGATCATGTGCGGCTTGGGCACCCGGTTGCGGAAGGTCACCACCGGCTTGTGCTGGACGATGAACTCCGAAACGATCGAGGACGTATCGGACACCAGCACATCGGCGGCGCGCTGTGCAGCCATCACCTGCTCCGGCTCGACGAAGCGCGCATTGGCACCGGCCAGCGCGCGGTAGCGTTCGAACAATTCCGGTGGGCACTTCGGGTGCAGGGTCAGCAGCCAGTAGCGCTTGCCCTCGGCGATGTCGGCAGCAATCTGCGCATGCAGGTGCGGGGCTGCGCTCAGGCGTTCGGTGAAGGTCGAACCGAACAGGATCACCGGGCGTCCTCCAGCGGCGGCGCGCAGCGCGGCGCTCTCGCCACCATCGTCGCGGAACAGCGGATCCAGCTTCGGCCAGCCGGTCTCGGCCACCGCGAAGTGGCCCTGCAGGGCCGCGATCTCGCGGAACGGCCCGGTGGTGGCCGGCCCCTGCGTGCAGTACAGGTCGAACATGCCGCGCACCCGGAAGTGGCCGCGCGCACTGTCCCGCTTCTCCACGTTGAAGCCATGGAACAGCTGCACCTTGGCTCCCGAAAGGAAGGTCGGCACCCAGTTGGCGGCGCTGAACACCGCCCGCGGCCGCATTGCCAGCGCCTGCTTGAGGCCGATGTTGGGCACTCCCGGCAGCTGGCTGCCGGCCGCGCCGCCCTCGAACCAGGCTGCCACCTCCTGCCCGGAGGCGTGCAAGGCCTGCGCCAACGGGGCGAGAATAGGCAGCGCATAGCGCTCCGTCGCAAACAACAGGTACCCGGCCATCATGTCCTCCACGACCGCTCCCATCGAACGGCCTCGCATCTCGGCCTGCATTATCGCGTTCAACGAGGCCGGCCGCATCGGCGACTGCCTGGCCTCACTGGCCTTCTGCGATGAGATCGTCGTCGTGGACTCCTACTCCACCGATGCCACCGTGGCCATCGCCGAGGCCGCAGGCGCCCGCGTGCTGCAGCGCCCGTTCGACGGCTTCCGCAGCCAGAAGGCGTACTGCGTCGAGCAGGCCCGCCACGACTGGGTGCTGTGCCTGGACGCCGATGAGCGGATCAGCCCGGAACTGCGTGCGGCCATCGAACAGGCCCGCGACGGTGGCTTCGCTGGCCATGCCGGCTATCGCTTCGCACGCCTGTCGGAGTACTTCGGCAAGTTCCTGCGCCATGGCAATGCCTACCCGGACCGGGTGATGCGCCTGTTCGACCGCCGCCGTGGCGGCTGGCGCGGCAAGCGCGAGATCCACGAGGCCGCCAGCGTCGATGGCAGTGTGGGTACCCTGCGCGGCGACCTGGTCCACTATCCCTACCGATCCTTGCAGCAGCAGCTGGCCAAGACCGAGAAGTACGCGCGGATGATGGCCGAGCACGAGTTCGCGCGCGGTAAACGGGCCACGCTGGGCAAGCTGGTGCTGGCACCGGCCTGGCGGTTCTGGCGCGGCTTCGTGTTCCGTGGCGGCTTCCGCGACGGCTGGCATGGCCTGGTCTACGCCTATGTGCGCGCCAACTACGTGCGCCAGAAGACCATCATGCTGTGGATGCTGGGCAACGGCCAGGCCGTGGCCGACCCGCCGAACCCCTGATCGCCGGGCCCTGCCCGGCGCGCCGACGCCTCACGCCCCGGTGGCTGCCCGGTAGCGCGCGCCTTCGACGATCGACAGGCCGGTCAGCAGGCCGACCAGGGTCACGTAGAAGCTGGCGGTCATCTGGTGCGCGAACATCGACTGGGTCAGTCCGCACAACGCGTAGGTGATCACCAGCATGATGCCGGCTGCGGCCGGCCCACGGAAGGTTGACCGACCACTACGGCGATGCAGGCGCACGAACAACCACAGCGGGATGCCATACACCGCCAGCAACAGCAGCAGGCCCGGTACGCCCTGGGTCGCTGCCCATTCGGCAACATCGTTGTGTGCATGCCCCAGGTGGCAACGCAACTCTTCCGGATTCTCCCGACAGACCGGCACGCGCAGCATCGCACTGTCGAAATGACCGATGCCAACACCCACCAGCGGGTGATCGAGGAAGGTCTCCCAAGCCACCTGCAGGCGTTCCACGCGGGCACCGGCGGAAGAATCACTGTCGCCCAGTTCCATCCGCTGCACGTCACTGTGCAGCTCGCTCAGGCGCACCTGGTGACGCAGCTCCGGCACCGACAGCAACAGGGTCGCGCCGATCGCCAGCATGCCGGCCAGCACCGACAGGCGCGCCGCACCGGTGCGCCAGCGCAGGCTCAGTGCCAGCACCACCAGAAGCGCCAGCAGGGCGGCGAACACGCCGCGGCTGCCGGTCAGCACGATGGTGCCGCAGCCGGCGGCCGTGCCGAGGATTACCAGCGACCAGCGCCGCGACGGGCGACAGAACACCAGCAGCACCATCAACACCATCACGATGTCGGCCAGCACGATGGCGTTGGTGAACAACTCTGCGCGCGGGGCGCCACCCAGCACCTGCCACAGCGACATCGCGAAGGTGGCGAGCAGGCCGGTCAATGATCCGTACCAGAGCCACCGCAGGTTGGGACGCAGCGCGCAGACCCAGAGCGCGATCCACGGGATCACCACGAATCGCGAGCGGTTGTCGACGTCACGCAGGCCCTGCTCGAACAACACCACCGACAGTACGCCGAGCGCCAGCACCGCCAGCATCAGCCAGGCCAGCACTTTCACCGGCTGACCGGCCATGCCGCGCGCGCGCCACAGCAGCTCCGGCGCCAGCAGCGTGCTGAGCAGCAGCAGCAGGCCATACGGCAGCAGGTTGATCGGCACGGTCAGCACCAGTGCCGGCAGGCAGAACAGGCCCAGCTGGGCCAGCGCATGCGCGGCCCCATGGCGCCCACCGGCGGGAACGCCCAGCGGGTCGTCGGCCATGGGGTTCAGGTTGTCCGGTGAAGCTGGCACGTCGGGAAGTATCGCTGCAATCTGCGGGAAGAACGGGAAGGATCAACGGAGGCCGTCCCAGCCTGCTGTTTTACTGCCTTTGGGCCCGCTTGGGCAGACTGGACAAGCTGGAATCGTGGTGGCTAGTCATGTTCCTGCAAACGCCGTTCACGTTCGCGCTCCTCTGCAGTGACCACGCAGGGCACCTTCACCGCTGCTGCCGGCACCAGCCACCAGCGCCGCCGGTTGGCCACGCCGGCCAGTTCAGAACGGTTGCGGTCGACGCACGACAGCATCGCGTATTCGTGCACCAGCAACCAGCGGCGTCCGGGCGCCAGCCGCTGCCAGCGCGTGGCCGCAATCAGCTGCTCGTCCCAGTCCGTCTCGAAACCGAAGGTCGCTGCGGGGCGGTCGGCCAACAGCAGATGCTGCTCCTTCCAGGCCACCAGCCCCAATTCGGCATCCGGTCCCAGACGGTCACCAACCGTGCGCATCAGGCCGCGGGCGGAACTGGAATCGTTCAGCAGCGGATAGCCGACCAGGCTGTACAGCACCCAGACCATCGCCAGGGTCGATACCAGCGCCAGATGCCGGCGACGGCCGCAGGCCAGCAGGCTCACTCCGCCCCACACGCCCATCGCCAGGATCGTCCAGGCCAGTGCGTCGACGGCGCCGGGCGCCAGCCCGCGGCTGTGGGTCAGGCGCAGCTCGAAGGCCGGCTCGCCCAGCACCGCCATCGCACCGGCCAGGGCCAGGCCCAGTGACAGCAGGCCGGTGAACACCCCCACCACGGCCTGCACATCGCGCCGCCTCAGCAATCCAGGCAACAGCGGCGCCAGCACCAGGCAGAACATCGGCAGTGCCGGCAGGATGTACACATCGCGCTTGCCGGCGGGAATCGAGAAGAACAGCACCACCATCAGCCACCAGGCCAGCGGCAGCAGGTAGCGCGGGTCGCGGCGGCGCAGCCGGCGGCGCCACGCCGGAATCGCCCAGGGCAGGGCCAGGAACGCCGGGATCCACATCAGCGGCATCGTCACCAGGAAGTACCAGGCGGGCTGGTGATGGTCCCAGGAATGGGCGTAGCGCCGCGCCGTCTGCTGGAACAGGATGTCGTCCATGTAGGCCAGGTACTCGTCCGAGCCGGTGGCAAAGCCGGCCAGCAGCATCGGCGCCAGCCACAACGACACCGCCAGCAGGAAGGCCAGCGGCGCCAGCCAGAAACGCGCGTCGCGCGCATGCAGTCCCACCCGTGGCCACTGCAACGCCGCGGCGATGGCCGCAGGCACGAGCATCAGCAGCGCCAGCATCCCCACGCCCTTGGTGATCACGCCGATGCCAGCAAAGAACCAGCCCAGCCACCACCAGCGCCAGCTTGGTCCCAGCAAAAGGTGGCGCAGCAGGCCGTAGTTGGCCAGGGTGATGAACAGCAGCAGCAGTGGGTCGATCTGCGCCTTCTTCGCCTGGAAGGTGAACTGCAGCGCGAACAGCAGCGCCCAGCCGGCGTACAGCCCCACCCGCCGCGTCCACAGGCGTCGCCCCAGGTCGACCACGCACCACAGCGTGCCCAGGGCCGCCAGCAGCGACGGCAGCAGGAAAGCCACGCGCCACTGCCCGACCAGGCCGTACAGCGTGGCCTGCCACCACATCAGCATCGGCGGCTTGTCCGAGTACAGCTCGGTGCCGCGATGCGGGAACAGCCACTGCCCGCTGTCGAACATCTGCTTGGCCACCAGCGCGAAGCGCGGTTCGTCCGACGGCCACGGATCACGAAGGCCCAGCCCGGCCCCCAGCACCAGCAGGGCCATCACCACGAACAACCACGTCTCGCGCGACGCGCGGGATTTCAGCATGGGACTCGGAACGTCAGCGGGGTCAGGCTGTTTTTAGCAGACGCGCGTAAAAGAAACCGTCAGCATCGTTGTCACCCGGCAGGCGCTGGCGCGCAATCCCCTCGCAATCGAGGCCGAATGTGTCATCCAGAGGCTGTGCCGCTGCGTCCGGATGCCACTTCAGGAAGGCTCGCACCTGATCGACGTTCTCGGCGCGCAGGATCGAACAGGTGGCGTACAGCAGCACGCCTCCCGGGCGCAGCATCGACCAGCAGGCCTCCAGCAGGCGGGCCTGCACGCCGACCAGCGCATCGATGTCCTCGGCGCGGCGGTGGAACATCACGTCCGGCTGGCGGCGGATCACGCCGGTGGCCGAGCACGGGGCATCCAGCAGGATGGCGTCGAACGGCGTGCCATCCCACCAGGCCCCGGGATCGCTGGCATCGGCCACCCGGGTCTGCGCGCCCTCACCCACACCGGTGCGGGTGTAGGTATCGCGGGCGCGCGCGAGTCGACGCGCATCGATATCGAGCGCCAGCAGGCGCAGACTGGGGTCACGTTCCAGCAGGTGCGCCGACTTGCCACCGGGTGCCGCACAGGCGTCCAGCACGCGGGCGCCGGTCGCGGGCGCCAGCGCGTCGGCTGCGCATTGCGCCGACAGGTCCTGTACCGACAGTGCACCGTCGGCAAAACCCGGCAGCTGGTTCACCGCAACGGGGGCCGCCAGGCGCAGTGCATCGGCGCAGAGCGCGCTGGGTTCGGCGGCAATGCCCGCCTCGGCCAGTGCCGCCAGTGCCTTGTCACGGCCGCCGTGCTGGCGGTTGGCACGCAGCCACAACGGTGCCGGTTGCAGGCTGGCGCTGAAGATCGCGTCGGCCTGTGCCGGCCAATCGCGTTCCACCGCATCGGCCAGCCATTCCGGGAAGGCATCGCGCGCCGGCTGCTCCGGGAAACCTTCGCGCTGCGCGCGGCGCAGGATCGCATTGACCAGGCCGGCCTGGCGCTCACGGCCCAGCGCACGCGCGGCATCGACCGTGGCCGACAGCGCCGCATGCGCCGGCAGTTCCAGAACGTCCAGCTGGGCGAAGCCCACCATCAACAGGGTGCGCAGATCGGCGTCGCGCGCCGACAGCGGCTTCTGCATCCACGACTGCAAGGCAGCGTCATAGGTACTGCGGCGACGCAGCACCGCAAAGCACAGCGCTTCCAGCAAGGCACGATCGCGGCTGTCGGCCAGCTTCGGCAGCGCCCAGGCCAGTTCGGCCTTCAATGAACGGCCACGGGTGAACACCTGTGCCAGCACACGTGCGGCCAGCATGCGGGTGGCCGCGCCCGGCGCCGCCTTGGCCACGGAGAAATCGTTCTGCTTCGACACCGCTTATGCTCCCACGCGCAGATCACGGCGGGCGTTGAGGTAGTCGGCGGCGGTGATCGCCTTGCCGCCTTCGCGCTGCAGCGTACGCAAGCGCAGTGCGCCCTGGCCGCAGGCGATGTCGATGCCATCGCGGCTGGCCGCCAGCACCGTGCCCGGCGCTTGGCCGTGGGCCTCCTCCAGCGCCACCGCGCCATGGATGCGCACGCGTTCGCCAGCCAGCGTCGCTTCGGCGATCGGCCACGGATTGAAGGCACGCACGGTACGCGCCAGCACATCGGCGCCCTGCGCCCAGTCCAGACGGGCTTCGGCCTTGTCCAGCTTGTGCGCATAGGTCACGCCCTGCTCCGGCTGCGGCCGCGCGATCGGCTTGATGCCGGCCCGCAGCAGGCCCAGGCCGTCGGACAGGACCTGTGCACCCAGCTCGGCCAGCTTGTCATGCAGCTGGCCACCGGTATCGGTGGCAGCGATCGGCAGTTCCTGGTGCAGCAGCACCGGGCCGGTATCCAGGCCCGCTTCCATCTGCATCAGGCACACACCGGTCTTTGCGTCACCGGCCTGGATCGCGCGCTGGATCGGCGCCGCCCCGCGCCAGCGTGGCAGCAGCGAGGCATGCACGTTCCAGCAGCCGTGGGTCGGGATCGCCAGTACCGCCTTGGGCAGGATCAGGCCGTAGGCCACCACCACCATCAGGTCCGGCTGCAGGTCGCGCAGCTGCTGCTGTGCAGCCTCGTCCTTCAGTGATTCAGGCTGGTAGACCGGAATGCCACGGGCCACGGCCTCGAGCTTGACCGGCGACGGTGCCAGGCCACGGCCACGGCCGGCCGGCCGGTCAGGCTGGGTATAGACGGCCACGACCTCGTGGTGGCGCGCCGCGGCGCGCAGCGACGACACCGCGAATTCCGGCGTACCGGCAAAGACAATCCTCATGGCTACCCCACTTGCAGGATGGATTCGTGCAGGAAACAAAACGGCGCCGTCGGCCGGCGCCGTGCAGCCCGCGCGCGTCGCGCAGGCACGGGCCACCCGAAGGGCGGCCCGGATGGGCGATCACGCCACGTGCTTGCGCTGCTTGGCCAGCTTCTTGCGGACCATCTCGCGCTTGAGCGGCGACAGGTAGTCGATGAACAGCTTGCCGTCCAGGTGGTCCATCTCGTGCTGGATGCAGGTGGCCAGTACTTCACCCGCCTCCAGCTGCTGTTCCTGGCCGTTGCGGTCCAGGTACTTCACGGTGATGGTGTCGGCGCGGGTGACGTCGGCGAAGATGCCCGGGACCGACAGGCAGCCCTCCTGGTACACCCGGCCCCCGTCCCTGGCGACGATTTCCGGGTTGATGAACACATGCGGTTCATTCTTTTCTTCACTGACATCGATGACCATGAAGCGCTTGTGCACGTCCACCTGGGTGGCCGCCAGGCCGATGCCCGGGGCGTCGTACATGGTCTGGAACATGTTGTCGATCAGTTCCTGGAAGGCCGGCGTGGTGACTTCGGCGGCGTCGATCAACGCAGCCTTGGTACGCAGGCGCGGATCGGGGAACTCGAGAATGGGGAGAAGGGCCATGGCTGTTTCCGGATAGGGGGCCGGCACGCCGGCATACGTCGCAGATTCTAGCTCCAACGCTTGCCTTGCGCCCCGGTTTCTGGACTATAGTGCGTGGACCTGTTGGGGAATCAGGGCTTCACACCTATGTTGCTTCGTTTTCGTACGGTCGTCGCCGCGGCGATGCTGACCGTGGCTGCCTATGCTACCGCCGTGGAAGTGAATGGCGGGCACCCGGACACCTATGTGGTCCGAAAAGGGGATACGTTGTGGGATATCGCCGCACGTTTCATGCAGAAGCCTTGGCTGTGGCCGGAGATCTGGCAAGCCAATCCGCAGATCGCCAACCCGCACCTGATCTATCCAGGTGACGTGCTGAGCCTTGCCTACCTGGACCGGGTGACCGTGTCCCAGGCCGGCCCGCGCCAGGAGGCCCCGATCGACGCCATTCCGCTGGCCCAGGTCGAGCCGTTCCTGAAGCAGTTGAGCGTTGTCGACAGCATCAAGCAGCTGCCCTACGTGGTCGGCCTGGAGGACAGCCGCCTGCGCGTGTCCGGCGGTGACACCGTCTACGTGCGCCTGGCCGATGCCCAGGTGGGCCAGCGCTGGGCCGTGGTACGCCCGACCGTACGGTACGCCCAGCCCAAGCCGACCGAAGACCTGACCGCCAATGGCGACGTGACCCCGGGCAGCGGCAACCTGTGGAAGGCCTACAACGCGCCCAACGCCCGCCGTGGCGTGCTCGGCTACGAGCTGGCCCAGGTCGCTACCGGCACCATCACCCAGATTGCCGGCGGCAAGGTCGAGGCCTCCACGCTGGTGCTGGACAAGAACGACGGCGGCCGCGAAGTGCGCGCCGGTGACCGCCTGGTGCCGGTCGAAGCCAAGCCGTACGACCTGCAGTTCATCCCTCATGTACCCGCTGCCGGTGTCGAGGGTGTGGACGTGCGCGTGCTGGCCGTCACCGACATGTTCAATGCCGGTGGCCCGCGCGACGTGATCGCGATCTCGGCCGGCCGTGCCCAGGGCGTGGACAACGGCACCGTGTTCTCGCTGTGGCGCCCGGGCCGCCATGTGGCGCACCGCATGAAGTACCCGAACTCCTCGCGCATGGACGACTCGCTCAGCACCGGCGCGGGCCGGGTCTCGCTGCCGGATGAGTATGCCGCACACGCGATGGTGTTCCGTACCTTCGACAACGTCAGCTACGCGCTGGTGATGCAGGGCGTGAAGCCGGTGCAGGTCGGTTACAACGCGCTGCACCCGGACGCGAAGTAACCGTTGCCGGGCGTGCCGGCCGCTGCCCGGCAGGCGTCTGCGGGAAAACCTGACGATCACGTGCGAAGGCGCCCTAGGGCGCCTTTGTTGTGTGCGGCCGATAGTGGGGGATGACCACGCATGCATATGAGGCGCTGCTGCGCCTGTTGATGGCGGGAGGCGCACTGGCGCCACGACGGGCCCTGCTGCAGGCCGCGGGCGGTGCGCAAGCCGCCATCGCGCAAGGCCCGGCGAACTGGCGCGCGCACGGCTGCACGCCGGAGCAATGCGCCGCGCTGGAACGTCCCGACGCCCGGGCGTGTGCATCCGCCCTGCGCTGGCTGGAACAGGACAACCATCACCTGCTGCCCTGCACCGATCCGGCCTTTCCACCCTCGTTGCTGGAGGTGCCCAACCCGCCGCTGGCGCTGTTCGTCGCCGGAGACCCCAGCCTGGCCTGGCGCCCGTCGGTGGCGCTGGTCGGCAGCCGTTCCCCCACCCCGGGCGGGCGCGCACTGGCCGCGCGTTTTGCCGGCTGTTTCGTCGAGGCGGGCCTGGCGGTGACCAGCGGCCTGGCCGCAGGCATCGATGCCGCTGCGCACCAGGCCACGCTGGAGGCCGGTGGCTGCACCGTGGCGGTGATCGGCACGGGCCCTGACCGCGCCTATCCGGACAGCCACGCCCGGCTGCAGGCGCGCATCGCCGCCGAGGGCGTGGTGCTCAGTGAGTACCTGCCGGGTACGGCGGCCCGCCCAGGCCACTTCCCCGCGCGCAACCGGCTGGTAGCCGGGCTGGCGCTGGCCACCGTGGTGGTCGAGGCCGCGCAGCGTTCGGGCGCGCTGATCACCGCGCGCCTGGCCGCCGAGGCAGGCCGCGAGGTCTGTGCCCTGCCCGGATCGGTGCTCAACCCGCGCGCGGCGGGCTGCCACCGCCTGATCCGCGAGGGCGCGGCGCTGGTCGAGCGCCCCGAGGAGGTTCTGGAACTGCTCGCCCCTGCCCTTCGCCTGCAGCTGCCGGGCTTGCAATCGCGGCTGTCCACCCCCACTGAACAGGCACTGCCGGCCCTCCTGCCGGCGCGCTGGGCCGACGACCCTGACTACCAGTGCTTGTGGCGAGCCCTGGACCACAACCCAAGCGGTATGGATTCACTGATCACGCGCTGTGGATTGACGGCGCCCCAGGTGTCCTCCATGCTGCTGGCCATGGAACTGGCGGGAATCGTGGTGTGCGTACACGGCCGCTACTGTCGAACTCCCTAGTTTCTTCACCTCCACAGCGTCGCGCGACGCAGGCCGAGGGGCAATGAAAGAGAGCATCCTGGATGTACTGCTGTACCTGTTTGAACACTATTTCAGCGAAGATGCGGACCTGATCCGTGACCGCGATTCGCTGCAGAACGGCCTGATCCAGGCCGGTTTCAGCCCCACCGAGATCAACAAGGCGTTCGACTGGCTCGATGCCCTGGCCGCGCAGCGGCCGAGCGTGGCCCAGGCGCGGGTCGATGGCCCCGTGCGCATCTACCATGGCCCCGAGCTGGACAAGCTGGATGTGGAATGCCGCGGCTTCCTGCTGTACCTGGAACAGCACGGCATCCTCGACGCCGACCAGCGCGAGCTGGTGCTGGACCGGGCGATGGCCCTGGACCAGGACGAACTGGACCTGGACGACCTGAAATGGGTCGTGCTGATGGTGCTGTTCAACCAGCCCGGCTCCGAAGCGGCCTATGCCTGGATGGAGACGCAGATGTTCATGGACGAGCCAGAACCCCTTCACTGACCGTACACTTGGGGGCATAGCGCATTCAGGAGCGTCCCCGTGAGCGAGTGGTTCCATGCAGAAGGCAACCGGCAGCAAGGCCCGCTGCCGGCGGAACAGTTGGTCGAGTTGTTCCGAAACAACCAGATCTCCCTGGACACCCTGGTCTGGCGCGACGGCCTGCCGCAATGGCAGCCCTTGCGCACCGTTGTCGACGAGCTGGGCCTGATCGTGCCGGCGCTGGACGTTGCTGCGCCGGCCCAGCAACCCGAACCCGAACCCGAACCGGTCGCGCCGCCTCCGCCGCAGCCGCCGGTGCTGCCGCCGTCCACGCCCTATGCCACCCAGGCGGCAGCCGGGGTCCTGCCGCCGCCGAAGAAGAAGCTCTCCGGTTGCGCCCTGACCGCAATCATCGGCGGCGGCCTGCTGCTGGTACTGGTGCCGATCATGGCCATCCTCGCGGCGATCGCCCTGCCCGCGTACAAGGACTACACCGTGCGTGCCAGGATCGCGACCGCGGTCAATGCCCTGCAGCCGCTGAAACAGCAGGTGCAGCACTTCGCCGACGATGAAGGCCGCTGCCCCGGCGCCAACGATGCCGGTTTCCCGGCCCCGGGGGACTTCAGCCAGGCCGGCCTGTCGGCGGTGAACATCGGCCGCTTCAACAACGGCCACTGTGGCATCGAAGCAACGCTGGCCGTGCCCGGCAAGAGCCTCGATGGCGACCTGCTGTGGCTGGAATATGATCGCGACAGCGGCCGCTGGGAATGCAGCGGTGAAAGCGACGACAAGTACCTGCCGCCGTCGTGCCGCGGCTGAGCCACGCGCACGGCAGCACCTCCAAGGACGATCCAACAGGGAACATGCAATGACTGAGTGGTACTACGCCGTAGGACAGCAACGCCAGGGCCCGCTGTCGGTCCAGGAGATCCGCCAGCGCTTCCAGCGCGGCGAACTGAACCTGGACACCCTGGTCTGGCGCGAAGGCATGGCCCAGTGGGCTGCACTGCGCCAGGTGGTCGATGAACTGGGCCTGCAGACGCTGGCCGACGCCAGCACCGCCACTGCCAGTGGCGGCTTCGACCTGCGCAGCGACTACGCCGCCATCGACAACGGCACTGCGCCGCTGCCTGGCACGGGCGCGCTCAGCAGCTCACCCTACAACGCACCGGCCGCCGCCGCTGCCGGTGGCGCGCGGCCGGTGATCGGCGGCGAGGTGGTCTACGCCGGCTTCTGGAAGCGCGTCGCGGCCTACATGATCGACTACTTCGTGCTGGCCGTGCCGGGCGGCATCATCGGCGCCATCATCGGCGTGGTGCTTGGCGCCAGCATGGGCGCGGTGGGCAGTGGCGAGACCTCCATCGAAATCGTCGCGCAGCTGGCCAGCGCGCTGATCAACATGGTCATCGGCGTGGCCTACTACACCTGGTTCCATTCCTCCCAGGGCGGCGCCACGCTGGGCAAGATGGCGGTCGGCATCAAGGTCGTGCGCAGCAATGGTGACCGCCTGACCCGTGGCCGCGCCTTCGGTCGCTACTGGGCCATGCTGCTGAGCAGCTTCACCCTGGGGATCGGCTTCCTGATGGCCGCCTTCACCGAGCGCAAGCAGGGCCTGCACGACATGATCTGCGACACCCTGGTGGTCGACCGCTGGGCCTACACCGACCAGCCGCAGCTGCAGCGCCATGAGCTGGGTACGGTCACCATCGTGATCCTGGTACTGACCGGCCTGCTGACGGTGGCGGGCCTGGTGCTGCTGGTGGCTGCGGTCGGCTTCATCGCCAAGATGGCCTCATGAACGGCCATCCTCACGTCTGGCTGCTTGACAGGGGCTGGCCGGGCGTGATTCCTCTAATAAGGTGAAACCTGAACGCCCGGCACACTACCGGGCGTTCAGCGTATTGATTTGTCCGTGGCCGCTTCACTAATGCGGCCGTTTGCTCCACCCTAGCGGCCCCTTCCCTGCGGCTCGCCCCACAGACACTGCTGCCATGCCCAAGCACCTGCTCATCGTCGAATCGCCGGCCAAGGCCAAGACGATCAACAAATACCTCGGCAAGGACTACACCGTCCTGGCCTCGTATGGGCATGTGCGTGACCTGATTCCGAAGGAAGGCGCGGTCGACCCGGACAACGGGTTCGCCATGCACTACGACGTGATCGACAAGAACGAAAAGCATGTCGATGCGATCGCCAAGGCCGCCAAGGGCGCCGACGACATCCTGCTGGCAACCGACCCGGATCGCGAGGGTGAAGCGATCAGCTGGCATATCGCCGAGATCCTGAAGGAACGCGGGCTGGTCAAGGACAAGCCGATGCAGCGCGTGGTGTTCACCGAGATCACCCCGCGCGCCATCAAGGAAGCGATCAGCCAGCCGCGCGCGATCGCCAGCGACCTCGTCGACGCCCAGCAGGCCCGCCGCGCGCTGGACTACCTGGTCGGCTTCAACCTGTCGCCGGTGCTGTGGCGCAAGGTGCAGCGCGGCCTGTCCGCCGGCCGCGTGCAGAGCCCGGCGCTGCGCATGATCGTCGAGCGCGAGGAAGAGATCGAAGCCTTCATCGCCCGCGAGTACTGGTCGATCGCTGCCGAGTGCGCGCACCCGTCCCAGCACTTCAATGCCAAGCTGGTCAAGCTGGACGGGCAGAAGTTCGAGCAGTTCACCGTCACCGATGGCGACACCGCTGAAGCGGCGCGCATGCGCATCCAGCAGGCCGCGCAGGGTTCGCTGCACGTCACCGACGTGGCCAGCAAGGAGCGCAAGCGCCGCCCGGCGCCGCCGTTCACCACCTCCACCCTGCAGCAGGAAGCCTCGCGCAAGCTCGGCTTCACCACCCGCAAGACCATGCAGGTGGCGCAGAAGCTGTATGAGGGCGTGGCCATCGGCGACGAAGGCACCGTCGGCCTGATTTCGTACATGCGTACCGACTCGGTGAACCTGTCGCAGGACGCGCTGGCGGAAATCCGCGACGTGATCGCCCGCGACTACGGCATCGCCTCGCTGCCGGACCAGCCCAACACCTACCAGACCAAGTCGAAGAACGCCCAGGAAGCGCACGAAGCGGTGCGCCCGACCTCGGCCCTGCGCACGCCGTCGCAGGTCGCCCGCTTCCTGACCGACGACGAGCGGCGCCTGTACGAGCTGATCTGGAAGCGTGCGGTGGCCTGCCAGATGATCCCGGCCACGCTCAACACCGTCAGCGTCGACCTGTCGGCCGGCAGCGAACACGTGTTCCGCGCCAGCGGCACCACCGTGGTCGTGCCCGGCTTCCTGGCCGTGTACGAGGAAGGCAAGGACAACAAGAGCGCCGAGGACGAAGATGAGGGCCGCAAGCTGCCCGCGATGAAGCCGGGCGACCGCATCCCGCTGGAACGCATCCTGGCCGAACAGCATTTCACCCAGCCACCGCCGCGCTACACCGAAGCGGCGCTGGTGAAGGCGCTGGAAGAGTACGGCATCGGCCGTCCCTCGACCTACGCTTCGATCATCCAGACCCTGCTGTTCCGCAAGTATGTGGAAATGGAAGGCCGCAGCTTCCGCCCGTCCGACGTGGGCCGCGCGGTGTCCAAGTTCCTGTCCAGCCACTTCACCCAGTACGTGGATTACGACTTCACCGCCAGGCTTGAGGACGAGCTCGATGCCGTCTCGCGCGGTGAGGAAGAATGGATCCCGCTGATGGCCCGTTTCTGGGAGCCGTTCAAGGAACTGGTCGAAGACAAGAAGGAATCGGTCGACCGCGCCGAGGCCAGTGGCGCGCGCGAGCTCGGCACCGACCCCAAGACCGGCAAGCCGGTCAGCGTGCGGCTGGGTCGTTTCGGGCCGTATGCCGCCATCGGCAGCACCGCCGAGGACGCCGAGGAAAAGCCGAAGTTCGCCTCGTTGCGCCCCGGCCAGTCGATGCACACCATCTCGTTGGAAGACGCGCTGGAACTGTTCCTGATGCCGCGCGCGCTGGGCGAGGACAATGGTGAGCCGGTCAGCGTCGGCATCGGCCGCTTCGGCCCGTTCGCCAAGCGCGGCAGCACCTACGCCTCACTGAAGAAGGAAGACGACCCGTACACCATCGACCTGGCCCGCGCCGTATTCCTGATCGAAGAGAAGGAAGAGATCGCGCGTAACCGGATCATCAAGGAGTTCGAGGGCAGCGACATCCAGGTGCTGAACGGCCGCTTCGGCCCGTACATCAGCGATGGCAGGATGAACGGCAAGATCCCCAAGGATCGCGAGCCGTCATCGCTGACCCTGGCTGAAGTGCAGCAGCTGATGGAAGAAACCGGCAAGCCGGTGCGCAAGGGCTTCGGCGCCAAGAAGGCCGCTGCGAAGAAGGCACCGGCCAAGAAGGCTGCGGTGAAGAAGGAAGCAGCGCCGAAGAAGGCCGCGGCCAAGAAAGCGCCGGCCAAGAAGGCTGTGAAGAAAGCTGCCGCAAAGAAGGCACCGGCGAAGAAGGCCGTCAAGAAGACCGCTGCAAAGAAGTAGATCCACGCCATGCGCGGATGAGGGGTAGTGCCGGTCGCTGGCCGGCAACACCTGGAAGCCTCGGATGCCGGCCAGCGGCCGGCACTACCGAGCGGGCGCGTTCCACCCCTTCTGCACGCAGCGGGGGGATAATGGAGGCCCACGCCGGGCCGGTCGCCGTCATGAAAGAACTCACCCTGAACTCTGCTGTCGCCACGCTCCGCGCCGGTGGCGTGATCGCCTATCCGACCGAAGCGGTCTGGGGCCTGGGCTGCGATCCGTCACATGAAGCCGCGGTGCACGCGGTGCTGCGGCTGAAACAGCGCCCGATCGAGAAGGGCATGATCCTGGTCGCCGCCGAACTGTCGCAGCTGGAGGGCTGGGTCCGCCTGCAGGCGCTGCCCGACGCCCGCCAGCGTGCGGTTCTGGCCAGCTGGCCGGGCGCCAACACCTGGATCCTGCCGGCCGGTCCGCGCGCCCAACCGTGGGTCACCGGTGAACACAGCGGCATCGCCGTACGCATCAGCGCCCACCCACTGGTCGCCGCCCTGTGCCGCGCCTGGGGCGGGCCGCTGGTCTCCACCAGCGCCAACCTGGCAGGTGAACCGCCGGCACGCAGTCGCGCCGAGCTGGATCCGCGCCTGCTGCGCCTGCTCGATGGCCTGCTCGATGGCGAGACCGGTGGCCTGGCCCAACCGACCCCGATCCGCGACGCGCTCAGCGGCAACGTGCTGCGCTCCTGAGCGGACGATTGCACTGCCACGCACAATCACGCACCCTGCCGCCATGAACCTGCTGCGCACCGCCTTGGGCCTGTGCCTGCTGCTGCCATGGACCGCACCGGCCGCAGAGGACGTGCGCGTCTATCGCTGCGTCGCCAGCAATGGCGCCGTGGCCCTGCAGGACAGGCCCTGCAGCAGCGGCCGGCAGGAAGTGCGCGACCTGCAGCGCCCGCGCGACCCGACGCCACGGGTGGTGCGCAGCGATGCGACGCCCGCGCCTCCCGACGAGGTTCCGGTGATGCGCGATCGCGAAGTCCGCCACGTCTACATCCAGCCGCCACAGCCGTTGTACGAATGCGTGAGCGACGACGGTCGCCGCTATACCAGCGACAACAACGAGGGCAATCCGCGCTGGGTACCGTTGTGGACCAGCGTCTGGCTTCCGCACGGGCACCACGGCCCGGTCCATCCCGGCCCACGCCCGGCCTTCGGCACGCCGGTCGGCCCCCCCATCGGTGAAGGAACCGGCTACCGGCCGCCCGCGGTGGGTGTCGGTGTGCAGGTTCCGGCCGGCAGCGTGCTGGTCCGCGACAGCTGCCATGCGCTGCCGCCGCAGGAAGTCTGCGCGCGCCTGCGCGACCGCCGCTGGGAACTGGACCGCCGCTACAACAGTGCGCTGCAGAGCGAGCGTACTGCCATCAGCAACGAACAGCGTGGCATCGACGCACGCCTGTCGCGGGACTGCGACCGCTGAGCGCAGCACCTGCCGTGGCATGTACGCTGTGCGCATGAAGAACCTGATCTGGCTGGCCCTGGGCCTGTTCGCCGGCAACGCAGTGGCCGACGACGGGGTGATCTACCGCTGCACTTCCAGCAACAGCGATGTGCCCACCCTGCAACGTACGCCCTGCCCTGCCGGCAGCAAGCAGCAGGTGGTGCGGATTCCGGCCGCTGCCAGTGCGTCGCCCACGCCGACCCCTGTGCCGTCGCCACCCGAACCGGCGGCGGCGGGTATGCCGCCGGCTTCCGCGCCCAGCCCCCGCCGCCCCGGCGAAGGACGCACGATCATGGAAGCCGGCATGGTCGAACGCGAAGGCGGCGATCTGATACTCGACAGTGCATCGCTGCCACGCCAGGCTGATGCCGCGCCGGACAGCAATGCGCCGCCGAAGCCGCCGCTGCCGCCCATCTTCCAGTGCACCGACAGCCAGGGCGGTGGCTACCTGCACGAATACGAAGCTGCCCCCGGCCGCTGCGAACCGATGACCGTGCAGGGCCTGGGCGGCGCCACACCGGTCAATGCTGCAGGCTGCGAAGTGGTGCGCGACCGCTGCGAGGAACTGCCGGAAGCGCAGCGCTGCAGCAGCTGGCAGCAACGCTTCCGCGACGCACGTGGCCGCGAGCGGTTCGCCTCGCCGGAGAACCGCGACAAGGCCCGCGGGGAACGCGAACGGTTGCAGGGCGTGCTGGAGGCCAGCAACTGCCCGGTACCGGGGTGACTGCCATGCGGTAGTGCCGGCCGCCGGCCGGCAACTGCAATCACCTGAAGATCCCGTGGTTGCCGGCCAGCGGCCGGCACTACCACCGCATGATCAGAACCCGTAGCGCAGGAAACCGCCATCCACTGCGATGCATTCGCCGGTGACATAGCTGGCCGCCGGCAGGCACAGGAAGCCCACGGCTGCGGCCACTTCCTCCGGTTCACCGATGCGGCGCATCGGCGTGCGGTTGACCACTTCCTCGTAGTAGTCCGGGTCCGACAATGGACCGGACGTGCGCCGCGTGCGGATGTACCAGGGCGCCACCGCGTTGACCCGGATGCCATCCTCCGCCCACTCGACGGCCAGGTTGCGCGTCATCTGGTGCATCGCGGCCTTGGTCATGCCATAGACCACGCCACTGCGCACGTGGGTCAGGCCGGACACGCTGCCGACGTTGACGATGGACGACGACGCATGCCGCGCCAACAGCGGATGCGCGTAGCGCGACAGCTCGAAGGCCGAGAACAGGTTGGTCTCGAAGATCTTGCGCCATTCGTCCTCGGAATACTCCGTGGCCGCCTTGGTGACGTTGCCACCGGCGTTGTTGACCAGGATGTGCAGGCCATCGCTGTGGTCTTCCACCCAGTCCAGGATCTGCCGGCGGTCCTCGTCATCGGAGACATCGGCAGCCAGCGCGTGCACCTGGTGCTGCGGATACACGTCCAGCAGTTCGTCGCGCGCCGTCTCCAGCATATCGATGTCACGGCCCACGATCATCAGGTCGGCACCGAGGCCGGCCAGTTCGTGCGCGATGGCCAGGCCGATGCCGGCGCTGGCGCCCGTAATCAGGGCAGTCTGGCCGTCCAGGCGCCACCGTTGCTGGGTCATGTGTCCTCCGGGGCCGCGCCCGCTGTGTTTCGATGCCGCAAGGATACGCGCTCACGGCGGCGCTCGGCCGGGGATGCGACACTTGCCCATACGCCCACCGCGGAGAGCCGCCATGCGCATCCTGATCCTGTCCACGTCGCTGCTGGCCAGCCTGCTGCTGGCGGCCTGCCAGCGTCCGCCCACGCCGAACCCGGAGAAGCCACCGGTGCCACGAGCGATGTCGCGTGCGATCAACGAGCCGCTGGACCGCGCCAAGGACGTGCAGAAAACCGTCGATGAGGCTGCCGCGCGTGAGCGCAAGGCCGAGGCCGACGCGGCGCAATGACCGGTGGGGTCAGAGCCCTTTGCGAAGCCAAGGGATCCGACCCCATGAACGAAAACGCCCGGCCTGAGCCGGGCGTTTTCATTCGATAGCGTTGCCGGTCAGAACCCGCAGAAGCAGTACGCCAGCGCCTTCACCGGTGCGCCGTTGCCCTTTTCGCGGGCCGCGTTCTCGACGAAGCGCAGCTGCGTGTCCACTTCCGGCATCGTGCGTGCCAGCATCATCCGCGCCATGCCCGAATCGGACAGCATCCAGGCACCGGCACGACTGCCGGCGAAACCGCTGACGAACTGCGCGAACGGCGTGGCTGCCTTCTCGATGTAGCGCACGCGATAGGCATCGGACTTGCCCAGCTTGGCGCGGCTGGCCGCATCGGCCACCGCATCCCTCAGGCCACCGAAGGCATCGACCAGGCCGCGTTCCTTGGCCTGTGCACCGCTCCACACGCGGCCGCGGGCCACCTCGTCCACGGCCTCGACCGGCTTCTTGCGCGCGTCGGCGACGCGACCGGTGAAGTCGGCGTAGCCTTTGTTGATCACCGACTGGATGACCTGTCCCACGGCCGGATCCATCGGGCGGGTGACATCGAATGCACCCGCAAAACGGGTGGTGCCGACACCGTCAGTGTGCACGCCGATCTTGTCCAGCGCGCGGCTGAAGTTCGGTACCATGCCGAAGATGCCGATCGAACCAGTGATGGTCGACGGATCGGCGTAGATGCGATCGGCATTCATGCTGATCCAGTAGCCACCGGAGGCAGCCAGGTCGCCCATCGACACCACCACCGGCTTGCCAGCGGCCTGCAGCGCCACCACTTCACGGCGGATCTGCTCGGAGGCGAACACCTCACCGCCCGGCGAATCGACGCGCAGCACCACGGCCTTCACGTTGTCGTCGTCGCGCGCGGCGCGCAACAGCGCTGAGGTCGACTCGCCGCCGATGCGGCCGGCCGGCAGGTCGCCACCGCTGATCTCGCCGGCAGCCACCACCACGGCCACCTGCGGACGCGAGTCCACCGGGTTGCGGCGGGCGTCGAGCAGGGCCAGGTAACGGCCGAAGTCGACGTTGCGGAAACCACCGTCGGCGTCTTCGTCGGCCACGCCGCGCTCGATCATCAGATCCTCGAATTCCTCGCGGGTCTTCAGCGCGGTCACCAGCTTCTGCTGCAGCGCGAACTTGGCCAGGTCGCCACCGGCGGCGGCAATGCCTTCCGGCAGCGTGTCGATGCCGGCAGCCAGCTGTGCCGGATCCAGGCGGCGCGCCTTGGCGATGTCGCCCAGGTAGCGCTGCCACACATCGTTCATCCAGAACAGGTCGGCTTCCTTGGAGGCCGGCGACGCGGCGTCAAGCACGTACGGTTCGGCCGCGGACTTGTACTCGCCCACCTTGAACAGGTGCACGTCCACGCCCAGCTTGTCCTGCAGGCCGGTGCGGAAGTACTGGCGGTAGCGGCCGAGGCCTTCGAGCACGACCGAACCCATCGGGTCCAGGTAGACCTCGTCGGCCTGTGCAGCCAGCAGGTACTGCGACTGGCCCATGCTCTCGCTGTAGGCCACCAGCTGCTTGCCGGAAGCGCGCAGGTCCTGCAGCGCGGCGGCGACTTCACGCAGCGAGGCGAAGCCCGACGGCTGCAGCTTGTCCAGCTCCAGCACCACGCGCTCGATCTTCTTGTCTTCCTTGGCCGACTCGATCACCCGCAGCAGGTCGCGCAGCTGGATCTCTTCGGCACCGTTGTCACCCACGGCCTTGGCCAGTGCGCGGCTGACCGGATCGGCACTGAACTGCTCGACCAGGCGGCCTTCCGGCGCGATCACGAGCGTCGTGCGGTCCTGCAGCGACTTGCTGGCACCGGCACCCATGCCGGCGGCGATGACGAACATCACCAGCAGCAGGAACAGCAGGCCGAAGAACACCAGGTTGAGGATCAACCGGCGGGTGAAGTTCATGACGTCCCACAGCCCGATGAAGAAACTGGCGACGGGGTTGCGACGCGCCGGGGGCAGCGGGGGCACGGGTTGATTCATGGAACGCTCCGGATGGCTTCTTGCCGTGGTACCAGCATAGCCGGTGCCGCGCGATGCGGCATCGGACACAAGTCAGGGGATCGCCCGCCATGGGTCGGCATGGCGGGCAGGACGATCAGGACAGCGCGGACTGCCCGATGCGCTGGCTGCTGCGGCGCAGGCGCCAGCCCATCAGGATGGCAGCGGCGGTCAGGCCGACGATCAGGCCGATCCACATGCCCTGCGGGCCCATGCCCAGCCCCAGGCCGAGCCCGGCGCCGAGCGGCATGCCCAGGCCCCAGTACGCGAACATGGCGATGAACATCGGCACGCGGGTGTCCTTGAGGCCGCGCAGCGCACCCGCCGACAGCACCTGGATGCCGTCCGGGAACTGGAAGGTGGCCGCGTACAGCAGCAGGGTCGAGGCCAGGCCGGCCACTGCCAGGTCGTTGGTGTACACACCGACGATGGCATCGTGGCCGAACAGCAGCACCGCCGCTGACAACGTCTGCGTGCCCATGATGATCGCGTAACCGGCCCACGCCGCACGCCGTACGCCGAAGCCGTCACCACGGCCGACCGCATGGCCGACGCGCACGGTGGTGGCCTCGGCCACGCCCATCGGGATCATGAAGCACAGCTGCGCGACGTTGATCGCGATCTGGTGTGCCGCCGCTTCATTGGCACCCAGGCGGCCGATCAGCAAGGCGGTGACGATGAACAGGCCGCCTTCCATCAGCACGGTGATGCCGATCGGCAGGCCGGTGCGCAGCAGCTCCCAGATCGCCTTCCAGCGCGGTCCCTCGAAGTGGGAGAACAGCTGCAGATGGGCAAAGCGCTTGGTCCGCCACAGATACAGGGCGAATGCGGTCGCCTGCAGCCACATCATCACCGCCGAAGCGATGCCCAGGCCCTCGGCCCCCAACTCCGGGAAGCCGAGCTTGCCATTGGCCAGCACGTAGCCCATCGGCGCCAGCACCAGCAGGCCACCGAAGCCGAGCAGCATGGTCGGCAGCGTCCAGTGCATGCCCTCGCTGAGATAACGCATGCAGAAGTACAGGGTCAGCGCCGGGCCACCCCAGCGCACCGCATGCAGGAACGCAGTCGCCCCCGGCACGATGTCCGGCGCGATGCCGAAGGCCGGCAGCAGCGGCGGCACCACGGTGAGGAAGGTGAACATGATCAGCCCCAGCCCCAGCGCCAGCCACAGTGCCTGGCGGAACAGCGGGCCGATCTCGCGCTCGCGGCCGGCGCCGTGCAGCTGCGACACCGAAGCGGTGAGGGAGATCAGGGTGCCGATCGGAATCAGCATTGGCAGCCACAACAACGCCGTACCGATGGTGACTGCGGCAAGGGTCGCCGTAGCGTGGTGGCCGGCAATCACGTTGTCGACGAAGGAGATCAGACCGGTGGACACATGGCCCAGCACGAGCGGCAGGGCGAGCAGACCGGTGGCGCCGACTTCCTTGCTGAAGCGCGGCGTGGAGGTTGCAGTAGACATAAGGTGCTTGACGCGAACTGCGGTTGCGCGCGAAGGGCACAGGCACCGGGTTGCGGGCGCCCATCTTACGCGGGCGGCGCCTGCATTCCCATGACATGGCGTGAATGCTGGGTTTCAGCCGCCCCAAGCAAAAAGGGGACGGAGGGGATTAAGTCGCATTCGGCACTGACTGGCCTGATACGACTTAATCCCCTCCGTCCCCTTTTCTACTGGCCGGCCTGGCGCTTTAGCCAGCTGTCGCGCTCGGCGGCGGGCACGGCGAGGAAGGCGCTGCGTACCGTGTCGCGTTCCTGCGGCGGCGTGCGCTGCGCGACCAGGGCCAGCTGGGCCAGCTGCGCCGGGTTGAGCTGGCGCAGCACGGCCAGCGCGGTCTCGCGTTGCTCCGGTGGCACGAATCCGAACAGTCCGTGCAGCTTGGGGAATTCAAGGCCCAGCTGCGGGCCCAGCCGCCATCCGGCGCGGAACGCCTGATCCTGCGCCTGGAATTGCTGCCGCATGCGCTGCTGTTGATCGGCCGGCAGCGAATTGAAGCGCGCAGCCGCCTGACGGATGCGCTCGCGCTCTGCTTCCGGCAATGCGCGCCAGGCGGCGTAGTCGGCACGGCGCTGTCGCTGCTGCTGCGTATCCAGCTGAGCGAATTCGGCAGGTGCTGTTGCAGCGGCCGACGCCGGCGTAGCCGGCGAACTGCCCGGAACCGGTGGCGGCAACGGCACGCTCAACGGCTGCGGTGCGGCGGACAGCGACAGCGGCAGGGCCAGCAGCAGGCTGGCGAGCACGGACTTATTCATCGGCGGCAGCCGTTTCCAGCGTGGCACTGGCAGGCTCCGGCCGGCTCGGCTTGGCTTGCGATTCATCCACCGGCAGCGGGCCGCCCGCGGCAGTCCACGCGTACAGGTCGGCATCGGCGACCAGCGGGTAGTCGCGATCTGCCAGCATCGCTGCGTCATCATTGGCTTGCGCCTGGCCCGCGTCCGGTATGGCGTCCACCTTGCTCGGTGGCAGGGCTTCCACGGTCACCGGACCGGCTTCGCCCACCACGCCCTCCGGCAAGGGTGCATCGCTCCCGAACGAATGTCCCTGCAGGTGGCGCCACCCCAGCGCGGCGGCCAGCAGTACCGCCACGGTCACCAGCAGGATCAGCGGACCGCGCCAGCGCGGCCTGGCATTCGCGCGGCGGCGCTTGCCGTTGGCGGCCGCACGCTCGTCCCGCTGCGGTGCGCGCCAGCTGGAGGCCGGTGCTTCATTGTGGGCGGCGGGTGCGGCCGGCTGCTGGAGCTGCTGCAGGCGCGTGGCCGGCAGTTCACGGATACGCGCCTGCACCTGCTCGGCCAGCTGGCGCCAGGCTGCGGCGTCTGGCTGGCCATGGGCATCCCGCGGGCACGCGTCAGCCAGCAGGTGCTGGTATCCGGCCTCGTCCTGGTCGAGCACGCGCATGGCGATGCCCTCGTCCAGGCTGCCGCCCACCCGCAGCAGCAGCGCCAGTCGTGGAAGTGGCGGCATCGCGCCCAACGCGGCCAACGACGGCGCCCACTGCCCGCCCGCCGGCTCGCGCAGCGCCTGGCGCTGGCCCAGCAGGGTCCAGAAGCGGGTCGGCCATTGCGCCATCGGCAGGTCGCTGGCGACCGCCGCAAACGCGCGCATCACTGCCACCAGGGTCTGCTCGGCACGGGCGGCATCGCCGCACTGCAGTTCAGCCACCACCAGGGCGCGGCGTTCGACGCCACGCAGGAACGCCGACAGCGCGCCGGCCGCGGTCGAGGAAACAGGGGCGGGCACAGCCGTCATCGGTCACTCCAAAGGTCTGCCGGCATGATAGCGGCAGCCCATCGGCACCCGTAGGACTTGCGCCCACAGGCACTTCGTGCTGCAGGTTGTGCACAGCACCACGCTCCCCGCGCGGGAAATTGCGGCATGCCGCTGAATTCACTCTGTTTCAGCAATGTTTCACACTCAAGTTGTTGATTTTGAACGCCTTTCAAGTGTGGCGATTTTTTGACCAACCCAAGGGTGAGCTCGTCGCCATCGGCCTCCTGCGTTCCCGTCGACCGGTAACGCACAACGTTATCCACAGAACATGTGGATAAGACTGAATCTCCAATGGACACCGATATTTAGGTGACATTTATGATTCAACGGTCGTCGCCCGGGCACGTCTGCCCCCTGCCATTCGCGCGTGCATGGCCCGTTACACTGGCCCGATGCTTTCACCCATTCCGACCCTGCAGGTCGCCCTGCCCGTCCCCCTGCCCCGCCTGTTCGACTACCTGTCGCCGGAGGGCGATGGCCCCACGGCCGCGGTCGGCTGCCGCCTGAAGGTGCCGTTCGGCAACCGCGAGCTGGTCGGCGTGGTGGCCGGCCACGGCCAGACCGACGACGGCCAGGGACTGCGCCAGGCGCTGGCCTGGTGCGACCGGCAGCCGCTGCTGCAGGGCGAACTCTGGCAGAGCCTGCAGTGGCTGGCGCGCTACACCCATGCGCCACTGGGCGAGGTGCTGAGCACCGCCCTGCCCGGCCCGCTGCGCCATGGCGAGGCCCTGCCCGACACCCACCACTGGGGTTGGCAGCTGACCACCGAAGGCCACGCCCAGCGCGAAAAGCTGCGCGCCGGAAGCCGTCCGCGGCAGCTGGCCGAGCTGCTGGCAGGAGCGATCGTGGATGAGGACGTGCTCGGCGAACGCATGGCCGACTGGCGCACCGCTGCACGCAGCCTGGCCAAGCGCGAGCTGGCCGAGCGCGTGGCGATGACGGTGGCACCGCAGCATGCGCAGCCGCTGCCCGGCCCCACGCTCAACCCGGACCAGGCCGGGGCGGTGGCTGCGATCAACGCTGCCGACGGCTTCCAGCCGTTCCTGCTGGACGGCGTGACCGGCAGCGGCAAGACCGAGGTCTACCTGCAGGCGATCATCCATTGCCTGGCGCAGGGCAGGCAGGCGCTGGTGCTGGTACCGGAAATCGGCCTGACCCCGCAGACCCTGGCACGTTTCCGCGGCCGCCTGGGCATCGCCGTGCACGCCTTGCATTCGGGGTTGAACGACAACGAGCGCGCGCGCGTCTGGGCGGCCGCCTCCCGAGGCGAAGCGCGGGTCATCGTCGGCACCCGCTCAGCGGTTTTCACGCCATTGCCGCAGGCCGGCCTGCTGATCGTCGACGAGGAACACGACGGCAGCTACAAGCAGCAGGACGGCATCCGTTACCACGCGCGCGATTTCGCTCTGGTGCGCGCCAAGGCGCTGGGCATTCCGGTGCTGCTCGGCAGCGCCACCCCTTCACTGGAAACGCTGCACAACGCCTACGCCGGGCGCTACACGCACCTGCGCCTGAAGCAGCGCGCCGGCGATGCGCGGCCACCGCGCGTGCGCATCCTCGATGTACGCAAGCGGCCGCTGCACGATGGCCTCTCGGCCGATGTGCTGGCTGGCATCGGCGAACACCTGCAGCGTGGCCAGCAGGTGCTGGTGTTCAAGAACCGCCGTGGCTACGCACCGGTGCTGCTGTGCCACGACTGCGGGTGGACCGCGCCGTGCCAGCGCTGCGATGCGCCGATGACCGTGCATGGCGGCGGCCGACGCCTGCAATGCCACCACTGTGGCGCGCGCCAACCGGCGCCGTTGGCATGCCCGGCCTGCGGCAGCCTGGCGCTGCAGCCGCAGGGCATCGGCACCGAACGCCTGGAAGAACACCTCACCGCCGCCTTCGCCGATTTCCCGGTGGTGCGCATCGACCGTGGCACCACCTCACGCCGCGATGCGCTGGAGCAGCAGCTGGCGAAACTGGGCGACCAGCCCGGCATCCTGGTCGGCACGCAGATCCTGGCCAAGGGCCACGACCTGCCGAAGCTGACCCTGGTGGTGGTGGTCGGCATCGACGAAGGCCTGTTCTCCGCCGACTTCCGCGCCAGCGAGAAGCTGGCGCAGCAGCTGATCCAGGTGGCCGGTCGTGCAGGACGTGCGCGTGACCCCGGCGAGGTCTGGCTGCAGACCCATCACCCTGGTCACCCGCTGCTGGAAACCCTGGTGAGCGGTGGCTACCACCCGTTCGCGCAGGCCGAGTTGAACCAGCGGCAAGCCGCAGGGTTCCCCCCGTTCGCGCACCTGGCGCTGATGCGCGCCGAAGCGCAGCAGGTCGAGCACGCCAATGCGTTCCTGCTGGCTGCGCGGCAGTTGCTGGGCGAGCAGAACGTGGTGGAGGCGTACGGCCCGATGCCGGCGCCGATGCCGCGGCGCGCGGGCTACCAGCGCACACAGCTGCTGCTGTCGGCGCCGCAGCGGCCACCCTTGCATGGCGTGCTCGCGCAGCTGGTTCCGCAGCTGTATGCGCTGCCGGAAGCACGCAAGGTGCGCTGGTCGCTGGATGTGGATCCAACGGACCTGTATTGAGGGGTCAGAGCCCACCCGTCGGGTGGGATCCGACCCCGATGCCCTGGGGTCGGATCCCTTTTCGCAGAAAAGGGCTCTGACCCCGGACGCCTTCGCTTACGTCAGCGGCGACATCACGCCGCGCTGGTAGGCCGGGCGCTCACGCAGCCGCGCATACCAGTCAGCCAGATGCGGCAGCTCCGGTCGCTGGATCGGCAGCTCGTACCAGGCGTAGACCAGCGAGCCCAGCGGGATGTCGCCCATCGCGAACTTCTCGCCCGACAGCCACGGCTGCCTGGCCAGGGTAGCGTCGGCCATCGCCAGGTAGTCACCGGCGCGCACGATGGCGGCATTGATCCGCGCTTCATCGCGGTCGGCCGGCGCGGTGCGCATGATGCCCCAGACCAGGTCGCTGTACAGCGGCGCCATCCGCGACGTGCTCCAGTCCATCCACTTCTCGGCCTGGGCGCGTTCCATCGGGTCCTCAGCGTACAGGGTGCCCAGTGCATAGCGGGCGCTCAGGTAGCGCACGATGGTGTTCGATTCCCACAGCGGCAAGCCGTGGTCTTCGATCACCGGCACCAGGCCGTTGGGATTCATCGCCTGGTACTCCGGGGTCTGCGTACCACCATGGCTGCCACCGACTTCGATGGATTCGTACGGCAGGCCGATTTCCTCGGCGCACCACAGTACCTTGCGGACGTTGCTGGAATTGCGGCGGCCCCAGATCTTCAACATGCGGGTTTTCCTTGCTGGCAATGCGAGCGGCAACGATACGCCTGATCGGGTGGAGATGTGCGTGCCGGATGCGGGATCTGGCATCCGGGCATTGCCGGCCAGCAGCAGGCACTACCTGTTCTTTTTTGGCAGCGCGCGCACGTAGGACGACTTGCCGTCCTTCTTCAGCTCGAACAGGCCGATCGCCGCCAGCAGGTCGCTGAGCTTGCCGTAGCCATAGTTGCGCGGATCGAACGAGGCCTGGTTGCCGATCTGGCTGCCGACCGGGCCGAGGTGCGACCAGCCATCCTCACCCTCGGCCGCGGACACCGCACGGCGCAGCATCTTCACCAGCCGGGTGTCACTGCGCATTTCCGCACCGCTCTTGCGTGGACGCGCATCGTCGTTGGCCACCGGCTCGTTCGAGGCCTGCTCGCTGGACGCCTGTTCGGCATCGGGCACGCTGGCATGGGTCTGCCCCAGTGCCTCCAGGTAGGTGAACTTCGAGCACGCATTGACGAATGGCTCGGGCGTCTTCTTCTCGCCGAAGCCATATACCTTCACGCCATCGGTCAGCAGGCGCATCACCATCGGGGTGAAGTCCGCATCGCTGGAGACGATGGCGAAGCCATCAAGGTTGCGCGCGTACAGCAGGTCCATGGCATCGATCACCATCGCCATGTCCGAAGCGTTCTTGCCCTTGCTGTAGGCGAACTGCTGGATCGGTCGGATCGCATACTCATGCAGCACCGCTTCCCACCCTTTCAGTCGCGGGCTCTTCCAGTTGCCGTAGGCACGGCGCACGTTGGCCACGCCGTAGCGGGCGACTTCCGCCAGGACCTCGTCGATCTTCGAGGCCGGCGCATTGTCGGCGTCGATCAACAGGGCGATGCGCTTTTCCGGTTCGCTCATGGGCTCCTCACGGGCCGTTGCCTGAACCCGAGTATCGCCGATCCGGGCAGGCGCTGACGTGACAGGTGGCCGCCGTGCGAAGATGCCAGGCGCTTCCCCCGATGCCCCCACTGGAGTGAGTCGATGAGTCGCGAGCGCGTTCCCCACCTGGTCGTTGTCGGCGGCGGTTTTGCCGGTCTCTGGGCCACCCGTGCCCTGGCCCGCGAGCGCATACGCATCACCCTGGTCGATCGCCGCAACCATCACCTGTTCCAGCCGCTGCTGTACCAGGTGGCCACCGCCGGCCTGTCCGCGCCGGATATCGCCGCACCGCTGCGCCACATCCTCGGCCACCAGCGCAATGTGGAAGTCCGCCTCGGCGAAGTGGTGGCCATCGACAAGCGGGCGCGGCAGATCCGCATGGCCGATGGCAGCACGCTGGACTACGACAGCCTGCTGCTGGCCACCGGCGCCACCCACGCCTACTTCGGCAACGATCAGTGGGCCGATGATGCGCCCGGCCTGAAGACGCTGGACGATGCCATCGCGCTGCGCCGCAAGCTGCTGCTGGCGTTCGAACGCGCCGAGGCCGAACCGGACCCGGCGAAGAAGGCGGCGTGGCTGAGTTTCGCCATCGTCGGCGGTGGTCCCACCGGCGTCGAACTGGCCGGCACCCTGGCCGAGATCGCGCGCCACACGCTGCGCAACGAATTCCGCCACATCGACCCGGCCAGCGCCAGGGTGCGGCTGGTCGAGGCTGGGCCCCGCGTGCTGTCCTCGTTCCCGGATGTGCTTTCGCTGAAGGCGCGCCGCCAACTGGAAAAGCTGGGCGTGGAAGTGCTGACCGGTACCCCGGTGAGCGACATCGACAGCCAGGGCTTCAAGCTCGGCGAACAGTTCGTACCGGCGCGCACCGTGGTCTGGGCCGCCCGCGTGGCCGCTTCACCGCTGGCGCGCACGCTGGACGTGCCACTGGACCGCGCCGGACGCGTGCCGGTGCAACCGGACCTGACCCTGCCCGGTCACCCGGAGCTGTTCGTGGCCGGCGACCTGGCCGCACTGAGCCAGGCCGACGGCAAGCCGGTACCCGGGGTGGCACCGGCCGCCAAGCAGATGGGCAAGTACGTGGCCGAGGTGATCCGCGCGCGCCTGCACGGCAAGCCCGAGCCCGGCCCGTTCAAGTACGCCGACTACGGCAACCTGGCCACCATCGGCCGCATGGCCGCGATCGTGCACCTGGGCCGGCTGCAGCTTTCCGGCGTGCTGGCCTGGTGGTTCTGGCTGGCCGCGCACGTGTTCTTCCTGATCGGCTTCCGCAACCGCATCGTGGTGCTGCTGAACTGGGCAGTCGCGTACTGGAGCTACCAGCGCAGTGCGCGGATCATCTTCGGTGATGACCAGGATGACCGGCGGCCGAGGCGGTAGGGCTGCACGCAACGGGGTCGGATCCCTTTCCACAGGAAAGGGCTCTGACCCGGTCAACACCCTCCACGCATGGCGTGGATCTACTGGTTCATCGGGCCACCGGGCACCCGCCGTTTCGACCAGGTCCGGCAGAAGTCCTCCTTCCTCGCGGTGTCGGCAATCTGCGCGGCACTCCAATGCCGGGTGATCCAGATCGTCAGTGCGGTACTGCTGAGATGCCAGCGCAGCATGCCGCGCTGCGGTTGCCGCCACAGGTAGCGCCGGGCAATCCAGAAGGCCTCCCGCTCCACTTCAGGCACCTTCTTCATCGCGTCCTTGTCGAAGAACTGGGCGGTAAAGCGCCAGGGGTTCATCGGCTGGTATCCCGCCCGTGGCTCGCTGCTACACGCAGCCACACCACTGGGCGCACGGTCGGCCGGCGTCGGCCGACCGCCTGCCAATGCCAGCCCGAGCAGGTACAGCAGGCCAGGCAGCAGCGCGATGCCGGCGACCAGCACGACGACGGAGATCCATGCTTTGCCGGCGGCACGCATCGCTCACTGTGCCTTCGGCTTTGGATACCACAACGCGTTGACGATGACCCAGCGCTGGTCGAAGCGCCCCATGTGGAAGTAATCGACGAACCACGGGGTCTCCAGCCGCACCGAGGCCGCGTTGCCGGTCACGTCCAGCACCGTGCAGCGACGATCCCATTGATCCTTCGGGGTCTTCAACGCGCCCTGCTTCGTCAGCGAGACCAGTTCTTCCTTCGACATCCGGCGCAGGCCCAGGCGTTCGTCGGGTGTATCGCCGAGCACAGCGCGCTTGGCCAGGTCCGGATGCAGGGAGCGGGCGACGCGCTGTGGGTCCGCCTCCAGCTGGCCATCGACGTAGTCATGGCAGGTGGCTTCGATGGCCGCGATCGTGGCCGGGTCGGGGGCAGGGCTCGTTGCTGCGGAAAGAGCAAACAGCAGGGCGATCGTGGACATCCGGGTCTCCAGCTCTGGGCGCGGGGCGATCATCGCATGGGCCGGGTAGCCCATCCACGCGTGGCGTGGATCTACAGGACCGGCGCCTGCAGCCAGGCCAGCTTGCGTTCGCGCGGCTGCTGCTTGAGTTGCCACTCGGCCCGCGAGGCGGCGGCCCGGTCCGGGTATTCGCGCACGGCCAGCACGCGCAGCGGTGGCCGGGCCCGGGTGTAGCGCGCGCCCTTGCCGGCCTGGTGGGCGGCGAAACGCGCATCCACGTCGGTGCTGATGCCGGCGTAATAGCTGCCATCGCGGCATTCGAGCAGGTACAGAAACCACGGGCGGAGGGACGGGGCCATGCCCGGATTATGCCGTGCTGCACTGCAGCGGATATACTGGCGCCCGAATGCAGGAGAGTGGCGCCGCGCTGGCGCCCGCCGAAGGCGCAGGCTCCCATGATCGCTCAGGCCGGTGGGCTGGAATCCCACCAACCATGCATTCGACTCGCCGAGCTGGAGAGAGGTCACCGGGCACGCCCGGGACGATCCGCCGAAGGGGCACGCGGCCAACGCCGCTGAACTCTCAGGCAAAAGGACAGCGGGAGCGGCACCGGTCATCGTCATCCCGTCATTGCGCAGGCAGTGGTGGCAGTTGCGCATGGCCGGCCCCACCGCGCCCGGAGCCTGTTCCATGCTGCTGTCCATCATCTACCTGGTTGCCATTTCCGCCGAAGCCATGACCGGTGCACTGTCTGCCGGCCGCCGCCGCATGGACCTGTTCGGTGTGGTCATGATCGCCTGCGTCACCGCCCTCGGGGGCGGCTCGCTGCGCGACATCCTGCTCGGCCACTATCCGCTGGGCTGGGTGAAGCATCCCGAGTACCTGGGTTTCACCGTGTGCGCGGCGCTGATCGCCACCTGGGTGGCGCGCTGGATGCACCACTTCCGGCGCACCTTCCTGGTGCTCGATGGCCTGGGCCTGATCGCCTTCACCCTGATCGGCTGCTCGATCGCGCGCGAGGCCGGCCATGCGATGCCGATCGTGCTGATCGCCGGCATGCTGACCGGCGCGTTCGGCGGCGTGCTGCGCGACATCCTCTGCAACGAGGTGCCGCTGATCTTCCAGAAGGAGCTGTACGCGATCATCGCGCTGCTGACCGGCGCGGCGTATCTGTTGCTGCTGCACTGGGGCGTGGCCGACGCCACCGCGATCCTGTGCTGCCTGGGCGGCGGCTTCGCGCTGCGCCTGCTGGCGATCCACTATCGCTGGGAAATGCCGAAGTTCGTGTACCACGACGAAGTGCATTGAGCCTCTTCGTAGCGTCGAGCCATGCTCGACTGCGCTTTGCAGGACGCCAACGCGCGTCGCGCGCACGTCGAGCATGGCTCGACGCTACAAATATCGGCATCACCACCCCGGCGATGTACCTGGCGCTGTCGCTCATGCGCAGCGCCAGGCGCATCGCCGGTGCAGATGGGCCGGTCTCCAACTCCGGCCGGCCCTGATCGCGGCCGCACCCCCGCAGGCGCTGGCCGCCATCCACACACGTGCCGCACTCAGGCGGCTTCGGACACCTTCACGTCGCGACGGGCGCGCACGGCCGCAGCCAGTCGCTCCAGCACCGTCACGGTGGTGTCCCAGTCGATGCAGCCATCGGTGATGCTCTGCCCGTAGACCAGCGGCTGGCCTTCCACCAGTTCCTGGCGGCCCCCGACCAGATGGCTCTCGATCATCACGCCCACGATGCGCTGTTCGCCGTCTTCCATCTGAGCGGCGATGTCGTCGATCACCTTCGGCTGGTTCTCGGGGTTCTTCAGGCTGTTGGCATGGCTGGCATCGATCATCAGGCGCGCCGGCAGCTTGGCCTTGGCCAGCACCTGGCAGGCCTCAGCCACGCTGCCAGCGTCGTAGTTCGGTTGCTTGCCACCGCGCAGGATCACATGGCAATCCGGGTTGCCGGTGGTCGACACGATGGCAGTGCCACCCTGCTTGGTGACCGACAGGAAATGATGCGGGTTGGATGCCGCACCCACCGCGTCGGCGGCGATCTTCACGTTGCCATCGGTGCCGTTCTTGAAGCCGACGGGGCACGACAGCCCCGAAGCCAGCTCGCGATGCACCTGGCTTTCGGTGGTGCGTGCGCCGATCGCGCCCCATGCCACCAGGTCGGCGATGTACTGCGGCGAGATCACATCGAGGAATTCAACACCGGCCGGCAGGCCGAGCTTGTTGATGTCGCGCAGGAGGCCACGGGCGATGCGCAGGCCCTTGTCGATCCTGAAGCTGCCGTCCAGGTCCGGGTCGTTGATCAGGCCCTTCCAGCCCACCGTGGTGCGCGGCTTCTCGAAGTACACGCGCATGACGATTTCCAGCTCGCCAGCCAGCGCGTCGCGCAGCGGCTTCAGGCGCTGGGCGTACTCGATGGCGGCCTTCGGGTCGTGGATCGAGCACGGGCCCACCACCACCGCCAGGCGGTCGTCACGGCCGTGCAGGATCTGGTGCAGGGCCGCGCGCGAGGCGCTGACGGTGTCGGAAGCCTCATCGTCACAGGGCAGCATCGCCAGCAGCTGGGCGGGCGGTGTCAGCGGTTCGATGGTGCGGATACGCAGGTCGTCGGTGTGCGGGGGCATTGCAGGAGATCTCCGGAACGTTGGGGGTCCCCAGCGTGGCGGCATGAAAAAAGCCGCCAGGTTCGCTGGCGGCTTTCGGGAATGCGTCTGAAGCTTTCTTCAGGGTGAGCGCAGTCCTTCCTCCGCCAGTGGCTTCGGAAAGTAATACCAGTAAAAGCGGGTAGCGGCTGCGTTCATGGGATCTATTGATAGCACAGCTTTTGCGCAGTGCAAAATGTTTCATCCGCAACTGGGGGCGCGGTTCAGTGATGCGCCTGACTGCGCAGCGCACGTGGTGGCCGCTGTGCAACGTCGCTCATCTGCCATGCACTTCCACGTCCAGCAGCAGGCCTTCGTGGATGTCGGCCCAGCGCTCCAGCACGCGGTCCAGCTCCTGCCGGGCCTCGTCCAGCTGCTCGGGATTGAGCAGGGAACGGGTGGTGTAGAGATCGGACACCAGCCGGCGCAGTACCGCTTCCGGGATGGCCACCGAGGGCCCTTCCATCTGCGGCAGCTGCAGTGCCGGCGTATCGCCCTGCGGGCCGTACAGCATTACCTGGAGCGTGCTCTGCATGATCAACTTCCCTGCGGATGGACATGGGCAATGTCCTGTTTACCGCGTCCGGGTGACAGACGCATGTGCCATGCGCCTCCGGAGGCGCTGTTACAAGGTGGCCAGAGCGGTGTAGAGCTCGATGAGGGTGTAGGACATGGAAGGCCTTCCTTGAGGTTGATGAGGTTGCCGGCCAGCGGCCGGCACTACCGCAACGAGCGCATGGCGCGTTTGCGGATGTAGGCATTGGCATCGCCAGGGTGCTGCTGTTGCCATCGTGCGCACAGCTCACGCAGCCACTGCGGGCGAGTCTTGCCGGCATCGTTGAGCCAGTTCCCGACCGAGTCCTGCACGTAGCGCTCCGGGTCGTTGGCCATTGCTTCCAGCATCGGCAACGCGAGTTCTGGATGCTGCTTGAACAGCGCGATATGCGTGGACCACACGCCTCGTGGGCGCAGCGCTTCGCAGGCGAAGCGGCGCAGGTAAGGCGATGCTTCCTGCGTCCACACCTGCAGGTACTCAAGCGCCTGCAACGGTGCGGCAACGATGTCGCTGCGCAGCGCCAGCCATGCCCATTCGCGCACGCCGAAGTGCGGGTCGTCAGCCAGCGGACGCATCGCCCGCAGCTTGGCCGGCAGCGCCGCGCCGGCATCGCTGCCAATCAGGTAGCAGGCCCAGCCACGCACGGTGTCTGATGCGTGTGCCTGCCAGTGCGCGGGATCACCCTGCCCGGATTCGTGCAGCAACCGCGCCGCCAGCGCCATGCGCTGGGTGATGCCCTTGCCGGAGGCGTCGCGCATACATTGCAGCGCTTCCGGCTCGAGCACAGGTGCCACCCCCTGCAACAGCGCGGCGAAATCCACTGCCAGGCATTCGGCCAGATGCGTGGCAGCGGCACCATCGCTGTTGAGTGCACGCAGCCGTTCCGCGGGAATGGGCGTGCTCATGCGGAGGCTTCCCGCCCGGTGTCCGTGTGCTGCCAGACCTTGTGCAGCAGTTGTGACAGCTGCTGCCGTTCATCAGCATCCAGGCCGTTGAACAGGCCGCTGATCCATTGTGTGTGCCGCTCGAACAGCGACTCGGCCAAACGCTTGCCCGGTGCGGTCAACACGATCTGCAGACGACGGCCATCCTCGTCATCGCTGCGACGCTGCAGCAGGCCTTCGCGCTGCAGGCCATCGAGCAGGCCGCTGATGGTGGCCCGGGTCACGCCAGCGCGCTCGGCCAGCGCGTGCGGCGCCAGTGCGCCGCCGGCCCCGTGCAGCAGGAACAGCACGATGAAGCGACCCTCGCTGAGCCCGTGCGGTGCCAACCGTGCAGCGCAGTCGCGATCGATCGACGAGGACAACGAGAGCAGCTGGAAGCACAGGCGCAGCTGCGCGATGTTGGCGTGGCCGCGCCGCTGCGCTTCCTCCAGCAACGCCTGATGCTTGGCTTCGATCATCCTTTCCTCACTGAATGATTAGGCACCTAATCATATGGAGGAGTGGCCAGTGGAAGCAAATCGGAGTTGACTCAGGAAGTGCGTCCCAGCAGCAGCCGCGCGATCAGCCCCCCGCCCTCGCGGTGCAACAGCTGAAGTTCGCCCGCGTGGCGCTTCGCCACGTTGGCAGCCACGGCCAGTCCAAGTCCGGCGCCCCCGGTGGCGCGGCTACGCGAGCCCTCGCTGCGCTGGAACGGTTGCAGCAGGCGTGCGCGATCGATCTCGGCGATGCCAGGGCCGCGGTCCATCACGTCCAGCTGCACTCCATCCCCCGCCATGGCGACCCACAGCTCCACGGCGCCCGCGTAGCGCTCGGCGTTGTCGATGAGATTGTCGACCGCGCGCCGGAGCAGCAGCGCATCGCCATGCCACGGCAACGTATCCGGGCCCTGAAGGGAAATGTCGACCCCGCGCAGCAGCGCCGCCTGCACGCAGTCCTCCAGCAGCGCTGAAAGATCCACCATCCGCATCTGCAACGGCTGCAGCTCACCGCGTGCGTAGTCGAGCACCTGCTCGATCATCGTATCCATGCGCTCGATGTCTGCCACCATCCTGGCGGCCTGTGGCGCGGGAGCGAACTCCGCGCGCAGGCGCAGGCCGGTCAGGGGCGTGCGCAGGTCATGCGCCACGGCCGCCAGCATATGGGTCATGTCCCGTGCCTGGGCGCGCAGACGTTCGCGACCGGTGCTGATCGCTGTGGCCAGTACCTGCACTTCGCGTGGACCGTCATCAGGCAATGGCGTTTCGGCCTGCAGGTCGACCCGTGCGCTGGCTTCAGCCAGGCGTCGCAGCGGGCGCCCCAACCGGATCGACGCCCACGCCGCCAGAGGGGCCAGCAGGATCGCACCGCCCAGCAGGGCGAGCATCACCTGGCGGCGCCAGGCCGCCAGTTCACTGTGGTCGCTGCCGACCACCCGCCATCGGCCATCGGCTTGCCGCATCCCCAGTTCGAACGGCGGCCACTGCATGGCGGTCAGCAACGCGGCCTGCGATTTCAGCACGCCAGCACGAGCGGAGGCGTCCAGTACCGCGCCACCCTCGATGACCTGCACATCGGGCGCCCTGCCCTGCCCCGTCCACACCAGGCGTACATTCCTGGCCGGCAGGTCCATCTGCAGCGCCGCCAACTGGGTGAGCCAGTCACTGGCGCTGCCCCGGGGTGGCGCGTCCTGCGTCGACATATGCAATCCCAGTGGCGCCGGCGCCTGTTCCCCACGCAGCACCTGCATCGCATGGTCCAGCCGCATCGGTGGCGGCGCGGGCCGGGGCATCCACCCCACTACCGCCACGCTGACCAGGGTTGCCAGCAGCAGGCTGGCCAAGGCCAGCATCGCGATCCAGCGGGTGGTTGACCACCGGCTGCTCACAACACCCCTACCTCCGCGTTGAAGCGGTACCCTTCGCCACGCAGTGTCTGCACAAGGGCTTCAGCGCCGGACGCGGCCTGCCCGAGCTTGCGGCGCAGGCGGCTGATCGCAAGGTCGACGGCACGGTCCACGCTGTCACTGGCTTCTCCGCGACTCAACTGCAGCAGCTGTTCGCGCGCCAGCACCCGCCCGGGACGTTCAGCCAGTGCCAGCAGCAGGGAGAATTCACCGCGGCTCAGCACCAGTTCGGCGCCATCCGGCGCGAACAGGCGACGCTGGTCAGGCAGCAATCGCCAGCCATCAAACCGCAGCTCGCTGGCCACCTGTGCGCGCAGCTTGTCCTGCCTGCGCATCAGCGCGCGAACCCGCGCCAACAGCTCGCGCGGGTCAAACGGCTTGGCCAGGTAGTCGTCCGCGCCCATCTCCAGGCCGATCACGCGATCCGGCGCGGCCCCCATCGCCGACAGCATCAGGATCGGGATCGCCCGCGCCTGCAGCCGGCGGCATACCGACAGGCCGTCCTCACCGGGCATCATCCAGTCGAGGATGATCAGGTCAGGACGTTCAACCTGCAGCAACACGTCCAGCGCTGTTGCATCCGCCGCCACACGCACCTGGTAGCCGTGCAGCAGCAGGTGGTCGGCGATGGCGTCACGAATGCTGGCATCGTCATCGACGACGATGACGCGGATGGGAGTGTTCATTCGCCCAGTATCCCGCACCTGTGTATCAGGACGGTATCAACGCCGATATCGCGGTGATACGCCGCTGCGCGCCAATGGTCGCCCACGATCACTGCGGAGTCTCCCCTTGCGCCTGTTCCTGCTGCCCCTGTTCGCCATCCCCTTGCCGGCGCTCGCCTCCGATGCCGCCGAGCACGTCCTGCCGATGTGGATGCAGGGCGGTCATCCGGCAGTGGCCGTCTCGCTGGACGGGCGTTCAGAGCCGCTGCGCTTCGTGGTCGACAGTGCCGCCGGGGCAACCCTGGTCGATGCACGCGTAGTGCGGCGCTACGGTTTGCAGGATGCGGAAGCGGCAGTGTCGCAGGCCCAGGGCGCGAGCGCGAAGGCGGCGCGGTTGCAGCGCATGCGCAGCACAGCGTGGCAGCTGGGCAGCTGGCAATTGAAGGCCAGCGGCATGCAGGTCGACCTGTCATCGCTGGCGAAGGGCGATGATCCGGCCATTGACGGCTTGATCGGCAACGACCTGACCGGGCGCTGGGACACCCGTTGGGACTTCGGCCGCAATCAACTGGCGCTGTGGACACCCGGCGGCTTGGACCTGGAAGGACCGGGTTGCCAACCCAATGCGCTGCCCGGCCGCGATGACGGCCTACGCCAGTTCGGCTTCATCACGCTTGCCTTGGGTACGCCCGGCGTGGACGCCATCGCCGTGGTCGACACCGGTGCCGCGCAGACCGTCCTCAACGCCGAAGCAGCCCGCGCACTGGGCCTGCGCACCGACGGCAGCGATGCTCGGGTGCGTGCACGTGAAGAGGGCACCGAGGGGCTGGGTGGCGGTGCACAGGCAACCTGGCTGTACACCCTGCCCGGCATGACCGGCGGCAACTGGCAGCACCCGCCGATGGAGGTCCGGATCAGCGAACTGCCGGTGTTCAGGGCGATCGGCCTGGAGGCGCGACCGGCCTTGATCCTCGGTGCCGACGCGATGCGCGGTGGCCAGGTGGACATCGGTGCGGGTGCCGCGCGGATCTGCCTGCGCCGACCCGGCTGACGTCTGGCGCATGACGGCGGGAGCTGGCAGGCGTAGCATCGCGCCACGTCCCGCCAGGAGTTCCACGCATGCGCCGTGCTGTCCTGCTGTTGCTGACGCTGCTCCCGCCGGCCGTGCTGGCCGCGCCGCCGCTACCCTCGCCCGCGCGCATCGATGCCGAAGCACAGCGGCTGATGCAGGCGGCCCATGCGCGCGGGATGGCGCTGGCGGTGATCGATGGCGGCAAGGTGGTACACGTGGCCGCCTACGGCGAACGCAACGCCGCAGGCGAGCCGCTGCGCACCGATACCGTGATGTACGCCGCCTCGCTGACCAAGATGGCGTTCGGCCACCTGGTCGCACAGCTTGCCCAGGACGCACGGATCGAGCTGGACGCCAGCATCGCCACGGCGCTGGACAAGCCGCTGCCGGACTACCCGCCAGAGCCGAAGAAGTACGCCGACTACAGCGTACTGACCGATGATGCGCGCTGGCGCCAGCTCACTCCGCGCCTGCTGCTCAACCATTCCAGTGGCTTTGCCAACTTCGGGTTCCTGGAACCCGATGGCCGCCTGAAGTTCCACTTCGATCCGGGCAGTCGTTATGGGTATTCCGGCGAAGGGCTGATCCTGTTGCAGTTCGTGATCGAGCGTGGACGGCTTGGCCAGGACGTGGGTGCATTGATGCAGCGGCAGGTATTCGACCGCTTCGGCATGGTCCGCACCAGCATGATGTGGCGTGAGGATTTCGCCGCCAACCTGGCCGATGGCTGGACGGCGGAAGGCACGGCCGAGCCGCACGATGAACGCAGCCGCGTGCGTGCGGCCGGTTCGATGGATACCACCATCGCCGACATGGCGCGCTTCGCTGCCGGCTATGTCCGCGGCGATGGGCTGTCGCCTGCAATGCGCAGGGAACTGGTGCGGCCGCAGCTGCCGATCACCACCGCCAGCCAGTTCCCCACGTTGCAGCCGGAGCTGCCCGTGGCGCAGCAACGCAAGGATCTGGCCTCAGGCCTGGGCGTGGTGACGTTCCGCGGCCCGCAGGGCGCAGGCTTCTACAAGGGTGGCCACGACGATGCGGTCGGCAACACGCTGGTGTGCATCGAACGGTACAGACGCTGCGTGGTGATCCTGGGCAACGATGTACGGGCGGAAGCTGCGTTCCCGGCACTGGTGGCATTCGTACTGGGCGATACCGGCGTGCCGTGGCAGTGGGAGTATGGCGCGGCGAAGGTATTCGTCGAATGAGGGTGCGATGACGCCTGCATGGCGAACGCGGCCAGGGGGAGCATCCACGCCATGCGTGGATGGCACTCCTCAGCGCGCCTGCTCGAAGAACATCAGGTACACCAGCCGGCCATTCTCCGGTCGATCACCGAACGCTGGCCCGGCGGTGTGCCAGAACCAGGGCCGCAGCAGCACCAGCCGGTTGAAGCGCATCGGAATGCGCATGGTCATTTCCCACTGGCTGTCGTCGTTGCTGTCGCGCTCGATGATGTCGCGATGCATGTCGCCGCCGTTGGCGTAGCCCAATGCGGCCAGCTCCGCCGCGTCCAGGGCCATGCGCTCGGTGCCGGTACGGCGATGGCGGAAGAACTCGGTGCCGCCCTCGCAGTGCTCCGGTGCACTCAGGTAGAGAATGCCCGACCAGTGCGAGTGGTCGGCGTGTACCTTGGCGCGGCCGATGTCGCCGGCAAGGGTAAGGCGGAACTTGCCGTGCGACTGCAGCGGGTTGACCGGCCGCAGCGGTTCGTTGACCAGTCGCGAGACCGCGCCGGACAGGCCATCCAGCTCCAGCCGCTGCTGTGAATTGCGGCCGGGGAATGCGCCCTCCTGGACGGGATAGTCCAGGCCCAGTGCCGCCTGGCGCAACCCCTGCGCATCGGCGGGAGAAAGGAAGTCGTCAACGACGATGAACGAGGTAGGCATGGTCACCGAGCGTAGCGATGCACTGCGGCGACGGCAACCGGGCAACAAAAAACCCCGCCTTGCGGCGGGGTTCTTCTTTAACATCACATCGGGAAGGCGTGCCGACCGAGGCCGGCAACGACCGCCGGAGGCGTGGACTTAGAAGTCCATGCCGCCCATGCCGCCCATGCCACCCATGCCACCAGCGCCGCCCATGGCCGGCTCGTCCTTCTTCGGAGCTTCGGCAACCATGGCTTCGGTGGTGATCATCAGGCCGGCGATCGAGGCCGCGTTCTGCAGGGCCGAACGGGTCACCTTGGTCGGGTCCAGGATGCCGAACTGCAGCATGTCGCCGAACTCGCCGGTGGCCGCGTTGTAGCCGAAGCTGCCGGTGCCTTCCTTGACCTTGTTGATGATGACCGACGGCTCGTCGCCAGCGTTGGCCACGATCTCGCGCAGCGGGGCTTCCATCGCACGCAGGGCAATCTGGATGCCGTGGTTCTGGTCTTCGTTGGCACCCTTCAGGCCGGCCAGCGCGGTGATTGCGCGGACCAGGGCAACGCCGCCGCCCGGGACCACGCCTTCTTCAACGGCTGCACGGGTGGCGTGCAGGGCGTCGTCGACGCGATCCTTCTTTTCCTTCATTTCGATTTCGGTCGAGGCGCCGACCTTGATCACGGCAACGCCGCCGGCCAGCTTGGCCACGCGTTCCTGCAGCTTCTCGCGATCGTAATCCGAGGAGGTGTCCTGGATCTGGGTCTTGATCTGCGCCACGCGTGCATCAACGTTGGCCTTGTCGCCGACGCCGTCGATGATGGTGGTGTTCTCCTTGGAGACCTGCACCTTCTTGGCGCGGCCCAGGTCCTTGATGGTGGCCTTTTCCAGCGACAGGCCGACTTCTTCGGAGATCACGGTGCCGCCGGTCAGCACGGCCATGTCTTCCAGCATCGCCTTGCGGCGGTCGCCGAAGCCCGGGGCCTTGACGGCCACGACCTTGACGATGCCACGGATGGTGTTGACCACCAGGGTCGCCAGCGCTTCGCCTTCGACTTCTTCAGCGACGATCAGCAGCGGCTTGCCGGCCTTGGCGACGCCTTCCAGTACCGGCAGCAGGTCACGGACGTTGGAGATCTTCTTGTCGTGCAGCAGGATGAACGGATCATCCAGGTCAGCGGTCTGCGACTGCTGGTTGTTGATGAAGTACGGCGACAGGTAGCCGCGGTCGAACTGCATGCCCTTGACCACGTCCAGCTCGTTGTCCAGGCCCGAGCCTTCTTCAACGGTGATGACGCCTTCCTTGCCGACTTCCTTCATCGCGTCAGCGATGATCTGGCCGATCGACTCGTCCGAGTTGGCCGAGATGGTACCGACCTGGGCAATCGCCTTGTCGTCGGCGGTCGGCTTGGAGATGTTCTTCAGCTCGGCGACGGCAGCCGAAACGGCCTTGTCGATACCGCGCTTGAGGTCCATCGGATTCATGCCGGCGGCAACGGCCTTGGCGCCTTCGCGGATCAGGGCCTGGGCCAGCACGGTGGCGGTGGTGGTGCCGTCGCCGGCATCGTCGTTGGTGCGCGACGCAACTTCCTTCACCATCTGCGCGCCCATGTTCTCGAACTTGTCAGCCAGTTCGATTTCCTTGGCGACGGAGACGCCGTCCTTGGTGATGGTCGGGGCGCCGAAGCTCTTTTCCAGCACGACGTTGCGGCCCTTCGGGCCCAGGGTGGCCTTGACGGCATTGGCGAGAACATTGACGCCGCGCACCATGCGCGAACGGGCGTCTTCACCGAAACGAATATCCTTGGCAGCCATTGCATTTACCTCATTGGTAGCGCCGGACGAGGCCCGGCGGCTGGGAGTTTGGGATCAGGTTGAAACAGGTCGCGCCGAAGCTCAGCCGATGACGGCGAGCACGTCGTCTTCGCGCAGGACCTTGTATTCGACGCCTTCGCTCTTGTACGAGCTGCCGGCGTACTGGCCGTAGATGACCTTGTCGCCGACCTTCAGCGACGGCGCGCGCACGTTGCCGTTGTCCAGCGGCTTGCCCGGGCCGACGGCCACGACCTCACCCTTGGTGGACTTTTCCTTGGCCGAGTCGGGGATGACGATGCCACCGGCGGAGATTTCGTCGGCTTCGATCGGCTTGACCACAACGCGGTCGTGCAGCGGCTTGATGCTCATAGGAGACCTCTTAAGTGATTGATTGGTCTAAAAAAGTCCGGCGATGTTAGCACTCACCCCAGGCGAGTGCCAGAACCGCACGTGAAGAAACCCGACAACGTCGGGAGCAGGGCAGAGATGGAGCCCCGCCGTCCCCTTTCAAGGGCGGAAGGAAAAAATTTTTTCGCCCGCGCACCTCGGCCAGGGCGTCGGTCCAGATCAATTTCGGTGACAAGCGTCGCACTGTCAGATATCTGACGTTCATTTACGACAAAGTGTCACTGGATCGGCCTTAGGCTCGGTCAGGCATTCCCAATCACAAGGAGTAGTCGATGCGATTGCTGTCCCCGCTTGCCGCCGCCTGCCTGCTGGCGCTGGCCGCTGCGCCGGTCCAGGCCGAGGTCTTCATCAATGAACTGCACTACGACGACAGCACCGCCGCCGGTGACGTCGGCGAAGCGATCGAGGTCGTAGCCACTGCCGGTGAGGACCTGTCCGGCTACCGCCTGTACCTCTACAACGGCAGCAACCCGTCGGCCGCCACCGTCTACGCCAACAATCCGGTCCCGGCCGGCACCGCCGCCGGCTGCGGCAGCGCCACCATCGCCGTGGTCAACTATCCGACCAACGGCCTCCAGAATGGTCCGAACGACGGCATCGCCCTGGTCGATGCCAGCGGCAAGGTGGTCCAGTTCCTCAGCTACGAGGGCGCCATCACCGCCTCCGGTGGCCCTGCCGCGGGCATGACCAGCCAGAACATCCCGGTGGCCGAAAGCAACAGCACCGCGCCGGGCACCTCGCTGCAGCTGACCGGCAGCGGCAGCCAGTACGCCCACTTCACCTGGGCCGAATCGGCCGGCCAGACGTTCGGCAGCTGCAACAACGGCCAGACCTTCAGCGGCGGCGGCACGCCAGGCCCCAACACGCCGCCGTCAGTCTCCACCACCACCCCGGCGCAGGGCAGCAGCACCTTCCCGGCTGCCGCCGACCTGGAAGTGGTGTTCAGCGAGACGGTGAACCTGGCCAGTGGCGCCTTCGCCCTGAGCTGCGGCACCTCCGGCACCGTGCCGCTGACCTTCCCGGCCAGCGGCCGCAGCGTGAAGCTGTCCACCAACACCGCGCTGGTGGCCGGTGAAGCCTGCCGCTTCGACATCCGCGCCGCGCGCATCACCGACCTGCAGGGCGCGCATCCGGCCGCCGACAGCCGCATCGCCTTCACCGTGGCCAGCACCGGCGGCAATCCGGACCCGGGCAACCCGGGCGTGCCGGCCGGCTACTACTCCAGGGTCAACACCAGCAGCCCCAGCCAGCTGCGCTGCTCGCTGCACGCCACCATCAAGGGCCACACCGCCTACCCGTACAGCGGCTCGGGCACCAGCACCTGGACCATCCTGGAAATCGCCGACGAGGATCCGAACAACCCGAACCGCATCCTCGATGCGTACCGCAACCGCAGCTACGCCAAGGTCAGTGATCGTGCGGGCACCGGCAGCGGCCTGACCTACAACCGCGAGCACACTTGGCCGAACTCGCTGGGCTTTGCCACCACCACCGGTGACAAGGGCCTGCCCTACGCGCCGTACACCGACACCCACATGCTGTACCTGACCGACGCGCAGTGGAACGCCGACCGTGGCAACAAGCCGTTCGCCAAGTGCGATGCCAGCTGCGGCGAGCGTGCCACCGAAGCCAACAATGGGCAGGGCGGCGGCAGCGGCGGCTACCCGGGCAACTCCAACTGGGTGCGCACGCCGGACGGCAACACCGGCACCTTCGAGGTGTGGGGCAAGCGCAAGGGCGACATGGCGCGTGCGGTGATGTACATGGCGATCCGCTATGAGGGTGGCAAGGATGCGGCCACCGGTCAGTCCGAGCCGGACCTGGAGCTGACCGACGACCGCAGCAAGATCGTCAAGACCAGCAGTTCGCCGGCCTACATGGGCCTGCTGTCGACGCTGATCGACTGGCACCTGTCCGATCCGCCGGATGATGCCGAGCGTGCCCGCAATGACGTGGTCTACAGCTTCCAGGGCAATCGCAACCCGTTCATCGATCACCCCGAGTGGGCGACCCCGGCCCTGTTCACCTCGGCCAAGCCAGCCACCTGCCAGCTGGCCAACTGACCGCGCAACGCAGCGGTCCACTGCCGCCGCCGGGCCCTGACCCGGCGGCGGCCCTATACTCGGCGGTCATGCCGATCGTCGATCCCGTCCTGCTGCTGTTGACCACCTGCCCGGACCGGGCCAGTGCCGAGCGCATTGCGCACGCGCTGGTCGGCGAACGCCTGGCCGCGTGCGTGACCCGCCTTGATGGCGCGCAGTCCACCTACCGCTGGCAGGGCGAGGTGACCACCGATGCCGAGCTGCAGCTGCTGGTAAAGACCACCGCGAGCCGCATCGATGACGCAATCGCCCGGATCGTCGAACTGCATCCGTATGAACTCCCGGAGTGCATCGCGGTCGAAACCCGGGCCGGCCTGCCGGCGTATCTGGACTGGATCCGGGCACAGACCCGGGAGGACACTGATTGAAGACTCTGTTTGCGCGTGGCGCTGCCTTGTGCGCCCTGTTGTGGCTCTCGCTGCCCGCCTTGGCCCTGGATGAGAAGGACCTGCTGCCGGTGGACCAGGCGTTCGCGCTGACCGCCACGGCCCCCGAACGGGGCCAGGTGCAACTGCAGTTCAAGATCGCACCGGGCTACTACCTGTATCGCCACCGCACCAGCGTCAAGGCGGATCCGGCATTCAATGCCGGCACGCTGCAGATGCCCAAGGGTGACAGGCACCACGATGATTTCTTCGGCGAGGTCGAAACCTATCGCGAGCGCCTGCAGGCCACCCTGCCCGGCACGCCGACGGACGCCGCCGGCACCATCAGCCTGGAAGTCCGCTACCAGGGCTGCGCCGATGCCGGCGTCTGCTACCCGCCGCAGAAGCGCGTGGTGCAGGTCACCCTGCCGGGTGCCGGTGCGGCGGCCGCGGTGCCTGCCGCGCGTACCGGTGCCGCCAGTCCGTTCAACAACCCGCTGGCCGGTGCCGGCAACAGCGGTGGCCTGCGCCTGCCGGGCGCGGCCAACAACAGCCAGGCGCTGCCGCTGCCGTCGGAACAGGCGTTCGGCTTCGATGCCATCGCCAGCGACGGCAACACCCTGCTGCTGCGCTTCAGCCCGGCACCCGGCTACTACCTGTACCGCGACCGCACTTCGCTGAAGCTGGAAGGCAGCGCCGGCGTGCTCGCCGACAAGCCGCGCTGGCCGGCCGCGCAGTCGCATCGCGACGAGCACTTCGGCGATGTCTCGGTGTACTTCAACCAGGTGGAAGTGCCGCTGCCGCTGCGCCGCACTGTTACTGATGCGGTCGACAGCACCCTGGTGGTGACCTTCCAGGGCTGCCAGACCGATGGTATCTGCTACCCGCCGATGACCCGTCGGGTGAAGCTGTCGATTCCGGCCGGCAAGCTCACCGCCGGCACCGGCCAGGCGCCAGTGCGCGAGGAAGCCGTCAATGCGCTGGGCGCTGCCGGTGCGCCGCGTGAATCCGCCAATGGCGTACCGCTGCGCCTGCTGCCGACCGTACCCAACGACGGCAACGCCACTCCCGCCGCCACGGGCGGCCAGGGCGCAGGCAACGCGTTCGCCACCGACGCGCGTGGTGACAATGCGCTTCGCACGCGTCCGCCGGCGACCACCCCGAACCCGGACCGTTCGTTCGTCTGGGTGCTGCTGCTGGCGCTGGCCGGTGGACTGGTGCTGAACCTGATGCCCTGCGTGCTGCCGATCCTATCGCTGAAGGTGCTGAGCCTGGCACAGAGCGGCGAAAGCCCCGAGCGCGCGCGCAGCCACGCGCTCTGGTACACGTTGGGCGTGCTGGTCGCGTTCGCCGTGATCGGCGCATTGATGGTCAGCCTGCGCGCGATCGGCAACGCCGTCGGCATCGGCTTCCAGTTGCAGCACCCGGGCGTGGTGGCGGCACTGGCCTACATCATGTTCGCGGTGGGCCTGAGCCTGTCCGGCGTGTTCACCCTCGGCGGCGGCATCGGCAACCTTGGCCAGTCGCTGGCCAGCCGCAGCGGCCCGGCCGGTGACTTCTTCACCGGTGCGCTGGCCTGCGTGGTCGGCAGTGCCTGCGTCGGCCCGTTCATGGGCGGTGCGATCGCCTACGCCTTCATTGCCCCGCCGCTGAAGGCGATGACCGTGTTCCTGTTCCTCGGCCTGGGCCTGGCGCTGCCGTTCCTGCTGATCGGCTTCGTGCCAGCGCTGGCACGCCGCCTGCCCAAGCCCGGCCCGTGGATGGAAACGCTCAAGCACGTGCTGGCCTTCCCGATGTACGCCACTGCGCTGTGGCTGCTGTGGGTGCTGGGCAAGCAGCGCGGCGTGGACGGCATGGCGCTGGTGCTGGGTGGCCTGCTGCTGTTCGCGTTCGGCCTGTGGCTGTTTGAACGCAACCGCTGGACCGGCTCGCGTGCGGGGACGCTGCTCGGCGTGCTGCTGGCGATCGGTGCACTGGTTCCGGCCTGGGGCGTGACCCAGCTGGCAGCGCCGGCGAGGGCCGCACAGGCCGCCAGCGACAACGTGGTCGAGTATTCGCCGCAGCTGCTGGACCGCCTGCGCGCCGACAACCGCGTGGTGTTCGTCAACATGACCGCCGACTGGTGCGTGAGCTGCAAGGCCAACGAACGTGCGGTGCTGTCACGGCCGGAGTTCAAGGAACTGCTCAAGCGCACCAATGCGGTGTACATGCGCGGTGACTACACCAACGTCGACCCGCAGATCACCACGTTCCTGGAAGAGCACAAGGCGGTGGGCGTACCGCTGTACGTGGTGTACGGCCCCGGCGCGCCGCCGACCGTGCTGCCGACCCTGCTGACCCAGGCGGTGGTCGAGGAAGCGCTGCTGCGCACCGCACGATGAAGTGGCAACGGCCAGCGCTGCTGTGGACAGCGGTGCTGGCCGCCGGCCTCGGCCTGTGGGCCGGGCACCGCCTGGCCCCCGGCCCATCATCACCTGCCGCGCCAGCGACGGCTTCCAGGGCGACGGCCATGAAGCCCACGCTGCAGGTGGGCGATCAGTTGCCCGCGCTGACACTGCCGGACCTGGCGGGTCAGCCATTGGTCCTGCGCGATCACTTCGCCGGCCGGCCGCTGCTGATCAACGTCTGGGCCAGCTGGTGTGCGCCCTGCGTGGAAGAGATGCCCGAACTGGCGCGCTTCGCCGATGCCCAGGGCGACAACGGTGTGCAGGTGCTGGGTCTGGCGCTGGACACCACGGACGACGTGCGCGGTTTCCTGCAGCAGGTGCCGGTGGACTACCCGATCGTGATCGAGACACCGGGCCCGCGCGATGCCAGCGTGCAGCTCGGCAACGCGCAAGGCCTGCTGCCCTACAGCGTGTTGTTCGATGCACAGGGACGGCTGGTGAAGGCGAAGCTGGGGCCGTTTGCCCACGGCGAGATCGACGGCTGGGCGAAGTGAGGGTGTTTTTTGCAGGGCTTGCAGCCCTGCACCCTGCTCAATGCAACGGCAACAGCCAAAGCCAAAGCGGGCATTCCGTGGGTTGGCGGGGCGGTGTCGGAGTGCGGGGACGCTGCAAGTACGTCCCTGTAAGCTTGGCAGCCGCATCCATGCGGCTGACACCCCGCACTCCGACACCGCCCCACCTCTGACAGATCTTCGCGGCTGTTGGTAGGTGTCGACCTTGGTCGACACATCTGTCAGATATCGATATTCAGAACGGAATCAGACCCCGTGCCGACCAACGGTCGGCACCCACCAAAGCAGAACGCCGTTCCGACAGATCGCAGGAAACTGTCGAAGGCGGGGTGGGTCCGGTTGAGGGGGTGTCCGCGGCATGGATGCCGTGACCAAGGCTACAGGGACGTACTTGCGCCGTCCCCCGCAACCGGACCCACCCCGCCTCCTCACAGGAAACCCGCTGTTGCTTCGGCTGTTGCTTCTGAGGTTGCCGGCCAGCGGCCGGCACTACCGCGGGTGCCGGGTGCCGCCCGGCCGGTACCTCCAGCTTGACCGCAGCCAACGCGCCACGGAGAATTCCGCGACTAATTCTCATTTGCTGTTGCGCAGGATGCGGGCGGCAGCCTCCCGGGCCCCTCTCCTTCGATGTTCAAGAACGTCCTGTTCCAACTGCATTGGCTGCTGGGCATTACCGCCGGTGCCGTCCTGGCCGTGATGGGCCTCAGCGGCGCCGTGCTGTCCTTCGAGGACGAGCTGCTGCGCGCCGCCAATCCCGGCTTTGCCGAGATCGCCGAGCACCATGCCGACGGACAGCATCCCCTTGCACTCAGTGAACTGGTGCCGCTGCTGCAGGCCGGCAGCGAACGCCCCCTGCAACGCCTGCGTATCGATGCCACCGGACAGCGGCCGTCGGTCGCGCGCTTTGCCGGCGGCAAGGACCACTGGGTGTACTTCGACCCGTACAGCGGTGAGCGCTTCAGCGCCCTGCGCGGCCAGGCGTTCTTCGACTTCGTCGAGGACCTGCATCGCCACCTTGCCGCGGGCGAACGCGGCAAGTGGATCACCGGCAGCTGTGCCATCGCCCTGCTGTTCTTCACCCTGTCCGGACTCTACCTGCGCTGGCCACGACGCTGGTGGCACTGGCGCAGCTGGCTGGCAGTGGAGTGGAAACGCAGCGGGCGCGGCTTCCTGTGGAGCCTGCACTCGGTCGTCGGCACCTGGGTGCTGCTGATCTACCTGATGAGTGCGCTGACCGGCCTGTGGTGGTCGTTCGACGGGTATCGCAGCGCGGCCAGCACGCTGCTGGGCGTCCCACCGGCGGCCAAGCACCAGGTTGCCACCGATGCATCGCTGGACCTGCACCGCATTGAAGCCACGCTGTACGCGGTGCCGGGCGTGCGCGCCGGCTTCATTGACCTGCGCCTGCCGGAGAAGCCCGGGCAGGCGCTGAACGTGCGGGTGATGGCCGGTGATCCGTCGCAGCGCGGCGGCCACCACGATCGTGCGCATGACCTGCTGCAGCTCGATCCGGCCAGCGGTGCGGTTCTCGATGCCCGCCCGTACGCACGCCAGGGCGCGGGCGGACAGCTGGCCACCAGCGTGTTCGCGCTGCATTCGGGCAGCTACTTCGGTGTACCCGGACGCGTGGTGGTGATGCTCAGCAGCCTGGGCATGAGCCTGTTCTTCATCACCGGCTGGATGCTGTACCTGGACCGCCGCCGCAGCCAGCGTGCCGCGCGCGGGCTGCGCCAGGCGCTACCGATGCCGGCCAGCGACGCCGGCAACGCAGCGTGGCTGGTGGTGCATGCCAGCCAGAGCGGACTGGGCGAACAGCTGGCGTGGCGCGCGGCGGCCCAGCTGCAGGCGGCCGGCCATGCGGTGCAGGTGCTGCCGCTGGCGCGCATCGATGCCGCGCTCCTGCTGCGTGCATCGAGCGCGCTGTTCGTGCTGAGCACCTTCGGCGACGGCGAGCCGCCCGACGCCGCACGGCGCGCAGCGCGGCAGTTGCTTGCACAAGCGCTGGACCTTTCGGGCCTGCAGTTCGGCCTGCTCGCGCTGGGTGACCGCCAGTACCCGCACTACTGCGGCTTCGGCCGCCGGGTCGATGGCTGGTTGATCGGAAACGGCGCGCGTGCACTGTTCGAGCGCGTCGACGTCGATGCCGCCTCGGTCCCCGCGCTGCGCCGGTGGCAGCAGGAGCTGGGTGCGCTCACCGGCATCGTCACCGATGACAGCGTGCTGCCTGCGGCTACGCAGATGCATGAGTGGCGCCTGCTCGGCCGTGACCGCCTCAACCCTGGCAGCGTCGGCGGAGCGATCTGGCGTATCCGTCTTGCCGCACCGGCCGACGTGCAGTGGCAGGCCGGTGACATCCTGCACATCGCGCCCCGCCACAATGCGCAGCATGCCGGTGCCGTGTTGAAGGCGCATGGGCTGGATCCGCTGCAGCCCCTGCTGGTCGATGGCCATCCGCGCACGCTGCTGGCGCTGGCCAGCGAACGCGAGCTGCCGGAGGCCGATGCCGCGCTGGCAGTGCAGGATGCCTGCCTGTGGCTGGCCGGGCTGCCGCTGCTGCCCAGCCGCGAGTATTCGATCGCCTCCTGCACGGATGATGGCGTGGTGGAGCTGGTGGTGCGGCTGGTGCATGACGCCTCCGGTCGAGCCGGGCTGGGCTCGGGCTGGCTGTCGTTGCATGCGCCGATCGGTGCCGGCATCGTCGCCCGCGTGCATCGCAACCCCGGTTTCCATCGTGTCATTGGCGCGCCGATGGTGCTGATCGGCAACGGCACCGGCATCGCCGGCCTGCGCAGCCTGTTGCGCGAAGCCGCCCGTGCAGGCGAACACGGGCACTGGCTGTTGTTCGGCGAGCGCCAGCGTGCACTCGATTTCCTGTTCGCCGACGAGATCGAAGCGTGGCAGGCCGATGGCCATCTCGCGCGGGTGGACCTGGCGTTCTCGCGCGATGGCGACGGCGGTTATGTGCAGGATCGCCTGCAGGCGGCCACCGGAACGCTGCGCGACTGGATGCGGCGCGGTGCGGTGATCCATGTCTGTGGGTCGTTGCAGGGCATGGCCGAAGGCGTGGATCAGGTGCTGCGAACGGCGCTGGGCGATGAAGCGGTGGAAATGCTGCTGGAAAACGGGCGCTACCGCCGCGACGTGTATTGATTCCTGCCGCCGAACGCTGGTGTGAGCCGAGCATGGGCTCGGCTCTACAGTGTTCCTGCAGCCGATGTAGCGCCGAGCCTACGCTCGGCTGACTAGGCCGCGGCGGCGCGCGCCTGCGGCATCGACTGCAACCGGAACGCGCCCACCGCGTCGGCCAGGGCACGCACCTGGACCTGCATCTGCGCCGTGGAGGCACCGGCCTCTTCCACCAGGCTGGCGTTGCGTTGGGTACTGGCTTCCATCTGCACGATGGTCTGGTTCACCTGTGCGATGCCGGCATGCTGGTCCTGCGACGCACTGCGGATACCCGCCAGCAGCTCGGCCAGCTGCTGCACGCTGCCGACGATCTCGCCCATCGTGGTGCCGGCCTGTTCGGCCTGCTGGTTGCCCTCTCCCACACGCGCCACCGAATCCTCGATCAGGCCCTTGATCTGCTTGGCCGCCTCTGCGCTGCGTTGTGCAAGCAGGCGCACTTCCGCGGCTACCACGGCGAAACTGCGGCCCTGCTCACCGGCACGCGCCGCTTCCACCGCCGCATTCAGCGCCAGGATGTTGGTCTGGAAGGCGATGCCGTCGATCAGCTGGGTAATGTCGCCGATCCGCCGCGATGCCTCGCTGATGCCCTGCATGGTCGCCACCACCTGGCCGACAGCCTCGCCGCCGCGCTGCGCCACCGCAGCCGCACCCTTGACCAGCGCGTCGGCACGGCCTGCGGCATCAGCATTGCGACCGACCGTATCGGTCAGTTCGTGCATGGAAGCGGCGGTCTCTTCCAGGTTGGCGGCCTGCTGCTCGGTGCGCTGAGACAGATCATGATGGCCGGCAACGATCTCGCCAACGCCGGTATCGAGACTGGAGGTGGCGTGCTGGATGCGGGTGACGATGCGGCCCAGCTGCGCGACCGTCGCGTTGGCATCATCGCGCATGCGCGCGAACACGCCCTGCAGCTCACCCTCCATGCGCACGCTGAGGTCACCACGGGCCAGCGCAGCCAGCAATGCCTGCAGGTCGCCGAGGTTGGTTTCAAACGTCGCCAGCAGGCGGTTGATGCTGGTCGACAACGTGCGCACGAAGCCCTGCTTGCCCTCCAGCGCGATGCGACCGTGCAGGTCGCCGTGTGCTGCAGCATCGACCAGGGCAGCGACCTCGGTTTCCAGCAGGGTCTCCAGCGCACGACTGCGCCATTCCACCGCTACGCCGAGGAATTGCCCTTCATCGATGACGGGGTTGGCAATCAGCTGGTAACGCGTGCCGGCATGGCCGATCTCGCGCTCTTCGCGCTGGCGCACGCCGGCCAGGCTGGCCAACGCCGGATGCAGGCGTACCGCGTCGCTGCCCACCAGCGCTTCGTTCCGCAGGTCAAGCAGCTGCAGCAATGCCGGGTTGGCGTAGGCGACCTGCCCTTCCGCATCGATCACCATCAAACCGGTCTGTGCACTGTCCAATGCCTGGCGCACCCGGGTGTTGCCGCGCGCCACGGCACGCTCGGTCTCGATACGCGCGCGCAGGCGCTGCTGCATGTCGACCAGGCGCTGCGCCAGCTGGCCGATCTCGTCGTTGGCGTTGTAGACGCGCAGGGTGGTGTCCAAGCGGTCGTCAGCGATGTCGCTGGCGAAGCGCAGGGTGTCCTGGATCGGCTGGCGCACCGCACGCAGCACCAGGACCAGGCTGGTGATCAGCACGCCGGCCACCAGCAGCAGGGTCAGTGCGAACAGCACGCTCATGGTGCGCGCGCCGGCCTGCTGGCGTGCCTGCGCCCCGGCCAGCGCCGCCACCTGTGCCTGCTGGAATGCGGCCAGCGCAGGCGCTACGCCCGCGGCGGTATCCAGCAGCGACTGCGCTTCCACATCCAGGCCGACGCGGGCCGCGGTATACCCCAGCAATGCGGCCTGATACGCATCCATCCCGGTGCGCAGGGTGACCTGCGCATCCGCGGGCAGGCCCGCCAGCGCGAGATCGAACGGCAGCTTTTCTTCGCTGGCGCGGTCGGCGTGGGTGGAATCACCGTCGAGCAGCAGCAGGGCCTCCTGCCGCCGCATCTTCTGCAGGGACAACGCCAGCGCATCCCGCTGCTGCGCATCCACCTGCCCCTGCAGCGTGTCTGCAGCCTGTTGCAGCTGCGCGGCGAGGCCGGCCTCACCACGGCCCATCTCGTCGACCCGTTCGAACAGGGCGGCAACACCCTGCGAGAACGCGTCTGCAGCTTCGGTCAGCGCCTGCAGGGCCTTGCGCCGGCCGGCATCCATCGGCATCGTGCGCAGGGCCTGCAGATCGTCCTGCAGCGCCTTTTGCGTGGCCAGCAGCTGCGCGCGGTCGGCATCATCGAAACTGCGTGCATACTGGATCTGCAGGCGGCGCGCTTCGGCCACCCGCGTGGCCAGGCGCGCGGCCAGATCACTGCCGCGCTGGTAGCTGGCCTGGCTGCGCGCAGCCTGCGTGCTGGCATGCCCGGTCCAGGCATAGGCGGCGGCAATTGCGACCAGTCCCAGGCCACAGACCCACAAGGTCGCCTTGAGCTTGTTGGCTACGCTCAGCCGATGCGGTTGCAGCCACAGCAGCAGGCCGGAAGACGCCGGGCGCAGCGCCGCAAGCCGCGTGCGCAGGGACCGGAGGTGGGGGACAACGGCCGACATGACAGACTCCAGGCAGAAGGACGCACCTGTATCGGCCGGATTCAAGGCAACTTTAGAACTTTCGTCGTCCTGGCCCAGCGGTGACGGGCGGACGCGGCCTTTGTACCGGGTGCAGGCGACGCTGGCGTGACACGACCAGCGCCCTTGACCTCAACCCCGGTTGGGGGAGCACAGTGGACCTCCCCTCCCGCCCGGTGCCGCCATGACGACGCTCGATGTCCCCCGCTACCTGCAGCGCCTGCAGCTGGATGCCCCGCCACCGCTGACGCTGGCCGGGCTGACCCTGCTGCAGCAGCGTCACAACGCAGTGCTGCCGTTCGAGACCCTCAGCTGCCTGCTGCGCGATGCGGTACCGATCGACCTGGACAGCGTGCAGCGCAAGCTGCTCGACGACCGTCGTGGCGGCTACTGCTTCGAACTCAACGGCGGCCTGCTGGCGCTGCTGCAGGCGCTGGGCTTCGATGCACAGCCATTGAGCGCGCGCGTGCTGCTGGCTGCCCAGGACGGCGAACTGACCGCACGGACCCACCTGCTGCTGCGCGTGCAGGTGGACGGCGATGACTGGCTGGTGGATGCCGGTTTCGGCAGCCTGACCCCGACCGTGCCGCTGCGGCTGCATGATCCGCAACCGCAAGCCACGCCGCACGAACGCTATCTGCTGCAGCGGCTGCCCGGCGAGGGGGATTTCGTGCTGTCCGCCGAATCCGCTGACGGCTGGCGGGCGATGTACCGTTTCGACCTGCACGTGCCGGCACCGATCGACAACGTGGTGGGCAACTGGTACGTGTGCACCCATCCCGACTCCAGCTTCCCTGGCCAGCTGCGCGCGTCGCTGACCGGGCCGGACTGGCGACGCACCATCGGCAGCGGCAACTACACCGAGTACCGCCCCGGCCAGGCACCGGACAAGCGTCCGCTGCAGGATGTTGCCGACGTGCGCGACGTGCTGCAGCAAGGCTTCGGCATGCAGCTGCCGGACGACCTGCGGCTCGATCCGGCGATCAACGACTGGCTGCAGCGCTCACGCGCCGCGACCTTGTAGAGCCGAGCCCATGCTCGGCTGAGCTTGGGCGGCTGGGCCAACAGCAGCCGAGCGTGGGCTCGGCCACGCGCCAGTCGCCCGCGTCGACCGGTCCGAAGCGCAGCTCAGCTCCCGCTCGCAGTGCACGCTCCAGGCTCACCTCCAAGTCCATGCCCACACCTGCGGCCTCGTCGGCAAACGGAAGGTAGGCCATCCTGCAGTCGTGCAGCATGACGCCCCTTGCAGGGCAGTGCTGGCATGCTGGGTGCCCCTTTCCTCGCGGAGTCCTGCATGTCCCTGGCCGATCACCAAAGTGCGCTGGCACCGCAGGGTTTCCTGCGCGTGGCGATCAACCTGGGCAACCCGGTGCTGGCGCAGGGCGATGCGCACTCACCGCGCGGACCGTCGGTGGAGCTGGCCACGACATTGGCGCAGCGCCTGGGTGTGCAGGCACGCTTCACCTGTCACGATGCCGCAGCCTCGGTGGTCGCTGCGGCAGGCGAAGACAGCTGGGATCTGGCCTTCCTGGCCATCGATCCGGCACGCGCCGACCGCATCGCCTTCAGTGCTCCGTACGTGGAGATCGAAGGCACCTATCTGGTGCGCGAGGACAGTCCCGCGCAGCAGGTGACCGACCTCGACCGCGAGGGGCTGCGCATCGCGGTGGGCCGCGGTGCAGCCTACGACCTGTTTCTCAGCCGCGAACTGCGCCACGCCACGATCGAACGGGCCGAGACGTCGGCGGCTGCGATCACCCTGTTCGATCTGCAGCGCCTGGATGCCGCCGCCGGCGTGCGCCAGCCGCTGCAAGCATGGGCGCGGGCGCATCCCGGCCACCGCGTGCTGGCCGACCGTTTCACCGCGATCCAGCAGGCGGTGGCGGCGCCGGCATCGCGCCCCGCCGACGCGCTGCAGGCGCTGTTCAAGGAAGTGCAGGCGATCAAGGCCGGCTCGCTGCTGGAAGAGGCATTCGCGCGTGGCGGGCAGGCGGTCACGCTGGTGCGATGAGTGTAGCGTCCGCCATGTGCCGCACGTGTTCGGCAGCCTGCGCGTGCAGCCAGTCGCGGAAGGCAAGAAAGCCGCGGTGGCGGGCCGAACGCTGCGGGTAGACCAGCCAATGCGGCCAGGCGGTTTTCAGGCGCAGGTTGGACAGCGCAACCAGTTGGCCGGAATCCAGCAACAAACGCGCCCGCGTCACCCGCCCCAGCGCCACGCCCACCCCGTCCAGCGCCGCACGGTGGTGTGCCTCCGAATCATCCAGCACCGCTACGAAGCGCGACGGCGGGGTCTGCCCGCTCAACGCGAACCAGGCCCCCCACGCACCATCGGGGTCCCCCAGCAGTGGCCACTGGTTCAGTGGCACCCGGTCGATCCCTGCCATGCGTTCGATCAGCGCCGGGCTCGCCATCGGCAGCAGCCACTCGTCGAACAGCGGCTCAACCACCAGGCCCGGCCACTGCCCGCTACCCAGCCGCAGCGCGGCGTCGAACTGGCGCTGCCGCTCGAAATCAATCAGGCGCTCACTCGACTGCAGGTTGATCTCGATCTGTGGGTGCTCAGCCACGAAGTGACCCAAGCGCGGCACCAGCCACGCCGACGCCATCGACGGCACCGCACTGATCGTCAGCACGTGCTCGGCGCGGGCCGCATAGGGCTGGAAAGCTTCGTTGATCGCATCCAGATGCGGGCCGACCTGGTCGAGCAGGCGCTGCCCCTCCAGGGTGAGGGCGACGCCACGCGGTTGGCGGACCAGCAGTGGCTGCCCGAGCCGCTCTTCCAGCTGGCGCATCTGATGGCTGAGCGCACTGACGGTCAGATTCATCGACGCCGCTGCCCGTGACAGGTTGCCCAGCCGCGCGGCGGCCACGAATCCCTGCAGGGCATGAAGGGGCGGACGGGACATCAGGCTTGAATTCCTCTCAAGGCATGCTTGCGGAAATGTCTCTTTTTGCGCTTCCATGCTGCCCGTATCGTGCAATCCACTCAAGTGGAGGCACGCTCATGAACATCTTCGGCAGCCTGTTGTTCCTGCACGGCCATGTGGCCAACGCCGAGCTGGCACGCCAGCTGGCCAGCCCGTCCACCGCCTCCCCTGCGTGCGCGGCGCAACCGGCCGCGCCGGTTCAGCAGCCGAGGACCCGTTGAACGCGGCTCAACCTGTGTACCAGCGTTGGACGTATTCAGGCAGCCAGGGCATTGGATCGATATCCAGTGCCCGGCAACCGTCGAGCGTGTCACGCAGCACGCCCTCACCGGGGCCACCGGGAATCCGCAGGCCTTCTTCTTCCGGAAGCTGCACCACAGCCCAGTCGTGCAGCCGGTCCATGCGCAGGCGCAGCGCCGCCTGCAGCCATGCCTTCAGCGGGTAACAGCGATAGCCTTGTTCACCCAACGCAGCAATTGCCAGCGACAAGGCCTGGTTGGCACCACGTACCCATTCAGTACGACCCCCAGCCTTGTGCTGGATCGTCATCGGTGCCGGTGCGCGGTGCGCCTTGAACGGCGAACGCAGCTGCAGCTCCAGATCACGTGCATCGCGCTCGCCCTCCGCTTCCACCAGCGCACCGGCATCGAGGTCGAAGAACTCGAACCATCGCCGATGCAATGCGCTGATGCGTCCGAGCGGATCACGTGAAAAGCCGATCTTCGCGTAGTCCTCCCACGCACACGGGAAGACGTAGGTGAAGACACGACCGTCGATGCGGATATCCGATTGCATGTGCGCAGGCTGCCTCGACCCCAGCCCGGGCGCAACCGGGCGTTGCCGTGGACGCTGCAGCGCTCCGGCAGTGCGGCTTCGTGCAGCCGGCACGAACTATTCTTGCTGACCGTCGCTGCCATCTCCGCCCGCCATGCCGTCTGCTGCGCCCGCCCCCCTACCGATTTCGTCCATCACCCTGGAAGCGGCGACCTCCGCGGTGATCCACCAGCACAACGCTGAAACCGCGCGGCAACCGGCATCGCTGACCAAGCTGATGACCGCCTACGCCGCCTATGCGTGCGTCGAAGAGAACGGACGCTCGTGGGACGACCCGGTCACCATCGCCGCCGACGATGTGCATGCCGTGGCCGATGATGAAACGCGCATGGGCCTGGTGCCCGGCGAGACAATCACTCTGGCACGCCTGCTGGAAGGGTTGATGGTGGTTTCCGGCAATGACGCTGCATTGGCGATCGCGCGTCACCTGGACGGATCGCAGGCCGCATTCCTGGAACGCATGAACCGGCACGCACGCCAGCTCGGGCTGCGCAGCACCTGGTTTGCCAGCGTGTCCGGCATCACCACACCGCACCATGTCTCCAGCGCGCGCGACATGGCGGTGCTGGCCGCCCGCCTGTTGAACGACCATCCGCAGATCCTGGCGATCACCGCGCAGCGCGCGTTCGCCCATGGCAGCTTCAACCGCAGCAACCAGAACGCCCTGCTCGGCGAAGACGGCGTGGACGGCTTGAAGACCGGCTACACCCAGGCCGCAGGCTTCTGCCTGGCCGCCACCGCGTGCCGGCCAGTATCCGGGCGGGACCAGCCGGTACGGCTGATCACCGTGGTGCTGGGCTCTGCAAGCCGCGACGCGCGCGACGCACTGGTGCGCGACCAGCTGGCCGCGGGATTCGCCGCCCTGGCCGGCGGCTGACCGCTCGTGCGGCTCAGCGCCGCTTGACCGTCGCCACGATCAGCCGCTGCAGCTCGGCCACGGCACCGGCCTTGTCCAGCGCGCCGGCAGCCACACCCTCTGAAAGGGCTTCAGCCGCACCGAGGATGGCCCAGCGCCCCGCCAGCGACACCGTGCCGTCGGCGGCGAACGGGCCCAGCCAGACCTGGCAGTTGTCGATGAAATCCTGCTGGTAGCGCCGCCGCACCTCATGCAGTTCCGGCGCCCCCACCAGCGCGGCGAGGATGCCTTGCACTTCACTGCCCTGGCTGAGGACGCAGTCGATGTAGCCGGAGGCGATGGCCGCCGCCCGATCGACCAGCTGCGCCCGGGCGCGACCGATGCGCTCGTGGAAGACCACGGTCTGGCGTCCGTCATAGTCATCGTAGAGCGCCGCCAGCAAGCCATTGCGGGTCACGAAGTGATCGTAGGCCACAGGCTTGGTCACGCCCGCCGCTTCGGCCAGCCGCCCCAGCGTCAACGCTCCGGTACCTTCTTCGCGGACCAGTGCCCAGGCCACATCCAGCAACTGGCGGGTGCGTTGCTCCCGGGTCATTCGGCGGCGCGTGGGGGTGGCGTTGGCGGGCATCGGCGGAGCACGGCGATCAGCGCATTGGAACACCAATTTTACGGCCGATCGCCAGCGCGGTCTGTAGATGCGCTTCAGCGGCACCGGTATCGGCGTCCAGCAGCAGGTGGGACGACAGCACGCGTGCGCCGCAATAGTCGAAGATGCCCATGTCGATCTGCGTCCTCATTGCCGCGTCGTAGCCACGACGTTCGACCATGGCTGCGTCGGCGCCGCCCAAGCCGACCAGATGCACATTCAGGCGCTGCAGCTTCTTCACCAGCCTGCCCTGCGCATCCTGTGCGTAGGCCCAATCGTTGGTGAACACACGGTCGATCCAGCCTTTCAGCAGCGCCGGGAACGACCACCAGTACAACGGGAACACCAGCACCAGCGTATCGGTGGCATCCAGCCGCGCGTGCTCGGCAGCGACATCGGCCGGTACCGCGCCGGTGCTGCGGAACAACGCCTGGTCCTGCGGGTTGAAGCGCGGATCGAAGCCTTCGGCCATCAGGTCGGCATAGGCCACGGTGTTGCCGGTGTCGGCCGCGGCAATGGCATCACCGATGCGACGCGCCATCGCGTGGGTCAGCGAAACGGGCTCAGGGTGGGCGATGACAATGAGGCTGTGCATGGGGATCTCCAGGAATCGATACCTACCAATGGTAAGTAGCGATTCCTGGGAAACCAGCGCCACCGGTGGGACGCTGTTTTCGCGTCCAACGTATAGTGCAACGATGCCCTGTGGGACATCCGGACATGGATCGACGCCTGCCCCTGACGATACTGACGCTGCTGCTGTCGCTGTTGCTGCCATCCGCCTTCGCGGGTGAACTCAGTCCCAGTGACGCGAAGGCCCTGCGCGAAGATGTGCGCGCCCTGATGACTGCCTACGCCCGCGGCGACGCGGACTTCCTCATCGAGCGCACGCATCCCAGCCTCAAGCGGCTGGCCGGCGGCGATGAGGCCTTCCAGGCGATCACCCGCGATGCGTTGAAGAAGCAGCACAGCGGCGGCGTGGTGGTCATCAGCGAAGACGTCGGTGTGCCGACCCGGACCTATGCGGCCGGGGAGGAAGAAGTCTGCTTCGTGCCACGCCAATCCCTGGTACGGGTGCGTGAAACCCCGATGCGCAGCACCACGTTCATGGTGGCCGTGCGCCGCATTGGCGGTTCCGGGTGGACGTATCTGGACGGCACGGGGCTGCAGGACAATCCGCGCCTGCTTCGCCAACTGCTGCCAGCGCTGGAACCCGGCGTGATCCTGCCCAAGCGGGAGATCGAGGCGTTGTAGTCGCCGGCCCTTCCCGTCATGCAGGGCGCGGGGCTACTGGAACAACGCGTTCAAGGCAGCCCCGGACGCCGCCTGCTGCAGGCCATTAAAGCGTCCGTCCTGCACGATCGGCTGGGTCGCCTGCATCAGCCCAGCCCACGCGGCACGCGCCAGCGCACCGCCCAGGCTGACCCGGCGAACGCCAAGTGCGGCGATGTCCTGCAGGCTCAGTGCTGTGGGGCCAGCGACCAGCAGGTTCACCGGCTTGGAGCCCGCGGCGGCGACCACCGCACTGATCTGCTCGCGCGTACTGATGCCCGGTGCATACAGCACATCGGCACCGGCCTCGGCGTAGGCACGCAGGCGCCGCAGGGTGTCCTGCAGATCCGGTACGCCCACGAAGAAGTTCTCCGCTCGCCCGACCAGCAGCACGTCGCCGCCCGCGCGGTCGATGGCCGCACGCGCCGCTCGCAATCGCTCGACCGCCTGCTCGATGGGCCTCAGTGGTGCATCGGCCAGGCCGCTGGCGTCCTCGATCGACAACGCCGCGATGCCGGTAGCGAGCGCCGCGGCTACCGCCTCCTCCACCGCCTGTGGCGTAGCGCCGAAACCATCACCGAAGTCGGCATTCAACGGCAACGGGGTCGCCGCCGCCATCAGTCGCAGGTGCTCCAGCGTGGCCTGCAGCGATACCGCGCCGTCCGGCCGCCCCTCACTCCAGGCGCAGCCGGCACTGGTCGTGGCCAGGGCCTGGAAGCCCTGCCGTTGCAGATAGCGCGCACTGCCCACGTCCCACGGATTGGGCAGCACGAAGCATCCTGCTGCATGCAACTGGCGGAAGCTGGCGCGCTTGCGCAGGGTGTCGGCATCAGGCGAGGCCATGGCGGGCTCCGGGGCAGTAGACCTGCACCCTAGCCCGCCGTTCGGTCGCGCTCAAGGCGACGAAGGCAGCCGTGCATGAAGTGATGCCGGCTGCTTATTGGACGCCACCGGCAGCCCTGCCCGAGCGTGGACGCCTGCCCCCACAATGCCGCCACGGAGCCCCTCATGCACCCGGACCCGCATCCCCTCACCGACGCAGGCGACGATGACGCCCACTGGGCCGACCTGCTCTCGCCCGCCCGCCGGCGCCTGATCGCGTCGGCCGGCCTGGCCGCCGGCGGCCTGGCCAGCGCGTCCACCGCCACCGCCGCCGCGCGCGTCGGCAGCGCCGTGAACACCACCGAACCCGGGCGACCTGGCTTCCGCGCCATCGTTCCGCCAGCGCCCAAGGGCCGCAGCCCCTGGGGCCAGGCCACGGCCAGCGAACCGACCCCGCGCCCGGCCAGCGTGCGCCCCGGCGAGGCCACGTTGCCCACCGCCCCGCGCGCCTACACCGACATCAAGAGCTACCACGCCCATATCTATTTCGATGAGGACAGCTTCGAGAAGGCAGCCCTGCTGCGGCGCTGGGCCGCCGAGCGCTTCCCGGTGGAGCTGGGCAACTGGAACCTGGAGCCGCGCGGCCCGCACGTCACGCCCTCTTTCTACTTCGGCTTCACCAACGACCTGCTGCCGGTGCTGGTGCCGTGGCTGCAGCTCAACAGCCTGGGGCTGACCATCCTGATCCACCCCAATACCGGCGACGGTCGCGCCGATCACCTGTATTACGCCTTGTGGGTGAACCGCGCGCAGCCGGTGAACGCCTACAACTGGCCGGCGCCACAACCGGGGGAACAGGAGCCGTTGGAGGAGGTATTCCCGAACGTGGTGCCGACGGTGCCGCTGGAAACCTGAGCGGATGTCCGATTGGGGCGCTGGGGGGGGCAGCGCACCTTGGGCAGCCCCCTCGGTGGCTGCGTAGCTTGCTGCGCGCCGCACTTCCTTCATCCACGCATGGCGTGGATCTACCGCATCATGGGCCGTTGCGGCATCGCCCCTCGCCCGGCCCTGCCGTGATCGTCGGCCTATGTGCTCGCATCCACCGCCTGCACGACGTTCAGCGCGCCTTGATCCGGCGTCCGCCATACAGCCACAGGCCCTCCGGCACGTTTCAAACATACGATTGAAACGCTGCAAACTTCGCCGAACTGGACAGCATCCACCGGTTCCGCCAGACTGCCGCCCTTTCCCGTCTTCCGGATCCCATGGCGAAGCTGCTGGTCCTGCACGGCCCCAACCTCAACCTGCTCGGCACCCGCGAGCCGGAGGTGTACGGCCACACCACGCTGGCCGACATCAACCAGGCCCTGGCCGCGCAGGCATCGGCTGCCGGGCACGCCGTGGAGAGCCTGCAGTCCAACGCCGAGCATGTGCTGGTCGACCGCGTGCAGGCTGCGCGCAACGACGGAACCGCTTTCATCCTGATCAACCCCGCCGCCTTCACCCACACCTCGGTGGCCCTGCGCGATGCGCTGGCAGCGGTGGCGGTGCCGTTCATCGAGATCCACCTGTCCAACCCGCATACCCGCGAACCCTTCCGCCAGCACAGCTACTTCAGTGACAAGGCGGTGGGCGTGGTGTGCGGCTTCGGTGCCGACAGCTACCGCTACGCGATGGACGCGGCGCTGCTGCGCGTATCCGCCACCTGATTGTCGACCCGGGCGCCCACGGCGCTCTCCTCACCTAGATAGAAACCAAAGAGGCCCTCATGGATCTGCGCAAAATCAAGAAGCTGATCGACCTGCTGGAAGAGTCGAACCTGGCTGAAATCGAAATCAAGGAAGGCGAAGAGTCGGTGCGCCTGTCGCGCGCTCCGGTCGCTGGTTATGCCGCACCGGTCGCTGCTCCGGTGTACGCCGCCCCGGCGGCGCCGGCGGCGCAGGCCATGCCGATGCAGTCGCCGACCGAAGCGTCCACCGGCGGCACCGCCAAGCCGGGCCCGGCGCTGCCGGAAGGCCACGTGCTGCGCTCGCCGATGGTCGGCACCTTCTATGCCTCGTCCGCCCCGGACAAGCCGGCCTTCGTCACCGTGGGCCAGCAGGTCAAGGAAGGCGAAACCCTGGCCATCATCGAAGCGATGAAGATGTTCAACCCGATCGAAGCCGACACGTCCGGCACCATCGTCGCCATCCTCGGCGAGAACGGCCAGCCGGTGGAGTTCGACCAGCCGCTGTTCGTGATCGGCTGAGGGGCGCGCCATGCTCGACAAAGTCGTCATCGCCAACCGAGGGGAGATCGCGCTGCGCATCCTGCGCGCGTGCCACACCCTCGGCATCCGCACGGTGGCCGTGCACTCCACGGTCGACCGCAACCTCAAGCACGTGGCCATGGCCGACGAGTCGGTCTGCATCGGTCCGGCGCCGTCGCCGCAGAGCTACCTCAACATCCCGGCACTGATCGCCGCTGCTGAAGTCACCGACGCCCAGGCCATCCACCCGGGCTACGGCTTCCTGTCGGAGAACGCCGACTTCGCCGAGCGCGTGGAAGAGTCTGGCTTCATCTTCATCGGCCCCAAGGCTGACACCATCCGCATGATGGGTGACAAGGTCGAAGCCATCCGCGCGATGAAGGCCGCTGGCGTGCCGTGCGTGCCCGGCTCGGGCGGCCCGCTGGGCGACGACATCGTCGCCAACACCAAGATCGCCCGTGAGATCGGTTATCCGGTCATCATCAAGGCGGCCGGCGGCGGTGGTGGCCGTGGCATGCGCGTCGTGCACGCCGAAGCCTCGCTGAAGACCTCGATCGAAACCACCAAGAGCGAGGCCAAGGCCGCGTTCGGCAATGGCGAGGTCTACATGGAGAAGTTCCTGGAGAACCCGCGCCACGTGGAGATCCAGGTGCTGGCCGACGGCCAGGGCAACGCCATCCACCTCGGCGAACGCGACTGCTCGATGCAGCGCCGCCACCAGAAGGTGGTGGAAGAAGCACCGGCACCGGGCATCACCGCCGAACAGCGCGAGCAGATCGGCAAGGTGTGCGTGGAAGCCTGCATCCGCATCGGTTATCGCGGCGCCGGCACCTTCGAATTCCTGTACGAGGACGGCCGCTTCTACTTCATCGAAATGAACACCCGCATCCAGGTGGAGCATCCGGTCACCGAAATGGTCACCGGCATCGACCTGGTGGCCGAGCAGCTGAAGATCGCCGCTGGCCAGAAGCTGTCGATCAAGCAGAGCGACGTGGTACTGACCGGCCATGCCATCGAGTGCCGCATCAACGCCGAAGATGCTGAGACCTTCGTGCCGAGCCCGGGCACCATCACCGGCTTCCATCCGCCGGGCGGCCCCGGCGTGCGCGTGGATACCCACATCTACAGTGGCTATCGCGTGCCGTCCAACTACGACTCGATGATCGGCAAGCTGATCGTGCACGGCCCGGACCGCGAAACCGCCATCGCCCGCATGCGGGTGGCGCTGAGCGAGATGGTGGTCGATGGCATCAAGACCAACATCGCCCTGCAGCAGCGGATCATGCGCGACAAGGGCTTCCAGGCCGGTGGACAGAACATCCACTACCTGGAAAAGCGCCTTGCCGAACGCAAGAACAAGCCGATCGCGCTGACCTGATCGTCACCCGATGCTGGACATGGAAAGGGCGGGGATATTCCCGCCCTTTCCTGTTTTCCTTCCGGCAGCGCCGAGCCGTTCCCGGCTTGCGGGCGAGTGCAGCCGAGCATGGCTCGGCTCTACTGATGCGGCCTCAGCGCGCGTCCGCCGCGGTCGCCGGAATCTGCGAATTGGCCAGCGGCCGCACGCCATTGGGCGAGGTCGGATCGACGATCACCATGGTCTCGGTCGAGCCATCCGGCCAAACTACCTGGAAGGTGCTGCCAGCCGGCAGTGAAGCGAACGGCATGCCCGTCTGCGCGCGATAGACCGCAGCGACCTGGCTGGCGCCGGCGCGGCGCACGTCTTCCTGCGCCTTCACCGTGGTCAGTTCCACCTTCGACAGATGCCGGTACCGATCCTCGTAGGTATCGATCATCAGCAGGCCGACCGCACCGGCAGAGTAGGCCACGAACAGCGCCACCCAGAACCAGAACTTGGCCCCATGCAGGAATCGACGGTAATTCATCGCCCGTCCCTCTTTCCAATCAATCGCTTGATCCATTCCTTCATTTTCCCAGCACCTTGCCGCGATACCGCAGCGTCATACACGAAATCCCGGAAATCCTGCGCTCCATCCTGCGAACAGATCCCTCCGTTCGCACAAAAACTGTTGACCAGCACGCTGTCCGCTCCACACGGTAGACCGAGTTCGCAGGCCGCAAGCCGCCATGCAAGCTCACTGAGCTGTTCGCCCGCCACCAGGCCGTCGAGTGCGCTGTCACCGGCGGCACGCACGCCCATGCCCGGCGCGATCGCCATATAGGCCTCCGGGTCACGCGAAGTGCGCACGCGCTCGACCAGGTCGCGGCGGTACTCGGCACTGTCATGCAACGGCTCACCCTCGGCGAACAACGATGCTTCTGCGGCCAGGTTGCCCTGCGCGGCCGCCTTGCGGCGTTCGGCCAGCACCAGCGCAGCGCCCAGCTTGTCGCCCGGAACGAAGCCGCCACACCGCTGCGCCACGCGCTCGCGGGCCTCGATCATCGCCGGCGCCGCGGTCAGGCCCAACCCGCTCAACACGTTGTTGTCCAGGCGGTAGCCACCCGGATCGAGTGCGTACTGCGCGCAATAGTCGTACACGCGGCTGAGCATCCAGCGCGCTTCATGGTTACCTGTATCGGCCTGCACGCGCAGTCGCTGGGCGTAGGCGTACAGATCGCTGGCGTCTTCGATGTCGGCGCGGAGGTCCAGCGGCAGGCCCGACGGCAGCGTGTTGCCGCGCTCGACGGTGGCCAGCCGGCGCGCCAGGGCTTCCGGCACCACCGGCAACGCCGCTCCGCTGTCGCGGCTGGCCACGACGGTCGGCAGGTCCGGCGACGGTGATGCCACGCCCGCCGCATGGCCGCTGGCCCGGTACCCGGCCACGCCCAGCACGGCCACCGCCGGCAGCACGAGCAACCAGGTTTTCAGGGTCGGGGCGAAGGCCATCGGCGGCGGTGAGCGTTCACGGCGCACAGGAAAGTGACGAGTTTAGCAAGGCCCGGCAGGCCTGTCTGAACTGCCCCCGTTCATCTCAAGGTGGCATCTCACGCGATACGGAGACGCTCCGATGGTCTAGCATGGCCCCCTTTCCCGTGATTGCCCCCACCGCCATGCCGTTCCTGGAACTGACCCTGCGCTGCACCGAAGCCACCCAGCCCCGCTATGAAAATGCGCTGGAGGACGTCGGCGCACTGGCTGTGACCCTGCTCGATGCCGAAGCCGACACCAGCAACGAACAGGCCATCCTCGAACCCGGCGTGGGTGAAACGCCGCTGTGGGACACCCTGGTGCTGAGCGCACTGTTCCCCGCCGACAGCAATGCACTTTTGCTGCTGGCCGCGCTGGAATCGTTCGATCCGGAACTGGACTGGAGCAACGGCAGCTTCCGCGCCGTCGAGGATGAAGACTGGGAACGCGCCTGGCTGGACCAGTTCCAGCCGATGGATTTCGGCAGCCGTACCTGGATCGTGCCGTGGAACCATGAACTGCCGGACGCCGCGCAGGCCGCCGATGCCGCCGTGGTGCGGCTGGACCCGGGCCTGGCCTTCGGCTCGGGCACCCACCCGACCACCGCCCTGTGCCTGCGCTGGCTGGACCAGCTGGCCGTGGACGGCCAGTTGCAGGGCCAGCGCGTGCTCGACTTCGGCTGCGGCTCGGGCATCCTCGCCCTGGCCGCGCTGAAGCTGGGTGCCGCCGAAGCGGTCGGCGTGGACAACGATCCACAGGCGCTGGTCGCCACCGCCGACAATGCCGAGCGCAACGGCGAGCAGGCACGCATGCACGTGTACCTGCCGCAGGACGAACCGGTCGCCACCTACCCGATCGTGGTCGCCAACATCCTTGCCTCGGCACTGGACGCGTTGGCCGAGCTGCTGGCCGCGCGCGTCGCTGCCGGCGGCCGCATCGCCCTGTCCGGCATCCTGCATGGCCAGGAAGGCGAACTGCTGCAGCGCTACGCCGCGTGGTTCAACGACCTGCAGGCGACCCAGGATGGCGACTGGATGCGCATCACCGGCGTACGCCGCGCCTGATCGTGATTGAATGACCGCTGGATCCGAGCCCGCACCCTGAGCATGTCCGAGCCGAACCCGCCGCGCCGCCCCTTGGCCACCTTCCTGCGCCCCGCGTCGGAAGGCGAGGCTGCACCTGCGACCGATTCACGCACGCCCGACCCGGCGATGGATGACATCCCGCCAGCCCAAGCCCGCACCCCCCTCGAAGCGGCGCCGCCACCGATGGCGGAAACGCGACAGTGCGATGACATCGTCAACCCCGACGAAGCGGCCGTGATCGAACCCGTCCTTGCCGCTCCGGCTCCGCAGGCCGTGGCCGGAGATGCACCCAGTTTCCTGGGCACCTCGCGGCCACGCGCACTGCCGACGCCACGCTGGCACTGGGGGCTGGTCGCCGGACTGGCACTGCTGCTGGTCCTGCAGAGCGTGCTGGCCGATCGTGCGCGACTGGCCGCCGACGCCGGCAACCGCGCCTGGCTGGGCGCACTGTGCGGCGTATTGCGCTGCAGCCTGCCGGCCTGGCATGACCCCACCGCGTTCACCATGACCAGCCGCGAGATCCGCCCCGTGCCGGGCCAGGCGGGCGTACTGCAGGTGCAGGCCAGCATCCGCAACGATGCGCGCTGGGCACAGGCCTGGCCGGATCTGCGCCTGTCGCTGTCTGACGCCGATGGCCGGGTGATCGGCAGCGGCGTGTTCGCACCGGCGCAGTACCTCGGCGAGAACCCCGGCGCGGCCGTGCTGGAACCTGGCCAGAGTGCACGCATTGCGTTCCGCGTGCAGGAACCCGCCGCATCCACCGTCGCATTCACCTTCGACTTCCTCTGAGCAGGATAGAGGCGACCAGCCGTGGCAGGTCGGGCACGCTCGCGCTAGACTGGCCGCCACCACCTCGTCCGGCCGCGCGCTCCGCGCGCACGGGCCAACCGAATCGGGAACCCCCTTGAACGCTGTCCTCTCTCGTCCTGACAACAGTCGTGGCGCTCCCCGGCCACCGCTGCGTGAACACGTCGCCCAGTCCGTGCGCCGCTACCTGCGTGACCTTGATGGCTGCGACGCGGACGATGTCTACGAGATCGTGCTGCGCGAGATGGAAATCCCGCTGTTCGTGGAAGTGCTCAACCACTGCGAAGGCAACCAGAGCCGCGCCGCGGCGATGCTGGGCATCCACCGCGCCACCCTGCGCAAGAAGCTGAAGGAATACGGCATCAGCGCGTAAGCGCGCGTGGGTCGTGCCGGCCGCTGGCCGGCAACCCCATGAACGATGGCAGGAAGTTGCAGTTGCCGGCCAGCGGCCGGCACTACCGGTGGATCCACGCCATGCGTGGATGGAAGCCCGGCAAAGTCAACCGCCCCCGCCCGTCAGTAGATCCACGCCATGCGTGGATGAAGGCCCGGTAGGATCACCCGCCCCCGCCCGCCTTCCAGTAATACCGCACCACATGGAAGAACACCGGCGCGGCGAAGCACACCGAATCCAGCCGGTCGAGCATGCCGCCATGGCCCTCGATCATGTGGCCCCAGTCCTTGATGCCACGGTCGCGCTTGATCGCCGACATCACCAGCCCCCCCCAGAACCCCATCAGGTTGATCAGCAGCGACAGGCCGAACGCCTGCAGCGGCGTGAACGGGGTGATCCACCACAGTGCCGCACCCAGCGCACTGGCACTCAGCACGCCGCCCACGAAGCCCTCCACCGTCTTCGACGGCGACAGCTTCGGGGCGATCAGGTGCCGGCCCAGCAGCTTGCCCCAGATGTACTGCAGCACGTCCGAGGACTGCACCACGATCACCAGGAAGGCAAACAGCAGCACGTTGCGCGCCGGGTCATGCCCGGGCACATGCAGGTTGAGCAGCAGCGGCACGTGCGAGATGCAGAACACGCAGATCATCAGCCCCCACTGCACCTTCGCGGTGCGCTCCAGGTAGTGCGTGGTGTCACCACCGATGGTCGACAGGATCGGCAGGAACAGGAATGCGTAGACCGGAATCAGCAGCGTGTACATGCCGTACCAGTCGATCCACACCAGGTAGTACTGCCACGGCAGCACGATGTAGAACGCGGCCAGCAGCGCGTAGTAGTCGCCCGAGCGGGTCGGTGCCAGAGTGATGAACTCGCGCAGCGCGAACAGCGAGATGATCGCAAACAGTACGATCACCCCGGCGCGACCGAAGAACAGCGCCAGCCCGACCACGATCGCCATCACCCACCAGGCGCGGATGCGCGACACCAGGTTGGCGATCACTGCACTGGGCTGCCCACGCTGCCGCCAGCGCAGGGTCTCGGCCACCAGCGTGGCCAGCACCAGCACCACGCCGACGCCGGCAAACAGCAGACCGGTCTGCTGGCCCACGCTGCGCGCGGCCAGGTCACCGGACACGTCCATCAGATAGCTCATGCGCGCCCTCCATTCGGCGCCAGGTCCAGCAGCGCCTGCCGGCTGCGGGCCAGGAATGCAGCCTTGTCCTCGTCGGCCTGCAGCCGCAGCGGCGTGCCGAACGTAGCCGTGCACAGCAGCGGCAGCGGCAGGAACCGGCCCTTCGGCATCACCCGCTTCAGGTTGTCGATCCACACCGGCACGAACTCCAGCTCCGGCCGTTGCCGCGCCAGGTGGTAGATGCCGCTCTTGAACGGCAGCAGCGGCTCATCGCCCACATTGCGCGTGCCTTCCGGGAACAGGATCAGCGAGCACTCTTCGTCGACCGCATCGCGCAGCACCTGCAACGGGTCCTGCTGGCGGTGCCCGGCCTCACGCTCTACCAGTACACCGTTGAACACCGCATCGATCAGGTAGCGGCGCAGGCCGTCGCGCTGCCAGTATTCGGCGGCGGCCACCGGGCGTACCTGTCGCCGCAGCGCGGGCGGCATCGACGACCAGATCAGCACGAAGTCGCCATGGCTGGCGTGGTTGCCGTAGTACACGCGGCGCTCGCTGGACGGCGCACAGCCGATCCACAGCGCACGGGCGCCCGTCACCACGTGGATCGCGCCACTGCAGGCGCGTGCAATCAGTTCGGCGAACATCGGTCCCTCCCGTTCACGTCTGCGGCCACACTACGGCCAGTACCAGTAGTGCGGCCTGCACTGCCGTCAGCAGGTACTGGCGCAGCAACAGCCGGCGCATGCCGGCCCAACGCACGTCCCAGCCGCGCAGCGGCGCATCGGCCGGTGTGCGGCGCAGGCCACTGTCCTGCAGCAACTGGTCGGTACGGCGTGCAGCGGCTTCGCCTTCCAGGCCTTCATCGCGCAACAGCTGCAGCAGGCTCGCGTCCAGCCCGACCCGCCATGCATGGTAGGCCTGCACGAGCCCAGCGCCCACACTGAGCAGCAACAGCCCGGCGGCGATCATCGCCAACCCCGCTTCGATGCCCAGCAGCAGCAGCGCCACCAGCAGCAGCCCCAGCGACAGCAGCGCGGGCCAGCGTCCCTGGCGCAGCAGCAGTTGCATGGTCGCCAGATCGGGAACGGCACTCATGCGCGCACTCCAGCCGCTGCGGTGATGGCTTGCAGATGCTCCGGGCCCAGCACGATGCCGGGGCGTGCCGCACGCACGATGGCGACCGCCGCTCCGACTTCCGCGGCACGGCCCGTGCGCAGCAGCCACGTCGCCACGCTGGCGGCACTGCGCGAATAGCCCAGTGCACAGCACACCAGTAACGGCCCCTGCGGCCGCAGACGCTCGATGGCCTCGGCGGCCTCGCGCAGCTGCTCCGGCGTGGGCACCACCAGGTCCAGCATCGGCACGCTGCCATACGCCGCACCCGGCGCGCAGCAGGACAGCTCGGCGCAGGCATCGACCACGGCCACCAAAGGTGCCGGCAATACCGTGCAGGGAATCCGGCCCAGCCACACGCCGTCCAGCACCGGCACCGGCTGCGGCGCACGCCGTGTCCACAGCCGCGAGTTGACCCAGGCGGCGCCCAGGTACGGTGCCAGCAGCCAGCGTGCCGCCATGGTCAGGCGACCATCGGCGCGCTTCTGGAACACCGCCGTGCCCAGCCCGGCATACGCCAGCGCCACCAGCATCAGCGACACCACCGGCCACAGCAGCCACAACGCCGTACCCCGCAGCAGGACCACCGGCACCAGCAGCACGGCGGTCGCCAGCAGGTACAGCGCAGCCAATCGCCACCGCTTGGCATGCCGCGCGATGCGCCAGGCCCGCAGCGGTGGCGTGCCCTGCTCCGGCCACAGCCACACGCACAGCCAGCCGGCCAGCAGCCCGGTCGGGATGTCGATGAAATGATGCTGGAACGTGGTCAGCACCGAGACGCCGATCAGCAGCGCCCACACATGCAGTACCCAGCGCCAGGCACCGTGCAGGTACTGCGCGAACTTCACCCACAGCACGATCAGCAGCACGATGTGCAGCGATGGCGCCTGGTTGAACGGCTTGTCGAAACCCAGCAGCACATCGAACAGCCAACCGAACACGCCGCCGATCTCCGGCCGCTCGAAACTGAAGCGCAGCGGCCACAGCAGGAAGCAGCTCACGGCGATCAGCTGTGCACTGAACAGCCGCAATGCGTGCCGGTCCAGTTCGAGGCGCTGCCGGCACAGGAAGAACGAGACCGCGTAGAACAGGTCGATCGACCAGTACGGCACGATCGTCCATGGCACGAACGGAATCTGCGTTTCCCAGCCGAACGCCATCACCGGCAGTTCGGCGTGGCGGCCGGCCACCCAGTTGGCGAAGCCGTAGCTGGCAAAGAAGAACGGGCCCAGCAGGGCCAGCCACAGCAGCGCGCGCCGCCAGGGGCGCCCCGCCGTGGCAAGCGGAGTTGCAGCCAGCGTCGCCATCACGCGGTCCGGCGTGCCAGCGACACAGTGAAGATGCCGAAGTCATCGATGCGCTGCGCCACTTTCTCGAAGCCGGCCAGGCGCACCAGTTCATCCATTTCCTGCTGGGTGCGGCGGCGCATCACCCAAGCAGCGCCACCACGATGACTGGTCAGCGCGCGGGCGATGAACTCCAGCTGCGGGTGCCAGGGCTGGCCGGTGTAGGCCAGGTAGCCACCCGTCGGCACCGTTGCGGCGATGCCCTGCAGCGAGCGCAGCACGGCGTCGTTGTCGGGGAACAGTTCGTACAGCCCCGATACCACCGCCAGCGTCGGCGCCGGGTCGACCTGCGCCAGCTGCACCGGATCGAACGCATCGCCCTGTTCGAAACGGGCGATGTCGGACGCACCGAGGCGCTCGATCAGCGCCTGGCCCTGGGTCACGTTCAGACCGCTGAAGTCGCGCAGCACGATGCGCTCGGCGCGTTGCTCGCCCTGGCCCAGCGCTTCCAGTACATAACGGCCATGGCCAGCGGCCACGTCCAGCACGCGCACCGGCATGCCCTGCCCGCGCAGGCGTTGGGCGGCATCGCGCAGCAGTTCCTGCAGGTGCCGACCGCGAATGCGGATGCCGCGCCAGCCGATCGCATCCAGGTAGTTGCGGTCGACCAGGCGCCCCAACGGGCCCTTGCCACGTGCTTCGTCGCGATAGATGTAGTCCAGCGTGCTGCCCGAATCGAAACCGGTCTGCAGGCCCAGTGCAATGCCTTCGGACAGTCTGCCGCCAAAGCGCAGGCCACCGCGCACCACGCGCCAGCGCAGGTCGGCCAGGCTGTTGCGCTCGGGCGGCCAGGCCAGGATTTCAGACTCCTCAAATGTCGGCCCATGGCGGTGCGCATCGCGCCGCGACAACTCGCGCAACGGTTCGGCGAATCGCGCCTGGATGAAGCTGCGGATACGTGCCAGTGCCGGTGCCCGATCACGCTCGCCCAGCGTGTCGTGGAAGAAGCCCGGCAGATGCACGCGCTCCTTGATCGGGCTGGACAGGCGCTCGTAGAAGCGGTCCTGCGGGCCACGGTGCACGACGAAGTCCGAGCCGGACACCAGCAACTGCACCGGCACGCTGATGGCCTGCGCATCGGCGACGATGCGATCGGCCGCCTCATACAGGCCCAGCAACACGCGCACCGAGATCGGCCGGGTGATCAGCGGATCGGTGCGGTAGCTTTCCACCCGCGCCGGATCGTGGGTCAGCCATTGCGGCTTGACGTAGCTGTTGACGAAGAAGTTACCGCGCAGCTTCTGCATCAATGCCAGGCCCGGGCGTGCGAACGGCACGTACAGCTTCACCTTGAACGCCGGGGAGGCCATCACCAGCGCGCGCAGGCGTGGCGCGTAGTCGTGCACCCAGGTGGCGGCGACCACGGCACCCACGCTCTGCGCGATCACCACGATGTCTTCCACCGCGATCCCATGCTCGGCGCCGATGTGGGCGATGAAGCTGTCCAGGTCGCGCACCAGCGCCGGAAAGCCCGGTGCATCGCCACGCGCGCCCGGCGAACGGCCATTGCCGCGCGCATCCCAGGCGAAGAAGGCGGTGTCAGGCAGGTCCAGCTCATCGACCAGGTGGGTGACCCGGCCGGAGTGTTCATGGCCGCGGTGCAGCAGCACGATGGCCTTGGTGGCCGGCGCTGCGGTGGTGCCCGCCCAGTACCGGTAGAACAGCGGTACCTGGTCGAAGCTGTGGAATTCCCGTTCCTGCGCCTGACGCATGCAATCTCCTGATTGTCTTTTTCTATCTGCTTGATTAATTTGGCGAAACTGCGGTTTCCCGCAGTCCGCGACGGACCCGGTTGATCATCGTCAGCACGCACAGCACCGCCATGGCCGCGGCCACGCCCATGACCGTCAACGCGCCAACCCACTCAAACGCCAGCAGCAGGCCCAGCGCACCGATCACGAAGGCGCGGTCGCTTTTGCCCATCGGGCCGTCATAGCGGCGGCTGGCGCCGACCATCAGCCCCAGCACGCCGGCGTATTCGCTCAGCGCCGCGGTCCAGGCCAGCAGCCACAGCGCCTCCGGGCGCACGCCCGGCACGCTGAGCAGGCTCAGGTACAGCGCCGCATCGGCGATCACATCGCACAATTCGTTCAGATAGGCACCCAGCCGCGACTGCTGGCCGAATTCGCGGGCCAGCATGCCGTCCACCGCGTTGAGCGCCATGCGCAGCAGCATCCACAGCGGCAGCAGCAGGTACAGCCATGTCTGAGCCGGCGCGCAGCACCAGACGGCGCCGGCCACCAGCAGCGAAACCACGGCAGCGGCCACGGTCACCGCATTGGCGGTGATCCCCATGCGGTACAGGCCGCGTACGGCCGGACGCAGGAGGTCCTGAAAACGTCCTTTCAATGCATAGATCGACACGATCCGAACCCGCTGATCCTTGGCAGTTCCCGCACAGCCTACCCGATTGGGGCAGCGTGCCCCATGGAATTGATTGCGGACCGCCCCCGACCAGACGGTGCTGAAGGCGGCCACAGGCCATCGGTGCGGGTTGATTGCCACCACCAGCGCCCGCCACCGGCCGCCACCGCCTACAATATCGGCCCCGCTCCGCTGCCGATTCCGTCCCATGACTGCTGATCTGTTGCCCGTCCGCCGGGCCCTCCTCTCCGTTTCCGACAAGACCGGTCTGGTCGAGCTGGCCACTGCGCTGGCGGCACGCGGCGTGGAGCTGCTGTCCACCGGCGGCACCGCCAAGGCGATCCGCGAGGCGGGCCTGGCAGTGAAGGACGTGGCCGAGGTCACCGGTTTCCCGGAAATGATGGACGGCCGGGTCAAGACCCTGCACCCGATGGTGCACGGCGGCCTGCTGGGCCGCTCCGGCCTGGATGACGCGGTGATGGCCGAGCACGGCATCGGCGCCATCGACCTGCTGGTGCTGAACCTGTACCCGTTCGAATCGGTCACCGCCAAGGCCGACTGCACCCTGGCCGACGCGGTCGAGAACATCGACATCGGCGGCCCGGCCATGCTGCGTTCGGCGGCCAAGAACTTCGCCCGCGTGGCAGTGGCCACCGACCCGTCGCAGTACCCCGAGCTGCTGGCCTCGCTGGAGGCCAACAACGGCCAGCTGACGGCTGCCACCCGCTTCGCGTTCTCGGTGGCCGCGTTCAACCGCGTCGCCCAGTACGATGCGGCGATCAGCAACTACCTGTCGGCGATCACCGCCACCGACGCCGCCGTGCCGGCCCGTGCCGAATACCCGGCGCAGATGAACTCCACCTTCGTGAAGGTGATGGACCTGCGCTACGGCGAGAACCCGCACCAGAGCGGCGCGTTCTACCGCGACCTGTACCCGGTGCCGGGCACGCTGGCCACCTTCCAGCAGCTGCAGGGCAAGGAGCTGAGCTACAACAACCTGGCCGATGCCGATGCGGCGTGGGAATGCGTGCGCCAGTTCGATGCGCCGGCCTGCGTCATCGTCAAGCACGCCAACCCGTGCGGCGTGGCCGTCGGCGCCGGCAACGGCGATGCCTACGAGCTGGCCTACGCCACCGACCCGACCAGCGCCTTCGGCGGCATCATCGCCTTCAACAAGCCGCTGGACGCCGCCACCGCCAAGGTGATCCTGGACCGCCAGTTCGTGGAAGTGCTGATTGCCCCGGACTACGAGCCGGCCGCGCTGGAGTACGCGCAGAAGAAGGCCAACGTACGCGTGCTGCGCATCCCGCATGGCGACGGTCTGAACAACTTCGACAGCAAGCGCGTCGGCTCGGGCCTGCTGCTGCAGTCGTCAGACAACCGCGGCATGACCCGCGACGAGCTGAAGGTGGTCAGCAAGCTGGCGCCGACCGACAAGCAGTTCACCGACCTGCTGTTTGCCTGGAAGGTGGCCAAGTTCGTGAAGTCCAACGCGATCGTCTATGCCAAGGACAACCGCACCATCGGTGTCGGCGCCGGCCAGATGAGCCGCGTGTACTCGGCCCGCATCGCCGGCATCAAGGCCGCCGACGCGAACCTGGTGGTCGAGGGTTCGGTGATGGCCTCTGATGCGTTCTTCCCGTTCCGCGACGGCATCGATGCCGCCGCTGCCGCCGGCATCAAGGCGGTCATCCAGCCGGGCGGTTCGATGCGCGATTCCGAAGTGATCGCCGCCGCCGACGAACATGGCCTGGCCATGGTGTTCACCGGCGTGCGCCACTTCCGCCACTGATCCGCATCACCAAGCCGGGCCCTGCCCGGCTTTTCTTTTCCGTATCCGAGAACCCTGTCCCATGAAGATCCTCGTCATCGGCTCCGGCGGCCGCGAACACGCCCTGGCATGGAAGCTGGCCCAGTCCTCCCGTGTCACCGACGTGATCGTGGCGCCCGGCAACGCCGGTACCGCCAGCGAAGACAAGTGCCGCAACGTGGCGGTGAAGGTGACCGATATCGACGGCCTGCTGGCGCTGGCCCAGGCTGAAGGCGTGGCGTTGACCGTGGTCGGCCCGGAAGTACCGCTGGTGGCCGGCGTGGTCGACCGCTTCCGCGCCGCCGGCCTGCGCATCTTCGGGCCGACCGCCGCCGCCGCGCAGCTGGAAGGCAGCAAGGCCTACGCCAAGGACTTCCTGGCCCGCCACAACATCCCCACCGCGTTCTATGCCGTGCACACCGACGTGGACGCTGCCCTGGCCTACATCCGCGAGAAGGGTGCACCGATCGTGGTCAAGGCCGATGGCCTGGCCGCCGGCAAGGGCGTGATCGTCGCAATGACGTTGGCCGAGGCCGAAGACGCGGTGCGTGACATGCTCTCCGGCAACGCGTTCGGCGATGCCGGCGCCCGCGTGGTGATCGAGGAATTCCTCGATGGCGAGGAAGCCAGCTTCATTTCGATGGTGGACGGCGTGCATGCGCTGCCGATGGCCACCTCGCAGGACCACAAGCGCGTCGGCGACGGCGACACCGGCCCCAACACGGGTGGCATGGGCGCGTACTCGCCAGCGCCGGTAGTGACGCCGGAGGTGCATGCACGCGTGATGCGCGAAGTGGTGAACCCGACCGTGCAGGGCATGATCGCCGACGGCATCCCGTTCACCGGTTTCCTCTACGCCGGCCTGATGATCGATGCCAGCGGCGCGCCGAAGGTAATTGAATTCAACGTGCGCTTCGGCGATCCGGAAACCCAGCCGGTGATGCTGCGCCTGCAGTCGGACCTGGTCGAGCTGGTGGAAGCGGCGATTGATGGCCGCCTGGACCAGGTAGAAGCGCAGTGGGATGCGCGCCCGTCACTGGGCGTGGTGCTGGCCGCGAGGCCCTACCCGGAAGCGCCGATCACCGGTGATGTGATTTCCGGCCTCGGCGACGTGCCGGCCAGCGCCAAGGTGTTCCATGCCGGTACGGCATTGGATGCGCAGGGCCAGGTGGTCAGTGCCGGTGGCCGCGTGCTGTGCGTGGCCGCACTGGGCGACAGCGTGCGTGATGCGCAGACGAAGGCCTATGCCGGCGTGGCCAAGGTGAGCTGGGCCAACGCGTTCCACCGCACCGACATCGGCTGGCGCGCGATCGCACGCGAAGAGTGACCGCCGTGCCGCAGCCACGCGCGGCGTGGCTCTACTGACACTGGGTAGATCCACGCCATGCGTGGATGAGGACGCCTCCGAAAAGAAAAGGCCCGGCAATGCCGGGCCTTTTCCTAGCTTCAACGCCATCCCGCCTTACGCGGTGAACAGCGCCTTCATCTTCTTCAGCGCGTTCGCCTCGACCTGGCGGATGCGCTCGGCGGACACGCCGTACTCGTCGGCCAGCTCCTGCAGCGTCACCTTGCTGTCGGCATCCAGCCAGCGACGACGGATGATGTCGCGCGAACGCGCATCCAGTTCGGCCAGGCCTTCGCGCAGCAGCTGCATCTGGTTGTCTTCGCTGTCCTCGCGCTCGTAGGCCATCGACGGGTCTTCGTCATCGGCAACCAGGAACGCAGCCGGCGACGGCGGGGCGTGCTCGTTGTCCTCGTCGGTCGGCGCATCGAAACCGATATCGCGACCGGACAGGCGCGACTCCATTTCCATGACCTCGCGCTCGGACACGTTCAGGTCCTTGGCCACCGCGCTGACTTCAGCCGCGTTCATCCAGCCCAGGCGCGTCTTCGACTTGCGCAGGTTGAAGAACAGCTTGCGCTGCGCCTTGGTGGTGGCGACCTTCACGATGCGCCAGTTCTTCAGGATGAACTCGTGCATTTCGGCACGGATCCAGTGCACGGCGAAGGAGACCAGGCGCACGCCCATGTCCGGGTCGAAGCGCTTGACCGCCTTCATCAGGCCGATGTTGCCTTCCTGGATCAGGTCACCCAGCGCGAGGCCGTAGCCGTTGTAGCCGCGGGCCACGTGGACCACAAAGCGCAGGTGCGAATGCACCAGCTCGCGGGCGGCGTCCAGATCGTTGCCGTCGCGGAAACGACGGGCCAGGTCCTGTTCGTCATCGACCGACAGCACCGGGATCTGGTGCACGGCACCGATGTAGGCGTCCAGCGAACCGAGCGCACTGGGAATCGGGAGATTGTTTGCCACAAGGGCAGTAGAGGTGTTCTGGCTCATAGGCACCCATCTTAGCAGTCCGGGATTTGGACTGCTAAAGGAGGAAAAAGTTCCAGCATCCTATTGATGCAACACTGGTCCCAAACAGAGCCCTACCGTAGCGCGATTTGATGACAGTGGCGAGCATGCTTTTCGGGATTCACAATCCCTTGGAATTCAAGCAATTACCTGGCAGAAACCGGCCGATTTCAGTCAAGCGGAGCTGAACGGGCCGTTCTGCAGACCCATTCAGGCCCGGAGACGTTGCCCGGTGTTCAGGCCCAGCAGCCCGACGGTGCTCAGAGCGCCGAACGCGGCGGCAGCGACCAGTCGATCGGGGCCTGGCCGCGGCGCTGCAGGTACTCGTTGGCCATCGAGAAATGCCGGCAGCCGAGGAAGCCACGATGGGCCGACAGCGGCGACGGGTGCGGCGACTTCAGCACGCGATGGCGACGGGTGTCGATGACCTTGCCCTTCTGCTGCGCATAGGCGCCCCACAGCATGAACACCAGGCCTTCGCGTTCGCGGTTGAGCACATCCACCACGTGATCGGTGAAGCCCTCCCAGCCACGTCCCTGGTGGGCACCAGCCTTGCCCTCTTCCACCGTCAGCACGGCATTGAGCAGCAGCACCCCACGTTGCGCCCACGGAATCAGGCAGCCGTGGTCCGGGCGCGGGATGCCGAGATCGCTCTCGATCTCCTTGTAGATGTTCAGCAGCGACGGCGGCACCGGCACGCCCGGCGGCACCGAGAAACTCAGGCCATGCGCCTGGCCGCGGCCGTGATACGGGTCCTGCCCGAGGATCACCACCTTCACCTGCTCGAACGGCGTGGCGTCGAACGCGGCGAAGATCTGCGGGCCGGGCGGGAACACCGCCGCGCCACTGGCCTTGCGCTGGCGCAGGAAGCTGGACAGCTCGCGCATCTGCGGCTGCAGCAGGTAATCGCCGACATGCTGCTTCCAGCTCGGTTCCAGCTGGATCGTCGGGGTGTCGGCTACTTCATCCATCATCGAATCAGGGGTCCATCGTTCAATCGGGCCAGGCGCAGCTGGAACAGCACCTTGGTGACCAGCAGCCGCTCTTCGATCGGCTTGAGCACCAGGTCATTGGCACCGGACTGCAGCAGCCCGGTCTGGTTGTGCGGGTTGCCGTCACCGGTCATCACCAGCACCGGCAGGCGGCGCTTGCCGTAACCGAAGTCCACGCGCACGCGCTGCACCACGTCGCGCCCGCTCAGTTCGCCCTTCAGGGTGACATCGGTCAGCACCAGATCGATGCGGTGGCGGCTGCGGCCCAGCGACTCGGCAGTGAGCAGGGTGAATGCCTCTTCGGCGCTGACCACGTGCAGTACGTTCAGCTGCTGCCGCTCAAGCATGCGCTTGGTGGCCTCGGCCACCACGCGGCTGTCCTCGATGTAGAGGATGGTGGCGCCGGGGATGGTCTGCGGCTGCACATAGCCACGGATGAAGGTCGCCAGTGCCTCATGGCCCAGCGCCTTGTCGAAATAGTCGGTGACGTACTCGGTGAAGCGACGCTGCTCCAGGTGCTGCTGGGCATCGCCGGACACAACGATCACCGGCACATAGGCCTGGCCGGCGGCTTCGCGCACCATCCGCGCCAGCGCCAGGCCGTCGCCATCGCGCAGGGTCAGCGAGGTCGTCACCAGGTCCACCGGGCCTTGCGCCAGCGCCTGCTGCGCATCCTCGATGCTGTCGCAGCCGATCACCTCCACGCCCGGCAGGTCACGCTGCAGGACATCGGCGATCAGCTTGCGGACCAGCTTCGAACCATCGACCACCATCACCCGCGTCGCGGGCCCTTCAAGGTGCTTCAGCGCTTGCGGTTGCATGCCGGTCTCAGGTGTCGGTCGGGCGGGTCTGGCGGAGGAAGTGGCCGGTCACCAGCCAGGCGCCCAGCCAGCCCAGCAGCAGTGTGCCGACCAGGACCAGGCCGCCGTGCAGCAGGTCCAGGCCATGCAGCACGAACGGGCTGCCGTAGCTGCGCGAGAGTTCGGCCAGCGGCACGCGCAGGGCGGCACCGGCGGCGCCGATCAGGGCCAGCGCTACCGCGCCGGCGCCCAGCCCGTACCACGCGCCCAGGTACAGGAACGGGCGGCGGATGAAGCCATCGCTCGCGCCGAGCAGCTGCAGCACACCGATCTCTTCGCGACGGGCCTGGATGTCAAGGCGCACCGTGTTGCCGACCACCAGCGCGGCGCCCACGCCGAGCAGCACCGACAGCACCTGCACCAGCCGTGCACCGAACGCCAGCCAGGCGTCCAGGCGCTGGCGCCACAGCGCATCGTGCTGCACCAGGTCGGCCTCGGGCAGGCTTTCCAGCGCGCGTGCCAGGCGTGCGTCGTCCTTGCCCTGGCCCGGGGTGATCACCAGCAGCGAGGGCAACGGATTGTCGTTGAGCGCATCGATCGCCTCACCGAGGCCGGCATCGCGCAGTTCCTGCAGGCCCTGCTCGGGTGTGCGCACATTCACTTCGGCCACGTCATCGCGGTCGCGCAGCTGGCCGGCCAGGCGAAGCGCACCGGGACCATCGATGTTGCCCTTCAGGAACACGTTGATGTCGCGCGACTGCTGCACGCTGCCGGCGAACTGCTTGAGGTTGTCCAGCGCGATCGACAGCCCCAGCGGCAACGCCAGGGCCAGCGCCATGACCATCACGGTCAGCAGGGTCGCCCACGGCTTGCGGCAGGCGCGGCCCAGGCTGAACACCACGCTGTGCACGTGGTGCTGGAACCAGACGCCCACGCGCGACGGGGCGGCGGCTTCGCTGTTTTCGTTCTTCGCCATCGGTTACTCCGCCAGGTCCTGCGGCGAGATGTCATCCACCAGCCGGCCGTGGTCGAGGATCAATACGCGCTTGCGCATGCGGCGCAGCAGCGGCAGGTCGTGGCTGACCACCAGCACGCTGGTGCCGCGCGAGGGCAGCTCGGCGAACAGGGCCATGATCTCCGCTGCCAGGGTCGGGTCGAGATTGCCGGTCGGCTCATCGGCCACCAGCAGCTTGGGCTCGCCGACGATGGCACGGGCGATGCCGACGCGCTGCTGCTCGCCGGCCGACAACTGCGAGGGCAGTGCCTTCTCACGATGGCCCAGGCCCATGCGCTCGAGCACTGAACGCACGCGCTTGTTGATGTCGCCACGGCGGGTACCACGCAGGATCAGTGGCAGCGCCACGTTCTCGGCAATCGAGCGGTCCATCAGCAGGCGGTGGTCCTGGTAGACCGCCCCCACCGCGCGTCGGTGGCGCGGCACGTCGCCGCCGCGCACCTTCAGCAGGTTGCGCTCGTCGAACACCACCGCGCCACGGCTGGGCCGCTCGTCGAGGTGGATCAACTTGAGCAGCGTACTTTTGCCCGCACCGGAATGGCCGGTGACGAACAGCATCTCGCCCGGCGCGACCTCGAAGCTGACATCGGTCAGTGCCTCGTGGCCACCGGCGTACTGTTTGCTGACATTGTCGAAGCGCAGGACACTCATGCCCCGATTATGCAGGACCGGCGCGACGGCGTGGAGATGGTCACGCCATAGGTAGTGCCGGCCGCTGGCCGGCAGCTTCGTGGGTTGCCGGCCAGCGGCCGGCACTACCCTGCCCCATGGGGCACCCCCATCGGCGGATCAGTTGCCCGACAGCATCCGGCGGATCTTGCGGCCGATGCGGGTCAGGAACGAATCGCCGGTATCGGCGGCGGTACGCACCGGCTTGGCCACCACCTGCACCGGGGTCACCGGGCTCGCGCCGTTGCCGGCGTTGGCCTGCACGCCCTCGGCACCCTCGACCGGACGGCCATGGCGACGACGACGGCGCTTGCGCGGCTTGTGCTCACCATCCACGGCACCTTCCGGTGCGCCTTCGGCGCGCGGCGGGCGCGGCGGACGCGGGGCCGTGGCGGCGGCGCCTTCAGCACCGGCGACCGGGGCGGCAGCGCCCTGCTCGCCTTCCACGCGCGGCTTGCGCGGGCCGCGCGAACGGCGTTCGCCGCTGCGCTCGCCGTCACGGCCACCACGACCACCACCACTGCCGGAACGACCGCCACTGCGGCCACCACCCCGACGCTCTTCCTCGGCGGCGCGGGCTTCGCGCGCTTCACGGAAGATCTGGCCGACGCTTTCGTTGTCCTCGCCTTCCTCGCCTGCAGCCGGGGCCGGGCGTTCCGGGCGCGGCAGCGGCGTCAGCAGTTCCTTGGTGACCGGCTCGGAGGGAATCTTCTGCTCGATGTAGGCCTCGATGTCCGGCAGGCCCATCGCGTAGCGTTCGCAGGCGAAGCTGATCGCATCACCTTCTTCACCCAGGCGCGCGGTACGGCCGATGCGGTGCACGTAGTCTTCGGCATCGAACGGCAGGTCGTAGTTGTAGACGTACTTGATGCCATCGATGTGCAGGCCACGGGCGGCGACGTCGGTGGCCACCAGGATTTCCAGCTGGCCCTTCTGGAAGCGGTTGAGCAGGCTCTCGCGCTTCTTCTGCGGCACATCGCCGGACAGCACGCCGACACGGTAGCCGGCCTTCTCCAGCGAGCGGGCGACGCGCTCGACGAACACCTTGGTGTTGACGAACACCATGGTCCGCGCGCCTTCGCTGCGCGACAGCAGGCCCAGCAGCAGCGGGATCTTCTCGTCGTCGGCCGGGAAGTAGATGCGCTGGCGCACGCGGGCAGCGGTGATGGTCTCGGCTTCGACCACCAGCTTCTGCGGCTCGTTCATGTGCTCGTAGGCCAGCTCCAGCACGCGATGGCTGAGGGTGGCGCTGAACAGCAGGGTCTGGCGGATGGTGCGTTCCGGCATGCGGCGCAGCAGGAAGCGGATGTCCTTGATGAAGCCCAGATCGAACATGCGGTCGGCTTCGTCGAGCACGCAGATCTCGCAGGCATTCAGCGAAACCACCTTGTGCTGCTTGACGTAGTCGATCAGGCGGCCCGGGGTGGCGATGATCACGTCCACACCCTGCTGCAGCAGCTCGCGCTGCTTGTCGTAATCCACGCCACCGTAGACCAGGGCGAAACGCAGGCCCAGGTCGGAACCGAACTTCACCGCATCCTTGTGGATCTGGATGGCCAGCTCACGGGTCGGGGCGAGGATCAGGGCGCGGGGGTCTTCCGGCTTGCGGTCGGCCAGCGCCGGACGGGTCAGCAGGCGGTTCACGACAGCGACCAGGAAGGCCAGGGTCTTGCCGGTACCGGTCTGGGCCTGGCCGGCAACATCACCACCGGGCAGCGCGACCGGCAGGGTCAGCGCCTGGATCGGGGTGCAGCGGGTGAATCCGGCTCCTTCAAGGCCGGCCTGCAGGGCCGGATGCAGCTCGAAGGAGGAAAAGGTCAAATCGGTCAGCGGTTTGTCGCTCATGAGTCCGTCTTGGTATGGCCGCCGGCCCTTGGGGCGGCTGGCACTTCAGCGTCTAGGGGAACCGTCGCAAACTGCGGCCCCTGCGGCGGGTTGGCAGGCCGGGACCCCTCGGTCCGTGCGCCGCACAATGTCCCAGTTTAACGCACTCGGGCAGGCAAACCGGAATGCGGTGTCTCACGGCACCCGGAGACGCCACCTTCACCCAGCCACACTGGACTTGAACGGCCCGGTCTGGGGCGCTGGTGTCGCGCACTGCCAGCCCCATGTACAGGAGGACAGTGAAATCCGACACATACCGGGCATCGAAGCGATCACGATACGCTGGGTTCCAGACGGCGCCTGTCCCTGCCCCGCGATAGGGGTACACTGCCGGCCGTGAGCGTCCAGGCATCCCGCCGAACGCACCGCGGCAGTGCGCCGCGAGGCAACGACGAGGGTCGCGCCACCGGGCAAGGCCCAGTTCACCCACCTCCGGCATGGCCGGGTGCAATCCAAGACGAGAAACCAAGATGAGCGACAAGGTTGTACATGTCGGCGACGCCGACTTTGATAGCGCAGTACTGAATTCCAAGGAACCGGTGCTGGTCGATTTCTGGGCCGAGTGGTGTGGCCCCTGCAAGATGATCGCCCCGGCGCTGGACGAGCTGGCCGATGCCTACCAGGGCCGCGCCAAGATCGCCAAGGTCAACGTTGACCACAACCGTGCGCTGGCCGCGAAGTACCACGTGCGTTCGATTCCGTACCTGGTCGTGTTCAAGGATGGCGAGAAGGTCGGCGAGCAGATCGGTGCGGTGGGCAAGGCCCAGCTGGCCGGCCTGCTGGACAAGGCCCTGGCCTGATCCTGCCGGTCTCCGGCAGCCGCCGAGCGCGGCTGCCGGCGGGCGCACCACGCCCATGATGAATGCTGTTCCCGGCGACCCTTGCATGGCGCCGCAGGCCGATGATAGTGTCGGCATATCCGGCCGCGTTCGCGTGCCGCACCCTCTGGACGCAGTTTCTTCCAGACCCATTCCCAACGTTCGCCGCCCCAGCCGGGCGCTCGCACCGTCAAGCGAGGAATAACGCTCTTGTCCGATAACACTTCCGAAACCGGCAGCGCTGATGCGCCCGCCGAAAAGCGCGTGCGCAAGCCCCGCGTGAGCAAGGCCGCCGCCCCGGCAGCCGCAGAAACCAGCGCCGCTCCGGCGCAGCCGACCCTGCCGCTGGCCGCCGCGCCCGAAGCACCGGCGCCGGCCGCAGCACCTGCGCCGAGCGCGCCCGCCGCCGAGGCCCCTGCCAGCAGTGGCGGTGGCGAGGGTGGCGAGGGCCGCGAATCCGGCCAGCCGCGGCAGCAGAATCACCAGGGGGGTGGCCAGAACCAGGGCCAGAACCCGTACAACCAGAACGGCCAGCAGGGCCAGGGGCAAGGTCAGGGCAACCGCCGCGACCGCTTCCGCAACCGCCGCGACCGTGACCGCAACAACCGCTTCCGCGACGATGGCATGTCCAATGACGGCGGCGAACAGCAGCCGTTCGTGCCGCGCCCGCACGCCAACGTGCCCGAGGGCTTCCCGGTGTACTCGCTGAGCGACCTCAAGCGCATGCCGGCACAGAAGCTGCTGGAAATCGCCGAGCAGCTGCAGATCTCCGAAGGCGTGGCCCGTGCCCGCAAGCAGGACGTGATCTTCGCCCTGCTGAAGGTGCTGACCCGCCACGGTGACGGCGTCGCCGCCGATGGTGTGCTGGAAATCCTGCCGGATGGCTTCGGTTTCCTGCGCGCGGCCGAAGCCAGCTACCTGGCCGGTCCTGACGACACCTACATCTCGCCCAGCCAGATCCGCCGCTTCAACCTGCGCACCGGCGACCACATCTCCGGCCGCATCCGCTTCCCGAAGGACGGCGAGCGCTACTTCGCGCTGAACATCGTCGACACCATCAACGGCGAGCCGATCGAAGCGTCGAAGAACAAGGTGCTGTTCGAGAACCTGACCGCACTGTTCCCGCGCCGCCGCTTCACCCTTGAGCGTGGCAACGGTTCGTCGGAAGACATCACCGGCCGCATCCTCGATCTGATGGCGCCGCAGGGCAAGGGCCAGCGCTCGCTCATCGTGTCGCAGCCGAAGGCCGGCAAGACGATGATGATGCAGCAGGTCGCCACCGCCATCACCACCAACCATCCGGACGTGCACCTGATCGTGCTGCTGATCGACGAGCGCCCGGAAGAAGTGACCGAAATGCAGCGCACCGTGCGCGGCGAGGTCATCAGCTCGACCTTCGACGAGCCGGCCGCGCGCCACGTGCAGGTGGCCGAAATGGTCATCGAGCGCGCCAAGCGCCTGGTCGAGCACAAGAAGGATGTGGTGATCCTGCTCGACTCGATCACCCGCCTGGCCCGCGCCTACAACAACGTGGTGCCGAGCTCGGGCAAGGTGCTGACCGGTGGTGTGGACGCCAACGCCCTGCACCGCCCGAAGCGCTTCTTCGGTGCCGCGCGCAACGTGGAAGAAGGCGGCAGCCTGACCATCATCGCCACCGCGCTGGTCGACACCGGCTCGAAGATGGACGAGGTGATCTACGAAGAGTTCAAGGGCACCGGCAACAGCGAAGTGCACCTGAGCCGTCGTATCGCTGAAAAGCGCGTGTTCCCGGCCATCGACATCAACCGTTCCGGTACCCGCCGCGAAGACCTGCTGATCGAACCGGAACTGCTGCAGAAGATCTGGATCCTGCGCAAGCTGCTGCATCCGATGGACGAAATGGCCGCGATGGAATTCCTGCTGGACAAGATGAAGAACACCAAGTCCAACGACGAGTTCTTCGGTTCGATGAAGCGCTGATCCACGCCATTGCATTGAAGAGAACCTGCCGCCCGCTGCGGCAGGTTTTTTTTCGCCTGCAGGGCGACCTGTTTCACTTTGCCGCCGCTGACTTTTGGCGATAATTCGCCCCATACCCTGCCCGGCCCCAAGGGCGTGGCCACCGATTCCCGCTGTCGCCCCTTCCGGAGAACCGGTCGGGTCCAGCCTCCTGCCGGATCCGTCGACGCATGCGAACGCTGTCCCCCCGCCTCAACCTGGGCAAGCTGATCCTCGCCCTGGCCCTGCTCAGCGCCATCATCGCCCTGGCCAATACCCTGCTGGCCAGTTACCGCGTGCAGCGCGACCAGCTGGTCGGCAACACGCTGGAGGCCAACCGCGTCTATGCCACCAAACTGGCCGAGACCACCCAGAATTTCCTGCTGGCCGCGCAGCAGGAGCTGGCCTACGCCGCCACCCGGCTCGGCCAGAATGATCTCGATCCGGCACAGGCCCAGGATGAAGCCAGCCGGCTGCAGCTGCAGACCAACAGCTTCAACTCCTCGCTGGTGGTCGACGCCGACGGCCTGGTGATCGCCACCTCGCCGCAGACCCTGCAGCTGCAGGGCGAGATCCTTCACAGTGCCGGCAACAACGCCGCACTGGCCGCGCGCCAGCCGATGATCAGCGATCCCTACCAGTCGACCACCGGCAAGCTGCTGGTCTCGCTGTCGCACCCGATCTTCGATCGCCAGGGCCGCTATCGCGGCTACGTCAGCGGCACCCTCTACCTGCGCCAGCGCAGTGCGCTGCACACGCTGCTGGGCAAGCACTACTACCGCGACGGCTCGTACCTGTACGTGGTGGACCGCAATGGCCGCCTGCTGTACCACGCCGATGGCAAGCGGGTCGGCGACTACGTGGTCGGCAACCCGGCGGTGAAGGCAGTCGTGCGCGGTGAACGCGGTGCGCAGCAGGTCCGCAACAACCTGGGCGTATCGATGCTGGCCGGCTATGCACCGGTGCCGGCCACCGGCTGGGGCATCATCGCCCAGCGGCCGACCGAGGCCACGCTGCAGCCATTGTCACGGTTGATGACCGCGGTGATCTGGAATGCGATCCCGCTCGGCCTGCTGTCACTGCTGGTCACCTGGTGGTTCGCCCGTCGCATCTCGATGCCGCTGTGGCAGCTGGCGCGAAACGTGCAGGGTGGCGAGGACACCGGCAACGCGATCAGCCACGTCAGCGGCATCCGCGCCTGGTACTTCGAGGTGGCCCAGCTCAAGCAGGCCGTGCTGCACAGCTTCAACGCGCTGCAGGACCGCATCGGCACGCTCAGCCGCGCCAACCGTACCGATCCGCTGACCGGCCTGCTCAATCGCCGCGGCCTGCAGCAGGCGCTGGATGCGCTGCAGGTGCAGGGCATTCCGTTCGCGATCCTGGCGCTGGACATCGATCGCTTCAAATCGATCAACGACAGCCATGGCCATGACGTCGGCGACGCGGCCATCGTCCATATCGCCGACCAGATGCGCCGCTACTCGCGCGACAGCGACATCCTCTGCCGTGCCGGCGGCGAGGAATTCCTGCTGCTGTTGCCGGGCATCAGCACCGACTCTGCGCGCCAGGCCGGCGAGCGCCTGCGCCAGCACATCGCCGATCATCCGTTCGAGCCGGTCGGCACCATCACCGTGTCACTGGGCGTGGCCCACTTCCCCAGCTTCCATGTCGATGCCGAGCAGGCGCTGCGGCTGGCCGACAAGGCCCTGTACATGGCCAAGGAACAGGGCCGCAACCGGGTGGTGGTCTACCCGTACGCGGACTGAAAAGCGGCCGGCCTGGCCGACCGCTTCACCGCGCCGGGCTCAGCGTTGCGCCAACGGTGTCAGCAGGCGCAGGCCGCGCTGGGTGCCATCGACCATGTACACGCCCCCGGCCGGCAGCAGATCACTGCCCGCCTGTTCGACGGCATCCGGCTTGCGCCACGGTGCGGCCTGGCGTGGGCCGGGGATGTAGGCACGCCAGCGGCCATAGCGCTCCGGCTGGGCATTGCCGTTGCTGCCGGCGTCGCTGTTCAGGGCGAAGTTCACCGGCACGCGTACGGTCCAGAAGTCGCGCGTGCTGTTCTCGCCGGTCGTGGGCGGGACGAAGGTCCACTTTCGGGCGCCGCTGATGCTGGCCTTGGCGAGCAGGTCGCGCATCTTGGCCAGGGTCCGCTCCGGCGCGACCACGGTCATGTTCACCTGTTCGGCAATGACGTCGGCCACGGTCCCGTCGCGGGCCACCTTGACCAGCAGCAGCACATCACCCTGCCCGCCACTGCGGAAGACATCCTCGGGGTAGCGCGGTGGCGGCATGTTCTTCCGGGTCACCGAATCGGTAGCCTTCGGGTCATACTCACTGAAGTCGACACTGGTCATGCTGACCTGGTAGCTGCCGTCGTCCTGCTGCTTGCCACGCAGGCGCACCCGCAGTGGTGCGTGGACCGCCACCGGCTTGCCATCGCGCAGCGTCGGCTCGAACTGCCATCCACGGATGGTGCCCTCCACGAACGATGCAATACCCGGTGCGAGCATCGCCTTCTGGTCCAGGACCAGCGCGCTGACCGAGCCGTCGGCCGCCACATCGATACTGCCCGACAGCGCCATGCTCATCTCGGCGGTGGCGCGCACGGCGCGCGCGTTCTGGGCGACGGCCTCGGATGGCAGCAGCGGGGCACCTGCGGAGAACGCCAGGGCCAGCGCAAGGAACAGGGGGGAACGCATCATTGCCGGATCCGTGGTGATGAAGTGAGCACCGAGCGTACCGCAATCCTGACCGGACCGGCACGTGCTTCACGCCACGCCGTTCAGGCCAGGCGATGGGCCGCCGCGTAGGGCGGCGTATCCGGATAGTTCCCCTCGGCGAAGCGCGCCTGCAGGTCCTGCCACCACGCCGGATCGAACAGGTGCCGGTAGTGCTCCCTCACCGCCGCCAGTTCGCTGGCGGGCAGCCCCATGAACGGGCCGAAGCGCTCGGGAAACACGTCGCGTGGACCGACATGGAACCAGGGTTCATCGGCCATGGCTTCCTCCGGCGTACGCGGCTGCGGCCATGCGCGGAACACGCAGTCGCTGACCAGGCACAGCTCGTCGTAGTCGTAGAACACGGCCCGGCCATGCCGCGATACGCCGAAGTTCTTCGGCAGCATGTCGCCGGGGAAGATGTTGTTGCGCGCCATGTCGGTGATCGCCTGCGCATAGTCGAGTACCGCTGCGCGCACCGCCTCGCCCCCCTGCTCGCGCAGGTACAGATTCAATGGCCGGAAACGGCGCTGCACGTAGCACAGTGCGACTTCCACATGGTCGCCATCGACCCGCACGGTCTGCGCGCATTGCTGCAGCAACTCCTCCAGCAAGGCCGGTGCGAAGCGATCGCGCGGGAAGCGCAGGTGGCGATACGGCTGCGCATCGAGCAGGCGGCCGACACGGTCGAGGTTGAACACCAGCGCGTACTTCTCTTCCACCTGCCGCCGCGACATCGCCTTGGGCCAGGCGAAGCGGTCGCGGATCAGCTTGAACACCAGCGGATAGCTGGGCAGGGTGAACACCGCCATGACCATGCCCGGCGTGCCTTCGGCGGGCACCAGCCGCTCCTGCGGATGCTCGTTGAAGTGGCGGAAGAAGGTGCGGTAGCGCTCGGTCTTGCCTTGCTTGGCACGGCCCAGCACGGTGTAGATCTCATCGATGGGCTTGCCCGGCAGCAGGCTGCGCAGGAACACCACCGCATCGCCCACCGTGGCAAGGTCGGCCTGGAAATAACTGCGCGACACGCCGAACAGATGGGCGACGTCGCGGCGCCGGGTCAGCACCGCGTCGGCACGCAGTCCACGCTCATCGTTGACCAGTGCGATCACGCAGGGTGAGAAGCGGTGCTCGCCGAACACGCGGCCCACCAGATAGGCGCGGCGCTCGCGATAGAACACGGTGTCGAGCAGCTCGATGCTGCGCACCGGCGTATCGCCCCAGTGGGCCAGATCGTCCTGCAGGCGCACGGCGATGGCCGCCGCGCAGCGCAGCTGGTGCGCATACGGAATGTCGAAGCGGTAATCGGCCAACACGCGCTGCAGGGCCTCCACCGGCCGCGTGGGTGAAACCGCGTAGGTATGCCGCGCAACCGGATGGGTGATCGCATCGGACGGCTCGACGTCAAAGGCGATGAACTCCAGCGCCGGGTCCACGCCACGGGTGGAGAACAAGCGCCGCGACAGCGTGTTGTAGAAGGTCTTGTACAGTTCGGCATCGATCAGCCCCCGCAGCAATGCGCTGTAGCGTGCATGCACCTGCAGCCACAATGCGCGCTCCCCGATTGCTTCGCCGGCAAGGCGCCGCAGTGCATCCATCTGTTCGGCAATGCACAGGTCGTACAGCGCGATGCGCTCGACTGCATCCTGGCGCGCAGCCGCCCAGTCGCGCTGCTCGAAACGCTGCCGCGCACGAGCGGTGATCGCCGCAAAGCGGGCGTGGTACTGCTCGAAGCCAGCGTGGATGGCGCCAGCGATGCGCGACGCCAGCTCGGCATCGATATCAGGCTCGGACATGCAGGACTCAGCCGGGAGGACCGGCTTCACCATACGCTGGCGTGTGCAATGGCGTCGAGTGCGAAGGTAGTGCCGGCCGCTGGCCGGCAGCACCTGGACCGTCGATGGATCGATGCAGACGCCGGCCAGCGGCCGGCACTACCGGCTCAGATCGCCAGTTCGGCCTCCACGTCCTGCACCTTGCGTCGGGCCAGTGCAAGGTTGGACTTGGTCCGGTCCAGCACGATGTAGAAGAACAGTCCCTTCTTCTTCGCGACCGGTCGCATGATGTGGTACGCCTTGCCCAGCGAGATCAGGATATCCTCGATGCTGTCATTGAGGTTCAACGAGGCGGCGGTCTTCATCTTGGCCCGGATCACTTCGGTGTTGCCGGCAGCGGCCACCTCCATGTCCATGCCGGCACCGGCTTCGCCCAGCAGCATGCCGCTTTCGTAGTCGACCAGCGCCACTGCCTGCGCGCCGTCGATGCCCATCAGTGCGTTCAACGATTCATTCAATCCAGCCACGTCGCACCCCTTGTCGATGTTGGTTCGAGCCCCTCGTTCCCCTGCGGCCGGGCTCACGATCCGCCGAGTTCGGCCAGGATCGCCTGGCCACATTCCCTGCTCTGCCACAGCACCTGGCCGATCACGCTGCGCTGGTCGCAGGCCGCCATCAGCAGCAGCGGTGCACGTCCCTCGGCCTGGATCGCCAGCATCAGCACCTTCCCGCCCATCGCTTCCAGCATCAGCGTCTGCAGATCGCCCAGCAGCAGTTCGCGCCCCACCGCTGCGGCCAACGCCAGCATCGCGCTGGTCATCGCCGCCAGCCGTTCGCCGCGTCCTTCGGCACCGGCGCTGACCAGGGCAAAGCCATCGACGCTGGCCAGCACCACCGTGCGCACGCCCTCCACCCGCTGCTGCAGGTCCTGCAGCAGCGGCTGCAGGCGCTCACGCTGGCCCGCATCGGGCAGTACCGCCATCTGCCCGTCACCCATGCGCGGCCACCAGTGCGTGTGCTTCCATTTCGCTCATCAGTACATCCATCAGCAGCAGTCCCTGTTCGCGGTCACGGGCATCCACGGCCAGTAGCGGCAGCGGCTGGTCATCGAGGCAGGCACGGGCGGCCCAGTCATCCAGCGCCGCCTGTGGCGCCTGGTCCAGGTGGGTGACCGCCACGACCAGTGCCAGGGATGATGCGAACGGCTGCAGCACCTGCAGGTAGTCCTGCAGCTCGCTGGCAATGCCGACGCGACGTGCGTCCAGCAACAGTACCGCGCCCCGTGCACCCTGTAGCAGGATCGGCCACAGGAAATCGAAACGCTGCTGGCCGGGCGTTCCGTACAGACGCAGGCGTTCTCCGTTGGGCAGGTCGATGTCTGCATAGTCCAGCGCGACGGTGGTGGAGGCCTTGTCGGCACCGAGGCGATCACTGTTGGCCACATCGGTGTCGACTACCGCGCCGGCCGCGATGCTGCGCACCAGCGTCGACTTGCCGCTGCCCATGCCGCCCAGCACCACCACCTTGTGCTCACGCATTGCGCTCACTCCCGCGCAGGTGCCGCCACAGGCGGGCAAGCAGTCCGTTGTCGGTGCGGGTGCCACCGGTCGCCATCATCGGCGCCGCCGGGGCGGCCTGCAGCTGCGCGTAGCCACACAGGTAGGCCGCGTGGATGAAATCGCGAACGGCCGCCGCCGGCAGCTCAAGCAGCATCGCGCATTCTTCAACCGTACAGGCGCGCTTGAGCAGCAACGAGCACAGGCGGAATCCATCGTGGTCGTGCCCCAGGACGCGGAAATCCGGCCAGCGCAGCAGCTTCACCGAAGCGCCGCGCAGGCGTTCGTCCAGTGCCTGCCAGTGGCGGCTGCGTTGCGCCCATTGCCACAACAGCGGCCGCAGCGGCTGGCGTGTTCGCTCACCAGCCAGCGCCTGCAGGCGCATTGGCGTCAGTGCATCCAGCTGCAGGCGTTCGAAAGCATCGGCCAGGCGCTCCACCAGCGCGCTCGCGGGTTCCTGCAACAGCACGGCCTGGTCGTGCTCCAGATCCATCAGCAGCAAAGGCTCGCCCGCATCACTCAACAGTGCCTGGCCATGGCGCAGCGGCAACCGCTCGCGCAGTAGGCGGGTAATGGCGTGTGCGCCATCGGCCAGACGTATCAGCGCGGGTGCGGGCATGGCCAGGGGCTCCGGTGCCAACTGCATGCGACGCAGCGCGCGGCCGATGGCACCGTCGTCGAGCACATCCTGGTGTCCGTCGCCGTCGCGCAGTTGGCCGCCGTTGTCCTCGATCCAGCATTGCAGGCGCGGTCGCTGCTGGCGCATGCGCTGGGCCGCGTTGCGCAGTGCCGGGGTATCGCGGATGACCAGCAGGTCGCAATCGTCCAGGTCCCGGCTGCGGCGGACCTGGCCGTCCGGCAGTGCCGACGCCAGGCGCAGCCGTTGCAGCAGGGCCTTCTCGCCCTGGATGTCGGTTCCCACTACCAGCACGCGTGCCATCCGTGTCCCCGGGCGACCACCTCCCCGGTGGTCTCGCGTCGCCAAGGCTAGGGCATCGCCAGCGGCAGCCGTCGTGATCGACTGCTCAGATCGGGAGCGGTTGCAGGCGGTGTCCGATCGGTTCTGCGACGGCTATCGCGGGCAAGTTTCATGCCCCGTTGACGGCATTCCGACAGCCGACGGAAGTCACGGTTTCATCGCCTGGGGTCAGATCCCTTTTGCGTGGCAAAAGGGATCTGACCCCAGAGCCAGAAAAGAAACCCGCGCCGAAGCGCGGGTTCCGGGGTCACGGCCGAACGGCGACGGATCAGCCGCGCAGCAGCTCCAGCGCGGCGTTGAAGGTCGCGCTCGGGCGCATCGCCTTGCTGGCCTTGGCCACGTCCGGACGGTAGTAGCCGCCGATGTCCACGGCCTTGCCCTGCACTGCGATCAGCTCGTCGACGATCTTCTGCTCGTTGTCGGTCAGCGCCTTGGCCAGCGGGGCGAAGCGTGCCTTCAGTGCGGCATCCTCGTCCTGGGCGGCCAGGGCCTGCGCCCAGTACAGAGCGATGTAGAAGTGGCTGCCACGGTTGTCGATGCCGCCGAGCTTGCGCGACGGCGACTTGTCGTTGTCCAGGAACTGGCCGTTGGCTTCGTCCAGCGCCTTGGCCAGCACGCGGGCGGCGGCGTTGTCATAGCGGTTGCCCAGGTGTTCCAGCGACGCAGCCAGGGCCAGGAACTCACCCAGCGAATCCCAGCGCAGGTAGTCCTCTTCGACGAACTGCTGCACGTGCTTCGGGGCCGAACCACCGGCGCCGGTCTCGAACAGGCCACCACCGGCCATCAGCGGCACGATCGACAGCATCTTGGCGCTGGTGCCCAGCTCCATGATCGGGAACAGATCGGTCAGGTAGTCGCGCAGCACGTTGCCGGTCACCGAGATGGTGTCCTCGCCCTTGCGGATGCGGTCCAGCGAGAACGCGGTGGCTTCCACCGGCGGCAGGATGCGGATGTCCAGGCCGTTGGTGTCGTGGTCCTTCAGATACTGCTCGACCTTGGCGATGACCTGCGCGTCGTGGGCGCGGGCGGCATCCAGCCAGAACACGGCCGGGGTGCTGCTCAGGCGGGCACGCTCGACGGCCAGCTTGACCCAGTCCTGGATCGGCGCGTCCTTGGTCTGGCACATGCGCCAGATGTCACCGGCTTCCACAGTGTGCTCGAACACCAGGTTGCCGGCGTCGTCGGTGACCTTGACCACGCCATCGGCAGCGATCTGGAAGGTCTTGTCGTGCGAGCCGTACTCTTCGGCCTTCTGTGCCATCAGGCCGACGTTGGGCACCGAGCCCATGGTGGCCGGGTCGAAGGCGCCGTGCGCCTTGCAGTCGTCGATGACGGCCTGGTACACGCCGGCATAGCAGCGGTCCGGAATGACCGCCTTGGTGTCCTGCAGCTTGCCTTCGGCGTTCCACATCTTGCCGGAGTCGCGGATCATCGCCGGCATCGAGGCGTCGACGATGACGTCGCTCGGCACGTGCAGGTTGGTGATGCCCTTGTCCGAGTTGACCATGGCCACGCCCGGGCGCTGTGCGTACTCGGCAGCCAGGTCGGCTTCGATCGCGGCACGGGTGGCTTCCGGCAGCGACGGCAGGCGCGCAGCCAGGTCACCGATGCCGTTGTTGGCGTCGAAACCGGCCTGCTTGAGCACGTCGGCATGCTTGGCCAGCACGTCCTTGTAGAACTCATTGACCGCCACGCCGAACATGATCGGGTCGGAGACCTTCATCATGGTCGCCTTCAGGTGCAGCGAGAACAGCACGCCCTGGGCCTTGGCATCGGCGATCTGCTCACCGATGAACGCGGCCAGCGCCTTGCGGCTCATCACGGCGGCGTCGACGATCTCGCCGGCCTTGACCGCGGTCTTTTCCTTCAGCACAGCGGTGCTGCCGTCGTTGCCGTGGAAGGTGATCTTCAGCGAACCGGCGTTGGCCAGGGTGGCCGACTTTTCGCTGCCGTAGAAATCGCCGGCGGCCATGTGCGCGACGTGCGACTTCGAATCCGGCGCCCAAGCGCCCATGCGGTGCGGGTGCTTGCGCGCGTAGTTCTTCACCGACAGCGGTGCACGGCGGTCGGAGTTGCCTTCGCGCAGCACCGGGTTCACCGCGCTGCCCTTGACCTTGTCGTAGCGCGCCTTGTAGTCGCGCTGCTGGTCGTCGGCCGGGGTTTCCGGGTAATCCGGCAGCGGGTAGCCCTGGTCCTGCAGTTCCTTGATGGCCGCCTTCAGCTGCGGCACCGAGGCGGAAATGTTCGGCAGCTTGATGATGTTGGCGTCCGGGGTGGTCGCCAGCTGGCCCAGCTCGGCCAGGTCGTCGCTGACCTTCTGCGCGTCGGACAGCAGTTCCGGGAACTGCGACAGGATGCGGCCGGACAGCGAGATGTCACGGGTTTCCACCACGATGCCGGCCGTGGCGGTGTAGGCGTCAACGATCGGCAGCAGCGACTGGGTGGCCAGGAACGGTGCTTCGTCGGTCAGCGTGTAGAGGATCTTGGACATGGGGGACTTGGACTCTGTAGCAATGCTCAGGGGAAGGCCGGCGCCAGCGCCGGCCCACGTGCAACCGTGTCGCGCGCGAGGCGGGGCCCCACGCTTTCCCCCGTCGCCGTCAGGGTGGGCGCGCGGCGGGGAAACCCCTGCATTGTCGCGTTTTCAGTCGCGCGGGGCAAAGCCACGCCATACGCGGCGGTACTGGACCGCTGTGTTTCGTCGTTGGCTCGCTTCCGGTCTGGAAGCTGAGGCTTGATGGCTAATTCGACTTCCCGCTCGTTGAGGCACGCATGACCCACTCCGACAATCCCTGCCCCCACTCGGCACGCCTTGGACAGATCAATGTCTGCGAGCGCTTGCTTTGCTGGAAGTTGCAGATTCGGAATCCCCCAACGACGGCGGCCAGGCTGGCGAGTTCATCTGCTGTCGCTGCAGAGCCTCGGATGTGCAGCGAGCCGGCGCCAGATGATCCGGGTCGAACGTAGACGTCGTACCGGGTGGAAGGTCCTTCCGCCCTTGCATACCCCGACACGACATATCCGCCATCCGTGAAGCGCAGATCCGGCGTGCTTCCTGGCACAGGCTTTTCGGGGGCATCGCCCTCGTAGATCAAGACGACTTCCCTACCATCACGCCTGATGCGGTGCAGACCAAAGTCAACAGATGCCTCGTAGGTCACGGACATGCCTGTCGGCAGCCGCACACAGGCGCCGTATAGGAAGTGGTCACAACTGTAGCTCCACAGGCTAGATTCCTGGGCCCACGAAGTGAGCGGGAATAAGAAAGCGAAGAAAACCAAAATGCGTGCAAGCATCTCAACGCTCCCGTTTCTGAACTGCCGAATCACCGTCCACAATTCCACCGATGGTATGGCTGTCAACCACACCGGGAACCCTATTCATGATTCCGTCGCCGCGTGCAGGGTTGGGCAGCCCCGTTGTCTTGTCATAGAGATCATCCACACCGCCAAGATGTGACACTTCATGAGGAACAACACCCTTGTCAAATCTATCCAGGACATTGATCTCGCCCTTCTTTCCGCCCAACTCCGCAAAACTACGTCCGCTGCGGTGGGAGGTTTCCCCGTTGACAAGCTTTATCTCATTACGGGCGGCCCGCGGGGTACTTCTTTCAATGTCAGTGACCTCGACCGTCACGCGCGTCTCCTTCCCGCCAATATCATAGGTTCCTGACATTGACGCCACCTGCTCTTTGAAGGTCGCTATGTTCTTGGGTGTCGCACCATCCCCTGAAAATTTTGTTGGGAAGCTGATTTTCACCGAACCGTCCTTCATCCGCGTAACTACAGGAACTCTGCCGTCCGGATCGACAAAGTTGTAAGGACTGCTATTGGCGTATCGGTACCTGTTGAAGAGGGAAGACTTCCCACCATAGGCAGCGACGGGATCTACACTGAGAAAGGCACCTATTTCGGGAGAGTAATATCGTTGCTGCATGTAATTGAGACCTGTCGTGGAATCAAACACATGGCCTGAGTAACCAGGACCATCTGCCGCGGCGATTCCAACGACAGAGCCATAAGGCTCGTATGTGAATCTCTCGATCACCTTCCCGTTTGAGTCCGTAATAGCCACCGGACTCCCGAGTGCATCCGTATGAACATAGGTGACTACTTCACCGTCCGTCGACGCCATTGCCAGCGTGAGAACAATCCAGTTGAGCATCCCATCCCTCCCACGCTTCCATATTCCGTTCAGCGTACCCGAGATCCCCTCGATCGGGTATCGCCCAACAAAAAAGGACGCAGCCTCGCGGCTGCGTCCATCGTGAGCCCTGCCGGGAGAGAGTCGGCTGGACTTACTTGACCTCGAACTCCTGCGGCGTTCCGGCCGCCTTGCCATCGACGGTGACTTCGGCGCGGTACTTGCCGGCCGGCCAGCCCTTTGCATTCTTGAAGGTGACGTTGGTGGTTTCCGCACCGCTGGTGTTCAGCGTGGCATTCTGTTCGCCGGCCACTTGGCCGTCCTGGTAGGTCAGCTTCGCGCCAACGGCGACGTTGTTGGCAGCACCGTCGGTCTTGACCGAGACGATGATGTCGTCCTTCGGCGCGAACAAAGCCGTCGTCGCAACCGACTTGTCGGCGGCTGCGGTCTTGCCGACCGTGACCGACGAGACGCTGACAGCAGCGGCTTCGGCCATCGGCGGCGGCGCGCCGGTCATCGGGGCCGGTGCTGCCGGTTCGGCCGGAGCAGTCGCTGCCGGAGCGGCATTGTTGTCGGTCGACTCTTCTTTCTTCTTGCAACCGACCAGGGCGACGCTGCCCAGCAGGGCGGCGATCAGGGCGGTCTGGAGCGGGGTGGTCTTGATCATTCGGGGTTCCTCCCAGGGATTGTTGGACGGCACTCTGGCCGGCTTACTTCGGCGGCAGTTTCAGGGTCTGGCCCGGGAAGATCTTGTCCGGGTCATCAAGCACATCGCGGTTGGCTTCGAAGATCTTCTTCCAGGCATTGGCGTCGCCCAGATGCTGCTTGGCGATCTTCGACAGCGAGTCACCCTTCTGCACGGTATAGGTGCCGCCGCTGACAACGTCTGCGGTGCTGTCCACCGAAGCGCTGACGCCGGAGAAGTCCGCCTTCGGTGCCTGTTCGGCGGTACTGTCGACGCTGCTGCTGACGCCGGAGAAATCGGCTTTCTTCTCGGTACTCATCCACAACTCCCGTCTGCATGACTACGTGGTTCGCACGGTGCCATGGAGGTTGTTAAATGGGGATGGTGCAGATGTGAAGCCGCCCCCGGGGGCGGCTGAACAATCGGGGGAGCCGGTGCCCGGTAGTGCCGCAGCTCGCGGTAGGTCGCAGCCGGGGCGGCGATGCCGGGGCTGGCACGCCAAGGGTTGATGTCCAGGCCACCACGGCGGGTGTAGCGGGCCTCAACCTCGAGCCAGTGCGGCCGGCAGCGCGCAGATACCTCGCTGAAGATCCGCTCAACGCACTGCTCGTGGAACTCGGCGTGTTCACGGTAGCTGACCAAGTAGCGCAGCAGGCCCGCGCGATCGATCTTCGGCCCGCGGTAACGCAGGCTGACCGTGGCCCAGTCCGGCTGGCCGGTGACCGGGCAGTTGGACTTCAGCAGCGACGAGACCAGGGTCTCTTCCACCACCTCACCCGCATCGGCGGCGAGGAAGTCCGCCTGCGGCGGGCCGTAGCAGTCGATCTCCAGTTCCAGCCCGTCGATGGACTCGCCGAGCGGCGTCTCGCGCAGGCCCGGCAGGCCGAACTCGACCTGGACCGGCGCACCGGCGCAATCCGACAGATCCGCCACGATGCGCGCGCGCAGCGCCTCGGCGCTGTCGATGCGGGTGCTGTTGAGGGAGTTGAGGTACAGCTTGAACGACTTCGATTCGATCAACTGCGGCGAGGTGCACGGCACCTGCACGGTGGCGACGGCCGCCTGCGGCTTGCCGCGCGGGTCGAGCCAGCTCAGCTCGAAGGCGTGCCAGCGGTCGTGGCCGACGAACGGCAGCGCTGCGTCATCGAGGCCGATCTCGGCGCGCGCGCCGCTGCGCGGGATGGGAAACAGCAGGCCGGGGTCGTACTGCGACGGGTAACTGACCTCGCGACCGAGGCTGGAATCCTGTGGGGTGTTCATGGAGGTCATTGTATCGCGCGGAGACCGGGCCTTCGGCCGGGCCGGCCAACGGCGGAGCCCCTCCGTGGTGGGGTGTTGGGTCGTCGAAAGCCTGGATTCCCGGGAGTGGGCCGGGCGGATGGGGCTGGCGGGGACGCCGTGAATCCGTCCCTGGAGGCTTAGCCGCGCCATCCATGGCGCGGATACCCCGCCAGCCCCACCCCCCCGGCCCCCCGACACATTTCTGCCGCCGATCCACCACGGGAAAGATCAGAAAATCAAAATCCGATCCTTCGGACATTTTCGATGTCTGCCATCCACGCATGGCGTGGATCTACCGGCAAGCCACGGGATCGGGTCTGGAGGAAAGCCCCCTGAGTCAGGGGGCGGCCGCGAAGCGGCAGGGGTCTGGAAGCTGGTAAGGGGGGCCCACCGTTCGCGCAGCGAACTGTGGGAGCGACAGCGCGCATGCGATGTCGCGTACCCAGGGCTGCAAGCCCTGCCGGCAACCCTCACCCCGCAGGCGTGCCGGCACCGTGCAGGTAATCCAGGCTCACCTGCAGCAACGCCCGCAATCCCACATCCAGCGCCTTCTCATCCAGCAGGAACTTCGGCGAATGGTTGGCCGGCGCCGTCGCCGGGTCGATGCCCACGCTGGTGGATCCAACGAAGAAGAACATGCCCGGCACTTCCTTCGCGTACAGCGAGAAATCCTCCGCGCCCATCTGCAACGGCGGCTCGTACACGTTGTCCTTGCCCACGACCGCCTGCAGGCTCGGCAGCATCTTCGCGGTCAGCGTCGGGTCGTTCACCGTGGCCGGATTGCCTTCCGATTCGTAGATGTCGGTCACCGCCTTCGCACCGTGCGCGGCGGCGGTGTGTTCGGCCACGTTGCGCAGATCGGCGAAGATCTGCTGGCGCATGCCCTCGTCGAAGGTGCGGATGGTGCCGACCATCTCCACCTCGTCCGGAATGATGTTGTAGCGGATGCCGCCGTTGATCGCGCCGAAGGTCAGCACCGCCGGTTGCTTGGACAGGTTGGCGCGGCGGCTGACGATGGTCTGCGCGGTGCCGACCAGATCGGCGGTGGCGACGATCGGGTCAACACCGTTCCACGGTGCCGAGCCATGCGTCTGGCGACCGATCACCTTGATCCCGAAGCGATCCGAGGCGGCCATCAATGGGCCGCCGCGCACAGCGATCTGGCCGGCCTGCACGCTGGAGAACACATGCAGGCCGAACACGGCCTCCGGCTTGAAATCGGCGAACAGCCCTTCCTTCAGCATGAGTGCGGCACCGCCCTCTTCCGGCGGCGGCGCGCCTTCCTCGGCCGGCTGGAAGATCAGCATCACCTGGCCCGGCAGGTCCTTCTTCATTGATACCAGCGCTTCGGCCACGCCGAGCAGGGTGGCGGTATGCGCGTCGTGGCCACAGGCATGCATCACGCCCACGGTCTGCCCGCGGTACTGGTCGGTGGCCTTGGAGGCGAACGGCAGACCGGTCTGCTCGGTCACCGGCAACGCGTCCATGTCCGCGCGCAACGCGATCTTCGGGCCTGGCTTGCCGCCTTCGATGATCGCCACCACGCCGTGGTGGGCGATGCCGGTTTTCGGCTTCAGGCCCATCGCACGCAGGCGCTTGGCGACCTCGGCCGAGGTGCGCGCCTCGCGGTTGGACAGCTCCGGGTGCTGGTGGAAGTCACGACGCCATTCGACCACCTGGGCCTGCAGCCGCTGCGCGGCGGCGGTCACTTCGGGGCGTTGCCCGTCCTGGGCATGGGCAAGCGCCGGCAGGGCCAGCAGCAGGGCGGACAGCAGCAGCGAACGGCGCATCGCAATCTCCACAGCAAGAGGGTTCCAGCTGAATGTAGGGCAACACCGGCGCCACGGGAACCTCCGGTGCCGCATCCGGTCTTAGCGCCCGTCCCATCCGTCATGCAGGAAACGTGATGTGGCACAGGTATGCTTTGCGCATTGTCCCGGCGTCCCGTCCGGTCCAGCCCTCTCGGAGTCCTCGTAATGTCACGTGTTTGGAAGATCGTGCTGCTGGTCGTGGCGATCCTGGTGCTGGCCGTGGTCGGCCTGCGCGTCATTGGCGGGGGCAAGGACAAGGCTGGAAAACCTGCTGCGGGCGCGCGCCAGGGCGGGGAAGACCCGGATGCCGGCCCGGTGCCGGTAACCGTGGTCGAAGCCACGCGCCAGGACGTACCGGTGTATGCCAGCGCGCTGGGTACGGTGACCGCGATGAACACCGTCACCGTCAGCCCGCAGGTCGGCGGTCAGCTGATGAGCCTGAATTTCCGTGAAGGCCAGGAAGTGAAGCAGGGTGATGTGCTGGCGGTGATCGACCCGCGCACCGCCCAGGCCAGCTACGACCAGGCCGCTGCAGCCAAGCGCCAGAACGAGGCCCTGCTGGCCACCGCGCGCTCCAACTACCAGCGCTCGAACGCGCCGGAGTATCGCCAGTACGTCGCCAAGACCGATCTGGATACACAGCGAAACCAAGTGGCACAGTACGAAAGCGCCGTGGCCGCCAACGAGGCCAGCATGCGCTCGGCGCAGGTGCAGCTGCAGTACACCCGGGTCACCGCGCCGATCTCAGGCATCGCCGGCATCCGTGCGGTCGACGCCGGCAACGTGGTCAGCGCCGGTACCGCGCTGGTCACGCTGACCCAGATCCATCCGATCCACGTGCTGTTCAACCTGCCCGAGCGCCAGCTCGGCGATGTGCGCCAGGCGCAGGCCGCCGGCACGGTACCGGTAGCGGCGCTGGACCGCGCCGATTCGCACGTGCTGTCCGGCGACGGCAAGCTCGATGTGGTCGACAACCTGATCAGTGCCGACAGCGGCACGTTCAAGGCGCGCGCCCTGTTCGACAACACCGACAACGGCCTGTGGCCGGGCCAGTTCGTCAACGTGCGCATGCAGCTGCGCACGATTGCCGGCGGCGTGGTGATCCCCACCCAGGCGGTACTGCGTGGCCCGGATGGCGAGTACGTCTACATCGTGCAGGGCGACAACACGGTAAAGATGCAGACCGTGCGCAGCGGCGTGGAAGTGGGCGACAGCCAGGTGCAGATCGCCGAAGGCCTCAAAGGCGGCGAGCGGGTGGTCAGTGAAGGCCAGTTCCGCCTGAAGCCGGGCAGCAAGGTCACCGCACTGAAGCCGGGCGAGACCCCGGCCGCACCGACCGAGGCCGAACTGAAGGCAGCCGAGCAGAAGAACGCAGGCGGCGGTGGCCGTCGCGGTGGTGGCCCGCGCTGAGCGCAGGCCACTGATCTCCCTCGCGCCGGCGGACCTGCCGGCGCCGACATTGAAGTGCCAGCAAGGATCAGTCCGTGGGCTTTTCGACGATCTTCATCCGCCGCCCGATCGCCACCTCGCTGTTGATGGCGGGCCTGTTGCTGCTGGGCATCCTCGGTTACCGCAAGCTGCCGGTGTCGGCGCTGCCGGAAATCGATGCACCCAGCCTTGTGGTCACCACCCAGTACCCCGGTGCGAACGCCACCACCATGGCCTCGCTGGTCACCACCCCGCTGGAGCGCCAGTTCGGGCAGATTTCCGGGCTGGAGCTGATGACCTCCGACTCGTCGGCCGGGTTGTCGACGATCATCCTGCAGTTCTCGATGGACCGCGACATCGACATCGCCGCGCAGGACGTGCAGGCGGCGATCCGCCAGGCCACCCTGCCCTCGTCGCTGCCCTACCAGCCGGTCTACAACCGGGTGAACCCGGCCGACGCGGCCATCGTCACCCTGAAACTGACCTCTGACACGCGCCCGCTGCGCGACGTCAACAATTACGCCGATTCCATCCTGGCCCAGCGCCTGTCGCAGGTGCAGGGCGTGGGCCTGGTCTCGATCGCCGGCAATGTGCGCCCGGCCGTGCGCATCCAGGTCAATCCGGCGCAGCTGTCGAACATGGGCCTGACCCTGGAGCAGCTGCGCAGCGCGCTGACCCAGGCCAACGTCAATGCGCCCAAGGGCTCGTTGAACGGCAAGACGCAGTCCTACAGCATCGGCACCAACGACCAGCTGGCCAGCGCCGCCGAGTACCGCGACACCATCATCAGCTACAAGAATGGCCGCCCGGTGCGGCTGTCGGACGTGGCCGAGGTAATCGATGGCGTGGAGAACGACCAGCTTGCCGCCTGGGCCGACGGCAAGCCGGCGGTACTGCTGGAAGTGCGCCGCCAGCCCGGTGCCAACATCGTGCAGACCGTCGAGCGCATCCGCGCCATCCTGCCGCAGCTGCAGGGCGTGCTGCCAGCCGACGTGCACCTGGAGATCTTCAACGACCGCACCGAGACCATCCGCGCCTCGGTGCATGAAGTGCAGTTCACCCTGATCCTGACCATCGGGCTGGTGGTGGCGGTGATCTTCGTGTTCCTGCGCCGGTTGTGGGCCACGATCATTCCCTCGGTGGCGGTGCCGTTGTCGCTGGCCGGCACCTTCGCGGTGATGGCCTTCGCCGGCATGTCGCTGGACAACCTCTCGCTGATGGCGCTGGTGGTGGCCACCGGCTTCGTGGTCGACGATGCGATCGTGATGATCGAGAACATCGTGCGCTACATCGAGCAGGGCAAGAGTGGCAAGGAAGCGGCCGAGATCGGCGCACGCCAGATCGGCTTCACCGTGCTGTCGCTGACGGTCTCGCTGGTGGCGGTGTTCCTGCCGCTGCTGCTGATGCCCGGCGTCACCGGCCGCCTGTTCCACGAGTTCGCGTGGGTGCTGAGCATCGCCGTGGTGCTGTCGATGCTGATCTCGCTGACGCTGACCCCGATGATGTGCGCCTACCTGCTCAAGCCCGATGCCCTGCCCGAGGGCGAGGACGCGCATGAGCGCGCGGCGGCGGCCGGCAAGCAGAACCTGTGGACGCGCACCGTCGGCCTCTACGAGCACAGCCTGGACTGGGTGCTTGGCCACCAGCGGCTGACCCTGGCCGTGGCCGGTGGCGCGCTGGTGCTGACCGTGCTGCTGTACGTGCTGATTCCCAAGGGCCTGCTGCCCGAACAGGACACCGGCCTGATCACCGGCGTGGTGCAGGCCGACCAGAACATCGCCTTCCCGCAGATGGAGCAGCGCACCAGGCAGGTGGCCGAAGCGCTGCGCCAGGATCCAGACGTGACCGGCGTGTCGGCCTTCATCGGTGCCGGCAGCATGAACCCCACGCTCAACCAGGGCCAGCTGTCGATCGTGCTGAAGGAGCGCAGCCAGCGCGACGGCCTGGACGAGATCCTGCCGCGCCTGCAGAAGGCAGTGGCCGGCATTCCGGGCGTGGCGCTGTACCTGAAGCCGGTGCAGGACGTAACCCTGGATACCCGCGTGGCCGCCACCGAGTACCAGTACTCGCTGTCGGACGTGGATTCGGCGACGGTGGCGACCCAGGCCACGCGCCTGACCGAAGCGCTGCGCAAGCGCCCGGAACTGGCCGACGTCGACAACAACCTGTCCAACCAGGGCCGCGCCCTGGAGCTGAACATCGACCGCGACAAGGCCAGCGTGCTGGGCGTGCCGATGCAGACCATCGACGACACGCTCTACGATGCGTTCGGCCAGCGCCAGATTTCGACCATCTTCACCGAGCTCAACCAGTATCGCGTGGTGCTGGAAGTGGCACCGGAGTTCCGCACCAGCACTGCGCTGATGGAACAGCTGGCCGTCGCCTCCAACGGCGCCGGCGCATTGACCGGCACCAATGCCACCAGCTTCGGCCAGGTCACCTCCTCCAACTCGTCCACCGCCACCGGCATCGGCGCGCAGAACACCGGCATCACCGTCGGCGCCGGCAACATCATCCCGCTGTCGGCGCTGGCCGAAGGCAAGGTCAGCAGCGCCCCGCTGGTGGTCAGCCACCAGCAGCAGCTGCCGGCGGTGACCGTGTCGTTCAACGTGGCGCCAGGCTATTCGCTGTCCGAAGCGGTGCGAGCGATCCAGGAGACCAAGGACAGCCTGGACATGCCCACCCACCTGCATGCCGAGTTCATCGGCAAGGCCGCCGAGTTCACCGGCAGCCAGACCGATGTGGTGTGGCTGCTGCTGGCCTCGCTGGTGGTGATCTACATCGTGCTGGGCGTGCTCTACGAGAGCTACATCCACCCGATCACGATCATCTCCACGCTGCCGCCGGCCGGTGTCGGCGCGCTGCTGGCGCTGATGCTGTGCGGGCTGAGCCTGTCGGTGGATGGCATCGTCGGCATCGTGCTGCTGATCGGCATCGTCAAGAAGAACGGCATCATGATGGTCGACTTCGCCATCGAAGCCCGCCGCGCCGGCGCCAACGCGCACGAAGCGATCCGCCGCGCCTGCCTGCTGCGCTTCCGCCCGATCATGATGACCACCGCCGCGGCCATGCTCGGCGCGCTGCCGCTGGCGCTGGGCACCGGCATCGGTTCGGAGCTGCGCCGCCCGCTGGGTATCGCCATCGTTGGAGGCCTGCTGCTGTCGCAGTTGGTGACCCTGTACACCACGCCGGTGATCTACCTGTACATGGAGCGCTTCTCCGAGTGGCTGGCGCGCCGCCGCGAACAGCGTGCGCTGCGCGACGGTTCGCTGCAGGAGCCGCAGGCATGATCCACGCCCCGCTGCCGTGGGGGGCCGCACGATGAACCTGTCCGGCCCCTTCATCCGCCGCCCGATCGGCACCGCACTGCTGGCCATCGGCTTGTTCATGGTCGGCCTGATCTGCTACCTGCGCCTGGGCGTATCGGCGCTGCCGAACATCGAGATCCCGGTGATCTTCGTGCATGCCAGCCAGTCCGGCGCCGACGCGGCGACCATGGCCTCGACGGTCACCGCGCCGCTGGAACGCCATCTCGGCCAGCTGCCGGGCATCGATCGCATGCGCTCGTCGAGCTCGGAAGGCAGCTCGCTGGTGTTCATGATCTTCCAGAGCGGCCACAACATCGATTCGGCGGCACTGGATGTACAAACGGCGATCAACTCGGCTCAGGCCGACCTGCCCTCGGGCATGGGCTCGCCGATGTACCAGAAGGCGAACCCGAACGACGACCCGGTGATCGCCATCGCGCTGACCTCGCAGACGCAGTCGGCCGACGAGCTCTACAACGTGGCCGACTCGCTGCTGGCGCAGCGCATCCGCCAGATCAGCGGCGTCGCCTCGGTCGACATCGCTGGCGCGTCGACGCCAGCGGTGCGCGTGGACGTCAACCTGCGCCTGATGAACGCGTTGGGCCTGACCGCCGATGACCTGCGCAACGCAGTGCGCGCGGCCAACGTGACCTCGCCCACCGGCTTCCTCAGCGATGGCAACACCACCACGGCGATCATCGCCAACGACTCGGTGGCGCGCGCCGCCGACTTCGCCGACCTGGTAGTCAAGACCCAGGGCGACGGCCGGGTGATCCGGCTGAAGGACATCGCCAACGTCTACGACGGCCAGCAGGATGCCTACCAGGCGGCGTGGTTCGACCACAAGCCGGCGGTGGTGATGTACGTGTTCACCCGTGCCGGCGCCAACATCGTGGAGACCGTGGACCGGGTCAAGGCGCAGATCCCGACCCTGCGCGACTACCTGCAGCCGGGCACCACGATGACGCCGTACTTCGACCGTACGCCGACCATCCGTTCGTCGCTGCATGAAGTGCAGGTCACCCTGCTGATCAGCCTGGCAATGGTGGTGCTGACCATGGCGCTGTTCCTGCGCCGGCTGGCACCCACCCTGATCGCGGCGGTGACCGTGCCGCTGTCGCTGGCCGGCGCCGCGCTGGTCATGTACGTGATGGGCTTCACCCTGAACAACCTGAGCCTGCTGGCGCTGGTGATCGCGATCGGCTTCGTGGTCGACGATGCGATCGTGGTGATCGAGAACATCATGCGCCACCTCGACGAAGGCATGCCGCGCATGCAGGCGGCGTTGACCGGTGCGCGCGAGATCGGCTTCACCATCGTCTCGATCACCGCCTCGCTGGTGGCGGTGTTCATCCCGCTGCTGTTCGCCAGCGGCATGATGGGCGCGTTCTTCCGCGAGTTCACCGTGACCCTGGTGGCGGCCATCGTGGTCTCGATGATCGTCTCGCTGACGTTGACCCCGGCGCTCTGCAGCCGCTTCCTCAGCGCGCACGACCACAGCGCGCCGCCGTCGCGTTTCGGCCGCTGGCTGGACGCCGGCCACGAGCGCATGCTGCGCATCTACACCGTATTCCTCGACTTCTCGCTGCGCCACGCGCTGCTGCTGTCGCTGACGCCGCTGATCCTGATCGGCGTCACCATCTTCCTGTTCGGCGCGGTGAAGAAGGGCGCGTTCCCGCCGCAGGACACCGGCCTGATCTGGGGCCGCGCCAACTCCAGTGCCACCGTGTCGTTCGAGGACATGGTCGCGCGCCAGCGCCGCATCACCGACATGCTGATGGCCGACCCGGCGGTGAAGACGGTGGGTGTACGCCTGGGCAGCGGCCGCCAGGGCTCCAGTGCACAGTTCAACATCGAGCTGAAATCTCGCAGTGACGGCCGCCGCGAAACCACCGCGCATGCGTTGGCGCGCCTCAGCGCCAAGGCCGATCGCTATCCCGACCTGCAGCTGCGCCTGCGCGCGATCCAGGACCTGCCCAGCAACGATGGCGGCGGTTCCAGCCAGGGCGCGCAGTACCGCATTTCGCTGCAGGGCAACGACCTGGCCGCACTGCAGGAATGGCTGCCCAAGCTGCAGGCGGAACTGAAGAGGAACCCGAAGCTGCGCGACGTCGGGACCGACGTGGACAATGCCGGCCTGCGCCAGAACATCCAGATCGACCGCGCAAAGGCCGCGCGCCTGGGCATCACAGTGGGCGCCATCGACGGCGCGCTGTATGGTGCGTTCGGCCAGCGCCAGATCTCCACCATCTATTCGGACATCAACCAGTACAGCGTGGTGGTCAATGCCCTGCCCTCGCAGACAGCCACCCCGGCGGCGCTGGATGAGGTGTACGTGCGTGCGCGCAACGGCGACATGGTGCCGATCACCGCGGTGGCCACGCAGATGCCTGGCCTGGCCCCATCGCAGATCACCCACGAGAACCAGTACACGACGATGGACCTCAGCTACAACCTGGCTCCCAACGTGAGCATGGGCGAGGCCAAGGCGATCATCGACGCGACCGTGGCCGGCATGCGCATGCCCGGCGACATCCGCCTGGCCGACGATGCGGGCTTCGGCTTCAACTCCGATCCCAGCGACATGCTGATCCTGGTGTTCGCCGCAATCCTGACCGTGTACCTGGTACTGGGCATGCTCTACGAGAGCCTGATCCACCCGGTCACCATCCTGTCCACGCTGCCGGCGGCGGGTGTCGGTGCGCTGCTGGCCCTGTTCGGCACCAACACCGAGCTGTCGGTGATCTCGATGATCGCGCTGGTGCTGCTGATCGGCATCGTCAAGAAGAACGCGATCATGATGATCGACTTCGCACTGGTGGCGCAGCGCGAGCATGGGCTGGCGCCGCGCGATGCCGCACGCGAGGCCAGCATCGTGCGCTTCCGCCCGATCATGATGACCACGATGGTCGCGATCCTGGCCGCAGTGCCGCTGGCGATCGGCCTGGGTGAAGGGTCCGAGCTGCGCCGCCCGCTGGGCATCGCGATGATCGGCGGCCTGCTGTTCTCGCAGAGCCTGACCCTGCTCAGTACGCCGGCACTGTACGTGATCTTCTCCTGCCTGGCCGAGCGCTGGCGCGCCCGTCGCGCGCGCAGGCGCGAAGCGAAGCTGCTCAAGCGCGCGCAGCGGGCGTAGTAGAGCCCATCCACGCATGGCGTGGATCTAGTTCTCGGTACTGCGAATCTGCCGGCCAGCGGCCGGCACTACCACCGGCGCGGAGGGTGGGTGCGGACCGTTGGTCCGCACGCCTCCGGGTTTGACGTGCTGTAACGAAAAGAGAACAATTCCCCTCCAGCCATGGTCCTGCGCCCCTTCGCGGCGCCCCGCTGCCCTCTCCGGCAAGCCTGCGTGATCCCAGCCATCAACCTTTCCCCCCATGCGGGCGGATGGCGCGTGGCCGTTCGCCGAGGATGACTGAACCATGCTCCTGCACCCACTCTGCCGCCCGGCGCTGCTTGCCGTTTCCCTGTCACTGGCCTGTGCCGCGCATGCCCAGTCCGTACCCGAGCGCACCCATCGGAACCGCAGTGCCACCGATCTGGATGCGGTGAAGGTCACCGCCGAACGCACCCACGCCGATACCGGCGCCCTTGGTGATCGCGTGCTGCGTGATACCCCGTTCGCGATCACCGCCGTGGGCCGCGAGCAGATCGAGCAGCGCCAAGTGGTCTCGCTGGGCGAAGCGTTCCTGCTCGACCCTTCGGTCACCACCCAGGTCAGCGCCTATGCCAGTGGCTGGAGTTCGCCGATCCGCAACCGTGGCATCGACCTGAACTTCGACAGCTATCGCGTCAATGGCCTGCAGGTTTCCTCGTGGGGTACCGAGTGGCCGCTGGAAGTGATGGAACAGGTCGATCTGCTGAAAGGCCCGGGTGGATTCCTTTATGGTTTCGGTGCCCCCGGTGGCATCGTCAACTACATCACCAAGAAGCCGACCGATACGCCCACCTTCTCCGCCCAGCTGGGCTGGCGCGAGCAGGGCATCGTCAGTGCCGGGATGGACGTCGGCGGCCGCTTCGGCAACGAGCAGATGTTCGGTTATCGCTTCAATGCTTTCGGGGAAAAGGGTGAGACCTTCAATGGTGGCCACGTCGATCGCAAGGTGGGCGCACTGTCGCTGGACGCGCGCCTGAGCGACGCACTGATCTGGACCTTCGACGGCGTGTTCCAGTCACGCGACCTGCGCGAGGAATCGCCGCAGTACTACTTCCGCGGACTGACCTCGTTGCCGCGACCGATCGCCGGGAATATCGGCAACAGTGTCCCCGGCACCTACTACGACACTCGTTCCAGCCTGTTGTCGACCCGCTTGGACTGGCAGATCAACAGCGACTGGAAAACCAGCCTGAGTTACGGCGTCACCACCTCGTGGAATGACGTCAACAAGATCTTCGCCTACATCGATTCGCCCAATGGCGACTATGACGTCAACGTCTATGAACTGGGTGGCAAGAGCGAGTGGAAGCTGGCGCAGGCGATGCTGCAGGGCAGCTTCCACACCGGTCCGCTGCAGCATCAGGTGGTGGCAGGCATCAGTCACCAGACCGGGCTGGGCTGGGACCGTCCCTACGAATGGAGCCTGATCGGCCGCGCCAACCTGTACCAGCGCCATGCCATCCGCCATGACGCCGTCGGTTCACGGGTGATGACCCGCGGCGACGAGACCGTGCAGCAGGCCGTGTTCGCAAGCGATACCGTCGATCTCGGCAGCGGCTGGTCGGTGCTGGCGGGCTGGCGCTACAACGATTACGAGACCAAGGGCCGCTACCACACCTATCCGGTCACACCGACCTATGCCGTGATGTTCAAGCCCAGCGAGGCGGTCACCCTCTACGCCAGCTACATCGAATCGCTGGAAGCGGGCAGCCGCGTAGGCAACAACTACATCAACGCCGGTGATGTGCTCGACCCGACCCTCAGCAAGCAGTACGAGATCGGCGCGAAGGCCGAGGCCGCGCGCTGGAACGCGAACGTGGCGGCGTTCCGGCTGGAGCGTGGCGCCAACATCGATGAATTCACACCGGCCGGCAAGCGCCTGGTGCAGGACGGCATCACGCTGTACGAAGGCATCGAAGCCAGTGCCGACCTGCACCTCAGCGATGTCCTCACGGTTGGCGGAGGCGTCACCTGGCTGGACCCGACCTACGACAGGCTGTCCCCGGCCAGCGTCGCACAGGAAGGCAACCGTACCGCCGGTGCAGCGCGCTGGAGTGGGGTCGTGCACGCCACCTACCAGCTGCCGTGGGTGGATGGGCTGGAGTCCTACGCCGCGGTGCGCTATTACGGCGATGTCTGGTACGACGCCGACAACACCCTGAAGCTGCCCGACTACACGCTGGTCAATGCAGGCATCGGCTACCGCCTGCTCGTCTCCGGTCATCCGGTGACCGTGCGCGCCAGTGTCGAGAACCTGGCCAACCGGAAGTACTGGTCCAACGCCGGCACAGGCCTGCCACGCACGTTCGCTGTGAGCGTGCGGTTCGACATGTAAGGCCCGGCAGCACCGTGGGTGCGGACCGTTGGTCCGCACTCCATATTTCACGCGCAGCCCGCAATAATGGTGGAAGACCCTTCCACCGAGCCTGCATGTCCGCCCGCCAATCCCGCCTCAGCCGCCTGTGGGCCCACGAAAAGGCCAGCTACGGCCTGCGCGTGTTCATCGCGCTGACCGCGGCCGTGGCCGTGTGCTGGCAGTTCGAGGCGCTGACCGCCCTGCCCGGCGTGTTCCTCGGCATCATCGCAAGCGCCATCGCAGAAACGGACGACAACTGGTGGGGCCGGATCAAGGCCGTGGTGTTGTCACTGTTGTGCTTCTGCATTGCGGCGGCCTCGGTGATCTGGCTGTTCCCGTGGCCGTGGTTCTTCATCGGCGCGCTGGCACTGTCCACCTTCGGCCTGACCCTGCTTGGCGCGCTCGGTGAGCGCTACGCATCCATTGCCCAGGCCACGGTGACGCTGGCGATCTACACCATGATCGGCTTGGAGCAGCATGGCGCCAGCGACCTGCACAGCGCGCTGGACGCGGTCAGCCATCTGCTGGCCGGTGCAGCCTGGTACGGGCTGCTGTCGATCCTGTGGACTGCGCTGTTCGCCAACCGGCCGGTGCGCGAACGCGTGGCGCGGCTGTACGTTGAGCTGGGCCGCTACCTGCAGCTGAAGGCTGCGCTGTTCGAGCCGGTGCGCGAAGCCGACCTGCAACGTCGCCAGCTCGACCTGGCCGAACAGAACCGCCGTGTGGTGGGTGCACTGAACGAGGCCAAGACAGCGATCCTGGCCCGCTTCGGCCGCTCCGGCCGGCCCGGGGTGAACTCCGGCCTGTACCTGCGCCTGTACTACATGGCGCAGGATTTCCACGAGCGCGCCAGTTCCTCGCACTACCCGTATGGCGCGCTGGTGGACGCCTTCTTCCACAGCGATGTGCTTTACCGCTGCCAGCGCCTGCTCGACCTGCAGGGCCAGGCCTGTGCCCGCCTGGGCGAGGCGATCCGGCTGCGTCGTCCGTTCGTATACGGCGAAAGCAACCAGCAGGCCGGGCGCGACCTGGCCGACGCGCTCGCCTACCTGCGTGACCAGCAGCGCCCGCAGTGGCAGCGCCTGCTCGGCTCGCTGGACCTGCTGGTTCACAACCTGCGCAGCATCGAGCGCCGCCTGCTGGATGCCGAACGTTCCGAAGCCAGCCTGGACAACGTCGACACCCGCCTGCGCGACAGCAACCCGCATACCCTGCGCGAGATGGGCGTGCGCATCCGCCAGCAGCTCACGCCCGGCTCGGTGCTGTTCCGCCATGGCCTGCGCATGGCACTGGCGCTGATCGCCGGCTTTGCAGCGATCCGGCTGTTCAATGCGCAGAACGGTTCATGGGTACTGCTGACCATCGTGTTCGTGTGCCGGCCCAACTTCGGCGCCACCCGCCAGCGCCTGGCACAGCGCATCGTCGGCACCGTCGCCGGACTGGTGCTGACCTGGGCACTGCTGCAGCTGTTCCCGCAGCTGCACGTACAGCTGCTGATCGCACTGCTGTCGGCACTGTTGTTCTTCTTCACCCGCACCGACCGCTACCTGGTGGCATCAGCCGCGATCACCGTGATGGCGCTGACCTGCTTCAACCTGATCGGCGATGGCTTCGTGCTGATCGTACCGCGCATGGTCGATACGCTGTTGGGCTGCGCGATCGCAGCGGCGGCAGCGTTCCTGATCCTGCCCGACTGGCAGGGCCGCCAGCTGCATCTCGTCCTGGCACGCGTGCTGGACACTGCCGCTCGCTACCTGGATTCGGTGCTGGGCCAGTACCGCAGCGGCATGCGCGACGACCTGGCCTACCGCATCGCCCGCCGCGACATGCACAACGCCGACGCCGCGCTGTCCACCGCACTGTCGAACATGCTGCGCGAACCCGGCCACGTGCGCCGCAACCTGGATGCCGGCTTCCGCTTCTTGGCGCTGTCCAACACGCTGCTGGGGCATCTGTCGGCGCTGGGTGCGCACCGCGACCAGGTGGACAGCTACGCAGGCGATCCACTGGCGCTGGCCGCGGGCGATCGCGTGCGCAAGGCACTTCAGGAGCTGGCGACGGCGCTGACCGCGCGGCAACCCGTCGCGGACGATGACAACGACGCCGACCGCGCGGTGGCCGCCGAGCTGGAGCAGATCGACGAGGCGATGCCACCGAAACTGCAGTTGATCCGTACCCAGATGGCGCTGGTACTGCGCATGCTGCCGAAGGTGCGTGCCGCGGCCAATGAGGCGGCGACCAACCTGACCTGATCCCTCATCGCTGATCGGGCATCCCATCCACGCATGGCGTGGATCTGCTGCGCCGCGTGCAACGGCGCGTTGCACCGGGCGATGCAGTTCGATCACGCCGCCACGCGGATACTGGGCAATCGCCCGCTCTGGATCATCACCATGAAAATCGAACTCAGCGGCCGCACCGCGCTGGTGACCGCCTCCACCGCCGGCATCGGCCTGGCCATCGCCCAGGGCCTGGCCAGCGCTGGTGCGCGGGTCGTTCTCAATGGCCGCAGCACCGACAGCGTCGAGCGCGCCCGCCGACACCTGCTCGCGGCCGTGCCGGTAGCCGACGTATTGGGTGTCGCCGCCGACCTCTCCGATGCGGCCGGTGTCGATACGCTGCTGGCTGGGCTGCCGAGGGTCGACATCCTGGTCAACAACGCTGGCATCTTCGGCCCAGAGGATTTCTTCCAGACCGATGACGCCACCTGGGAGCGCTACTGGCAGACCAACGTGATGTCCGGCGTACGCCTGTCGCGTGCGCTGCTGCCAGCGATGGTCGATGCCGGCTGGGGCCGCGTGCTGTTCATCTCGTCCGAATCGGCGCGCAACATTCCGTCCGACATGATCCATTACGGGGTCAGCAAGACCGCGCAGCTGTCACTGTCACGCGGCCTGGCCAAGCGCGTGGCCGGCAGTGGCGTCACCGTCAACGCAGTGCTGCCTGGCCCGACCCTGTCCGATGGCTTCGCCGCGATGTTCGAGGATGAACGCCAGCGCAGCGGCAAGCCGCTGGAACAGATCGGCCGCGAGTTCGTGATGGCGCACCGGCCGTCTTCGGTGATCCAGCGCACCGCTACGGTCGAGGAAGTGGCCAACATGGTGGTGTACCTGGCCTCGCCGCAGGCTTCCGCCACCTCCGGCGCGGCGCTGCGCGTGGACGGCGGCGTGGTCGACGATATCGTCTGAGGGTGCTGGCAGGTGTGCGGACCAGCGGTCGGCACCCACAGGTCCGCACCCACAGCGGATGGGCAGGAATGCTAGGCTGCGCCGGTCAAGGAGGCTCCATGTCCGGTCACAACCAATTCGCCCTGCTGCGCCAGCGCCGTTTCCTGCCGTTCTTCGTCGTACAGGCGCTCGGTGCGTTCAACGACAACGTGTACCGGCAGGCGATCATCAGCATGTTGCTGTTCATGGCCGTGCCGGAGGAAGAACTGGGGTTGTACGCCACCCTGGCACCGGCCATCTTCATCCTGCCGTATTTCCTGTTCTCGGCGCTGGCCGGGCAGATCGCCGACAAACTGGAAAAATCGCGGCTGATCGTGATCACCACCACCATGGAGATCGTGATCATGTCGCTGGCGGCCACCGGCTTCCTCACCCAGAGCCTGCCGGTGCTGCTGGTCGCGCTGTTCTGTACCGGCATGCAGTCCACCCTGTTCGGCCCGGTGAAGTATTCGGTGCTGCCGTCGGTGCTCAGGCCCGAGGAACTGACCGGCGGCAACGGCCTGGTCGAGATGGGGACCTCGATGTCGATCCTCTCCGGCATGATCGTCGGCGGCCTGGTGTTCACCGTGGCCGGCAGCCACGGTACGGTGGTGGCTTCGTGCGCGATCATCGCCCTGGCGATCTGCGGCAACATCGCCGCGCGCCTGATTCCCAGGGTCGATGCAGGCGACCCGACCCTGAAGATCAACTGGAACCCGTTGCCGGAATCGCTGGCGGTACTGCGCATGGCGCGCCAGCAGAAGGCCGTGCGCAACTCGATCCTGGGCGTGTCCTGGTTCTGGTTCGTTGGCACCGTGCTGACCTCGCAGCTACCGGCCTACGCGGTGACCAACCTGGGCGGCGAGCCGACCCTGTACATCTTTGCGCTGGCCCTGTTCTCGGTCGGCACCGGCGTCGGCTCGCTGCTGTGCGAGAAGCTGTCGGCACGCACGGTGGAAATCGGCCTGGTGCCGCTGGGTGCGTTCGGCATGACCGCCTTCCTGCTCGACCTGTACTTCGCCCGCAGCGGCGAAGCGACCGTGCACGGGCTGACCATTGGTCCGTTCCTGCAGCAGCCCGGCAGCATCCGCATCGTCATCGACCTGGTCGGCATCGGCCTGTTCACCGGCATCTTCGTGGTGCCGCTGTTCGCACTGATCCAGAGCCGCACGCCGAAGGCGCAGATGTCGCGCGTGTTCGCCGCACTGAACATCCAGAACTCGGGCTTCATCGTCGCTGCGGCGTTGCTGTCGCTGGCCGCGCACAAGCTGCTGCACTGGACCATTCCGCAGCAGTTCCTGGCGCTGGCCATCGCCAACGCGCTGGTGGCGATCTACATCTTCACCATCGTCCCTGAATTCCTGATGCGCTTCCTCAGCTGGCTGATGGTGCGCACCCTGTACCGGCTGCGCCCGCACGGCATCGAGGCCAACGTGCCGGACGAAGGCGCCGCGCTGCTGGTCTGCAACCACGTCAGCTACATGGACGCGCTGATCCTGTCGGCGACGATTCCGCGCCCGGTGCGCTTCGTCATGTACTACAGGATCTTCAACATCCCGGTAATGCGCTGGATCTTCCGGACCGCCAAGGCAATCCCGATCGCCGGTGCTCGCGAAGACCCGGCACTGATGCAGCGCGCGTTCGACGAGATCGACGCTGCGCTGGCCGAAGGCGAACTGGTCTGCATCTTCCCCGAGGGTGCGCTGACCCGCGACGGGGAAATGGCGCCGTTCAAGTCCGGCGTCGAGAAGATCCTCGAGCGGCGGCCGGTGCCGGTGGTGCCGATGGCGCTGCGCGGCATGTGGTCGAGCATGTGGAGTCGCCGCGACAGCCGCCTCGGCCGCATGCGGGTGCCGCGCCGTTTCCGCGCCACGGTCGAGGTCGTGGCGGCACCGGCCGTCGATGGCCACGCCACCCGCGCCCCGGTGCTGGAGGCGCAGGTACGGGCCTTGCGTGGCGATCACGCCTGATCGGCCCGGCAGCCGTCGGTAGCGCTTTCAGGCGATAGCCCCAATCCCTGGAATGACGGCCTCTGTTTCATGACAGAGGCCGGTCCAATAGCACCCAGTCAAGGGCCATGCACGCCACCATCTGACTGTAAACGCATACATGCAGCGCAGGTTGAGGTAGATTACGCACCCACAGGGGGGAGGTTCGGCCAATGCACCAAGGCCGGCCACCAAGGAATGGAGTCTTGCTTTGAATCAACCGCCACCGCTCAGCCGTCCGGTCTACATCCCCAACCATCTGGTCTGGGCGATCCTGACGACGCTGTTCTGCTGCCTGCCGTTGGGCGTGGTGTCGATCGTCTATGCCTCCCAGGTCGATGGCCGCCGCGCAGCCGGCGACCTGCCGGGGGCCTACAGCGCGTCGCGCAAGGCGGGCTGGTGGGCGGTGGCTTCGGCCGTGGCCCTGCCGGTCCTGTTGCTGTTGTGGTTCGGGCTGTTCGGCGGCTTGGCCGTACTGGGCGCTCTTTCCGACCAATGATTCACCACCACCACCCATCAAGGAGCTTGAACCCATGAATACCGCCACTCCGCAGGTCCCGAACAATCTGGTCTGGGCCATCCTGAGCACCCTGTTCTGCTGCCTGCCGGCCGGCATCGTGTCGATCGTCTACGCCGCCCAGGTCAACGGCAAGCTGGCCGCTGGCGACATCGCCGGTGCCCAGGAATCCTCGGCCAAGGCCAAGAAGTGGGCCATCTGGTCGGCCATTGCCGCCGTCGTGGTCGGCGTGCTGTACGGCATCCTGATCGTCGCTCTCGGCGGCATGGGTGCGATGAGCAACAGCGGCTACTGATCCGCGTGGACGGATCCGGCGCCTGCGCCGGATCCGTTGCTGCATGTCCGCACTGCCCACCCGATCCCGACTGGCCCGCTGGGCACCGCTGCTGGCCGCCACCGGCCTGGCCGCCGGTGCCGCGCTGGTGCTGCGCAACGTCAATCCGTATGTCGCCGGCAATCCCTTGCCGAGCTGCCCGCTGTACGCGCTGACCGGCCTGTACTGCCCGGGCTGTGGCAGCACCCGCTGCCTGTATTCGCTGGTCCATTTCGACCTGCCCGGCGCGATGGCGATGAACCCGCTGCTGGTCATCAGCCTGCCCTTCCTGCTGCTGATGCTGCTGAACGTCGCCGGCATCCGTCCGCGCCTGCTGGACCCGCTGATGCGGGTGCTGGCCAATCCCACGTTCTGGCTCTGGGTACTGCCCGGGTATGCGCTGCTGCGTAACCTGCCGTGGGCACCGTTCACGGCGCTGGCACCGGTCTAGTTTCCAGCCAACGGCGCAGCCCCTCGTGGTGGGCGGCGTTTGTCGGTCATGGGATTGGCCGGGCGGGTGGACTGCGCAGGGGGCGCTGCAAGTACGTCCATGTAAGCTCGGTCGCCGCATCCATGCGGCTCACGCCCCTGCGCAGCCCACCCGCCCGGCCACGGACAGTTTCCGTGTGCGTCCACCACGGAAAAGAAAGAGAAGATCAAAAGCGGAAGCGGATCGCTTCGCTCTGCATCCACGCATGGCGTGGATCTACCGTGTCGACCAAGGTCGACACCTACCAACAGCCGCCGGAAACTGTCGGGGGTGGGGCGGTGTGGGGCCGCAGGACCGTTGGCGCCATGGATGGCGCCATCGAGCCCCCAGGGGTGAGGGCGCTTTGCTTGCGAAGCACTGCTTCGCAAGCGCCCGAACGCACAGCCGCCAGCGGCTGGGCCGGTTTGGGGGTTTACGGCGTGTCCTGCAGCCCCACACCGCCCCGCCCAACCCTCAGCAACCCAGAGCCGCTTTGGCTTTGGCGTTGGCCTCTGCAGGTGCAGGGCTGCAAGCCCTGCACAACAACTACGTCACCCAGCCTGCAATCACCAGCAACGCGAGGATCGCCAGCCACAGCAGCAGCATCCGCCACACCAGGCTCATCGCATCACGCAGGTCCGGCAGCCGCTGCCACACCGGCAACAGCCCCGCCTCGGTGTAATCGTGCGCGTCCTCGCGCAGCTCGGCGTTGACGCTGGCCCGCGCCACCGCGCCCAGGAACCCGATGGAGCCGGCCAGGCGTTCGCCATGGGCCTGGCGCCAGGCCTTCCACGCCGTATCGAAGTTGCCGACCAGCGCCATCGAGAACGCCATCAGCTGCGCTACCGGCCACTCGATCCAGCCCAGCAGGCGCTGCGCCAGCGCCAGCGGCTCCACCGGCACGCGTGCACGCATCGGGCTTTCCGCCATCAACGCCAGCAAGCGGTAGCCCAGCGCACCGGCCGGGCCCAGCAGCAGGAACCAGAACAGCACCGCGAACCAGCGACGCAGCGCATTGAGCACGGTCGCCTCGACCAGCGACGGCACGTCTTCGCGCAGGCTGCCACCGGCGGCCTGCAGGTTGCGCACGGCTGCCTGCCGCGTCGCGGCGTCGTCCGCATCAATGATCGCTTCGATATCCCGATCCAGGTCACGCGGCCCCCAGCACCAGGCCAGCACGGCCACACCCAGCAGCAGCGACGGCAGGCCGAACAGCACTCCGCGCAGCAGCCACGCCAGCAGCCCCATCAGCAGCAACGGCGGCAGCAGCGCCAGCGCCACTCCAGCCGGTCCCTGCCAGGCCTTGCCACCACGCGCGTCCAGCCAGCCCAGCCAGCGCCGGAAGCCGTCGAAACGGCGCATCGAGGCGGCAGCGGCCGGGGCAACGTGGCCCAGGGCCAGCGCCACCAGCACGGCGGCCAGAGTGGTGAACATGGCAGGTCTCCCTACGAAACAGAACGCTCGGCGCCGCTACCTTACCTGTCGCAGCGGTGCCCTCGCGGGTGAACCGGACTGTAACCCGGGCCGTGTTCAGGTGGCGGCAATACAGCTGCCACGACCGGCCCGGCCGAAACGCCGACTCAGCCTCGCTGCTGGCGGTACCAGTGTTCGATCAGGCCCCGCGAAATCGAGATCGGTGGCGACAGGCGGATGCCCTGGCCGTCGTCCTCCACATCGCGCGCCAACGCGGCGCCGACCTCGTCGGCACTGAACCAGCGCGCGTCTTCCAGCTCGCCATCCACGGTCGGCAGGTCGTCATGCGCCTGTGCACGGAAGCCGACCATCAGCGCGCCGGGGAACGGCCACGGCTGCGAACCGAGGTACTGGCAGGCGGTCACCCGCACCTTGCTCTCCTCATGGACTTCGCGCACCACGGTCTGCTCGAAGGTCTCGCCGGGTTCGACGAAGCCGGCCAGCACCGAGTAACGGCGCGGGGCCCAGTTCGACTGCCGGCCAAGCAGCAGCCGGCCCTGGTTTTCCACGGCGACGATCACCGCCGGATCGACGCGCGGATAGTGTTCGGTGGAACACTGCGCACAACGGCCGACGAAGCCGCCACGGGCAAACGCCACCGCGCCGCCGCATACGCCGCAGAAGCGGGTGCGCGAGTGCCAGTAGGACATGCCACGGGCATAGCTGAAAGCGGTGGCATCGGCCATCGGCCACAACAACGCAGCCTGGCGCAGATCGAGTCGGCGTGGCGCGCTCACGGTGACATTGCTGGCTTCAACCGAGAACCATGCCTGATCACCGCGCAGCCCCAGGAAAACTGCGGCGCCCGGGCCACCGCCGACGTCGGCGCCGGTCAGCGCCAGCGGCTGGTCGTCATCGCCGGTGAAGGCGCTGCCATCGTGATCGAGGACGAGGATGCGCGCGCCCGGCCACAGGCGCGCCAGTGCATCAGCATCTTCGCGCAGGGCATCGGCGCGCTCCAACGGTTCGCCAACGAAGGCGAAACCGGAAAGCGGCGAAGGAGTATTGGGCATCCGCCAAGCGTGCCGCCAATCGATGCAGGTGGCAAGCCGCAGGCTTTGCGGAAACCGCCTGTGGGTCCGGAGCTTGCTCCACACACCTTGTCGCGCGGGACACAGGTCCCGCGCCCTGGTTACATGCTGAAACTGCTGCCGCAGCCGCAGGTGGTCTTTGCGTTGGGGTTGCGGATCACGAACTGGGCACCGGTCAGGCTCTCGGTGTAATCCACCTCCGCGCCCATCAGGTACTGCAGGCTCAGCGGATCGACCAGCAGGGTCACCCCGCTGGTCTGTACCGCCAGGTCATCCTCGGCACGGTTCTCGTCGAACTCGAACCCGTACTGGAAGCCCGAACAGCCGCCTCCCTCGATGTACACACGCAGGGCCAAGTCGGGGTTGCCCTCTTCCTGGATCAGGGATTTGACCTTGGCGGCCGCCGACTCGGTGAAGTTCAGCGGGCGCTCCAGCGATTGGTAATCGGGCGCGGCAACCGGGGTGGCGCCGGGCAGGGAGACTAGCGTGCTCATGCTGCCAGCATGGGGGTGCCGACGACGGCTTTCAAGCCATCGCCTCGGCCAGCTTGCGACGCGCGGCGGTATCGCCCTTGCCATCATGGGCGTCTTCGCCTTCCGGCGCCGGCAAGGCTGCCATCGGGGCGCTGGCATGGATCAGGCGGCCGTTCAGCTGCGCGCCCGCGTTCATCTCCACCACCTGGTAATGGACGTTGCCATTGACCCGTGCGCTCGGGGTCAACTCGACCTTCTCGGTGGCGTGTACATCGCCGTCCAGGCGGCCGCTGATGACCACCACCTGGGCCCGGATCTCACCTTCGATCACGCCGTGCTCGGCAACCGTCAGGGTCGCACCACTGGCGCCTTCGGCGGCGATCACCTTGCCGTGGATGCGGCCTTCCACATACAGGCCACCACTGAATTCCACATCCCCGCGGATCACCACCTGGTTGCCGATCAGGGCATCCACCACCAGCTGGCCTTCACGGTTGGATTTGCTGCTTCCGAACATCTGCCTACTCCCCTTTGCTGGCCGGCGCACCGGCCTGTTTCCAGTCGAATACCTGGGTGGTACCCCCCGTACCACTCCCCAATGTCACCCGCACGCGTTGCGGGGTGAAGTCAGCCGGCAGCATCACGCTGCCGGTGAGCTGCTGGAAGTACCGGAACGAGTAGTCCTGTCCCGGCACCTTGCTGCGCTGGTGCAGATCATCCCAGCTGATCGTGGCCAGCTTGCCGTTCTTCACGCCTTCCACGGTGAAGCGCATCTGCCCCTGGCTGATGGCCCCGCGGTTGAGGTTCTGGGTCAGCACGGCGGTGTACTGCCAGGTGCCGGCCGCTTCCGGGCTGAACTCGATCGAATGGGTGTTCAGGCCCTTGCGCTGGCTGGTCGAGCCGACCAGCCGCTCATAGAAGGCAACATCGGCGCGCAGCCCGGCGATTTCCTCATCGCGCTCTGCCAGCGAGGACTGCACCTCGGTATTGGCGGCACGGCTGATGCGGTCAGAGGCTTCCAGCGTGGCCTGCTTCTGGCGCAGCTCGGTCAGCTGTGCCTGCAGCGCCTCGGCACGCTTTTCGGCGGCCTGCAGGCGCTGGCCCTGGGCATCGCGCGGGGTGGCCATCCAGCAGCCGCCAAGCACCGCCAGCACCAGGCTGAGCAGCCAGATGCCGCCGATCACCAGCAGGCGGCGACGGTCGGCAGGCGGTTGCGGCGCGCCGGGCAGGCGGACCTGCACGCGCATGGGAGGACGGTTGGTCATGGGTGGTTTCCGGGGTATCGCAAGGGCGACACCGGTACGGCCCCTGTGGCAAACGACGGGCTAGTGTATGACAGGACGGGTGGGTTTCCTGCGCAGTGGCCGGCCACGGTCGGTGGCGTTCAGGCACGCCATCGTCGATAGTGTGGCCCCCTGCACAGTTCCGTCGCCGGAGCACCGCCATGACCGAAGCCCACCTGTTCGTGATCGGCATCCTGCTGGCCTGGCTGGCCGGTATCCGCGTCTACCTCACCGTGTTCGGTGTCGGCCTGGCCGGGCTGCTTGGCTGGGTCGACCTCCCCCCCGCCCTGCAGGCCACCGAATCCTGGTGGGTGCTGGGCACCTCGGCGGCGCTGGCGGTGGCCGAATTCTTCGCCGACAAGATCCCTGGCGTGGATTCGGTGTGGGACCTGGTGCAGACGCTCGCGCGCGTACCGGCCGGCGCATTCCTTGCGGCGGCCACGCTGTCGCCGGATGGCCAGCTGGGCACCGGTGCGCTCGCCGCCGGCGCCGGCGTCGCCCTGGCCAGCCATGGCCTGAAGGCCGGTACCCGCGCCCTGCTCAACACCTCGCCGGAACCGGCCAGCAACTGGGTCGCCTCTGCGGCCGAAGACACCGTCGTGATCGGTGGCCTGGCCCTCGCCCTGGCACACCCGTGGATCGCGCTGATCGTGGTACTGGCCTGCAGCCTGGCCGGTGCGCTGCTGGTGTGGCTGGTCTGGCGCGCCCTGTGGAAGGGCGTGCGCTGGCTGGCGCGCGGTGCATCGGCAGCACCGCCAGGGCACACCGGTACCGGCTGAGCGCCGGGCTTGTCGCATAATGGACGCGAACACCAGGAGCACCGATGGCCGCAAACGAATCCCCCGCGGGCGCCCGCCCGGGACGCGCTGAAACCCCTCCGGCCGACCATTGGCAGCGCTGGGCCCCCGAGACGGCACCTCCGGCCGTGGACCCACCGATGGCGGCGACCCCATCCCCTGTCGCGGCCGATGCGTCCACGCCGGCCAACAGCGCACCGCCGCCGCTGCCCGGCCCGATCGCACTGGCCGACGCCGGCAACAACGATCTGGCCCCGTCGCCATCGGACTCGCCCTACCGCGTGCTGATCGTTGAAGACGATCGGGCGCAGGCCCTGTTCGCGCAGAGCGTGCTGCACGGCGCCGGCATGCAGGCGATCGTCCACAACGATGCCGATGCCGCGCTGCAGGCCATCAAGGAGCACCGCCCCGACCTGATCCTGATGGATCTTCACCTGCCCGGCCTGGACGGCATGCGCCTGACCGCGCTGATCCGCCAGCAGCCCGGCCTGCAGCTGCTTCCGATCGTGTTCCTCAGCGGTGATCCGGATCCGGAGCGCCAGTTCGAAGTCCTCGACAGCGGCGCGGACGACTACCTGAGCAAACCGATCCGGCCCCGCCACCTGATCGCAGCGGTGGCCAACCGCATCCGCCGCGCACGAGCCCAGGCCGCGACCCTGCCCGGCGCCACCGGCGCACCGGCCACCAGCAATCCGGAAACCGGCCTGCCGACGCGCCACCACGTGCTGCAGCAGCTCAACACCGCACTCGCCCACCGCGATCAGGGCGGCGTGTTCTTCATCGAAGTGGCCAGCGCGCTGGGCCTGCGCGAACGCTATGGCTATGCCGCGTTTGAACGGCTGATGGTGCAGGCCGGGCAGCGCCTGGCCGAAGCCGGCCATCCGCACCTGCTGGCACGCCTGAACGACAACAGCTTCCTGCTGCTGGCCCGCAGCGCCGACGAGGACGCCCTTGAAAGCATCGCTGCCAGCCTGCGCGAGCAGCTGTCGGCACGTGCCTTCGTGATCCGCGACGACGAATCCGTGCACCTGCGCGGCGTAGTTGGCTATGCACCGCTGTCACCGGGCTTCGAGGATGCCAACAGTGCGTTGGAAGCCGTCGAGCGCACCACCCTGCAGGCGCGCCTGCTCAGCGCCGGGGTGGCCGGCCATGTGCACCGCCAGGCAGTCACCGAACAGGAACACCTGGCGCTGCTGGAAGGACAGCTGGAACTGGCCTATCAGCCGATCGTCGCTGTTGCCGGCGGCAACACCGCGCAGTACCAGTTGCTGCTGCGCCTTCGCCAGGCCGACGGCACCGTGCTGGCGGCCGGGCAGGTGATCCCGGCAGCGGAAGCCGCAGGCCGCATTGCCGATCTCGACCAGCAGGTGATGGATCACGCGCTGGGGCTGCTGGACCTGTACCGCCACGCGACGCAGCCACTGAACCTGTTCGTCTCGCAGTCGCTGCGCACCCTGCAGCGCGACGCCTTCGCCGACTGGCTGCTGGAATCACTGCAGCAGCGCGACCTGCCGGGCAGTGCACTGGTGATCGACGTGCGCCTGCCGGACGCACTGATCCACACCGTGCCGCTGCAGCAGTTCTGCCAGCGCATGGCCAGTGCCGGGGTGCGCTTCTGCCTGAGCCAGTTCGAACCCAGCGGCGAGGCCGATGCCCTGCTGAACCAGCTGCCGCTGTCGTTCGTGCGCATGGCTGCGCGCTTTTCCAGCAGCCATGCCAATCCGGCCACGCGCGAGGAGCTGCGCAAGGCGATCGATCAGGCCCATGCCGCCGGGCTGCAGATCATCGGCCAGCAGATCGAGGATCCGCAGGCTGCGGCGGCGATGTGGGTCGGCGGCGTCGACTACATCCAGGGCAACATGGTGCAGTCGGCCGGCAGCGACCTGAACTTCGACTTCCACAACGCGGTGCTCTGACGTGCCGCTGTGGGGCGTGCTGCTGGTTGCCCTCGCCGCGGCCACCATCGCGCTGATGGTGCTGGGCCTGCGGCTTCGCGCGCGCGACCGTGCGCTGGCGCAGCTGCAGCGCACGCACGGAGCGCTGGCCGCTGAACGGGACCAGCTACGCCATACCACTGAACGCCAGGGCCAGCTGGAACAACAGCTGCTGCAGGCCAAGCAGGCCGCCGAGGCGGCCGTGCTGGCCAAGGGCGAGTTCCTGGCCACGATGAGCCATGAGATCCGCACCCCGCTCAATGGCATCCTGCCGATGCTGGAGCTGATCGCACGCGGGCCACTGAGCGAGGACCAGCGGCAGATGCTGGCCACCGCCTCGGCCAGCTCGCAGCAGCTGCTGCGCATCGTCGACGACATCCTCGACTACTCCCGGCTGGAAGCACAGGCGCTGGAGCTGGAAATCACCAGCTTCAACCTGCGCGATCTGCTCGATGGCGTGGTGCAGCTGATGCAGCGCGCCGCCGACGCCAAGGGCCTGGCACTGGGCCTGCAGCTGGATCCATCGGTGCGCCTGCCGGTGCGCGGCGACCCGGTGCGCCTGCGCCAGGTGCTGAGCAACCTGCTGGCCAATGCGATCAAGTTCACCGCCCGCGGCCAGGTGCAGCTGCGCGTGCTGCGCCTGGGCGAAGGTGCCGCGCAGCACCAGCTGCGCTTCGAGATCATCGATACCGGCATCGGCATCGACGACGCGCTGCAGGCACGCCTGTTCCAGTCTTTCAGCCAGGCCGACGCATCCACCACGCGCATCTACGGCGGCACCGGCCTGGGCCTGGCCATCTGCAAACGCATCATCGACCTGATGCATGGGCGTATTGGTGTGCAGTCCACGCCCGGCCAGGGTGCTACGTTCTGGTTCGAGATCCCGCTGCTGAAGGTTCCTGGCGACCTGCCGGCGATGACGCGCGCGCCGGCACCGCTGCTGCTGTTCAGTGCCGATGCAACGCTGCAGGCACGCATCGAGCGCATCGCTGCCCACCATGGACTGCAGGTGGAGGTGCTGGCGCAACTGGACAACGTGGTCGAGCGCCTGCGCGCTCCCGCGCGGCCCGGAAAACCGGCACCCGCCTGGCTGCTGGTCGATGCGCGCGCACGCCGCAACGGCGAGGCCACGCTGCAGCTCGCACTGGGGGAACGCGGCGACGACGATGCACTGCAGGTACTGTGGCTGCAGGAGGATGCGATTGCGCAACGCCCCCGCCAGCGCCAGCTGCCCTCCCACTTCGACGACGCCGCCCTGCATGCACTGCTGGCAGCACCGGTCGCCTCTGCCCGCCCCGCTGCGCTGCTGGCCAGCGCGGAACACGAGCAACCGGCTGCCACGCTGCCGCCGCTGCATCTGCGCGTGCTGGTGGTGGAGGACAATACGGTGAACAGGATGGTGGCCGAGCAGCTGCTGCGGGTGTTCCAGTGCGAGGTGCGCAACGTCGCCGATGGCGAACAGGCCCTGGCCGCCCTCCGCGAAGGCGGGCTGGACATCGTGCTGATGGATTGCCAGATGCCAGTGCTGGACGGCTACGCCGCCACGCGCCGCTGGCGCGCCGAAGAAGCGGAAACCGGGCATGCGCGATTGCCGATCATCGCGATGACCGCCAATGCGATGGCCGGCGACCGCGAGCGCTGCCTGCAGGCTGGCATGGACGATTACCTGTCCAAGCCGATCGCACGCGCCACGCTGCATGCGCTGCTGCAGCGCTGGGGTGGCGGTAAAGCCGCAGCACCTGCACGGCCTTCTGTAGAGCCGGGTGATGCTCGGCTGACGGCCAATTGCAGTCGCACGCCATCAGCCGAGCATGGCTCGGCTCTACCGAATCCGGAAAAGCAGGTGGCGCCAGCAGCACAACCGGTGCTCGACCGCGATGTACTGGATGAACTGCACGCGGTGATCGGCGATGCTGCCACCCAGATCGTCACGGTATTTCTTGAAGATGCGCCGGCGATGGTGCAGCAGTTGCAGCTGGCCGCGCGGAACAGCGATGAACCGCGCATGCAGGCCGTCGCGCACAGCCTGAAATCATCAAGCGCGAACGTGGGGGCATTGTCGCTGTCGGCGATCGCGCAGCGGATCGAGCACGAGGCCCGTAGTGGCAGCCTGCAGCGCCCCGCAGTCGCGGTGGCGCTGCTGGTTGCGGAATTCGCCCGGGCGCGCGTTGCACTGACGGGCTACCTGGCACAGCATCGCGCCGGCCAGGACCGCTGATTCACTCTTCCAGCTTGCTCAGCAGGTACTTCGGCTCGCCGATGCGCTCGATCAGGTCGAGCTGGGTTTCCAGCCAGTCGATGTGCTCTTCCTCCGAGTCGAGGATCTTCACGAACAGCTGGCGGCTGACATAGTCGCCAACCGAATCGGAATAGGCCACCGCCTCGCGCAGGGTGACCACGCCATCGCGTTCCAGCGACAGGTCGCACTGCAGAATTTCAGTCGGGTTCTCGCCGATGCGCAGCTTCCCGAGCGCCTGGAAGTTCGGCAGGCCTTCGAGGAACAGGATGCGGTCGGCGAGCATGTCGGCATGCTTCATCTCGTCGATCGATTCCTTGTACTCGTGTTCGGCCAGTTCCTTGATGCCCCAGTTCTTCAGCATCTTGGCGTGCAGGAAGTACTGGTTGATCGCGGTCAGCTCGTTGTAGAGGACCTTGTTGAGGAATTCGATGACCTTGGTGTCGCCCTTCATGGGGATGCTCCTGCACGCTGAAAACGCAGGCACTGTAACGCCTTGCGTGCGGTGGTGAAGGAACGCGAATCGTGCGCATTGGCCTGCGCGGTTGCAGGTGAAGGACGCGAAAGCGCGGCGTCAACAGGCCGCGAGGAAACGATCAGGCAACCTGGGCCAGGCCCAATACCGGCAGCGGCAGATCGTGCGTCGCGCGTGCCTTGGCCAGCAGGTCGCCGGCCATGTCCAGGCAGGAACCGCAGGTGGCACCGCAACCGGTACGCATGGTCAGTTCGGCCACCGTGCTGACACCATGGTGGGCGGCTTCGCGGATCTGGTGGTCGGTGACTCCGTTGCAGATGCAGACGTACACAGGCGGGAACCGGGCTGGCAGGCCAGAAGCGGCCTGTTGCCTATTCCAATGGAAACGAGAATGGTTGTCAATCAGAGACCTGAACCATTCTCGATACCGTTCACAGTCGGATTGGCCGGCCCGCCGGACAGCCCGGTCCTGCTGGAAACAGCCGGCGGGGACGCGTTGTGACGGATCGGCCCGCAGCCTGCGTGGCCTCCCATTCAAACCGCCCCGGACTCCCCCTTGGCCTTGCGCGGCCAGTAGCCGCCGCGCTTGGGCGTGCGCTTCCGGGGCCTGTCATGGCCGGCCGCGTGGCCCGGCATCCAGGCCTCGGCGGCACTCTTGGGCATGGCGCTGACGCCCTGCCCGGCCACCCCACGCGCCAACGGCGCCAGGTGTCGCAGCGCGCGCGCATAGACGCCACGCTTGAACATCACCACGTGCTCCACCGGGTACCAGAAGTCCACCCACCGCCAGTGGTCGAACTCGGGCGAGTCGGTATGGTCCAGCTGCACATGCGATTCATCGCCGGTCAGGCGCAGCAGGAACCAGACCTGCTTCTGCCCGATGCAGACCTGCCGTTCATTGCGGCGGATGGCCCGCGCCGGAAGCTTGTAGCGCAGCCAGCCGGGCGTCGCCCCGAGCACTTCCACGTGCTCAGGCAGCAGGCCGGTCTCTTCCTGCAGTTCACGATACATGGCCTCGACAGGCGTCTCGTCGGTGTTCATGCCACCCTGCGGGAACTGCCAGCCGTCCCGGCGCACGCGTCGTGCCCAGAACACCTGGCCGTCCTGCCGCATCAGCACGATGCCGACGTTCGGTCGATAGCCGTCCGGATCGATCACGATGCGGACTCCTAAGAAAATCTACTGGTCGGGACTATCCCATGCCCTCTGTCGGCCCACAAGCACGGCACAAAAGTGTTGACAGGGCCGATACACATCCGCAGAATAGCGGGCTCACCAAGGCTATGTAGCTCAGCCGGTTAGAGCACAGCACTCATAATGCTGGGGTCGGTGGTTCGAGTCCACCCATAGCCACCACACTGAAAATCAAGTTGTTTTTCAGTGTGAAAAGTGAGAAAATAGTTGCACGTTTTGCCCCGTCGCCAAGCGGTAAGGCACCTGACTCTGACTCAGGCATTCGGTGGTTCGAATCCATCCGGGGCAGCCAAATTAAAAGCAAAAGGCCAGATCGAAAGATCTGGCCTTTTGCTTTTAATTTGGTCGCGCATTCCACCTGATCCCTGCGCCTGTCGGCGCCCCCCCCCCCCCCCTTGAACATCAAGGGGGCTCTTCTCCAGAGAGGCGCCCGCGGGATCGGACCCTGCTCCGCAGGAAACGGCACCACCCCACCCCTTCCGAGATGCGACGCCCCGGGTAGTGCCGGCCGCTGGCCGGCAACCAGGACATCGATGACCCCCGAAACGACAAAAGCCCGGCCGAAGCCGGGCTTTTGCTTTCCCATCCAGCGGGCTCCCGAAGGAGCCCAACCAGGCGCGGTAGATCAGCGCTTGGAGAACTGGGTGGCGCGGCGGGCCTTGTGCAGACCAACCTTCTTACGCTCGACTTCACGGGCGTCACGGGTCATGAAGCCAGCCTTGCGCAGCTCGGACTTCAGGGTTTCGTCGTACTCGACCAGAGCACGGGCGATGCCCAGACGGATCGCACCGGCCTGGCCGGTGGTGCCGCCGCCAGCGGCGGTGACCAGGATGTCAAAGCTTTCGGTGTTCTTGGTCAGCTCGAGCGGTTGGCGCACGATCATGCGCGCGGTCTCACGACCAAAGAACTCGTCCAGCGGACGACCGTTGACGGTGATGTTGCCCGAACCCTTGCGCAGGAACACGCGAGCGGTGGAGGACTTGCGGCGGCCAGTGCCGTAGTTTTGAGTGATAGCCATGATTAGATATCCAGAACCTGCGGCTGCTGTGCGGCGTGCGGATGCTCAGTGCCGGCGTAGACCTTGAGCTTGCGGTACATCTGGCGACCCAGCGGGCCCTTCGGCAGCATGCCCTTGACGGCGATCTCGATCACGCGCTCCGGGTGGCGCTCCAGCGCCTGGGCCAGGGACTCGGTCTTCAGGTTGCCGATGTAACCGGTGAAACGGTGATACATCTTGTCCTGCAGCTTCTTGCCGGTGACGGCAATCTTTTCTGCATTGATGACGACCAGGTAGTCGCCGGTATCAACGTGCGGGGTGTAGACCGGCTTGTGCTTGCCACGCAGACGGCGGGCCAGCTCGGTGGCGAGACGGCCCAGGGTCTTGCCCTCGGCGTCGACGAGGTACCAGTCGCGCTGGACGGTCTCGTTCTTGGCAGTGAAAGTGCTCATGAAGAACTCTATGTTAGGTCGGGCTCATTGCGGCGAACGGCTCGCCGGAACTCTGCCACGCGTTGTGAAAGGTGAAGCGTAAGAGGCGGGATTGTACGCAGGTCAAGCCCCCGGTGCAAGCCGGCCATGTCCCGGGTTGGCAGGGGGCCGGAGCCGGGGGAGAATCGAGGGGTCTTCCGTCCCACCGCGTACCGCCATGACCGTGCTCCGCCAGACCACACCGCTGGACCATCTGCTGACCGAAGCGCAGCGCGCCTTGGACACGGTGTTCGGCAACCCGCCGGCAGCCCGCCCCTACCCGGCCGCGGACACCAGCGAGCCGGGCATGGACAACGCTGAACGCCGCCACGCGGCCGGGCTGATGCGGATCAACCACGTCGGCGAAGTCTGCGCACAGGGCCTGTATTTCGGGCAGGCCGCCGTGGCCCGCGACCCTGCCACGCGTGAACACCTGCTGGAAGCGGCCCAGGAGGAGACCGACCACCTGGCGTGGTGTGCCACCCGGCTGGGCGAGCTGGACAGCCGCCCGAGCCTGTTCAACCCGCTGTGGTACGCCGGCAGCTACACCATCGGCACCCTGGCCGGGCTGCGCGGCGACGGCTGGAACCTCGGCTTCGTGGTCGAAACCGAGCGCCAGGTGGAAGCCCATCTGGACGAGCACCTGGTCGATCTGCCGGCCGGCGACCTGCGCAGCCGTGCGGTCATCGAGGTGATGAAGGAAGACGAAGCCCGCCATGCGGAGCACGCCGAGCAGGCCGGCGCACGCCGCCTGCCGTTCCCGATCCCTGGCGTGATGGCGCTGGCCTCCAGGGTGATGAAGACCATCGCCTACCGGCTGTAGGCCCGGGGTAGTGCCGGCTGGCCGGCGACCACGCAGGCACCGCAGAAGATCAAGAGGTTGCCGGCCAGCGGCCGGCACTACCGATTAATTGGGCGAGACCAGCTTCAGGCCGATCACGCCGGCCACGATCAGGCCCACGCAGGCCAGGCGGGCCGGCGACGCACTGTCATTGAACAGGTAGATGCCGAGCACAGCCACGCCCATGGCACCGATGCCGGTCCAGATCGCGTAGGCCGTACCGACCGGGATGCTCTTCATCGCCTGGCTCATCAGGTACAGGCTGATCAGGGCCGATACCACCGTGGCAACGGTGGGCAGGGGTTTGCTGAAGCCTTCGGAGTACTTCATTCCGAGGGCGAAACCGATCTCGAACAGGCCGGCCAGCAGCAGGTAGATCCAGGGCATGGGTGGGGGCTCCTTACCTTTTTTGAGAAAAACGAAACGGCCCGGTGTTTTCACACCGGGCCGTGGGTCGGTACATCACCGTGGAACTGTAACGCGTGCGAGGCACTGGTTCCACGGGGCGGGTCGTCCCGCCTGGGTGGCGATGCCTGCGGGCATCGCACATGGGGCTTACTCGGACAGGTTCCGGCCGTGGAACAGCTCTTCGATCTCGCGCTTGAGCAGCGCTTCGATCTTCATGCGTTCCTTGAACGACAGGTTCTTGGCCTTTTCCTCGAACAGGTACTGGTCCAGGTCGAAGTCCTTCAGGTGCATCTTCGTGTGGAAGATGTTCTCCTGGTAGACGTTGACGTCGAACATCTCGTAACGCGACTTGATGTTCTTGGCCAGGAAGTTCTGGATCGAGTTGATCTTGTGGTCGATGAAGTGCTTCTTGCCCTTCACATCGCGGGTGAAGCCACGGACGCGGTAGTCCATGATCACGATGTCCGACTCGAGGCTCTCGATCAGGTAGTTCAGGGCCTTCAGCGGGGAAATGACGCCACAGGTGGCCACGTCGATGTCCGCGCGGAACGTCGCGATACCTTCCTGCGGATGGGTTTCCGGGTAGGTATGGACCGTGATGTGGCTCTTGTCCATGTGCGCGACCACGGCGTCGGAGATCAGCTCCTTGCCGGCCAGCTTCTTGTCGATCACCGGTTCTTCGGAGATCAGGATGGTCACCGAGGCACCCTGCGGATCGTAGTCCTGGCGGGCCACGTTCAGGATGTTGGCGCCGATGATCTCGGCGACATCGGTCAAGATCTGAGTCAGCCTGTCGGCGTTGTACTCTTCATCGATGTATTCAATGTAACGCTGACGCTCCTCTTCGGTGCGCGCGTAACACACGTCATAGATGTTGAAGCTCAGCGCCTTGGTGAGGTTGTTGAAACCCTGCAGCCTCAGGCGAGGCAACGGCTTGACCACGGCGGTCGATTCCTGTGTAAGAAGGGAAAGGGGGAATTATGGGGCAAACTGCCCCCGGGGGGAACGTGAAGACGCAAGAGTTCTGGCACACTGTTTGCCCTTAACAATTGCGCTGGTTAAGCTCCGCTATCGACCCCGTGAATCCGTTCATGCGCAGAGGGAGCGCTCCTATCGTGTCAACCGTGCGCCTAGCTAGCAGTCCACTGGCCCTGGATATCGCCACAATCGATCGTTTCCTGGCGCACAGCCACAGGCGGCGATATCCCACCCGTACCGACGTCTTCCGGCCCGGAGACCCGGCGGGAACCCTGTATTACGTCATCAGCGGCTCGGTTTCGATCATGGCCGAGGAAGATGACGATCGCGAGCTTGTGCTGGGCTACTTCGGTGCCGGCGAGTTCGTCGGCGAGATGGGCCTGTTCGTCGAATCGGACCGCCGGGAGGTGATCCTGCGGACCCGTACCGCCTGCGAGCTGGCTGAAATCAGCTACGAGCGCCTGCATCAGCTGTTCCTCGGCCCGCTGTCGGCCGATGCCCCGCGCCTGCTGTACGCGCTGGGCCAGCAGATTTCCAAGCGCCTGCTCGACACCAGCCGCAAGGCCAGCCGCCTGGCATTCCTGGACGTGACCGACCGGATCGTGCGCACCCTGCACGACCTGGCGCAGGAACCGGAGGCGATGAGCCACCCGCAGGGCAGCCAGCTGCGCGTATCGCGACAGGAACTGGCGCGACTGGTCGGCTGCTCGCGCGAAATGGCCGGCCGCGTGCTGAAGAAACTGCAGACCGACGGCCTGCTGCATGCCCGCGGCAAGACCGTGGTGCTGTACGGCACCCGTTGATTGCAAGGCAACCCAAGGCTGCCGAGCCATCCTGTAGAGCCGAGCCGACGCTCGGCTGCTGTCCGTCGAAGGCAGCCGCGCATGGCTTCAGCTCTACACGGCCCCTGCGCGGCCCGCTGGGCTAGGCTCGGTGCATGGAGCTGAGCAGCGAATTCTGGTGGTTCATCCTCATCGGCCTCGGCGCACAGCTGGTGGACGGTGCATTGGGCATGGCGTTCGGCCTGGTGTCCTCGTCGGTGATGCTGAGCATGGGCCTGCCCCCGGCGCAGGTCAGCGCCAGCATCCACACCGCTGAAGTGTTCACCACGGGCGCCTCGGGGGTGTCGCACCTCGCAGCCGGAAATGTCGATAAACGCCTGTTCCTGCGCCTGGCCCTGCCCGGCGCAGTGGGCGGTGCACTGGGCGCGTACGTGCTCACGCAGGTCCCGGGCGAGATCATCCGGCCACTGATCTACCTGTACCTGCTGGTGCTGGCGATCATCATCCTGGCCCGCGCCGCTGGGCGCTGGATGCCCCAGGGCGAGATCCGCCGGGTACCGGTGCTGGGCTTCTTCGCCGGCCTGCTCGACGCCAGCGGCGGCGGTGGCTGGGGGCCGATCGCGACGTCCACCCTGCTCGCCCGCGGCGGCCAGGCGCGCACCACCATCGGAACAGTCAACGCAGCCGAGTTCGTGGTCACGTTGACGGTGTCAGCGACCTTCCTGTTGTCGATGGGCGTGCAGCATCTGCAGATCGTTGCCGGCCTGCTGATCGGCGGCATGATGGCCGCGCCGGTGGCGGCGATCCTGGTCAAGCGGGTGAAGGAGCGCTGGGTGCTGGTGGCCGTGGGCGTGCTGGTACTGGGCATCAGCCTGTTCCAGATCGGGCATGCGGTGCACGGGTACCTGGGGCGCTGAGCGCTTGCCGGCCAGCGGCCGGCACTACCGGAACGGAGAAGGGTCGGCACAACCGCGACGGAGAAGGGTAGCGCCGGCCGCTGGCCGGCAGATCCGTCATCGTGCGATGGGGTCAGAGCCCCCATGGGATCTGGCCCCGGGCTACGCCTTGTCGCCGCCGCGATCCACGCATCCCCAGTTGAGGATGCGGGTGCCGGCCGGCAGCACGCGGCGGAAGAACGCCACCCGCCCCGGCTTCGGGTTCACCACCACCGGCGCCTTGGCCGCCAGCAGCAGCGGCAGGTCGGCGGTGCTGTCGGAATAGGCGATATCGATGTCGCCATAGCCGCGCTCGCGCAGCATGCGCATCTTCTCTTCGTTGTGGCAGTGACGGGTGGGACCGACGCCGCCCAGCCGCGGGCCGACCTCGGTGCCGATCACCGGCACATCCTGATGGGCCACGAAGGCCAGGATCGCGCGGGCCAGCTCCGGCGGCGCGCCGGTGGCAACCACCACGCGATCGCCTTTGGCGCGGTGCGCGGCGAACACTTCCAGCGCCTGCGGCAGCAGCTTGGCGCGCATCTGCGCCTGGTTGCGCAGCACGTAGGCGTCGATCACCTTGTTGAAGTCGCGCGCACGGTGCAGGCCGAAGCTGCCGATCCACACATAGACCGAGATGCCCGCGCGACGGGTCGGCAGCATCGCCACCATCGGCCCGGCGATCGGCGTGACCAGCAGCGCCGCCAGCATGCGCAGCGGGTTGCGCTTGATCAGCGAGGCGAACAGGTGGGTACCCGAATCGCCGTCGTAGAGGGTGTGGTCGAAGTCGAAGACCACCAGCGGCGCATCCTCGCGCGGCGTCGGATAGTGCGTTGTCATGTTGCGAAGAATAGCTGACGCAGGCCCTCGCCCGGCTCTTCCACGCGCATGAAGGCCTCGCCGACCAGGAAGGCATGGATGCCGGCGTCGCGCATCAGCGCCACGTCCTGCGGGCCGAGGATGCCGCTTTCGGTGACCAGCAGGCGGTCACGCGGCACGGCCTGCTGCATATCCAGCGTGGTCTGCAGCGACACCTCGAAGGTGCGCAGGTTGCGGTTGTTGATGCCGATCATCGGCGCCGGCACCTGCAGTGCGCGCTCCAGTTCGTCGATGTCGTGCACTTCCACCAGCACGTCCATGCCCAGCGACAGCGCCAGTTCCGACAGCGTGGCCAGCTGGGTGTCGTCCAGCGCGGCGACGATCAGCAGGATGCAGTCGGCGCCCAGCACGCGTGCCTCGTACACCTGGTAGGCGTCGATCACGAAGTCCTTGCGCAGCACCGGCAGCGTGCAGGCTTCACGGGCCTGCTGCAGGTAGGTATCGGCGCCCTGGAAGAAGTCCACGTCGGTCAGCACCGAAAGGCAGCTGGCACCACCGAACTCGTAGCTGACCGCGATGTCAGCCGGTCGGAAGTCGGGGCGGATGACGCCCTTGGACGGGCTGGCCTTCTTCACCTCGGCAATCACCGCCGGGTCGCCGTTGGCCACGGCCGCCTGCAACGCGCGCACGAAGCCACGTACCGGCGGGGCGCTGGCCACGGCGGCCTGCAGCTCCTCGAGCGGGCGCTGGGCGCGGCGCTGGGCTACTTCTTCGGCCTTGCGGGCCAGGATCGTCTGCAGGATGTCGCTCATCGTCTTCGATTCGGTGCGGGGGCGCTGAGGACGGCCATTATCGGCCATCGACGGGGTCAGGCTGAACCGCGCGCTCAGGCAACCAGCGCGCGGGTGGTCTCCACATACTGCTGCAGGCGCTGGCGGGCGCTGCCATTGGCGATGGCGGCACGGGCGCGGGCCAGGCCATCACCGATGTCGCTGGCCACGCCGGCCACGTACAGCGCGGCGCCGGCATTGAGCGCGACGATGTCCAGCGCCGGGCCGGGCTCGTTGTCCAGCACCGCGCGCAGCATCTGGATGGACTGCTCCGGGCTGTCCACGCGCAGGTTGCGGCTGGCCGACATGGCGATGCCGAAGTCCTCCGGGTGGATCTCGTACTCGCGCACCTTGCCGTCGCGCAACTCGCCCACCAGGGTGCCGGCGCCGAGCGAGATCTCATCCATGTTGTCGCGGCCCCAGACCACCATGGCGCGCTCGGTGCCCAGCTCGCGCAGCACGCGCGCCTGGATACCCACCAGATCAGGATGGAACACGCCCATCAGCACCGACGGCGCGCTGGCGGGGTTGGTCAGCGGACCAAGGATGTTGAAGATGGTGCGCACGCCCATCTCGCGGCGGACCGGCGCGACGACCTTCATCGACGGATGATGGATCGGCGCGAACATGAAGCCGATGCCGGTCTGCTCGATGGCAGCGGCCACCTGCGCTGGCTGCAGCTCGATGGCCGCGCCCAGTGCTTCCACCGCATCGGCGCTGCCGGACTTGGACGACACGCTGCGGTTGCCGTGCTTGGCCACGCGCGCACCGGCCGCAGCCGCCACGAACATCGCGCAGGTGGAGATGTTGAAGGTGTGCGAGCCATCGCCACCGGTGCCGACGATGTCGACCAGGTGGGTGCTGTCGGCCACCGGCACCGCCAGCGCGAATTCGCGCATGACCGTGGCGGCGGCGGCGATCTCGTCGATGGTTTCCTTCTTCACCCGCAGGCCGGTGAGGATGGCGGCGGTCATCATCGGCGACACGTCGCCGCGCATGATCTGCCGCATCAGGTCGACCATCTCGTCGAAGAAGATCTCGCGGTGCTCGATGGTGCGTTGCAGGGCTTCCTGGGGGGAGAAGCTCATGGGAATGCTCCTTGGATCAGGCCGCCGGGCGCTGCAGGAAATTGCGCAGCAGGGCGTGGCCGTGTTCGGTGAGGATGGATTCGGGGTGGAACTGCACGCCTTCCACCGGGAACTGGCGGTGGCGCAGGCCCATGATCTCTTCGATCGAGCCGTCCTCGTTCTCGGTCCAGGCGGTCACTTCCAGGCAGTCCGGCAGACTGTTCTTGTCCACCACCAGCGAGTGGTAGCGGGTGGCCTGGTAGCGGTCCGGCAGGCCGGCGAACACGCCCTTGCCTTCGTGGCGGATCGGCGAGGTCTTGCCGTGCATGATGTTGCCGGCGCGGATCACGGTGCCGCCGTAGACCTGGCCGATGCCCTGGTGGCCCAGGCACACGCCGAGGATCGGCGTGGTCGGGCCCAGCCGCTGGATCAGCTCCAGCGACACGCCCGCTTCGTTGGGCGTGCACGGGCCGGGCGAGATGACGATGCGCTCGGGCTTCTGCGCGGCGATCTCGTCCACGCTCATCGCATCGTTGCGCACCACCTTCACCTCGGCGCCCAGCGTCTGCAGGTACTGCACGAGGTTGTAGGTGAAGCTGTCGTAGTTGTCGATCATCCACAACATGGTCAGGTTCCGTCGCTTATCAGGAAAATGGCGTACACGTTTTCGGTGTAGGTGATGGGGCCGGCTTCGACCGACTCGGGCAGGCGGGAGCCCGTGGTCTCGATGCTGTTCATCGGTGCCTCGGGCGCGGGCGGCGAAGGCGGCGTCACCAGATCCCCACTGCTCGGCCAACTGCCGGCCTGGATGCCATAAGCAAAGTTCGGCGCTACGTCGGAAATGCTGTACAGGCCGCGCAGCCGGGTGCCGTAGGCCTTGGCCAGGCCCTGCGCGGACTCGCGGGTCCGGGCCGCCGCCTCACCCTTGAGTTCGCGGCGCAGCGCCACTTCACCCGAATAGGTTGGCGCCAGGCTGCTCACCTGTACGTTCTCGTCGGCCTTCAACGCACCCAGCACATCCTGCATCGCCTTCACGCTGGCGAAGCTCGCACGCAGCTGGCGCGATACGCGGGTACCGATGAAGACCTGCCGGTTCTGCTCATAGCGCGTCGCCGGGCCGATCCGCAGGTTGTCCGCACGCACGCTGCCGTCCACCGCCTTGTGCTGCTTGAACAGCGCCAGCACGCGGGCCACGTTGCCCTGCACGCGGCGGCGCGCGGCGTCGGCATCCATGTCGGTCTCTTCGATGTTCAACTGCAGGCCGAAGCGGTCCGGCATCACCACCCGACGCGCCTCGCCCTTCACCAGCAGGTGCGGCTGCGACGGAATGGTATTGGCCTGCGCCCACGCAGACGGGGCCATCGTGGCCAGCAGCGACGACCACAGCAATGCGCTCAGCAGCTTCATGCGGTACTCCTTGTCTTCAATGGGAACAGCGGAAGATGCCGCGGCGCAGGCCACGGCACGGGGAGCGTCACAGGCCCTTGGCGGCCTGGGCGACGGCGCGGAACAGCGCACGGCCCTTGTTCATCGTCTCGTCCCATTCCTTGTCCGGGTCCGAGTCGTAGACGATGCCGGCGCCGGCCTGCACGTACAGGCGGCCATCCTTGATGACCGCAGTGCGGATCGCGATCGCGGTATCGGCATCGCCGTGCCAGCCGATGTAGCCGATGCTGCCGGCGTAGACGTTGCGCTTGATCGGTTCCAGTTCGCGGATCACTTCCAGCGCGCGGATCTTTGGCGCGCCGCTGACCGTGCCGGCCGGGAAGGTGGCGCGCAGCACGTCGGCATAGCTCAGGCCCGGCTGCAGTTGGCCGGTCACTTCGCTGACGATGTGCATGACATGGCTGTAGCGTTCGATCACGAACTGCTCGCCCACTTCCACGGTACCGGCCCTGGAGACGCGCCCGGCATCGTTGCGGCCGAGGTCGATCAGCATCAGGTGCTCGGCACGTTCCTTCGGATCGGCCAGCAGCTCGGCTTCCAGTGCCAGGTCCAGCTCGGGCGTGGCGCCACGCGGGCGGGTGCCGGCGATCGGGCGCACGGTCACTTCGCCATCCTGCAAACGCACCAGGATTTCCGGCGAGGAACCAACCACCTGCAGGTCGCCGACATCGAGGAAATACATGTACGGCGAGGGATTCAACGCGCGCAGCGCGCGGTACACATCCACCGGGCGCGCCTTGAACGGCACGCTCAGGCGCTGGCTGAGCACCACCTGGAAGATGTCACCGGCGCGGATGTATTCCTTGCTGCGCTGGACCGCATCGACGAAGCCTTCGCGGGTGAAGCCGGAGACGAAATCCGATTCGTCCAGCACGTCGCTGTTGAGCGGCGCCGGATAGCCGGCACCCGGCGCACGCAGCTTCGCAGTCAGGGCATCCAGGCGCGCCTGCGCCTGCTCGAAGGCACCGTCGACACGCGGGTCGGCGTGCACGATCAGGTACAGCCGGCCCTTGAGATTGTCGAATACCGCCAGCTCGTTGGAGTCCAGCAGCAGGATGTCCGGCGTGCCCAGCTCATCACGGCCAGCTGGCGGGGCCAGGCGCGGCTCGATGTAGCCGATGCATTCGAAGCCGAACCAGCCGACCAGGCCGCCGGTGAAGCCCGGCAGGCCTTCCAGCTTGGGCACCGAGTGGGCGCTGCGCAGCGCCTCGACTTCGGCGAAGGGATCGGCTACCTCGCGGGTGTCCACCACCTGGCCGTCTTCGCGCACGGTCAGCGTGTGGCCGTGGAAGGCATACACGCGGCGCGCCGGCAGGCCGATGATCGAGTAACGACCAAAGCGCTCGCCGCCTTCGACGGATTCAAACAGGTAGGTATTGGGGCCGTCGGCGAGCTTCAGATAGACCGAAAGCGGCGTGTCCAGGTCGGACAGCACTTCGCGGACGACGGGAATGTGGGTGTGGCCTTCAGCGGCCTGCTGCTGAAACTGAGCGTGCGAGTTCAAGACGACTTTCCTTCCGGGACACAGCGTTATGGGGGCGGACGACGGCAACGGGCCACCATCGCCACCAACGGCGTGCGGAAGAAAGAGTATGCGGGGTCGTCAGGCTGGACACCCCTTGACTGTATCGCAGCTTGCGCGGCAGGGGAACCCTGGGAAACTGAACCACCGGACGCCCGCAGTGGCCACGGGGACTGATGACTCTACCCCTGCCCCTCCAGCAACGGGCATCCGGTCGGCAGATGCATCCGCACCCTGCCCGGCACGCACTCGACGCGAAAGTGACGGGCCTGCACCGGTTCGCCGTCCAGATTCAGGGTCAGCGCCTTGGGCGCATCGATCTGCAGCCACGACAGCCGCGCCCGTGTGGCCAGCTGTTCCAGTGCGGCCTGGGTACCGGACTTCAGCATCTGGCCGAGGGTGGCGGCGACCTCCCCTTCCAGTTCCGGAAGCACGGTCACATCCAGCAGTCCATCATCGATCAGTGCCTGCGGGCACAGCTGCTGGCCACCGCCGGCCTGCCGGCCATTGCCGATGCCGAGCGCGATGAAGTCACCTTCCCAGGCGAAGTCCGGGCCGGACAGGCGCGCGGCGATCGGCTCGATGCGGCCCAGCTTGGCGATGCCGGTGATCACGTAGGCCAGCCCACCGAGCATCTTCTTCAAGCCGGCATCGGTCTCCACCGTCACCTGCGTGCCGAAGCCACCACTGGCGAGGTTGGCGCACCACCAGGGCGTGCCATCGGCATCCACGCGCAACAGGTCGATGGGCCGTGCCGGCACCTGGCCGATCAGCGCGAGGGCATCGCCGGGCTCGGTGGGAATGCCTGCCGACGTGGCGAAGTCGTTGGCGGTCCCCATCGGAATCAACGCCAGCGAAGGCAGCGCTTCTGCCGGTTCCTCACGATGGGCCAACGTCTCGGCCACCGCGCTGAGCGTGCCATCGCCACCGGCCGCCACGATCACGTCCACGCCATGATGGATGGCCTCGGCAACGTAGCGTTCAGCGTCACCGTCTTCCCAGGTCACCCGCACCTCCAGCTGCACGCCCTGCCCGCGCCAATGGCCCACGGCGTCGCGCAGTTCATCGTTGCCAGCCGATTTGCCGTTGAGGATCAGGCGCCAGCGCGGGGTGGTCATGCGGTACTTCCAGGTCAGGGCGGCACAGGCTAGCAATGCACTGTTTGCCCGCAGTGAATGTCACGCAGGTGTCATTCAGCTGCTGGAGAATGGAAGGCCATAGCAGGGACGACGGATGGAGGCAGGATCAGCCTCCCACGCATGCAGCGAGGCCACGCCAGTGATTGGCGTGGCTTTTTTTTTGGGGGGCGGGTACCCAGGGAGTGCGAACCAAGGTTCGCACCCACCGGGTTGCGGTTCGCACCCGCCACACGCCTCACCCGTTGGCGAAATCGTGCAGCGCCTGCCCCTGCAGCCGGTACACGGTCCACTCATCCTGCGGTTTCGCGCCGGCGGCGGTGTAGAACTCGATGGCCGGAGTGTTCCAGTCCAGCACCGACCATTCGAAACGACCGCAACCCTCGGCCACGGCCTGGCGTGCGATGTACTTCAGCAGCGCCTTGCCGGCGCCCGCGCCACGCTTTTCCTGGCTGACATAGAGGTCTTCCAGGTAGATGCCCTTGCGGCCCAGCCAGGTGGAGTAGTTGTAGAAATACACCGCATAGCCGATCGCTTCACCACCGGCTTCGCAGATCAGTGCACGTGCAGTGGCATCGGGTCCGAACAGGCTTTCGGCGATGCCGATCTCATCGGTCTGCACCGAGTGCTCGGCCTTCTCGTAAATGGCCAGCTCGCGGATGAAATGCAGGATCAGACCGGCATCGGCCACGGTGGCCGGTCGGATGTTCAACACGGCCACCGTGCTCATGAGTTCAGCCCCGCGCCGCGGCAACGTTGGCGCGCATCTGCGCGATCACGTCCTGATAGCTGGTCCTGGCATTGAAGATGGCCGAGCCGGCGACGAAGGTATCGGCGCCGGCGGCAGCGATCTCACCGATGTTGTCGGCCTTCACGCCACCGTCGATCTCCAGGCGGATGTCCTTGCCGCTGGCATCGATCATCTTGCGCACCACGCGCAGCTTGTCCAGCGCCGAGGGGATGAAGGCCTGGCCGCCGAAGCCCGGGTTGACCGACATCAGCAGCACCAGGTCCAGGTCATCCAGCACCCAGTCGAGGATGTCCACCGGGGTGGCCGGATTGAGCACGATGCCCGGCTTGCAGCCCAGCGAGCGGATCAGCTGGATGGTGCGGTGCACGTGCCGGCTCGCCTCCGGGTGGAAGCTGATGTAGGTGGCACCGGCCTCGGCGAAGTCCGGGATGATGCGGTCCACCGGCTCGACCATCAGGTGCACGTCGATCGGCGCGGTGACGCCGTGCTTGCGCAGGGCCTGGCAGACCATCGGGCCGATGGTCAGGTTCGGCACGTAGTGGTTGTCCATCACGTCGAAGTGGACCCAGTCCGCACCGGCAGCGAGGACGTTGTCGACTTCCTCGCCGAGGCGGGCGAAGTTGGCGGACAGGATGGAGGGGGCGATGAGGCAGTGGGACATGGCCGGGCCTTGCAACGAGGGGAAAGTGGGTCAGCGCTTGCGCAGGGTCTTGATGCGGTCGTAGGCGGCATTGATCCGCCGCGACTTCTGCTCGGCCTGCTGCTGCAGCTCGGGGGCGGCGCCGCCAAGCTTGTCGGGGTGGTACTGCGAGATCAGCTTGCGGTAGGCGCGTTCGATCTCGGCATCGGTGGCTTCGGAAGTCAGCCCCAGCTCCCGGTACGGGTTCTCCTTGTTCAGGCGGAACCAGTCCGAATCGAAGGCGTGGCCAATCAGCAGGCCGACCACCGCGCCGAACAGCGGATTGGGCCGGAACAGCAGGGCGCCGGCGATGAATCCGAGCAGTTTTCCGTACCAGCGCATGGCGCTCCGGGGTCGACCGACGAAATGGACGCTCATTTTACGTCACAGCGGGCCCGGACGGCTTTACACTAGGCCGCCCGCTGGTCAGCGGGCCCGCCGGGTCCGTTGGGCAGCAGCCGTATCGACAACGCCCCAGGAGTGCCCGTGCCAACCACGCTGTTGCAATCCGATCTCCCCGGCCTGCCCTTGCGCCATCGCGGCAAGGTGCGTGATGTGTTCGATATCCCGCGCGAGCGGCTGCCAGCCGGAACCCCGCCGGGCGACTACCTGCTGATGGTGGCCACCGATCGCCTGTCGGCGTTCGACGTGGTCCTGCCCGACCCGATCCCGGGCAAGGGCGAGATGCTCTGCCAAGTCTCCAACTTCTGGTTCGCCAAGACTGCGCACCTGATGCCCAACCACCTGACCGGCATCGACGTGGCCAGCGTGCTGCCCGAAGGCGTGGACCCGGCCCTGTACGCCAGGCGCGCGGTGGTCACCCGCAAGCTGAAGCCGGTGCCGGTGGAAGCGATCGCCCGCGGCTACCTGATCGGCAGCGGCTGGAAGGATTACCAGCGCACCGGCAAGGTCAGCGGCATCGACCTGCCCGATGGCCTGCGCCAGGCCGAACAGCTGCCCGAGCCGATCTTCACGCCCTCGACCAAGGCCGCGGTCGGCGACCATGACGAGAACATCGATTTCGACGCGATGGTGAAGCAGGTCGGTGCGGAACTGGCCGAGCGGGTGCGCGACGCCACCCTGCGCATCTACAAGTTCGCCGCCGATTACGCCCGCGAGCGCGGCATCATCCTGGCCGACACCAAGTTCGAGTTCGGTACCGACGCCGATGGCCGGCTGTACATCATGGACGAGATGCTGACGCCGGATTCCTCGCGTTACTGGCCGGCCGACGAGTACGAGGTGGGCACCAGCCCGCCGAGCTACGACAAGCAGTTCGTGCGCGATTACCTGGAGACGCTGGACTGGGGCAAGACCGCCCCGGGTCCGAACATCCCGGCCGACATCATCGAGCGCACCCGCGCCAAGTACGCTGAGGCGCTGCAGCGCCTGGCCGGGATCAGCGTCGACTGACCCGCCTGCGCCCCCGGCCGGAAAGGCGGGGGGTGCGTTCGGTAGTGCCGGCCGCTGGCCGGCAACGTCGACGAACACCTGCAGCCAGGCATGGCCTGGCTCTACTGACGGGCCCGGCGGGAGTATGCTGGCCGCATGCAGACATCCACCGAGCTTGCGCGGCCGATCGACCGCTATTTCGCCAGCTACTCCGACGACCACCGCAACGTGATCAACCAGCGCATCCACGTGGTGGCGGTGCCGGCGATCCTGTGGTCGGTGGTGGCCCTGCTGTGGTGCCTGCCGCCGCTGATCACCTGGTTCCAGTACGGCATCTGGTCGGCGTTCGCGATGTTCAGCGCCTGGTGCTTCTACAACAAGCTGTCGCGCCCCCTGGGCATCGGCATGCTCGTCCAGTTCTTCGTATTTGGCTGCCTGTGCCGCCTGCTGGAGGCCGAGATCGGCCTGCATGCGCTGCGCTGGCTGGCGGTGGGCGTGTTCGTGGCGGCCTGGATCGCGCAGTTCATCGGCCACACGTTCGAGGGTCGCAAGCCCAGCTTCCTGACCGACCTGACCTACCTGCTGATCGGCCCGGCCTGGGTGATGGGCAAGTTCTATCGCAAGCTCGACTGGCGCTACTGATCGCGGGTGGCCGACAGCGGCCGTCGTTTCCTGAACGGGCGAATTCCATCACCCACACTCCACGGCGGCCCTGCCAGCCTGCGCCGGTGACTCGCTCCCCGCTTCCCGTCCGTTGACGGCAGCCCCTGTGCGACAGGGCCTGCGGTCTCCCTGCGTGGGCGTAGGGTGTCCCCCGAGAGCAACCCGGGAGGGACCGCAGGAACGTGATGTTGCGCCGCAGAAAAAAATGAATCAGCGAACGTTACATGGAATTGATCGCTGTTCGATGGGTTTCGGCGACATTTCGCAGCCTGTTATTCTCCCTGACCTGCTCGTGAATCATGGATTCCCTGCATGCTCCCCAGCCTGCCCCTGCTGCTGGCCCTGCCGTTCCTGATGGCAGCGGCTGTTGCGGCCTTCCCCCGTAGTTCGCGCTCGACTGCTGCCTGGCTGGCGGCACTGGCGCCGTTGGGCGGGCTGGCCATGCTCGGCTGGCTGACCCCGGCGGTGCTCGATGGCCAGGTGGTCCGCACCCTGGTCCCTTGGCTTCCACAGATCGGGCTGGACTTCACCCTGCGCCTGGACGGGCTGGCCTGGATGTTCGCCGGGCTGGTGCTGGGCATCGGCGCCCTGGTGGTGCTGTATGCGCGCTACTACCTGAGCCAGCAGGACAACGCGCACCGCTTCTACTGCTACCTGCTGCTGTTCATGGGCGCCATGCTGGGGATGGTGCTGTCGGGCAACCTGCTGTTGCTGATGATCTTCTGGGAAATGACCAGCATCAGCTCGTTCCTGCTGATCGGCTTCTGGTCGCACCGCCAGGACGCACGCGAAGGCGCGCGCATGGCGCTGGTGATCACCGGCGGCGGCGGCCTGGCCCTGCTCGGTGGCGTGCTGCTGATCGGCCGTATCGTCGGCAGCTTCGACCTGGATGTGGTGCTGGCCGCCGGCGAGCAGATCCGCGCCAGCACGCTGTACCCGTACGCCCTGTTCCTGGTGCTGGCCGGCATCTTCACCAAGAGCGCGCAGTTCCCGTTCCACTTCTGGCTGCCGCACGCGATGGCAGCGCCGACCCCGGTCTCGGCCTACCTGCACTCGGCCACCATGGTGAAGGCCGGCGTGTTCCTGCTGGCGCGGCTGCATCCGGCGCTGGCCGGCAGCGACCTGTTCTTCTATACGGTCAGCGGCATCGGCGCGCTGACCCTGCTGATCGGTGCCTGGAACGCGATCTTCCAGCACGACCTGAAAGGCCTGCTGGCGTACTCGACCATTTCCCACCTGGGCCTGATCACCCTGCTGTTCGGCCTGTCCACGCCGATGGCGGTGGTCGCCGGCGTGTTCCACATCCTCAACCACGCCACCTTCAAGGCCTCGCTGTTCATGGCCGCCGGCATCATCGACCACGAAACCGGCACCCGCGACATGCGCAAGCTGGGGGGACTGCGCAGGCTGATGCCGTTCACCAGCGCGCTGGCGATCATCGCCTCGCTGGCGATGGCCGGGATCCCGCTGCTCAACGGCTTCCTGTCCAAGGAAATGCTGTTCGCCGAAGCGATTACGGCCGGCGGCCCGGGCATAATGCGCACGGCGGTGTCGATCGCTGCGTTGCTGGCAGGCGTGTTCGGCGTGGCGTACAGCCTGCGCTTCGTGCACGACACCTTCTTCGGCACTGGCCCGCACGACCTGGACCGCGTGCCCCACGAGCCGCCGCGCTGGATGAAGGTGCCGGTGGAGCTGCTGGTGGTGATCTGTGTGGCGGTGGGCGTGGCACCGGCACTGACCGTCGCGCCGGTGCTGCACGCCGCTGCGGCCTCGATCCTCGGCACCGCCATGCCCGAATACAGCCTGGCGGTGTGGCACGGCTTCAACCTGCCGCTGGCGATGAGCGCGATCGGCGTGGTCGGTGGCGTGGCGCTGTACTTCGGCCTACGCAGGCTGATCAACCTGCATGCCGTGACCAATGTCAGCACGGGCCGCAATGTGTTCCACGCCCAGCTGGACGCCGTGTCCGCGCTGGCGATGCGCCTGACCAATGGCATCGCCAATGGCAGCCTGCAGCGCATGCTGCTGGGCCTGGTGCTGGTGGCGATCGTGGTTGCCGCTGCGCCGTTCGTGGCCAACCCAGCCTCGCCGAACTGGACCGCGCCGCAGCCGATTCCGCTGCTGGGCTGGGCCCTGTGGCTGGTGATGATGGCCTGCGCGGTCGCCACCCTGCGCATCTACAAGCAGCGCCTGCTGGCGGTGCTGCTGGTCGGCGGCGTCGGCCTGATGGTGGCGCTGACCTTCGTGTTCCTGTCCGCGCCCGACCTGGCCCTCACCCAGCTGCTGGTGGAGATGGTGACGCTGGTGCTGATGCTGCTGGGCATGAATTACCTGCCCGCGCAGTCCGGGCCTGAGCGGCCGCGCTGGCGCAAGCGCCGTGACGCGGTGATCGCGATCATCGCCGGTGCCGGGCTTGGCGCGCTGGCCTATTCGGCGATGACCCTGCCGCCGAACACCATGGCCGGCGAGCTGCTCGCCCGTGCCCTGCCCGAGGCCTACGGCCAGAACGTGGTCAACGTGATCCTGGTCGACTTCCGCGGCTTCGATACCTTCGGCGAGATCACCGTGTTCGGCATCGCCGCGCTGGTGGTGCATGCGCTGCTGCGGCGTACGCGGATGGCACCGGAGCAGATCATGCCCGGCCCGCCGATCAAGCTGCCGGTGCCGGCCGACCTGGCGCAGATCATGTTCCCGCTGACCCTGACCGTGTCGATTTTCCTGTTCCTGCGCGGGCACAACGCACCGGGTGGCGGCTTCATCGCCGGCCTGGTGTTGGCAGTGCCGCTGCTGATCCAGTACGTGATCCAGGGCACTGCATCGGTGGAGTCGCGCTTCGGCTTCGACTACATCCGCTGCATCGGCATGGGCCTGCTGATCGCCCTGCTCAGCGGCAGCGCCTCGATGCTGTTCGGCGTGCCGTTCCTGACCAGCGGCCATCTCGACCTGCACCTGCCGCTGATCGGCGACGTACCGCTGGCCAGCGCAATCGGCTTCGACATCGGCGTCTATCTGGTGGTGTTCGGCGGCGCCATGCTGATGCTGTCGATGATGGGCACGATCAAGCCGTCGCGTACCCGCACTGCCCGCAAGGGTGAGATCGACCTGCAACGCCGCTCGGCACGCACCGGGGAGATGCACTGATGGAACTGGCCCTGGCTACCGCGATCGGCGTGCTGACCGCCATCGGCATCTACCTGCTGCTGCGTGCGCGCAGCTTCGATGTGATCCTCGGCATGACCTTCCTGTCCTACGCCACCAACCTGCTGATCTTCGCCGGCGGCCGCGTGGTGCTGGGCAAGGCGCCGGTGCTGCAGGAAGGCGTGGACAGCCACCTGGGCAACTACACCGACCCGCTGCCACAGGCGCTGGTGCTGACCGCCATCGTGATCGCCTTTGCGATGACCGCGGTGAGCATTGTGCTGGCCATGCGCAGCCGCAGCGACAACCACAGCGACCACGTGGATGCCCACGAGCCGGATGACGACCTGCAGGATGAGCGCGTGCCGCCGCGCCAGGGCGAGGACCGCGCATGAACCACCTGGTGATCCTGCCGATCCTGATTCCGCTGCTGGGTGCGGCGCTGTCGCTGTTCGTCGAACACCGCCGCTATGGCCCCAGGGTGCAGCGGGCGGTGGCCTGGACCGCGCAGTCGGCGCTGGCGCTGGCGGTCGGGTTGCTGTTTGCCACCACGGCCAGTGGTGAAATCAACGTCTACCTGCTTGGCGACTGGCCGTCGCGGCTGGGCATCGCGCTGGTGGCCGACCGGCTGTCGGCGTGGATGCTGCTGACCACCCTGCTGCTGGCCATTCCCTGCCTGCTGCACGCCTGCTCGGGCTGGGACCGCCGCGCGCCGCACTTCCATGCGCTGTTCCAGTTCCAGCTGGTCGGCCTCAACGGTGCGTTCCTGACTGGCGACATCTTCAACCTGTTCGTGTTCTTCGAAGTGATGCTGATCGCCTCCTACGGCCTGCTGCTCAGTGGTGGCCGCGGCCTCCGCATGCGCATCGGCCTGCATTACGTGGTGTTCAACGTCACCGCCTCGACCCTGTTCCTGGTCGCGCTGGGCCTGCTGTATGCCTCGCTGGGCTCATTGAACATGGCCGAGCTGTCGCAGCGCATCGCCGAGGTACCGCCGGCACAGCTGACCCTGGTGAAGGCGACGATGGGCCTGTTGCTGCTGGTGTTCTGCGCCAAGGCCGCGTTGATGCCGCTGTACCTGTGGCTGCCGGAAGCCTATTCGCGCGCGCCGGCCGCCGTGGCCGCACTGTTCGCGATCATGACCAAGGTCGGCCTGTACTCGGTGCTGCGCATCCAGATGCTGTGGTTCGGCGACGATGCCGGCGCGATGGCCGGCTACGGCCGCGACTGGTTGCTGTGGGCCGGCGTCGCGACGCTGGTGCTGGGCGGCCTCGGCGCGCTGGCCGCGACCCGCCTGCGCGTGCTGATCTCGTACCTGGTGATCGTGTCGGCGGCTACGCTGTTCATCGCCTTCTCGGTGGGCACGCCACAGGTGCTCTCGGCTGGCCTGTACTACCTGCCACACAGCAGCTTCGTCGCTGCCGCGCTGTTCCTGGTTGCCGACCTGATCCGCCGCCGTCGCGGTGGCGCCAGCGACCGCAAGGAAGTGGTCGCGCCGATGCCAGGCAAGGAGACGCCCGCCGTGCTGTTCCTGATCGGCGCGGTGTCGGTGGCCGGCCTGCCGCCGCTGTCCGGCTTCCTGGCCAAGGCTGCGCTGCTGGCCGGCATGCCGGCGCAGTACACCGGCCCGGTCTGGACCGCCGTTCTGGTCAGCAGCCTGCTGGTGATCATGGGCCTGACCCGGGGGGGCATCCGCCTGTTCTGGCGCGTGCCACCGGTCGATCCGGAAGCGCCGGTACCGCGCAAGGCGCGGCTGCGCCGGGTCGAGCTGTACGCGGCCTGCATCCTGCTGGCCTACGGCATCGGCATGACCCTGGCCGCAGCACCGCTGATGCGCTACACCGACGCCACCGCCGCGCAGCTGCTGCACCCCAGCGAGTACGTGCAGCAGCTGCGTGCGACTGCACCGGAGATCCGCCAGCCATGACCGCCCAGCGCTCCCTGTTCCGTCGCCTGATTCCGTCGCCGATGCTGAGCATCATGGTGGTGGCGTTCTGGCTGCTGATGTCCGACAGCTTCACCCTTGGCCAGATCGTGCTGGGCCTGCTGCTGGGCGTGGTGGTGCCGCTGTTCGCCGCACGCCTGGACCGCGAGTTCGCCCGCATCGGCACCCTGCGCCCGTTGCCGAAACTGCTGTGCGTGACCCTGTGGGACATCCTGATGTCCAACATCCGTGTCGCCCTGCAGGTACTGGGGCCGGAGAAGAACATCCACCCCGGTTTCATCTGGCTGCCGCTGGACATTGCCAACATCCATGGCATCGCTGCGCTGACCAGCATGATCACGCTGACCCCGGGCACGGTCTCGGCCGCGCTCAGCGACGACCGCAAGTACCTGCTGGTGCACGTGCTGCACCTGGAGGACCCGCAGGACCTGATCGATACGATCAAGCGCCGTTACGAGGCGCCGTTGATGGAGATCTTCCCATGACCGGTTTTGAAGTCATCCAGACCACCCTGGTGGTGTGCATGCACGTGGTCGGCCTGGCGATGCTGCTGGCCACCTGGCGGCTGTTGCGCGGGCCGACCGTGCCCGACCGCATCCTCGCGCTGGACACGCTGTCGGTGACCGCGATCGCTGAGCTGATGCTGTTCGGCATGTACCTCAACTCGCCGATCTACTTCGAGGCGGCGCTGATCATCGCCATGCTCGGCTTCGGCAGCACCGTGGTGCTGAGCAAGTTCGTGCTGCGCCGGGACATCGTCGAATGATCACCGCGATCCAGATCGTCCTGTCGATCCTGCTGCTGTTCGGCTGCTTCTTCATCCTGGTCGGCGCACTGGGCCTGGTGAAGCTGTCCACCTTCTTCAAGCGCCTGCACGCACCGACCAAGGCCAGCACGCTGGGCGTGGGCTGCGTGCTGGTGTGCTCGGTGTGCTACCACATCTTCCTCGGCCAGGACCCGCAGCCACGCGAGCTGCTGATCACCGTGTTCCTGTTCATCACCGCACCGATCAGCGCGCACATGATGGCCAAGGCGGCGTTGTCGCTGCTGATGGAAACCCGCCCCAGCCTGCCGGGCAACGAGCCGGCCGCCGAGGAGCAGTTGCCGCCGCCGGAACCGGTGCGGGAAGAAGAAACCACGCAGAACCGGTAGTGCCGGCCGCTGGCCGGCAGGGTGACGCCCCGTGGGTGCCGACCGTTGGTCGGCACGAAATCGACTGCATCCACGCATGGCGTGGATCTACAACGCCGGTGCGCCGACCAGCAGCAGCTCCAGCACGAACCAGCCTACGAACGCGACCAGCAGGATCCCGCCTTCGCCACGACTGATCTTCAGGTCGCCGCGCAGCATCGGGTACAGCACCAGCGCGAACGCCAACAGCGCAGGCAGTTCCAGGCGCACGAACGAGGCCGGCAAGGCCAACGGCTGCAACATCGCCATCGCGCCGATCACCAGCAGCAGGTTGACCACGCTGGAACCCAGCACGTGGCCGAGCACCATGTCGCCATGCCCGCGACGCGAGGCGGCAATGGCGGTGGCCACCTCGGGCAGTGCGGTGCCGATCGCCACCGGCAGCAGGCCGACCAGCAACGGCGTCCAGCCCAGTGCGGCACCGAAGTCGGCGGCAGCCCCCACCACCAGGCGCGCGCCCCAGTACAGGGTCAGTGCGGCGATCAACACGCGCAGCACGTTCAACGGCAGGCTGGTGCGGCTCAGCGCGGATTCGGCGATGGCTGCCTGCACCTCGGCGCTCTCGACGCGGCCGCGGCGCAGCAGCAGCACCTGCACGACGATGAAGCCCGCCACCAGCACGCCGCCTTCCCAGCGCACCAGGTGACCATCCAGGCCGAACAGGATCAGCAGCACGGCGGCCGCCAGCAGCGACCACCACAGCACCGCCTGCAGGCGCGCGCGCAGCAGCAGGGGGGCGGCGACGGCGGCCACCGCCAGGGTCAAGCCCAGATTGACGATGCTGCTGCCCACTGCATTGCCCAGTGCCAGCTCCGGTTGGCCAACCGCCAGCGCACGTGCGTTGACCGCCAGTTCCGGCAACGAGGTGGTCACGCCGAGCAGCAGCAGCCCGGCAGTGAACGGGCCGGCCCCGAAGCGCTGGGCCAGGCCAGAGACGGCCTTGACGATGGAGTCCCCGCCCAGTGCCAGCAGCAGCAGGCCGAGCAGGAACCAGGCAATGGCAATGGCGATCATCGAGCACTCCCCAGCAGTGGTGGCGCGATTCTACGCTTGGCCCGAGCGCATGGCTGGGCGATGGATCAAGGATCAGCCACAGCCTTCCGCATAGTCGACCTGCGGGGTCTGCCCGACCCGCCAGGCCCCCACCCGGCCATCGGCACCGAGCGCGAAGTCGATCACTGCCCCGCCCTCCTGCGCCGGCCGCACGCGCAGGTGCTGGGTCTTCTCGTCGTACTTGTCGGGACCGACGTCTGCGCGCTCGGGATACAGCACCTGCAGCTCGCCCAGGGTCATGCCGACCTTGCCGCCGCCCGGTGCGGTGATGGCGGCGCTGCGCACGTCGTAGCGCACCAGCTTGCGGCCTTCGATCATCAGCCGCGGGTCCTCGGCATCCTGCGGGCGAAGGAAGTAGCAGCCGTCGTTGCCGTCGTCGGCGGACAGCGGCTTGCCGGCGGCATCGGTGCCCAGCCCCTGCAGTGGCGTGCCAAAACCACTGCGGACTTCGGCGATGCCGGTGCCCAGCTTCGCACCCGCGAAGCCGTCCAGGCGGGCCGGACTGTCCTTGCGGAGGTCGTTCGCCGGGCGGGCCGCCAGATCAGGATCCGTCGACTGGGCCGGACCGGTCGCCGAGGCGGTTTCCGCCGGGGTATCGCTGCCGCTGCCGGCGGCGCCCTGCTTGTCGGGGCCGCCACTGCATGCGGCGAGCGAAAGGAGCAACAGACCAGCAATCGGGAGGTGCTTCATCGGTGCGGTTCCCTGGCACGAAGGTAGCTGCACGCTAGCGCAGCGCGCGTGCAGGCGCTGCATTGTCATCGCGGTTTCATCGCCCTCGTTCAGGCTCGGCATGCACCGACCTGGCTGTCCCTTCCATGCTACCGCGCAAGACCGAACTCGCCCGAACCGCGCTGCAGGCCCATCGCGCGCCGCTGGACATGCGCCAGCGCCGGTTGCTGATCCTGTGCGACGGCCAACGCAGCATCACCGACCTGACCGGTCTGCTCGGCCAGGATGCGCCCGCGATGGTCATCCAGCTGGTGCAGGCCGGCTACCTGAGCACCGGCACCGGTGCCGCAGCCCCGCCACCGCCGCCGGCAGCCACGGTAGAGCCGCAGCCCGCGACACCTGCCGCAGCTGCTGCCACAGCGGTCGAACGCCGCCGCTCGCTGGTGTCCGCGCGCATCTATGTGCTGGGCATCCTGGAAATGCAGCGACACCCGCAGGCGGCGGCGCTGTTCCGCGACCTGCAGCAGGCACGCGCCGAAAGTGAAGTACTGCAGGTGCTGCACTCGGCGATGCGGGTGCTGCCCGGGCTGACTTCGGAAGGCTATTGCCAGCGTGTACGCCAACGCCTGCTGGAAGCGCTGCCGTTGGAGCACTGCGACGCGTTCGCCGAGGTGGCCTGAAGAAAAAGGGGACGGAGGGGATTAAGTCGTTTCAAGCACACGTGTGCTGATTGCGGCTTAATCCCCTCCGTCCCCTTTTTCGGGTCAGCGGAAGTTGTTGCGCAGGCCGTTCCAGCACTGCTGGTAGTCGCCCTGACGGTGGCCGGCGGCCAGGGCCTGTGCGGTCGGGCGGATCACCGCGCGGGTCTCGAACATGAAGGCCATCGTGTCCTTGATCACGTCCGCCTTGGACAGATCGGCATTGGATGCCTTGTCGAAGGTCGGCGCGTCCGGGCCGTGGCCGCTCATGCAGTTGTGCAGCGATGCGCCGCCCGGCACGAAGCCTTCGGCCTTGGCATCGTAGGCACCGTGCACCAGGCCCATGAATTCGCTGGCGATGTTGCGGTGGAACCACGGCGGGCGGAACGTGTTCTGCGCCACCAGCCAGCGCGGCGGGAAGATCGCAAAATCCATGTTGCTGGTTCCCGGCGTGTCGCTGGGCGAATGCAGCACCAGGAAGATCGACGGATCCGGGTGGTCGTAGCTGATCGAGCCAATGGTGTTGAAGCGGCGCAGGTCGTAGCGGTACGGCGCGTAGTTGCCGTGCCAGGCCACCACGTCCAGCGGCGAATGGTCGATCGGCGCACGCCACAGGCGGCCCTCGAATTTGGCGATCAGCTCGAAATCGCCATCGACATCCTCGAACGCCGCGTGCGGGGTTTCGAAGTCGCGCGGATTGGCCAGGCCGTTGGAACCGATCGGGCCAAGGTCAGGCAGCTTCAGCAGCGCACCGTAGTTCTCGCAGATGTAGCCGCGGCTCGGGCCATCGGGCAGTTCAACGCGGAACCGCACGCCGCGCGGGATCACCGCGATCTGCTGCGGCTCGATCTCGATCACGCCCAGCTCGGTCAGCAGGCGCAGCGCGCCCAGCTGCGGCACGATCAGCAGCTCACCGTCGGCATCGTAGAAGTAGCGGCCGACCATGTCGCGGTTGGCAGCGTAGAGGTGGATGCCCACGCCAGCATGCGCATCGGGCGAACCGTTGCCCCCCATCGTGTACAGGCCTTCGACGAAGTCGGTCGGCAGCTCCGGCAGCGGCAGCGGACTCCAGCGCAGCTGGTTCGGCGAGGCCGGCTGTGCGCCGAAATCACATTGCAGCTGCGACTGCGCGAACGGGGTGAACTCGCCATGGGTCACCGCCGGACGGATCCGGTACAGCCAGCTGCGGCGATTGCTGCCGCGCGGCGCGGTGAAGGCGGTGCCGGTCAACTGTTCGGCGTACAGGCCGTGGGCCACCTTCTGCGGCGAGTTCTGCCCGACCGGCAGCGCGCCGGCGACGGCCTCGGTGGCGAACTCGTTGCCAAAGCCGGACTGGTAGCCGCGGGCGATGATGGCGGGGGACATGGGAACTCCAGAGATGGCCGGCCAGCGGCCGGCACTACCATTCGGACAGGCAATGTCGACCGGAAGCCGACATTGCCTGCAGACCTTACAGCACGCCGCGGCGGATCTGGTCGCGCTCGATGCTCTCGAACAGCGCGGTGAAGTTGCCTTCGCCGAAGCCCTCGTTGCCCTTGCGCTGGATGATCTCGAAGAAGATCGGGCCGATGCAGTTCTGGGTGAAGATCTGCAGCAGCTTGCGCTGGTGGGTTTCCGGATCGGCATCGATCAGGATCTTGTTCCTGGCCAGGCGCGGTACGTCTTCACCGTGGTTCGGCACGCGCTGGTCGATCACGTCGAAGTAGGTTTCCGGCGTGTCGAGGAAGTCCACGCCCTGCGCGCGCATCGCTTCAACGGTCTCATAGATGTTCTCGGTGAAGCAGGCGATATGCTGGATGCCCTCGCCCTTGTACGCGTCCAGGTACTCGTTGATCTGGCTCTTCGGGTCGGACGATTCGTTCAGCGGGATGCGCACGATGCCGTCCGGCGCGGTCATCGCCTTGGACACCAGGCCGGTCTTCAGGCCCTTGATGTCGAAGTAGCGGATCTCGCGGAAGTTGAACAGGCGCTCGTAGTAGTCCGACCACTGCTGCATGTTGCCGAAGTACAGGTTGTGGGTCAGGTGGTCGATGAAGGTCAGGCCGAAGCCCACCGGGTGCAGGTCGGCACCGGCGATCGGCTCGTAGTCGCCGTCGTAGACGCTGCCGGCCGCGCCGTAGCGGTCGACCAGGTACAGCATGCAGTCGCCGATGCCCTTGATGACCGGCGCGCTGACCGCCTTGCTGTCCGGCTTGAAGGCGATGGCTTCGGCGCCGTTGCCCAGCGCGGCCTGGTAGACCTCCTGGCCCGGCTTCTTGAAGCGGATGGCGAAGCCGCAGGCGCACGGACCGTGCTTTTCGGCGAAGTCCGAAGCGAACGAATCGGGGTCTTCATTGACCAGGAAGTTGACGTCGCCCTGGCGATAGACGGTAATCGGACGCTGCTTGTGCTTGAGCACCGCGCTGAAGCCCATCTTCCGGAAGTACTCGTGCAGCTCCTGGCCGCGGCCGGCCGGGGCGGCGAATTCGACGAACTCGAAACCGTCGATGCCCATCGGGTTCTCGAAGGTGGTGACCTGCATGCCGGGGTTGGGGTGCGAGGCGGTCGGGACTGCGGTATTCATGGCGTGGCTCCGAATCGGTACCGCATCGGTACAAACCAGGTGCGGGCAGGTAGGGACCCGGCGAGAATGCAGGGTCTGGACCTACCCCTTATAGTTACACTTGAAACCACCAGCAAGGTGCACCGCAACATGAGCCCCGATCCCGCCTCGACCCGCCTGCGTGCCTCGCACGTCCTGCTCGACCTGGAACAGTTCCTGCCGTATCGGCTGAGCGTGCTGTCAAACCGGGTCAGCGGCAACATCGCCAAGCTGTACGGCGATCGTTACGGTCTGGCGATCCCCGAGTGGCGGGTGATCACCATCCTGGCGCTGTACCCGGGCTCCTCGGCCAGCGAGGTCTCCGACCGCACGGCGATGGACAAGGTGGCGGTCAGCCGCGCCGTGGCCCGCCTGCTGGAGCGCGGCTTCATCAAGCGCGAGACGCATGGCGACGACCGCCGCCGCTCGGTACTGGCGCTGTCGGCCGCCGGTTTCGAGGTGTACGAGACCATCGCGCCGATGGTGATCGAGATCACCCGCAAGCTGATGTCGGTGCTGAGCGAGGAGGAAGAGCAGGTGCTGGAAAAGCTGATCCTGCGCCTGGCCGGCGAAGGCCTGGAGCGGATGGGCGAAGGGGTCTGAAAGAAAAAGGGGACGGAGGGGATTAAGTCGTAACGAGCACAGGTGTGCCTGAAACGACTTAATCCCCTCCGTCCCCTTTTTTCAGCTCAGGTGCTTGCGCCGTGCGTGGATCCACGGCACGGCCAGTGCTGCGATGGCGCCGCCGGCGAAGCCCAGCGAGGCGGCAACCGTGGCGGCTTCGACGGCCCCGGGCAGCGCCAGCGCCGCAGCCACCAGCAGCAGCGACGGCAGGCCGACGAAGGTGCCCAGGAAGAAATGCCAGCGCGGTGACCATGTATTGAGCTGCAGCAGGCTGACCGGTTGCCAGGCGTCGGACGCGGCATCCTCGGCGATCTTCGCCACTACCTTGCCCAGATCCACTTCCGGCAGCGCGCGCCCCGGGCGGACGGTCGCCAGCAGTTCGGCCACGGCCTCCACCGGTGGGAAGCTGGACGGCCACGCCACCGGGGCCGGCACGCCGTAAGCGGTCAGCAGCGGCACGCTCAGCCACGGCGCCACCAGCGGGCGCATGCGGCGGCGGCCATGCACGCACCAGATCTGCGGCTGTCCATGCGCGGTGACGTTGTACAGCGCCAGTTCGTTGGCGGGCGGATAACCCAGCATGGTCACCCGCGCCGCCAGACTGTCCTGGCCCATCGCACGCAGGAAGCCCGGGCGGCTGCGCCCTTCCTGCATCCACGCCAGGCCCAGCGCACCCACCAGGTACGCCTCCGCCGCGTCCTTGCTGCCCGCAGTGGCGCGCTCATCACTGGCCAGGTACCACGCCAACGACTTCGGCTCGGCGACATCCTCCAGGCCCCATCGGCTGTCATCCCCCAGCACGTGCCGCACCGGCAGGCGGGCAGGCGCAGTTTCGCCACGCTCCCCGGTCTGCAGGAACGGCAGCACGCCCTGGATGAAGGTGGACAGCTCGATCGCGCGCGCGCCATGGCCCTGCCATTCCGGCGGCAGCAGCCCGGCCAGCTGGCCCTCGGCCGCCAGCGCATCAAGCCGCGCCTTCTGCTCGACCAGATTCTGCACCGCGCCCTTCAGCACCACGTTGTCGGGCAGCGCGATCTGCGGCAGGCGGTGGCGTGGTGGTGCCAGTTCGACGGTGTCCTCGCCGGTGCCGGCGTCGTCCAACAGGGTTTCCTGCGCCGGCAGGGTCACGCCTTCGCCTGCCCCACCCTCGGCCAGGTGGCTGGCAGGTTCGGGCAATCGTTCGGCGTGGTCGCTGTGCATGGGCGTTCCGGTAGGTTGCGTCGACGGGGCGTCGACTGAAGTCCTTGCCGGTAACGGCGAGCGCGTTGCGATATTGAGATGCCGATTCCGGGAATGTGACCGCACCCACAGTAGATCCACGCCATGCGTGGATGCGACCCGACGTCAGTGCCGGCCAGCGGCCGGCCCCTCCCCACCCTGCCGGCCAGCGGCCGGCACTACCGGTCAGGTGCCCACTGCTTGAGGAACGCGCTCACCCGCGCAGGCTGGAAGGCTTCGCCCCTGCGCAGTTCGCCGGTGGCCTGCGAGACCAGCAGGCTGCCATCGGCGTCCAGTACCAGCAGGTGCGGGTAGTCGCGCTCCATCACCGGGAACTGGGCGAAGAAGGCGGTGTTGGGCTGTTCGTCGCTGGCGTTGACCTTCACCCACACGTAGTGGGCGTCGCGGAAGCGGCGCAGGTCGCCGTTGCCCTCGACCATTTCGTCCAGCGCCCGGCAGCGATCGCAGGCGGCGTTGCCGATCTCGAGCAGGATGCGCTTCTTGCCGCGCTGGGCTTCCACCTTGGCGGTGGCCAGGTCATCGGCGGGGTCGCGGGCCGGGTCGAACTGCGCGCCGAGCCCGGCGATGGCGGCAATGTCCGCCGCCACCGGGGTGTTGCCCGAGGCCACCGGTTCGCTGGGGTCAGCGACCGGCGGCTCGGTGGGCCGGGTATCCAGGGGCTGCGTGGGCTCGGCGGTGGCAGGCGGTTGCGGTTGGGAACAGGCGCCGATCAGCGCCGCACAGACCACCACCATTGCACCACCGAGCTTGCTGCGCATGCCTTCTACCCTCGCTTCATTACTTGACGCCGTGCATCAGCTTGTTGATCAGCGGGGCGATCAGGAACAGCACCACGCCGGAGCCGATCAGGGCCCAGAACCCGAAGGTATACCCCTTCAGGGCCGACTCGACCGTCATGCCGCCCTCACCACTGACCACACCAGCGAAGATGCCCGACAGGTTGTTGCCGATGCCGGTGGACAGGAACCAGCCGCCCATGCCGAAGCCGACCAAGCGCACCGGGGCCAGCTTGGTCACCATCGACAGGCCGATAGGCGACAGGCACAGCTCACCCACCGACTGGATGACGTAGACCATGAACAGGGTCCAGAACGGGATCTTGCCGTCCACCACCATCTGCGACAGGGCGAACATCAGCAGCGCGAAGGCGGCGCCGTTGAACAGCAGGCCCAGGCCGAACTTGCGCGGGATGGACGGATTGGCGCGGCCCATCGCCACCCAGATCCAGGCGATGACCGGGGCCAGGGTGATGATCGCCACCGAGTTGACCGACTGGAACCACGCGGTCGGGAAGGTCCAGCTGCCGAACTGGCGGTTGACGATGTTCTCGGCCAGGAAGGTGAACGAGCTGCCGGCCTGCTCGAAGAACATCCAGAACATCACGTTGAAGGCGAAGATGATCAGCATGGCGATCACGCGGTCGCGCTGCACCTTGCCTTCGCGGATGCCCTCGACCAGCAGCAGGATGGCCAGCGCGGTGAACATCGCGCCGAGGATCCAGGCCAGCGCGGTGGCGCCGGTGGCCAGCAGGAAGTACGCGACCGGGATGGCGACCACGGCACCGGCCAGCACCATGATGATGCGGCCGAAACCTTCCGCGCCGGCCGGCGGTGCGCCGATGCCCTTCAGGCCGGCACGACCGATGTAGAACCACACCAACGAGATCAGCATGCCCACGCCCGAGGCGATGAACACGACCTTGTAGGACGGCATCGCATCGGTACCGAACACCTTGCGGGCCAGGTACTCGGTCAGCACCGGGGCGATCATCGCGCCGATGTTGATGCCCATGTAGAAGATGGTGAAGCCCGAATCGCGGCGCTCGTCCTTCAGGCCGTACAGCTTGCCGACCATGGTCGAGATGTTGGGCTTGAACAGACCGTTGCCGACGATGATCGTGGCCAGGCCGAGCTTGAAGATGTGCTCCTGCGGAAGCGAGATCATGAACAGGCCGGCGGCCATGATGATCGCGCCGGTCAGGATCGAGCGCTGGTAGCCCAGTACCCGGTCGGCCACGTAGCCGCCGAAGATGGCCGCGGCGTACACCAGGGCCAGGTAGGCGCCATAGATGCGGCTGGCGTCGCCTTCACCGGCAGCGCTGCCGTTGTAGAACTGGGCAACGATGTAGAGCACCAACGCCCAGCGGATGCCGTAGAACGCAAAGCGTTCCCAGAACTCGGTCATGAACAGCATCCACAACGGGCGCGGGTGGCCCAGCGTGGTCTTGAAGTCCGGCAGTGCCGGCTCTGGGGTGTTCGCAGTGGCGTTTACGCTCATGCGGATTTCCTGGTTCGGTGGATGACGAGCACGTCCGCTGTGCAGTTGGAGCAACGCGCGAGGATCACCGACTTCTGGCGTTCACGTCAAATACACGCCGTTTGAGGCAGGTGGCAGCCTGCTCCCTGAACTTGCATCTGAAACGATCCAGCCGCGGGCCGGGAACCAAGCTGAATGGGGATCAACCCAGCGCTGCCGGGGGCGCGGCCTGCAGGCTGGTGCGCACCTGGAACAGCTCGGGGAAGAAGGTCAGTTCCAGCGCCTTGGCCAGGAAGCCCACGCCGGACGAACCGCCGGTGCCACGCTTGAAGCCGATCACCCGCATCACGGTGCGCATGTGTCGGAATCGCCACAGCTGGAAAGCCGTCTCCAGGTCCACCAGGTCCTCGCACAGCGCATACTCGCGCCAGTAGCGGTCGGTGTCCTGGTAGATGCGCTCGAAGACCGGCTGCAATGCGTCGTCGGCCACGTGTGGCTGGGTCCAGTCGTGGGCCTCGTAGACCGCCGGCACGGCATGGCCGAAGCGGGCCAGGTACTTCAGGAATTCCTCGTACAGGCTGGGCGCCTCCAGCACGGTGCGCAGCTGCGCCTGCCCGGCCGGGTCATGCTCGAACACCTGCAGCATCTGCGCGTTCTTGTTGCCCAGCAGGAATTCGATGTAGCGGTACTGCAGCGACTGGAAGCCCGACGACGGGCCCAGCACGTCGCGGAAGCCCATGTACTCGGACGGGGTCAGCGTTTCCAGCACCGACCATTGCTCGGTCAGCTGGCGCAGCACCTGCTTGCTGCGCGCCAGCACCTTGCGGCACTGCCAGACTTCATCGCGCTGCAGGAAGCCGATTGCGGCACGCAGCTCATGGCCCAGCAGCTTCAGCCACAGCTCCGAGGTCTGGTGCTGGATGATGAAGAGCATCTCGTCATGGTGCGGCGGGCTGGACAGCGGCTGCTGCGCGCTGAGCAGCTGGTCCAGCCGCAGGTAGCCGCCGTAGGTCAGGCGTCCCTGCAGGTCGGTGTGGATGCCGGCTTCGAGATCGCGTTGGTTGTTGTCGACGGACATGGGCGGGACCAGATCGGGGGCGGCAAGGGTAGCGCGTTGCCGCCGCGCTGGCAGCCGCCCGGTCCATACCGGGGCGTGCGGCTGGCCGTGGAGCATCGGCCGACCACCGGCCTGCGCGTGGAACCGTCCGCGCCGTTGTACCGGCAGTCACCCAGAGGCGTATTCTGATGCTTTGCAGCAACGACTGAATACGTTGTTGTTATTGGCCCCCCACCCGCCGGCAGGGGTAAAACGGGGAATCTCCGTGTTGCGGCGCAGGAAGGCTATTCCGTACGCGTTCCTTAACATGGCGATTCATATCATTTGTAACTTCTCTGTCGAAGGTGCAGTACGCAATGACGGTTGCCGCTGAATTCAAGATCGAATACCTGCAGTACCTGGACACGGACGGCACGCTCGTCCGTGACGACCTGCCCGTGTCGCTGCGCGACCCCAAGGTCCTGGTACCGCTGTTCAAGCAGATGCTGTTCGTACGCACGTTCGACAGCAAATCCATCGCGCTGCAGCGCACCGGCAAGCTCGGCACCTATGCCGCCTGCCTGGGCCATGAAGCCGCGCACGTGGGTATCGGCGCGGCGATGCAGAAGGACGACGTGTTCGCGCCTTCGTACCGCGAGTATGGCGCGATGTTCATGCGTGGCGTGCGCCCGCACGACGTGCTGATGTACTGGGGCGGCGACGAACGCGGCAACGATTACGGCGGCAACGCGGCCAGGGACTTCCCGTTCTGCGTGCCGATTTCCACCCAGTGCCTGCATGCGGCAGGTGCCGCGCTGAAGTTCAAGCTCAACAAGGAACCGCAGATCGCCGTGGCCGTGTGCGGCGACGGTGGCAGCTCCAAGACCGACTTCTACGCGGCACTGAACTCGGCCGGCGCCTACAAGCTGCCGCTGATCCTGTGCATCGTCAACAACGGCTGGGCCATCTCGGTGCCGCGTTCGGCCCAGACCGGTGCCGAAACGCTGGCGCAGAAGGGCCTGGCGGGCGGCCTGCACTGCCTGCAGGTGGACGGCAACGACCTGATCGCGGTGCTGGCGGCAATGGAACAGGCGCGCGAACGTGCGCTGGCCGGCGACGGTGGCACCGTGCTGGAACTGATGACCTACCGCCTGTCCGACCACACCACCGCTGATGACGCGCGCCGCTACCGCGACGATGCCGAAGTGAAGGATGCCTGGCAGCGCGAGCCGATGCTGCGCCTGCGCAAGTACCTGATCAACGCCGGGGTGTGGAGCGAGGAAGAAGAAGCCGCCTGGACCGCCGAGTGCGGCGCGCGCGTGGACGAGGAAGTGAACCTGTACCTCAACACGCCGGTGCAGCCGGTCGAGGCGATGTTCGACTTCCTGTATGCCGATCCGCCGCCGGACCTGCTGGCCCAGCGTGCCCAGGCGATCGCCCTGGAGAAGCGCCATGGATGAGATCAAGAACGGCGCGCCCGGCGCGCACACCAACGCCGCCGACAGCGCTGCAGTCGCGCGCGGAGATGACAGCATGACCACCACCCCGATCACCCTCATCGAAGCCATCACCCAGGCGCTGGCCTGGGAGCTGGAACACGATCCGTCGGTGCTGGTGCTGGGCGAGGACGTGGGCGTCAACGGCGGCGTGTTCCGCGCCACTGCCGGCCTGCAGCAGCGCTTCGGCTCGGACCGCATCCTCGACACCCCGCTGGACGAAACCACCATCGCCGGTCTGACCATCGGCCTGGCCGCACAAGGCATGAAGCCGGTGGCCGAAGCCCAGTTCGATGGCTTCATGTACCCGATGGTCGACCATATCGTCTGCCACGCCGCACGCCTGCGTTACCGCACGCGTGGCCGCCTGCACTGCCCGATGGTGCTGCGCGTGCCGTGGGGCGGTGGCATCCGCGCGCCGGAACACCACAGCGAAGCCAACGAGGCGATCTTCACCAATGTGCCGGGCCTGCGCGTGGTGCTGCCGTCGTCGCCGCAGCGTGCCTACGGCCTGCTGCTGGCCGCGATCCGCGAGCCGGATCCGGTGATCTACATGGAGCCCAAGCGCATCTACCGCCAGTACAAGGAAGTGGTCGTCAACGACGGCGAAGCCTTGCCGCTGGACGTCTGCTTCGTGCTGCGCGACGGCACCGACGTGACCCTGGTGACCTGGGGCGCGCAGGTGAAGGAAGCCCTGGAAGCGGCCGACAAGCTGGCCGGGGAAGGCATCAGTGCCGAAGTCATCGACGTGGCCACGCTGCGCCCGCTGGACTTCGCCACCATCGCCGAATCGGTGGCCAAGACCGGCCGCTGCGTGATCGTGCAGGAGGCCCCGAAGACCGCGGGCTTCGGCGCCGAGATCGCCGCGCGCCTGGCCGAGGAATCGATCTACGACCTGCTGGCCCCGGTCGAGCGCGTCACTGGCTACGACACCCACATTCCGCTGTTCCGCCTGGAAATGAAGTACCTGCCGAGCGTTGAGCGGATCGTGGCGGCGGCCAAGCGCGCGGTGGCGGCCGGCTGACATGCGGGCCCGCCTTCTGGGGGCTTACCGCAGCCAGTATCCCAACCCGCTCCGGTTCCACACCGGCCAGATCGTCGAAGTAGGTGTACGTGACGAGGAATGGCCGGCGTTTGCCTGGGTACGCACCAACGATGGGCGCGCTGGATGGGCGCCCATCGCCTGGTTGCAGCTGCTGGACGAGGGTCGCGCCGAAGCCCTGTGCGACTACGACGCCCGCGAGCTGGATGTGGAAAGCGGCGAGATGGTGAAGCTTCATCACGAACACGGCGGGTGGTGGTGGTCCGAGCGCGCCAATGGCGCGACGGGTTGGCTGCCGGCCCGCGAACTGGAACTGCTGGAAGAGAACTGCAAATGAGCCAGACCAAGAACTTCAACCTGCCCGACCTGGGCGAAGGCCTGCCGGACGCGACCATCGTCGAGTGGTTCGTCAAGGAAGGCGATGTGATCAAGCTGGACGAGCCGCTGGTGTCGATGGAGACCGCCAAGGCCGTGGTGGAAGTGCCCTCGCCGTTCTCCGGCAAGGTGCTGAAGCTGTCCGGCGCTGCCGGCGACATCATCCCGACCGGTTCGGTGCTGGCCAGCTTCGAACTGGACCCGAACCTGCCGCAGCGCGCCGATGGCCAGGACACCGGCCACAGCCATGGTCACGCCGCACCGGCGGCGCCGGCTGCCGCACCGACCCCGCCGCCGCTGCCGGCTGCGGCCGCTCCGGTTGCCGCCGAGGACGCCAAGCCCGCCGCAGCCGAGCGCGATGACGCCGGTACCGTGGTCGGCGCGATGCAGAGCTCCAATGCCGTGCACGCCGAGCAGGCGCTGGCCGTCGGTGGCGTCAAGGCCGTGCCGGCCGTGCGTGCGATGGCGCGCAAGCTGGGCGTGGACCTGAGCCGCGTGGCCGCTACCGGCACCGATGGCGCGGTGACCATGGCCGACGTCAAGCAGGCCGCCGCCAACGGCACCGCCAAACTCGGCGCCGCCCCGGCACCGGTTGCCGCCGCGTATGCCGCGCCGGCCCCGGGGCAGGTACCTGCCCCGGTGCAGAGCGAAGCCCGCACCCCGCTGTCTGCGGCCGGCAAGCCGATGCGCACCCAGCCGCCGGGCGTGGTCGCCAAGGGCCAGCCGGAACCGCTGAAGGGCGTGCGCCGCAACATGGCCCGCGTCATGGCCGATGCGCACAGCAAGGTCGTGCCGACCACGCTGAACGACGACGCCGACATCCACGCCTGGCTGCCGGGCAACGACGTCACCGCCCGCCTGGTTCGCGCCATCGTCATTGCCGCACAGAAGGTGCCGGCCATGAACGCCTGGTTCGACGGTGAAGCGCTGACCCGCACCCTGCACGCCCAGGTGGACATCGGCATCGCCGTGGACACCGACGACGGCCTGTTCGTGCCGGCCCTGCGCAATGCCGACATGCTCGATGCACGCGGCATCCGCGAAGGCGTCAACCGCCTGCGTGAGCAGGTGGAATCGCGTTCGATCGCCGCCTCGGAACTGAGCGGCTACACCATCTCGCTGTCCAACTTCGGCATGTTCGCCGGCCGCTACGCGACCCCGGTCGTGGTGCCGCCGTGCGTGGCCATCGTCGGTGCCGGCCGTGCCCGCCACCAGATGACCCCGGTGATGGGCGGCGTGGAAGCGCACAAGGTAATCCCGCTGTCGGTCACCTTCGACCACCGCGCGGCTACGGGTGGTGAAGCCGCCCGCTTCCTGCGCGCGATGATGGACGACCTGGCGCTGGCCAGCTGATCGGCCCCCTCTGAAACACAGGAAACGCCGGGCAATGCCCGGCGTTTTTTTGTGCCGCTCTATTGTAGAGCCGAGCCCTGCTCGGCTGCCTTGCAATATATCCACGTCATGCGTGGATGAAGGCAAGAAGCAAGCCGAGCATGGGCTCGGCTCCACAGATCGCCTGCGATCAATCGCGCGCGACCATACCCTCGGCACGGCTGTACACACGCAGGCGATGACCATCCGGATCGGCGCCGACGAAGGTGTGGCCGAATTCCAGCGTTGTTGGTGCCTGCAGGATCTGCACGCCCAACGCGCGCCACGCATCGTGCATCTGCTGCACGGCGTCGGGGTTGGCGACCACCATCGCCAGTTCGGCGGCACCGGCCTGCGCGGACACCGGAGGCTGCACGTCATCGCGCTGCCACAGGCCGAGTGCGGCACCATCACCGAGCAGGAACAGCGCAAAGCCGGGCGACTGTTCAACCGGTGGTTTGCCGAGGATGCCACTGTAGAAGGTTGCGCTGATGGCGACGTCGTGCACGTACTGCAGCAGGGTGCTGGGTGTGAACATGGGGAAGCTCCGTTGTTGGGAGCATTCATGGTGGTATGGGCCTGCTGACACATTCTGTCAGTAGAGGGGACTACCGGTAGAGTCGACTCTACCCCCCGCTCTCGGCTGTTGCTGTGGTTATGAGCGATCCAGCCAGTCGGGTGCAATGCCCTGCGCCTTCTGCCAGCGCCGCCGCAGGGTGGCGCGCGGCACGCGGTAGCGGTCCTCCAGCACACGCACCTGACGGATGCGATCCAGCCGGAAATGGCGGAAATCCTCGCGGTGCTCGCACCACGCCGCCAGCATCGGCACCTCATCGAAGTAGCCCAGCGCGAACGGCCAGACGACGCGCGCGCTGCGCTGGCCGTGCGCATCCTCGTAAGCGAACTTCAGGCGCTGCTGCGATCCCACGGCTTCGCGCACGGCCTGCAGGCGTGCTGCCGGCACCTTGGCCGCAGCACGCGAAGGTCCCACGCGCAGGCCACTGTCACGCAATGCCTCGCGGCGTGCCGCAGGCAACACATGGGCGATACGCGCCAGGGCATCACGTGCGGCCTCGGCCAGCGCCGGCTCGGTGCGCGCGGCGACCCAGCGCAGGCCCAGCACCAGCGCGTCGATCTCGGCCGGTGGCAGGGTCATGGGAGGCAAGGTATCGCTGGGTGCCAGCTGGTAGCCGACGCCGGCCTCGCCACGCAGGTCGGCGCCCTGCTCGCGCAGGGTCTCGATATCGCGGTACAGCGTGCGCAGGCTGATGCCCAGCGCTTCGGCCAGCGCCTGCCCGGCCACCGGCCGTCGATGACGGCGCAGCAGCTGCAGCAGCTGGGTCAGGCGCAGCGCTCGCGACATCAGCCGACCAGCGTGCTCGACGCCACCACGTGCTCGCCCGGCTGCGGGGCCAACGCAGCCTCGACCAGCGCCCTGGCAATCTCGGTGGCCGGATTGATCCGCCACGCACGCGGCAACACCGGTCCCAAAGCACCCAGCACCGTCAGTGCCAGGCGTTCGCCGCGACGCACCTCGTTGCGCTCGCCCCCGATCAGCCCTGGGCGGACCAGGGTCAACGAGTTGAATCCCAGCGCGCGCAGGTCACGCTCCAGCTCGCCCTTCACCCGGCTGTAGAAGATCGACGACTGTGGATTGGCGCCGGCTGCGGAGTTCAGCACAAAGGCCTGCGCACCCTGCGCCTGCGCCAGGCGGGCGAACGCCAGCGGATAGTCGTGGTCGATACGGTGGAAGGCCTCGCGGCTGCCGGCCTGGGCGATGGTGCTGCCCAGCGCGCAGATGACCGCGTCAACGCGCGCCCATTCTGGCGAAGTGGGCAACGCGTCGAATGCCAGCACCGGGTTCTCCAGCTTCCCGTGAGTCAACGCCAGGGGGCGGCGGGTCGGGGCAACCACGGCGCTGCAGCGCGGGTCGTCCAGCAGCCTGCGCAGGGTCAGCCCACCGACCAGGCCGGTCGCCCCCAGCAACATCACGCGCATCACCACCTCCACTGCGGCATCCTGTCGCCCATCCTAGCCGTTCAAGCCCTCGGCGGCCGCGCCGATATGCTGGAACCAGTCCCTGCCAGCCCCAGGATTCGCTCCATGACGGACCAGCCCGACCACCGCCCTGCCCCCGGTACCGCCCTTGGGCCGCCGGCACGCGTGCGCGCGGTGGTGGACGATGGGCGGGGTGACCGCGTAGTGCTGCAGGGCGGCGGTGGCGTGGCGCTGCAGCAGCTGTTCGCAGGCGCCGATGCGCCGGAACCGCTGCTGGCGGCGTTCGCCAACGGCATGGCCACCCTGCCCGGCGAACTGGGCGACATGGGCGACCGCCTGCAGTCCGCACAGGCCAGCGCCGATTGGCCGCGCTATGGGCGCGCGATGCGGCAGCTGATCGACAAGTACATTCGCACCATCGAGCAGCATTCGCCGGACGGGCAGCCGGAAAGCCTGCGCCTGTCCGAGCAGCTGCGGCTGCTGCTGGGCGGTGCGGTGGTGGCCCTGCTGCAGCACGACCCGGACCTGCGCGAGCAAGCGCAGGCGCTGGCCCTGCGCCTGCGCCAATGGCAGCCGGGCACGGCCCTGGAACCCATCGAACAGGGCGTGCGCGAACTTGGCCACCAGGTCGGCGTGCGTGCCGAAAGCTGGCAGGAGCAGCAGGCGCTGCTGCTGGAGCTGTTCGCGCTGCTGCTGGAGAACGTCAGCGAACTGCTGGATGACCGCAGCTGGCTGCAGGGCCAGATCGCGGCGGTACGCCAGTTGCTGGACGGTCCGTTGGAAGCGGAAGCGGTCGAGCGCACCCGGGCCGAACTGCGCGAAGTGATCTACAAGCAGGGGCTGCTGCGCCAGGGCATCGACGATTCGAAGGCGGCGATGCGCGGGTTGATGGGCGAGTTCATCGAGCGCATGGATGGCATGGCCACCAGCACCGGCGAATACCACGACCGCATCGGCAGCTACGCGTTGCAGCTGCGCGAGGCGCGCAGCATCGCCGACCTCAACCAGCTGCTGCAGGAGGTGATGCGCGATACAGGCAAAGTGCAGCAGCAGGCCGCACAGGCCCGCGATCACCTGGCCAATGCGCGGCAGGAAGTGGAGCGCGCAGAGCAGCGCATTGCCGAGCTGGAGCAGGAACTGCGCGCCGCTGGTGACCTGGCACGCATCGATCCACTGACCCAGGCGCTGAACCGCCGTGGCCTGGACGAACTGCTGGAGCGCGAGCTGGCCCGCGCCGCACGCAACAACTCACCCCTGGGCGTGGCCGTGATCGACCTGGATGATTTCCACCAGACCAACGACGCGCATGGGCATGCCGGTGGCGATGCGTTGCTGCAGCACCTGGTGGCCGTGTGCAAGCTGCTGCTTCGCGCCACCGACGGCATCGCACGGCTGGGCGGCGACGAGTTCGTGCTGGTGCTGCCGGAAACCCAGGGCGCCGACAGCATGGCCACCGTGCAGCGCCTGCAGCGCTCGCTGGCCCATCGCGTGCTGACCGTGCAGGACCAGCGCGTGCCGGTGCATTTCAGCGCCGGGCTGGCGCAGTGGCAGCCCGGTGACGATACCGAAACCCTGCTGCGGCGTGCCGATGACGCGCTGTATGCGGCCAAGCGGCAGGGCAAGAACCGGGTGCAGGCGGGGTGATCGTGGAATGGGGTCAGATCCCTTTTCCAACGGGAAAAGGGATCTGACCCCGAGGGTCTACGGGCTTATTTACCGCGCAGCTTCTGCAACCCGGTCACCGCTGCCAGCACGATGGCGCCGGCGATGATGCCGACCACCATGTTGGCCGCAGCACTGATCAGCCAGCCCCACTGCCCTTCGCCGCCCAGCGCCTGCACCGCGTGGTGCAGGGCCGGCACGTTGTGCACCAGGATGCCGCCGCCGACCAGGAACATGGCGATGGTGCCGGCCACCGACAGGAACTTCATCAGCCACGGCGCCGACGCCACCAGCCCGCGACCGAAGGCGGCAATGGCACCGCCCTTGCGCGACAGGTACAGCCCAACGTCATCGAGCTTGACGATGCCCGCCACCAGTCCGTAGACGAACACGGTCATCGCCAGTGCGACCACGCTCAGCGTGAGGATCTGGTTGGTGAACGACGCAGTGGCGACCACGCCCAGGGTGAGCACGATGATCTCGGCCGAAAGGATGAAGTCGGTGCGGATCGCGCCCTTCACCTTGTCCTTCTCCCACGCGACCATGTCCACCTGCGCGTCAGCCAGCGCCTTGCGGCGTTCGGCCTGGCGCTCGGCATCGTCGTCGGAGGAATGCAGGAAGCGGTGCGCCAGCTTCTCCACGCCTTCGAAGCACAGGAAGGCACCGCCGATCATCATCAGCGGCACGATCAGCGGCACGTTCCAGCCGCGGCTGCGCAGCCAGGCTTCCAACGCACTGATCGCCAGGGCCGCCGGCACCAGGATCACCTTGTTGACCAGCGAGCCCTTGGCCACCGCCCACACCACTGGCAGCTCGCGGTTGGCGTTGACCCCGGTCACCTGCTGCGCGTTCAGCGCCAGATCGTCGCCCAGCACACCGGCGGTCTTCTTCGCGGCGACCTTGGTCAGCACCGAGACATCGTCGAGCAGGGAGGCGATATCGTCGAGCAGGGCGAACAGGCTGGCACCGGCCATGGGGCGTCCAAGAGAGGGAATGCGCCGATTCTGACCGATCCGCCGGTCTCCGCGATAGCCGCGGGGTTCACCGCATGCCCACCTTCCCCCGGCGACACTGCCGAATCCGGACATTGCCGGCCAGCGCCCGGCACTACCGTCCTTGCCGCATGGGAGTTCCGCTTGAGCAATCCGCCCACCGCCAATGGCAATCCCCCGCTGGTCAAAGGCATGAACCGGCGCAGCCAGATCCTGCGCCTGCTGATGCGCTACCGCCATTCGGGCGTTTTCTCGGGCATGAACCTGGACGTCGCCAGCAACCAGGCCGACGTGCCCGCCGATGGCAACCCGGAGCAGTTCGTCAGTGACCTGGAGGCCTTGGGGCCGACCTTCGTCAAGCTGGGCCAGATGCTGTCCACCCGCCCGGACATGGTACCGGTGGAGTTCGCCACCGCCCTGGAACGCATGCAGGAAAAGGTGGCGCCGATCCCGGTCGAGCGCATCCACGCCATCATCGAGCAGGAGCTGGGCGTGGGGGTTAGCAAGCTGTTTGCCTCGTTCGATCCCGAGCCGTTGGGCTGTGCGTCGATCGCGCAGGTGCATCGCGCGGTGCTGCATGATGGCCGCCAGGTGGCGGTGAAAGTGCAGAAGCCTGAGGTGGCCGCGCAGCTGCGCTCGGACCTGGAAGCGCTGCGCAGCTTTGCGCTGGCCGCCGATCACCTGACCCAGGTGGGCCGCCGCGTGCGCCTGCGCGATTGGCTCAACGAGTTCGCCAAGACCCTGATGCAGGAGCTGGACTACCACGCCGAGGCCGAGAATCTGGCCCGCTTCGGACGGCATCTGCGGCCCTTCCGCCGCCTGTGGGTGCCGCAGCCGATCTGGGACTACAGCAGCCAGCGCGTGCTGACCATGGAGCTCGCCACCGGCGTGCGCGTGGATGCGATCTCTGGCGTGCGCCGCACCGAGCAGGACATGGATCCGCTGGCAGCGGCGCTCATCCGCGGCTATCTGGACCAGATCTTCGTGCATGGCGAGATCCATGCCGACCCGCACCCGGGCAACCTGCGGGTGATGCCCGATGGCCGGCTGGCGATCTTCGACCTGGGCATGGTCGCGCACATGCCGCCGCGCCTGCGCGAGCGGCTGCTGAAGATCCTGTTCGCCGCCGTCGATGGCCGCGGCGAAGAGGTGGCCGACGATCTGATCAGCATCAGCACGCGGCTGGAGGCCTTCGACGAAGAGCGCTACCTGCGTGAGACCGGCCAGCTGATCGCGCGCTACGCCGCCAGTGGCAGCTTCTCGGAAGGCCGCGTGGTGCTGGACATGGTGCGCATCGCCACCGCCTGCGGCCTGCGCACGCCGCCGGAACTGAGCCTGCTGGGCAAGGCCCTGCTCAACCTGGAAACCGTGTGCCGGCTGCTGGCACCGGAGCTGGACACGCGCCGCATCGTCGAGCGCCAGCTGCAGCACGTGATGCGCGCGCGCCTGAAGAAATCCCTGTCGGCGGCCAACATCGCCAGCGAGGCGATGGAGCTGCAGCAGCTGCTGCGCGATGGGCCGCGCAAGCTGTCGGACATCATGGCGCTGCTGGCCGAGAACCGCCTGCAGATGAAGGTGACCGGGCTGGAAGAATCGCGATTGATGGAGAACCTGCAGAAGATCGCCAACCGCGTGGCGGCCGGCATCATCAGCGCCGCGTTGATCATGGCTGCGGCAATGATGATGAAGATCGACACCGGCTGGCACCTGTTCGGCTATCCCCTGATCGCACTGATACTGCTGCTGATCGGCGTGGTGCTGGGGCTGGGCATCGTTACCAGTGCATTGCTGTTCGATCGTCGCGCGCGGGCGCGCGAGGAACGCGGGCACCGCTGATGCATTGGCGAAAAGCCGCGTATTCATGCGGTTTTTAATGCAATCCAACGAAGCCTTTCACGCTCGTTTTACCTTCGCGGCGTGATTGCACGCGCGTCCTTTCAACAAACATTTCAGTCAGCTTCGTGCATGCACTATCGGGTCATCGGCCTGTCATGTGGATGTGCTTGCAGCAGCGCCGGTCGGATGGACACGCGTCGGTACGACGTCCATCGCCACCACCCCGTCACTGCCGAAGCTGCCTATGCTCTGGATACTGCTGCTGTCGTTGTTGCTGCTGTGCTGGCTGTTCCTCGCGTCCGACAAGTGGGTGTGGTGGAAGGCCGGTGCATTCTCGCTGCTGTTGCTGATGCTCAGCACGTGGTGGCTGATCGACAAACTGTCCGGTGATGGGCTCAACGCCGCCACGCTCTATCACCTCGGCGCCGACATGGAAGGCGCTGGTGTCTCCGACTTCAAGGGCTACATCGCCGGCTTCATCGTGCTGGCGCTGGTCTCGCTGCTGCCACTGTTTGCCACGCGGGTGAAACGCTGGCGCCGGCCCGGCCACGGTGGTGCGCTGTTCGCCGGTTTCGCGACCGTGTGGGTGGCCACGATCCTGATCAGCCCGCTGGCCCGTGACGGCCAACGCCTCTACCAGCAGCTGCGCCCGGTCGATTTCGCCCGCATCGCCCCCGAGTACCAGGTGCCGACGCAGCCGTTGCAGCGCCCGCGCAACATCGTATGGATCTACGGCGAGAGCCTGGAACGCACCTATCTGGACGAGGCCGTGTTTCCCGGCCTGATGCCCAACCTCAACCGCCTGGCATCCGAGTCGCTGGACGTACGTGGCCTGGCCTCGGCCGAAGGCAGCGGTTGGACCATCGCCGGCCTGGTGTCGTCAATGTGTGGCGTGCCGCTGACCACCTCGCAGGGCGACGAGAACAGCATGGACCGCATGGGCAGTTTCCTGCCCAAGGCGGTGTGCCTGGGCGACTACCTGAAGCAGCAGGGCTACACCAACCATTACCTGGGCGGCGCCAACGGCCAGTTCGCCGGCAAGGGCCAGTTCCTGGCCAGCCATGGCTTTGACGAAGTGCATGACCTGGCATGGTTCAAGCAGCAGAAGAAGATCGGCCGCATCCACTACTCGGCCTGGGGCGTGCACGACGACGTGCTGCTGGACACCGCCTACCAGCGCTTCGAGCAGCTCTCACGCGCCGGTTCACCGTTCATGCTGACCACGCTGACCATGGACACCCACCACCCGGCGGGCCACCTGCCGGTGTCGTGCAAGGGCGAGCGCTACCGGAGCGGGTACGGCAACATCGGCCTGCTCAATGCACTCAAGTGCACCGACCGCCTGATCTCACAGCTGGTCGAGCGTATCCAGGCCAGCCCGTATGGGAAGGACACGCTGATCGTGATCGCCTCCGACCACCTGGCGATGCCCAACGACCTCAGCCACGTGCTGGCCAAGCAGAAGCGCGAGAACCTGCTGCTGTTCCTCGGCGACGGCATTGCCCCGCAGCAGCTCAGTGCCGACGCTGGCACCACCCTGGATTCCGGTGCGACCCTGCTCAGCCTGCTGGACCCGAACCTGAAGACGATGGGCTTTGGCCGCTCGCTGATCGACCCGCAGCGCGCGCCCAGTGCCAGCGTGGCCGCGCGGCGCGATGATGGCCGCGACTACCCGCAGTACCTGGCCTTCGCCCGTTCGCTGTGGCTGGGCCAGCCGACCCGCGAACTGAAGATCGATGGCGATGACCAGGTGGTCGTTGGCCTGCAGCACGTGCAGCCGCCGGTGCTGCTGGAGTACGACAAGGAGTGGGGCTTGAAGTCGGTGTACCTGGAAAACACCTCGCGCCAGTTCGATGATGCCAACCCGGACAACACCCTGGCCTACGTCGACCGTTGCACCGCGTTCGAGGACGGCTCGGCCGATGGTGACTGGTGCGCCCTGCTCGTCAACCGCGACAACGGCTTCAAGCTGTACCGCGACAACGACCTGCGCGGTGGCATCGCGGTGGATGCACCGCTGGATACGCTCCAGGGCCCGCGCCCAAGCGTGCGCCAGGCACACATGATCACCCAGAAGGGACGCCGTACGCGTGCCGGCCAGTACATGCTGCAACTGGTGGCGAGCACGCGCCCGGACCGCGGTTTCTGGATCGAAGCGGTGTCCTCGCAGCGCAAGGTGGTACTGGCCCAGCAGTGGGTGCAGCCCGATGCCAACGGCAAGATCAACGTGTCGTTCGGGCTGGATCACGAAGTGGACGATCTGGAGATCCGCGCGTGGTTGAACCACGCCGAGAAGCTGGCGGTGGATACGTTCGCACTGGTGCCCTCGCGCAGCCGACCGCGGGGGTAGGCCTATTTGCAGGGCTGCGCCCTGCACCCGCTACAAACCGGAGCAACGGCAACAGCAACAGCGTGCATTCCGTGGTTGGGCGGGGCGGTGTCGGAGTGCGGGGACGCCGTAAATCCGTCCCTGGAGGCTTGGCAGCCGCATCCATGCGGCTGACACCCCGCACTCCGACACCGCCCCACCTCTGACAGAGTCCTGCGGCTGTCGGTAGGTGCAGACCTTGGTCGACACTTTTGTGAGATATCGAAATCAATCTGGGGTCAGATCCGTTTTCCGGAGGAAAACGGATCTGACCCCAAAAGCAATTCCAAAAGATCGCGGAAAACTGTCGAAGGCGGGGTGGGTCCGGTTGCGGGGGCGTGAGCCGCATGGATGCGGCGACCGAGCTTACATGGGTGAGGGCGCTTCGCTTGCGAAGCACTGCTTCGCAACCGCCCGAACGCGCAGCCGCCAGCGGCTGGGCCGGGCCCCGGAGGGGTACCTGCAGCGGCCCCCGCAACCGGACCCACCCCGCCATCCCACAGGAAACCAGCTTTTGTCGTTGCCGTTGCCGTAGCTCCGGCTTGTAGCGGGTGCAGGGCGCAGCCCTGCAAAGAAACCCCTACTCCTGCGGATCGCGGATGATGTGGATGTCGGTCGGGGTCGACAGCGGAATGTTCCGCTCGGCCAGGATCTGCAACAGGCTGAAGTACAGGTCGCTGCGGGTGGCGTACACCTGCCGCGGGCTGGCCACGTAAGCGAAGCTGTTGATGGTGATCTGGCCACCGGCAATGCTGTCGATGTAGACCGTCGGTGCCGGCTGTTTCAGCACGTTGGTGTGCGCGGTGTACGCATCCAGCAGCGCCTGCCGCAGATTGCCGACATCCGTGCTGGGCGGCACCGCGAACTGGATCTGGATGCGGCCCTGGTTGTTGCCCATCGTCATGTTGCGCACGGTCTTGGTGACCAGCTCGGAGTTGGGCACGATCAACGTCGACTTGTCGCCCACCTGGATCTCGGTCGACCGCAGGCTGATGCGGCGGATGTCGCCCTCCTGGTCGCCCAGCTTCACCCAGTCGCCGATCTTCACCGGCCGCTCGGCCAGCAGGATCAGGCCGGAAACAAAGTTCTGGGTGATCACCTGCAGGCCGAAACCGATACCCACCGACAGCGCGCTGACCAGCAATGCCAGCTTGCTCAGCTGCAGGCCCATCGCCGACAGCGCCCAGATCACCGCGATGATGATGCCCACATAGCGGGCAACGGTACTCACCGAATTGCGCGCGCCCAGATCCAGCTCGGTCTTGGGCAGGTAGGTGTCGGTCAGCCAGCGCTGTACCAGCTGGGTAACGGCCAGGCCAGCCAGCAGCACCAGCACCGCCAGCACGATGCGCACCGGCTCCAGCTTGGTTCCGCCAATGTCGAATCCAGAGGTGAACAGCGAAGAGAAGCGCTCCACCACCGCGCCGATGTTGCCGAACGGTGCCACCAGCGCCAGCAGCGCGATCAGTACGACGATGGTGCGCAACGCCGCCGACAGCAGCACGCCCGCCTGTTCCAGCCGCGATACGCTCAGGCCGGTGCTGAGCAGGATGGTCTGGCCGACCTTGCTGTCGGCGTTGAGCATCCAGGTGCTCAGGTCATCGACGAACTTGAACAGCAGGGTTGCGGCCAGCACGACGATGCTGCCGCCGATCAGCTGCTGGTTCACGAACTTGGCGAAATTCAGGTAGCCCAGCAACGTGGCAACGATGGCCGCCACCACCGCGATATTGCCCGCTACCCGGGCCAGCACCAGCCAGCTGCTGCGGCGCACGGGCGTGGTTGCCCCCACGCCATCGGCCTGTGCTTCCAGCTTGGCCTCGGCCTCGGCGGTCTGCCGGCGATGCAGGCGCGCCAGGGTCACCAGCATGGCCATGATCAGGCCGAGGTAGGTCAGGGCAATCAGGCCGTCCAACGCCACCGTGGTGACGTCGCTGGTGCGCGTAGCCTGGTCGAGGGCCACCAGCACCGTGCTCAGCCAGGCCAGCGCCGCCGCACCCCAGGCATATTTGCGCAGCTTCAGCGCGGCGGTGTCGTCCAGGTTCAACAGCCGCCATGACGGGCGCTTGGGCACCAGCAGGCAGGCGCTGAGCGCGGCAATGAACGCCGCACGGAAGGTGGCGGTCTCCAGGCCGTCGGCCACGACCTGCAAGCGCGGCGCGATGGCATCGATCGCATCCAGCGCCGCCATCAGTACCACCACGGCATAACCGGGCAGCAGCGTGCCCACCAGCAGCAGCCACATCGCCAGGCCAGACCGGCGCAGTCGTCCATCAGGCGCGCGCTCGGACGCGGCGAACTGCCGCCCCAGCCTGCGCAGCCACAACCGCAGCGGGAACATCATCACCAGCGCGGCCAGCAGGCCCAGCAACGGCGTGCCCCAGCCATGGGTGCGGATGCCGGCCACCAGCGCGTCACGCCCCTGCTCGGCCAACGGCGCAACGCGCGCGATATCGATCGGCAGGCGCTCGGCCACCTTGCTCCACAACGCAGGCGACAGCGGCGAGGCGACCTTCTGGCCCAGTTCTTCCGTACGTTGTGCGGTGCGCTGCTGCTCGATGTCCGCCGCCAGCTGCTGTGCACGCACGGCACTGGCCTTGGCCTGGGCCACCGACGCGGCCAGGGCGTCGCGCTGCCTGGTTATGGCCCGTCGCTGCGCTGCCAGCTCCGGCGGCTCCGTGGTGCCCTCGGCAGGCGTCCCCAGCTGCGCCAGCTGCTCGTTGATGCGATCCAGCTGGGGCTGCAGTGCCTTTTCCAGTGCCTCGGCGTCACGCCGTGCCTGCGAGGCATTCTCGGACAGCATCGCCAGCGTCTCGGTGGCTTCCGCATCGCCACGTTTGCGCTCGACATCCTTCAACCGCGAATCGATGTCCGCCAGCTGTTGCTTGGGCGTGGGGTCCTCCTCCTGCGCCAGCACCGGCGCGGACAGCAGGAAGGCAGTGCACAGCAGCAGGGCCCACCAGGGCCCTCGTGCACGGATCGATCGCAGGAAAGAAGACACGCAGCCACACCGGTTCGCGCGGACCACCGCGCCTGCGCGCGACTATACGGCAGAGGCGGTAAAGGACGGATGGGGGACGCGCAGCAGTATCAGTACTTGAGGCGCAGCTCTTCCACGGTCGGCTGCTGCAGCGCGTACCAGTCCTGGAACTCTTCCTCGGTGATCTCATCGGGCGCATATACCGCCACCGGGTGCCACTCGTGGTCGGTCGGCAGTGGCTGGCGCGGGCCGGCTCGCAGGCTGTAGCTGACGCCCTCGTAGTCGACCAGATCATCGACCTGCGGCCACTGTTCGCGTGCGAACGCGGATTCACTCTTCAACAGGATCACCTGGTACATCGGCACCTCCACCTTGGTTGGATCAGGAAAACACGGCGCTGGCGGCAGGATACCGCCATGCCGGTGACAACAGGCACGTCGCAGCGGCGACGGATCGTTCTGGACACGGCCATCGCCCCGGCTTCACCCGCCCATGGCGAGCCCATCGGCATCGTGGAGGCCCGCCCCTGCCACGATGACCGATGACCGAGCACCCGCCGCTGAAGACCGTCGCCGACCTCAAGCTGCCGCGCTACCTGGGCACCTGGTACGAGATCGCGCGCCTACCGATGCGCCACGAGCCGGAAGGCTGCACCGATGTGTCGGCGCACTACACCCTGCTCGACAACGGCAATGTCGGCGTCACCAACCGCTGCCGCATGGACGGCGAGATCGAAGAGGCCACCGGCGAGGCCTGCGCCGTCGACAACGACAGCGCGCGCCTGGAGGTCAGTTTCCTGCCCAAGGGCCTGCGCTGGCTGCCGTTCGCCAAGGGCGACTATTGGGTGATCCAGGTCGCCCCGGACTACAGCGTCTCGCTGGTCGGCAGCCCGGATCGCAAGTACCTGTGGCTGCTGGCGCGCGAGCCACGCCTGGACGCGACCGTGCAGGACCATTATCTGGCCGCGGCCCGCCTGCAGGGCTTCGATCTGTCCGAACTGATCCAGACCCCGCATACCGGCCACCCCACCGCCTGAGCACGACCACGCATGGACCTGAAAAGTGGCTACCCCTGGTGGGCAGTGCGCAACGGACTGCTGCAGGCCTTTCCCCCACTGGAGCAGGATCTGCGCTGCGACGTGCTGGTGGTCGGTGGCGGCATCACCGGTGCGCTGATCGCCGACGAACTGTCCGCCCACGGCCACGAGGTGGCGGTGATCGAGCAGCGCGACATCGGCTGGGGCAGCACGGCGGCCAGCACCGCGCTGTTGCAGTATGAGATCGATACCCATCTGCTGGAACTGGCCGAGCGCTATGGCAAGGATGCCGCCGCCCTGGCCTACCTTGCCTGTGCCGACGCGATCCCGGCGCTGGCTGAAGTGGCACGCGGGCTGAAGGAGGTGGACTTCCGGCAGATGGACAGCCTGTACCTGGCCAGCCGGCGGCGCGACGTGCCGCGCCTGATGGCCGAAGGAGCTGCACGCCGTGATATTGGACTGGACGCGCGTTGGCTGGACCGCGAAGCCCTGCGCGAACGCTTCGACGTGGATGCCGGCGGCGCCCTGCTGACCCGCCAGGCGGCGCGGGTCGATCCCTACTGCCTCACCTACGGCCTGCTTAAACGCGTGCGCCGTCGCGGCGGCCATGTGCACGACCGCACCGTGCTGCACACGCTCAAGCCTGGCGCGCAGGGCGCAACGGCGATGACCGAGGCCGGCGCCACGGTCCGTGCCCGCCACGTGGTCCTGGCCATGGGCTACGCCAACCAGCGTTGGCTTGAACAGCGGGTCGCGCGCAACCGCAGCAGCTACGCCTTCATCACCGACCCGATCGATGCAGGCACGCTGGGCCGGCTGCAGCGCACGATGGTGTGGGAGAGCGCACGCCCGTACCTGTACCTGCGCGCCACCGGCGACCGCCGCCTGCTGGTGGGTGGGCTGGATGACGCCATCGATATCCCGGCGCGGCGCGACCGGCGCGTGCAGCGCAAGGCCGAAAAGCTGATGGATCAGCTGCTGCACTGGTTCCCGCGGCTGGACCCGGTGCCCGCCTTTTCCTGGGCCGGCACCTTCGCCGAAACCGCCGACGGCCTGCCCTTCTTCGGCCCGCACGCGCAGTGGGGGCCGCGGGTCCATTTCGCCATGGCCTACGGCGGCAACGGCATCACCTATTCGATGATCGGCGCCCAACTGCTGCGCGCCCGGATCGAGCGGCGCAGGCATGCGCTGGAAGGGCTGTTCGGGTTCGGGCGGTTGTGACCTGCAGCCGGCCGTGGCCGGCTCTACCCCAATCCGGGGCCGACAGGCATCATTCAAGCAACCCCTGCTAGCGTCGGCCTGTACCGCCGCGTGTTGCGTGGCCACCTGTTCGCTGGAGCGCCGTCATGATCCGCCCCCTGACCCTGCTGCTGTGCCTGGCCCTGCCGGGAACCGTGCTGGCCCAGTCCGCCGCCGGCGCCACCGCGCCGCAGGCTGCCGGCCTGGACCTGACGCTGCCGCAGGCGCCGATGCGCTATCTCAACGACCCGGCCCTGCAGCAGGACCCGCCCGGCACCTATTACGGTGACAAGAGCGGCCCGCGCGTGCACGACGACGCGAAGATCGCCGACGTCACCGACGACAAGGTCAAGGTGTCCGGCAGTTTCACCACCGGCATCGGCTATTCCAAGAACGGTGGCAACAGCCACTACAACGCGGCCACGCTGAACCTGAGCAAGAACTACACCACCGATGAGGGCAAGACCCACGGGGTCAACGTCAACATCCACGTGAGCGAAGGCAAGGGACCGGGCTTCTTCGGTCCGTATGGCGGCTATTACGGCCGCGGCCCGGGCTATTGGGACTACCCGCCGCCGTACGGCTGGTAAGCTCCGCGCCGGGCCCGGGCCGACCCAGGTGGCCGCTATCGCTGCGTACGCTTGGTAGATGTCGACCTTGGTCGGCACGCTTTCTCCCCGTGTGCCGGCCAGCGGCCGGCATCTACCGGTACCTATGCCCGGTAGGTGTCGACCTTGGTCGACACGCTTTCTCCCCGTGAGCCGGCCAGCGGCCGGCACCTACCGGCACGCGAATCAATCCAGCCAGCCATCGCGCTCGCTGTGCAGGATGCGGCCGTCATAGCCGCTCAGGCGCACCTCTACCTTCTGGTTGCGGGCATTGCGGGCTTCCAGCGACCAGGTCGCACCATCGCGTTCCAGCGAATGGATCTCGCGCAGGCCATGCGACTGCGCCCGTGCCAGCACCTGCTCGGTAGTCAGCAGCGCGCGGCCGCTGTGCTCGTCGAAGATCTCGCCGGTCTTCGGGTCCACGTAGACCTCGCTGAAGCGGCCATCGGCGCGGCTCACGTCAGCCTCCCACAGGCCATCATCGCGTTCGATCTCGTGGATCTGGGTGTAGCCGGCCTTGCGCAGGGTCTGTTCAACCTGGGCCATGCCCAGCGGCGCGGCCTGTACGGCCGGCGCGACGGCAAGCAGGGCAACAGTGGCGAGGGTGAGCGACTTCAACATGGGGGTTCTCCTGTTCGTGGCCGGACCATCCCGGCAACGCCACGATGCATGCCTCGGTTAACAGCGCCTTAGCCGTGGCTGTTAGCCGGCTGTTAGTCATCCCCGCCACACTCGCGCCTGTTCCCCTCTTTCCTTCCGTACCCGCATGCTCACCACCCTGCCCCTGCTGCTGGCCCTGGCCAACGCCCCGACCGCCGCCGCGCCCCTGCAGGACCCGGCGCAGCAGGTCGCGCGTCGCGCCGTGCAGCAGGGCCGCTACGTGCCGCTGGAAAGCGTGGTGCGCGATGCACTCAAGCGCTACCCCGGCCAGCTGCTGGAAGTGGAGCTGGACGACGGCGTCTACGAAGTAGAGATCCTGCGCGGCGACGGCGTGGTGGTGGAGCTGGACTATGATGCGCGCAGCGGAAAGCTGCTGAAGACGGAGCTCGACGACTGATGCGCATCCTGTTGGCCGAAGACGATGCCGCACTGGCACAGCGCCTGGTGCCCCTGCTGGAACAGGCCGGCTATGTGGTGGCGGTGGTCGCCGACGGTCGCCAGGCCGAGGAGATCGGCCAGATCGAGGACCTGCAGGCCGCCATCGTCGACCTCGGCCTGCCCGGACTGGATGGACTGAGCGTGATCGAGCGCTGGCGCGGCAATGGCCGCAGCTTTCCGGTGCTGGTGCTGACCGCGCGCGGGCGCTGGCACGACAAGCTGGCTGGCTTCGATGCCGGTGCCGACGACTACCTGACCAAACCGTTCCAGGCCGACGAACTGGTGCTGCGGCTGCGCGCCTTGATCCGCCGCAGCCACGGCCACGCAAGCCCCCGCCTGCACTGCGGCCCGCTGCAGCTGGACGTCAACGTCGGTCGTTTCGAGCTGGACGGCAAGCCGTTGCCGCTCAGTCCGCAGGAGTTCCGGCTGCTCAGCTACTTCATCCATCACAGCGGCCAGGTGATCGGCCGTGATCGCCTCGGCGAACAGGTGTTCGACGGTGGCCACGACCCAGACTCCAACGCACTGGACGTGCTGCTCGGACGCGTGCGCCGCAAGCTCGGCATCGACCTGATCCAGACCGTGCGCGGCCAGGGCTGGCGGCTGGCCGCGCCGTGAGCCGGCAACCATCGCTGCGACGGCGCCTGCTGCTGGCCGGCGGCGTCGGCCTGCTGCTGGTCTCGCTGCTGGCCAGCGCGCTGCTGGGCGAGCTGTTCAAGCGCAGTGCGCGTGACCGCCTCGACCACGAACTGCAGCAGGACATGCTGACCCTGCTGGCGCAGGCCGAAGTGGATGCGGACGGACAGCTGCGCCTGCGCCAGGAACCCAATGACGCACGCTTCCAGCGCGTGTTCTCCGGTGCCTACTGGCAGATCGCCGGGGCCGATGGCCGCGTGTTGCTGCAGTCGCGCTCGCTGTGGGATGAAACCCTGCCGGCGCCGGTTGCCGGGCCCGCCACCCGCAACCTGGCCGGGCCGCTGCAGCAATCCCTGCGCGCACGCGTGCAGCAGGTGCGCCTGCCACGCGCCAGCGAACCGTTCGTAGCCGTGGTCGCCACCGATCGCAGCACACTGGATGCGGATGTTGCCGCGTTCCGCAACCGCACCGCCATCGCCCTGGGCGTACTGGTTGCGGCGTGGCTGGCGGTGCTGTCCAGCCAGGTGCACTTCGGCCTGCGCCCACTGCATCGCCTCGGTGCGCAGCTGGAACGGGTACGCCGCGGTGATGTGCTGCGCATCGACACGCAGGAACTGGGCGCGGAGGTCGCACCGCTGGGGGAAGAACTCAATGCACTGCTGGACCACCAGCAACGCATGGTCGCGCGTGCGCGCACCAGTGCACAGGATCTGGCGCATGCGATGAAAACCCCGCTGAGCGTGCTGGCCACCGAAGCTGACGGCGATGGCGCGGACTGGCGGGCCACCGTGCGCGAGCAGAGTGCGCGCATGCAGGCCAGTGTCGACCGTTACCTGGCTGCAGGACTGGCCGCCGACCATCGCCAGCGCACCGACGTGGCGGCCGTCGCACAGGCGATGTGCCGGCTGATGGCACGCGTGCATGGCGAACGTGGCATCGCGTTCACGGCGGCGGGCATCGACCCGACGCTGCAGTTCGCCGGTGCCAGCGCGGATCTGGAGGAGATGCTGGGCAACCTGCTGGACAATGCCGGGCGCTGGGCACAACGGCAGGTCCAGGTCAGCGCGGAGGCCGACGACGGCCAGTTGCGCATTGGGGTCCGCGACGACGGCCCCGGCCTGGCTGCAGACGCGCTGGAACGGGTCACCCAGCGTGGCGTGCGGCTGGATGAGCGCGTGGGCAGCAGTGGATTGGGGTTGGCGATCGTGGGCGATATCGCCGCCAGTTATGGCGGACGCGTGGCGCTGGAGAATGTCCAGCCGGGCCTGCGCGCGACGTTGTGGTTGCCGGTGGCGTGAAGCGACCAACCTGACGGTGGGTAGTGCCGGCCGCTGGCCGGCAACCACGTAGGCACCGGGAATTCCCTGCGGAAGCCGGCCAGCGGCCGGCTCTACCGAGCGTCAATCCGGCCGGTCGCCGTGCTCCCGTAGGTGTCGACCTTGGTCGACACGCAGCAAGCATCAACGGTGGTGCATCCACCAGCAATCAATTGCGTCCAGCACGATGTGGATGATCAGACCGATGCCGAACAACCGCGTTTTCTTCGGCACGCACAGCCCGGCATAGACCGCAATGGCCGGTGCGGTGTGCAGCGGATGGAAACCAATGCTGCAGCGGTTCGGTGCATAGATCGGGTCGGCCAGCAGATGGTCCAGGTCGATGATCCAGCCCAGCAGCATCAACAACCACGCCGAGGCGAAGCGCTTGCGCCAGAACAACCATGCCAGCAACGCTGGCACGGCGGCATGCAGGAACAGGTGGAAGATCGCGCGCGCGCTCATCGGGGCCGGTAGCGCCGGGCCTATGCCCGGCATTCCCGTTTACCTCAGACCAACGGCTCGTCGGAGAGGTAGGTATAACCGGTCAGGCCGGCTTCCAGCGCGTCCGACAGTTCCTGCGCGCGTTCCGGCGACAGCTGCGCTGCAGCCACGCGCTGCGCATAGGTCGCCCGCAGTTCGTCCAAGCGGTAACCCACGTAATCCAGCATCACGTCGGTGGTGTCGCCGCGGCGCTGCTGGGTAATGGCATAGCCATCGGCATCGGCCAGCACTTCCACCGCGTCGGTATCGCCGAACAGGTTATGGATGTCGCCCAGGATTTCCTGGTACGCGCCGACCATGAAGAAGCCGATGCGGTAGCTCTCGCCCGGCTTCATCTTGTGCAGCGGCAGCGAGCTGTCCAGGCTCTCGTTCTCGACATAGGTTTCCACCATGCCATCCGAGTCGCAGGTCATGTCAGCGATGATGCCGCGGCGGTCCGGGGTCTCGTCCAGGCGCTCGATCGGCACGATCGGGAACACCTGGTCGATCGCCCACACGTCCGGGATCGATTCGAACACGCTGAAGTTGACGAAGTACTTGTCGACCAGGCGCTCGTTCAGTTCGTCCAGCACCGGGCGATGGCTCTTCTCGTCATAGCTCAGGCGCGCACGCACGCCGTGGGCGATGGCGTAGAACAGATCGTCGATGCGCGCACGCTGCGGCAGGTCGATCTGGCCCAGCGCGTAGCTGGCCAGGCCTTCGGCATGGAAATGCTGGGCTTCCTGGAACAGTTCCACCGCCGGGCGCACGTCCAGCTCGTCATGGATCTCGCGCAGGTGGCGGATCGCCGCCGGCTCGTCGTCGTGCTGGTCCGGCACGCGGCCTTCCTGCGCCTCTTCCACTTCCGACACATTGGCGATCAGCACCGCGTGGTGTGCGGTCATCGCACGGCCGCACTCGGTGACGATGCGCGGTGGGGTCAGGCCGAACTCTTCGCAGGCATTGGCCAGCGGCTGCACGATGTTGCTGGCGTAGGAATGCAGGCCGTAGTTGATCGAGCAGAAGCTGCGCGAACGGGTGCCTTCATAATCCACGCCCAGGCCACCGCCCACGTCGACGTGGGTGATCTTCGCGCCCAGGCGCGACAGCTCCACGAAGTAGCGGGTGGCTTCGCGCATGCCGTTGGCGATGTCGCGCACGTTGGAGATCTGCGAGCCCATGTGGAAGTGCAGCAGGTTCAGGCAGTCGGCGTACTCGGTGTCACGCAGCGACTTCCACAGGTCCAGCAGCTGGCGCGGCGACAGGCCGAACTTGGCCTTGTCGCCACCGCTGTTCTGCCACTTGCCGGCGCCCAGCGAGGCCAGGCGCATGCGCACGCCCAGGCCCGGCTTCACGTCCAGCGCCTTGGACTCTTCCAGCACCAGCTTCAGCTCGGACGGCTTCTCGATGACTATGAAGGTCTGCAGGCCCAGCTTGCGGCCGATCAGGGCCAGGCGGATGTACTCGCGGTCCTTGTAGCCGTTGCAGACGATCAGCCCGCCCGGGCGCGACAGCGCCAGCACGGCCATCAGCTCGGGCTTGCTGCCCGCTTCCAGGCCGAAGCCCTCGCCGTGGTGGCTGGCCAGGGTGCCGGCCACGCCGCGGGTCTGGTTGACCTTGATCGGGTACACGGCGGTGTAGCCGCCGCTGTACTCCCAGTCCTGCTGGGCCTGGGCGAAGGCCGCCTGCAGCTTGCCCAGCCGCTGGCCGAGGATGTCCGGGAAGCGCACCAGCAGCGGCAGCTTGGCGCCCGCCGCGCGCGCCGCATCGACCACCTTGGGCAGCGACACCACCGGGCCGTCCGCCCCGGTCGGTCTCACCACCATGTGCCCGGCCTGATCCACGTCGAAGTAACCGTCCGCCCAATGCGGGATCGAGTAGGTCTTGCGGGCTTGGTCGAGGGACCAATCGGTCATTTCAGTCGGCCTTGTTGGCAATAAAAGGGGGGGCATGATAACGCCTATGTGCCCACAGGTTCGTTATCATGCGCGCCCGCGCCCGTGACAGGTTCCAACCTGAACGGGCCGATCCGTCCGGATGTGGCATCTGTGCCACGCGGCCCCGCCCGCCAGCCCGGCTCCACCCCTCCGAACAGGACCGTTTTCCAATGACTGACAGCAACAACTGGTACATCGAACACTTCGAGCGCACCGGCTCGGCCATCGGCTACCGCATCACCGGCAAGCTGGACGAGGTGCAGTCGCCGTTCCAGAAGATCGAGATCTTCCAGACCACCGACTGGGGCAACCTGATGACCATCGACGGGGCCATCATGCTGACCAGCAAGGACAACTTCTTCTACCACGAGATGATCAGCCACCCGGTGCTGTTCACCCACGCCGCGCCCAAGCGCGTGGTGATCATCGGTGGCGGCGACTGCGGCACCCTGCGCGAAGTGCTCAAGCACACCAGCGTTGAGAGCGTGACCCAGTGCGATATCGACGAGCAGGTCACCGTGATGGCGCGCAAGCACTTCCCGGAACTGTGCGACTCCAACGACGACGCCCGCGCCGAGCTGCTGTTCGACGACGGCGTGGCCTACATGGCCAACTGCCCGGCGGGCAGCGTGGACGTGGTGATCGTGGACTCGACCGACCCGGTCGGCCCGGGCGAAGGCCTGTTCAACAAGGCCTTCTACGAGAGCTGCTTCAAGGCCCTGAAGGACGACGGCATCCTGGTGCAGCAGTCCGAGTCGCCGCTGATGCAGCTGGAGCTGATCAACGAAATGCGCACCGAGATGGGCAAGGCCGGCTTCGGTTCGTTCAAGACCCTGCCGTTCCCGCAGCCGTGCTACCCCACCGGCTGGTGGAGCGTGACCATGGCGCGCAAGGGCGACAGCAGCTTCGACTTCCGCCAGGCCGACTCGGCCGCCAAGACCTTCAACACCCTGTACTACACCGCCGCGCTGCACACCGGCGTGCTGGTGACCCCGCCGTTCGTGCAGGCTGCATTGAAGTAAGGCGTGCCGACCAACGGTCGGCACCCACCAAGGCAAAAGAAAAACCCGCGCTGGCGACAGCGCGGGTTTTTTCATGTTCCGGTAGTGCCGGCCGCTGGCCGGCAACCTCATGTAACGATCAAAGCGCCCAGATACCGGCGATCACCGCCACCACCAGGCCCCACTTGATCAGCTGGTAGGCCACCACGCTGCGCTCGCGCAGTGCCTTGGCCTTCAGGCGCACCTTGTAGACGCTGCCGAATGCCTTGTTGACGCCACCGGTCGGGTCGCCCGGCAGGTTCGGCGAGGCGCCGCCGGCCAGCAGCGTGGCCGCCACCGCGCGGTTGAACAGCCCGGGCAGGCCGAAGCGCAGCGGGCGGGCGATGTCGCAGAACAGGATCACGCGGTCCTGCTGCGTCTCGTTGTGTGCATGGTGGATGTAGGTCTCGTCGAACATCATCCACTCGCCGTCGCGCCAGCTCTTCTTGATGCCGTCCACTTCGATGTAGCAGGCATCGTCGTTGGGCGTGCTCAGGCCCAGGTGCAGGCGCAGCGAGCCGGCGAACGGGTCGCGGTGCGGGCGCAGCTCGCTGCCCGGCGGCAGCTGCGCGAACATCGCCGCACGCACATCCGGGATCGACTCGATCAGCGCCGTGGTCTTCGGGCACAGCGTCTTCGCCGACGGGTGCGACGGGCCGTACCACTTCAGGTAGAAGCGCTTCCAGCCTCGGCGGAAGAACGAATTGAAGCCGGCATCGTTGAACGTGCTGGAGGCGGCGATCTTCTGCGCGTCGCGCAGCGCCAGCGCCTCGTCGCGGATCATCTGCCAGTTCTGGCGCAGCGGCTCCAGCTGCGGGAACTCCTTGCCCGGGTCCAGGAACGGCGTGGTCGGCACCTTCGAGAACATGTACATGACCACGTTGATCGGGGCCATGAAACTGGAGTGGTCCAGCAGCTGGCGCGACCAGCGCGCGCGGACCTTGCCACGGAAGTGGATGTACAGCACGCAGGCTACGAACAGCGCTGCAATGACGATTTTGATGATCAAAGCACTTTCCTCCAGCCGCGGCCGGAACGGGAAACGGGGCGATGCACGGCCAGGCGGCCAGCACCGATGGGGAACGCGGCAGGGGACGGGGACGTGCCGGAGGGGGGGCGGCCGCCGATGTCGCGGGTTAACAGCTTATGGTCGGCAGGCCGTGCGCCGGGGTCAAGTTGCCCGTGCGCCGCGTTCAGCCGGTTGTGGACGAGGCGCAGGGCTGAGCGCGCAAGCGATTGATACTAAAGGCCAACTGGAATAAGTGAGACAGAATTGTCCGATTCTGCGCGACGAACTGTTCCAGCCACGGCCCCGACATTTCTCCGACAAATCGTGGAATAGCGAACTGGCGAGTACTAAAATTAACGAAAACTTAGTAACTCCCTGTAACACCGGTTCGCTTGACGCTTTGCGCCACCCACCGGGTCGTCCGAGACCCCGACATGCATCTTCCTGCCCTGCCCCCCTCCTCCTGCGGCGATGACGCCGCCTCCCCGCTGCTGCTCAAGCGCGGCGAACGTTTCCTGGCCCCCGACGTCTACCGCACCTGCCTGGACGGGCGCGAGGCGGTCATCAAGGACTACTCCCGCTACCGCGGCACTCCCGTTTCGCTGATCGCGCGACTGATGGTGCGCCGGGAAGCCCGCATGCTGCAGCGCCTCGGCGGCTGGAAGCATGCCCCCGCGCTGCTCGGCACCCTCGGTGGCCTGGCACTGGGCATGGAGTTCATCCCGGGCCAGACCCTGAGCACCGCGCAGGCCGTGGGCAATGAAGTGTTCGAGCAGCTGCAGCACGCGCTCAGCCGCCTGCACGCCGCCGGCATCACCCACAACGACCTGCATGGCACCAACGTGGTGGTCAGCGGCGGCGTGCCGGTGCTGCTGGATTTCACCTCGGCCTGGCGCGCCCCGCGCTGGCTGCGCCGCAATCCACTGAGCCGGCAGATGCGCCGCAGCGACATGAAGAACCTGCTGAAGATCCGCCAGCGCGTAACCGGCCAGGCCCCGAGTGCCGCGCAGGCTGCACTGGTGGCCGACCCGGGCTGGGTGGCCGCGGTGCGGCAGGGCTGGAAGCGGTTCTACAAGTGGGCGAAGCGCCGGTAAGCGCTGTTCGCCCTGCATTGCTTGCGCGACTGCTGTTTGCCCCTGCATTTGCCCCGGACCACACGCCCGATGTGCTCTGCGATACTCGTCGGCACGCCACTCGCAAGGACGCTGGGGATGCCGACACCTGAACACACCCGCCTGCTGACTGCAGCCGCAAGATCCATACTGCGCCCCTTGGGCTGCGTGCAGAAAGGCCGTTCACGCACCTGGCTTGACGACCAGGGCTGGTGGGTCGGCGTGGTCGAATTCCAGCCTTCAGCATGGGACAGAGGCAGCTATCTCAATGTCGGCGCCTGCTGGCTCTGGGACGAGCAGGATTACCTGTCCTTCGATGAGGGCGGCCGCGTCGCCGGATTCGAGCGCTTCACCGATGCCGTGAGCTTTGCCTCGGTCGCGCAGGCACTGGCCAAGCAGGCCGCAGCCGAGGTGCTGGCCCTGCGTGACCGCTTTCCCACCCCGGGGCACGTGCGTACATTGATGAGCCGTCACCCCAATCCGGGCATCCGCGAACACATCTATGCGGGCATCACTGCCGGGCTCGCGGGCGCTTACGACGAGGGTCGCAGGCACTTGGCACTAGCCGCTACGGAAACCCACCCAGCGCCATGGGTCGATGTGCTGAAGCAACGCTGTGCCGAACTCATGCCGCTGCTGCAACCTGATGGCGGCTTCGAGGCAGAGATCGCCGCCACCGTGACGCGCACCCGCCGTGCGCTCGGTCTGCCGGAGTGGCGGTCGTCACCCCTCATTCCGCCGGGCTGATCACACCGGGAGGGCTCTTCATCGCATACGGGTGTTCGCGCCGCCCGATCCCGGCTGTAGACTCGAGCTTGCTCGACTCAACAACAAAGGGGTCAAGCATCCCGTCGCCCAGACTCCGCAGCGGTCCAGCCCCCCCCCCGCGCTGCAGTCGGCCGCCCCCACCCCTACTTACAACGCGTCCGCGTCCAGTTCACCGGTACGAATACGCACCACGCTGCCCAAGTCGTACACGAACACCTTGCCGTCACCGATCTTGCCGGTGCCGGCGGCCTTCACGATCGCCTCAACCACCGCCTCCACCTGGTCATCGGTCACCGCCACTTCCAGCTTCACCTTCGGCAGGAAATCGACCACATACTCCGCGCCGCGGTACAGCTCGGTATGGCCCTTCTGGCGACCAAAGCCCTTCACTTCCGTCACCGTGATCCCGGTAACCCCACGCTCGGCCAGCGCTTCGCGCACGTCGTCGAGCTTGAACGGCTTGATCACCGCCATGACCATCTTCATCGTCTATCTCCTGTCTTCCGGCGTGGAGGATAGCGCCTGAACGCTGCCCGTGCGAAGCCGCTGCGGCCTGTCCGGGCAGTGGGTGCCAGCAGTATCCTTGTGCCCGAATGGCCTGCCCGCGCCGGATGCACGGGCCCACCCCCACGGAGCACCCCATGATCGACCTGAATCAAATCGATGACCTCGCCCGTCGCCTCAGCGACCTGGTGCCGCCGGGTCTGCGCGAATCGCGCGAGGAACTGCAGGCCACCTTCAAGAGCGCGCTGCAGGCCGGCCTGGCCAAGCTCGACCTGGTCACCCGCGAGGAGTTCGAAGTGCAGCGCGCCGTGCTGCTGAAGACGCGCCAGAAGCTGGACGCGCTGGAAACCGCCGTGCGCGAGCTGGAAGGGCGCGGCGCCGCAGAATGAAAAAAGGAGGCGCACCGCGCCTCCCACTACAGAGTATTTCCCGGATGGGGCCTTGCAGCAAGGCCCACCGGGCGCCCTAGACTCGCCGGCCTGTCGATCCGGCAGGACACGCAGGGGCAGTGCCGATGGCGCAGGACACCGAATGGACACCCGTTTCGCATGACACCTGCCACCAGGTCGCCGGGCCGTTCTATCACGGCAACCGCGCTGACCTCGCGGTGGGCGAGCTGCTGAGCGCGGGCTTCCGCTCCAACTATCGCGACAGCGTGGTGATGAACCACATCTACTTCACCACGATTGCCAAGGGCGCCGGGCTGGCTGCGGAGATGGCCAAGGGTGAAGGGCGACCGCGTGTGTATGTGGTGGCGCCGACCGGGCCGTTTGAAGACGATCCGAATGTGACCAACAAGAAGTTTCCCGGGAACCCGACGCGGTCGTATCGGAGTGCGCAGCCCTTGCGGGTGGTTGGGGAGGTTACGGAGTGGGAAGCCTATGACGCGGAGTTCGTTCGGCAATTGAGGGCGTTTGTTGCTTCGGGGAGTGGGGAGATCATCAATTGATGGAAGGAGAGACCCATGCCTTGGCTCACGGAAGATCAATGTCGTCGAACGATGTCCGCTTTCGGACAGAAGCGGACGTTCAACTCTGGAATTAGTCCGACTCGCGAAGCAAGCTCGGCTTGACTGAACTGTTAGGCGCCAACCTGCGACCCGAAGCCGGCAGGAAGCAACCGAACGTCCTTAGACATGCAAATGCCATTACCCCCGGAAAATGGCCGTACACCCAAGATGGTGCCCTGCTGCGCGAGCTCTGCCTGGACAATGACGATAGGCTGCTCAGAGCCATCGTCCAGTATCTGAACTGCGCAGCATGGAAGGCTCATTGGAGCTGGAGTGGAACCACCCTGTACATAGAAGATGGCCGAGCCGGCCGCAACATCAGCCTCGGTCGCTGCGCGGCCGACCATGCAGGGTGAGGCATGCCAATCGGTTGCCGAAATGGGACCCCAAAGATCAGTCATAGCTGTAGTGGCGCCCAACTACCAAGTAGACGGACCCGTGGGTCCGGTTATGCGACTCGCCCACAAAGCACCGATCTGCGCGCTTCGCCTTGATACAACTCGATCTTAGGGCGGCAGGGTCCGGCTAACAGGGCAGCGTACAAATGGACCCAGTGGCAGGATCAGCGGCCGCACCAATGGCCGCCCTGGGTCGTAGGACGCCCGACGGCCACAAGCAGCCTTCCGGCTAGTATCATCTTTGATTGTCAACTCAAGATTTGTTTACGAACGTCAAGTCGCCTATCGAAACTCCATGGGGCGCCATGACTGAGTCTGCGCGTCAGAACATATTAATTGGCGGCAAGACAGGAACAGGTCAAACCCCTTTACGATCAATAGAATGAATCGCGACCAGCTCAAAAAACTCGAAAATGACCTGTGGTCAGCAGCCGACAAGCTCCGCGCCAACTCCGATCTCAAGGCCAGCGAGTACAGCACCCCAGTGCTCGGTCTGCAGCAGCTCGCTGGCGTGCTGTACAAGCGGGTTGTAGCCCGGCGCGAACAGGGCGGCAACGCTGGTCCAGAACAGGAACCACGGAAGCGGGACCAGACCCGCGCAGAGAAGCAGTCGGCTGCGGCGTGACACGTACGGTGGTCCTTGTTTGGCCTGCGCCAGTGGTTGGAATCCATTCGAACGCTGCAGAACCTTGCTGCTGTGGGCAGGACGGCCTTGATTGACTACAGCGGTAGTCAGATTGCGCGCGGCACTCGGTAGGTTCAATAGGCAGGAAGTCATTTAAACCATCTAGCCGGTGTCGCAACGGTTCGGTTGCATGAGCGATCACGCATGCCCGAAGGGCGAGTGCTGTCGCATTTGCCGCGCTTGGCTGCTCTGGCGGAAGAATTTGAAGACTCCGTTCCAGAAGTGCCTGTACGCCTAGCCCGCCAAGGCTCTCGCCCCTTTCCGCGCTATGCGACAATGCCGAAAACGTCTCGGGTTTTGGCGGCATTGACCCCTACCCGTTGGCATTCCGAACAACAGCAGGTAATCGTTACTGCGCCACCGTGCATCGGTGGTCGGGACTCGAAAACCCGGATTGCTAGACGTAAGTTTGCGCTTGCCAGCCGGCACCACCGCGCGTGGTGCCGGCTGGCAATCCGTCTGCCGGCTATGGCGGGCGGGGCGTGGGGGCCTCGTGCCCGCCGGCTTTGTCTAGCAACCGGTTTTCGAGCCACGCTCTGCCCGCCACCTTTATCGGTGGCGGCTTCTGCCTGCTTGCACGGAGCCCGCCATGACCACACCGCACTCCCCTCCCCCGCGCCCGATCCAGGAAGCGCCGTCACCCGCGCCTGCTCAGGACCCCAACAGCCTTATCGCCATCCTGCACGCCATCGGTGCGGGCGCTGCGGCCGACGGCCAGCCCTGGCCCGAGCGGCATCACCTGCGCAGCCGGCAGATGCAGTTGTCCGACGCCGACTGCGCACTCACCGGCCAACGCATCGTGCAGGAGATCCTGCTGGCGGCCGAGCGCACGCGCCAGAACGGCGAGCCGGAGCAGTACGTCGGCGACCGGGTGATGGAGGGACTGGTGATGGCCGATCTGGCGCTGACCGCCTTCATCCACGAGCGGATGCGCCCCAAGGACTGAGCGCGCTTATGGCGCTGACCTTTCTGCCTGTGTGCGGGGTGACGAATGAAGAAGCACGGCCTTGCCGCTGCAGCGGCGTGCATCGCGGTGATCGGCGCGATGTGGGTGGAGTGGCCCGAGCCCGCGGGCGATCAGGTGTGGGCCTACCAGAAGCTGCAGCCGGCCGATTACCGCCTGCTGCACAGTGATGCACTCGGCTTCGTGACCGCGAAGGCACTCGAGGGCTTTGAACTGCACACGCGCCATGCCGGGGCGACATCCTTCGAGATCCGATGCAAGGGCGTGCTGGTGATGGAGGTGAAGAACGCGCCCTCGCGCGTGCTGATCCGCATGCCCGCCGATGCACGCTGGCGGGCGCCGGACATCGAACGTCTGCGCATCAGCTTCGAGCGGTGGCTGGATCTGCACCAGAGCCGGGGAAGGTTGTTGGTGGAAAGTGCGGGGCCTTCGTGGGTTGAGGCGCGGTTTGGGCGCTTCAATGGGGCGATGCCTGATGAGCAGCGGTGTCTACCTGGGGCGCCGCACCGCGATTGACGAGAATCCCCCCGACCGGCCATCCATAACACGAAGCCACCGAAAGCTCTCCCGACAGCCAAGGCGACTCCTGGTCTCACCCGCGCCACAGGCGGTGCCCCTGCCATCCTGCCGCAGCCCCGAGGCTCTTCACTCGAACTTCGGTCGTCAGGCCAGCCGAGAGATGGGTATCGACACGTTCACGCCAATCCCTGAAATCAGCGGTCGTCGCTTCCAGAAGTCTGCGAAGCAGGAGCAACAGAAAGAAGCAACGATTCGGTGCGTATGGCGCCTCGCGCTCAGACCATCCTGCCGACCGTGGGCGAACTGCCGAAACACCGAGCTCCTTGTTCCATAACCTACTGTGGTGTGCAACGACGTTTCGCGCCACGCTGGTGACATGCAGCCAGTTTGCGAAGACTGGCGCGGCCAGCAGCATCTCACCCGCAACAGCCTTCTGTTCTCTGGAGTGCAGCGCTTTGTAGAAGCGAGAAAGCGAGCCGAGCGACATGACTTCTGTCGCCATCCAGATCGGTACTCTGGGGAATGCGGGTGAGGCGTACTTGTCCTTGTAGTGCCGAATAAACGCCTCCTTGGAGCGCGTCACTTCGCTTTCGACGCCGCCGAACCAATCCGCATACTCCTGCCCGGTGAATGCCAGATTGCGCGGCTCCAAGTGGCCGAAGGCGCCATAGGCATGGGCAAAGTTGTACGTGAGCACGGTCCGCGTTGCGACCTCGATATGGCCAACGGCCTCCATTACCAGGTCTCGAAGGGCCCTATCGAATTCATAGAGACTGACCGCTTCTTCGAATGTCGCTTGAGCTCGGAAGCTGTCGCTACCGGGCACACGCTGTGTGTAGAGATAGCCCATGAGGCGGTAGTAGCCAACACGCTGCAGATAGCGTTTGGCATTGGCGGCGTCGCCGATGGCCAGCCCGCGCTGCTGGAGGAGATCCAACTGCTCCTGAATCGACAGGGGTGGTTTGCGGTAGTGAGTCATCCTGACTCCAATCAGCAGGCAAAAAAAACCCGCCAATTTGAGCATGTCGCGAACTAGCGCGTCAGAGGCTTGGCGGGTGTGTTGGGTGAATTTTAGCGCCCCTTTTGCTCACCTTCAAGTAAATGTGTGTAGTTCCGGTGAAATGTAAATGCCTGTACGAAAAGCACTTCATAGGGAATTTTCTTGGATTTCCGCAGTCTCGCGGGCGCGGATCCAGTGAGGTGAAAGGCCGGCCCGGGCGAGCGGCAACGGCCTATTCCCCGGCGTTGTTCCACGTCATACCGGTTGAGTTCCGACACTCGATCGCGAACACCGGCCGCTACGAAGCGCGCAGGCGCACTCCAACGGTCTGCAGGAATCCCCCTAGCCGCTTCACCAGCAATTCCCGATATCCCATGCGGAACACCTGCCGCACCATCAAGCGTCTTTCTGTAGGAATCCACACATGAGCCTGGCGCTGGTCCACAGCCGTGCCCGCGCCGGGGTCGATGCCCCGCTGGTGCGGGTGGAAGTGCATCTCTCCGGTGGCCTGCCTGCCACCCAGATTGTCGGCCTGGCCGAGACCAGCGTGCGTGAATCCCGTGAGCGCGTGCGTGCCGCCCTTCTTTGCGCGCGCTTCGACTTTCCGCAGCGACGCATCACGCTCAACCTCGCGCCCGCTGACCTGCCCAAGGAAGGCGGGCGTTACGACCTGGCCATCGCGTTGGGCATTCTGGCAGCCAGTGGCCAGATCGATCCGCAGTCGCTGCTGCAATACGAGTTCCTGGGTGAGCTTGGCCTGACCGGCGAGCTGCGGCCGGTGGCGGGCGCGCTGCCCGCTGCGATTGCAGCGGCTGACGCTGGGCGCATCCTGGTGGTGCCGCCGGGCAATGCCGCAGAGGCCGCGTTGGCCGAGCACGCCGATGTACGTGTGGCGCGCACGCTGCTGGAGTGCTGCGCCGGGTTGGGCAATCCGCGCCTGTTGCCGTCCGTGGAGCGCGTGGACACGACACCGTTGCCACTGCCCGATCTGGCCGACGTGCGCGGGCAAGCGCATGCGCGGCGCGCGTTGGAAGTGGCGGCCGCCGGTGGGCACCATCTATTGCTGATCGGTAGCCCTGGCTGCGGCAAGACACTGTTGGCCTCACGCCTGCCCAGCCTGTTGCCGGACACCGAGGAAGCCGAGGCGTTGCAGCTGGCCGCGATTGCCTCAGTGAGCGGTGAGGGGCTGGATCCGCGGCGCTGGCGACAGCGTCCGTTCCGGGCGCCGCACCACAGCGCGAGTGCGGCGGCGCTGGTGGGTGGGGGCAATCCGCCCTGCCCCGGCGAGATCTCGCTGGCCCATCACGGCGTGCTGTTCCTGGATGAGCTGAAAGTTAGGTTGTCAAGCTGTCTGTAAACTTGATAGGTGTAACCGCAGAGTAAGGCACGCAAAGGTGCGGCCTACGAACCAAGAGTGCAGTACACGCCAAGACCCCGAAAGAGTCTCAGCAGTTGGAATTTGCCCCGGAATCCGATGATTCTGTTACACCTTCCTGAACGCGACCGCGAGCACCTCGCGTTTGATAACACTCCTCAGTCCAATCGAGCACGCCGTAGTTTGCCTCCGAAATTACCGGAGCCAACGAATCTCCTATAGCTTCTCAAACACTCGGTCAACACCACTCCTTTTTTCCGACTCCTTAAGAACCTTTCGCTCAACCAATCGCTGGAGCTGCATCTCGAATGCGCCATCGAGCATTTCCTCATCCAAAACTGGAGAAAGCACTGACCTACGCCCTCTTACTAGGCCATCGAACATATAGCGAAGGTCCATCTCATCAATCAGATGTCCCGCTGGAAACACATCTAAGCGACTACCCACTTCGGCGAGCATGCTCCTGCTACCCAATCGCGCAATCAACGCGGCTTCCGCGCGTTCGCGAATCCACGACCATGCAAGCAAAGCAAGAGATGTCGCGAACACATAGGTAAGAACAATCATTCCCCAGGGTGAAGCGAAGAACTGCCCCAAAAAGGGGTGCTCCGCGAGCGTAGGGGCTTGTGTAAAGAGGAAAGCGACAATTGTCGCAGCGACACCTGAGCTGATCTTTGGCGTCCGGTACCTTCGCGAAATCTCCTGTGCTGCGGTGCGCTTGAATTCGCGCTCCAAGTCTTTCGCTGACGTCCGGTGAGTTAGGACTGAGCCATTCAGCGCCTCTATCAACGCAGGCAACTGCGAGAGCGCAATGAGCTCTTGGCCGGAGGTTCGACCTTGAGATCGAAGCTGCTCCAATTCCTCGTCGATCTCCAGGTAGCGCTTTTGTGCGGCAGCAGAGACAAATTCCCCACCGTTCTTGTCCGGATGAAGGTCAGAACGCTCCTCCCTTAGTGCAGTAATCTTCTTCTCAAGCGTCAAATCACTATGAGCCACGCTATCCTCCCTCTGTTACGGACGGCTGAAGCCACCCCGGCTTCTCAGTTGACGTGGCGGACCGGTGACCCCACGACTTTCTGCATACTTGCCGAATGGCCGGGCCACTTCAATTCCTATTCATGTTACGGCGGCGGCAGCCGACCAACAAGCGCCTCATCTTCGAACTTCTAACGTTTTCGAGTTTCGATCAGTCGAGAGATCCTCTATTTGATTTCGGCCAGAAGAGGGTCCGATCTGTTCGACCACGAACGACGGCACCTACTCTCAGACTCGCAACGGCGGGCGAGACTGCGTTTCTTCGCCTTGGCAGCTCTTAAGCGCCTAGTCCGCCGATTCCACGATGAGCCTCGCGCGTTCGTAGAGTTCGTCGAAGGTCAAAATGTCGGGAGAGAACAAATGACGTCTATACAGTTCAAAGCTACGGAATTGATCCTCGTTCACACCAAATTCTCTGACGAACTCCGATAAAGAGCCACACACGATTACCGAACGAGGACGCGCCACAACCGCCTCTTCTCCGGTGGGGTTTCCGTCGTCATCCTTCATCACTAGCAAGCGCTGGAACTGGCGCTCCATTCCATCTACGGACATCAGGATCTGAGAGACGGCTCCCGTGAGCTCTTGCGACGGTTGCCACGTCCCTGCCCGATAGCTGCCCTTGGCAAGCAGCGGAGTCCGGTGATGCTTGATCTCGACCAGGCATGCAGCGCTAATCCGCCCTCGCGTCCTCAGAAGACCATCGATACGTTTTCCAGGAGTAGCAACGGTCGAACCTGCTACCACCTGCTCCAACTTCTCATTGCTGAATCCATCAGCGGACAGATGAAAAAGGCCGTACCCGAAGATCCACCGATTACGCTCGAAAAAGGCCTGCCAAGTCGCCTCCTTGCGTCCGTTGAAGCGATCAGCGGTCACCTTATCGAAGTAGGCGTCCTCGTGCAGAAGACGCTCGAATTTCGCCAACTGCTTGCGCCGGTATGCGACCGCCACTACGTCTCGCGATGTGGCCTCATTCGCTACAAGCTCACGCAGGGCATCTGGGTGCCTAGCAATCCAAGCCCTTGCCGCTGAATCCATGTCCACATCGACGTGCGCGAGCGACGCTCGATCCAAGCGCAGCTTTCCGGTGTTATTTAGCTGGACGGAGCTGACGAGCTGTGCGAACTCGACAAACTCAGCAATCTCCTGGCCGCGCAGATTAATGCCGTACTGCTCGTTCGGCCGTATGCCGTCCTTATAGATGCGGAAGCTCTGCAACGTCAGATGCCTTAGCCCCTCCTCGTCACTTGTAACAACAGCCTTGATCTGCACCTTGTCGTCATGAGTCGCCCTGATTACGATCTCATCGTCTACCGAGTCGAAGCAGGATCTCTGTCCATCATCAAAGACCCTAGTAACATAGCGAGCATCCGTATCCTTGCTAACCCCAATCTTGAATGGCCGGGAAACATATACCCTGTCACTGCGCTTTTTAGCTACGTACTCTTCGTCACTCATAAGCTCCCCCGGGGCGGCGTTATCCGAGCATACCGATACTCGGACGTTAATTTAAGCTTGCGAGCCCTTGACAAATTTCTGAGTCGGCGCAACTCGATCAAATACATGCGACTGAAGCCAGTTTATCTTCATCCCGAATTCCTCTTATGAAACAATGAGTTTCGCGCCGACGAGGCACTATTGCAGCAGCCCCCCAGAGATGCGGTGACGGATAGGATCATGAGCAATGAGTTTTCGGTTAGCGGTCCTGCTCGGCGTGTTTTCGCCCGAATCGCGGACGTCTCTAGACGAGGAGGAGCAAGCAGCCATACTTGGTCAACCTGTTGGAGTGGCCTTTCAGATCGACGACGTCTCCGGCGACATACAGACCGAGACACTGGAGAGAGTCAGCTACCTAATTGGGATATATCGTGCGCTACACGCAATTTTCCCCAATGACGATCAGGCTGACAGACGGATTCGTCGAGCTAACCAGGCTTCCCCCTTTGGCTGCCTGCCGGCGCTGGCGCTAATGTACACAGGACGAGTCTGCGACTTGGCCTCAGTGAGACAGTATTTGGACGCGCAGGGTCCATTTGACCTGCAGGCGACAATTCCATCCTGTCTTCCTGGTTATGTGTCACTTCCAGCTAAAAGCAGACTTCACATTTGGAGACTGAACTCCACATGCAGGATTCGTCGTCAAATAGCTCAGAGAGTCCACTACGTGCTCGGTCACAGCCCCTGCAAGGATGTCAACAGGGAAGCGCGATCGGCCATCCAGCGACTGGAGAGCAGACGGATCATCTTCATCAAACAATGCGTAATTCAAACCGTTCTGTCGCTGGACAGACTGGAAAACGACTCCGTCGAAGTTCTCGATCCCTCCGTATCGAATGAACTCGGTCAGGGCCTGAGTCACTACGTACCCTGTGTCGTTAGAGCGCATGGGCTTTGCAATCTCTTCATGCAAATATGACAGCAACGTCCTGTCCATAGAGCGCTGCTCGTGCTTGGGATCCAATAGGCTAAGCGGCTCGTGCCTAAGCCGATAGTCTAGCTTCGTGAAGTCAAACAGCTTCAGCGTTCTAGACGTACGGAACTGGCCAGCAACAACAGTATCGCCAATTGACGGTCGTACCTCGGCAATGCAGGTCTCAACCTCGGCAGACCCGTAGAAGACCGGCACCCCAGCAGCGCTCATTCGGTTATTTGCCGCAATACTTCGCGGGGCGGCACCCAGTTCCTTCGCAGGACAATCTCGGAACAGACTCGTCTGATTTTCATCGCGGGATACCCGAGAACGATAGATTGGCGTTCCTTCCGGCAGGATTTGCATGACAGCTGCGACGTCCGGCGCCTCGAGCGTGGTAGCCGTCATAGCCTCATTCAGAAGACGAGTGAAGAATTCACGTGCTTTGTCGTTGAAGAACCGACGACCGTGAACCAGATCGCGAGCAACGTGGTCCCAATCACTCACCACATACCAGCGCTCATGATCCTCCGAGTCGAAAGGACTCTGCATCCTCCTGTAGCTCTGCCCCGGAAAGTAAAAGGACTCTTCGTCGAGCGAGTCGCCGGACTCTTCGCCAGACTCCTCATCCTCTAGAACAGAAGAAACCGCTTCATTCACAGCCTGACTTTCACAACCGATAGCGCGTGAGACGATCTGCGACAAGCTTAGCTCGTAGCCTGGATAGAGCCCGATGTCCAGCTCGTAGTGCTGCTGAAGGGCGCCACGAATGCGCTCTGCGATCTCATAAATCGAGGCCCCACTCTGCCCGTGCATGCCGCATCCACAGCAGCGAAACTGCAGGCTATTGGACGTACAGATCTCTCTTATGAATTCATCCTTCAGACAAGATGAGCATGCCCAGTCGGGTGCTGAGGTCATGATGTCCAGCAAAGGCTGGCCACGATCTTGGAAAGACAACTGGCGCATAGACCCTCCTGGATACTGAGGTAATTCTAACTCCGCCCGGAGTGCATAGAGATCGTCGGTGATTGCATCTTCGGCCCCTAGCTGTGGCACGGATCACCATCGCGCGCCAACTGTCTCCGGTGAACGCATGCCAAGATGCGATCCTGCTGCAAAAGGACGACAGTTGACGCGGCTTAAGGGGTAACTTCACCTTGTCTAGCGCTACCGGCATATCAGCTTTGAAGTCGATCCAAGGGTTGGTGCCAAGCAGGTTGGCATGCGGGACGTTTGCCTTGTAGCGCATGGTGAACTCCTTGGGCCCATGACCTTAAGCGACCACCAGACCTTGCTTCGGATCCATGACGCTGGGCGGGGATGAGGCTAACGAACACTGCATCCCTGGCCTCTCCGTTGACAGTTGCCAAGCTGAGCTACGGATGCGCGTTGTTCTCCGAGGGGGCAACGAGCATCACCAGCGGCAAGGCCGGTCAATCGCCCACCCTGTCCACGCCGCACCAGCGCGGCACTCCAGTCCTTCGCCGTGGTGACAGGCGAGTGGCCATCACCTGCGGAAGGTCCTGCACGATACTCGGGATTCGATCCCGCAGCGCCGAGAAGCTCAGCGGCGCCGCGAAGAGCCTACGCAGATCGCCCCCGGGAGCCGGGGCAAATCAGCCTTGCGATAGCGCCTCATGCGCGCCCTTGATGATGCGTCTATGCCCCCCCGGGATCCCAAGCGGGAGGCCTTTGGCAAGCGCCCCCCCCCCCCTGGGGCCGGGCTAGGCTCCAGTCGACAGGACGCATTTCGTATGAAGATGCTAGAACACCCATTGACAATAATTTCCTATAGTGAAATTATCTCACTACCGGAATCCCCGGCCATGACAAAAAGGAAATTTATGAACACCTGCGTTAAGCAGGAAGCGCGTGGTGACACCATGCGGAGGTGGCGAACATTGTTGGGCTGGAGTTCTGCCGACACAGCTCGCCGTCTGTCTATTACGACACGAACTCTCAGTAGCGATGAGAGTGGAGGTATGGTGCCGGAGAGCCGCTGGCGGCTGTTCTTGCTCGAAGTTGCCCAAGAGCTCCGCTATGGCCCGGACTCCGGTGGCTTAGTGATCATCAACGCCAGTGATGGCTTTACCTTGATCGACGTCGTTTCCTACAACAACTTTGCTGGCTTTGCTATCGCAGCGGACCGCAAACGTGCGATGGTGGCTTCGTACATAGTGGACCGCAATGGCGAACACGGTCTGCACCGGCAAGAGTTCTTATTGGCTGCCAACCCGCATGCGCCCGTCATTCTGGAGCGGTGGGAACAGCGAAGAATGGCTGAAGCCGGTGACACCGAGGAAATGCACATGCGCCGGTGGATAACAAGAAGGTCACTGGAAACGCATCTGAACAACCCCGACATTTCGGACTTGAAGCAAAGGGCAGAAGGCGTGCGTAAACGCCTTCGGGAGGCAAAGCCCGGCACGGATGAGTACGAGAAGCTGTTTGATGAAAATGAGTCGGTCGTGGCAGAAATGATTCAGGCCATGTCGCAAAGGAGATAGCCATAGTCATCGCACAAGAAGGCCGGGCCCCGAAATCCATCGATTTCGGGGCCTTTTTTTGAGTGGATCCGCATTCCCATGCCAGGCCACGCCGCTGTAGTGGGCCTACTTACTGATCGGCCATAGGTAGACGGTTGAGTGCGCCCGGCCAAGGGACCGTCACTCGCCGGCCACCCTCCTTCCGACCATACAGAGGCCGCCCCGGTCATCCTGTCCAGAACGGGAGTAGCATGCTTGTTATGCCCCCGTTGCCCGATGCCATGAGCAAGTCGCTCGGTAATGATGATCTCCGCCTTGCGGCGCCAGCTCTGCGCGCATTCACACGCATTGCCAGCGCTTGGTCTCTGACCGCCCACGAGCAGTCGGCAATCCTGGGAAGGCCCGTCGACGTAGCTTGCTCCCAACTGGAGGCAGGGGCGACGGACAGCGACTGGCCTGAGACGCTCCAGAGAATCAGCTTCGTTCTCGGCATCTATGCCGCACTACAAACGCTTTTTCCCGACCAGCAGCAAGCAGACGGCTGGATACGCCGCCCAAATGCAGGGGCACCCTTCAAGGGTGAGCCAGCGTTGGCGCTCATGTGCACCGGCGAGCTCGGCGACTTGGAGATCGTTCGTGAGTATCTGGACGGCCAAGGGATGTATCAGCCGTCATAGATCGAGCCTGACGCGACGTTCTTACGATGTTCGGCAGTCAGCCACTGCACGAAACGACTGCCGCATAAGTCAGACAGTTAGGATGGATAATATCTGTCGAGTCATCAGGAAACCTTCCTCCCTAGTTCGATGAAGGCTGCCGTCGCGCTCTCTCCGGTCTTGCGACACGCTTGGATGCTTGAACGCGTCAACTGACAGCGGATGTGTTGCAAAGGGATTGTGCAACACGTGCAATCCATCTAACAGATGCTCGCTATAGTCCCGCTTTCGCGCGCGTCGTACTTCGGGCATCGACGAGCTTGTCGATGCATGAAGCGTTGTGTAGACAGAGAGCTGGCCCGGGGAGTCGGCCAGAGCCCGCACCTTTCCCAAGCCAGCGACAGCGCTATAGACAACTGCCGAGATTTCTTTGCAGACATCCGAGCAGAAGAGCCCAACGGGAACATCGACGCCAGGTCGCTTCGATACAGCGACAATCTCCCGCTCGATCACCGTTGACAAGCCCTCCGCCATAGTCCGCTCTTCATCAATGTGACGTCCATAAAGAGCAGCCTGGATAGGCCGGTCGTACTCCAAAAAGGCAAGAGGGCGATCAAACGGAGCGAGCGCCAGAACAAAAGGGCGATCTTTCACGTGGTCCAGCGTAGAGTAATGCTGACGGTAGCGCTTTAGCTTGGAGCTGATGGCATTGCATGCTCGCAGCGTTGCTTCCCGATTGAACTCGTTCAAGTCGGCTGGGATCTCGGGGACACCGGTGCCACTGGCTGGCGCACCACCCAGTGGAGGCGCTGCGATCGTGGCCTCCATGGTGAAGCAGCTAGGGTTTGTGACGAGGAAGTCCGGTGCGTGGTGAGTAAAGTCTATCCCCAGCCGGAGCTCCTTCAAGACAGCGTGTAGGTACAGTTCCCACAAGCTAGACTCGAAGGTGGTCTGAAACTCCTTTACGAACTTCTTATCTCGATCGTGAAACCCGCTGGCCCAGGCCGAGAGTACCGCACGCTCAGCGGCCAAGTTGGGATCAAGCAAGCGCTTGAAGACCGGATGCAGATCAGATGGCTCAACCTTCAAGTCGAAGAGTTCCATGCCGCCGCCGCCCATCAATGCCCCCTGCTCGGTAAAACAACGAATGCCTGATGCCCGGGAAGTGGGAGCATTAGGCCTCCGCAATGGACCGAATGCCTTGCAGACCGCTCCCGACGATCTTACTGGAGCTTAGAACCGTTTCAATCGCCTAACAAGTGAGCTGATACGTCTCCGACACAAGTGGCGGGACGACCAGGATTTCCTCAATGCATGCCTGAAGGCCGCTCTCGGAAAGGAGCGGACCTGTAGTGACCAGCCTGACCCTGCTCCCCACTCTCGATCAAGTCTTGTGTTGCCTGTAGGTCAAGCTGCTAACACGCCTTGCGCCACTACGGTAGCAATGGACAAGTCTTGCACATCCAGTCCGGTCAGATCGACAAGAGCAGAAGCGTCGCCAGGTAGCGCTCTCTACGTAGCAAGCGCTTCGCCAAAGCTGCCAATGCGGTCCATCTCCATGTGACCCGTTGTACGCAGACCGCTCACACGTGCCCTATATCTGCACACGGCCAAGGGAGGACATGCATCAATGACTGTGGGCCGGCACAGCCAACGACGATGCCAATAGAGCTGTGAGTGAAATCATATCTACAGCAGCTGGACAGAACGCGGCATGCATTCACGGCACCACACGTATAGGTGCCACTCCCCCCTCGCACCGACTCCATTGGTAGTACGCTCGGTCGCTGATATCATCCGGCCAAACATCCGAAGGAACGGATACCAATGACAGCCCTAGTCAAACTTGCCGCTGCAGCTGAGAATGCCATCCGCGCCTGTCGTGGCGCTACAAGTCCAGTGCACGGCTCGGGGGAAGTAGCCGAAGTAGCGCGGCTGGTACTACAGCTACCCCAGGAGCTCACGCGCGAGTGGTCGAAGCATCTGAGTACGGGCGAGCTGGATGTGATTGGGGTGTTCTCGCATAAGGCACCGAAGACTTCATGGACCGGCAAGCTGGATCAAAAAACGTATCAACCCGAACTTTGCGATTTACTCCTAGTATTTGATATCGAGGATGGTGGATCTCGCACTAAACGGGCCTTGATGATTCAAGCTAAGGTCGCGGACCCCAAAATGGAACTAGGGGGGTTCATCATCGCGAAAGATGGTGAAGATGTTCAGCGCTATCTGTACGTCCATCTACCACCCTTCACGCTAACTGGTCTAAATCCGATTCCTGGTTCTTTCGATATCAAGCCATCGACTGATGGAACCTGCTTGGGAAGCAGGTACGCCGGCATCAAAGTAGGCTCCTCTGCGCCAAACTCAGGCTGGTGGCTTGAGAAAACACAACCTACTGCACCAGCAAATCCCAAGGCGATGTCTGACTACGCAGGCAAATACGACGCCGAAATCCCTCTGGGCCAAGCACTCTATGAGATGTTGACAGGGAGTCTTGGCGCCGAGCTTACACCAAGCAGCGAGTGGGAGCGCCTTGTACAACATTTGTTGGACGTTGCGACGAAGCGAGACCATTTGGGCAAGTCCCCGCCGGACGTCAAGGCTTCAGCCGCTGGGAATAAATTGTCTCATTTGTCTAAATCCTCCATCGCTTTATACGACGCACGACATTTTTTTGAGCACAAGGCTTGTACAGGATATGAATTCCTAGATTTTGTGAACAGCGCCCCGCCTGATCGCGGCGGAACACCGGATCTCTCAGAAGAGATGCATCCTGGCTTTGGCATCGTCTATGTTCGCTTGATATCCCCCGTCTGGCACGATGATTGATCTTTGCTACGGCGACTGATCCAGGCTGAAACCCGCTAGTGACAGCCCCAAGCGCCGACCAACGGACGTTGCGCCAATCCATTACCAGCACAACGTCCGCTTCCGGCCGACATCTGACACTCGCTACGCAGCAAGTGGAACTGACGCTCGCCCGTCACCTAGACTTTCAATCAAACTCCTCCGCTCTATATCGGAGGACAGTGCCATTGCCTTCGCAGGTCCCGCAATCGCCGCTGTACTCGTCGCTGTAGTCGATTTGACCACTACCGTCGCACGAGGGGCAATCCACGTCGTCATACCGCCTCAATTCGATCCGGTCAGCATCGCCTCTCGGCATCTGGCATTCGCCTTGACACGCCAGGCACTCTTCCGACCGCCATCGCCCTTTGCCTTTGCACAGCGGACAGTCAACCCAGTCATACTCCCTCAGATCAATCCGATCAGCGATGTGTCTAGGCATCTTGCATTCGCCGCGGCACGCAGGGCAATCATTACTTCCCAATTGCCCATCGCCATTGCAGACATGACATTCAACTTCTTCATGCGCACTCACATCAACCCGATCCGCCACGCGCTTAGGCATCCTGCAATCGCCGCGACACTCGGGACAATCATCCCCCTTCCATTGTCCTTTGCCTTTGCACAAAGGACAGTCAACTTCGTCGAAATCTGCTAAGTCCACAGGGTCCGCGAAGCGCCTCTCCATCTTCCGGTCACCATGGCAAACCGGGCAGTCTTCTCCCTCGTACAGACCCTTTCCCTTGCAGAGCGGACATTTGACAAGCGTGTAAGGCTCAAGGTCAATGTTGTCAGCCCATGCGGAATCGACTTGCTGTTCCCCGTAGCAAACTGGGCAATCTGACTCGCCATGAGTGCCGCGCCCCCCACAGAGCGGGCAATCAACAAACCCTGCAGCCGCACGGAATTCCTCGTCATCCGCCAATGCCGCAGCAGAGGTCAATCGAGCATTCAACGTGGAACTCCGAACAGATCGCTCGAGCTTCTCCCAAAGTTCTTCAGGAGTGCTGGTGTCTTTCTGACTGCCGCGCTTCCGCTGGCCCTCAGCGGTGCTCGCCCTCAACCTCTCTACCGCATCGTCTGCGAGTTTATTGTAGGAGTCCAACTGACCTTCGGTCGCTTTGCCATCAATCGCTTCAATCTCCTTCTTCAAGCGCTGACACAGCTGCGCGAGGGCGAAGCACTCCGAGATTGAGTCCGCATGTGACCCCCACTTCGTACGAGAGATATACAGCAGCGTCTTCTTAAAGCCAGCGACGAACTCCCGCACACCTGCAGCAGGCCCTAGGACACCCGTCTTATCAAACTTGGTATGGTGGTTTGCGCACAGATTAATAAGGTTATGGGGATGGTTGCACTTGCCTAATGCCACAGGTTCAATGTGCGCGATCTCGCAAGTGTCCTGGTGAGAGTGACAGACCGCGCACTGGAGGAAGGTCTCTCTTTTCACCTCATCCTTAATCGCTTTAGGGATGTGCGGGCGCTTTCCAGGGTCAGAAGGCCATGGCTTGCGCAAGTACTCATCAAACTCGAGGAGTTCCTTACGCGAGTAGGTGAGGTGATTACCCACCTTCTTCACGGGCAGCTTCTTGGTCTCTCCCTTTTTAGCCGCACTTTTGGTGAATGATTGCAACAGCTCAGGAGACATTTGAACCAAGGCGGCGGCTGCGAACTCTTCAATATCGTCATCTTTCGTCGTCACCTTCTTTCGGCCTCGCTATCTAGTGGTGTACGCAGGTAATTTGTTAGTCAATGCTACAGCAGGCATCGACTCTCACCCCCGCTTACGCGATATGAAAGAGCCGTTTCATTCGGTGCGTATCCCTGGAGGAGCTTTCGGCCGGCCGGATCGAGACAGATTATCCCAGCTTTGGTCGAGAGCCGACGCTAGAAGTCGTGGTCGCGCTAGCAAGCATCCTGGGTCGGCTGATACCTGGGTTCTGTAGAGCGCGCAGATACCGACCAGTGACGCGAGAGCACACAGGTCGGGTCAGCAACTGAGCGGTGTTCTTCGCCAAGCCGCGATAGCGGACCTTGGTGTACCCGAACTGGCTCAGGTGTCAGCCGCGGCGCATTGTTTCATCATTTCTACAGCAAGCAGGACCTCATCGACGCTACCTTCGCCAGCTGGCTCCCAGGTTTCAACCTGGATGTGGAGCGGAGAATGCGTACCAACGGTCTCCTGGTACGGGGCCTTTACCGATGCCTACGTTGAACCCGTGGTCGAAGGCTGCAGACGGCACGATGTGGCCATGCTGTCAGCTCTACTCATTCACCTTGATCTTGAACAAGCATCAGCCTCCCAGTGGATCGACTGGATGAGAAAGAAACTGTCACTGGATCCCTCTGAGGCCGAGGATCTGGCGCTGAAGTCAGCCGCTCGGTCTGGCCGGCGCCGAGAGTGCGACGATGACGTCAGATGTGCCCCTATCTATCCTCGGATGCAACAGATCAGGGGCAAAATTCCGCGATCATCAGACCGAATCGGACTGGAGATCGGTTAGGAGGGCAAATGCGTCTTCCTTAGAGATTTCGAGCGCCCGGCATAGCTGAACAAATTCAATGATGTCGAGGCGGCGCGCTCCTGCTTCTACCGCCGACAGGGCCTGCTGGGACCAGCCCAGTGCCTTCGCGACCTCCGTCTGGCTTCTTGCAAGTGCCTCACGTCGTCGACGTAGGGCTTCGATCAGGCTTCTGTACTCGGCCTGGTAGATCGTTTTTCGGGCCATCGAACCATCGCCAAGCTTGGGCGATAGGTACGGTATGACTCACCTACCGATTACACGAAAATCATGTAGTATCAGGCCGGTCGGTCGAGCTAACCGCGTATGCTTGGCCGGCTTTGCGCTGGGGTATTGGGCGCATCCCGCCGGATTAGGAGACAAGATGATCGAAGTGATCTTGAGTTGGTCCGTTCGTGAGGTCCGGGATGGAGTATTCGGCCCGGAGGTTCAGGCCGTGACCGACTTCCGACTGGGCGTGGCGGAGCGCGACTCAGGCGCTGAGGCATTTAGGGATAGCCTCCTCCGACAGTTGTCGATCTATCTGGCCGAAACCGTGTTCCTGGATGTCGTCCGGGTTGCAGAGCTCAACCAGGATCTTCTCGCCAGCGAAGGTGCCCTATGAATGAGATCTTCTCTTCACACCACCGAATACGGAGGCATCGTCCGTTGACATGCCCCTGTAGCTCAATAGGTAGAGCAGCGGTTTTATAACCCGTCAGCGCCAGATAAGCGGCTTGTGTCGGTTCGAGCCCGACCGGGGGCACCATCCATCGCACGGACTTGTCGTCTCAACAACCTGTGCCAATCCCCTTGAGCGCCCGTCACTCAGCCGGAGCTAGCCTTTATGCGACGCATTGGTAGGCCGATCCCACTGGAACATCTCGCAATCGCGCGGCGAACGGTCCTCGCCACCCAATGGCCGACCGCAACCCAGGTCGAGCAAGCTCTTAGCAACGAGCGAGGCGGCCAAGCACCATCCGCTATTCGGTGGTTTCGTGAAGGAAGACTTCTGGCAGCCTATCTACCTGGCTCGGGCGGCAGCTGGCACTTTCCACCTTGGCAGTTCGGTTGCGATGGCAAGCCGGTCCAATACCTCGCAGAGATCCTTGAATCGATTCGGCACACCGGCCATTTTCTCGACGCCAATGGACGAACCACTGGCTGGGCAGAGATTGAATGGTTTCTCTCCGGCCATGCCCTTCTGGATGGGCGATCGCCCGCAGAGCTGCTCGCAACAATGCCCCACCAAGTCTTGAGCGCTGCGCTTACTGAATTCCAGTCAGAGAACTGACCAGGCATCGGCACAACGCTCCTCAGAATGTGGCTACAGGCTTGCCGAACCTCATCCTCGCCCCTTCTTCATTCGGAGTCGTTCAACCGTTGACTGCGCAAAGGCCAGCTCCTCACGGGCATCGTGCAGGGCCGCTGCCAGCTCACCACACAACGTGGTAAGAATCCCGACCTTCTCAACTTCGCGCCTGAGTCGCTCTCGAAGAAGATCGATCTTCAAGGCCACGTCCCTATCGCGCTTTTGCGGGTCTGAGAGCTCAGCAATCTTTGCAACCACGCATTGATGGGACCGATAGACGGACTGCCTCGAGATCCCACAGCCTTCTGCGACCGATCTAACTGATGGCCTTCTGCCACCCGCCCTCCAAGCCGCCAACTGCAGCTCGAACTCGGTCAAAAGACGCTCACGGTTCATCACTTCCCCCAATAGCAGAGAGAATCTTCACTGCCTGTGCCAATCTCTCAGCGGCGATCCTCCTGGACTGCGCCGGAGTTCCTCGAAACCTGGCGAACTCCTCCAAGTCAGCAACGCGCCGCCTCCACCACTCGGCATGCCGAGGCGTCGCTGCGAAGTTCAAGCAGCTCGCACAGGTAGTTGGAGTTCTATTCGCCTTGTTCGGTCCGTCTTCATTCCCCTCGCACTTCGATCGTTCTTGCCGGTAGAAGCAGTATCCCCAATCGCAAGGGCCCAGAACAACGCCGGCACCCAGCATTCGAAACACCTCCTTCTGGGTACTCGCGCGCGACAGTACAGCTTCAATCCTCTGCCTAGTCACCTCCATCACTTCAGCAGGGATATTCGTATGTACGGAATCAGAGCGCGCAAGATCCTCCATGGCCCTGATCACTTCTAAGCTGGATTCTTCGTTCAGTAGCTTGGTCAGCTCTGGGTCGCTGCCGACATAGTACGTATCAGTGATCTGCGCATCCAAGTGGCCGTACTGAAATGCGAGGGCGCCGAGACTGGAGCGATCTCGCCTTGCAACGAATCGGGCTAAGAACCTCCGGGTTTTCCGAAAAGTCAGGCGCTCCAGCGCCGCTCCTCCCTCAGGGCAAGACAGCAGAGCGAATTCTCTCACCCTGCATAGCAGCATCCAAGCCCATGCAACCTTGGATGGTGCGCGCGGCCGGCCACTTAGATACGGCTTTCTGCTCACCACTCGCGCCGCCAATAGCGCCTTAGTGCCGCTATTGGCCCGGCCTTCCGCGCCCAATAGCTCAATTGCCTCCACAGCAGCTTTGACCTCTGGGACGACTATCCAAGTGTGGGCACGCCCACTTTTGGCAAGAATTCCCTTGATGACCCAACTGCCGAACTCATCGTCGCCCTCTTTCTCAACACACCCGACACATAGTCGCTGCAACTCCGAAGTTCGCATAACCGAAAGAAGCGCAATCACCGCGATAGCGGCACCGATCACTGTCCCAATCATTCGCTCTTCGCTCAAACACGCGCGTTCTCCAAGCCTCTTCATGGCCTCAGAGCGAAAGCTAGGCCGATCCCCTACCCACTCTGAGTGCCAATGACGACATCCACGTCTGGCACTCCTGGTGGCCCGGGGTCCGGCGAACTTGCTGACGAGCCTAAGTACCTCCGGTGCGTCCTCCTGTACCACGACCAGTGCGTCCCTCAGCACCCTTAGAATCAGATCCTCGCCGAGAGCGTCAGTTCTGGCCTCATTCCCAGCCATCCTAATTCTCCTGCGCGATCGCTGCGCGACCGCAGAGCAGGCGGCACGTACCTCGGCAGAACAGCCAGTGTGTCCTCTTAGAAAATCCTCCACGTTCGTAGACCGACAGGCCTCCGCACGCGGCGTGATGCGCCTTCCCTTCTGAAATCCGACTACCTTGCGCCCCCAATACTCAATCAGCTCAGAATCAATATCTTTGGGCGACGCAGCGCCTTGTTCTTTACACCAGACAGCGAAAGACTTGATGGCGTAGAACCGCTCTCTCAACGTCAGTGGGATAGTTGACGCCCGTGGAACCAACCCTAGAAGAGTTCTGGCAAAGTAGTCCTTCGCGGAAGACCTCCAAGCGGAGGGAAACTTAAGGAAGTCTAAGCAGACCCTATGATAGGACTCACCAACAACGTACTGACGGAGCTCCCAGCAGCCATCTTCATACCGAACACCAAATTTGGCGAGATCGAAAGCAGCCTTCTCGGGCGCAGATCGGACCCTCTTCACAGATCACTCCATACTCAGCTGCGGGATCTTCAGAGCAAGCGGCCTCGCTACTTCAAGAACCCTTGCGGGAACCCTTTCCAGTAATGCCAGCAGAACCTGGTGTGTTGCCTCATAAGATGCCAGATAGCGTGCTCGGACATCGACTGATTTAGTTGTTTCCTTCTTCATTCGCTCTAGCGAACTCAGTGTCGCGAGCATCCTGGACACATGCTTCGGGCTGTCAATCACGACAACGCTATTGGGACATGTCGCGCACTGCAGGTACTGGAGACACTCCTTCCCAACAATTGACTGCTGCGCGACCCCAGAAGCCGGATCAGAGCACTGCAATCCCGTCACAGTTTCGTAACGCCGCGCAGCTGGACGCCTGGCCTCTTTCAGAACCTTGCCAATGAACGTCGCAACTTTCCTTCGGGCTTGCGACGAGGGAGGATGCTGACTCAGATACCGCTGCGTTGTCCTAGGATCGCTGTGCTGCATCTTCCTCTGTATGGACTCAATCCCAACACCGGATGTACTCAGAGCTTCTGCACCAGACGCGCGAATGTCGACGAAGTTGAAGTCCGGAAGAGCATACTCCTTAATGAATTCGGCTAGCGCTTCGTGCCAGCACTGGGCAACAGGCGTCCTTGCTTCCGACCCAAACGGGCTGATGAACAAGCGTGTTGCAAAGTCGCCAGAAATGGGGCGTAAGGCGCGCGTCCTTAGGGTGATATCTTCTACCAGAGCAGGAACTGAGTAACGTCCATCTGCACTCACGTCTAGCACCTGCTGCCGCCCGGCCCTGTACTTGTCCCATATGACACGCCTTTTCAACGGGTCAACCGGGTGCCCTTCAACACAGTCCACAGAGATCTCCATTGCCGACTGAGGATTAGCGAGTGTCTGGCACATCAGACAAATGAGATATGGGATGAAATCACGTGCATCCAGGACGACGTATCGACGAACCTCCCTGTACCGGCAACTGTGCTGAATCAAGCCAATCTTTGTCAGCCGATGCTTGGCTAGCACTCCTCGCTGCAACCCCTTCTGGATGCCCACCAATGTGGCAACGTCACGGTCAGAGAGTTCCTCACATTCACCAGTTCTGATCGCGGTCTCGCCAACCGCTAATCGTCGACGCACCCGATCAATGCCCTTCTTACTAGCTGACAAGATCATAGATAGGTCGCTGACAGACAGCCTGATACTGCGCACAGACTTCGCCTCTCGCGTCAATCCGCAAGGACCAGAATCAACATTCATCCATACAATTGTGTTTGCGGTGTCGTTCAGCGACAGCCATCTATAGATTGCTGCGATAAAGTTGTAGTGAGAGATGGCCGTTGACTGGCGAACTTTATTAGCCATATCGCGGAGGAAGTCCTTGATGACTGATTGAGACTTCATCGCCGCATCCGGGTTATGCTGAGTCGTCAAGTATCTGCAGTACTTTCTTACCGAAGCCCAAGCTTGCCTCCTGCTTTCGGACCTGTAGGTCGCCGTCAATGCCTGGAACGACTTTGCTAGATGCGATGCATTCGTTGGCTTGAGGCCCAACAAGCTGAAGTCGTATGAGTCCACCTCACGCCCCGGGATGTCGCTCACAAACCTGATGACTAGGGTGTCATTCTTCATTCAAGGCTCTCCTGCACTTCGATCAGCGCTCGCAGCACTCCGAGGTCCATCGCTTTAACGGTCTCCAGGTACAGCTCTGTCGTCGCAGGACTGGAGTGACCAAGAATGTGCTGCAGAACTTTAGTCGGATTTATTCCGACACCATTCGCCGCACATCGCTCGAGGGCAGCGTTCATGTGAGCGGCAAAGGTATGACGTGCAGAGTGAGGTGACGCGTTTACGCCAGCCAGCATTGCGGCACGTCGAAATGCGCTGTAGTACGAGCTTGAAGTGGCAGGCATCCCCTTTTCATTGACGAAGAGGTGACCGGTTTCTATTCGCGTCCTCGACAGAAGCCTCGGCCTAACCGTTTCAACGTAGTCCCAAGTCGCACTCATTAGAGCTCTGGTAACAGGGACATCTAGCGGCTTCCCTCCCTTTACTATCAGCCTTATGTAGGCAATTTCTTCGAATTCCTCGGGGAGTTGCGCGATAGTCAAATTTGCAACGTTGGTCCGCCTAAGTCCCGTGGCTACGCACCACTTGAACATCAGCGAGTAGGGAAGCTTCAGTCCAGCAGAGATCCGCTGAGCATCTTGGGCGGAGAGCGCCTTCGGAGCCTTCTTGTAGGCTTTGGCGGCTGCCACTTTCGATGCCGCATGCAGAAACCTATCAATCGGATATCGGTCGATCTCTTCCGAAGGATGATGGAGGCGCCATCTGGTCCAATCCGCCAGGAAGGCATAGAAGTCTCTGACAATTGCAGTTCTTAGATTGACTGTAGCGTTTGAGGCAGGATGCCGTCGCCCGATTCCCTGTGCCATGGACCTCCTGAAATCACTCAGCGCCACTGGAGGTGGCCTAGTCCAGTCCACATCCTGAGTCTCAAGGTGCTGTAACCAGTCCTTCAATCCTTCGGCATAGGTCTGGAGCGTCCTCCGACGATCCCGAGCACTATCAATCCGGTACTTCTCCAAGAGATAGCAAAAGCAGGCCCAATTTAGCTTTCCCTCACCATCGATGAGCAATGGAAAGCCTTCAGGAAGCCTGCTTGCTATGTTGGCCCCCAGTTGGGTACCGCCAGGAAGAAACCGACTGAACACGCTGGGATCACGCACCTTCACTGTCAGCAAAAGCATAGGATGATCTCCCCAGTGGAGTCCCACGGATATAGTGTAGCCGGGTGACATGACACAGGATGATCTAATACCAGAGTGGAACCGCAGTGCGTTGGAAACCCTGCGAGAGCCGCTGGAATCCGGCCACATCCGCATCGCCCGCGCGGCACGCAGCGTGCAGTATCCGGCGCGATTCCAGCTGGTGGCGGCGATGAATCCCTGCCCCTGTGGCTGGGCCGGCGACCGCAGTAACCGCTGCCTGTGCAGTGATGAGCGCATCAACCGCTACCGTGCGCGGGTTTCTGGCCCGCTGCTGGACCGCATCGACCTGCATATCAGTGTGACGCGCATGGATGCCGTGGAGCTGCGGGAGAGCACGCCACTGGGTGAGCCCAGTGCTGCGGTACGTGCACGGGTGGAAGCCGCCCATGCCCGGCAGCAGGCGCGTGGCGGGCTCAATGCGCATCTGCCGCCAGCGGCGCTGCGAGCCTGTACCCGACTCAGCGAGGCAGATCAGGACATGCTGGAGCAGGCCATCGAGCGTCTGCAGCTTTCCGCACGTGCGATGCACCGGATTCTGCGCGTGGCGCGCACGATTGCGGATCTGGCGGGTTGTGAAACGATCCACACGGCGCATCTGGCTGAGGCGATTGGCTATCGGCAGTTGGATCGGGGAAAGCCTTAGAAATGACGGTCGGGTTGGCTATTGGTAGAGTCGACCGTTGGTCGACTCTCGCGCGAAGCGCGGCCTTCTGAGAGGTAGATGCGAAGAGCGGTCGACTAACAGTCGACCCCACCAAGGGCAGGCATCAGGCTGCCGAATGCAACCGTCCCCGCTTCGCCAGCAGCGCCACCCGACGGCTGACCAGCGCGTGCAGCTCCGCCAGCTCCGACGCCCGGCCAGCCGTCATGTTGTCGCCGAACAGCACCCGCGACAGCCCCGCCGCGTCGCTGTCCTCCGGGTGCTGCCAGCGGTCGCGATATACCTTCTGGCACACCAGCCAGGCCTGCGGCAGCCCACCGCCGGGTAGCGGGCGGACCACGCGTTCGTAGACGTGCCAGAAGTGGTACTCGGCCTGCAGGTCGATCACAGGTGCCACGGACGGCGCCTGCCGGGGCCGTCCTGGGCCTCGGATGCCGAACAACCGGGTTGGCGGGGTCTGCTGTGCCATGCGCACAGGATGACCCAGCAACATTGTGGGAACCTTGCGTCGCCGCCAGAATATCCCTGTTGATTGCGCAAGGCGGGCTTCAGGGCGGGCTTCGGGGTCAGAGCCCTTTGCCGTGCAAAGGGATCTGACCCCCGATCACGGGATGGCTGCGGGGTCGGATCCCTTTGCGCAGCAAAGGGCTCTGACCCCGCCCTCGTCGCCTCAGAACGCCATCGAGGTACTGAACATCAGCTGCCGTGGCGCGCTGCGCTGCAGGGTCTGGTAATCCCCCGAGAACGACGAGCCGGCGATGGTGGCGGTGCCGATGTTGTGGCGGTTGAACAGGTTGCTCACGTCCAGCCGCAGCTCCAGGCCGGGCACGGCGCTGTCCGCACCGAAGCGGTAAGCGGCGTAGGTGTTGACCTGCCAGAACGTGGGCACGCGGATGTCGTTCTCGTAGGTGAAGGGCTGGCGCAGGTACGAGGTGCTGGTTGCACCAAAGCGCCAGTCACCGAAGTGGGCGGACAGGTCGCTGACCAGCGAGATCTGCGGGTAGCCCGGCTGGGCGTTGCCCTTGATCGGGTACACCGTGTCATCCACCACGAAATCGCTGTCATAGTACGAACGGGCCACGGCCACGCCCTGGTAGAACTGCAGGTGGTCGGTCAGGTCGGCGGTGATGCCGAGGTCGGCACCGATCACGTGCATCTTCGGCATCAACCGCACGGTGTTGATCTGTGCGAACTGGGTGCCGATGGCAGCCGACAGCAGGCGGTTGCGGATGTCGTTGTAGAACACGTCGCCGGTGATCGTCAGCCGGTCGAAGCGATGCGATGCACCCACGGTGAGGTTCCAGTTCTTTTCCGGACGCAGGGTACCCGCTACGCGGTCGAACTCTTCCTGGTCGGTGATGGTCCACGCCGAGGCGGTGTAACCGATGTTGCCGCGCTGAGCGACGCGATAGCCGTTCATGGTATTGGCCAGGTCGATGAAGGCATCGGTGGATTCGGTCGGGCTCCAGAACAGCGAGACATGCGGCAGGAAGTTGCTCTTCGCGCGCAGCGTGCCGTTCACCGGCCGGTCCTTGGCATCGCCGAGGCCGCCGCCGCGGGTGCGGAAGTCCACGGCCTTGAAACCAACGCCCAGCTTCAGCGTGTCGTTCAACACGATGTCGTCCTGCAGGTAGAACTGGCGCGAGCGGGTCACCCAGCTCGATGCGTTGTCGGTCTTGAACGCGGGACCATACACATCGAACGGGCCGGTGGCCTTCAGCGGCGGGCCCTCGCCCAGCAGTGGCTGCGGGTACCACTCGGTCTTGGCGGCGGCCTTGCTCTTCTCCTGCCAGAAGCCGGCGGTGAAGGTGTGCGCGCCGGTCTCGAACTGCAGGTTGACCATGCCACCCAGCCGGTTGAGGCGCGGTGTCTGCACCTGTTCGGAGAACGGCGCACCGTTGGGCGATGGCACGGTCGGGTCGGTCAGCGTGGCCTGGGTGTGGCTGTTGGCGTTGTACAGCTGCACGTTGCCACTCAGCGCCGGGGTGATCTGGAAGCGATGGTTGATCGATGACACGCGGTCGCGGGTGATCTGGCCGGTGTCGTACGGAATCAGTTCGGAAAGCTCGCCGCAGGTGTAGGCGCCGCAGGACTTGTCTGCATTCTCCGGCGAGGCCACGTACCACGCCCACGCATAATCGGGATAGAAGATGTCGGCCTTCCAGCCCAGTTTGCGGATCATGTCGAAGGAGATGTTGTTGTAGCCCCAGACCTTGGCCTTGCTGTCGGACAGGAACACGGTGACATCGCCCCAGGCGACGTCCTGCTGCAACTTGAGGTCGCCGCGCAGGAAGTTCTGCGTGCCCTCGCCCTGGTACTTGTCGGCAGACACGCGCTGCAGGTCGACCAGTACTTTCGGGCCCTGCTCGCCGAGCTGGCCGCTCTGCCCGGATACGGTGGTGACCAACGTGCTGTTGCTGCCCACGCCCTGCTTCAAGCGCAGGCTGGGCGTGTCCTGCAGGTCGCGCAGGCGGTATTCCAGGCTGCCGCCGTTGACGCTGCTGGAGAACACGCTGACCGGTGCGCCGCCAGGGCTGACCGTGATAGCGCCGATGCCGTCGGGCACGCCCACGTTCACCACGCTGGTGCCGGTGAGCGAGAGGAAGCCGTTGTCGTTCAGCGGCACGCCTTCGAAGGTGATGCCCATTTCATTCATGCGGAAGCCGCGCACGAACAGGCTGGTGGCCGAGATATCCAGGCCCAGCCCATCGGTGGCAGTGTAGCTGGCGCCCGGTACCTGCCTCAGCATCGCCAGGCCGTTGTTGCCGGTGACCATCGCGTCCAGGTCTTCGGCCTTGATGATGTAGCGGTTGGGGCCGACCACCTGGGTCGGTGCCACGGCCGCACCGCGCGGTGTGGCGATAACCTGCAGGGCATTGAGCGTGGTGGGCGTGTCGTGCGCGGCATCGTGCGTTTCTGCGGCGTACGCAGGGGCGGTGATGGCCGCGATGATCGCCAAGGCAAGGCGTGTCGTGGGTGGGGTGTTCATGGCAGCAGATCCAGGGTGCAGGGAGAGAGCGGCGCAGGCGCACGCCCAGCGCGTTGCAGCGCCGGTGTCGGCGCCCTGGCTGGCAGTGCGATTGCGTTGAGGGGGTAACAGCGCGGTGCGCGCCGGTCAGCAGATGAAGACGATCATCTGCCGCAGGATTCGATGGCGTGATTTCGACGTGCGGAATTCTTGCATCGCGCTGCCGCATCCGCCATTGCGCCGTGGTACAGCGCGGCTATACGCAGGTATCGTCCTGTCCGGTATCTTCAGATACCCGATTCCGGATTGGCAGGAGCCTTGATGATCCGCTGGACCACCTGGAAAGTAATAGCCATCGTTGGCGTGACGCTGCTTTCGTGCATGGAAACTGCGCAATCGCACGACAGAGTTGAAGTGCGTTCCCCACAGCGTCTGGATGCCCTGATCGACGCGCTGGTCACCACGCCGTCGCCGATCAGCCCGGCCCAGTTGCATGAGCTGGGCATCATCGCGCCGTTTTCCTTTGAGAAGGATGCAGGACCGCGCATCTACCGGTCACAGCCGATGCTGACCGCCGATGGCTATGCCATCGACAATGTGGAGTATCGCGTGATACGCGGCAAGGACGATGACATCCGCCTCCTGTTCGTCACGTTCGTGGATACGCCATGCTTCCCACTGGAGCGGTTGGCTAAGCGTTACACCCTGCAGCCATTCATCTATCCACCCAGCCATGGTGCGCCATTGATCGCGCGGAACCACGAGCAGCACCATTCGCTCACCGTAGGAGCGCAGGAGATCATCGTCCGCAGCCAGCGCGATGCTCCGCACTGCGTGCTGGGCCTGAGGCGCTGAGCGCCGCTTGGCGCCTCAACGCAATACGTAGGTCTCAATGGCGCGCGCCACGCCGTCATCAGCATTGCTGCTGGTCTCAAACCGCGCCACCGCCTTCACCGCGTCGATGGCATTGCCCATTGCCACGCTGGTACCGGCGTACTGCAGCATCGTCAGGTCGTTCTCCTGGTCGCCGATGGCCATCACATTGGCGCGGTCGATGCCCAGGTGCTCGGCCAGCTTCTGCAGGCTCGGTCCCTTGCCGGCGCGGTGGTCGAACACTTCCAGGAAGAACGGTGCACTCTTCAGTACCGCGAAGCGCTCGGTCAGTTCGCTGGGCAGGCGCGCGATGGCGGCATCCAGCACGTCCGGCGCGTCGATCATCATCAGCTTGATGAAGGACATCGATGGGTCCATGTCCTCCACGCGACGATACGACAGCGGCATCCGCGAAAGATGCGAGTCGGCTACGGTGTAGTAGCTGATGTCCTGGTTGGGCGTGTACATGCGCTGGCTGTCCAGTGCCTGGAAGTGCACGCCCAGGTCGCGGGCCACCTGCTCGCAGAACAGGAAGTCGTCGAAGCTGAGCGGATATTCGACCACGGTTTCGCGCGTGCCGATGCGCTGCACCAGGCCGCCATTGCAGGCGATGCAGTAGTCGTCGTTGCCGGTGATGCCCAGCTCGTGCAGGTACGGCGCCAGGCCCGGAACCGGGCGGCCACTGGTCAGCACGATGTGCACGCCCAGCGCCCGCGCCTGCGCGATGGCCTTCCTGGCGTGGGAGGTGAGCTGGTGCGACGGGTCCAGCAACGTGCCATCCATGTCGATGGCGACCAGTTCGATGGTCGATTGCCGGCGGCCCATGTCCATTGCGTTCAACTCGTGCGGGGCACGCCAGTTTACCCCCTCATGCCCGGTTCACCTCTTTGCCCACGTTGGCCGGGATACTGCGGGAGCCTGTGCGTCCCCCACCGCAGGACGGCCCCTTGACCGCCCTTCCCTGGAGAACCTTGCGACGCATGACCTACCGTGCCCCTGAAACCAATGACAGCGCGCCCCTGGCCCAGCAGATCGAGCAGATGATCGACGAGCTGCCCGGCGACCAGGTGAGCGTCGGCACCCTGCTCAGCGCGCTGGGCGATGAGGGCCTGCTGCTGATCGTGATCCTGCTCTCGGCCATCTTCATCATTCCGGTGTCGATTCCCGGGCTGAGTACGGTGTTTGGCGCCTCGATCCTGCTGATCGGCCTGAGCCGGGTGCGCAACCGCCCGCTGCGGGTGCCACAGAAGCTGGCCCGCCGCGAGATCGCCACCGACAAGCTGAAGGCCAACCTCGGCCGTGCGCTGAAATGGGTGCACCGCATGGAGCGGCTGTCGCGGCCGATGCGGCTGGCGGTGATGGTGCGCTCGAAGAAGATGATGCGCCTGAACAACCTGATGCTGGTGTTCGCGACCCTGCTGTTGATGGCGCCGGCCGGGCCGATACCCTTCAGCAACACGCTGCCGGCGCTGGCGCTGATGTCCTTCGCCATCGGTTTCATCCAGCGCGATGGCGCGGCGGTGGCGGCCGGTTATGGCTTCGTGGTGGCCACAGTGGTGTATTTCGGCGTGCTGCTGGGCGGCGTGGGGTTTGCTGCGGAATCGGTGTTCAGCGGGTTCCGCAGCAGTACTGCGGAACTGTAGAGCCGAGCCCATGCTCGGCTGCTCTTCGACCTGTACGCGAAACCCCGCGCTGCGCGCGTAAGCCGAGCATGGCTCGGCTCTACAGAACTACCTGGCCGACACCCGCCACACCACGTCGCCCACGTCGTCGGCCACCAGCAGCGCGCCCTCGGCGTCCATGGCCATGCCCACCGGTGCGCCCATCAGGGTCTTCTCGTCCTTTGAGGCGAAGCCGCTCACCACGGTCTGCGGGCGCCCGGTCGGCTTGCCGTCCTTGAACGGTACATACACCACTTCGTAGCCGCTCAGCGGCGAGCGGTCCCAGCTGCCGTGCTCGCCGATGAAGGCGCCGCCGTGGTACTGCGCCGGCAGTGCCTGTCCGGTGTAGAACAACAGGCCCAGGGGTGCCACGTGCGAGCCGATGGCGTAGTCCGGCACGATTGCCTTGGCCACCAGGTCCGGCCGCTGCGGCTGCACGCGTTCGTCCACGTGCTGCCCGTAGTAGCTGTAAGGCCAGCCGTAGAAGCCATCTTCCTTCACCGAGGTGAGGTAGTCAGGCACCAGGTCGGCACCGATCTCGTCGCGTTCGTTTGCTACCGCCCACAGCTTCCCGGTACTCGGCTCCCAGTCCAGCCCGGTCGGGTTGCGGATGCCCGAGGCGTAGATGCGGCTGCCGCGGGTGGCCACGTCCACTTCCAGCACCACCGCACGGCGGTATTCGACGGCCAGGCCGTTCTCGGTGATGTTGCTGTTGGAGCCCACGCCCACATACAGCTTGCGGCCATCACGGCTGGCCAGCAGTTCCTTGGTCCAGTGGTGGTTGATGGTGCTGGGCAGGTCGGTGAACTCGCGGCCCTTGTCCGACATGCGGGTTTCGCCGGGCACGTAGTGGTACTGCATGATGTTGCCGGTGTTGGCCACGTACAGCGTGTCGCCGATCAGCTGGATGCCGAACGGCGAATGCAGGCCCTCGATGTAGACATGCTGGGTCCACGTGTTCGTTCCCGGCGTGCGGCGCAGCAGGGTGACCCGGTTCCCGCCCCTGCCGGCCTTGCCCGAGCGCGCTTTGACCTTGCCGGCAATCCACTGCTTGGGCGTGGTGACCGGTTCTTCACCGGGGCCGTTGCCTTCCACCACCAGTACATCGCCATTGGGCAGGGTCAGCAGGCGCCGCGGATGCTGCAGGTTGGCGGCGATGCGCTCGATCTTCAGGCCCTCGGCCACCGTGGGGGTCTGCCCATCAGTCCAGCCGACGCCCTTGGGCACCTGCATCGGCGGCATCAGGAAGTTGGCCGGCTTGGGCAGCGGCGGCTGCGGGCCCGACTGATCGGCGGGATGGTATTCAGCCTTGCCGGCGCAGGCCGACAGCATCACGGCCAGCGCCAGGGCGCCCACGGTGGGCAGGATGTGCTTAGCCATGACGACCTCCCTGCAGCACCGGCGGCTGCAGTGACAGCAGTATCAGTCCCAGGGCGATCAGGGCCACGGTCAACGCCGACAGGATCGTGCCCGGCACCGCAACGGCGTACGCGTCGCGGCTGTGCACGAAGGCGTTCCAGATGGCCAGCACCACCGCGACCAGGTTGAGGAAGAAGTCGATGCGGTCGATGCGGGTGGCGGTACCGTTGCGGCGCCAGACCGCGAAGAGGTTGATCAGGCGCGGCACGATGGCGATCAGCAGGCCGAAGGTGATCAGCCAGGCAGCGGCCTTGCCCCACATCACCTCGGCGCTGTTGAGATAGATCGCGTCGAAGATCAGTGCGCCGACGAAGAAGCCGAAAGGTATCGGGTTCAACAGGCTGAACAGCGTGGTGCCGAGGCCGCGATGGGCCTGGGCGAGCGGATTGACCATCATCGTGCTCCGTGCGGAAGGGTGCACGGGCTGTAGTAGCACAGCGCGATGTGAGGACGCGCGATGATGCCCCGGCGGGGCTGCCACACCCTCCGCGCAGGCACCGCGCTAAGTGGATTCGTCCTCGCGCACCTCGTGGAAGGGCAGCATCGTCTCGAAGCCGAATTCGTGTTCCATGCTGGTGCGGACCAGGCCGCCGATGGCGTAGCGGCTGGTGTTGGCGTGCACGTCTATGCCACCAGGCCGCCACTCGGTGCGCAGATGCAGCGTCTCTGCGCGTCGCATGACGATCCGTTCCTCCTGCAGCAGCGCGCGACGATGCTTCTTCATCAACAGGCGCAGCGGTTTCACCGTGGTGATGCCGAAGGCTGCCAGCTCGGGCAGCAACTCGCTGATATCGGCATCGTCGCCATAGTCGTGGCTGCGCGTATGCACGGACAGCACCACCTTGCGGATGACGGCAACCGAGAGCGGGGTCTGGTCCACGCGCGCACGGGCACGCTGGCGTGCCTTCTTCATGTGTGACTTCACCTGCATGCGATTACCCACGTTCCCCGTACCTCGAAGCAAGCACGCGATGATGGCGTGAAGGCATTCGAGTGCCCCGTCATAACTTGACGTACTAAGTGTTTGTGACGCAATTGGCACATTCGCACATTGCGGGTGTGAAGAGGTAGGGGGTTGTTCGTTGTGTCGCGTTTGGCTCGTTGCGATGGGGCAGTTCCGCCCCGCCGTCCTGCCATGCCGATTCACAACAGAAGGATTCGTGTATGAAGCGACACACGCAACGCACCGCGCCACCGCGCTCCGCGCGCCTGGCCCTCGCCACTGCCTTGGTACTGGGCAGCCTGGCCGTCACTGCCCAGGCCCAACAGGCCGATCCACTGGCGGCAATACAGTGGCACCTGCTCAACACCGGGCAGACGGTCCCGGCTGACACGCTGCCGGTGGCCGGCAACGATCTGAACGTGGATGGCCTGTTCCGCAACGGCATCCGCGGCCAGGGCGTCACCATCGCCATCGTCGATGACGGCCTGCAGATCGCGCATCCGGACCTGGCGGCCAACGTGGCCGCGGTGGCCGGCAAGAACTTCACCAATGGCTCGAACAACCCCACCCCGACCAACCCGGATGTCGACAACCACGGCACCATGGTCGGTGGCATCGCCGGCGCGGTGGGCGCCAACAACCTGGGCGTGCGCGGTGTGGCCCCGGCGGCGACGTTGAAGGGCTTCAACCCGATTTCGCGCTCGGCCCTGGGCAACCAGCAGAGCAACATTGAGTACGCCTGGTGGGACGGCGCGGAATCGGTCGACGTGCAGGTGTTCAACAACAGCTGGGGCGCCGGCCCGGGCAATCCAAACCTGCCGCTGGCGTACAGCGAAAACACGATTCGTTCGTACGAGCAGGCACTGTCGGGCACGCGCGGTGGCCGCGGCGGCATCTACGTGAAGTCGGCCGGCAACAACTTCAACAATGCCTCGATCAGCCAGACCCAGGATGTCTGCACCACCGACACCAAGAACCGCAACACCGGCTGCGTGCCGGCCGGCCGTGATCCGCGCAACAACCTGTTCAACGTGATCACCGTGGGCGCGGTGCGCGCCGATGGCGTGCGCTCGTCTTACTCCTCCACCGGCTCGGCCTTGTGGGTGTCGGCCTTTGGTGGTGAGTACGGCCTGCAGGCACAGTTTGCGCCCGGCCTGGTGGCGCGCGCGTACGACCCGGCCATCGTCACCACCGACGTGACCGGGTGCGCGCAGGGCAGCAACAAGAACACCAACCGCCAGAACACCCTGGACAGCAACCTGTCGGCCATCGACAGCACCTGCAACTACACCGCCAAGATGAACGGCACTTCGGCGTCGGCGCCGATGGTATCGGGCGTGGCGGCACTGGTGCTGGAAGCCAATCCGAACCTGTCCTATCGCGATGTGAAGTACATCCTGGCCACCACCGCCACGCGCAACCACCCGAACCAGCCGGCGGTGACGCTGGCCGACGGGCGCACGCTGGTGCCGGGCTGGACGGTGAATGCCGCCGGCCGTGCCTACAGCAACTGGTATGGCTTCGGCGTGGTCAACGCTGCACGTGCAGTGCAGGTGGCCGAGAACTTCCAGTCGCTCGGTGCGCTGGTCGACAGCGGCTGGCGCACCACCACGCGTACCGTGGCCATCGGCAATACCTCGGCCGCCGCCGCACGCCTGACCTTCCAGTTGGCCAACGGCGCGCGCAACATCGAAAGCGTGCAGCTGGGATTCCGGGTCAACCACCGCAACACGCGCCAGCTGCAGTTCGTGCTGGTGTCGCCCAGCGGCACCCGCAGCGTGGTGCAACCGGCGTTCACCGCGATCGGCTCGGGCACGGGTGGCGCGCAGAGCAATTTCACCAGCTGGGACCTGCTGTCCAGCAATGCCTTCCTGGATGAGAATGCCAGCGGCACCTGGACGCTGGAAGTCACCGACATGGGGCAGGCCGCGACCGCTGCATCGCGCGGCAACCTCGAATTCTTCAAGATCCGCGTTCTGGGGCACTGATGATGAAGACCACCATTCTGTTGAGCACGCTCGCCTTCGCGGCGATGACCTCCCCTGCCTGGGCACAGAGCTCGGGGCAGACTCCTCCGGCCAGGACCCTGTCGACCGTGGATGCGCAGGAACTGAAGGCGTCCGCTACCGGCCGCGCGTTCGATGTAGGCGGCACGCGTTTCCAACTGTCCCCCTCGGCCACGGTGAAGCAGGCCAGCGGCGGCCAGTTCACGATCACCCCGCAGGCGGCGGCGACCACCAGCTCGCGTACCAGGCGTTCGCTGGATGGCGCAGCGGCGGCACCTGCTGATGCCGGTGCCGGCAAGTTCGCGGCGGCGGTCTCCCGTGACGGCGCGCCGGTGGTGGCGACGTCGCGGGTCAAGGTGTTCTTCACCGATGCAGCATCGGCCCAGCGCGCAGCCGCCGCCACTGGCGGTACCGTGGTGAAGGTCTCCAGGGCTTCAGGCCAGGCCATCGTGGAGTACCCGTCGGTGAACGCGGCGCTGGATGCGACCACCAGGCTGCTGTCCACCGCCGGTATCCGCGCGACCGAGCCGGACGTGGTGCAGTGGGAAGAGACCAAGTAAGGCGTTGAGTGGTGCCCCTGGCCGATTGGCTCTCCTGGCCGGCCGGGGGATTGGTGTCAGGGTGTGCCGACCAACGGTCGGCACCCACCGGACTCATGCATCACGTGTCGACCAAGGTCGGCACCCACCGCGGTAGAGGTGGCGTCAGCGGGCGGCGAGTGTGCCGCTGTGCTTGAGGTGGCAGCTGGCCAGTGCGTCGTTGCCGGCGGCCGGGTGGCCGGGTTCGAGCAGCAGGCGCTGCACGTCGGAGAACAGCTTGTCCACCGGCATGCCGTATGGCGCGAACAGGCGCAGGCGGCCCTGGCGGTCGAACACGTAGCCACCGGCGATGTGGCTCATGGTGTAGGTATCCGGTACCTGGCCGGGCTCCTTTTCGTAGAACGCCTTGAAGTCGCTGGCCATCGCCGCCAGCTGTGCTTCGTTGCCGACCAGCGCGATTGCCTTGGGATCGAAGGCTTCCACATAGGTGCGCGCAACCTCCGGCGTATCGCGCGCCGGGTCGACGCTGACGAACACCACCTGCAGCTGGTCGGCATCCCTGCCCATCAGGTGCTTGACCTGGCTCAGCTCGACCATGGTGGTCGGGCACACGTCCGGGCAGCTGGTGAAGCCGAAGAACAGATAGGTCACCTGGCCCTCCAGGTCCTTCGGGCCACGCACGGTGCCGTGGCTGTCGGGCATCGACCACTGTTGGCCAAGTTCTTCGCAGGCAATGTCCTTGGAATAGAAGTCCATGCGCGACTGCGCACTACAGCCGGCCAGCAGGCCGAGCAGCAGGCCTGCGGCCAGCCGCAGGCCACGATGGGGGAACGCAATGCCGTTCACGGTTCGCAGGCTTAGTTGATCATCATGTGGTAGTGCATGCTCCAGATGATCCAGACCGACAGCGCGACGACGATGAACAGGATCACCAGGGTGAACACGAAGCTGGCCAGGTTCCACCCGCCTTCGGACTTGCGGTCCATGTGCAGGAAATAGACCAGCTGCACCAGGATCTGTGCCACCGCGAAGCCGACCAGCAGGAACAGCGTGAGCGGCCGCGACAGCACCGGGTTCATCACCAGCGCGAACGGCACCACGGTCAGCAGCGCGCACAGCACGAAACCGATCAGGTAGGACTTGGTGGAGCCGTGCGCATTGCCGGCGCGCGAGGTTTCGACGTGGGCCATGTCAGAAGGCTCCGATCAGGTAGACGAAGGTGAAGACGCAGATCCACACCAGGTCCAGGAAGTGCCAGAACAGGCTCAGGCACGAAACGCGGGTGATGTTGGTCGGGGTCAGGCCACGGCGGTAGACCTGGTGCATGACCACCGCCATCCAGATCAGGCCGCTGGCGACGTGCAGGCCGTGGGTGGCGACCAGCGCAAAGAACGCCGACAGGTAGGCACTGGTGCTCGGGCCTGCGCCTTCGTGGATCAGGTGCGAGAACTCGTAGATTTCCATGCCGATGAACGAGGCACCGAGCACGAAGGTCACGCCCAGCCAGCGCAGCACCGCCGACGCATCGTGGCGATGCATCGCCAGCACGGCCTGGCCGTAGGTGATGCTGGACACAAGCAGCAGGAAGGTCTCGGCCATCACGAACGGCAACGAGAACAGCTCATTGCCGGTGGGGCCGCCGGCATAGGCGGTGCTGAGCACCGCATACGAGGCGAACAGCGAACCGAACAGCACCAGGTCGGACATGAGGTAGACCCACATGCCGAACACCTTCATGCCGCCCTGCTCGTGGCTGTGGTCGTGTTCGTGATGGTCCTCGTGTGCCTGCGTGTCGGTGGCCAGCTCGGGGCGGGTCAACAGGTTCATGCGCGTACCTCCTTCAGCTTGGCAAGGTTGGCTGCTTCGGTGCGCGCCACCTCTTCGGAACTGACGTAGTAGTCCACGTCCTCGTCGTAGGACCGCACGATCAGGGTGACGATCATCGCGATGAAGCTGGCCGCGGCCATCCACCAGATGTGCCAGACCAGGGCGAAGCACAGCACCAGGATCCAGATGTTGAGGATCACCGGTACGCCGGTGTTCTTCGGCATGTGGATCGGCGCGTACTTCTTCGGCGGCGGCGGCAGGCCGCGCTTCTTCGCTTCATGGAAGGCGTCCAGCTCGTCGGCCTTGGGCACCACGGCGAAGTTGTAGAACGGCGGCGGCGACGGCGTGGCCCATTCCAGCGTGCGTGCGTTCCACGGGTCGCCGGTCAGGTCCAGGTTGCGCTTGCGGTCGCGCACGCTCACGTAGATCTGCACCAGCATCAGGATGATGCCCGCGAACACGAACAGCGCGCCGATGAAGGCGGCGATCAGGTACGGCGTCCACGCCGGGTTGTCGTACTGGTTCATGCGGCGGGTCATGCCCATGAAGCCCAGCATATACAGCGGCATGAAGGCCAGGTAGAAGCCGATCACCCAGCACGCGAACGACCACTTGCCCAGGCGCTCGTTGAGGGTGAAGCCGAACACCTTCGGGAACCAGTACGCGAAGCCGGCCAGGTAGCCGAACAGCGCGCCACCGATGATGGTGTTGTGGAAGTGCGCAACCAGAAACAGGCTGTTGTGCAGCAGGAAGTCCGCTCCCGGAATGGCCAGCAGCACGCCGGTCATGCCACCGATGGTGAAGGTGACCAGGAAGGCAATGGTCCACAGCATCGGCACACTGAACTCAACGCGGCCACCGTACATGGTGAACAGCCAGGTAAAGATCTTCACGCCGGTGGGAATGGCGATGATCATCGTCATGATGCCGAAGAAGGCGTTGACGCTGGCACCGGAACCCATGGTGAAGAAGTGGTGCAACCAGACGATGAACGACAGGATGCCGATCGCCAGCGTTGCACCGACCATCGACTTGTAGCCGAACAGCTTCTTGCGCGCGAACGTGGCGGTGACTTCAGAGAAGATGCCGAACGCCGGCAGCACCAGGATGTACACCTCCGGATGGCCCCAGGCCCACACCAGGTTCACGTACATCATCGGGTTGCCACCCAGCGTGTTGGTGTAGAAGTTGAAGTCCAGGTAGCGGTCCAGGGTGAGCGCGCCCAGCGCCACGGTCAGGATCGGGAAGGCGGCGATGATGATCACGCTGGTGACCAGCACGGTCCAGGTGAACACCGGCATCTTCATCAGAGTCATGCCCGGCGCACGCATGCGCAGGATGGTGATGAACAGGTTGACGCCGGTCAGCAAGGTGCCGATGCCCGAGGCCTGCAATGCCCAGATGTAGTAGTCCACGCCCACGCCTGGACTGAACTCGATGCCCGACAGCGGCGGATAAGCCACCCAGCCGGTCATGGCGAATTCGCCAACGCCCAGCGAGATCATCATCAGCGCGGCGCCGACCACGAAGATCCAGAAGCTGAAGGCGTTGAGGAACGGGAACGCCATGTCGCGTGCGCCGATCTGCAGCGGCACGATGATGTTCATCAGGCCGACCACGAACGGGGTGGCCACGAAGAAGATCATGATCACGCCGTGTGCGGTGAAGATCTGGTCGTAGTGCTCCGGTGGCAGGAAGCCGTCACTGCCCGGCCCGGCCGCGGCCAGCTGCGCGCGCATCATCAGCGCGTCGGCGAAGCCACGCACCAGCATGACCAGCGCCACCACCACGTACATGATGCCGATCTTCTTGTGGTCCACGGTGGTGAACCAGTCACGCCACAGCGGGCCCCACAGCTTGAAGTACGTCACTGCGCCAAGCAGCGCGAGGCCACCCAGCACCATGGCCACCAAGGTGACCACGACGATCGGCTCGTGCAGCGGCACGGCCTCCCACGTCAATTTACCCAACATGTTCGTTACTCCTGGGAAACCTGGGCACCGCCGGCAGCGCCCGCCGGGGTAGCCGCAGCGGTGTTCTCACCGACGCCGATGAACTGGTCGATGACCTTCTTGAACAGCAACGGTTCAACACTGGAGAAGTGCTGCACCGGTGCGTTCTTCGACGGCGCGGCCAGCGCCTTGAACTGGTTGAAATCCAGCGCCTGTGGCGCGCTGCGTACCTCGGCCACCCAGCGCTCGAAGTCCTCGTTGCTGCTGGCGGTGGCAATGAACTTCATGTTCGAGAAGCCATGCCCGCTGTAGTTGCCGGACATGCCACGGAACTGGCCAGGCTCGTTGGCGATCAGGTGCAGCTGCGTGCGCATGCCCGCCATCGCGTAGATCTGCCCACCCAGCTGCGGGATGAAGAAGGTATTCATCGTCGAGTTGGAGGTGATGTTGAACGCCAGCGGGCGGTTGGCCGGGAAGTTGAGCTGGTTGACCGTGGCGATGCCCAGGTCCGGGTATACGAACACCCATTTCCAGTCGGTGGCGATCACGTCCACGTGCAGCGGTTCACCGGCCACGTCCAGCGGCTTGTACGGGTCCAGTTCGTGGGTCGACTTCCACACGATCACCGCCAGGCCGGCAATGATCAGCAGCGGCACGCCCCAGACCACGATCTCCACCTTGGTGGAGTGCGACCAGTCCGGCGTGTATTTCGCTTGGGTGTTGCCGGCGCGGAAGCGCCAGGCGAATACGAAGGTCAGCACAATGGCCGGTATCACCACGATCAGCATCAGGCCGATGCAGATCAGGATCAGGTCGCGCTGGGCGAGCCCGACCATGCCCTTCGAATCCAGCAGCACCCAGTCACAGCCCGACAGGCCGACGCAGGCCAGGGCGACCAGCGCCAGGCGGATGCGGTTCCAGCAGATATTCATTGGAGGTCAACCCTGTTGAAGAAGCGCGCTTGACCGGCTCGCCTGCGCGCAGCGCCCGGGCGTGGAGCGGCTACACTGTGGGTACGAGGTCGCCTACAAGAGGGCGAACCACTCCAATCAAGCCCATACAAAATACATCATTGTATGGAATTGTGCATCTGCACGTATGGAAAAGCCTGACCGATGACGCCACCTGCCGCCGGCCGCCGCCTGAAACACCCCAATCGCACCTGGGTTCGCCCCTTCCGCGAGGGCGCAGGCCCGCTGTACCTGCAGATTGCCCAGCAGGTGCGCGAGGCGGTGGATGACGGCGTGCTGCGCCCGGGCGACCGCCTGCCGCCGCAGCGCGACCTGGCCCAGCAGGTGGGCGTGGACCTGACCACGGTTACCCGGGCGTTCGCCGAGCTGCGCCAGGCCGGCCTGCTCGACGCGCAGGGCGCCGGCGGCACCTTCATCGCGCTGTCGGCCGGCAACCGCAGCACCTCGGTGGACCTGAGCATGAACATCCCGCCGCTGCTGGGCAGTGCGCCGTTCGCGCAGGGTATGGAGGCCGGTTTCCAGCACGTGGGCCAGCAGCTGGGCCAGGGCGAACTGATGAGCTACCACGTCGGCGCCGGTACCCGCGAGGACCGCGCCGCCGCGGTGCAGTGGCTGGCGCCGATGCTGGGCACGGTGGGCGCCGACCAGGTGGTGATCTGTCCCGGTGCGCAGACCGCGCTGTGTGCACTGATCCTGGCCTGCACCCAGCCGGGCGAGCTGATTGCCGCCGAGCAGCTGACCTACCCGGGCCTGCTGGCCGCCGCGCGCGTGCTGCAGCGGGGTGTGGTGCCGGTGGCGATGGACGCCGAAGGCATGCTGCCCGATGCGCTGGAAGAAGCCTGCCAGCTGCGCCGCCCGCGCCTGCTGTACCTGGTACCGACCATCCAGAACCCGACCACGGCAACGATGTCGGCACAACGCCGGCAGGCCCTGTTGGCGGTCGCCAAGCGCCACGATCTGACCGTGATCGAAGACGATCCCTACTGGTTGCTGGCCGGGGACGCCGCACCGCCGCTGGCCGCCCACCGCGACGCCGGCTGCCCGGTGTATTACATCTCCACCCTGTCCAAGTGCCTGGCACCGGGCCTGCGCACCGCCTACCTGGTGGTGCCGGCCGGCGAACCGATGGAACCGGTGCTGGACGCCCTGCGTGCGATCGCGCTGATGCCGACCCAGTCGATGGTGGCGGTGGCCTCGCAGTGGATCCGCAGCGGCAAGGCCCAGGACATGGTGCAGCGCTTCCAGCAGGAGCTGCGCGAGCGCCAGGCGATTGCTGCGCAGTACTTGCCGTCCCGTGCCCAGGCCCATCCGGCCGGCCTGCATGTGTGGCTGCCGCTGCCGCCACGGCTGGACCAGTACCGGCTGATCCAGGCCGCGCAGGAACAGGGGCTGGGCATCGCCAGTTCCGACGCCTTCAGCGTGGAAGAACCGCCTCCGGGCAACGCGATCCGCCTGTCACTGGGCGGCGCGGTCGACCAGGGCGCGCTGGCCGGGGCCCTGGCCAAGCTGAATGAAATCCTGTCTGAAGCCCCCGAGGCCCGGCACAACGCCATCGTCTGAACCGGACGCATGGCCCCACATCCATACAAAATGATATTTTGTATGCAATGTATGGATGAAGGGACGTGCCTCGATGCGCGCGGAGAAACTGAAGTTCCACCTGGTGATGGCCGGCTGCGGTGGCTTTGTGGGGTTGATGCTGGCTGTGCTGGCCTGGGTCTGCCTGCAGCCGCAGACCGTGGATGTGCAGGCCGCCGAACGCCACGCCATCGAGCAATGCGTGCAGCGCAGCGAGGATCCGTCGCGTAGCGAGATCCAGCGCCGGGCGCAGGCCGATTCCTGCCGCGAGATGCGCAAGCAGTACGTACACAAGTTCGGCGGGGACGCGTCCTGATGGGCGCAGCCGCGCCGCGTCGCCGCTGGTTGCTGCCGACGATGATCGCCCTCGCCTGCCTGTTCATGGCCGGCGTGGCGGCGGCGCTGTGGCAGTACTTCGGCTACAGCGCGCAGTCCACGTTCACCGAACAGGCCATCGTCTTCGACGACTCGCAGCTGCGCCTGCCGGCCGATCTGGCCGGTAATACCGGCCGCATCCGCGTGGTGCATTTCTGGGACCCGGCCTGCGGCGTGTGCAACCGCGAGACTGGTGCGCACCTGAGCTACCTGATCAGCATGTACCGCCGCGCCGGCATCGACTTCTACGCGATCCGTCGCCCTGGCACGCAGGGCGAACTGCCCGAGCCGCTGCGCAACAAGGTGATCAACCTGCCGACCATCGATGGCATCGAGCACATTCCGGCCAGCCCTGCCGTGGCGATCTGGGACCGGCAGGGCCATCTGGCCTACGCCGGGCCGTACAGCATCGGCATGGTCTGCAACTCGGCCAACAGTTTCGTCGAACCGCTGCTGGACAGACTGGTGCGCGGCGAATCCGTGCGCCCGAAAGGACTGCTTGCCGTGGGCTGTTACTGCCCGTGGCAGGCCAAGCGCTGAGGACGCGCAATGACATCACTGGCTCTGGGTGGCGTGGCCGCCGCAAACAACAACGGCGGTCACCTGTCCGAACCGACCGATGGTTATGGACAGGCTCCCGCCGTTGGAAGCAACGATACGCCCCGACATGCTCCGTACATGCCGCGACCGGATGTCGCAGCGCGCGAATGGGTGCAGGACGTGCTCGCGCACAACGGGCCGATCTATCTGCGCATCGTCAATTCGCTGGAGCGCACGGTGCGTCGCGGTGGTCTTGCACCGGGGCAGCGCCTTCCCTCGCAGCGCGCGTTGGCGCAGCAGCTCGGCGTCGACCTGACCACGGTAACGCGGGCATTCGATGAAGCGCGCAAGCGCGGCCTGATCGAAGCGCGTGGGCCACAAGGCAGTTTCATCGCACCACCCAAGGCTGGCTTCGACCAGGTGGTGGACCTGAGCATGAACGTGCCACCGGTACCCGATGCCGACGCGCTGGCCGAGACCCTGCGCCGCGGCGCCGCCGCCGTGCTTGCGCGCAGCAATGCACCGAACCTGATGACCTACCACCTGGGCGGCGGTAACCCGACCGACCGCCATGCGGCAGCGCGCTGGCTGCAACCGATGCTGGGCACGGTGGACGATGCCTGCCTGCTACTGACCGAAGGCGCCCAGGTGGCGCTGGCCGCGATCCTGCTCAGCCAGGGCCGCGATGGCGACGCGATCCTGTGCGATGCGCTGGTCTATCCGGGCCTGCTGCAGGCCGCAGCGGCGCTTGGCCGGCGGCTGTTGCCGGTGGACTGCGACGAACACGGCATGTGCCCTGAAGCGCTGCTGCAGCAGGCACGCGGGAGTGGCGCGCGGCTGCTCTATCTCAACCCCACCTGCCAGAACCCGACCGCGCTAACGTTGCCGTTGCAGCGGCGCGAAGCGCTGGCGCGTGTGCTGGAGAGTGAAGGCCTACTGGCGATCGAGGATGATCCGTACTGGCACCTTGCCGAAGAGGCGCCGGTACCCCTGGCGATGCTGGCACCGCGCCATGTGTTCCATGTGGCGACGCTGTCGAAGGTGATCAGCCCGGGCCTGCGCACCGCCTTCGTGCGCTGCCCGAGTGCCGCGCATGCCGAGGCGATGACCGCCGCGCTGCGGGCGACGCGGCTGATGGGCCATCCATTGGTGTCGGCGCTGGCCAGCCAACTGTTGCTGGATGGTTCGGCACAATCGCTGCTGGCGCAGGTGCGTGCCGAGGCGCGCGAGCGCGTGCGCATGGCCCGCTGCCTGCTGGCGCCGTCGCTGCTGCTGCGCGCCGAAGGCCTGCACGCCTGGTGCAGGGTACCAGCGCCATGGACCGACGCCACGCTGGTGCGTACCGCGCAGCTGCAGGGGCTGGCCATCGCTCCTTCATCGGCGTTCTGTCCGCCCGGGGTGCAGCATCAGCACGGCGTGCGGCTGTCGTTGGGGCTGGCGGCGGACCGACGGCAGCTGGAGAGCGCGTTGCGGCGGATTGACCGGTTGTTGTTGTCGGACGCGCTGCCGGCGATCGAGCGGTAGCCCTGGTAGTGCCGGCCGCTGGCCGGCAACGGCGTGCACGGATCATGAGGTTGCCGGCCAGCGGCCGGCACTACCCCAATGCCACCAGCGCCTGTACCAGCACATCCATCTGCGCCGGTCGGGTGAACACCGACGGTGTCACCCGCACGCAGGCACCCGACTCCAGGCCATCGCGATGGGTGGTGAAGATCCGATGCTCATCCAGCAAGCGCTTCTGCAGTGCCTGATTCTGTTCTACCGAGGTGCGCCCGCGCAGGCGGAAGCTGGCCAATGCGCTGGCCAGCGCCGGATCAGGCGACGACAGCACTTCGATATGCGCCATCTGCCGCGCAGGCACGGTCCAGCGCTCGCGCAGGTAGCGCAGGCGCGCCTGCTTGTTGGCTGCGCCGATGCGCTGGTGCAGCGCGATCGCTTCCGGCAGCGCCAGGTAAGCGGCGAAGTTGACCGTACCGGTGTGCACACGGCTGCCCACGCGGCCATCGTCGGTCTCGCCCATGTACGGGTCCAGGTCCGCAACGCGGCCCTTGCGCACATACATCGCGCCGACGCCGACCGGCGCACCGATCCACTTATGCAGGTTGATGCCGACGAAATCAGACTTCAGCTGCGGCACCGCGTAGTCGATCTGGCCAAACCCGTGTGCTGCATCAACGATCACGTCGATGCCGCGTGCGCGCGCACGTTCAGCGATTTCGGCCACCGGCAGCACCAGCCCATGGCGATGGCTGACCTGGGTCAGCAGCACCAGTTTCAGGCGTGGCAGCCGCGCGAACGCGGCCTCGTAGGCCTGCAGGATCTGCGCATGGTCGGGCACGGCCGGCAGCGCGATGCGCTCGACCTGCACGCCGCGGCGCTGCTGCAGCCAGCGCATTGCGCCGATCATGCTGTCGTAGTCGATGTCGGCGTACAGCACCTGGTCGCCAGGCTGCAGGCGGTTGTAGCCGCCGATCAGCGCCAGCATCGCCTCGGTGGCACCGCGGGTGAGTGCGATCTCGTCGGCGCCCACGCCCAGCAGTTCGGCCACCTGCCGCTGCACCGCCATGTACTGCGCCGGGAACGCATGACGGCCATACCAGGCATTGCCTCGGTTCACTTCAGCGGTGTGGCGCTGGTAGCTGGCCAGCGTCTCGCGGCCCATCGCGCCCCAGTAGCCGTTCTCCAGATGGTTCACTTCGTCGGTGACATCGAAGTGGCTGGCCACGGCGGCCCAGTAGTTTTCATCGCGGGCCAGCACGTCCGGCGCCACGGTCGTTGCGGGAATCTGCATGGACGCAGCGTAACGCGTGGCAGCCATGGCCGGCAGTGAAGAAAGTGCGGCTGCGGCCGGCAGCAAGGCGCCGGCACGCAACAGGGAGCGGCGGGCCGGGTCCATCAGAAGCTCAGCCGGTACTGTGCGTACAGGTTGGCACCGTCGGTGTCGTATGGCGCGTTGCGCGAGTAGACCAGGCCGCGACTGGCCTGGAAGGTGGCTTCGTCCGGATAGCGGTCGAATACGTTGTCGGCACCGACGCGCAGGCTGTGATGTTCGTTGATGCGATAGCCAACGGCCAGGTCGAGGAAGCTCATCGCGCCGAAGCGCTGGTAGATATCGCCCACTGCATTGCCGCTGGAATCGGTCCAGGCGCCGTAGTAGCGCATGCGTGCCATCAGCGACCAGGCGCCGATGTCCCAGCTGCCGGTCAGGCTGCCCTTGTGCTCGGGCAGGCGATCCTCGAACAGCACGCGCTGGGTCTCGTTGGTGGCCACCGAGGTGCTGCCATTGTCCACGCGGGTGCGGTTGTAGTTGTAGGCCAGGGTCAGCGTCATGCGGCCGGCGCCGAGGTCGCGCAGGTAGTTGCCGACCACGTCCACCCCGGTGGTGGTGGTATCGAAGTCGTTGGTGAAATAGTTCACCGAGGTATAGCCCAGCGGATTGGGCGTACCGGCCGGAATGGCGAAACTGGCCGACTGGCTGAAGCGGTCGCTGAGCTTGATCTGGTAGACATCCACCGAGCCGGACAGGCCCAGGTCGGTGCGCCAGGTCAGGCCCAGCGACGCGGTACGCGATTGTTCCGGCTTCAGCGGCCTGGCGCCGAGCAGCTGCGCCAGCGGATCGTTCGGCGACAGGCGGCCACTTGTGAAGATCTGCAGCGTGCGCGTATCCAACCCCTGGGTGGTGCTGGTGGTGTTGAGCTGCGCCGGCGTCGGTGCACGGAAGCCGCTGGACACGGTGCCGCGCAGGGCCACGTCCGGGGTGATCGCGAAGCGCGCCGAGAGCTTGCCGTCCAGCGTGCTGCCGAAGCTGGAGAAGTCCTCGTAGCGGCCGGCCGCACCGATGCTCCAGCGCTCGCCCAGCGGCACTTCCATGTCCACGTAGGCGGCCCTGCTGCGCTGGCTCCACTGCCCGGCCTGGCTGGCCGAGAAGCCGGGCGCGCCATTGGAATTTGCCTCCAGGCCTGCAGCCGCGCCAGGACCCACGGCGTACGAGGCGGGGTCACCGGCACGCACCTGATAGGTCTCCTGGCGGAACTCGCCACCGAAGGCGACGTTGATCGGCTGGGACAGCGCGGCCACGTCCCATTCGTAGTTGAAGTCGGCGTTGGCGTTCTTTTCGGTCTGGGTCAGGCGGCCAAGATCGAACGCGGTCGGGCTGGCCGGGCCGAGCGAAGCGTTGATGGAGTTCTTCAGGCTGTAGTCGATGGCGTTGCGGCCATACGACGCGCTGACATCCCAGCGTAGCTTCGGCGTGATCTCGCCACGCAGGCCGCCGACCAGCTGCAGGTCGTTCTGCGTGTTGCCGTACTGCGGGCTGAAGCCCACCGGATAGATCGAACGCAGGTTCCAGCCCGGGAAGATCGCCGTGGTGCGGTAGGCGCCGGTGGTGGTGTCCGGGTTGCGCCAGTTGAAATCGCTGACACCATCGCTGTGGCTGTACAGGCCGAACGCATACAGCTCCAGCGTGTCGTTGGCATGGGCCTTCACGTTGAAGCCGACGCGGCGGCTTTCCAGTTCCGGCTGGCCCCAGCGCTGCACCGGATTGGGCACGTCCAGCTCCGGATGTGCAGCCTGGAAGGCGATCGCATCCGGGCGCTGGCGCGTGCGCGAGGTGGCGTCTGAGTTGGACGATTCGGCGAACAGCACCAGGCTGCCATAGTCGCCCAGCGACCAGCCGGTGCGCGCACTGAAATCGCGCGAGGCACCGTCGCCCTGCGCGTACTGCGAATAGCCGGCGGTGATCTCGGTGCCGGGCCCCTCTTCGAGGATGATGTTGATGACACCGGCGATGGCATCCGAGCCGTACTGCGCCGACGCGCCATCACGCAGCACCTCGATGCGCTTGATCGCGCTGGTGGGAATCTGTGCCAGATCAGCCGCCTGCGCACCGCGGTTGCCGAGCAGCGCGCTGCGATGGAAGCGGCGACCGTTGACCAGCACCAGGGTCTGGTCCGGCGACAGGCCACGCAGCGTGGCCGGACGCACGAACACCTGGCCGTCCGCCATCGGCAGGCGCTGCACCACGAACGACGGCACCAGCTGGGCCAGCACGTCCTTCAGGTCGGTGGATTCGACGGACGTGATGTCTTCCTTGCTGAACACGTCCACCGGCGCCAGCGTTTCGAACTGGGTGCGGTTGGACGCGCGGGTACCGGTGACCAGCATCGCGTCGAGCTGGGTGGGCGCGGCGCGGCTGCCGCCGGCGGCATCGACCGCATCGGCTTCCGCTGCGATCGCGCCTCCTGCGCTGGCCATGGAAAGGGCAAGGAGGATGGAACGCGAAAGCTTCGAACGATGCACGGCAGGGCTCCGGGAGGACGCGACAGGGCCAGCACCTGTGCGCACACAACAGGCCTGGACAAGGCGCGCAGTCTCGGCGCGATGTGTGAAGGAGGCATGACGTCAGTACGACAGCTTGAATCCGCACAGGCGCAAGAACTGCTAAACGCCGCGCCTGCCGATCCGCTACTGTGCCGGCATTGGATCCGGGGAACGGCAGGATGAGCGCGGCAGGCAAGGCGTTGTGGTACATCGAAACCCATGCGGACCAGCCCTTGGCGCTGGCCGACATTGCCGCTGCGGCCGGCCTGTCGCCGTTTCATCTGTCACGTCTGTTCCAGGCCCGCACCGGCACCCCGGTGGTGCGCTACCTGCGCGGGCGCCGCCTGACCGCTGCCGCGCAGCAGTTGGCCAACGGCGCCAACGACATCCTGCAGGTGGCGCTGGGTGCCGGCTATACCACCCATGCAGCCTTCACGCGTGCCTTCAGCGAACAGTTCGGACAGACGCCGGAGCGCGTACGCGAACAGGGCACCGATGGGCTGGCGCTGGTGCAGGCGATCCGCGTGGACGAGGCCCCGTCCGCCTGCATTGAAGCGCCCCGCCTGCTTGAGACGCCCGCGTTCCAGGTGGCCGGCATCGGCATGCGGCATACCCGCGACAGTGGTGGCGCGATTCCTGGCCAGTGGGCGCAGCTCAACCGCGAATGGCCGATGCCGGCGCCGATCAGCTTCGGCGTGTGCTGCAACAGTGATGACGATGGTGGCTTCGACTACATTGCGGCACTACCGGCAAGCACGGTGCCGAGCGTGCCTGCGCACTGGCGACGCGTGGACATTCCGGCGCGCCGCTACCTGGTGGCTTGGCACGGCGGACACATCTCGGCCATCCGCTCGACCTGGTTCTGGTTGCTGGATCATTATCTCCCTGCGTCCAACCTGAGCCTTGCCGATGCGCCGGACCTGGAGCGCTACGACGCCCGGTTCGACGAGCACAGCGGCAACGGCGGCGTGGAGATCTGGCTGCCCGTCGACGACCGTCACCACTGACAAGGAGTTGAAGATGCGCATGACCGCTGCTGTGCTGGGAGGAATGCTGCTGGCGTTCGCGAGCGTCGGCGCCGCCCGCGAAAGCGGCGTCGCCGGCGAGCGCCACGGCACGACGACGCTGGCCAGCGCCGCCGTGCGCGACGCAGAGCACCGTGACGCGCTGCGCTACACGGTCTGGTATCCGGCACCTGCAGGCAGCCGGGAAACCGCGCTGACCATCGGTCCACCCGACGCGCCGCTGTTCGACGTCGGCCGGTCGTCCAGGGATGCGCCGGTCGCCGGTGATCGCCTGCCGACCTTGCTGCTCTCCCATGGCAACGGCGGCAGCGCGCGCATGATGGGCTGGCTGGGCACCGCGTTGGCGCGGGCAGGCTATCTGGTGATCGCAGTCGATCATCCGGGCAACAACGGCGTTGACAGCATGACCCTGCCCGGCAGCGTACTGATCTGGCTGCGCGCCGATGACCTGCGTGCCGCACTGGCGGCTGTGCAGGCCGATCCGGTGCTGGGCCCGCATGTCGATCCTGAGCGCCTGGGGGTCGCCGGATTCTCGGCCGGCGGCTACACCGCACTGGTGGCGGCCGGTGCGCGACCGGACCTGCAGCGACTGCTGGCCTTCTGCACGGCGCATCCGGATGACGGCGTCTGCCGGCCCCAGCAGGAAGCGGCCACGCACACGATGGAGGCGCGTGTTGCCGCTGCGGCGTCGCCCGAGCTGTCGCCGTGGATGTCCCACGCCAACGACGCGCGCGCCATTCCCGGCGTGCGCGCGGTGTTCCTGCTGGCACCGGCAATCGTGCAGGCCTTTGCGCCCGAGCAGCTCTCCTCGCTGGAACAGCCCGTGTCGATCGTACTGGGCGAGGCTGACACGGTTGCGCCACCGCAGAGCAATGGCGAGGCTGCGCGTGCGGTGATTGCGGGCGCTGCACTGCAGGCGCTGCCCGGTGTCGGCCATTACGATTTCCTCGCCGCATGCACCCCGACCGGACAGCGGCGGCTGCAGGACCTGTGCAGGGCGTCGGTGCCGAAGGCACAGACCCACGCGCAGGCAGTGGACGCAGCAATACGATTCTTCAACCATTCACTGCGCTAGTGGCCGCCGGGCAGGCCCCAGCGTTACAGTGAGCGCGTCCATGGAGAATCGGTCATGCGCCTGCTTCACCTCACCCTGCCGGTGTCCGACGTCGCCACCGTCGCCGCGTATTTCCACGATGTGCTGCAGCAGCGCGTGGTCGGCAACCATGTGCACATCGGCTGGAGCACGATCGAACTGCAGGCGGCGGGTGATCACCCCGTCGGTGGCGTGCACCTGGCCTTCAACGTACCGGACAACCGCTTCAGCGAGGCGATGGCCTGGTTGCGCGAACGTACCCCGCTGCAACGTAATCCTGAGGGCCTGGATTACTTTGCGCTGGAGAGCAGCTGGCAGTCGCAGTCGGTGTACTTCACCGGTCCCGACGGCCTGATCCTCGAGTTGATCGGCCGGCGCCGTCTGCCAGTCAGCACGCGCGCAGGCGCTTTCCATGGCAGCGAGCTGACCTGCCTGAGCGAGGTTGGCCTGCCCAGCCACGATGTCGATGCGGTGCGCGAACAGTCCAGCCAGCGCTTCGGCCTGCAGCCGATCAGCCCGCCGTCGCCGCAGTTCGCGCCGATGGGCGACGACGAGGGCCTGCTGATCATCGTCGCCGCCGACCGTCGTTGGTTCCCCGAGCAGAAAGACCTGCCCAATGCGCAGGGCGTGCAGTTGCAGGTGGGTGATGTGAGCGGCAGCGGCGAGCTGCGCGATGCGGCGCTGGGCTGGCGGGTGTGGGCGGCCTGAGCTACCAGCTGCCCGAAGCGCCGCCACCGCCGCTGCGACCACCGCCACCGGACCAGCCGCCGGAACTGCTCGAGGACGAACTCGACGACGAGGTGCTGGACGAGGAACGGTAGCCTTGGGACGACCTTTGTCCGCTGCGTGCTTTTTCGCCGGGCAGCAGGGTGAACACCCAGATGAAGTACAGGAACAGCGTGCTTGCGCAGGACACGATCGTCGCCAACACGCGTGCGTTCTCGTCGCCGGCCCGGTCGATGGCCAGCAGCGCGCCCAGCGCATAGCCGCCGGTCAACAGCACCAGCACCACCAGGCGCACGGCGAAGCTGTTGCGGTTCTTCCGCCAGCGCGCGCGGCCGGCCTGCACCAGGAAGAACACCAGCATGGCAGCAATGGCGACCGCCAGGTTCAGCAACGTGTGCAGGGCAAGGCTGGGCGGCAACTGACCACGAACCAGCATCACCATGAAGAAACCGATACTGACGGCCAACATGCCGGACAGCACGATGCGCACACCACGGCTGCGACGCCAGCACCACCCCAGCAGCGCCGCCACCGGTACGGCCGGTAACAGCACGAAGAACAGCGCAGGCAGCACATGCCGCGGCAGCAGCAGCGTCGCCGAAACCAACCCAGCGGCCATCACTGCCGTTACCAGCAACGGTCTGCCCCAAGCAGGCAATGTCGGCCAATTCGGCCTGGGCATTGCCGCATTGGCTGCCAGTGCCTTGCGCCGCCGCTCACGGCGCTTACCGCTGAACTCGGCCTCGGTCCTGGTGGCCAGCAGGCGTGGCGGTGATCGCCACAGACCGGCCAGGAACCCCACCAGCAACGTCAGGGCGACGACCGAATCCCCTGTACGCCAATCCGCTGGCAACAGGTTGCGTGCGGATGAATCCTGCTCGGGCGGCAGCGGCTCGCCATCGATCAGCGCCACCAGCACCTTGCTGCCGTCCAGCATGCCCTGGTCCAGGTCTCCTTCGCGCAGGCGCGGCACGATCGCCTTGTCGATGATGCGCGCGGCATAGGCATCGGGAATGGTGCCTTCCAGGCCATAGCCGGTCTGGATGCGTACGCGCCTGTCCTGCACCGCCACCAGCAGCAACACCCCGTCATCGACACCGGCGCGGCCCAGCTGCCACTGGTCGAAGACACGCTGTGCATAGGCTTCGATGCCGTCATCGCCAACACTGGGCACCACCAGCACCTGCAGTTGCGCGCCTTTGCGTGCCTGCAGCTGCAATGCCTGCTCGCGCAGCGTGGCGCGGGTGCTGGCGGACAGTGCGTTGGCGGTGTCCACCACCGGGTCGTCCAGTGCCGGAATCGGGGCCGCCGCCAGCACTGGCAGCGGCAGCAGGCAGAGCAGCAGTGCCAGCCCTACCCACTGCCATGCGTTGCGCCACGGCAGCACCCGGCTCATGTGGACGCCGTGCCTTGCAATGGCGGTGCTGTGCATCATGCGAAACGGCATCCGTGTATGTCCTTGCCCCATGAACGGAAAAGCCGGCCGGATTACCCCGGCCGGCCTCCTTTACCACACACTTCTTCACACGCAGCGGTCAACGGCCCATGGCCACCCGCTGCTGCTCGTCCTGCACGTGTTGCTGCGAAGGCTCATGCTTGGCCAGCATTGCAGCGCTGGTCTCCTGCAGGCTCGGTGCCGCCTGGGTCATGTCCACCGCAGTACGGAAGCCGGGAACGGTGCCCACGACGAAGGCCTTGCCATCCTGCACGGTGACGCCCTGCAGCTTTTCCGGCGAATCGATGCCGGCGGCCTTGGCCTGGGCGGTCACATGCGCGCTCATCTCGTTGGAGATCATGCCCGGCATGTGGCCACGGATCGCATTGTGCAGCGGCGTATCCGGATGCGCCTTGTCGCCCAGCTGCGGCCCCTTCGGCGCCGCCTCGGCATGGCTGCGGCCTTCGGCCAGCTTGCCCAGCGTCGCCGGACCCGCCACGCCGTCGGCGGAGAGCCCGTGCTGCTTCTGGTAGGCGATCAGTGCGTCCTTGGTATTGGCACCGAACTTGCCGTCCTCGCTCAGCGGATTGCCTTGGCCGTCGCGCACGCCCAGGCGGTTGAGTTCCTTCTGCAGCGCAGTCACTTCCTCGCCCTTGGCCCCCTGGCGCAGCACACCGTTGTGGTCGGCATCATGCGAATGGCCACCCTTGCCGGTTTCCTTCAGCTTGCCGTGGTCCCAGAAGTCCTGCGGGCTGAGCAGCTTGCCGTGCGGATCCTTCAACTGGTAATGCACGTGCTGGGCATACTGACCCGCACCGCCCGGGCCACGCCCGCCCATGGTGCCGATCGGCTCGCCCGCCTTGATCGGCTGGCCTTCCTTCACCTGGGTCGACTGCAGGTGCAGGATCTCGTGCGAGTTGCCCTGTGCATCCCTGATCTTCACCGTACCGTAGTCGCCACCGACGAACGTCACCGTTCCGGAGATCGGCGCGTTGACGGTCGGGTGCTGCAGATTACGGCCGTGCTGGCCGCCGACATAGTTGAAGTCGGTGCCACCGTGCGGCTTGTGCGCGCGGTGTTCGCCGAACTCACCGGTAATGTGCGGCTTGACCCCGTTCTGCGGGGGCAGCATCACCTGCATCGTCTGCTCGAAGTTGCGGGTCTGGCCTTCGGCATGCGCCGCTGCCGGCTTGGCCTGCGCGTGCGTGGCCGCAGCTACGGTGGGGGCCGCGTGGCTGCCCTGGGACTGGCCCTGGGTCAGTCCCAGGCGCTGCTCCACGAACCGCTCGTACTTGTCCACGTACGGCATCACCTTCTTTTCAGACAGGGTGAGGCCGCCGTAATCGCGGGTCGGGCCGTCGTGGTGGTACTTGTAGATGTACTCCTCACCCTGGCCGCGCTTGTGCGCCAGCGTGCGGTTATCGATGTAATGGTCAACCAGTGCATCGGACTGTGCGCCGACGTCGAAGCGGTTGCGGTTGTTGAGGTGGTAGTGGTTGCCGGTCTTGTCGATGAACTGGCCCAGGCCCGAGGCCGAGGTGGTGCCAGCGGCGGCATCGGGGTTGAAGCCCGATTCAACGCGGGCGATGGCCAGTACGTGCGCCGTTTCGCGCGGGGTCAGGCCCTTCTCGCGCGCCGACTCGATGATCGTGTCGATCACCCGTGACTGTACTTCCGGGGTCGCATCGCCCCACCGGCGGGAGTTGCCATGCAGGCGGCCGTCGCTCTGGTCGATCGGCTCGCGGTAGTGGCTCCACGGTTTGATGCGGTCACTGCTGTAGGCCGCCCCGCGGGGCTGGACCATGTCCTGGTAGATGTCTGCCATGTGTGTGCTATCCATTCTATGAAAAGGGGGATTTCCTTAAGGGGTACTGCTCCTGGTACTTCTGGTACTGCGGTACTGCAGTGCTGCGTTCACAGCGCGCGTGCGACGTCCTGCCGCTGCGCTCAGTCTTCGATGTAGTTCACCTCCGGGTGCTTGATGCCGAGCGAGTCGATCAACTTCTCGTACTCGTCGTTGTTGGGCTCCTGCTCCTCGCCTTCCGCGCCGCGCAGCGGCGGTGTGCTGTGGGTCAACTGGCGGCCACTGGCGTCGTACAGGTAGTACCACTCGCAGAAGCTGCAGCCGAACGGCAGTTCACCGTACTGCACGACGAAGTACGGCGTACCGCTGCGGTCCTGCACGCAGGCCAGGCCAACGGCGGTATAGCCGTCCATCTCCTTGGGCGCAGCAATGGCCTGGCGTGCGCCGTCCTTTTCAATTTCCAGCGTGGTCAGCCGGGAAGCGTCCGTGTCTTGGGTGGGCTGGGCCGCCAGGTGCAGGCGGGTGCCTTGGCAATCGATATGCATGCCGGTCTCGTCGCGCGTAAGAGAGGTGGAATGGTCCGCAACGGCAGCCGCAGGTGCGGCCGGCGTCGCTGCCGGGTCAGTGGAAGCAGGGGCCGCCGGTGCAGCCGCCTCAGGGCCGCTGCAGGCAGCAAGCATCAGGGCCAGTACGGGGGCAACGGGAGACAGACGCATGCGGGGCTCCTTGGGTGAATCACACGACCGCTCGCAGGCGGTCGCTCAGGGGTCAGATCGATTCGTCCTCACGCTTGACCAGTTGCCAGCACGGCTTCTGGGCAAAGGTGTAGATCTGCTGGTCACTGGTATCGGGAGTGCGCATCTGCACCTGTACCTGGCCATCGGGCAGGCGGGTGACCTGCATCTCGCGGCCCTGGCGCTGCAGCGTGGCCGGGTCCGGCATCACCGGCCATTCGACCTTGGCAAGCGGCACCTTCTCCTCCACCTTGCGTGGCTCCGGCTCGGCTTCGCTGTCGATGTGGCTGTCCAGCAGCGGATCGGCAGTGGACGTTTCCTGCAGCGCGATCTCGTTGCCGAAATGCTTGAGGAAGTCGTCGAAGACCGGATGGGGGCAGCTGGCAGAAGCCTCTGCCGGGGCCGCGGCAACCGGCGTGGCCGGCGTCGTGGCAGTGGCCGTGCTGGTCGGAGCCGGTGCGGCGGCGTCAGCGGGGGCTGCCTGGGGCGCAGGCTTGCAGCCGGACAGCGCAAGCCCCAGGGCAAGCGCAAGCAGGGCAACGGGGCGGAGCTGGTTCACGGGATCCTCCTGATTCCGGGCGGTCGCGCGCGGTTCCGGCGCGGTAGGGAGGCAAGGATAGCCATGCCTCGGTCAATTCAGTTTCAACATCCGCTGTCAGGAATATCCCGACATGCCGAATTGTGACTAATATCACACTAATTCTGAAATCAACGTCATCGCAGCAGCCGTTAGACTACGCCGCACACGCTTCGACCCTGGCCCCATGCGCGCATTCCTGCTTGCCCTCTCCCTGCTGCTGCCAACGCTGTGGCCTGGTGGTGCGGCCGCGCTGGAGGTCCGGGAAGGCGATCTGCTGTTCGTCACCGCCGGCAATGCCGGCCTGAGCGCGGCCATCGACGATGCCACCGGCAAGCAGGGCGCACCCAGCTTCGATCACGTGGCCCTGGTCGCTGCGGCGCCAGACGGCTGGGAGGTACTGCATGCGGATGAGAAAGGCTCGCGCCGGCAGACGCTGGATCAGTTCCGCGAGGACGCCCGAGGCAAGCAGCGGCAGGTCGTGGTCTATCGGCTGCGCGCATCGCAGCAGGCTGCCATCAAGGATGCGATCGCGACCGCACGCATGATGCTGGGCAAGCCCTACAACACGTCGTATGTGTTGAATGAGGACAGCTACTACTGTTCGGATTTCATCGAACGTGCGTTCCGTGCGCACCATGTGTTCGCACTGCAGCCGATGAACTTCCGCAACCCGAAGACCGGGCAGATCGCACAGCACTGGGTCGATCTCTACCGCGCCATGGGCATGGAGGTGCCGCAGGATCAGCCAGGCACCAACCCGAACGACATGTCAGCAGCGCCGGTGCTGCAACGCATTGGCGTGCTGGAATAAGCGAAGCCCCGCACGGGGCGGGGCTTCGCGCATCACAGGAAGTGGGTACCGAAGTCACTCCTCCTCGTCCTGCCCACCCTGTTGCTGGTTGCGCTGGTTGCGCTGCTGCTGTTCCTGCTGCTGTTGCTGCTGCTGGTCGCGGCCACGCCCCTGCTGCTGATCCTGCTGGTTCTGCTGGCCCTGCTGCTTCTGGTTCGGGTTCTGGTTCTGCTGTGCCATGTCCGATCTCCAAAGCCACACGCGGAATGCGGTGGACGGGGCCATCGTCTGCAGCGAAGAGTTAATCGCGCGTTGGTGGGCGGCTACATTGGTGTGTACGCGCGTGAATGAACGGGCAAAGCCCCTTGCGGCACAAGCCGATGAAGGATTCATATGGGTTCGGCATGTGCTCATGCCGTCAGCGCGACTGCGCGCATTCATGGCGTGCTCTGCTGGAAACACGCGCTGAACGGAGCTGGCGTCCTGCTCGCGCACGGACGCCAGCCCTGCACTCACGACATCACCGGCGGCACATACGCCAGGGTCATGCCCAGCAGCCACAACAGGCCCAGCACCAGCGGGATGTGCACCAGCAACTGGATGAAGGTGAAGCCCACGATGTCGCGTGCCTTCAGCCCCAGCACGCCCAGCAATGGCAGCATCCAGAACGGGTTGATCAGGTTCGGCAGCGCTTCGGCCGCGTTGTAGACCTGCACTGCCCAGCCCAGGTGCGCCTTCAGCTCGTTGGCGGCCTGCATCACGTACGGCGCCTCGATGATCCACTTGCCGCCACCGGACGGCACGAAGAAGCCCAGCACCGCCGAGTAGATGCCCATCACCAGCGCGAAGCTATCGGTGCTGGCCACGTGCACGAACAGGCTCGACAGCCGGTGCGCCAGGGTCTGCCCGTCACCACCGGCGGCGTGGGTGAGGATCATCGCGATACCGCCGTACAGCGGGAACTGGATCAGCACGCCGGTGGTGCTCGGCACCGCCTTGGCCACAGCGTTGAGGAAGCTGCGCGGGCGCCAGTGCAGCAGCAGGCCCAGCGAAATGAAAAGGAAGTTGTAGGTGTTGAGGTTGGCGATGGCAGTCACCACCGGCTTGTTGGCGAACTCGTTGAACAGCCAGCCGAACGCCAGCAGCGAGAGCAGCACGGTCAGCAGCGGGCTGTATTCCAGCCATTCGCCCGGGCGCGTGCGTCGCTGCAGCGGTTCCGGCTCGGCCTGCGCAGCGCCGGGAAATTCCTCGGCGGTACGCGCACTGCCGGCTGCAGGCGCGGTCAGCCAGGCGATCAGCAGCGAGACAAGGATCAGCACTGCGGTCAGGGCGATCGACTGCCACAGAAAGATGGTTTCGGTGAACGGCAATACGCCGGTGATCTCCACCAGCCCCGGCGGCATGCTGGCCGGGTTGGCCTGCAACTGTGCGGCCGACGAGCTCAGCCCCATCGCCCACACTGCGCCCAGGCCGAGATAGGCCGACGCACCGGCGGCGCGGTAGTCCATGCGCAGTTCGGTGCGACGGGCCAGCGCGCGGACCAGCAGGCCACCGAACACCAGCGAGAAGCCCCAGCTGAGCAGCGAGGCGAGCATGCTGACCAGGCCCACGTACACCACCGCACCGCGACCGGTGCGCGGCACCCGGGCCAGGAAGTCGATGAAGCGTGCGACCACCGGCGCGGTCGCCACGGCGTAGCCGCCGATGACCACAAAGGCCATCTGCATGGTGAAGGGGATCAGGCTCCAGAAGCCGTCACCAAAGGCGCTGGCGGTGGCCTGAGGGGTCGAACCGAAGCCCATCGCGGCCAGCGCGACAATGACCACGCCCAGCACCGCGAACACATACGCATCGGGGAACCACTTTTCCGCCCAGGCGGCCGAGCGCAGCGCTGCGCGCGCCATCCAGCCGTCCTGTACTGCTGCCGTCGAGGCCATCGCCTACCCTCCCAGGTTCGATGGACCGATTCTGGGCGGTGGGGTGTGGGCTGTCTGCCACCTATTGGTCGTAGGTGGCGGTAGTGCCGGCCGCTGGCCGGCAAACTCGGGATCGCGCACGGGTGCAGCCGGCCAGCGGCCGGCTCTACCAACCCCTGGGGTCAGCGCAGCGCCAGGTCCACGGCGATACCGGCAAACAGCGCGGCGCCGACCCAGTTGTTGTGCAGGAACGCCTTGAAACACGGGCCGCGCTCGCGGTTGCGGCAGATCCAGAATTCGTACACCACCAGCGCGGTGGCCACGGCCACGCCGGCCAGGTAGTAGCCACCCAGCCCGCCGCGCACGCCAACCAGCGCCATGGTGGCCAGGAACAGCGCGTACAGCACGCCCTGGATGACCAGATCGAGATCACCGAACAGGATCGCGGTGGAGTGCGAGCCCATCTTCAGGTCGTCCTCGCGGTCGACCATGGCATACCAGGTGTCGTAGGCGGTCGACCACAGGATGTTGCCGGCATACAGCAGCCAGCCCAGCATCGGCACCTCGCCCTGCACGGCGGCGAACGCCATCGGGATGCCCCAGCCGAACGACATGCCCAGGTAGACCTGCGGCAGATGGGTGTAGCGCTTCAGGTACGGATAGCTGGCGGCCAGGAACACGCCGATGAAGCTCAGGCCGATGGTCAGCCCGTTCAGGGTCAGCACCAGGCCGAAGGCCACCAGCATCAGTACGGCGAACAGCGCCAGCGCGGCGCGACCGCTGATCGCGCCGGTGGCCAGCGGCCGCGCCTTGGTGCGCTCCACATGCGGGTCGAGCCAGCGGTCAGCGTAGTCGTTGATGACGCAACCGGCCGAGCGGGTCAGCCACACGCCGGCGGTGAACACGAACAGCGTCCACAGCGGCGGCAGGCCGCCGGCAGCCAGCCATAACGCCCACCACGTGGGCCACAGCAGCAGCAACGTGCCGATCGGGCGATCAGCGCGCATCAGACTCCAGTAATGCCGCCAACGCGGCGTCGCCGGCGACTGCGGCGAAGTGAGGGGGGTATCAGCCATGGCGATAGGATACTCCTGCCCCTCTGGCAGGGCTTTGCCGGTGGGGGGAGATTTGTTCGACGAAACTGGATAGAATGCCGGTCCCGCACCGCCTCATGGCGCTGCGATGCCCGCCCCGGCACTGGCCGACGGCGCGGCGGTTCTACAACGCGCCCGTAGCTCAGCCGGATAGAGTAGTGGCTTCCGAAGCCATTGGTCGGGGGTTCGAATCCCTCCGGGCGCGCCATTTTTCCTTCGTTGCCTGGCCGGCGCGCCGCCAGAAAGGTCAGGGAATGAACGTTGCCGAGCGATGCTCGCAACCGGCAGCGTCCTGTACCACGATGGAGTAATTCGCGCCCGCGCTGGATGCGCCGGGCAGGAACAGGCCATCACCATCGAACAGAACGGTCTGCTGTTCATCCTGCCCGATCGACAGCCCGATCGCTCCCGGTGTGATTTCCTCAAGGATCACGTTGTAAGGCCGCCAGGCATCCTCGCCTGTGCGCCTCATCTCTGCGCGAGCGGTCCTTGGGTTCAACCTGCGTCTCTCATCCACCCACAGCTGAAGCGGCTGATCAGCATTGTGGGTGACCTGGAAGCGCCCGTAGGTCAGCCCGTCGACGCTCTCGGTGCCGATGTAAGTGAATTGGGCCGGCTGACACTCTGTGGTGCGGTTCGGATGCGCTGCACAGGATGTCAGTGCAACCACGAGGCAGAAGGCGTTCAGGTGCTTCATGGCTTCGAGGCCTGACGTGGGTGGTTGTCGCGGCGGTGTTCGGCAGTGAGGGCAACCAGCACTGCGCCCCAGAGCGGCGTGAGCAGCACGACGCTCATCACCGTCAGCGAAACCGGTACCTGCCAGAGCAGCGATGGGCTTAATCCGCTGAATCTATAGGCTTCCAGTACAAGCACCACGACCTGGGCCAGAAGGCCCGCGAGCAGCCCCAAGCCAGCCCCCTTGGCAAGCCGCCTGATTGTAAGGCGGCCCGCGGCGGGAACCCGTGCGCAGATTCCCAGCAACAAAAGGCTGACGGCATACAGCCAGAAGAAAACCTGATGTGAGTCGAAGGCGTAAAGCGCCCTGCCCACAAAGTGCAGGAACAGCCAGAGTGCTCCACACGACACCGCGTAGGCCAGCCCGTACCGAAGAATCTGCCTGGCTTTCATCTTGTACCTCTCCGAGGGCGTGCAGCCCGATCGCGTTCTTTTGTGGAGGAGTGCGGGAGCTCATGCACCTTGCCTCCCGCTTGGCACTCTACTCGCGCAAGGCATCGCGCAGCGCTCGAGAGTACCTGCCTGCCTCCAGCGTTCGCAGCTGGGCCAGTGGAATCCGATACCTCCTGAACAATGCGGCCAGTTCCCAGACGTCCTCCTCCAGAACCGCATCTGGATCCAGGGATAGATAGATGACATCCCCTCTGCCGACCACATTACCGATGCAGCCGATTCGACCAATCCACTCGAAGAAGAACCGTTCATCCTGTTGAGAAAAGAAAATTACCTTTTTCGCTTCAAGCTCCATGGTAAATCACCGTCCATTCAACCAAGTCATTTGAATGACGCGCCCCATTCCAGCCTTTGCGCTGATTACTCTGGAGCGGCGACAACGAACAGAGCTGTCAGCGCGCTGCAGAACATCCTGCGAAGACACGGGTGGGCTTCTTCTTCAAGCTCAAAGCGATCACGCGGCGCATGGGATGCTCCGGCACGTGCACGCCTATCTGCAATCACACTTCTTCACTCATCCTCCCCCCTATCTCGTAGGGGAGGCAGGCCAAAGCAGATAGATGATAGGCCAGTGGCTCCTGCTGCCCCGACGCTACTCTTTGAATATCAGAGTAGTCATCGAAAAGACTTCCAACTTCAAGCTCCACCCGCTCACCGCCCATGGAGTGGCGTTCCGACCATGGCACCACGCGGTAGAACACGTCCTCCACTTCAATCTCTTGCAAGCCCCTGGAGCGCAGCGCGTCGAACAATATTGATGAGACCTTTTCCAAGGTGTCCAAATTCATCTTCATACTAGACGCCAAATTCGAATTTCATAAGGCCAGGGTGGCACTGAAAAGAAGATTGCGACTGCCGGCCCAAAGCGGGTATCTGCGCCCCCACGCTAGAAGGATACGGAGAAGATATGGGAATCACCACCTGCATATTTCCCGCGCCCTGCCGAGAACGGCCGCACTTGCCCGTCCGACTTCGAGCTTCCGTATCAATCCAGCACATTCAGGCCGATCCCCGGTTTTCACTCCATAGATCACGGGCTCACCGTTCCTATCTACTCCATCCAAATAGAGCACTGCGCAGTCACCAGCGATTGTTCCAATGCGCACCGCACGAACCTTCTCGATACTGGCATCTGGACCGGCTGCACCCTCGCACATCCCACCGTAGTACGCACTACTCAGCTCAGCGTAGATGGGTTTCAGCTGCAGCTCCCCTAACCGGTCATTCTCGCATCCGCTCAGGGCGAGCACGCAGACGGACGCGAAAGACAAAGCGCGTAGGAAGAAGCCTTTGGCATCGAGAGAACTCCTGAGCAACCCCGATTTCATTTGACTGCTTTCCATTAGCTCCCCAGAACAATCTGCTCGAACGCATTGGTCGCGCTGCACCGATCTCCCTTGCGGTTGCCGAGCGCGCCATTGGTCGCACACTGGCGTCATCCGCCAGGCAGTAGGCGGAGCTCGACGCTTCAGCGCACTATAGCGCCGCCGAGCATCGGCCGAATACGTTGGCGGGCTTCTCCCGAAGACTCACGGCAGCCACCCGTTGCTTCTGCTCACCGCAGCCCCCCATCACCCCGTACATGATGAGAAGTCCCTAGTCGTTGACGTAGCCGATGAACTTGCCCCTACCTTCATCCGAAGCGGCCCTGACGAGATAGACGCTCTCCCCGGGCGCTGGCTTCAGGTCACTCAACGGCATTGGACCGATCTTCCCTTCAACCTCTGATGCCGATACCACGACCAGCGAATGCTCCAACATCCACTTCGCAATGGCTGCTTCACTATCAGGATCAAGTATGGAAACGCGGTCAAGCGGCAGAGTCGTTGAATTGCCAGGGAAAATTGCACCGGACGAAACATCTACCCAGTCCGACTTCCATTCCGTATGTTGAAACTGGTGAATGCTGCAGCCCCCTAGCATTGGCAAGAGCAGCACCGCTGCACGCAAGATGCCAGCCTTCGGCATGGACATGAGAGCCCCAGAAAGGGCCGGCCAAATGTTAGTTACCATCTGCAACCCGTTCTGCAAAACGATTCAGGGACTGCACCTCGCGCCCAAGATGGTATGTCATTTCTTGACTTCCCTATCATGGGCTGGCACTTGGCGTGTCGCTACGCTGCTCCGGATTTGCGGCAGCGTGCGCAGTCGAAGCACCTGGCCTGCGCGCATTGTAATCGGCATCCCGGCAGGCGCGCACGATCGGACTTCGTGCGTGCCTGATCACGCCCGGGAACCAGCACAGCACCAGCACTACCAGACAGATCGTTCCCAGCCGTACCCATTCACCCGCGACACTGGCCCCGATCAGCGGCAATGCCGCCACCAGGATGACGACCTGTGTGTACAGAAGATAGAGCGTGTACGTGCCCAACCGCGGGTCTGAACGAAGCTCGACGCGACACCTCCGGCAGGACATCTTTGCTTGACGCCTCCCAGCAAATCTCAGGGGAAAGCGCTGCCCGCTAGCGCCACAAAGTGGACAGATGAAGGTCATCAGGCGCATCGGTAAAACCTCTTTTCAGAAGTTTCCATCAGCAGGTTCCATCTGCGGCGTCGACCATACGCACCACATCATCAAAGCTCTTGCCAGCGGCGTCAGATCAAGATCACCACGCGCATCGATGGTAGTCACGAAGGGCATCAATGCGCTGAGGAGGGCCACATCGTTGTAATAGGCCACCACATGCAGGGGCGTGTCCTCATAGGCCCCTTGGGTCTCCGGACAAGTCAGCACCGTATCGCCGAAGTCAGTGCCGACACCGAGCCGGGAAAGCAGTTCGCTGAGTACAGGATCCATGATGTTCATCGGGCTGCACGCACGGTAGAGCCCATTGCGTTGGCCCGATGGTGGTCCGTCCCACAATCCATCTCTCCGTCAGATCCCTGTCGACCTACAAGCCAAGCGGTGCGTGCGTCTTGGAGCGATGCGCTCGACAGATCAGGAATCATGACTTGACAGGAATCAACCGGCTATCCCAAGTGCCCTCTACTAGAAGTGCAATCTCTGCGCCGACAGAGGCCTCAATGAAGACCAAGGTGTCACCATCGACAATTTCCCTGGCAGCCACTGGATCTAGGCCAAGGAGGAAGCAACACCGCTTGAATTCAAAGTAATCATCCTTTCGATTGAAGACCTTGAGATCGAGCACGACATTCTGGCTAGAGAAACCATCAACGCTTGCTCTCCTGACTTGGCCAAAGACCAAATCATAGGATGCCCGCGAAGATTCATCGAACAGAGAAACAGTCACACCTGACAGCGGATCAAGACGAATTCCAACCAGCTGGAAATCGTGAATAGTGATACCCATGCAATAACCTGTCGGAACCATACGTCGCGCGTGATGCTCCAGGCGCAGCCTACTGATCGGATTTCATTCCTTTAATCACAATCGCCATGAACATGCCGCAAATCAGGAGTGACCCCAGCGCCACAGGCAACATTACAAAATAATCACCCCTCTCAAGATGACCAATAGCATACACCTTCAATACAAGATAGGACGAGGACCTCAAAAAAACTAGCGCAAATAACAACAAACCAAGCCAATTCAGCATTTTCTTGCGCATATGCATATCACCTCCATTATATGCAACTGCACCCAGACCCACCCGAAACATCCTTCACCGCCTTCATGGCATCCAGCGCATCCTTGTCAGGGGCTACGCAGTGCAACAGTTCCGTGTGGCCTTAAGGTGACCGTTGAACGTCAAGCCGAATGACGACAGCTCTCCCGTCTTCGCGCCAACTGCCCCCCCCCCGCCACCTCGGTATAGATGGACTCTCTTTCCTTTGCATCCTGAGCGGTTTGTATCACTGACACTCCATCGTACGCCGTTGCTCGACCATTCACCATTACCAGGAATCCGGGGATTGCAACTTCGGGCTGCGGAGACAAAACACCGGCAATGGTGACTCCTTTGCCATTCACAGCTTCCAAGCCTCCAAAGGCGAGGTCTGCCACACCGAACGTCACGCCCAAGTAGTCGACGCACTCACACGGGCACAGACCAGGTGGATCTACCAAATACAACGGGACGCCACCTGCGTACGGCCGGCACTACCCCGGCAGTTGTTCAGAGCATCCCCGGAAAGATCTATGGTGCCCTCCTTTGCCGAAGACGGAGCAGGCCGACAGACCCGATTTTCCACATGGCAAACGCTGTGCAAAGAGAGAGCGCGACAAACGCCAAACCCGCAAATCCGTAGTCTCGTCCACCATCAGAAATATCAACCAGCACAAAGGCAAGGAGCACTGAATTTACGGCAACTCCAAGGCAAGCAACCAGCCTGAGCGCCCAGAAGAACATGATGTAGTAAGCCAAAAAAAACGATTGTACTTTCTCATCTCAAGGACACCCGCATCCTTTTCCAGTCGGCGCAGCTATCTGACCAGGAACTGTGTAGCCAGATCCCGACATGACGCCAAACCCAACTCCAAGCAGTGGAGGGACCGAAAGGGATCCACCACCGACCTTATCTCGCCTCATATCTTCAAGTGAGAAAAGGCGGCGAAGCCACCCAATCTGCTCCACTCCAATCCACCCAGTGCCAACTATTCCTCCCTCAAGAATTTCCTCGGCCGAGCTCCAAGCCTGATGATTTTTCGCGCAGGACCAAGATAGATATCACCGAATACAAATGAGAATGCGACAGCTGTATAGAAAACAAGTAGTGCACCAGGAATGGGAATCGCGCGAACGAAGCTAGCGCATTCGAGATTGCGGGCGACAAGCCACCCAATCATCAGCATCTCGGCCAGGAGCGCCATTGCGAACGCGAAACGCACCCGCCCAACCTCAATCGACAGAATTCCCCTTCTCGCCAGTTCGAACTTGGAATATACGAGCAACATCAGCAACGCGAAGAAAAGAGCAAACATAACTTCCGGTGAGTACCTGGCGACTGGACAGCGCATACTCAACATGGACGCGATCAGCGCGCAACAGATCCCCAGCGCTCCCGCCGCAGCTGCACCCTTCATGAACCTTATGAAAATCACTTCGCCGGACATTGGCATTTATTGTAGTTTGACCTGTAATTCACGATTGCTCCAAGGGGCCCCAGGATCTTCGACCCACCCCGCAAGAGATTGGCGTTCCCCGGATGCGCTGCAGCTCGATTAAGTCGACCATTGGCAACCGAGATGCGGTTGGCATCGTCGTAGGTGAACGTCTTGCTGCCGATGCTGGTGGTGTTGCCCGCTGCGTCATGGCTGCGCGCCTCGACATCCACCGCAGTCAGCTGATGGCTGGTTGCGGGATAGGGTGTAGCGGGGGCGCCGAGCCCCCGTGCATCCCTCAGCAGACGTCACCGCACCAAGGTGCCCTGCCATCACTGTGTCTTCCCAACCTCGCTGGGTACGCTCTGGCCCATATCCAACTAGGTAATTCACGCAGTGGCAGGTCCTGTTTCGCCACAGTCTCCAGCTTGGTGATCTCAGTTTCGCCTCGCTTAGTTAACTCTAGTCCGCGCTTCTCGCGGTTTCCGGGCAGGATGAGCTCCGGCCCACTGTTGGTCTTAGCTCTCGTATTCCATCCCGCACATATCCTATGTGACCCAGATAGCAGACCTTCAGCACGTAACGAGTCTTATCCGGATAAACATATCCAACAACCGGAATCGGAGTAGTACTCGTACCAATTACACCCCCGCCCTCTGCCGAATCATAAACTTCGATCACGCCCTCCGGCACAACTTCTTTACCCTTGTGTTCGCAAGAGGTGATAGTTAAGACTGAGCAGATAAGAAAAATTCCAGGAATAAATTTCATCACCTTTTCCCGCGCTGAATGGTTGAGTCATCAGACATCCACCAAAGCAGGTGGTTTATCGATTCCGGAAGAATCATGTTCACAGGCTGAAGCTCCTTGCCAATCTCCCGCATGCAATTCTGCAACGGCGTCCCGCAGTTATTATTTATTGCACTGTACTCCCCCTGCGGCCTCGCGAGACATGCCGATAGTTTTGACTCCTGCTGCGGTGTAAGTTCTATTGTGTGCTTAATGCCAGTGCGTAAATTAAGCTGAGATGAAACGTAGTTTGTACTTATCGAGTTGCCCGCAGGGCCAAATGAGTAATCGACACCATTTGAAGTTGTCGATATGTGCCCGAAAGAGGAATGCAGCTTTCCATAGCTCGGCAGCCCTCCCTCATAGGGGAGCGGCATCCATACCCAGACGTCGACCAGCCCCTTTTCATCGATCTTCGAAATAGGCTTGCCGGAGGCATACAGGTACGTACCAATCCCTCCCATCAACCCAATCGGATCACTCTGCGAATACCGCCCCGCCGCCGGTTCGTACTCGCGCTGATAGTTGTAGAACAACCCACTCGCATCCGTGGCCTGCTGGCCCGGGAAGCGCAGCGCCAGTTCAAACGCCACACCATCGCCATCTGGATCGGCACTTGGGATCTGGTTGCCGAACACTTCGCTCTTGTTGCTCCACTCCCAGATCGCCACATCACGCACCGGATCGATCACCACGCGCGGCGTACCCAGATGATCCGGCTGCACGTAGGTCAGTTCCGGCACGCCGGCGCTCGGCACGTTGATCAGCGCTACCGGATAGTTGTCCAGCCAGATGGCCTGCTGCTGCGCCTGGCCCGTAGCCGAGTAGTTGCCCAGCCACTGCCCTGCTTCGTCGTACAGGGTGATCTGCGCTGCGCCACTACCCGGGGTACGCAGTACGCGTTCACCGCGATGGTTGTAACCGTAGCTTTCCAGTGTGGCATTGCCCTGCTTCACCGCGTTCATGCGGTTGGCATCGCTGTAGGTGAACGTCTTGCTGCCGATGCTGGTGGTATTCCCCGCTGCGTCATGGTTGCGCGCTTCGCCGTCCACGGCGGTCAGCCGGTGGCTGGTTGCGGGATAGGTGTAGCTGGCGGCGCCTGCCGAGGTGGTCAGCGCGGTGCGATTGCCGGTGGCGTCGTAGGCATAGGTTTCAATCGGCGTGCCTGTCGTCCCGTCCTGGGTCTGGGTCAGGCGACCCAGCGCGTCGTAGGCGTACTTGGCCAGCACCGTCGAGCCTGTGCCGTTCTTCAGCTCGGTGATCGAACCGACCGGGTCATAGCCGTAGCCCAGTGACAGGCCACCTGCGGCCGGGTCGTGTACCGCCTGCGGGCGGTAATCCAGATCCAACGGACGCTGCAGCTGGCGGCCGTTGCCGTAGGTCCAGCCGGTCGCCGGGCCGAAGGCCGCATAGGTCACGTTGTTCACCACGATCTGGCGTGCCTGGCCGGGCCGGGTCAGGCCGATCTGGCTGATGCGGCCCTGGGTATCGCGCACGTAGTCGGCCACGCTGCCGTCGGGGTAGGTCAACGCAGTCAGGCGCCCCGACTTGCTGTAGGCATAGCGCAGGGTGGTGGCCACACCATTGACGGTCTGCACCTTGCGGGTGACCTGGCCGAAGCGGTCATGGCAGTACTGGGTGCTGCCATTGGCGTGCAGCACCTGCCCCAGACGTCCCTTGGCAAAGCGTTCGTCGGCGGCACAGGCGGCCGGCGCCACGTCATAGCTATAGCCGATATCCAGATTGGGATCCGGGTAGGCGATACCGATCAGGCGGTTGAGTGCATCGTAATGATAGGTGGCGGTGACGCCACGCGCATCGGTAGCCGTCTTGCGATTGCCGGCGGCGTCCACGGTGAAGCTGCTGGCGCCACTGTCCGGGCTGACTTGCCCGGTCATATCACCGAAACCGTTGTAGGCGTAGGTGGTATGCAGGCCCTTCGGGTCGGTGACCTGGGTGACCTGGTCCAGCGCGTTGTACTGGCTGCGGATCTCCGCCGCGACGCCGCCGACGTCCTGCAGGGTCTGCGCCAAGCGGTTCAACGGATCGTACTGCTGGCTGGTCACGCGCTGCAGGGCATCGGTCACCGTCTGTGGGTTGCCGTTGGCATCGTAGGCAAAGCCGGTGGCGTGGTTGCCCGCATCCTTCAGCGCGGTCAGCTGGCCAAGCGTGTTGAACGTCCGCGCCAGGGTACGGCGCAGGGTGCCGCCTGCATCCAGCGTGTCTTCCTTGAGGCGGTTGCCGGCGTTGTCCAATACGTAGTGGATCGTGTTGCCGCTGTTGTCCGCAATATCGGTCAAGCGCTGGGCGGCGTCATAGACATAGGTGACACTGCTGCCGTCCGGCTCGGTGACCTGCTGCACCTGGCCGGTCGGCCAGTAGCTGATCTGGGTCACCCGGTCCTCGGCTGTGGTGGCACCGCGCACGGTGACCGAGGTCGGCCAGCCGCGCGCATGGTAGGTGTAATCGGTGACCACGCCGTTGGCATCCTTGACCGACAACGGCCGCCCGAACGCGTCGTAGGCCAAGGTCTCGACCGTCTGGCCCAGCGCATTGGTCACGCTGCGCAGGTCGCCCTTGCGATAACTGCAGGCACCACTGGTCGCGCATCCCGCGTCGTCCGCGGTGTAGTAGGCATAGGTGGAGACATCCGCCACATCACTGCGTGGGCCATCCACGCTACGCAGCAGTCCCACCAGCGGGCACTCCGGCCCTTCGGCCTCACAGTAGGTCTGCGTGGTGATGCGGGTATCACCGGTCACCCTGTCGCGCACGGTGATGGTGGTTGGCTGGAGGCGCGCATTGCGTGCGATGCGGATCTCACGGTTACCGATGGTCTGCTGCACCAGCCGATTGCTGTCCATGGCCACGCGCATTTCGCTGACGCGCTGGTCCGGAGTACCGGCCGCTTCGGTGGTGGTGGTCACGCTGACGGCGCCTGCGGCAGCATCACTGGCCTCGGCATAGGCGTAGCTGGTGACGACACCACGGCGATCGGTCACCGACTGCAGCCGACGCCGGAAATCGGTGCCCTCGGGCAGATAGGCGCGAGTGATGCTGCCGTTGCTTTCGGTGATGCTATTGACCTTGCGCGGAAGGCCACTGGTGCCGCTGGCGGTCAAGGCGTAGGTGCTCTGCTTGCCCAGTGCGTCGGTGACGATGGTGGTGCCTGCCGGCGTGTACTCCAGGCGCACGCCATCAATGCCCACGTCGGCTTGGCTGCAATCGCCGGAATGGCGGCTGCAGGTGACTCGCCCTTGCGTGTCATAGCCGTACCAGCTGTAGCGCTGGTTGTCTTCGGCGGTCACGCCGGTCAGGTAGCCCGGGAAGCGGGCGTCCTCATAGTGATAGGTACGGCTGGCACCGTCGGCATAGGTCGCGGTGATCAGTTCCCCGGCCGGAGAATAGGCGTAGCTCACCACAGGCTGGCCGGCGATCACCAGGGCCGAGATCAGTGAATCGTCGCCCGGCGCGAGGTACTGGACGTCCACGCGCCGACCGGTTGAATGGGTGATGCTGAGCAGGCGGCCGCGGCTGTCGTGTGCATAGGTCAGCGAAGTACCGTCTTCGAGATCACGGCGCTGCATCAAGCCATCAGCATCAAAATAAATGCGCTCTCCGGCACGTGAAAGTTGCCAGTTGGTGCCCTGCTGGACCGCACGATCACCGCTTCCGTCCATGGCTTCGTAGCTTGCCCCCACTTTCTGGAATGCGGTCTGCCCGCCATCGGCGCCGATCAGCCCAACTTTCAGTTCGGGGCTGGGAGGGAAGGTGGAATCGTCTACGCCTGCGGTAAGCCGCAGATTGTGGGAATGGGTCCAGCCCGTACCCAACGCGCCGCCCGCCGTGCTTGTCAGGGAGTGATAGTGGCGTTGGAAGCTCACCCATCCAAGGTTGAAATCCGGCTCAGGCTGGGATTTATCGCCAGTGGTCGGATCACACGGGTTACCAACAGGACACTGCTGCGGCGGCAGCGGCCCGCTTGTGTAGGAGAGCATGGGCGACATGTGCGGCTCGTCCTGCTGGACCAGGGAGCACATCTGCAGGGCCTCATTCCACGTCAGGGACGGTCGATTCGGACAAAGCGCCGTTCTGGCCCGGCGCACACGCTCCCACCCCACTATCGACGAGCATTCTTGAGTGCTCTGATGATAGAAGTTCAAGGTGTAATGGAAATCCTTCTCCTCGTTGGTGACGCTACCGTCGTCGCCCCTGCCAAGTCCAAGGAGCTCCACCCAAGGATCCTCCGTGAGTGAAGTCGCCGGGCACTGCGGGTCGCTGACGCGGGTAGCGAGGATCGCGCTACGAATCTGATCTTCGGATGAGTACTCCTGCCCTGAGTGGATGTAGACCCAGTCGGTAGTAACGATCTTCTCGGGTCTCACCCGGTAATCGTAGATGACCTTCTTTCCAAGGACGCGTTGGCGTTTGACATGCCAATCGAAGGGTTTGTCCTTTTCGTACTGGGAAAAGAGCGACTTAATGTCCTTCTGCACCGCCGCTTCGGTGGCTCGCGGCTGGCCCATCGACAGGTAGCTCTCCCACTTCTTCTGCACCTCCTGCGCCTGCGCAGCCCAAGGAGCCAAGCTCCCCAGCGCGATCATCGCCAGTGCGGCACACGAAATGGTCTTCAGTCGTTTCAACATCCCTGTTCTCCTTCCTGGACAAACACAGCACCGGCGGGAACGAGAACGTGGGGCGGTTGCCTCACCACGTCATGCTTCGGATCGTCCCTGGTCCGGAATGCGGTCTGACCGCATGGGGGACGTTATCTCCGATGTCGTTTACACATTCAAGTCATAAAGTGTGGAGTGGGTCGGATTTCAGAGTTTTCTGATAAAGCGAGCGGCCGACCGAACAAGCAGCCGAGCGTGGGCTCGGCTCTACAAGGCGAATGCCTCCAGAAACAGAAACGCCGGGCATCGCCCGGCATTTCCGTCACAGCATGGAAGGGATGAATCTCAGTATTTACCGTCGAACGCGAAGATCGGCTTGCGCGTCTTCCACGCACCAGCAGTAAAGTCCGGGAACTCCAGCGTCTGGAAACCGTTGGCGATCGACTGCTCGCTCAACGGGGTGATCGCACTCCAGGTCACCGCGTCGTAGATGTCGATCGGCATCGGTGCCTTGGCTTTGAGCGCTTCAACAAATGCATGGATGACGAACCAGTCCATGCCGCCGTGGCCGGCGCCGGCGGCGGTGTCGGCATTCTGTTTCCACAGCGGGTGCTCGTACGCGTCCTGGTACTTCTTGAACTCTTCCCACTGGTGCGGCGGGCTGCGGCCTTCGATGTGGATCGAATGGTTCACGTCCATCCACAGGCCCTTGGTGCCCTGCACACGGAAGCCCATTGAATACGGGCGCGGCAGCGAGGTGTCGTGCTGCAGCAGGATGGTCTCGCCGTTCTCGCAGGCCAGCGTGGTGGTGACGATATCGCCGAGCTTGAACTTCACCTGGGTGCTGGGGTGGGTGGTGCCACCACTCTTGGCCACGGTGTATTCGTGCAGGCCGCGTGCCTTGGTCGCGAAGGCGTTGATGTGGGTGAAGCGGTTGCCACGGTTGATGCCGGTGTACATCGCACAGGGGCCGATGCCGTGGCTGGGGTACAGCTCACCATTGCGTTCCACCGAATGCTCGGTGCGCCAGCGGGCTTCGCTCCAGCCCTTCGGACCGAACTCCACGCCGCTGTCGTAGGGCTGGTTGGGGTCGCCGGAATTGAACTTCACGCCGCGCAGGTCGTGCTGGTAGCCGGCCTGCAGATGCACCAGTTCGCCGAACAGGCCCTGGCGCACCATCTGCAACGCCGCCATCACGTCGCGGCGGTAGCAGACGTTCTCCAGCAGCATGTACGGGGTGCCGGTGCTCAGCTGGGTCTTCAGCACGTCCCAGTGGTCCTGCAGCGTGATGCCGGCCACCACTTCACAGCCCACGGCCACGCCGGCCTGCATCGCGGCAATCGCCATCGGTGCGTGGTACTCCCACGGCGTGGCGATGATCACGCCATCGATGCCCTTCTGTTCCAGCAGGCGCTTCCAGGCGTTGGTATCGCGGTCCTGGCCGTAGGTCTTCGGGGCCGGCTTGCCGGCCTTGGCCACCATGTCCATGGCACGGCCGAGCATGATCGGTTCGATGTCGCACAGCGCGACCACCTCGACATCGTCGCGGCGCACCAGCTCCTTCAGCAGCACAAGGCCACGCATGCCGGTACCGATCATGGCCAGGCGCACTTTGCGCCCGCGTGCCCATGCCGGGGTCTGCGGCAGCAGGCTGCTGGCGGCGACAGCGGCACTGGCCGCGATGAATTCCCTACGCTTCATGGCAAACATCTCTCCTCTTGGCAGCGTGCCGGCCGCAGCCGGCACGCCAGGTCACGCAAACGGAATTACTTGAACCGGTAGCCGATGGTCACACTGTAACCACGGCCGAAGATGGTGGCGTAGTCACTGGAGTCACCCAGGAAGCTGTTCGGATCGTAGAACGGCAGGCGGTTGAACAGGTTCTTGACGGTGAAGCTCAGGTTCCACGCATCATCCGGGCGCCAGGTGACGCTCATGTTGGCGGTCCACCACGACGGTGCACCATCGCACTTGCTCTTCTGCAGGGCCAGGTAGCCGCCGGTGCAGGTTTCCTTGTTGTTGCTCTCTTCGTCGATCTGGTCGGTAGCCCACTTGGTGCCACCCACGTAGTTGACGAACATGCTGGTGGTCACCTGCTTGTAGGTCCAGTCTGCATTGAGCGTGGCACGCAGGCGCGGATTGTTGTAGTAGCCCACCACGTCGCCGTAGTACCAGCCGTTCTCGGCGTCCATGTAGAAGCGGTTGCGGTTGGCGATGGTGGCGGCCAGGCCGATGTTCAGGTTGCCCCAGTCGCCCAGCGAGAAGCGGCTGCGCGCGTCGATGTCGAAGCCGTCGATCAGCGTCTTGCCGCGGTTCTTGTACTGGCCGACCACGCTGGCCACGTTACCGGCGGAGTAGCCCGGCAGGGTGGCCGGGCAGCTCACGCCGCTGGCCGGATCGGCGCACATTGCCGCCAACTGCGCCAGGTTGGCGCGGTCACTGTCGGTGATCGGCGAGCGCGACATCGAGATGATGTCTTCCATGCGGCGATAGTCCGGCGCGACGATTTCATTGTTGCGGTAGATGAACCAGTAGTCGGCCGACACCGACAGCCAGCTCGCCGGCTCGTAGACGAAGCCGAGGGTGGCGATCTTCGCCTTCTCCGGCTTCAGATCCTTGTTCGGCTGGGTCATGCGCGCGACGGTACGGCTGCAATCGACGTTCAGCAGGGTCTTGCCCAGATCGACGTCACCCGGCCGCTGCGACTTCAGCAGCAGGTTGGCGATGGCGTTGGTCTCGCCGCAGCGCAGTTCGTCACGGAAGCCACCGAGCTGTGCGAATACGCCGCCGTTGCCGGACTCGGCCAGGCTCGGTGCGCGGAAGCCGGTGGAATAGGTGCCGCGCAACATCAGCTGATCGAACGCCTGGTACTTGAAGCCGATCTTCGGCGCGATGTTGGCGCTGAAGTTCGGGTACTTGTCCACGCGCACCGCCGCATCCAGTTCCAGCTTGTCGGTGATCGGCGCCACGGTCTCGGCGAACAGCGCGTAGGTGTTGCGCTTGCCGTCGAACCACGAGCCGCCCTGCTGGGTGATCAGGCCATTGGCTGCATCGGCATTGCCCGGGGTGTAGAAGGTCTCACGGCTGGCGTTGAAGCCGAACGCGGCGCGCATCTCGCCCGCCGGCAGCTGGAACAGCGGTCCTTCGATCTTGCCGTCCAGGGTATGCAGGCGGGTCCACGACTGGATGTCGAAGGTCGGGAACGCTTCACGTATCAACGCGGCGTTGGCTTCGCTGATCTCGCCGAACTTGTACGCCGGGTGGTCGGAGATGATCACCCGACCGGTGCCCGGATCGATCGTGTACGGCCCGAACGCCTTCTCGAAACCCTTGGTGTTGACGTTGATCGTCTGGTAGGTGGTGGAGTGGGTACCAGCGCTGGCGAATGCGGTTTCCCAGTTCCAGTCACCCGCGTTGCCACGTGCGCCCGCCAGCACACGATAGCTCTTGTCGGTATTGCGCTGGCCGAAGTAGTTCGGGCCGGCATCCTGCAGCAGGTAGTTCAGGCCGACCACGCCGCCCATCATGGCCTTCAACTGCGGGCTGGCGTGGTTGTACTCGTTGTTCGGGCCCAGGAACGGGTACAGGAACTGGTTGACGGTGTTGCCGGTGTTGCGCGAGAACCAGCTGGTCGGGTTGCCGGTGGTGGTGCCGTAGGTGCGCGGCGTGCCGCCGTTGGCGCGCAGGTCGATGTCGGTGTAGGTCGCCTCGGCGAAGATCTCGGTGTTGTCACCGACCAGGAAGGTGCCGTTGAGGTAGGCGGTGTTGCGCTCGGACTTGGCGCCGGCATCGATCTCGTTGTTCATCCAGGTTTCCCAGACGCAACGCGGGCCGGCCGCTTCACTGGTCAGCACGTTCTTGCAGCCCGGCGCAGCTTCCTGCACGCGGCGGCCAGTGACCGGATCGAAGGCGAAGTAGGTGCCCGGGTTGAACTCGCCCGGCCTGCTGCCCACGCCCAGGCGCAGGTTGTTGAGGTAGTTCGGGTTGTTGACGTAGTACTGGTCCGGACGCTTGTCGTAGAAATCGCTCAGCGGAATCGCGTCGCGACGGTACATGTTGACCGCGCCATAGATGTTGAAGCGGTTCTCGGCCAGGTCACCGAAGCCGGCGGTGATGCTGGCCTGGCGCTCACCGTAGGAATCGATGCGCGAGGAGGTGTCGTTGGTGAAGCTGATCTCGGCACCCTGGAAGTTGCGCTTGGTGATCACGTTGATCACGCCGGCCACCGCGTCGGTACCGTACACGGCCGACGCGCCGTCGGTCAGTACTTCCATGCGCTCGATGGCCGCCGCCGGGATCGCATCGATGTTGACGAACTGGGTCTGGAACCCGGCCGGTGCGCCGTAGTACGACAGGCGGCGACCGTTCAGCAGCACCAGTGTGCCCTGTGCGCCCAACCCGCGCAGGTTGGCCTGCGAGGCACCATCGGAACCGGTGAACAGCGAGCGCGCATCCTGCTGCGCGGGGCGAGCGGCCGGCAGGTTGTCGAGCACCTGCAGCAGCGTGCGCGCACCCATGTTCTGGATGTCCTGCTTGCTGATCACCTGCACCGGCGAGGCGGTTTCAACGTCGGTGCGGCGGATATTGGAGCCGGTGACCTCGATGCGGGCGAGGTCGGTGGCGTTGTCCTTGCTTTCCTGGGCGAAGGCAGGAGCAGCAAGCGAGAACAGCGCGCCGGCAATGGCCAGCGTCAGCGGAGCGATCGGGCGGCAGGGGGGGCGGTGGTGGCGGGCGGGCAACATCGGGGTTCTCTCCTGGCAGGGGTGCGGCGCAACTGAGTGAGCGCGTGGGCGTTCGGCGGGCAAAACGCTCCCGGGCCACGGCCATGAGGGCCGTAGTCGGGATGGAGCGGGGGAGGAGCGGTGTTACGTGGGGGTCATGGGGCGACGATGCTGGCGGAGTCGCCCTCCTGGCCGATCAGTACGGCGTTGGCCCAGTTGGCACAGACCTGGGCGGGTTGGCTGCCCTGCGCACCCAGCGTGCGCAGGCTCAGGGTGGAAAGGCCACGGATGTCCAGCTCCGGCTTGACCACGCCGGGCGCCTTCACCAGGCCGCTGTCGTACAGCAGGCGGTTGTCGCCCCATACCTGGAACTGCAGGCCGCCGGCGTTGCGGCAGGCGTCGTCGATGCCGAGGTCGGCACGCAGCAGGTGCCAGCCGCCCTGCAGGCGCAGGTCGATGCGGCTGTTGGCGCCGACCCCCAGGCCACGGCGGAACTGCAGGCCGTTCATGCGCATGCCGGCGTCGCCACGGAAGGACTGGTCGGTACGCAGCTGGTTGGCCAGCGCGGCCGGCACCGGCAGCTCGGAGAGATAGCGCTGCCGGGCCGGTCGCTCCGGTTCCTGGTGTTCGAGGATGTGGAAGGTGGACAGTGCGATCGGGCCGACGTCGCGCGGCTGCAGTGCGTCGAACGCGCGGGCGCTGCCCTGGGCGGCGGTCACCATCGGGTCGGTGCTGCTGGCGCCGTCGCCTTCGGGGTTCTGCACGCTCAGTACGCGGAAGCGCAGCAGGCGGCCGGCATGGGCCGGGAAGTCGATGCGTTGCACGCCTTCCTTCAGCTGCAGGCGGCCACGGGCGATCGGCTCGCCCCACTCGCCATTGCTGTCGCCCAGGTACACCTCGTAATCGCGCACCTGGCCGTGCTTCCAGTTCTTGTCGTTGCGCGGCGCGATGTCGATGCCATCGATCATCCTGCGCTCGCCGAAGCCGATCACCCACTCGTGCGCGCCAGTGCGCACGGCCTGGTTGCGCACGCTGCGGAACCAGGTGTTGGGATCGTCATCGAAGGCGTTCTCCAGCGCATGGCCGGGCTCCTCGGCCGGGCGGTTGACCACCAGCAGGCTGTCTGCGGGCAGTTCGCGGCCGAGTACCGGCGCGGCCGGATAGGCATCGTCGGCGGCCGCAGCGGCCGCCGCGAAGTCCAGCTGCAGCTGCAGCGGCTGGCGGATGTCCTGGACAGCGGTACGCACGTGCAGCGTGCCACGGCGCTCCTTGGCATCGAAGTACCAGCCTTCAGCCGCACCGTTGAACGCCGCCGCATCGGCCAGCGCTGGCAACGCGCGGCCACCGGCCTGCACTGCACGTGGCGCCTGCCGGCTGAGCACGCGCAGGCCATAACGACGCTGCGCCAGCTGGCCGTTGTACTGGCCCTGCACCGCATCGATCTGCACCTGCACCGGGCCACTGCCCAGTGCAGGCGCCTGCACGCGGATTACCTGCGTGCTCGACTCGCCCTGCTGGTAGCGGCGCGTGTTGCCATCGTCTTCGTACAACGTGTACTGCGAGTCGCCCTGCGGGTACAGGTCGAAGGTCACTTCATCGAGCGGCTTTTCGCCGTCGAACAGCATCGACGGGTACATCGGCAGGATCGCACCGGCGCGCACGAACACCGGCAGCGTGGCCAGGTCCACCTGGCGGTCCAGCTGGCGGCCGTCGGCACCGGCCTGCACGCGGCGGCCGTCCCAGTAGTCGATCCAGCCGCCGGCCGGCAGGTGGATGTCGCGGCGCCAGCCACGGCTGGCGGCCTGGCTGCGGTACACCGGCGCCACCAGCAGGTCGCGGCCGAGCAGGAACTGGTACTTGTAGGTCTCATCCTGTGCATGCGGGTCGCGCGGGTAGTCCCACATCAGCCCCCGCACCGGCGGTGCGCCGGTCTGCGCGGCCTCGTGCACCAGCCCGTACATGTACGGGGTCAGGCGCATCTTCAACTTCAGGTAGTCGCGGTTGATGCTGCGGTACGGCTCGTCGTACCACCACGGGTGCTTGCGCGCGTTCGACGACCAGCCGCTCATGCCCATCAGCACCGGCGTGAACGCCTTCCACTGCAGGTCGCGGGTGAAGGTCTCGGCGCTGCCGCCGAAGATTGCATCGACGTCGCCACTGGCGTAGGCCATGCCGGACAGGCCCGAACCGACCAGGGTCGGCACGTGCCAGCGGATGTAATCCCAGCTGCTGCTCTGGTCGCCGGTCCACGCTACGGCGTAGCGCTGGATACCGGCCCAGCCCATCACCGTCCACAGGAACGGGCGCGAATCGGAGTTGTCGAGGATGCCGTTGAACGCCTGGCGGTTGGCATCCATCGCGAACTGGTAGCCCTTGCCGGTCCAGGCCACGTCCAGCTTCTGCACGCGGCTGCCGGCCTTGCCGACTTCCCAGGCGATCTTGTCGACGCCGTTCTCGGTCCACAGGCCGGTGCGGAAGCCGTAGCCGGCGAGCCCCTTCACCGTTTCCGGCAACTGCTTGTAGCCGCAGCCGTAGCCATCATTGGGCAGGATCCAGCCACCGGGCATGTCGTGGGCGCGGTACTGCTTGGCCACGCTGTCGATCACATCCGGCGTGGTGCCGGTCGGGCCGTCGCTCCAGCCTTCGGGCACGGTGCCGGGCTTCTTGCTGTTGTCGCCGTCGTTGTAGCAGTCGGCATCGCCATAGGACAGCGCCCAGCGCGCCACCATGTTCGGGCGGCCGGTCAGCTGGGTGTAACGCTCGATCAGCTTGGGCAGGTCCGCGCCGACGAAGTAGTAGGCATCGAAACGGTCTTCGCGATGCAGCAGCGTGGCCTGGTCGGGCTGGCGCAGGTCGTAGCTGCCATCGCTCCAGGTATTGCGCAGCATGCCCCAGCCACGGCTGCTCAGCAGCATGGGTGCCGGGCTGGGGCGGTCGCCCTCTTCCCAGCCGCCGGAATAGGACACCTCCAGCTCGCGGCCCTTGAACTGATAGCGGCCGTTCTGCTGGCCGCCACCGAAGTAGCCCTCATCGGCCTGCGACGACAGCACCTGCACGCTCTGCGTGGCCTCCAGGTCCAGCGGCTGCAGTTCCTGCCACAGCGCGGTGGGCTGGCCGTTGTCCAGGCGTTCCAGGCGCAGGCGCAGCGGTTGCCGCTGCACATGCAGGACCAGTGCGTCGGTACGCACGCGGATTTCCTGCGCGTCTTCTTCCAGCTGCGCCTGCACGTTCGTCTTGGGCTGCGGCAGCACGATCGGTGCAGCCTTGTCGCCGGCGCCGGTCAGCGTGCCGTTGCGGCCGGCCTGCACGCGGATGATGTCGGTGGCCGGCAGTTCGATGCGGATGCGCGCGCCCTTGTCGGTCTGCAGGTCCCAGCCCTGCACGCCATCGCGGCTGGCGCTGGCGCTGACCGATCGCAGGTTTCCGACCGGCTCGGCCCGGGCCGTCATGGACGCCAGCATCAAGGCCGGCAACAGGGCCAGCATCAGCGGCGAGCGACGTACGCAGTTTTCCACGCGGACTCCCAACCCGTTCACCGGGCGTTTCGAAAGCGATTGGGCCGACTCTAGGGCAGCGATTCGAAAGATGTCAACAAATTGAAAGGAAAAAGGAAGATATATTCCATTGAAACGAAAGTTGTTGCGTCGCAATACTTTGTGTAAGCGCTTGCAGTCGCCTGTTAAGCATTGTGCGATACGGCATTTCACCCGTCCTTTCGTTTTCCTGGTCATTCCGCGACTGGGAAATCGACTCGGCTATTTTCTTTCTTTTTACTTTCGATGTTTGACATTTCGAAAGAAAACACAGATGGTGCGCTGGCCCAACTGGAACCTCCGAATGGACGTCACCCTGCTTTCCGATGTGTCCGCCTGGCAGCGCCTTGGCGGAGCCGATACCGCAACCGAAATCGCCCAGCAGCCTGCGCTGTGGGAAGCACTCGCACAGGACCTGTCGCGTGCCCGCGACCGCCTGCAGGCCTTCCTCGGCGACAGCCTCAACGATCCCAACCAGCGCGTGCTGTTCACCGGCGCCGGCAGTTCCGGCTTCATCGCCGAGATGGTGGCCGACGCGATCAACGCACAGTGGGCGGCCGAGGTGCGCGTGGTGCACACCACCAGCCTGCTGACCCACCCGGCGCTGTACCTGCAGCGTGACCGCCCGACCCTGCTGGTGTCGTTCGGCCGCAGTGGCTCCAGCCCGGAAAGCGTGGCAGCGGTGGATCGCGTGCGCAGCGACGTGGACGACGCGCGCTTCCTCGACATCACCTGCAACGCCGATGGCGAACTGGCCCGCCGTGGCGCCGGCCGTGGCGATACGTGCACCCTGCTGATGCCGTCGGCCAGCTGCGACCGTGCCTTCGCCATGACCAGCAGCCTGACCTGCATGCTGCTGGCGGCACTGACGGTGTTTGATCGCTCGCCGTGGGATGCGCGCGTGGCGCGCCTGAAGCAGATCGCCGCGCTGGCCCGCGAAGGGCAGGCGCAGTGGGACGCACCAGTGGCAACGCTTGCGCAGCGCCCGTTCAACCGCGTGATCTACCTTGGCAGCGGCCCGCTGGAAGCGCTGGCCCGCGAGTGTGCACTGAAGGTGCTGGAGCTGACCGCTGGCCGCGTTCTGGCGCTGGCCAACACGCCGCTGGGCTTCCGTCACGGTCCCAAGTCGACGCTGGATGGCAACACCCTGGTGGTGGTGCTGCGCAGCGTGCAGCCGCTCGCGCGCCGCTACGAGCAGGACCTGCTGGACGAACTGCGCCGCGATGGCGTGGCCGGGAAGGTGCTGGCGATCGGTCCGCATTCGGATATCGGCGCCGATGACGATTACACCCTCACCGTACCGGCGCTGGACGATCCGTGGCTGGCACCGGTGTGGCTGGGCTTCGCGCAGCTGTTCGCGCTGCAGCGCTCGGCCGCGCTGGGACTGACCCCGGACAACCCGTTCCCGGACGGCACCGTCAACCGCGTCGTCAAGGGCGTCACCATCCACCATGGCTGAGCTGATCGCCCACGCCTGCTATGGCATCGACATCGGCGGCACCAAGATCGAGCTGGTGGCGTGCGATGCGGCGATGCAGGTCACCTGGCGCCGCCGCGTGGCCACGCCGCAGGGCGACTACGATGGTTTCCTGCAGGCCGTGGTGACGCTGGTGGCCGAGGCCGACGCCGCGCTGGGCCGGAATGATGCGGCCATCGGCATTGCCCTGCCCGGCGTGCGTGACCGCCGCAGTGGCCGCCAGCTCAGCGCGAACGTGCCCGCACTGACCGGCCAATGCGTGGCGCAGGATCTGCAGGCGCGGCTGCAACGCTCGCTGCATTTCGGCAATGACCTGCAGTGCTTTGCCCTGTCGGAAGCGCACGGCGGCGCCGCCGACGGCTTCCCCAGCATGTTCGGCGCCATCCTCGGCACCGGTGCCGGCGGTGGCTTCTGCCTGCAGGGCCGGCTGCTGTCCGGCTTCAACGGTCTGGCCGGCGAATGGGGCCACTGGAGCGTGCCCGGCCATCTGCTGCAGCGCCATGGCCTGCCGCTGCTGGACTGCGGCTGCGGCCTGCAGGGCTGCGTGGAGCGCTATGTGTCCGGCAGCGGATTGGCCATGATCGAGCGCCACCTCGGAGGCAGCGCCGTCGATGCCAGTGCGGTGATCACGCTGGCAGAAGCCGGCGATGCCCGCGCGCGCAAGGCGCTGGACATTCATCGTGATCTGCTCGGCCACAGCCTGGCCGCGCTGGTGCTGGCGCTGGACCCGCACGTGATCGTGCTCGGCGGTGGACTCTCGCAGTACGCGCCGCTGTACCGGCAGCTGCCGGCCGCCATCGCCACCCATCTGTTCAATGGCGTGCAGGTCCCGCCGATCGTGCCGCCACGGTTCGGCGATGCCGGTGGCGCACGTGGTGCCGCCCTGCTCGCCTGCCAACCCTCGTTTTCCTGATCTCCGGAGCCTGACCATGTCCCCGTTGCAGACCCTGCTTGCTTCCCACCGCGCCGGCGCCAACGTCGGCCTGTACAGCGTCTGCTGCAGCAACGAGCAGGTGCTGCGCGCGGCCATGCACGTCGCCCTGGCGCATGGCACCGTGCTGCTGATCGAGGCCACCTCCAACCAGGTCGACCAGTTCGGCGGCTACACCGGCATGACCCCGCCGCAGTACCGCGACTACGTGGGCACGCTGGCCGATGAAGAAGGCTTCCCGCGCGAGCGGCTGATGCTGGGCGGCGACCACCTCGGCCCGAATGCCTGGCAGAAGCGCCCGGCGGCCGAAGCCATGACCCACGCGCGCGTGCTGATCGAAGCCTACGTCGCCGCCGGTTTCCACAAGATCCATCTGGATTGCAGCATGTCCTGCGCCGATGATCCGGTGCCACTGCCCGATGCCATCGTCGCTGCGCGCTCGGCCGAGCTGGCCGAAATCGCCGAACGCACCGCCGCCGAACATGGCCTGCCGCCGCCGGTCTACGTGATCGGTACCGAAGTGCCGATTCCCGGTGGAGAAGCCTCGCTTGCCGAGGGCCTGCAGGTGACCACGCCGGCCGCCGCCGCGCAGACCCTGGCCATCCACCGGCAGGCGTTCGACACGCCGCAGCTGCGTGATGCGTGGCAGCGCGTGATCGCGATGGTGGTGCAGCCGGGCGTGGACTTCGACCACAGCAGCGTGCACGAGTACGACGCCGCCGCTGCCAGCACGCTGGCCGATTTCCTCGAACAGCAGCCACGCATCGTGTTCGAAGCGCACTCCACCGACTACCAGCGCGAGAGCGGCCTGCACGCGCTGGTGCGCGACCACTTCGCCATCCTCAAGGTCGGGCCCGCGGCCACCTTCGCCTACCGCGAAGCGCTGTTCGCGCTAGCCGCGATCGAGGCCGAACTGCTGCCGGCGGCACAGTGCTCGCGCCTGCCGCAGGTGCTGGACGAGGTGATGGTGGCGCAGCCGAAGTACTGGCAGTCCTACTACCAGGGCGATGACACTGCGCTGCGCCTGCTGCGCAGCTACTCCTTCAGTGACCGCTGCCGTTACTACTGGGGCGAGCCCGCGCTGGTGCAGGCGGTGCAGACCCTGTTCGCCAACCTGGAACAGCACGCGCCGCCACTGGTGCTGCTCAGCCAGTACCTGCCGGAGCAGTACCGCGCCGTGCGTGAGGGCACGCTGGCCAACACCCCCACCGCGCTGGTGCAGCACCGCATCGGCCTGTGCCTGGGCGAGTACGCGCGCGCCTGCAGCGCCAACCAGGCCGGAACCCGCACGCAGAACGCACGTTCGGCTGCCGCAGTTGCTGCGAACGGCTAATCTCTACCTTTCCCCGCGAAACCGAGAATGGCCATGCGCAACACCCGCTCCCGCCGGCAACAGATCCTGCAGCTGCTGATCGAGCGCGGCTCGGTGCAGGTGGCCGATCTGGTCGAGCGTTTCGGCGTGTCGGCGGTGACCATCCGTGCCGACCTGACCCACTTCGAGTCGCAGGGCCTGGCCAACCGCACCCACGGCGGCGCCACCCTGGTGCGCACGCCGCCGCAGGAACAGGACATCCATGAAAAGGACGCACTGAACCTGCCGCTAAAGGAATCGATCGGCGCGTGTGCCGCGCGCCTGGTACGGCCTGGTGACAACATCATCATCGACTCCGGCTCGACCACGATGACCCTGGCCCGCCACCTGCGCACGCAGCGCGACGTGACGGTGATGACCAACGGGCTGAACATCGCCTGGGAACTGGCCAACGCGGCCGGCATCAACGTGCTGCTGACCGGCGGCCTGCTGCGCCAGCAGTCGCTGTCGCTGCAGGGCAGCCAGGCCGAAGCCAGCCTCAACTCCTACAGCTTCGACACGCTGTTCCTGGGCGTGGATGGCCTGGACCTGCAGTTCGGGTTGACCACCCATGACGAAGCCGAAGCCCGCCTCAACCATCGCATGGTCGAGCGTGCACGCCGTATCGTGGTGCTGACCGACGCCTCCAAGTTCGGGCGCGTCAGCCTGCACCGCATCGCCCTGCTGGATCAGATCCACACCATCATCACCGATGCCGGCATCGACGACGCAACCCGCGAGGGACTGCAGCGGCTGGGCATCGAGGTGATCATTGCCGAGCCTCCCGCATGAGCGACACCCGTTCCCTGCATGGCCGCATCCTCACCCCGCTGGGTTGGCGGCGTGGCCACGTCCACTTCGATTCACACGTGCGCCAGCTGCAGGTGGATGACCAAAGTGGTGCTGACGACCTGCAGCTGCCGGTCATCCTGCCCGGCTTCATCGACCTGCATGTACACGGTGCGGCCGGCGTGGACCTGATGCAGGGCGGCGACGTGGCGCGCACCATCGCGCGCACCCATCTGCGCTTCGGCACCACCACGCTGCTGGCAACCACCATGACCGCCGGCCTGGATGAGATCGAGCACGCGCTGCAGGGGGTGGCTGCGACGATGGCGGCGCCCGATGCCGACGCCGCCCGCATCGTCGGCGTGCATCTGGAAGGACCGTTCATCAGCCCGCAGCGGCTCGGTGCACAGCCCAACCGCACGATCGAGGCGACGCTGGCGCTGGTGCAGCAACTGCACGCACTGGCGCCGATCCGAGTGATAACGCTGGCACCGGAAATCGGCGAGCACACCGCACTGATTCCCGCGCTTTCGGCGATGGGCATCCGCGTGCAGCTCGGTCACAGCGCCGGCACCTATGAAGAGGGCGTGGCTGCGCTGCAGGCCGGCGCCTCCGGCTTCACCCATCTGTTCAATGGCATGACCGGTGTCGACCATTACCGACCCGGCATCGCCGCGGCGGCGCTGGCGCATGCACAGTACGCCGAGATCATTCCCGACCTGCAGCACATCCATCCCGGCGTGATCCGCCTGGCCGCGCGCGCGATCCCGCGCCTGTATGCGGTGACCGACGCGACGGCCGCCACCGGCATGCCCGACGGCGAGTACGCGCTGGGCGAGCAGCGCGTGCACAAGTGCGGCGGCTGCGTGCGCCTGGCGACCGGTTCACTGGCCGGCAGCGCGCTGACCATGGACCAGGCGCTGCGCAACCTGGTGCGCGTGGGCCTGGAGCTGGCCGATGCCTCGCAGCGCGTTTCCACCTTCCCGGCCGACTATCTGGGCCTGGGCGATCGCGGCCGCATCGCGCCCGACGCCCGTGCCGACCTGGTGGTGCTGGACGCCGAACTGCGCCTGCAGCAGGTGGTCATTGGTGGGCGCGTGATCGATCTGACCTGACGCAAGCGATGCGGCCCGGATGCCGCGCGGGCTCCCTGTAGAGCCGAGCCATGCTCGGCTCACCGCACGAAGCGCGGCATGGGGAACCTCGATATCGGAACGGAAAGCAGCCGAGCATGGCTCGGCTCTACAGAATGCACTCTGCGACGAACCGCCGCCTGGCCTGGCCCGGCGCTACCACAGGAACTGCCGATGACTGCAAGCACCGCTCCGCGCTGGCCCGTACGTTACCTGCTCTTCATCGGCGGCCTCGGTGGCCTGCTGTACGGCATCGACATCGGCATCATCGCCGGCGCCCTGCCCTATCTTGAAGCCACCGCCAGCCACGCCTGGCAGCTCAGCAGCCAGCAGCTTGGCTTCGTGGTGGCCGCGGTACTGCTGGGCAGCGTGCTGTCCTCGCTGTTCGCCGGCATGATCGCCGACCTGATCGGCCGCCGCGGCGCGATGCTGCTGGCCGGCCTGCTGTTCACCGCCTCGATTCCGATCATGGCGCTGGCCTCCGGTTACACGCCGCTGCTGCTGGGCCGCCTGCTGCAGGGCATCAGTGGCGGTTTGATCGGTGTAGTGATTCCGCTGTACCTGGCCGAAGTGCTCAGCCCCGAGCGACGCGGGCGCGGCGCCGCGATGTTCCAGCTGCTGCTGACCGTTGGCCTGGTGCTGGCAGCCCTGATCGGCCTGTACCACGCCCACGCCGTGGATGCCGCCGCCGAAACCGTGCGCTCGCTGCCGCTGGCACAGCAGGCGCAGGAGCTGTTCACGGTGAAGGACCACGCCTGGCGCACCATCTTCTGGACCTGCCTGGCGCCGGGCCTGCTGTTCTGCGCGGGCATCTTCTGGCTGTCCGAATCGCCACGCTGGCTGGTACGCCGGGGCCGCATTGATGAAGCCCGCCGCAGCCTGCAGCGCGTACTGCCCGCTGCCGATGTGGAGCCCACCCTTGCGCAGATCCAGGCGCCGGAATCGAGCAGCAGCCACAGCAAGCGCGATCCACTGCTCAGCCGCCGCTACGTGGTGCCGTTCCTGCTCGCCTGCGTCGTGCTGGCCTGCACCCAGGCCACCGGCATCAACTCGGTACTGGCCTACGCGGTGAACATCCTCAATCAGGCCGGCCTGTCCGGTTCAGTGGCCAACGGCGCCGACGTGGCGATCAAGCTGCTGAATGCGGTGATGACCGTGGTCGCGTTGCTGCTGGTCGACCGCAAGGGCCGCAAGTTCCTGCTGATGCTCGGCAGCGGTGGTATCTGCGTGGCCCTGCTGGCCGCGGCCACGCTGTTCTTCCAGGCCGAGCGCGGTCGCGCTGATGTGCAGCCGCAGTTGCAGGCGGCGGTCAACGGCGATGGCCTGCAGCTGGTGCTGGATGAAGCCCAGTGGCAGCGCCTCGGTGCTGGCATCGACAGCGAGGGCCGGCCGCTGCAGCTGACCGTGTCGTACGCCTACGGCGACTTCACCAATGTGCGCGCCGTGCGCAGCGACAACCTGATTGATCGCGAACTGCGTATCGACCGCACCGGCACCGTACAGCCGGACAGCGTGATCGGCGCATTCTTCCGCAAGTTGCATCTGAACCCGTTCGCCGACCCCGCCAGTGCCGCGCAGGCGCCGCTGCGCGTCGAACAGGCCCGCATCGGCCCGGTGCCGCCACCGGCACACGGCTGGGCCGTGGCCGCCTGCATCCTGGTGTTCGTCGCGTTCTTCGCGGTCGGCCCCGGCGTGTGCGTGTGGCTGGCACTGTCGGAGCTGATGCCGAACCGCATCCGTTCCAATGGCATGAGCATCGCGCTGCTGATCAACCAGTTCGTGTCGACCACCATCGCCGCCATCTTCCTGCCCACGGTGGGCCACTACGGCTACGCCAGCATGTTCGTGTTCTGGGCGGCGTGCACCTTCGTATTTTTCCTGGTAGCCGCGTTCTGGCTGCCGGAGACCAAGGGCAAGTCGCTGGAGGAGATCGAGGCACGGTTCGCCCGGTAGCGGTCGACCTTGGTCGACCTCCGCGCGTAACGCGGTGGTGTTGGCGCGCCCGTCACTGACCGGTGATGTGCTTCGCCAACGCCTGTGCCTCGGCAATGCTCGGCAGCCCGCTCAGCATCATCGATTCACCGAACGGGCCTTTCACCGTCGCCACCATCAGCACGCGGCCGTCCACGCTGAGCGCCGCGCGCTGGCCCACCAGTGCTGCCGTGCCATCGTGGATGCGCTGGTGCGCTTCGGGTCGATAGCGGATCTGCAGGCCAGGTTGCTTGGCTTCATCCAGCACGTAGCGCACGTCGGCAATGTCGGTGCTGCCGGCAATCGGCGGCTCGCGCAGGGCCAGGGTTTCGCCTTGCCATTGCGCCGGCTTGCCTTTGCCGGAGGCGTCCACCGCGCTCAGGCGCACATCCACGCCAGGGCGCGGCACGTGATCCTTCCCTGCCAAGCCACCGGGCGTGGCGCCCGGCATGCAGCCGGCCAGGGTCAAGGCCACGCCCAGCAACAGCGGAAGCGCAGCCCTCACTTCAGCTTCCGCAGCTTGAATGCCACCAGCACCTGCAGCAGGCCGTACAGCAGGCTGCCGATGCCGATCCACAGCGTAGTTACCGCCACGCCGGCATATGGATTCGCCGCAAACAGCAGGCCCAGCACCACCGCCAGCACGCCGCTGAGGATCAGCAACCATTCGCCCTGGATCTGCTTGCGCACGCGGATCGCGAACACGATGCGATAGATGCCGGCCACCAGCAGCCACGCCGCCAGGAACAGCACCAGCACGCTGGCGGTGGCCAGCGGATTGATCACCGCCAGGATGCCGAAGCCCAGCGAGGCGAGGGCGTACAGCGCCAGCCAGCCGCGGGACGCGCCGCTGCCGCCATTGATCAATGCGAACAGGCTGATGACGCCCTCGATGATGGCCATCACGCCCAGCGTCCAGGCCAATGCCATGGCCGCCGACAATGGCCAGCCGATGGCGACGATGCCGAAGCCGAGAGCGACCAGGCCATACAGCAGGAGGATCCACCAGCTACGGCCAACCGCCGACAACAGGGGAGACAAGGGGGAATTCATGACCACTCCTTCGATCCGGAACCGGGTTCATCGTAGCCGTTCGAGATGAAGGGGGAGATGACGGTGATCGTTGGCGGGTTCGTCGTGGGCCGGCGCTGCCATGGACGAAATTGCTCCGATCTCATCAATAGACAACAGCTGTCGTTCTTCTTCGCGTCGCCCGGCGCCCCATTTCGCCAGCGACGGTGAGCCGGGTGGGGCTGATGCCACTGCCATTGATCCTGGCGCGGGATCGGTCAGCAGAACAAGGCTCATCACCTCATGACCTCAAACTGCGCTGACCTTAGTGAAATCTGCGCAATTGTTGCGCCGCCCCCATCGCAGAACTCAACCTCATAGGCTTCCTCTGGCTCGGAGAGTACGGCAACTACCACCCCGAGACTGCCACGATAAATTCCCACTGAAGGAATATCCTCCAACAAGCGTACACCTTCATTGATTCTAAAATTCATATATAAATTACTTCACAAATACTGCTGTCAGCTCTGGAGCATCTGATCCGAGCTTATAGATCCACCCACCTCTAACGACCCCGCCCTAAATGCAAGAATATGAGTAGATCTACACCGCCCCCAGAACAAGCCTATTAAAACGTTCAAGTTCCGAAGGACTTACATCCTGATACTCACAATTCAATCCCGAACCACAAACAAAGCCGATACGTTCACTATATGCGGCATATACCGAACCAGAGCTATCCACTGATGAGAACACATCCAAGGAGGGGCTACTCAGTTCCGATCCACACCAGGAAATGATTGCGCCCCCCTCAACAAACCATTCCAGTGATCGCCTAATGCATATCAACCACTTGCCACCACATTAACCGCATGACCGACGCAGAAATCGACGGGTCATTGCACATTAGCAACATGCGCCGATTGAAATCTGATTGCGGTGCAACTCAGGACCCCAGCCGGCCAGCACACGAGAAGGCTCCGACCAAATCGGGCGCATACATCCTGATTACATCAATCAAGCGTACCCACCCACTTCTTCCAGCCCAGCGAATATATGAATTATACCATCCTCAATACTGGAGGCATCTCTCCTCAATATAATATCCCTGGCACGATCACAAAAAACAAATGTCAACCTCGATCCAACCCTCCCCCCATCCAGCTTGAAAATGAAGTAGGAACCCTCTCCATTGATAAGCCCATTTATGACATCAACAAAATCAGAGAAATAGTTTTCGCCAATAGGCACGCCTACTCGCTCAGAAAAGTTCACAGCCAGTTCACTCTTGCTTTTCACTCAAGCCCCCTAAGAGCCTTTGAAATTTCGTCAATTGACTTTAACTCGCCAGTGGAAACACGGTCAACAACCTTCCACACCAGCTCACGTGGCGGCCCGTCAACGGCGTTCCTTTCCACAAGAACCTCGAAAACCTCAACAGCAGTCCTCTTATTTCCATTTACAAATCCGTGAGCCCCAGCAATGTCACGAATGAACACGGCACTCTTATTATAAAACCCCTCGTAATTGGCGGCGTTTGCGATTGTTTTTGAAACATCCCAGTACTCACCGGATCCACTTATTCTTTGATTTATCCCGCGAACCTCTTCTGCGGTAATTCCATATTTAAATCCGGAGACGCCCTTCGCACTTTCATAGGCTCGAGACGCAGCGCGACTTGTGCTTATTGTTTCCTCTGCAGCCAACCCGGCTTTCGCAACGACACCAGCCGCGACAGGAACAGAAATCGTATGTCCGCCAACAAAGTCTGCCGCAAGAGCGTCCGCCGTTCCCTTTAGCGCATTGGAGCAAGCGATCGGATTTAGCAGGCACCAGCCACCGAACTCAACAGCCGCCGCCGCACCGATGCCAAGAGCGGCTGCGCCAGCCTGGACCACGGCAACGCCCTTCTGAGAGCGCGAGGCGTCGCCGTAGTAGCGCAGTGGCTCCTGGAACTCAAAGCGCCAGTCCTTGGTTGATCCGGCGGCGTAAGCAGTTCCCGAGATGGCAGTGTAGACGTCTTTGAAATAGCCGGTTTCGCGCCCAAGCTCTTCGCTGAACTTAGAGAAGTTGTCCCGATCGCTGCTGTCGAACGCGGTACCCCAGTCGTACTTGTTCTGGTTCTTGTGCAGGAAATCAATTGCGTCAGTGTTGTTTTCTACTCCACTCAGGTCGGACTGTATTTTCGAGTCAACGTACGCAGCCGCTTCCACAAGAAGGATGCGATAGGCCTCTTCCTTCGATATCTTCTGCTCGCGGGCGAACTCCTCTGCATGGAAGCGGATCCACTTCACCTCATCCGGGTGCAGCTGCCGATTGAACCGGTCCCCGGTCACGGCAATGTTGGCGCCCGTGCTTCCACCCAGAGCACCACCCACCATCGCGCTGCCCACTTCCATCAGCGACTGGTAGTCCTCCCAGCTCAGGCTGCCCTTGTTGTTCTCGAGGAATTCCGAGATCGCGATCTTGGCCTTCTCCGCACCGGCAGCACTCACTGCGCCGTTTAGCGCATCCGCACCACCCAATGCGGCCATCGCTGCACCGGCCATGCCGTGCAGCAGCGCGCGGCCATTGCCGCCGTCGGCCCAGAACGCCTTGCCTTCTTCGGTCTCCGCCTTCTGGCTCAGGTAGCCGCCCAGGTCGCCCACGCCCTTGAACAGCAGCTGCCCACCCAGCTGCATCACCTCGGCACGCTCCTGCATCTTGCGCAGGTCAACGGCCGACAGTGCGCTGTCAGTATCAAAGCCGGTCGCGGTCCGATCGAGGCCGGCCAAAGCGCTCTCATTGCCATCGCGCACCACCACGGTGCCGGCGGCGATGTCCGAGTGGGTGGTGCTGCTGTCGTTCTTCTTGGTGCCGCCCAGCAGGCTCAGCCCCGCGCCGGCCGCGCTCCCCAGCGGGTTACTGATGCCACCGCCGCTGCTCATCCCGGTGCCGATGCCACCGCCACTGGTCTTGGCGCGGGATTCGTTCTCGATGTCGACAACGGTCAGGCTGCCGGTATCCAGGCGGTTCTTCGAGGCATCGGCGGTGCTGCCGATCACACCGCCTTCCAGGTGCGTGTTGCCGCCCACGGTGATGTTGAAGCCACCGCTGCCGGCAACGATGCCGCTCTGTTCCTGCACGCTGCGCAGGTGGCTCTCGACCTTCTGCTGGCCGATGTTGACGCTGCCGCCGCTGCCGTACACGAACGTGCCGCCAGCCTGGGTCTGCTTGCTGGCGTAGTCGTCGGTGTCCTGCTCGCTGATGATGGACAGGTTGCCGCCGATGCTGGCCACCACCGTGTCGCCGCTCAGCTGGGCACCCTGCAGCGTGGTGTCCTTGCCACTGATGACGGTCAGGTTGCGGTCGGCGTCCACCACGGTTTCAACATGCGTGGTGCCGTTGCCGCTGCCCTTGCCCTTGGCGGTGCTGGCCGACACGTACCAACCGGTCTGCGCGCCGATGCTGAAACCGATCTCACCGCTGCCGCTCTTGTTCTTCGACGACTGCGTGTGGTCTTCCGCTTCGCTGCGCAGGGTGATGTTGTCCCGCGCGGCCAGCGCCACGTTGTCACCCTTCACCTGGCTGCCGATGATGTTCAGGTCACCGCCGGTGGCGACGATGCTGACGTCGCCCTGGCTGCGGATGGTGCTGCCCACCGCCGACTGGTCGTGGCTGGTCTGGCTGGCACTGGAGCTGGAGGCACCGATGCCGATGCGCAGGCTCACGCCGTCGGTCGCGCCGGAAGCCCCCTGCTGCATGGCGCCGCCCACGCCAGCGGCGGCATTGGCCGCCTGCACCGCGTACAGCGCCTTCAGGCGGTCATCCTGCGCATTGCCGGCCGCCTTGGCCGCACCGTAGGCGGCCAGGGCGGCATCCACCACACCGCCGGTCAGCCCGACGTTGATACCGGCACTCTTCTGCTTGGTGCTCTGGTGTACGTCAGTGGTGCCCTGTGCCGCGTCGATCACCACCTGCCCGCCCACCAGCTGCGTACCGGTCTTCGACAGCACGTCCGAACCGGTGATGTGCAGCGTGTTGCCGGCGCTCAGGTTGACCCGGCCATCGGTTGAGCCGATCAGGCTGCCTTGTGGCGCGCTCTGCTCGATCTCCAGGCCCTTTTCCAGCTTGCTCTGGCCGATGGTCAGGTTGAAGCCACCACCGCCGAACACGCCCGAGCGCTTGACGGTCTTGTCATGCTCTTCGCTGTGCGTGGAGGCGGCCGTGCCGATGGTGAGGTCGCGGGTGGCGGCCACCACCACATCACCGGTGGCAGCCACCTGCGCCGCCTGCGCGACGACGTCACGACCGGCGCCGATGGTGACGGTCTCGCCGCTGAGCGTGGTGCCCACCACCAGGCTGTCGTGGGTCGCGTCATAGGTAGTGGTGGTCTTGCTCGACAGCAGGCCCTTCTTCCTGCGCGTGGTCTCCTGCTCCCAGCTGTGGTCCTCCTGTGCCGCCAGCAGGTTCACGTCGCGTGTGGCGGCGATGCTGATGCCACCGTCGGTGCTGCCGACCTGCGTGGCAGTGAGGCTGGCATCACGTCCAGCCACCAGCGCGATGTCGCCGCCGGCCTGCAGCGAAGTGCCGTGCACGGTTTCGTCCATGCTCTGCGTGGTCTGCGAGAACCGCTTGCCACGGCTCTGCTGCTGGCTGGTGTTGGTGGTGGTTTCGGCCTGCAGGTTGAGATCGCGCCCGGCCACCACGGCCAGGCCGTCGCCGGCCTTCAGCTGCGCGGCCTGCAGGTTCACGTCCTGCCCGGCCTGCATGCCCAGCGAGCCACCAGTCTCGATGCCGCTGGCGTTGAGGGTTTCGCGCGCGTAGCGGTCGCTGCCCCAGCCGCCCTGCTCGGTGGTGGTCAGTGCGTTGAGGTTGATGTCGTTGCCGGCCGTGGCATGGACGCTGCCGCCGGCTTTGGCGGTCACCGCCGTCAGGTTCAGATCGCGGCCGGCATCCAGCGACAGGCTGCCGCCGACATCCAGCGTGGTGCGACGCAGGCTGCCATCACCCTGCATCTGCGTGGTGAGGTTGAGGTCGCGGCCAGCTTCCAGCGCTGCGTTGCCGCGGGCACTGGTCTGCGAACCGACCAGTGCCAGGTCACGCCCGGCTTCCAGCGCCAGGCTGCCGCCACTGCGGATGCTGGCCACGTCGATGCCGCTGACACTCTTCAGGTCGCGGCCGGCCACCAGGGCCACGTTGCCGCCCTGGATCAGGCCGCTGTTGTTGAGGATGTCCTCCACGGCGGTGATGCGGGCATTGCCGCCAGCGGAAATGCCACCACGGTCGTTGAGCAGGCTGCCGGTATCGATGGTCAATCGATCATCGGCGCGGATCATGCCCTGGTTGGACACATTGCCGGCGCGGATCTCCACCGACTCGCCGGCGATGGCGGCGCCCCCCAGCTGCAGGCGGTTGGCGGTGGCCTGGGACAGGTACACCACCGGCACCAGCACCTTCTGCCCGTCCACTTCCTGGGCGACCATCCACACGATGTCTTCGTTGAGCGCGGCCACCTGTTCGGCCGACAGCGCCACGCCCACGCTCAGCTGCTGGCGCGCGGCTTCGCTCACGCCGGCATCCATCATGGCGCGGTACTGGCCCATGCCATCGCCCTGGTCGGCATCCAGGTAGCGACGCCCGGTCAGGCCGGTGATCTGTTCCATCACCAGGCGCTGCTCGTAGAAGTCGTCACCCATCCGACGCAACTGCTTGTCGGGGTCCAGGTTCAGGCGCTGGAACATGTAGTCCGAGCCGATCCACTGCCCGAAGTTGGCGAAGCGCGGATCGGTTTCCACCAGCCAGCGCTGGTTGCCCGGATTGACCGTGTACAGGCCGCCACTGGGCAGCGACAGGCCCGGCAGCGGATTCTGCGGGCTGCCCACCACCTGCGGCGGCGGCACCGTGGTGACACGGCCAGGGCCCGGAGAGCCGGTATCACCGGCCGTGCCCGCACCCTGCGCCTGCGCGCTGGCAGGCCCGGTGGCCACGCCCTGCTGTGCACCCGGTGCGCCAGCATTGCCGCCGACCGCGCCGGCGCCCTGCTGCTGGCCCAGTTCGGGTGCGTAGGCGTTGTTGCCCTGCCAACCGGCAACGTCCAGCGGTGTGCCACCGCTGTGCGCGGTGACCACGGCGTTGTTGACCTCGCGCGCTTCGATCTGCACCTTGCGGCCGGCGGTGATGCTGGCATTGCCGCCGGCCAGCGTGACCTGCTTGGTGACCGTGCTGGTGCCCAGCGCGCGGCTGCCGCCATAGATCTCGAAGTCGCAGCGGCTGGGGCAAGGCCGGTAGGTGTAGTCGATGGTCGACGTGCGCTGGACCACCTTGTAGCCGGCCAGCGCCTCGTTGTTGACCACGCCGGTCCAGTCATTGGGGTCTTCGCTGTTGGACGAGCCGCGGCCGTTGATCGAGAGGTTGCGACCAGCGGCGATGGCCGAGTTCCGGTTGTCGACCGAGCCGCCGGACATCTGCATGTCGCGACCGGAGATCAGCTGCGATGCCGCGCTGGCGGCGATGACGGTGGTGCCTTCCAGCACCAGGTCCTTGTGCTCGGTCCAGACTTCCAGCACGGCACAGTCGCCCGGGCACAGCTTGCCCGGCGGTGCGGGGCCGTCGATGCCGTCGACCCTGAACGTCCCGCTGTCCGGGTCGGCAGCGCCTTCGTTGCCGCTGTAGACCTTGTGCTGGGTGACCAGCACACGACGCTCGTTGGCCACGCCCAGTGCAGCCAGGATCAGATCGTTCTCGGCCTGGATGCGCCCGGAACGATTGCGGATCTGCTGGGCGTTGCCGCCGTTCCAGCCCTGCAGGCGGATGTCGCCCAGGCTGAAGAGCTCGCCGTCGAGGTTGTCGATGTAGTTGGCATACAGGTTGATGCGGCCGGTGGCCGCCATCAGCCCTTCGTTGTAGTCGCGTGCGACCAGCGTGTCGCCCAGGTCGCGGCCGTTGGTGATGCGCGAGGCGCGCAGTTCCAGCGCGTTGCCCATCACGGTGCCGGTGTTGGTGATGTTGGCAGCCGACACCTCCACCGTATCGCCGTCCACGCGACCGGCATTGCTGAAATCGCCGGCCGTACTCAGCGCGACACGACCACTGCCATTGCCTGCCGTGGCGTTGAACTGCCCACCAGCGGTGTTCTCGATCCGCGCCGCCGAGACTTCAAGCGTGCCCTTGCTCTCCAGGCGCCCCTGGTTGACCAGTGCGCCGGCCACGTCCAGCTTCAGCAGCCCGTTGCTCTCCAGGCGCTGGCCGTTGCCATGCACGTAATCGCCCGCCAGCGTCAGGCGCAACTCGCTGCCGCCGAACAGGCGGCCGATGCCGCTGAAGGCCTGCAGGCGTGCGCCGAGTGCTTCATAGGCGCTGATCTCGCCGCCGCCATTGGCCAAGCTGCCCAGCGTCAGCTGGCTCTGGCGACTGAGCAGCCGGCCGTTGCTGTTGTCCAGCGCGGCAAGATCCAGGCGCAGCAGGTTGCCTGCGCTGAGCTGGCCACCAACGTTGAATACCTGCGCGCCTGCGCGCTCCAGGTACAGGGTATTGGCGGCGTGGACCATGCTACCTGCGTTGTCGAGCGATGCGGTCTGCAGGCGCAGGTCGGTTCCGGCCACCAGCTTGGCCTGGCCGCCTTCGGCTCGGTTGTCCACGCTGCCTGCGGTCAGCGTCAGCGCACCACCGGTGCTGCCCAGGGTGCCGCCACGGTTGTCCAGCGCACCGGCTGATTCCAGCGTCAGCTGCCCGGTGCCGTTGGCCACGATGCGGCCGCCACGGTTGCCCACTGAGGCAGCGCGGATATTCGCAGGGCCCTGTGCTTCGATGTTGCCCTGGCTGTTGTCCAGTGCCTGGCGGATCTGCAGATCCAGCGAGGTGCCGCCGTGGACCAGGCCACGCTGGTTGGCCAGCGCACCGGCCACGTCGAGCGCGAGTTCCTGGCGGGCGTAGAGGTTGCCATCCACGTTGCGCAGGTCGCCCGTGCGGCTGGTCACGCGCGCATTGCCCTCGGCCCCCAGCAGGCCATTGCTGTTGTCCAGCTGGGAGGCCAGCACCTGCAGCTGGCCGGCGCCGCGCTGCACGATGGTGCCAGTGCGGTTGTCCAACGCCCCGGCAGCGTCCACGGTAAGGTTGCCGCCAGCATCGAGCCGACCACCGGTGTTGACGATCTCCGTGCCGGCTACGCGTGCCCCGCTGCCTGCGGTGAGCGTACCGCCGCTGTTGTCGAGGCGACCGGCAACGGCCACGTCCGCCTCGCCGTTGCCGACGATCAGGCCGGCACTGCTGTTGTCCAGCGTGCCGGTCTCGATCTTCAGCACACCCGTGCCCGCATGCTCGATGCGGCCGCCCTGGTTCAGCAGCTGCGCCGCCCGCAGATGGACATTGCCGGCGTTGGCAGCGATGCGCCCGCCGGTGTTGCGCAGCGCGCCTGACAGGCTCAGCTCGAACGGATCGGTGCCGGTCTGCAGCAGTTCGCCGGCGCTGTTGTCCAGCGCGGCCGCCAACAGACCGATGCGCGTGCCCTGTAGGCTGCCCGCATTGCGCAGCAGGTCGGTGGCACGCAGGTCGAGCAGACCGATGGCGGTCAGGCTGCCGCCGATATTGCGCCACTCACCGCTGCGCGCCTGCGCCAGCAGGGTGCCACCGGACCAGACCTGGCCACCCTCCAGCAGCAGGCTGTCGCCCAGCAGGTGAGCCTGCTGGCCGGCGTTGATCTGGCCGGCGTTGCGCAGCTGCTGACGCGCATCAAGGGTGACGCTGCCGGTGCTGCCGACCTTGCCGTCGGCCAGCAGGCCCGCCACGATCACGCCGCTGTTGTCGATCTGCCCCGCCCGCAATTCGATGTCACCCGAGGCCAGCACGCGCCCGCGATTGCTGGCCTGGGCGGCCTTCAGCGTGACCGTGCGCGCCTGAACGTCGGCCGCAGTGCGCAGTGCCTGCGCAGCCTGCAGCGACAGCGCGCCGCTGGCGAACAACGCCGCCTGGTTGTCCAGATCGCCATCGCTGCGCACCTGCAGATCAGCGGCGCTGTCGATCGTTCCCTTCAGCGTCACGCCGGCATCGGCGGACAGCACGACGCCCTGCTGCGCAAAGACCTTGCCCGACTGCTCCAGGCTGCCGCCCGCGTGCGCGGTCAGTGTGCCGGCTGCCAACGTGCGCCCGCCCAGCACCAGGGCCTGGTCACTGCTGAGCTGCACGTTGCCACGCTCGCTGCCCAGTTCACCCTGGCTGCGCAGGATCCGGCCCCGCACCTGCAACGCCTGGCCGGCCACCAGGCTGCCCTGGTTGTCCAGCGAATCGCGCGCGGTGACATCGACATCGCCGGCGCCGTAGAGGTCGCCACGGTTGTCGATCACATCGGCCTTGGCCGTCAGTGCTCCCTTGGCGAACACGTTGCCGGCGTTGTCCAGCGTCACCGCATCCAGCTGCAGCGACTGCGCACTGGACAGGTTGCCGCCGGCGCGGTTGTGCAATGCATCCGCGCGCACGTCCAGCGCGCCATCGCTGGCGATCACGCCGGCATTGTCCAATGTGGTGGTGCGCAGCTGTGAGCGGTCGCGACCGTAGATCACACCACTGTTGCTCAGCTCAGTGGCGCGCAGGTCCATTGCCTGCTGGCCATGCAGGCGACCGTCGTTGATGACCTTCTGCACGTCCACGGCCACCACGCGTGCCAGCGCCGTGGCGGCCGCCTGCTGCCGCAGAACGCTGCCCTGAAGGATCAGGGTGCCGCCGGCTTCAAGCCGGTTGCGGTTGTCGAGCGTGGCAACGGACAGACGGGCATCGGCTGCGCTGCCGATGATGCCGGCGTTGTCCAGCACATCGGCGTCGACCTGCAGGCCCTTGCCCCCCTGGATGCTGCCGGTGGTGCCATTGTCGATGCGTGCGTTGGACTTCAATGCCAGCAGGTCCACCGCCTGCAGCGTGCCGCTGTTGCGCAGACGATCGACCGCCAGCGCGGCCTGGCGGGCCTCAAGGGTGCCTTGGTTGTCCACGCCGCCGGCAGACAGTTCCAGCGCCTGCTCCGAGAGGATGCGTCCGGCGTTGTCCAGCTGCTGGCGCGCCTGGATCTTCAGCAGCGCGCCCGCAGACAGCTCGGCACCCTTCAGCTGCGTGATGCGGTCGGCCGCTGCACGCAGGTTGGCACCGGCACCGATGACGCCCTCGTTGTCGATGCTGGCCGCGTCGAGTTCGACGTCGGCGTCGCTGTACAGCTGGCCGGCGTTGTGCAGCTGCGCGGCCTGCATCCGTACGCCCTGGTTGCCCAGCAGCAGGCCGGCGTTGTCCACCTGGCGGGCCTGCACGTCCAGCGCCTGTGCGCCCAGGCGCGCGCCCTTGTCCTGCGCCAGCGTGTCGGCGCGCACGGCAAGCCCGGCGCCTGCGGTCACCTGTGCATGGTTCTGCACCTGTGCGGCAGCCAGCGCGATGCTGCCCGCGCTCTTCACCGTGTCAGCCAGGGTCAGCGTGCCACTGGCGTCCAGCTGCATCTGTGCGGCCTGCGCGCTGCCGGCCAGGTCCAGATTCTGGTTGGCGCGTACGGCCAACGCAGCGCCCGCCGACGTGGAACCGGCAAGCGACGCCTGCCGGGCACGAATCTGAAGATCTCCCTGCGCGTACTGGGTACCGTCGGCCTTCAGGTCACCGTCGGTTTCGATCTGCAGGCGGCCTGCAGCCGCCGTGCGTCCGCTCAGGCGGACATCGCCGGCCTGGGTCAGGGTGAAGTCGCCTGCGTCGGCCACCATCTGGCCCGTGCTGCGCACACCCACGCCGGCCTCGGTGCCGACCAGGCGGATCTTGCCTGCGTACATGCCACCGAGGGCGGCAACATCCAGGCCGAACTGCGGGCGTTCGCCTTCTCCGCTGATCGCCTGCGTCGCCAGGGTCTGGGCATCGATCTGGTTGGCGCCGGTGACCACGTTCACCTGGCGCGCCCAAAGGCCCGCGTTGAGCTGCACGGCGCGGGCCAGCAGGTCGACGCCTTCCAGGTTGCCGGCATCCAGGCCGTTGCCTTCCAGGCGGATCGTTCCGCGGGACACCCGGAACGCAGACAGGCTGCCATCGTTGCCGAACACCGGGGTGCCGGTGGTCAGCGTGCCACGGGTGGTATTGATGAAGCCGCAGCCATCGCAGGTGATGCCATTGGGGTTGGCGACGATCACCGCCGCCGAGCGCCCCGCCACCTCGATGTGGCCCTGCAGGCGCGAGGCGTTGGTGGATGTCACCTCGTTGAGGATCAATCGTGCCGACTGGCCCGGCTGCAGATTGCCGTTGCCCTGGATGTAGCCACCCAGCTGGGTCTGCACGGTGCTCGCGCTGTTGTTGAGGATCTGCCCCTCGCGCCCGACGTTGTAGTCCTGGAAGCGGTTGTGCGATACGCCGCCCGCGTTGGGCCGGTTGATCTGGATGACCGGCACGCCGTTCGCCGCCTGGTCGGCCCGCGCCTGCTCGCCGGCCTGTACCTGCACCTGGGCAAACGAGCTGCCCGGGGCCAGGAACGCCAGTGCCAGGGTGGCGCTCGCCATCGCGGTGCGCAGGCGCGTGGCCCAACCGGCGCCCGAAGTGGACAGGGACAGACTGCGGAATACGTTCTTCATGCCAGGTGCTTCCATCAACCCAGGGGGGAACTGCACACACAACAACCCGATCACGTCGCCACGTGGCGACGGTGCTTCCAGTCGAATCAGAACTGCCAGGACGCGCGGAATCCGATCACGTGACCGCGTGCCTCATGCTTGAGCCAAGCCGGGCGGCTCATCGGTACGCCGACGAAGCCATCCCACGCCAGTCCGCCCAGCTCGCCACGTGCACCCAGGTGGGCGCCGCTGAGGGTTCCGCCGCCGATACCCTGGCGGTCGTCGCGCTCGATGTGGCCGATATCGATGCCCGCATAGGGCGCGATGGCGCGCTGTGCCATCCAGCTGATGCTGTTGCGCCAGTAGCCGCCACGGCTGCCGCCGAGTGGCACCTCGCCATCGAAGCCGTTGACGGTATAGCGGCCACCGACGCTGATGAACTCCGAGCCGTACAGGGTGTCCTCGCTCCACTGGTAGCGGAGCGCGGTGTTCCATGCCAGCGGACGCGGCCCGGATGTCAGGGCGCCACCGGCGCCGATATCCAGCGTGGTCAGCCCATAGCGGAACGTCGGCGCCAGGTCATCACGGCCCACGGCGTCATCATCGCCTCCCAGCCACGGCACGCCGCGGCGGTGCGCCAGGCGGATATCGGCCTGGACCCGCCCCAGGTACTGGCGGTGCAGCAGCGCCAGCTCGACCGAGGTGGTACGCCTGCGCTGGCCTTCGATCTCCACGCCTTCCACGTAGCTGTGCGACGACCGTTGCGCCACGCGCAGCTCGATGCCGCTGCGATAGCTCTGACCACGCACCAGCAGCCGTTCCACGGCCAGGTCGACGTTGCTGGAGGTGCCGGTGCTGGCGAACGTGTCGGCGTTGCTGGCGATGGTCTGCTTGTAGCGCGAGCTGTAGGTACTGGTGCTGAAACGCCAGTTGCCCACCGGAACCGACCACGACGCATTGAAGCCGTGGGTACCCCGGCCCTTGTCGGCACTGCCGTCGCTGCTGACGCTAACGCTGAGCAGGTCGTTGACGCGAGCCAGGTTGTCTACCCACGCGGTCGCGCCGACCTGCTGCTTTCCGGTCGCACGGCTGCCGGCATCATCCAGCGACACCGAGGCACGCCATCGCTTGCCGTGGCGGATGCTGATGACCACGTCCGACTCGCCGGGCCCTTCGCCCGGCACCAGCTCCATGTTCACGTCCTGCGACGGAACGCGCTTGAGCTGCTCCAGGCCCTGCTCCAACGCGCGCAGATTAAGCACGTCCCCCGGCCGCGCGGGAAACGCACTCTTCCACATCGAATCGGGAACCTCTTCCGCGTTGAAGCGGATCTGCCGGATCACGCCCGGCACCAGCTGCAGGCGCAGGGTTCCGCTGCCCAGGCTCTGCTCGGGCAGGCCGATGCGCGTGGTCACGTAGCCCTTGGCCAGCGCCAGATCCGAGGCACGCCGCACGATCAGCGCGATGCCCTGCTGGCCCACGCAGCGGCCACGGTAGCGGTCGAGATAGCGCTGCAGGAACGCGAACTGCGCCAGATGCGCACCGTCGAGCTGCAGCTGCTGCAGGGTGAAGCACGGTTCTTCGTCCGGCAGTGCCAGCGAATGCAGATCGGTGGCAGCGGCCGGCTGTTCGCGTGATACATCCGGCAATGCCTGCCGCTGCTCACGCTCGCGTGCCTCGCGCTCGGCGCGTTCGCGCAGTTCCTGCTGCTCGGCGAACGAGGGACTGGCCGACTGCGCATGCACGACGCCGATCAACAACAGCCCCGCAGTGCCCAGAACGGCACGCATGCTGAATCCTGCTTTTCTGTTACCCATCAACGACTTCCTTGTCCAGCATTGGTACAGACCTGAAGCTGTGAACAGACATCGTGCAGAGAGAACGTGCGGCCAGCACCGAGTCGACCGCCAACCGCTATCGGCGGGAGTGCGCGGAACTTTAGGGTCTTTGCATCCGTGCACCCATTGCGGCGATGCAGTCGAGCACCGCGCGCTGAAGGATGGGCATCCTTCAGCTGCCGTCATGCGATGTCAATCGCTCCCGTCGTCACGGCACCCGTGCGCACACCCATGCCCGCACGTCCCTGGCACCCGCCAGCCGCAACGTCTCGGCGATTTCCATCACGGTGCTGCCGGTGGTCATCACATCGTCAACCACGGTCAATCGGGGTGGCACCGGACCGCGTACATCGAACGCATCGAACAGGTTTTCCCTGCGTTGCTCGGCCGTTCGTTCGGACTGCGGTGCGGTATGCCGCCGCCGGTACAGCCCATGCCAGACCGGCAACGGCAGCAGCCGGCACAGCTCGGCGGCCTGGTTGTAGCCGCGTTGGCGCAGGCGGCGGCGGTGCAGGGGTACCGGCGCCAGTGGTGGGCATGACCAGGCGGGCGGGGCCCGCTGCATCAACTGCGCCAGCAGGCGGCCAGCCGCCAGGTCCTGATGGAACTTGTAGCGCACCAACAGTTGGTCCACTGGCGGCAGGTACAACAGGCTGGCATGAGTGGCCGTCTGCGGTGGCGCTTCCTCGCGGCAGCTGCCGCAGACGATCAGGGCGGCGTCCGGCAGCGGCAGCGCGCAACGCAGGCAGGCGCGGCCGGCCCAGGGTAGTTCGGCGAGGCAGGCGCGGCATAGGTCAAGGCCATCATGGCCTGGGTCGTCACAGACCAGGCAGCGCAATGGCAGCAGCAGGCGAAGCACGGCCTGCAGGCTCCAGGCGGCGGGGGTAAAGGCAGGCATACGTTGCAGCGTGAGCACCTCGATGGCGCGATGCCATCGGCTGTGTTCCCAGTGGGCCGTAGGAACTTTCACCGCTCTACCGGATCACTTCATCTCGTGGGCGCCGGCGCGGCATCCACCCGCGTGCGGTACACCATGTACGGCGCCTGCCGCCGATCAACGCCGCCATTGAATCCGGCTTGGCGGTGCAGCTGGTTGGCGGTGAAGTACAGATAGCCTTCCGGCCCCATCGACAACGTATCCGGCCACAGGATGCGCGGGTCGTGAACCACGGTCGTCCATCGCCCCTGCGCGTCGCGGGCATGGATCGCGTTGTGCTCGTAGTCGCTGGCATACAACCGCCCGTTGGCGTCCATCTCCATGCCATCGGAGGCGCCCTTGTCGCCGTGGTCGACCACCGCGGCCGCCAGTTCCGCTTCACTCACCTTCGGATCGCGCAGCAGCGCGGTCGGCACGCTGTACAGATGACGGCTGGACAAGGGCGTGTAGAACAGCGTGGCGCCATCGGGCGACAGGGCGATGCCATCGGCGGCCACGGTGAACGGCTGCGTCGAACCATCCGCGTTTCGCAGCCGCATCTGCTGCCCTTCCACGATCGGTACGAAGGTCGGGTCGGCTGACGTGGACACATGCCCGATCAGGCGCTTGGTGGCGCTACCGGTAGCGAGGTCGATCACGATGATGCCGCCGATACCGCTCAGCGACGAGTCGGTCACGTAGGCCACGCCCTCGCGGCCGACCCGGAAGTCGAAGCGCACATCGTTGACGTAGGTGCGCGCGTCGATGACGTTGGCCGGGAACACCAGTGTCCTGGCCACGGTATTGGTAACCAGATCGATCGCCACCAGCTTGGCGCCACCGGCCTGCGGTGCGAAGAATCCGGGCGCTGCAGTGTCCAACACCCACAGCCGGCCCTGGCCATCGGCCACCACGCTCTGCACGCTGATGAAGTGTGCAGCCGGGTCGGCTCCGTCCGCGCTGTTGATGCGCGCATCCGGATAGGGAACGGCGCGGCCGTCGCGCCATTCGGCCACGCTGCAGCTCACGTCATCGCCCCAGCGCGGGAAGTTGAGGAAGATGCGCCCGGTTTCAGATACCGCCACGCTGGTGGGCATGGCACCCTCGAGACGCGCCACCGGTTCGAGGGTACCGATGCTGCGCTCGCTGGGCAGCATGGGCGCGCCGGACATCGCCAGCGCGGGGGAACTGGTCAGAGCCAGGAGGGCAGCCGCCAGGCTGCGGATACGGCAGTTGATCATGGTGCTCTCGATGCGGGTCCGGGTGCAGCCCCGGTGTCGATGCATCTTCTGCGTCGCGCGTGGCATCGGGTAGACGGTGCAGCGCGGAATCAGCTTCACTGCTGGAGTGAAGATTCGAGATGATTGGTCCTGCTGATCAAGGCAATCAGTGAGGCCTGTCAGCTGGCTCTGCTTTCGGCACCATCAACAGCTCCGCCAACCCACGGTAGATCGGCACGCGGCACACCAGCCCGGACACGCCGCGCGCGATCAGCACCGTGGCCAGGATCGGCAGGAGCAGATCACCACTGTCGGTCAGCTCCAGCGAGATCACCGCCGAGGTCAGCGGGGCCTGGGTGACGCCGGTCAGGTAGGCACACATGCCCAGCAGCACGAACGCACGCGGATCCACACCCGGCATCAACATCGCCAGGTTATGCCCAAGACCGGCACCGACCGCCAGCGCCGGCGAGAACAGGCCGCCGGGGATGCCCGCCACGTAGGACGCCAGATTCGCCAGCAGCTTCATCAGACCGAACTCGTGGCCCACCATCGCCTGCCCCTGCACCAGGCTGCGCGCCTGTTCGTAGCCGGTGCCGAATGCGCCTTCTCCGAACGCCAGGGCCAGCAGCACCACCACCAGCCCGCAGCCTGCGGCCAGCAACACGGGATGCCGCTGCCGTAGTTGCCCGAGCCAACGGGGGCGGCCCGCCGCACTGGCCAACACCGCGCGCGCGAACAATCCGCCCAGCAATCCGGCCACTGCGCCGCACAGCAGGATCGCCAGCCAGCCCTGGCCGAGCGGCAGGCGCGCACTCACATGGCCGAAGTAGGTGTAGTTGCCGAGCAGGCCCAGCGAGACCACGCCACCGACGATCACTGCGGTCAGCAGGGTACCGGAGAAGCGATGCTCGAAGCGGCCGCTGAGCTCCTCGATAGCGAAGACGATGCCGGCCAGCGGTGTGTTGAACGCCGCCGCGATGCCGGCCGCGCCCCCGGCCAGCAGGAAGTGCGAGAGTTCGCGCGGGTCCTTGAAGCCGAACCAGCGGCCGAACAGGTACATCAGGCTCGCGCCCACATGCACGGTCGGGCCCTCGCGACCAACGGACGCGCCACCGAGCAGGGACAGCGAGGTCAGCAGCAGCTTGCCCGCCGAGACCGCGGGCGACAGGTTGGTCTTGCGGAAGGACTCGTCCGGCCTGTCCAGTGCGGCAATGACCTGCGGAATGCCACTGCCGCGGGTGGGTTTGAGCGCACCCGCGGTCAGCCAGGCCAGCAACGCGAAGATGCCGGGCGTGAGCAGCAGGGCCCACCACGGCGAGTGCGCGGTGATGCGCTGGAACAGATGGAAGGCCGCGTCGCTGGCCTTGGCAAACAGGATGGCCACCAGCGCTACGGCCACAGCCCCGCCCCAGAGCGCGGCACGGCGGCGCCAGGCCTCGCTTAGGACCAGCGCGGTGATGCGGCCGCGAAGGCGATTGAGATCGGTCATGCAGGACAGTCTGGATGCGGCGGATGCGAGCGGACAGCGGCTACTGTGGCTGAAGGCCTTGCAGGATGCGGTGAAATGCCCCGATACGGGTCGTCCCGACTGCCTGCCCCGTGCGTACATCGCTGGACGCGCAGGCGCTCCCGCCACCGGCGCTTTCTCACCCCGCGCTTCCAGTACACCGCGCGCAACCCGTTCGCGCACACGCTGGGCGTAGAAGACATCGGTAATGCTGGGGCGGCGCTGCGGGTCCAGCGACATCGCGTTCCCCACGATGCAGGCGATGTTCGGAACTGTCCATCGCAGTGGAAACGCAGTTGCGCATCGATCCGGGCGATGCCTCCATCGGTCAGCGCGGCGGTGCTTTGCCGCTACTGGTCGGTGAGAGGGACATCGCTGTCAGGACCTTCGTCCGTATCACGCAGGCAACCGTTTATCGCCAACAAGCGAACCAAGACATAGTGACCGAATGCTTCAAGTTCCTCCTTCGGCAGCATCGCCGGATCGAGCTCCCCCGCCGCGTAGTCCTTGAAGGTCACGAAGGTGTGATTCTTCCACTGCCCCGGCGCATCGGCCTGACGCAGATCATCCAGCACCACGCGCAGGCCGCCGTCAGGAAGTGCGGCCAGGCTGCACAGCACCGCGTCGCGGCGGATCGGGTAGGGCTGGTAGCTGTCCATGGCACGTGCTCGCGAGTCCGTATGCGGCAATGAACTTACACCGTAGCGCGCATTTCTGGCAGTCGATTTCTGTAAACCGAATTAATTACCAATTAGTTGACAGCATTCACCAACCCACCCACACTGCCGCCCTCGCTCCACTCGTACCCAAGGTCCGCCATGGCTGCTGCCATCCGCCACGACTGGCAACACGACGAACTGCAGGCCCTGTTCGACCTGCCGTTGCCCGAGCTGCTGTTCCGCGCCGCGGCGGTCCACCGTGAGCACTTCGACCCGGCGCAGGTGCAGGTCTCCACGCTGCTGTCGGTGAAGACCGGAGGCTGCCCGGAAGACTGCGCGTACTGCCCTCAGGCGCAGCGCTACAGCACCGGGGTGAACGCTCAGAAGCTGATGGACACCGATGCGGTGCTGGCCAAGGCCCGCCAGGCCAAGGCCGCCGGTGCGTCGCGTTTCTGCATGGGTGCCGCGTGGCGATCACCGAAGGACCGCGACATCCCGAAGGTAGCGACGATGATTGCCGGGGTGAAGGCGCTGGGCCTGGAGACCTGCGCCACGCTGGGCATGCTCAGTGGCGAACAGGCACGCGCGCTGAAGGACGCCGGCCTGGACTACTACAACCACAACCTCGACACCGCACCGGACTACTACGATTCGATCATCCACACGCGCCAGTACCAGGACCGCCTGGACACGCTGGAGCACGTGCGCGAGGCCGGCCTGAAGACCTGCTGCGGCGGCATTGTCGGCATGGGCGAGACGCGCGCGCAGCGCGTCGGCCTGCTGCTGGCGCTGGCCACGCTGCCGGCGCATCCCGATTCGGTGCCGATCAACAGGCTGGTGCAGGTGGCGGGCACCCCGCTGCATGGCAGCGCGGAGCTGGACCCGTTCGAATTCGTGCGCATGATCGCGGTGGCACGCATCGCCATGCCGCGCTCGATGGTGCGGCTGTCGGCCGGGCGCGAAGCCATGAGTGACGAACTGCAGGCGCTGTGCTTCCTGGCCGGTGCCAATTCGATCTTCTACGGCGACAAGCTGCTGACCACCGGCAACCCGGAGAGTGAGCGCGACCTGGCCCTGTTCGCCCGGCTGGGACTGCAACCGATGGCGGTGCAGGTGGATGCCGAGGGCCACGATCACGGCGGTACAGTGCACGCCGACATCAGCGCCGATGCGCCCGGCTGCGGCTGCGCTCACGCGGCCTGAGACGGGGTACAAGCAGGCGTCGCGGCAACGCGCTACCCTAGCCGCCCCGTCGCCGCATTCAGCCGCCATGGCCCGCCCCGACCTGACCGCCCGCCTCCACGCCCAGCGCGCCCTGCGCGATGCCCAAGGCCGTCGCCGCACGCGGCGCACGGTCAACCGTCGTGATGGCGTCCGCCTGGAAGTGGACGGCCAGTGGCTGACCGGCTTTTGCAGCAATGATTATCTGGGCCTGGCCCAGCAGTTCAGCGTGGTCAACGCGCTGCAGGATGCCGCTGCACGCGAAGGCGCCGGCGCCGGTGCATCGCATCTGGTCTGCGGCCACCACGCCCTGCATGACGCGCTGGAGCGCGAAGTGGCGGAGTGGCTGGGCTACCCGCGCGCGCTGCTGTTCGGTAGTGGCTTCGCCGCCAACCTGGCCGTGCAGCAGGCACTGCTGAGCGAAGAGAGTGATGTCTGCGTGCAGGACAAGCTCAACCACGCCAGCCTCTTGGATGCGACGCGGCTGGCCGGTGCGCGCCTGCGCCGTTATCCGCACCTTGATGCCGAAGGCGCGATGCGCCAGCTCAAGTACGCGCCCGACGGCGCGGCGATGCTGGCCACCGATGGTGTCTTCAGCATGGATGGCGACATCGCACCGCTGCGTGCATTGTCGCTTGTGGCACGCCTGCAGCAGGCGCTGTTCTATGTGGACGATGCGCACGGCGTAGGCGTGGTCGGTGACGGCCGTGGTGCCGTGGCCGCCGCCGGGCTGGGCGTGGACGATGTGCCGCTTCAGCTGGTCACGCTGGGCAAGGCACTGGGCGGTTCCGGCGCGCTGGTGCTGGGCCGCGACGATCTGGTCGAGCACCTGGCTGAAACCGCACGCCCCTACATCTACACCACGGCGATGCCGCCACCGCTGGCCGCCGCTGCACTGGAAGCGGTGCGCCTGGCACGCCGTGACAACTGGCGCCGCTCGAAACTGACCGACCTGATCGCGCTGTTCCGCAGCGAGGCACGCCGCCATGGCCTGGACCTGATGGCTTCGGAAACGCCGATCCAACCGCTGCTGTGTGGTGACGATCACCGCGCCGTGGCGATGTCCAAGGCACTGGAGCAGGCTGGGTGGCTGGTCGGCGCGATCCGTCCGCCCACGGTGCCCGAAGGCAAGGCGCGCCTGCGTGTGACCCTGTCCGCCCTGCACACGCCGGAACAGGTGCGTGGCCTGGTGGACGCGATCGCCAGCGCGCGCGATCGCGTGGATCTGGCGGTGCGTGACGCCGCGCCACCGCCATTGCCTGTCTTTGCCTGAGCCTGCTGTCGTTTTCCCATGCATATCGACGTCACCGGCCAGGGGCCGGACCTGGTACTGATCCATGGCTGGGCCCTGCAGGGCGGTGTGTTCGCACCCTTGGTGCAGCGCCTGGCCGACCGGTTCACCCTGCATCTGGTTGATCTGCCGGGCCATGGCCACAGCCGCGAAGACACCACGCCGTTGCGCCTGCCGTTCGTGGTGAACGCCATTGCCGCGGCCACGCCGCCGGCGGTGTGGTGCGGCTGGTCACTGGGCGGCCTGTTCGCACTGCACGCCGCCGCAACGCTTCCGAAAGTGCGCGGGCTGGCGATGATCGCGGCCACGCCGCGCTTCGTGCGCGGCCACGACTGGCCGCATGCGGTGGAGCCGGCGGTCTTCGAGCAGTTCGGGCGCGAGCTGGCGACCGATTTCGGTGGCACCCTGGAACGCTTCCTGGCGCTGGATGTGATGGGCTCGGCGCACGCCCGCGAGGAGCTGCGCACGCTGCGCCAACGCCTGGTTGAGCGCGGCGCGCCCACCGAACGGGCCCTGCTGGAAGGCCTGCGCCTGCTGGAAAGCACCGACCTGCGCGGCGCATTGCCAACACTGGGCAAACCCAGCCTGTGGATCGCCGGCCAGCGCGACCGGCTGGTGTCTCCGGCGGCGATGCAGGCCGCTGCGGCATTGGCCCCGGGTGCGCAGGCGCTGACCATCGCCCATGGCGGCCACGCGCCCTTCCTCGGCCATGCCGACGAGGTGGCCAGCGCCCTGCAACACTTCGTTGCCGGCCTGTCACCGGCCGATGGCGGACAATGAGCGCCTTCCTCATTCCACGGGATTGACGCATGGATCTGGGTATCAACGGCCGCTGGGCACTGGTCTGCGGCGCAAGCAAGGGCTTGGGCCTGGGCTGCGCGCGTGCGCTGGCGCGCGAGGGCGTCAACGTGGTGATCGTGGCCCGTGGCGAGGCTGCACTGCAGGTCGCTGCCGAAGAGCTGCGTGCACTGCCCGGTGCCGCTGAGGTGCGCGCGGTCGCCGCCGACATCACCACCGACGCCGGTCTTGCCGCGGCGCTGGCCGCGTGCCCGCAGGTGGACATCCTGGTCACCAATGCCGGTGGCCCGCCGCCAGGCGACTTCCGCACTTTCGAGCGCGACGACTGGATCGCCGCGCTCGACGCCAACATGCTGGCGCCGATCGCGCTGATCCGCGCCACCGTGGACGCGATGATTGCGCGTGGCTTCGGCCGCATCGTCAACATCACCTCGTCGGCGGTGAAAGCGCCGATCGACATCCTGGCGCTGTCCAACGGTGCACGCAGCGGCCTGACCGGTTTCGTCGCCGGCCTGTCGCGCCGCACCGTCGCGCACAACGTCACGATCAACAACCTGCTGCCCGGCCAGTTCGACACCGACCGCCTGCGCGCCAACTTCGCCCACACTGCGGGCAAGGACGGCGATGCCGGCGAAGTGGCCGAACGCCGCCGCCAGCAGATTCCCGCCGGCCGCTTCGGCACGGCGGACGAGTTCGGCGCCGCCTGCGCCTTCCTGTGCAGCGCACACACCGGTTACCTCACCGGGCAGAACCTGCTGATCGACGGCGGCGCCTACCCCGGTACGTTCTAAGAGACTTTCGCAATGCCGTCCCACTTCGATGCCCGCCATGTCCGCCGCGCATTCGCGCGTGCCGCCACCAGTTACGACGCTGCCGCCGCCCTGCAGCGCGAGGTGCAGTCGCGGCTGATCGAATCGTTGGACTACCTGGAGGCACGCAAGCCCGAGGTGGTGCTGGACATCGGCGCGGGTACCGGCCACGCCAGCGCGTTGATGAAGAAGCGTTGGCCGAAGGCGCAGGTGATCGCGCTGGATGTGGCACTGCCGATGCTGGACCAGGCCAAGCGCCAGGCCGGCTGGTGGAAGCCGTTCCAGCGCCTGTGCGGCGACGCCGCCGCGCTGCCGCTGGCCGACAACAGCGTGGACGTGATCTTCAGCAACCTGTGCCTGCAGTGGGTGGACGACCTGCCGGCGGTGTTCGCAGGCTTCCGTCGCGTGCTCAAGCCCGGTGGCCTGCTGCTGTGTTCCACCTTCGGCCCGGAAACCCTGATCGAACTCAACGAGGCCTTCGCGGCCGCCGATGACCGCCCGCACGTGAGCCGCTTCGCGCAGATCGCCCAGTTCGGCGATGCGCTGATGATGGCCGGCTTCCGCGACCCGGTGCTGGACCGCGATCTGTTCACCCTGACCTACGACGACCTGCCCTCGTTGATGCGCGAGCTGCGCGCGATGGGCGCGACCAATGCGCGGGTGGATCGCCGCCACACGCTGACCGGGCGTGGCCGTTTCGCTGCGGCGGCAGCGGCGTATGAACCGATGCGGCGCGCCGACGGCAAGCTGCCCAGCAGCTGGGAAGTGATCTATGCCCATGCCTGGGCACCGGACCCGGGCGCACCGATCCGCGAAGGCGGGCATGACGTGGCCTCAGTGCCGGTTTCGGCGATTCCGATCCGGCGCAAGCAGACCTGATCGCCTGGTAGTGCCGGCCGCTGGCCGGCAACCTCACGATTCCATGGTGGGCATCTGCCGGCCAGCGGCCGGCACTACCAGATGCGACGCCATACGCGAATCGCTCTGGTGGGTGCCGACCTTGGTCGGCACAGTGCCGGCAACCTCACGATTCCATGGTGGGCGTCTGCCGGCCAGCGGCCGGCACTACCGCATGGCACCCGCCCAAATCAGGTTTCCGCCTCAGGTGTTGGCCGGCGAACTCAGCGGCGGCCGCACCAGGTCGCGGTGGAAGAAGTAGATTTCCTGCACCAGGAAACGCCAGCTGGTGTGGAAGCTGCGGAAGCGCGTGCTGGGCGTGGACGAGGCCAGTGCATCGATGCCCAGCGCCTTGCTCAGGCGCAGCGCGCGCGCCATGTGCAGCGGGTCGCTGACGATGATCACCCGGTGCAGGTTGCGCTGGTCCATCAGCCGCTTGGCTTCCACCAGGTTCTGCACGGTGTTGCGCGAGGCGGTCTCGATCAGGATCGCATCGTCCGGCACGCCGTGCTTGAGCGCATAGCGCCGCGCCACTTGTGACTCGGAAAAGCGCGCGCCGGTTCCACCATAGCCGCCGGTGAAGATCAGCAGTGGTGCGAACTGGGCCTCATAGAGATCCAGCCCATGACGGATGCGTTCTTCGAATACCGGCGACGGCTTGGCGTCATAGGCCGCCGCACCGAGCACGATGATGGCGTCGGCCTTGGCTGCCTGGTCACGCTCGCCGACCCAGACGATCCAGGCAGTCACGCCCAGCAGCCAGATCACCAGCAGGACAAACAACCGCCACAGCCAGCCCAGCAGGCCAGTGCGATGCCGGTGCCGGTCGCGGCTCACGGCGCCCCCCAGCGCAGTGCCGGCAGGTCGACGTTGCCGCCGGACAGCACCAGGCCCACGCGCAGGCCGGCAAAACGCTGCGGCTGCGCCAGCACCGCGGCGAGCACGGTCGCCGATGACGGCTCGACCACCTGCTTGAGGACCTCCCACAGCAAGCGCATCGCCGCCATCGTCGCCGCGTCATCGACCACGATCACCTCTGCGCTGGCCGCGCGCAGCAACTCGAAGTTGGACGCGCCGATCAGGGTGCGCAGGCCATCGCAGATCGTGTCCGGGGTGAACGCCGCCTGGCGCTCGCCAGCGGCCAACGAGCGCGCGGTGTCGTCAGCGCCGGCCGGCTCGGCCAGCACCAGCCGGGTCTGCGGGCTGGCGAGCTGCAGGGCCCGGGCGGTACCGCTGGCCAGGCCACCGCCGCCCACCGGCACCACCAGCACGTCGAACGGGCCGTCGCTGTGCAGCAGCTCCAGTGCCGCGGTGCCCTGCCCGGCCATCACCGCCGGGTCCGCATAGGGATGGACCAAGGTCGCGCCGGTATCAGCCTGCACTTTGGCGCAGGTGGCCTCGCGGTCGGCGATGGTTGGTGGGCAGCGCCAGAGCGTGGCGCCATGGCGGGCGATGTTGGCCAGCTTGGCCGCCACTGCACCTTCGGGCACCACCACGTGGCAGGGAATGCCACGGGTGCGCGCGGCCAGGGCCAGGGCGGCGCCGTGGTTGCCGGAGGAATGGGTGACCACGCCGGCGCTGGCGCGATCGGCATCCAGCGACCACACCGCATTGCAGGCGCCGCGGAACTTGAATGCGCCGCCGCGCTGCAGATGCTCGGCCTTGAACGCCAGCTGCGCGCCGGCCAGCGCATCGAGCGTGCGCGAGCGCAGCACCGGGGTCACGCTGGCGTGCGGCGCGATCCGCGCAGCGGCAGCCAGGACATCATCGGCACGGGGCAACAGTGAATCGCTCATGACGCAAGATTAACGTATGGCTCCCTGCTGGCGACCCCGACACAGGTCATGCCAGCATGGCAGCCTTCACCTCCATTCATCCTGGACAGTGAAGTTAAGGGCCGATTCAACGCCTGCGCATGAAGCTCACTGTACAACCCGTCCTCTGGGGGGACCCACCATGAAAACGCGCCTGATGCTTGCCGGTGGCCTGATGCTGGCCCTGGCCGGCTGCACCACCTACGACTATGTCGGCGGTGGCCGCAGCGGCAGCTACTACCACGGTGCGCCGTCGGTGGAGTACCGCTACCCCGCCGGCTATCCCTACAACTACGGCTACCCGTACTACGGCGGCTATGGCGGCTACTACGGCGGCTATGGCAATCCGTATTACTCGCGCCCGATCTACCGCCCGCCGCACAACCACCGCCCGCCACCGCGCCCACCCGGCAACGGCGGCGAGAACCGCCCGCCGCCGCCGTCGCGGCCGTCGTACAACGGCGGTTCGCCGTGGCGGAACATGGACTCGATGCGCCGACCGCCGCAATCGAACATCCAGCCCTCTGCGCCTCCGCCGCCGGCCCGTCCGGCTCCGGCGCCGAGTGCGCCAAGAATGAACGGTTCCCCCTGGCGCAACATGGATCGTGGGACGCAGCGCACAGTTGAGCGCTGAACCGTCTTGCATTTCACACGGTCCAAGCCGCACTCTACGGGGCCAGTGACGGCCCGCGTCACAAAGTGACAAAAACGACACGGGCCGCCGCAAAAAGCTCTACGTCGATATCCGACAGGAACATCTGGATCCCCCCTGTTCCGGCCCTGTCGGATGTCGGCACCTCTGAAAGCAGACGGCCCCGCAGTGCGGGGCCGTTTGTTTTGCGGGTTCGTCAACCGGCGGCCGCAGCTTCCGTAGATCCACGCCATGCGTGGATGGCGGCCTCCCGATAGCGCCAAAAAACAGGGCCGGGCAGTCCCCCGACTGCCGGCCCCCTGCTCCCCCACCGTGCGCCTGTACCGGCCCCTGTTCCAATTCCGGTCACGGGCGCCTGCGGCGCCAGCCACGGTGGGTGCTATTGGGTTATCTGCAAAAATCCTGCCAACTTTAGGGCTGATTTCGACGGGAGCCGGCCGGCGCCGACGTCGCGGCCCCGAATGGCGCTAAAATCGCCACCCCGGTGCCGCCCCGGCCGCGCCCGCCCCCAGCTGAACAGCCCCATGAACCCGTCCTTCCATCGTTACGACGTCATCGTCATCGGCGGTGGCCACGCCGGCACCGAAGCCGCGCTGGCCGCGGCCCGTACCGGCGTGCGCACCCTGCTGCTGACCCACAACATCGAAACAGTGGGCGCGATGAGCTGCAACCCGGCCATCGGCGGCATCGGCAAGGGCCACCTGGTCAAGGAAATCGACGCCCTGGGCGGTGCGATGGCGCATGCCGCCGACCGCGCCGGCATCCAGTGGCGCACGCTCAACGCCTCCAAGGGCCCGGCCGTGCGCGCCACCCGCTGCCAGGCCGACCGCAACCTGTATCGCATGGCGATCCGCGCCATCGTCGAAGGCCAGGCCAACCTGACCGTGTTCCAGGCCGCCGTCGATGACCTGGTCATTGAAGGCGACGCCGTGCGCGGGGTCATGACCCAGACCGGCCTGCGCTTCGACGCCGGTGCCGTGGTGCTGACCGCCGGCACCTTCCTGGCCGGCAAGATCCATGTCGGCCCGACCCAGTACGCCGCCGGCCGCATGGGCGACCCGCCGGCCACCACGCTGGCGGCGCGCCTGCGCGAGCGTCCTTTCCAGGTGGACCGCCTGAAGACCGGCACGCCGCCGCGCATCGATGGCCGCTCGCTGGACTACAGCGTGATGGACGAGCAGCCGGGCGATTCGCCGCGGCCGGTGATGTCCTTCCTCGGCTCGGTGGACGAGCATCCGCAGCAGGTCAGCTGCTGGATCACCCACACCACCGAGCAGACCCACCAGATCATCCGCGACGCGCTGCACCGCTCGCCGCTGTACAGCGGCCAGATCGAAGGCATCGGCCCGCGCTACTGCCCGTCCATCGAGGACAAGGTGGTGCGCTTCGCCGAAAAGGCCAGCCACCAGATCTTCGTCGAACCCGAAGGCCTGGGCATCGTCGAGATCTACCCCAACGGCATCTCGACCTCGCTGCCGTTCGACGTGCAGCTGGAGATGGTGCGCAGCATCCGCGGCTTCGAGAACGCGCACATCACCCGCCCCGGCTACGCCATCGAGTACGACTTCTTCGATCCGCGCGGGCTGAAGGCGTCGCTGGAGACCAAGCTGGTGAACGGCCTGTTCTTCGCCGGCCAGATCAACGGCACCACCGGCTATGAAGAAGCCGCCGCGCAGGGCCTGCTGGCCGGCCTCAACGCCGCGCGCCAAGTGCGCGGGCTGGACGGCTGGTGCCCGCGCCGCGACGAGGCCTACCTGGGCGTGCTGGTGGATGACCTGATCACCCACGGCACCAACGAGCCGTACCGCATGTTCACCAGCCGCGCCGAGTACCGCCTGCAGCTGCGCGAGGACAATGCGGACCAGCGCCTGACCCCGACCGGCCGCGAGATGGGCCTGGTGGATGACCGTCGCTGGGGTGCGTTCGAGACCAAGCAGGCCGCTGTTGCTGCCGAGCGCGCACGCCTGGGCGCGCTGTGGGCGACCCCGGCCAATGCGCTGGGCCGCGAAGTGCAGGACACGCTGGGCGTGGCGGTCAGCCGCGAGACCAACGTGCTGGACCTGATCAAGCGCCCCGAGCTGGATTACGCGCAGCTGATGCAGGTGCCATCGCTGGGGCCGGCCGTGGCCGACGCCAAGGTGGCCGAGCAGGTGGAGATCGGCGTGAAGTACGCCGGCTACCTGGACCGCCAGCGCGAGGAGATCGAGCGCCAGCAGCGGCATGAGGCCACGCCGATCGCCGAGGCGTTCGACTATGCGACCGTGCGCGGGCTGTCGGCCGAAGCACTGCAGAAACTGGAGCGGGTGCGCCCGCAGACCATCGGCCAGGCGCAGCGTATTCCGGGCATGACCCCGGCAGCGATCTCACTGCTGCTGGTGCACCTGGAGCGCGCGCGCCGCGGCCGCGTGGCGTAACGCGGGACCGTCCGCTTCTGGTGGGTGCCGGCCTCGGCCGGCACGAATCATCCGATAGCGATACTCCGTGCATGTGTGCCGACCAAGGTCGGCACCTACCAAGGCCTCCCGCTCCGGTAGATCCACGCCATGCGTGGATGAAGGCCTCCGTGCCGACCAAGGTCGGCACCCACCGGAGCGGAACACGCACCCACCTTGGCGAACGCGCTAGCGTGCGTCGGCACCGCCGCCCAGCACCTTGAACAACGTCACCCGGTTGCCCGCTTCCTGCTGCTGCAGCGCGATCAGGTCCTGCTGTGCGGCAAACAGGCTGCGCTGCGCATCCAATGCCTGCAGATAGCCGTCCAGCCCGGTGCGGTAACGCGCATCGGCCAGCGTGTAGCTGCGCTGGCTGGCGGCCACCCGCGCGCGCTGTGCGTCCATCTGCACGGTCAGGTGATCGCGCGTGGCCAGGGCATCGGCTACTTCACTGAAGGCCTGCTGGATCGCTTTCTCGTACTGCGCAATGCCGATGTCCTTGCCGATCTTCGAGGCATCCAGCGAGGCCTTCAGCGCTCCGGCGTGGAAGATCGGCGCGGTGATGCTGGGCGCGAACGACCAGCCACGGGTGCCGGCCGAGAACAGCGTCGACAACGCGGTGGAGCTGTGGCCGTAGTTGGCGGTCAATGTCAGCGTCGGGAAGAATGCAGCGCGCGCGGCACCGATATCGGCATTGGCCGCCTGTAGTGCGTGTTCGGCGGACAACACGTCCGGGCGCTGCAGCAGCACGCTGGACGGCAGGTTGGCCGGCAGCGGCGCCAGTGCCACGCTGCCATCCAGCGCCTGCGCGGTTGGCAGCAAGGCCGCATCCAGCGGCGCCCCTACCAGCAACTGCAATGCATCGCGATCCTGCGCCTGCTGCGTCTGCAGCTTGGCGAGCGCACCGCGCGCGGCTTCGACGCTGGTCTGTACCTGCGACAGGTCCAGGCCCGAGGCCAGGCCTTGGGCGTGGCGGGCCTCGGTGCGCTGCAGGGTCTGCTGCTGGCTGTCCAGGGTCTGCCGGGTGAACGCCAGTGACTGCTCGTCCGCTGCCAACGCCAGCCACGCCGTGGCCACTTCGGCCACCAGGCTGGTGCGCGCGGCGCGCTGGTTCTCGGCGCTGGCCAGCCAGTTCTGCAGGGCCTCGTTCTTCAGGCTGCGGATGCGTCCGAACAGATCCAGTTCCCAACTGCTGATACCCACCTGCACGGCATCGGATTCGGTTACCTGGGTGGCACCGGTCTCGCTGTTGGCATCACTTACCCGCGAGCGGGTGACACTGCCGCTGGCATCCACCGACGGCAGCAGCGCCGCGCGCTGGATGCGGTACTGCGCGCGTTCCTTCTCCACCTGCAGCATGGCCACGCGCAGGTCGCGGTTGTTCTGCAGCGCCAGCGCGATCACCTGCTGCAGGCGCGGCTCGAGGAAGACTTCGCGCCAGGCTGGCACCGCCAGTGCTGGCTCGGCCTCGGCCGTGGCGGCATTGCCGAATTGTGCCGGCACCGGCGCCTCGGGCCTCTGGTAATGCGGCGCCATGCTCACGCAGCCGCCCAGCACGGTGGTCATCGTTGCGGCCGCAATGGCGCGCAGCAGCGTCGGCTTCATGGGCTTGCCTCCGGGGCAGTGGCTTCGGCAGGCGCGCGGCCCGGGAACAGGCGGCGCACGAGCAGGTAGAACAACGGCACGAAGAACATGCCCAGCACCATCGAGGCGACCGTGCCGCCGGCCACGCCGGTACCCAGCGAGCGGCGCGCGGCCGAGCCAGCGCCGGTGGCGAACACCAGCGGCAGCACACCCATCAGGAACGCCAGCGAGGTCATCACGATCGGCCGCAGGCGCAGATAGACGGCCTGCAGGATCGCCTCGCGGGTGCTCCTGCCCTGCTGTTCAAGGATGCGCGCGAACTCGACGATCAGGATGCCGTTCTTGGCCGCCAGGCCAATCGTGGTCAGCAGGCCGACCTGGAAGTACACGTCGTTGTTGAGGCCACGCAGGTTCATCAACAGCACGGCGCCGAACACGCCCACCGGCACCGCCAGCATCACCGCGAACGGCACTGCCCAGCTTTCATACAGCGCGGCCAGGCACAGGAACACGAACAGCAGCGAGATGGCGTACAGCATCGGCGCCTGATTGCCCGACAGCTGTTCCTGGTAGGCCATGTCCGACCAGGCATGGCTGAAGCCTTCCGGCAGCGCGTCGGCCAGGCGCGCGATCTCGGCCATCGCCTCGCCGGAACTGACGCCCGGCGCGGGCTGGCCGGTGATCTCCATCGCCGACACGCCGTTGTAGCGTTGCAGCGCGGCCGGCGCGCTGGACCAGTGCGCGCTGACCAGCGACGACAGCGGCACCATCTGCCCAACCTGGTTGCGCACGCTCCAGCGCTCGATGTCCTGCGGCTGCATGCGCGCTTCGGCCGTGCCTTGGATGAACACCTTCTTGATGCGGCCCTTGTAGATGAAGTTGTTGACGAAGTCGCCACCCAAGGCCGCATTCAAGGTGTCATTGATGTCCTGCGGATTCACGCCCATCGCCTGCGCCTTGGCGTCGTCCACCTTCACTGCATACACCGGCGCGTCTTCCAGGCTGGCGTAGCGCACGTTGACCAGCTTCGGATCCCTGGCGGCCTCCTTCAACAGCGTGTTGCGCGCGGCCACGGCAGCGGCATGGCCGGCGCCGCCTTCGTCCTGCAGTTCCAGGGTGAAACCGCCCGCGTCACCCAGGCCAAGGATGGCCGGTGGCGAGGTGATGAACACCTGCGCATCGGGCACGCTGGCCATGGCCGCGGTCAACCGCGCGGCAATGGTGTCGGCGTCATCCTTGCGGTCATCCCAGTCCTTCAGGCGGATGAAGGCCTGGCCGACGTTCTGGCCGCTGCCGGTGACACTGAAACCAGCGGTGGCCTGGATCGACAGCACGCCGTCGTCCTTCACCGCAGCGGCACTCAGGCGATCCATCACCGCGCGGGTCTGCTCCAGGGTGGCACCGGCCGGCAGCTTCACCAGCGCGTTGAGCATGCCCTGGTCCTCGTCGGGCAGGAACGCGCCGGGCAGGTGCCACAGCAGCAGGCCGGTGGCCACGCTCAGCGCCAGGTAGAACAGTACGCCCAGCGTGCGCCGGCCAAGGAAGCCATCCACCCGGCGACGCAGGCCGTTGGAGGTGCGCTCGAAACGGTGGTTGAACCAGATGAAGCACTTGCCCAGCAGGCTCGGCTCGCCGCCGTGGTCGCCATGCGGATGGCCGCCCTTGGGAATCTGGTGCAGGATGCTGCCGCACAGCGCCGGGGTGATGGTCATCGCCACCAGCACCGACAGGACCATCGCGGCGGCAATCGTCACCGAGAACTGGCGATAGATCACGCCGGTGACACCGCTGAAGAACGCCATCGGCAGGAACACGGCGGTCAGCACCAGCACGATGCCCACCAGCGCGCCGGTGATCTGGCCCATCGCCTTCAACGTGGCCGCCTTCGGCGCCAGCCCTTCGAAGGTCATCACCCGCTCCACGTTCTCCACCACCACGATGGCATCGTCCACCAGCAGGCCGATGGCCAGCACCAGTGCGAACATGGTCAGCGTGTTGATCGAATAGCCAAATGCCGCCAGCACGCCAAAGGTGCCCAGCAGCACCACCGGCACCGCGATGGTCGGGATCAGGGTGGCGCGCCAGTTCTGCAGGAACAGGTACATCACCAGCACCACCAGGATGATCGCCTCGATCAGGGTGATCACCACTTCCTTCAGCGAGATGGTCACGAACGGCGTGGTGGTGAACGCCACGTGGTAGGTGTAGCCGTGCGGCCAGTACTTCTGCAACTGCTGCAGGCGGGTCTCGATGGCCTTGGACACGGCGATGGCATTGGCGCCGGCGTTGAGCTCGATGCCCAGCGACGCCGACGGCTTGCCGTTGAAGGTGCTGATGCTGTCGTAGCTCTCCGGCCCCAGGCCGATCGTCGCCACGTCGCCCAGGTGCACTACGCTGCCGTTGGCATCGGCCTTCAGCACCACCCGCGCGAACTGTTCGGGCGTGTGCAGGCGGCTGCGCGCGGTGACCGTGGCGTCCAGCTGCTGGCCCTTCAGTGCCGGCTGGCCACCCAGCTCACCGGCCGAGACGTCGGTGTTCTGCGCCTGCAGTGCGGTCTCGATGTCCGACGGCATCAGCGCGTACTGGCGCATCTTCTCCGGGTCCAGCCAGATGCGCATGGCGTATTCCTGGCCGATCGGCTGGATGTTGCCGACACCACTGACGCGGCTGATCTGGTCGTCGATGCGCGCTTCCATGAAGTTGGCGACATCGAAGTTGTCCATGCTGCCGTCTTCGCTGGTGAACGACAGCACCTCGAAGATCGAACCACTGGACTTGGTGATGGTCAGGCCGTTCTGCTGCACCGCCTGCGGCAGCGTCGCCATCGCCGCCTGCAGCTGGTTCTGCACCTGCACCTGCGCGGTGTCCGGATTGGTGCCGGTGGCAAACACCAGGTTGACCTGAGCCGAGCCATCGGAGGCGCTGGTGGAGGTCATGTACATCAGGTGGTCCAGGCTCTGCTGGGACTGCTCGATGACCTGGGTGACCGCGTTTTCCACGGTCTGCGACGAGGCGCCGGTGTAGGTGGCGCGGATGGTGATGGTGGGTGGGGCGATCTGCGGGTAGCGGTCCACCGGCAGGATCAGGATCGCGAGCAGGCCGAGCAGGCTGACCGCGATGGCGATCACCCATGCGAAGATCGGCCGGTCGATGAAGAAACGAACCATGCGCGGCAGGCCTCAGTGCGACGTTTCGTCGGTGTTGCCGGTCGGGTCGATCGCCGGCATTGCGGCCAGCTGCGCGGTGGTGGCCGCCACCGCCTGCACCTGCTGGCCAAGCGCTACCGCGCTGCCGTTGCTGACGATCACCCGATCGCCAGCCTTCAGCCCCTGCGTGATCTGCCACTGGTTGCCCACTACCTGGCCGGTGCTGACCCGGCGCTCGACCACGCGGTCCTTTGCGTCGAGCAGGCGCAGCAGCGGCTCGCCACGTTCATTGCGCAGCACCGCCTTCTGCGGCACCAGCAGGGCGCGCGCATCGGTGGCCATCGGCAGCACCGCCCTCAGGTACATGCCTGGCAGCAGCAGGCCCTCCGGGTTCGGAATGACCGCGCGCAGCACCACGTTGCCGGTGCCCGGGTCGACTGCGCTGCCGACAAACTCCAGGGTGCCTTCATGCGCGTACGTGCTGCCGTCCTCCAGCAGCACCTTCACCTGTGCCTTGCCGTCGATGGCTTTCACCCGGCCGGCATCGAGCTGCTTGCGCAGCGCCAGCATCTGCGTGCTGGACTGGGTGACATCCAGATAGACCGGGTCCAACCGCTGGATGGTTGCCAGCGCCGCGTCTTGGCCGGCGGCGACCAGCGCGCCAGCGGTGACACTGGACGTGCCGATGCGGCCATCGATCGGTGCAGTAACCCGGGTGTAGTCGAGGCTGATGCGGGCCGCCTGCAGCGCAGCGCGCGCGGCGATCACATTGGCCTGGGCCTGCTTCAGTGCCGAGGTGGCATCGTCGGCGTCCTGCTTGCTGGCCGCATCCATGCCCAGCAGCGTGCGGGTGCGCTCGGCCTTCGGCTGCGCCGACAACACAGTGGCCTCGGCCTGCGCCAGCTGGCCACGCGCGGTATCGAAGGCGGCCTGGTACGGCGCCGGATCGATCTGGTAAAGCAGCTGGCCGGCCTTGACCTGCTGGCCTTCGGTGAACAACCGCTGGCGGATCAGCCCACCGACCTGCGGGCGCACCTCGGACACCTCGAACGGTACGGCGCGACCGGGCAGGGTCTGTTGCAGGGCCAGGGGCTGCACGCTGGCAGTGATGATGCCCACTTCAGGGGTGGCCGGGGCCTCGGGCCTGCCCGCCGAGCAGGCCGCCAGGGCCAGCAGCAGGGGCAGCAACAGCGGACGGGGGGAGCGGGACAGCGGGCGCAGGAGTGACATGGGGGGTGTAACGGCGCGCGATAAATCGCCCGCCACAGGTGAGATAAACGGTGGGGCGTCAATGTTGCGCCCTGCGGAATGAAATTGCACGGGGCGGAAACCGCCCCGTGGCCCGGCCGGGCTACCAGGTCGTGTAGATCAGCTCCCGCCGCTGCACCGCTTGCCGGCCGATCGTGTACCGGATCGGCACCACCCGGTCCCGGAACTGGCCGAACACCTCTCGCATGGCCGGATGGTCATTGATCGTCAGGATGGCCGCGCCCCGCATCCCCGCCATCTGGCGCGCCAGCGCCAGGTACTGCTCCATCTCAAAGGGAGCGCCGTACCCCTCGGTCTCCCAATACGGCGGATCGAGGAAGAACAGGGTGTCGGCGGCGTCGTACTTGGCTATGCACTGCTGCCAGGCCAAATGCTCGACGGTGACCTTGTGGAGCCGGAGGTGCGCCGCGCTGAGATCCTCCTCTACGCGCAGCAGGTTCAGGCCCTTGCCACCTCGACCGAAGCCTGGGGTCTGGCCAGTCGCCTTGCCGCCCCAGGCAAGCCGCTGCAGGTAGTAGAAGCGGGCAGCTCGCTGGATGTCCGTGAGGGTGTCTGGGTGCTGCAGCTGGCACCAACGAAACATTTCTCGGCTTGTCAGCGCCCATTTGAACTGGCGGACGAACTCCTCAAGGTGGTTGGCCACCACCCGGTAGAGGCGTACCAGCTCGCCGTGGCAGTCATTCAGCACCTCGGCCCTGGCCGGCTCTCTCGCGAACAGTAGAGCGGCACCGCCGGCGAAGGCCTCGACATAGGTGCGGTGGGGTGTTTCGGCTACCAGGGGCAGCAGGTGCGGTAGCAAGCGGGTCTTTCCGCCCGGCCAGGGGAACAGCGTGGTCGTCTTCATTCTCAGCCTTTGCGATGGTTGTAAGCGAGGCTTGTCTCCCCGCGCGGGGAGCAGGGCCTCGGCCAATAGCACGCGGGCTGTACGCGTGTGTTGCGGCGCCAGGCAGGCAGTTGCAGCTGACTGCCTGGCGCCCTGTTTCAGGTTGCGGCGATCGCCGGCTGGCCCACCGAGGCGACGCCATCCAGCGTCGACGGCGCGGTCGGCCAGGCACAATCAGGAAAGCCCGCCTGTGCAGGAAGGTCACGAAGCTGCTGGCGGTACGCTGCCCATGCGGCCTTGACCAGGGGATCCAACGGACTATCGGGCGCTTGAGTCCAATCCGTGGCACGCAGGCGCTGGCTGCGTTCGGCCTTCATTTGCTCGCCGCGAATGCTGGTCACCAACGCTACGGGAACTTCCACCACTACGGTTTCCCCCTCCTGCAGCGCCATCCCCTCGGAAATTGCCCTGAGACTATTGCTCGTAATCGCGTACATGCTCACCTCTCCAGCACATAACCAAGGACTTGGATGTAGACCCCCGATGGCGAGGGTGCTCCTCCGCACCAGTAGGTGACCGACTGGTTCGCATTGACCACGAAGTCAATGAAGGCATCTGCGCCGGTGCCGAAATTCATCACGTAGTTCGGGAACACGGCCGAGGCGTTGTTCATTCGGCTGGATGTAGCAGTGGACCCGTTCGTATGCCGGAGCATCCCAACCCTTGCAGTCGGGGGAATAACTGCCGCCAGCGAGACGGTGGCCTCAGTCGTAGAGCTGCCATTTGACAGCACGGTAAACGGCGCCTGGTTCAGAAACCCCTGATAGATGATCCGGCCACCTTCATGCTGAAAGTTGAGGATCGCACCGGCGGCGTCCGTCCGGAAACTTCCGATGTACCGCCGCGAGGTATCCCCGGTCTTGGTGCGGGCGGTGCCGCTGTACGGTGCGGCCGGTGCCGCCGTCACGGCCTCGATCGCAGGCGCGGTACCGTTCATATATAGGAACACGTGGTACCAGGTGTTGGCGGTCAGCGACAAGCCGTTGAGCGTGAGCGCGCTGGGCACCTCAACCGCTCGCTGCAGCGACGGAATCCACGCGCTGCCACTTGAGACACGCAGGGCAGCCGGCCCCACATACTCCATGCGCAGGCCCAGGATGTGACCAGCCATCGTCCACAGGCCGGCCCCGGCTGCGACCGAGGCCGCGCTGGCAGCGGCGAGCTGGGAGAATTTGACGTCAGGCATTGGGGTTACTCCAGGATGATCGGGTCGCCCGCTTCCGTGACGATGCGGTCGCCCGCTTCGGTCACCAGCTGCGCGCGATAGAGGAAGGTGTGCTGAAGGCGTTGCCAGCTGGTGAAGCCATCCCGGACGGCCTCGATCTCAACCCGCAGCGTCTTACCGCCGCTGCCGACAGGCGGCAGGTAGCTATCGGTTGCCCCTTGGATGCCCGCTTGTGTGCGGACCAGGCTACCGTCCAGGTACCAGCGTGCGGTGTAGGCAGTGCCGGGTTCTGGGCCGATGCTGGGCTGGTCTGAGTCGATCAGCTGGTCCGCCTGCAGGAGGCGATCGCGATGCGCCCACGTGGCCACGACTGTCCCGTCGGTGCCCCAGGCCTCGGCAGGATAGGCGTCGCCGTTGATGCGCAACCGGCCCGGCGGGTACGGCCGAACCTGGCGACGGCGCATCGTCAACGAGATCGAAGTGGCCAGGTCAGGATTCAGCTCGCCCTGGCTGGTACGGGTGAGCAGCTTGGCCTGGGGGACTTCGTTGGCCAGGTACTCCCTGCCATCGAAACCGACGTACTCATCGGTGAACCAAACTCTTGCGCCCACGGCATGTGGAACCGGCACTGTGTCCACGCACCCTCGCGCGACGGTTAACGTCGCCGCCACCGGATCCATCGATACGACGCGGACCAGTTCATCATCGATCAGGGCCTCGGTTCCGATCTCTACGGTGTCGAGGCTGACGCCAGCGGACAGAGCGATGGCCGTAGTGGTGGCCGTCATTTCAGTGATCAGCAGGCCAGACGGGGCGAAGTCGGCCGTACCCACCTCGGCGAACGCCGCGCTTCCCAGTCGGGTCTGCAGCGTATACCCGAATGCAACCGAGGACGGCCGCACTCCGATCGAAGTCAGGTAGCCGGCGTCCGCCGGCACGGCCGCCAGTTCCGACGAACCCAAGGTCGACGCAAGGTCGCGGTAGCTGGCCTCCAGCAGGCGCTGCAGGGTGACAGGCTTGGGCTTGGTGTCGGGTTCCACCCAGGCGCTGTCCGAAGGCTGGATGTAGCTGGCTGCGGCCATGCCGCTGACGTCCTGGACAACGGTCAGTACGACAGCCGTTTCAGTTTGCGTTCCTTCGTCGATGTCCAGGATACGAACCGGCATCCGAACGACGCCGCGACGCGGCCACGACAAGGCGCGAACCTGCCCCCGCTTGAACGGGCCGGCGTCCTGCCGCACCCGAACCTTGACCCTGCAGGGCAAGCTGCTTACCGCAGCCACCTCGCGCGCCGCCACTCGCCCCGCGAGCGCGGCGTTCCACAGGCCCGGATAGTTCTTCCGGGTGCTGACCACCCGGCCTTGGGCCTGGACGCTGGCCAGGTTCTGATACGTGACGGCGGCATCCTTGTTGGTGGCGATATCCCGGTAGACGACCGTGACCTCATTGACGCTACCTTCCAGCATCGGCTGCTGCCACTCCATCAGTTCGATGATGTTTGCCGGGCCGATCTCAGCAAGGGCGGCCGGATCATAGTCCGGCCGTACCAGCACCAGCTCGGTCAGGCCGGTCACCGGATCCTCGATGCGCATGCCACCGATGTGGTCGCAGACCATGTCCATGAACTCGCCTGCAGGCACGGACCGGGACCACTTCAAGCAAAGTCCGAACCCCTCGTCCTTCAACGTCTGCGCGGCCTGGCGGAAGCTCTCATCGTTGATGACGTCGACCGGATGACCCATCCCCTCGGTGCGCACCTGGTAAATGATGTGCGCCGGGTTCATTCCTTCGTCGACCTGGACCAGGTCGCCCCGCCAGAGACCGTTCTTCCAGCCCTGCCGCCAGCGTGAGACCTTCTTCGTCCAGTTCTTGATGTACGGGTTCATTGCCGCGACCTGGCCGTTGAACACCGTAGTGAACAGGCCACGGGCGGCGGGCCACGGCCCCGGCACCAGCGACTGCAGGTAGGCGCTCGGCATCTGTGTGGGTTCGCCCATGCGAACCTCAAGCGTTCCGTCGATGCCGCCCTCACCCTTGTCGCCGCCGAACACGTCAGGCGCCATGATGCGGATTGAGCGCGATTCGGTGATCACCCCCGTAGCTGGAATCGTAATGGGCACCTTCACGCCCATCCAGGTGATGTAGGCGGTCTGAGCACTGCCGTCCCAGATCCTGCGATCGCCGGCACGGATCTCCCGCAACGAATCTACCGGGCCAAGGCACTCGCCCATGTACAGGGCCATGTAGTAGCGGTAGCCAACGGTTTGCTTCTTGCCACTACCCACGGCTGGCCTCCTCGCGGGCAATAGCGGCCAGGCGCTGCGCAAACGCATCGTCCAGGGCTTCGAACTTCTCCACTGGCAGCCCTTCGTCCAGGAACTGGCGCAGATCCAGCCCATGCCGGTCCATCCAGGTGCGGATGCCGGCAGCGCACAGCACTCCGCTGCGCTCACCCAGCTTGGCGGCGCGTGCGTGTTCAACGGTGACCAGGACAGGGCGTTCCATTACTTCTTGCCGCCCTTGACCTTGATCGGCGTGGTGCGCAGGTCGCCGTAGTAGAGGACGTTCGGGTCATCGATCCACACCGTGCCGAAAACCATGCTGCATTCGCGGCCATCCTCGGCGGTCGGAACGTTGAAGTCCTCAAGGGCGGCCGGTTTCGGAACTGTCGGCTTCGGGCGCATCACATAGCTGATGACCAGCGCCACGATCATGATGACGATTTGAACCCACATGGACAGCTCCTCTTAGAAGATGGGATCAGGACCGAAGGGGTTCTTCGGTGGAATGGTGTGCTGGCCGCCGTATCTCAGCGCGTTGTTGAACTTCTCGTGGCAGATCGACAGCGAGTGCCCGCAGCCCGGATAGGCCGAAACCAGCTCCCCAGCAGCGAGCGGCGCTGCGGTCAGCAGCGTCAGCGTCGGACCGACATGGCCAACGACGAAGCGATGCTCGGTAGCGTTGCCTTTCACCCACTTGACGAAGCCACCCACGAACCAACCATCAGGCTTGGCTGCGAAGGCGCTGGACGACACGGTCTGAGAAGTGGCGGCCGACAGAACACCGTCAACGCGGAACAACTCCGGATTCAGACCGCAGTCCGAGTCGAACAAGGCGAAGGGGCACTGCCCCTGCCAGCAACGGCGCAGACCGTTGGTTGCAGCAGCGCCGGCGTTGCTTTGGCAGGTCAACACCAGGTCGTTCTGGCGTTCCGTGACGTCGCTCAGCACGCCGTTCCATGTTCCCCGGATCGCGTTGTCGCTTTTCCGGATCCGGCGCCACCGCACGATGATCCGCTCGGTGGGAGGATACGGGCGCAGCACCGATGCCAACGTCAGCGAAAGCGGCACCGTCAACTCCAGGTTGGACCGGGCTTCCTGAGCCGACTGGCCGATACGCCCGCGCTTGATGGCCACCGGGGCGAACGCCTGGGCGTCGTAGGTCTCAAGCCGATCGCTGGAGGTGTAGCGCCACCGCTGCGATCCGCGGCCGAACTCGTACAGTTCGACGTGGCGTGAGAACAGGCTCATGGTTCGCTCTCCTCTGCATCGATGCCGGCGAAAGAAACCCGGCATCGCGCCACGCCCTCGCCATCGGTTTCGTGCGACAGCTCGACCGTGTCGGAACTGAGGCGGGCCAGCACCATCCAGCTGATCAGGCGAACGGTGCCGGGCTGCAGTGCGACCCCGTGAGGGACATCCAGCTGAAGAAACTCCCGCTGCGGATCCAGCTCGGTTGCTTGGGTGAGCTGGCGGTACAGCACCTGGCCACTGGACAGCTCGATGCGAAGATGCCGGCGGCCTGCCTGCGCGCGCCCGAACCGGGCGACACCTGCCCAGGCAACCACAATGCCGCTGGAGGTGGACAGCGACGGCTCGACAAGCTCAAGGTCGTCAGCCCAGGAGGGCACCCATAGCGCCGAGGCGCGCCCCTGCAGCCAGTACAGCAAGCCGCGCAGGCTGGCCTGCTCCGATCGGCCCCAGGTCTGCCACGCATGGGACTGCAGCGGCCAAGCCTTGCCGCTGATGTCGTCGATCGTCACCGGCCCGATATCCCCATCGATCACCACCAGCTGCCGACCAAACTCGGCCGTTTGTGCCTGGTCGAGATCCGGCCGCTGCTCCAGCACGGGCCGCCCCCGATAGGAGGTGGGCGGCGCGACAGCCGGCCAATCGCAGTTCTCCACCGCAGCCAGGCGCACGGTTGAGCGCATCACCCTGTCGGTGAGGCGCTCCAGGCTTGGGGTTTCGGCGATGCGTGCCGTCCTACAGGGCAGCACGCGCGTGCCTGGCTGCCAGGCATTCGCGGTTGGGCGAGCCAACTGCAGCGCATCGGCGGATATTCCCGCAACCTCCACCAGTTCATAGGTGGTGACGTCCTTCCAGAGCATCGCCAGGCCGCCGATGCGGTAATCCCGCTGGACCGCTGCCGGCACCGGGATGGACTGTACCCCCAGAGCCAAGCGCGCCTTCAGCCACGACACGTCGTTCCAGATCGGCAAGGCCCAAGTGCGAGCTGACCAGTCGAAGAGCGCATGCTCCAGCACCTGGCGCTCCCGCCGGTCTGCGACGACGCTGAACTCCCAGCTGCGCCTCGGCGCCGCGCGCAGGGGGAAGCGCGCCTCGCTGCCATCGACCGACTGCTGGACGTCTGTCGCCCACGCCAGGGTTTCCGTGACGGGGCGTTCCCAGTCTGGGGGAAGCATCCATGCCGACATGCGATTGCCGGTGATGGTGATCGTCCGATCGCCCAGGCCGCTGAACGTGAATGTGAGCGCGGCGGTGATGACCGGCGGACCTTCGGTCGACACGGTGAGGCTCCACTGCCGAACCTGCAGCGGAGCGAACACCAGCGGCGGCGCTCCGGGGCCGGTCAGGTCGATACCTTCGCCGCCGTCGAGAGAAACCGCCGACAGGTTCTGCGGCTGGAAGTACGCGTTCCACAGACGAACCGAACGAACCTGGTTGGTCACAAGGTTGCCGAGGTCGATACGCAAGGGCAGCACGTGCAGCCTGTAGAACCAATCATCGTGCGAGGTTCGCAGTGCCGAGCCGGCCACCGGCTCGTCGGGCACAACGATGGCACCCGTCACTGCTGGCCCCGAGCGCAGATCCGGTCGTGACAGTGATGCGCGCGTCGGCATCAACGGGAACGGAGTGCGTGGGATGTCCAAGTTCCGGCTTTGCCAGAGCCCCGCCACGCTACTGACCTCGGGAAGAATGAGTGCCATCAGGACTTCCGAACCGCCCAGCCATAGTTGCCGGATGCTGGAGTGGCGTTGCTGGCAGTGCTCATCGCCAGCTTGCGCAGCCAGGGGAACACCACCCATGTCTCGTCGCCGATAGTGATCTCCTGCTCAGGCTCCAGCTTGGCGATCGAGCAGGCGCGAGTGCCAAGCACCATACCCACCGGCGACAGATACGGAGAGGCGCCCGCGCGCCGAATAGAAAAGATGATCGGGTGCAAGACACTTCGGCCGGAGAAGATATTCTCATCTCCGGCGCCCAGGGCTCGCCCCAACCACAAGAGGTCGTAGGCGCTCGGGGAGGTCAATGACTGGCCGAGCGAGCCAACCCCAGTGCATGCGGTCCCCTCAGTTCCCAGGGCGCCACCGTAGTAGTTGCTGATTCGATGAAAGCTGTTGCTGCGGCCGTCTTCTGCCGAGTCCGCACGCAGGTGCCCAACGCCCGGCGGCGACGTGGCATGACCGAACAGGATTCTGTTGCCTCCGTTCGTCGTGATATAGCCACTGTAGCTCCCAGTCAGCGCTCTCCAATAGGTCCCGTCGGCATAGGTGCCACCAACATAGTCTCCCGCCTTCTGCAGCACGCCAAAGGCGTGATGACGGTAGTCACCGGCCGTTGCGGTCGAGATTGCCACATGCACAGCGTTCCCATTTGCGAACAGCTTGAGCCGAGGATACGGACCGGCCAGCACGTTGCTGATGGCGTCTTCCGGCGTAACGTTCGGTTGAGATCCTGGAACTGCGGCCGCCGAGAAGCCGATCGATATCCGGCTTCTGAGGTTGGCCTGATCGATGTTGTAGAGGTGAACGTAGTCCGAGACGCCTGGAACACGCAGCGTAAGCGTCCTGTTGGTGCCACTGAGGGTATTGCGTTCGACGGTCCAGCCATTGGCGGCACAGAACTGTGCGATCAGATCAATCAGCGTGTGGAGATTCGCCACATTGGCGTGTTCGATGTAGGCCATGAATTACTCCAGAGCGAAGGCGGCGAACTGCCCGTCACCGGTGCGGTAGACGTTGGGAACCAAAATGTGTTCGATCCCGTCGGCGGTAACGCGCTGCTCAGCAACGGCACCAAGGGACGGGGTATAGAACACGCCATCGAATCCGCCATAGAACTGCCCGCCCTCTGGGACTTGATCGTAGGCGGTGCCGACGTCCGGGTTTCCCGACTCATTGGCAACGGCCAGAAGCTGACCGCGCTGAAGCCATGCAGTGCCGTCCAGAAGCCGGCGATGGTTGCTGTTACAGATGCCTCCCCACGGCACCGTGAGCCGTCCGACAGTCGAGGTGGAGTAGCTGGTGCTGTAGGTGTTCCGGACTGGAACCCACGCCTGCATCGGGGAGAACAAATAGGCTTGTGACAGAGAAGTATTCAAGCTGTTGGAACCGGATGGGTTCCAGAAATTGCTGTGCATGTTGCTGTCATCGGATGCACGGTTCGATCGCGAATAGGTGGATCCGCCAATGAACAACGGGTAAGACCAGTCCTCCGGAAGGTGCTCGGACAAAATGAAGCCCGCGTACATGGCATCGTAGCGGCCATTCACCCTGGTGATTACCTTGACGCATCGACCGTTGGCGATGAACCAGTAGACGATCGCGGAGTTCACCAAGGGCAAGCCGATAGGATTGCTGTTGGCGCCGACCGGATCGAAGGACGGCGCCGAGGGGTTGTACGAGGTGTGTCCTCGCACAGCCAACGTGTAGTAGCTGTTGGACGCGTCGGTGAAAGCCTGCAGGGACAGGTAGATTTCGTCGGTCCCAGCGAGGCCCCGGCCTTTGAGCGACACAAAGTCGTTGGCAGCGATCGGGCCGGAGGTGACCCCGCCAATGGCAGTCCACTGCTGGTTCGCCGCGACCAGCGCAGGGTCGGCAGTCAGAAAGTCGCGCAGCTGCAGCAGCAGATCGTTGACGTTGGCGGCCGTGCCGGTTTTCCAGGCCATGCTCAGAGTCCCAATACTTGGCGGATCGCCGCAGCGTTGCGGCTGATCTTGTTGATGACGGTGGTGTCGCTGCCTGGATCGTCCAGGTACTGGTCGAGCAGGTCTGGCGACACCTGGTTGATGACGCGCAAGCCCAGCTGCGCGGCAGCGGCCATTGGGGTGGGCGATGCGGCGGTGAAGACGGGGGTGCTCGCGATCATCGGCGTGACCGCACCGCCCTCGGCATAGCCCCGCCAGCGGTCAATGGCGGCCATGCCGACCTGGTTGAAGGCCGACAGGAATGCCAGCGCTCCGGGCTGACGCACCACCTCTTGGCGATGGACGAACTCGCCGGCGTGAACAATGCCGGCGGGCTGGTACTTGCCACCGGGACCGGTGTAGCCACCGACCGCAAAGCTGGAGGCGGCACCGATGGCGTTTGCGGCGGCCATCGCTGCTGCTGCCGACTGCATCTGAACGGCTGCGGCAGTAACTGCAGCTGCACCGCTGATCAAGCCGGCCCCCGAGGTACTGAGCGCGGTCGCGCTGGTGGCCACGGCGGTGGCGCCGGCGGTCACGCCCGCCGCTGCGCTCGATAGGGCCGTCGCTGAGGCCTGGGTGGCGGCGGCTGCCGCTGCATCTGCCCCGACGTCCACGCCCTTGTCGAACACCATCGACGTGATCTTGCTGGCCAATGCCTGCGACCACTGCTCGGCGACGAACTCAGCCAGGCCAGTGGACACCGTCACGAAGAAGCTCCGCACCATGTCACCCAGGGAGGCGCTGCCGCTTGCCAGCGACATGAACGCTTCCTTGAAGGCGCTCTGGAACGTGGTACGGACGTTCTGCTGCAGGAGGTCCGTGGTCTGCGCCATCTCCCGCAGTTTCAGCTCGATCTGCTCGACCGCCGCCAACGCCTCGGGGTTGCCCAAGGCCGTCGCGGCTTCCCGCATTTTCGGAACCAGTTCCCGCAGGGTAACCAGCTTGGCCTGGTACAGGTTGACAATGCGCTGCTGCGCGTCCGCTTCGGTGATGAGACCGGCCTGCAGCTCGACCTGGATGCGCTGCTGCTCCAGGGCCACCTGGCCCATCGTGCGGTTGTAGGTCTCCTGCAGGCCCTTGAGCTGCGCGCTGGCCTCGGTGAGCTTCATCAGCTTGGCCACGTCGGCGGCTTCGGCACTCTTGCCCACGTTGTCCAGCTGCTGCTGCAGGCGCCCCAGCTCCTTCACCGTCTTGGCCGCCTCAGCATCGGCACCGGTGCCCTGCAGCTGAGCGAGCTGCAGGCGCACGTCGACCATCTTCTTGGCCATCTCCACGCGTTGGCGTTCACTGTCGAGCAGCTGCGCCTGGTCGACCAGCTGGGATTTCAGACCCTCGCTGGCGTTCTTGTAGGCGCCTTCCTCGATCTCATAGCGGATACGCGCAGCTTCGCCGGCCTTGGTTTCGCCCTCCTGCAGGTCGCCCAGCATGGACACCTGTTTGGCCAGGTTGTCCAGCTCGCGCTGGGCAGCGGTTTCGGCCTTCTCGCCCTCGGTCTTGCCCGGCTTGCGCGTGCGGCTGCGGTCCTTGTACTGCTCCTGCAGCTGCTTGAGCGCCTTGTCATAGGCGCCGCCCTTGATGCTGCCATCGGCGCCGAAGACGACGTCGCGCAGTAGTTCAGGATCGGTGTTGCCTGCGGCAGCACCGTCACGCAATGCGCGGAACTTCTTGCCCAGCTCGTCGACGGCCTTCGCCAGCTTCTCCGCCTTCGGTGCGCCGCTGTCGAGCTGGTCCTGGATGGCCTTCGATGCGGCCACGGCCTTGCCCTGCACCTCCTGGTTGGCCTTGTCGGCCGCCGCCCGCTGTTCCAGGGCGGCCTTCTCCGACTCCAGCGCGGCGATGCGGGCCTTGGTCTGCTGTTCGCCAGCTGCACCTCGGGTGGCGTCACCAGGAATCGGGCTGTTCCGCAATGACTGGAAGAACGCCAGGTCCTCACGCAGGGAGCTGAGGCGAGCCTCCACGTCGGTGCGGCCGACGTCCTTCATTGCCTGCCAGGTGCGCAGCACCGCGCCCTTGACGCCCTCCCAAGCCTGTTCCAGGAAGCCGGCCGACTGGCGGGCCTCCTCCACGCGCTGCTTGTGGACTTCCGCGAAGGAGCTGATGGCCAGGCGTGCGGCGTCGGTTTGGCGGCCCTGATCCTCCAGGGCGCGAACGTGGTCGTACACCTCCAGCGTCAGGAAGTTGTATTGCTCGTTCAGCTCGGCCAGCGTTGCCGACGGCGCCTTGGCCAAGGCGATGATCTTGGCCGTCGTGTTCTCGATGCTGTCGCCGGTGAGCTTGGACAGGTTCACGGCCGCTTCGGCCGCCTCGGCAAGCGAATCGCTTGCGATCCGGCCGGATCCGGCCAGGCCGTTCAATGCCTGCTGAGCCTTGCCGTACTCGCCAGTGGCGCCGCCCACCTGGTTGCGCAGTTCCGCCAGGTGCCCGGCCGTCGTCCCCGCCGCATTGCCGGTGGCGATCAGGGACAGCTCCAAGGCGCGGTTCTCCTGATAGCCCTTGTATGCGGCGGCTGCGAACAGACCCAGCGTGGCCACGGCACCGCCGACGGCCACCCCGAGGGCGCCAAAGCCTGCCGCGCTGCGACTGCCAAGGTTGAGCAGCATGCTGCCGGCGCCAGAGACATTGCCCTGCAGCAGGTTGGCGCCGACACCGGCCAGGCTGGTACGGACCTCGCGGGCTGACAGGCTGAGATTGCGCATGCGCCGATCGGCAAGATCGACGCCGTCGCTCAACTGCTGCCAATGGGCACGCTGGCTGGCGATACCCACCATCGCGCGGTTGTAGGCTTCGCGCGAGATGGTGCCGGCATCAACCGATCGCTTGAGCTTGGCTTCGTCGGCATCGAGCCGGACCAGCGCAGCGTGGGCCGGGTCGTACACGCGCAGCAGCTGCTGCATCTGGCGCTCTTCCTTGGCGCGGGCGGAGGCGGCCTGTTCCTTGCTGGCCAGCAGCTGCTTCTCCTGCTTGTCCAGCTTGCCGAAGATCTCGGACTGCTCCTCCACCGAGATCAGGTTGGATCGCATCACCCGGTCGAGCAGCTGCTCGGTTTCGGCCAGGTCTTCGAACGACCGGGCACCGCGCTCGACGCGCTGCTGCAGTTCGGAGATGGACTGGATCTGCTGGGTGGTGGTGGCCTGCGAGGCATAGGCGGCCTGGACTGCCTCACGCGAGGCGCGGGCCTGCTCAGTCGTGGCGGCAGCATGGCGTGCGGTGGCATCACTGTTGGCCTGGCTGGCCTGCAGCTGCGCATCCAGCGCCCGCTGGTAGGCCAGCGATGCCTGCACCATGTCCTGGATGCGTTTGGCCGCCTGCTCGGCGGTCTCGCCCTGGCGCTGCAGGCCAGCGGCGGCGGCCTCTGCAGCCTTCCCGGTCTCGGCGACGCCCTTGGCGTTGCCGACCTTGGCCAGGCCATCGGCCGCCTTCTGCGCCGAGCCGCCGATCTTCTCCAGATCCTTGTCCAGGGCCTGGACCGCGCTGCCGGCCTGGCCGAGGTCCGCTCGGATCTTGAGGGCCAGTTCCATGTTGCCGGCGTTGCGGTTCACGTGATTACTCCAGTTGCTTGGATAGATCCTTGGCTACGGCGCCGCCAGCGAATGCGGCGTTGATGTCGTGCAGCCTGGCGCGGCGCTCCCTGCGACTGCGCCTGTCCTCTTCCCGCAGGAAGAGCATCAGCTGCCGCTGGGTGTATCGCCCGATGTCGGCGGGGGTTCGTCCGTACCCCGCTCGGATGAGGATTGAGTAGAGCTGGGCCCAGCCAATGACCTTGCCAGCCGCTCGGCCGCTGCCTTTCGCATCAGGCGTTCGATGAAAAAATGGCCGTTCACCTGCCACCACAGCAGCTGCAGCTGCTCGCCATCGCGATAGCCGAGACTGCTGATCCAGTCCTTGTCCTGGTCGGTCGCTGCTGCGATCAGCACCAGCACGTCATCGATGTTGTTGGCCAGAACCTCGGCCACCGCTTCCATGCTCGGGATGACGGACGCATCACCGAAGACGCGGTGCAGCCCTTCGACCAGCGGACGGATGTGACGATCCAGACGTGCGGCCTCGACGAAGCCGTACTCACGGACAGTGATCTCGCGGCCACCGATCACTGCGCTGCTCTCCGGATGCAGAATGGCCAGTTCGTCGGGAGCGCCCGTCTTGGGCGCTCCCTTCTTAGCCGCGGCCTCGACCTTCTTGGCCATCAGGCGGCCTTCTTCTGCAGCAGGCGACCGAAGCCACCCAGCGCCGGGTCGTTGGCACGGGCGGGGTCGAACAGGATGGCGGCCGACAGGGCAAGGTTGCCGTATTCCTGGTTGATCAGGCCCAGCGACTGCACAGGGGCGAAGCGCGCGCGCCACAGTTCAATGACCACAGACTCACCGGTCTCGGTGTTGATGCCGTCGAACTGCAGGAACTGCACCTTGCCCGGAGCAGAGAACAGCACCGTGTTCTCCACGCCCTCGTAGCTGTAGGCCGCTTTGAACGGCTGCTGGAAGGTACCGATGTCCTTCAGCTCAACGACACTCTGGCTGTGCCCCACCAACCCGTAGTTGGCCGGCGGCACCGTGGCCGGGGTGGTGGCGCTGTCGGTCAGCACCAGGGCGGACGCGAACGGATGGTCCAGGCGCACCTGGTCACCCGCCACCAGGCCGGTCGGGAACACCTCGCCGGTCACCGTGGCGGCGGCGATGTCCGCGACCGTTGCCTGGAAGCCGAGCGCGAGGTTGGCGGAGGACCAGTAGTCCAGCGTCAGGTTCAGCGCGGCGGTCGTGCCGGTGTCCAGGCGGCCGAGCTGCAGGCGCTTGCCGGAGAACGAATCGGTCTTGTCGGTACTGTTGGTGGACAGTTCCAGGGTGGCTTCGGGAACGTTGCCGAGCCAGCGCAGCTTACCGATCTTGCCATCGGCCAGGACGTCGGCGCTGCGGATGTAACCCTGCAGCGAGAAAAGGGAACCGGTACCGGACATCGTCACTTCTCCTTCGTATCGGCGACCACGCGGTTCGCGATCAACCACTCGCGATCCGCTTCGGACACCTTGATCTTGGCCTTGGCGTCGTACTGGACGCCGGCGTGGGTGTGGGGCTTGTCGAGCGTGACCTCGACCAGCTTCTGGACGGGTGCTTCGTTCACCGCGCTGCTCCTTTGATGATGTGCTGCGTTTGATAGATGTCGGCCCACAGCGCGATGCTCGCGTTGTAGTCCTGCATGTCGCCCTGGACGAACTGACAGGCGCGCGCGCCCGGCAGATCCGGAACCCAGCCAATCAGCGCTCCGCGAATGGCGGCCAGCACTGCCTGCAAATCCTGGGTGACCTGCTCGCCGCGCTGATCGCGGTAGTTCCTCGCCGCGACCACGACGGCAAAGCTGGCGTAGGCAATCTGGCTGCTCGGCACCTGCTGTCCCGGAGGGGCGACGCCCTGTTGCTGCGAGACCGCCTTTTCTCGGGCCAGCACCAGGTAGGCACACGGCGCCGGGAAGTCCTGGAGCGACTGCACGGCGTGGTAGTCGGCCGCGCCTTTGATGGACCGCAGCGTCTGGTTCTCCAGCAGCTTGGCCGCCACCAGGCGCTCGCGGACCAGCTCGACGTCGAAGGGCGCGGCGCTCACTTGCCGTAGTCCTCCAGCGTGGCGTGGGTGAACTGTCGCGCCGGCGCGCACCACTCAGGCGAACCACTGCTCGGAGGTGGAAGCGGGTCGTCAACGCCGAGCGAGAACTTGCCGTCCCTGGTCAGCTCCAGAAAGCGCAGTGCTTCCTTGTAGTCGCGCACCACCGGGTCCGTCCGGTCTTCGGTGTTGACCCGATCCTTGTGCAGCAGGTAGCGGGCGATCCAGCGTGCCCAGGTTGGGACGATCGTTGGCACCGGGTTGAGCGGTACGGTGTAGGGCACCGGCTTGCGCACGACCAGGTAGCCATTGATCACGCCGTCGGCGTCGTCCAGGGCGCGCTGCACGTGCGCTGCGGCCTGGTCGGCGATCGCAACGTCTGCAGGATCGTAGGCGCTGCGGTCCTCGCCAAGGAGCGTGGCGTCCATCAGCGCCTCATCGACGATGCGGAAGCGCTCCGGGGTGGCCACCTCGGCCAATTCCCTGGCGAGCTTGGCGGCCGACAGCAGGGGCAGCGTGCAGTAAGACATGGCGGCCCTCAGACGTGGTCGAAGGGTTCGGCCGGCTCGCTGCCGAGGACGCCAGCGGCCTGGTAGATCGCCGCGTCGTCTTCGGAGATTTCGATCCAGGCCGGCGGCTTGACGGGGTGCCCCTTGAACTTGAACGGAGTCAGCACCTCAAAACAGACGCGTGCCGGCGCGTCGTCATCAGGCGAATTCACGCCGGCGACAGGGCCTTCAGCGGCACCGGCCGCGCCACTGGCTTCAGCGGTGGCCGGCGGTGCAGAGGCGGTAACGTCGCCGCCGGCGCCAAGAGCCTGATCGTTCTCGGCCGGTGCCAGCGCCGGGTCGGCGGTCAAGTCCGACGATGCGGCGGCGTCGACATCGATCTTGGAATCGGCATCGGCATCGGCATCGGCCGGAGGATCCAACTGTGCCGTGGCGGTCTCTGCGGGCTTCTCTTCCGTGACGGCCGGCGCGGCGGCCGGCTTGCTGTCCTGGACGGTCTTGGGTGCGCTGGACGGCGCGGTGCGGGGCTTGGCCACGACGGGGTCTCCGAATAGGTGTGGTGCCGTGCTCTCCGGCTGTCACGCATGGTTCGCTGTGCTCCGCACTGCCAGGCCCGCGTTCGCCTGGTGCCGCCGCCGCTCTTGGTGTGGCGTAGGCAACGCTGGCGACGCTCCTGTCGCCAGCGGCCGGTTGTGCCTTACGCGCCAGCACCCTGGATCAGGTAGCCGGCGAGCATGCCGCTCATCACCGGCACGCGATCAGCGTCCACCGGATACACCCAGGAGCGGGCGTTTTCGTCGCGGTACGGCTTGCGGACCAGCGGCATGCCGGTGATCGAGTAGGTGTAGCCATAGCTCGGACGCGCGTTGCTGCGGCTGTTGCCACCGGTCGGCGGAGCCACATACGCCACGATCACGTCATTGCCCCAGACGTCGCTGAGGTCATCGTCCTGGCCGCTCGCACCCACCGCCTCGCCGACGTACACGTTCTGCACGTTCCACAGCTTGGCCAGCAGCTCCGCCGTGACCGAGTCGCGGCCGGTGTACTTCAGCCGGTCGATGATCGACTTGTTGGATTCCAGAGCAGCGAAGGACGACGCCGAAAGCAGGACGGTATTCGGGCGCACGCCGATCGAGCCACGCACCGCGTTCTTGGCCTTGCCGATATCCTGAGTCGGATCACTGCCATCGCCCGTCCAGGCATCCGCGCCTACCAGCGTGATCTTGTGATCGTTGTCGTACTTGGAGGCGTCGCGGGCCAGTTCGGCGCACTCGTACTCGTGGGCCAGTTCGTGGGTGTCGAGGACGACGTCGACCGCGTCACTGGCCAGGTCCAGGCCCGGCACCTGGGCAGCGTCGTTCTGGTTTTCGTCCGGCACCAGCGCCTCCAGGCCAGCCGGTGTGATGGCATAGGGCTTGCCGGCGTAGCCGAAGGTGATGCGCTTGGTCGCCGAGCCGGGGGCGCGCTTGGTGTTGTAGCGGCGGAAGCTCTCCTTGCCGAACTCCAGAATCTGGCCGCCGTAGGAGCGCACCGTGGCGATCGGGAACAGGAAGCGGCCCACGTTGCCCGGCCGCAGGTAGCCCTGCGCATGGGTGGTGAGAATGGGATCGATGACGCGGGACTGGGCAGTGGTTTGCTGGGTCATGACAGGGTCTCTTGAATTCGACGAGGGATGGGCTTAGCGCTGCGGCGTGCCGCTTAGCCGGCCGGCGCCGCGCTGGGGGCGTTCTGGATCAGCAGCACCTCAATGCGGTCGCCATCCGCAGCGGCACCCTGCAGCGCCTGTGCAACGGCGACGCCGGTGGTATGGGTAACCGCCTTGCCGTCACTGCCGACCTGGACGTAGGCGTTCTTCGCGATCACACCGCCGGCGGTGGCGACCGCCGTGCCCAGCACGTCGGTGTTGACCAGCTCGCCGACCTTGGCTTCGGTGGCCGTCACGCCGAAGGTGTTGCCGCCGGCGGTGGCATAGGCGCCGCCGGCACCGACGAAGCGCTCGGCAGCCAGTGCGGCCGTGGCGGCGATGGAGAGGGAAAGCAGAGCAATCTTCTGGGTCATGGTCGTGCGCTCCTGGCGCCTGTAGCTGCGAATGGTCTGGGTGGTGACTGGCTGTCGTTGGCGATCAACGACCGCCGACGGCCTTCACCGCGTCCAGGTACTTCACGCCTGGGTTGGTCTGCTGGTAGGCCACTGCCTTGCGGTGCAGCTCCATGCCGGCGGCATCGACCTGCAGGCCACCACCCGGCGTGGCGAAATCGGCGGGCGCCGACGTGTCAGGCAAACCGCCGCCGGACTTCTCGCTGAAGTCCATCGTCTTGGGCAGGCTGGAAAGCAGCTCGCGCAGGACCGCTTCGGCGGGCTTGGAAACCTGGGTTTCGCCCTCGGCGAAGTTCAGCGGCTGGCCGCCCACCGGGAGGGCCAACAGCAGCTCAACGACACCGGCCTTCTGTCGCGGCAACAGCTTGCCGTCGTTGACCAGGCCCTCGGCAAAGTTGGTGGCGTCTTCGCGACGCGCAACCGCCTCACGGGCGGCCAGTGCCTTCTCACGTGCATCCAGGGCGGCAGTCTGGTTGTCCAGTTCCTGCTGGCGCTGGGCGATCTGTTCCTGGTTCTGCTGGGACATTTGAATCTCCGTTGTTCGTTCATCGGTGGGTTCCGCGAAAGCGGTCGAGGTTGCTCCCACACGCTCGTCCGGATCACGCGTGCTTTCCGTGACCTCGCGGATCTGCCATTGCGGGATGAGCTTGTCGGCTGTTTCCAGCCCGTCTCGGTCGATGAGGTAATCGCGCATCGACTGCAGCAAGCTGCCCAGGGTCCAGCCCAAGCGGGCGAGCGGTTGCGAGAAGCAGACCGCTTCTTCGCCATCGCAGAAGGACGCGGACTTCAGCCCCTTCACTGCTGGCGGCTGTGCGCCCAGGAAACCGATGTGCCGCAGGTAGAACTTGCCGGGCGTCGGATTGCCAGGCGTGTCGGGAAGGAAGATCGATGCGCTGATCTTCTTGAAACGACCCTTGTTGACCATGCTGGCGAAATCGGGGTCGACCTGGTGCGGCTCTGCGAACAGCACGCCGTCGCGACACTCCAGCGATTTACCCCAACCGTATGCCGGCAGATCCGCCTTGGGATGGCCGACAACGATCGGTGCCTCATGCAGGTCGACGCTATAGGTCTGCGCGATCTGCTGAACGTCGGCTTCGCTGAACGTAAAGGAGCGACCGTCCTCGGCGACGTGCGTTCCTGCCTTGAAGATCTCGAGAGCTGCGGCGGGCTGGTTCATGCCGCCATGTTCCTGTCGCGAACGCGTCAGGTCATTTGCACGGGTTCACAGCTTTTCGGGCGTCGCGCGCGTGCGAGTTTTGGCAGCTTCGATACGCACGCTGGCGGAGGTGCGTTCGATGCGGGAAGGATCGCGCAGAAAGCGGTGTCTGACACTTGCGGCACCCGAGAGATGCACCACCGTGCCACTCAGCGCGTCATCGGGCGCAGCGGCGCGCTGTCGCGCTCACTCGGAAAACAACCCGGCCACGTGATCGGAGGCAATGAGGACGACCTCTTGCTCGTCCTCGTTGGACAGACCGAGCCAAGGGCGCGCGGGAATGCCGATGGTGTACGCCGGCAAGGTGACCCACTGAGCGAAGTTGGATTGTCGGCGCTTCACGAACTGCGTACCGACTTCGCCGTCCCGGCCCTGCCGGAAGTACACCTGCGTGGATCGTGCAGGGCGATTGATCGTCGCGCCGAACTGGTGAACAGCCCCGTAGGGCGCGTTGGTGCCGACCAGCAGCGTGTCGCCTACCACCTGATGCGCGAGCTGGTCGCCGAGCATATGGAAATCAAAGCGCAGCATCGGAACGCCAGGACGCTTGCGCTCCTTCTGGCGCCGATAGCCTGGGGACAGCGGCGCCCAAGGCGCGCCGTCCGGAGACACCTGGCGTGCTGCTCGGTCCCGCGTTGAACGCAGGAGGTACTCGCCGATGTCCTCCAGCATCGGCTGCAGTGCATCGTTGCGCAGGCCCTTGGCCGCGCTGCGAAGCGCGGGGCCTGCCGTGTCCTTGGTGATCTCGACGCGCGCGGCCATTAGGGAATCTCGCCCTGGATCAGCTGCCAGCTTCCACGGTCGACCAAGCGACGAAGATCCACTGACGAAACCACGCCGGCATCCTGGATCAGGTTGGGCATGGCGGCGCTTCCTTGGATCCGAACGTCGACGACTAGGCGCTGCCGCCGATCACCTTGAAGCACGAAGCGCACGATGCTGCTCGCGGCGTCATACAGAAGAGCGAATGGCGATCGCAGCGCGCTCGGCAGCGATGGAAGGTATGCCGCTGGCACCCGGTCCAATACCTCGGCCGCCTCAACGGCGATCGCGGCCGACCCCAGCTCGGCCGCCTTGCTTGACAGAGCATCGACTGCACTGACCTGGAGCGCGCCAACGAGATACTGGCTCGAATGCGCGCGACCAGCTGCTGCAGCCGCGCGCCATTCGCTTAGGCCGGCCTGCAGCGCGTCCAGCGCACGGGGGCGCTCCAGCACCTGAGCAGCAGTACGCGCTGCTGGCGCGGCCGGCAGGCTCACATTTCGGCGCAGCGCAGCCTGTAGCGCTTCCTCGATACCGCTGCCCAGTGCAGGAGGCGTTTGTGGTCCGCCCCTGCGAGTCGGCCAACCGTCCAGACTGCGGCCGGGGGCATAGCCGAAACCGGGATCCACGCCCACCGGTGTTTCTACCAGGAACGGGCCGCCAGGACTGCGCTGCCCGACCATGCGCTGTTCAAACTCGACCGCAGGTGCCGTGTCTGGACCGTCCTTACCCAGCCGTGCCAGGTCACGATCGTTCAGCGCCTCGACATAGCACTGGCAGCCCCAGCCGTTGGCCGGGAAGAACCACTGCCACCACGGATCATCACAGTGCAGAACCATGCCATCCCAGGCCTGGTGCAGAGGCCGGGGCGTCTCGACTGCGTCGCTGTGACGGTAGCGCCACCACGGTCTGGATTTCTTCAGGGCCTGCAGCTGATGCCATCGGCCCGCGTTGTAGCTCTGGCGCAGGTTGGTTTCGTAGATGACGCGGGAGCGCCAGTTGCGTCCACCGTTGTAGTCCCAGCCATGCGTGGCCACGATGCGGTCGAAATCGCGACGGAACTGCTCCAGCGTCACTCCATCGTCGATGGCCTTGCGGATCGCCGTGGCAAAGTCCGCCACCAGCTCATCACGGTTGGCGCCGGCGACCATGAAACCCTGGTCATGCTCCGACTCCCATACGTCCAGCCAGCTTTCCGTGACGATGTTGCGCTTGCGACGGAAGAACGCGATCTGCTGCTCAAAGGGAACTTGGCCATAGCCCACGGTCGCCATCGATCAGCCTCCGGCGGCGCGCTGTGCGTCGTCTCGCCCGCGCAGGTGGGCGGCGCTCAGGCCAAGGGCGACGCCGTTGGCGAACTCCTCCAGGCTCATCTCCGGCGCAGCTGCCAGGACTTGGTCGTACAGCTCCTCCAACGAGGTGGCGTTTTCTGTCAGCTGCTGCAGCCCCTGAACCCACGCCGCGCCGGCTTCGCGCGTTGAGTGGTCGAGCTGGGCCGTCATGCTCCCAACCTGCTGGCCGTCCGCTTCTGCGAACGCCGCCGGATAGTGACGCCGGAGCAGCGCCAGGACCGACTTTTCCGGGTCGGCGAAACGCGCGTCGTCGATGGCGGTCGGTGGCGTCTGCGGCTCGGCTGGCGGCTCCCTCAGCTCATAGTTCGGTCCATACGTCTGCTCGATGTAGACGGGCTTGGGGCGATAGCCCAGGCGATAGAGCTTCTCGTCGCGAGATGCCGCTGCATCAAGATCCTCAGCCTCATCAGTGACCCGATAGACACGCGGGACTTCCGCACCTGGGAAGTTCATTTCCGTCAGCCAACGGGCCGGCCCTTTGGTGAAGGACTCACAGATCAGGTCGGCGTCGGCCTTGATGATGTCCCTGCGGACCTCGGCCTGCAGTTCGTCGTTGCCAAGCTTTCCGGCCGTGCCTTGCGTGCTGGCGGTCTGCCCGAGGACGACCTTCTGGATCGTGGCGTCCATGTAGTCCTGCAGCGCCTTGTAGTCCGCCGTCCCGCTACGACCTGCCTCAAGCAGGGCAACCTCCATTTCCTTGGGCATGATGATGCCGCTGTCGGTCTGGATGGCGCGGGTCGCGCCCAGCAGCCTATTCCGCTCTTCAGCAGTGGCGTTCTCGTCGTACTTGCCCACCGCCGTGGGCATGCCGAACTTCTCCAGGAAGATCAGCCAGAACTTCAACCCATTGCGCTTGAACAGCACCGGCCAGTACAGCCAATGCGCCAGGCCGAGGCCGTAGGGCTCATCATCATGATCGGCGCCTGCGCAGTAGTTCCAGAAGTATGGAGCCGGCGCCGGGATACCTTCAGCCATGTGGGACTGAGTGAGCAGGCGCAGATCCCCATCCTTGCCGAAGCGGAAGCGCCGGCGGTTGCGCACCTTGATCGCGCTCATCGCGATGCGGTTGCCGTCAGCCTTGTAGATGATCTCTGCCGGGGCGTAGCCGTAGAAGACACCGAAGTGCATCTTGCGGGTCACGTTATCCCAGCCAATGTCGTGGAGCTGATCGCGCAGATGATCCGCTGCCGCGCGGTCAATCGCGCGCTTTCCGCCAGGCTCAACCTGCCATTCGCAGGCGACGACGGAATCCTGCCGGGAGCCAAACGTCGCCTTGACCTCGGGATCAGACAGCACCTGCTCGTAGATCTGCAGGTCGTAGCCGCCGCGATTGCGCAGCACGCTGTCGAACGGAAGCATCAGTGGGCCGGTGTAGCCGCGGGTGATGTCCATTCCGTCCGCAGTGGTGGCCACCTCGCGGTTCAGTTCAGGGCGGGCGGTGGTCATGCGAAGCCTCCAAAATCATTGCCACCCGACACGGTGCCGAAGCCCCTATCGGAAGTGGTTGCTACAACTCCATCATCAAGCGCCTCGCCCACGTACACGCGCTGCCCGGTCGACTGGAACTCGATCGAGCCACGGGGTACATGATTCAGCGCCGCGAACTGCGTCAGGGCACCAGCGATAGCGCCGTCGCCGTGGCGCACCAGGTCGGGATCCTGCAGATCCTTGCGCTCCAGTTTGGGCACCATCGGGATGCCGTCGACGTATTCGACCGCTCGGTGGTCATCCTCCAGCGAGGCGTCCCTGGGAAGGCTGATGAAGCCGTCTTCGAAGAGCGAGATGTACTTGGGCATCCACTCGCCGTACCAAGGGCGCGATAGTGTCACCTCGTGGATGGGGCCACCCTTGTAGCGCCCGGCTTCCTTGTCCAGCTCGGCCCTACCGTATCGGTCGCCGGTGTACTCCATCAGTGTCTGGCCGGGGCCGGTGGCATCCCCTGCGAACGTCCAGCGCCCTGCAGCTTCCGTCTTCAGGAAGTCCAGCAGCGCCCACAGGATTTGCTCCTGCTGGCGGGTGGGAGCATTGGCCAGCTCGATCAGGAACGGCACTACGCGGCGCAGATCCTGCTCGATTCGGGCGGGCATGATCACCGAGAAGTGGCGATGGCGGGCGAAGTCCATGCCAACCGCCCAGCGGCCTGTGAATCCCTTGGCGGCCGCCCTCAGTGCCGGCATCAGCTGCGTGGCAATCCAGGACGCGCACCACACCTCGCGCTCCTTCTCGGGGCGCTTCGGGAAGTCGTCATCGAAGACGATCCGCAGTACCGGCCGGGTCTCCGCCATTGCGCGATCCAACCACACCGAAGGAATGGCTGAACCATCGCCGTCGCGGGGGATGACGTCCAGCTCCTCGCGCATCGCAGCCTTGCGCGGACCGTAGGCGGAACGGATCGCGTTGTACCACTCGCGCTTCCCATCCGGCGTGGCGATCTTGCCGCGCATGGCGCAGGCCCGCTCGTAGAGGCCGTTGGCCACGGCATCGTCGAAGCTGATCCGGATGACTTTCGCCTTTGCGCCATAACGCCCCGCGCGGATGTCCTGCACCAGCTGATTGAACGGGTTCTTCTTGCCCCGGTGCGTTGACCACACCCGGATGCGACCGCCCCAGATGAGCAGTGCAGTGGCCGACTCCAGCACCTTGGCGACGTCCTTGTGGAGCGCCGCTTCGTCCAGGTCGACCACGCCTTGCAGGCCGTGGATGTTCTCAGGGCGCGAGGACAAGGCCGTGACGCGGAAACCGCTGGCAAAGCGGACGCGGAACGCTTGGATCTGGCGGCTTGTCCCGTCAGGCGCCTGGTCCTGAAAAATGTGCTGTTCAACACGTGATGCCTGCCCACGCGCAATGATCGGCGCGAACTTGGCAACGTAGCCAATGAACTCCAGGCCTTTCTCTTTCGTGTCGGCCATGTACCACACGTTGTCGCCGCCGGCTTCCTTGGAGGAAGCGGCGGTGATCGTGTCGGTCAGCGCCTGCGCGAAGGTGATGCCGGTGCGGCGTCCCTTCTCACATACCGCAATATCGAGCCCTTCTTGCATCCGGATCCATTCGGACTGGTGGGCCATCAGTACGCCGGCCTCACGTGGGTCGAAGTTGGACGAGATGGTGCGAACGCTCTCCGGAAGGTCATCCCAATCCAGAACGCGCTCAGTATCCGGCAGTGGCGTCAGATCGGACACTTAGCCGACTCCCTGCAGGACGGTGTTCCGCCAGAAGGCAACGTCGTCGGCGCCAAGCCCGCGCGCACGTGCCGCGTCCTCCACCCGTTGCGAGGCCTCCTGAAGCGCCTTCTCCCGCACCTCAGTCGCCCACTTGTGGCGGTTCACACTGGCCCGACTGAGGGTGGCAATGTTCTTGGCCGCCTTGCCCAGGAGAGCAATGCGCTTGCCAGGATCCATGCCCTCGGCGTCGCCTTCCTCCAATTCCTGCAGGGCCAGCAGCGCATCGAAGATCTCGGTCTGAACGATGCTGATGATCGCGTTGCTGCGCTCGTCGGCATCATCAGGCGCTGCCTGGCTGATCAGGCGCGCCGCCTCGGTGCTGGCCTTGACTGCCGCAAGGCGCCGTTCCAGCTTCTGGCCATAGGCGCCGACGGCGCTCTTGCCGATGCTGAAACCCTTCTCCGTGAGCCATTCGGCCAGCCCGACGTACCCGCCGAAGCCGGAGGCAATCAGGCGGGTGTCCAACTCGGCACGGATGTCCTGGGGAAGCTGATCGATCTTGCTGGCCGGGGGCATGGTGTCACCAGTACCGTTCGGGCCGAGCGATGCCGGGATCGCACTGCGCGGTGTACTCGGCGATGTCGGTGCCGAGGCGGGTCATGTCGGCATGCCAGCGCCCGTCCGGGCGCTTGTCCAGCTCGATCATGCGGCGGTCTTCCAGGTAGTCCAGGGCGCGACGCACCTCCAGCTGGGTGGCATCGGGATACAGGGCGTGCGCGATGCTGAGGAGGATCTCCTCGTAAGCACCGTAGGGTGCCGCGTTGTGCAGACCCAACAGCATCACCCAGCGCAGGTTCTCCCGCCGAACTTTGTCCATGTCCAACTTAATGCTCACGTCTTGCTCCTTGGATCTGGATCGACTTGATCTCTGAGTTGATCGCGTCGAGCTTTGCCTCAATGACCGTCTGGCTTCGGATGTGGTCGTCTCTTCGCACGTACTCCCTGGCCAGCTCCGCCCGCAGCCCCAGCAGGTCCAGCTCCTGCTTGCGCCAGCCCTCGGCGGCCTTCTCAAATCCCGCCATGCGCTGGTCGATGCTTGCCTTGATCTGGCTGATGCCCCACTTGACCAGGCCTACCAGCGTTCCGAGAAGTGCGAGCACAAGCGAAAGGGCCTGCCACAACTCAAGCGAGATCTTCATTTCGTGGCGTCTCCGCCACTGAGATTGGGTTGTGACAATTTTCTGGCGCCACTGAGCCGTCCCGACGTCGCGCGATCATCGTTGGCCCGCTGCAGCAGCTGCTGCCATGCGTCCTCTCGCACGATCGCGTCGATCGCGCATGGAGTGAGCGTGCCGTCGTGTAGACGGCACAGCGGCTGCGGTGGGGCCGGGGCCTGCAGCGGATCGGTGAGTGCAGACGGCAGCTCGACGTAGACCAGGACTGGCCACTCGACCAGTTCAGTTCGGGTCAGCGGTTGCTTGGTCTCCCCACAGCCCGCGAGCAAGAGCAGCGCACACAGGAGTGGTGCGAAGCACGTTGCAGTCTTCATCGGAATCCACCTTCTTGGTCAGGGCCTGCTGGCGCTGTGCCGCCAGGCGTTCGAGTTGAGCGATGCGGCCTGCTCGGGCATCCAGTTCGGCGATTGCTGCGCGCTGCTGGGCCAGCTTCGTGTCCGCCTCCCGTTTGAGGGCGGCCCGCAATGTGGCAACGGCATCGGCGTTGCCGGCGGCGACGTTGCGCGCGGTGTCGCGCTCCGCGCTGATTGCGATGACCTGGTCGGACAAAGCGTCGACCCTATCGACCTGGCTTCCCGCGCCCCACCGGTGGCCCAGCCAGAGCCCAAAGAAGAAGACGACAACCACCACGGCCAAGGCGAACCGCACCACGACCGGGCCCGTGGCAGCACCTACGACGTGCTTGGCGGTCAGGTGCGGGTTCACGCACTCACCGCCTTGCGGGCACGGCGCAGGCGCCACCAGGTGAAGATGCTGGCGCCCGCGAGTGCCATCACGCCGATGGCGATCGCAAGGCGTAACCAGCTGGGCATGCCGGTGGTGGCCTGCGCCACAGCATTGACCTGCTGTATCGCCGGCAGCACGCCCTGGATGACCGGTTGCAGCTGCTGAGCGGCTTCCACGGCGGCCATCGTGCCGCCCGCTGCCGCTGCAGTAGCGGCTGCCGTGGTGACCGACGAAGGCACGGCAACCAGCGGTTTCGTGCCGGGGTTGACGACGCCGGCCAGGCGCAGGCCTTCCTCGATCACGTCCGAGCTGTAGGGCTGCTGGCCATTCTCATGCCGGATGATGGCCTCGACCATCGGGCGCATGCGGCGGTATTCGTGGGTATTGATGAACTGGGTCGGAGCAACGCCTACGGCCCCAGCCACAGCGCCAACGTAGGCGTCGGTGTTGTTCTCGCTCGGCGGCGCCCAGCGTTCAATGAGCTGCCGCACGGTGCTGCAGCCGTGCTTGTCCTGGTAGTTGATCAGCAGCAGGGCCATCGCGCGGATACCCCAGGCCGGCGCCGAGAACACTTCGAAGCGCTTTTCGTTGCGCTGCTCCTCGGTCATCCGCTCGCGGGGCATGCGTCCCTGCCACTTGTTGGCGGAGTTGCGCTCGATGTTGCCCGGATTGTTGTTGCGGATGCCGCGCGTGCTCTTGGTCGTCATGGCCTGCTCCTGGAATAGAAGGGCCGACGGGACACGACGAGGAGCGCCCGTCGACCAGGCGCGCCCCGAACGCGCCGAATCGATGGGATGCAGTCTCTATTTCGACAGTGCGCAGGTCATTTGCACGCGTTCCAAGCCTTCCTCGCGCGCGCGCGAGATAGTGGGCGGGAAACGAAGAAGGCCACCCGGAGGTGGCCTTCTGTCAGTTCGCCGCGTGCAGTGCGGCGGGCTGTTCCATCAATCTCTTCCGCGCGTCCGGATCCAAGTCGACGCCACGGAGCTGCAGGATGCGCTGGAAGGTTCCATCCGTGTTGAACACCAGCATCACGTGCTTGAGCTGGGTGTCGGAGCGCCCGGTCCAAACACTGGACTTCGATTGAACGTGCTGCCACAGGTACGCGGTTGCTCCGCTCTTGCCCACGGTCGAACTCTGTGGCTCCGCACCGAGCAACGCGACAGCTTCGGCGAGCGTGGTCTTTCCGACCTCCAACTGAGCCAGGTTGTTGGCGTTGAACTCCTGCCCAACCGTCGCCTTTGCGGCGGTCAGTAGCAGCAGAGCAATGACAGCGAAGTACAACTTCTTCATGGCGACTTTCTCCTTGTCGTCTTGCGGGGTTTGACGGCGACGCAGGACTCATCCGTAGCGGAACGGACGTCGTGAACGAACCCATCGATCGTGGACTTCAGCAGGTCCGACTGGCCCAGCGCGGCACCGACCAGGATGTCGCGGACGAGAGCCTGGTAGCTCTCGGGCAGGTCTAGGGTCGACGCCTTCTGTGACGCATCCGAAAGCAGCTTCATTCGTCGGCCCAGCTCGACTTCTGCTGGTTGGGCGAACACCGGCCCGCCGCCTGTGGCGAGGAACTCGGCGCGCACGTGTAGTTTTTCCACCAAGCCGCGCATTTCGTCCGACGACAGCTTCTTGACCCGCCCCGAGGTCAGGTTTTTTACCCGATCGATAGATATACCAAGCCTTTCAGCCAGGTCGACCTGCCTGAATCCCCCGTCTTCCATGATCTGGCGGATGAGTGAAGAAACCACACGAACCCCTTGCAAGGTGTACTTTTTACACTTAGGATTGTTCCGGAGTCGTCAACGGCCCTTTTACACCCCGGCAATAAGAACCGAAGGATAACCCAATGCGTTCCACTGACCCCGGCATTGATCTTCACAAACGTGTGCGCGCCGGCTTCCTGCTCCAGGGCACTACCCTCACTCAGTGGTGCCGCGAGAACGGAACCCACATTTCCAATGCCCGAGGCGCCTTGCTCGGCACCTGGGATGGCCCCAAGGGCCGCGCCATGCGCAGCCGCATCATGAAGGCCGCCCGCATCGACCGGGTGCAGGCATGAACGCCCCGGCACAGCAGCCTGTGCGGCGGGCATTGCGCCTCATCTTCGCCCTGCAGGGGCATGCCTTCGACGGGCTGCGCCTCAAGCAGCTGGCCGATTCGATCAAGGCAACGCCTTCGACGGTCCTCCGCGACCTGGAGGTGCTGGCTGACGAAGGCATCGCGGAGCGGATCGCCGGCCGCGACGAGTACTGGCGCCTTTCCCCCCGACTGATCCAGCTGGCTCGCGCTCACGAACAGGAGCTGGCGCGCGTGCGCCAACGCCTGGAAGAGACCGAGCAGCGTTATTCCCGCAACCCCAACTGATCGACGAGGACAGCAATGACCAAGAAAGACACCGCAGGCCGCAAGGCAGTCGCACAGGCCGAGGCAGTGGGGCCGGAGTTCATCGGCAAGACCGACGCCAATGACGCGGCTCAGATGGAGGAGATGCGCGAGCGTCAGCTTGCGCTGGTGGAACAGTTCGGCGAAGGCCTGGCATGGCACCCGGACCACTATGAGGCCGCGATCCGCCGCGAGCTGCATCGCGGCTGCGAGGCGTTCCTGCGCGCTGGCAGCTACCTGCTGGTGGCTCGCGAGTGCAGCGTCCACGGCGAGTGGGCGGGAATGCTCCAGCGCCTGGGCATGGAATCGCGGCAGGCCCAGCGGATGATGGAGGCGGCGCGGCGCGTGGCCGCCTTGCCAAATGCGTCGACGTCGACGCAATTGGTCACTGCGATCAAGAGCGAGAGCAAGCTCATCGAGCTGCTTTCGCTGCCGGAGGAACAGTTCAAGGAGCTGGCGGAGACCGGTGGGACCGGCGAACTGGAACTCGACGACGTCGGCAACATGTCCGTGCGCGAACTGCGCGAGGCGGTCCGTAACGCTCGCGCCGATATCGAGGCAAAAGACCAGCGAATCAGCAAGTTGTCCGACGACCTGAACAGGGAACATGAAAAGACGACCAAGGCACAACGCCGCTGGAAGACCGCCGAACCCGATCAGCAGCTGATCATCCTCAAGCAGGCCGTTACCGAAGCAGAGCAGGCTGTCCTCGCTGCCTTGGGCAATGGCAAGGCCGGCTTGATGGCAGCAGTCCGTGCATGCGCCATGCACGCCTCCGAGACCGACCAGGACACCGACGCAGCGGTTTTCCTCAGCGACACCATCGGCCGCCTGCTCAATGCAGTGCGCACCGTGCGTGACGACGAGGAGCTGCCGCTCTCCCTGCCGCTGGTACATGACGGCTCGGAGGCCTGAGCATGTCCGCCGAAGCCCTCATCCATGCGGCGGCCGGCAAACTGCTGGCGGCGCCGCACGGTAGCAAGAGCCGCATCGCGGCCGAGCTGGCCGAGCAGATGGGTTGCTCGGTTCAGACCGCCTACCGTCGCCTGCAGCAGGTGACGGGTGGCATCAAGCCCCGCAAGAAGCGATCGGATGCGGGTGAACTCGCGCTCACCCGCGACGAAGCCGCCGCCATCGCCGCCCTGGTCGAAGAGACCCGGCGCCTCACCGGCACCGGCACCCTGCCGGTCGAGGACGCCGTGGAGATTCTGCGCGCCAATGACCGCATCGAAGCGCTGCGCGTCGACAAGGCGACCGGCGAGCTGGTGCCGTTGAGCGTGTCCTCAATCTGCCGCGCCATTCGCGCTTACGGCTTCCATCGCGACCAGCTGGCGGCACCGACTCCAGCTGCGCGCCTGGCCTCGCCGCACCCGAACCATCTCTGGCAGATCGACGCCTCGGTGAGCCGCCAGTTCTATCTGGCAGCGAATGGCACCGAGGTGATGGACAAGCGCCGCTTCTATCGCGGCAAGCCGGAGAACTTCACCAAGATCGCCGAGAACCGCCTGTGGCGCTATGCGATCACCGACCACGCGAGCGGTGCGATCGAGGTGTTCTACGTGCTGGGTGCCGAGAGCAGCGCCAATCTGCTGTCGGCCCTGATCCACGCAATGACGCGGCGCGAGATGGGCACGATGCACGGTATCCCGAAGCTGCTGATGATGGATCCTGGCAGTGCGATGGTTGCGGCGACAACGCGCAGCTTCCTGTCGGCCTGCGGCATCGAACCGATCATCAACGAGGTCGGCAACGCCCGTGCGAAAGGCCAGGTGGAGAACGCGAACTACCTGATCGAGACCCACTTCGAAGCCATGCTCAAGACCAGGGCGCCGGTCACCAGCCTGGAGGAGATGAACACCTTGGCCCAGCAGTGGGCGCGGGCGTACAACGCTACCCGCATCCACACCCGCACGGGCATGACCAGGCGCGATGGATGGCTGCGCATCACCCCGGAACAGCTGCGCATTGCTCCGGACGTCCAGGTGCTGCGGCAGCTGGCTACCAGCACGCCGAAGGCATGCACGGTGCGTGACTGCATCATCCGCTTCCGTGGCAAGCAGTACGACGTGCGCGGCATTCCCGGGCTCATCAACGGACAGCGCGTGGACGTGGTGGTCAACGCGCTGGAACCGGACAACAGCGTGCGTGTGCTGATGCCGGGCGAACAGGACAGTGCGCCGATTCACTTCGTTGCACCGCGCCTGCAGCACGACGATTGGGGCTTCCTCGATACCGCTGCCCAGGTTGGCACCGAGTATCGGGCTGCGCCCGAGACGCCCGCCGATGCGGCGCGAAAGGAACTGGATCGCTTGGCGATGGAGGTCAAGAGCGACGCCGAGGCGATCGCCGCGCGCAAGGCCCGCCGTGTGCCATTCGGCGGCAAGGTCGACCCGATGAAGCACATTCGCGAGGCGAATGTCGCTCCCAGCCTGCCGCGCTCGGGAACCCTGGCCGAGCTGGGCGCGCCCCAGGTGCTGGCGGCTCAGCGCATCGAGCCCGAGGTCGTCAGGGCCGAGCTGCCACCGCTCAACCACGTTGAGGCGGCCATGCGCCTCAAGCCGCTGGTCGAGCGGTCAGGCAATACCTGGTCACCGGAAATGTATGCACGCACCAGCCAGCGCTGGCCCGAGGGTCTGCCGGTGCATGAGGTCGAGGCCTGGGCGATCGCTCTGGTCGAACCCGAGCGTGGCGGCCTGCGCGTCATCAACGGAGGTGCCGCGTGACGCTGCGTCTGAAATCGATCCTCGCCCGCGCCGGCATCAAGCAGGGGACGTTGGCAAAGGCAGTGTCCCTCAGCCGCCCGGCCCTGAATGCCTTGATCAACCACGGCGTGCTGCCGACTGGCTGCGACCAGCCCCGAGTCCGGTCCGCCATCTCTGTGTTCCTGCTGGAAAGCGGCGCCCCGGCCGTCGACTGGCATCTGGAGGAGGAGCCGGCGTGCGCTAACACGCCGGCCCCGGTTTCCCCACCGCAAGACCCCGATACCGCTACCGAAATCAACGACGAGGAAGACCCTATGCTACTGCGATACCAGGCACTGACCCCACAGGCCCGTAGGCACTTCGGCCTGCCGGGCAATCCTTTCGCCGACCCCGCCAGCCACGACGAGGTCTTCCTGTCCCCCGATATCCGGTACGTGCGCGAGAGCATGTATCAGATCGCCCGCAATGGCGGTTTCGCTGCCGTGATCGGCGAGAGCGGCGCAGGCAAGTCGACCCTGCGCGAAGACATGGTCGACCGCATCCAGCGCGAGGAGCAGGCGGTCATCGTGATCCAGCCCTATGTGCTGGCCAGCGAGGGCAGCGACAGTGTCGGCAAGACCCTGCGCAGCCACCACATCGCTGAGGCGATCATGGCAGCGGTGTCTCCGCTGGCCAAGCCAAAGAGCAGCCCGGAGGCCCGCTTCCGCCAGCTGCACGAAAGCCTGCGTGATAGCGCCCGCGCCGGCCACAGCCACGTGCTGGTGATCGAAGAGGCGCACAGCCTGCCGCTGCCGACGCTCAAGCACCTCAAGCGCTTCCGTGAATTGAAGGACGGCCTGCGCCCGCTGCTGTCGGTAATCCTGATCGGCCAGCCCGAGCTGGGCGACAAGCTCTCCGAACACAACCCGGAAGTGCGGGAGGTCGTGCAACGCATTGAAATCATGCACCTGCCGGCGCTCGACGGCGAGCTGGAGAACTACCTCGCGCATCGCTTCCGCCAGCTGAGCGTGCCGCTGGAAAAGATCATGGATCGCTCTGCGATCGAGGCGCTGCGGGTGAAGCTGGTGCCGCCACGGGGTACCGGAACGCTGCTGTATCCGCTGGCGGTCCAGAACACCCTGGCAGCAGCCATGAACCGTGCGGCCAACCTGGGCGTGCCGACCGTCACTGCCGACGTTGTCCGGGGGGTCTGAGCATGGCGATCGCTTCCACCGCCGAAGGCACGCAGTACCTGCGCGGGTTTGCTGTCCAGGTGCTGCGGGATGCGGAGCTGCCGCATCGCCAGGTGACGGTCATGCACCGCGACATTTTCCGCCGCGCAGGCATCGAGTGGCGGGATGGCCAGAGCATGGACACCTGCTTGGCCGGCCTGTCCCAGCAGCAGCTGCGCGCCCTTATCGATCAGCTCCGCGATGACGACCAGGACGAGGAGGAATGATGGCCGTGCCCACCCTAAAGCGCTGCCTTGGCCAGTTGCGGAATCGCCAGCGCCACAGCGCTAAGCATCCTCAGCGGAGGAAGGCCATTGGGGCGTTGGTGCATGCACCCCTGTTCCCAACCGCTTCGCGTGTAGGAACGGTCCAGGTCCAGGATCCTGAGACCAGGCGCGATTACACGGTCGAGGTCTGGATTCACAGCGGTGTGATGGTGATTTCGCACGCCACCGGCAAGCGCTGGCTGTTGGAACTGGACGAGATCCTCGACCTGGCCATCGCTGCCGGCATCGATAGGGGGGCCGACTGACATGCAGCTGGCCCTGCTACCGCAAGAGCTGTCCCCCGAGGCGGTGCTGGCGGAGCTGCAGGGCCGCCGTGGTGCCGCCAATGGCATCACTGCCCGCGACCTGGTGCATGCCGTCACGCAGCGCTTCAACACAGCCGACGAGCGGCGGCTGCGCCAGATCATCGAGAAGCTGCGTCGCGATGGGCATCCCATCTGCGCCCACCCAGCGAACGGCTACCACCTGGCCGCCAGCGCGGAAGAACTGGACCGGTGCTGTGAGTACCTGACCGGTCGCGCCATGACCTCCCTGCAGCAGGTGTGCGCCATGAAGCGCGTAGCCCTGCCGGATCTGTACGGACAACTCGGGCTGACCAAGCCCATCACCGACGAGGACACCAACGATGAACGTTGATCGTAGCTCTGACATGCTTTTCGCTGCCGCCAACACCGCGCGCGAACTGGAAAACGCCGGCATCGACGTGCTGGCCCATTACAGCAACGGGCGCCGCCCGGTGCTTATCATCACCCAGCCGCCGGCCGACATTGAAGGCCACCTCAAGCGCTGGAGCCCCAATGGCAGTGGCGGCCGCGATCGCGTGCTGGCGGCGGAATACCAGGGCCTGCAGCTGGAATGGACCGAGCGACCGCCGGTGGTCGTCACCATCCGCTCCAGGCGCGACACCTTCGAAAGCCGCGAGGTGGTGCTGTGACCGCGCCGAGCATCCGCCTGCAGGCTGCCTTCGCTGCCGTGCTTGGCACCCGCACTCTGGAGTCGCGTGAGCTGATCGACGGCGTCATGGATCACGGCTTCGAGTATCGCGGCTATGTGCAGCACGGCCTGACCAACGCACTCAACTGCGGAATGGTGGAACGCGTCGGTGGTCGCTTCTCGCGCCGGTACCGCCTGAATCAGGACTGGCAGATCGACCCGAAGCGACTGGACGCCGCATTGGCGCAGTACGCCAAGAACACCGGTAACGCTCCGAAGCGATGCGGAGCCGAGCCCCGCGCGGCGGTCGCACCGCTGAACATTGGCCCAGCTATCAACCCGGCGCCGTTGGTGCCATCTGTCGGCACCGCGTGCATGTCCCAGGAAGAGCGCGAGGGCGAGCTGCCTCCGTACCTGGGCTGCCGGATCGTGGATTCCCTGCATTCGCACTTCGATCGGATCCTCGGCGGGGTGGAGTGATGGCACGCACCGGACGCCACAGATACGACCACCTGCGGGCGATGCGCTTCGCTCTGTGGGCCATAGCGCAAGACCAGCGCTCACTAACGCCAGTACGCATCGCGCGCCTGCTCGGCATTTCTCTCGACGCCGCTCGCCGATGGAGGGCCGACTGGTTCACCGCCGCCAGCCCTGTCCACGTTGAGGGTATCCCCGAGCAGCTGCGCCCCGTGTACCTGCATACCGATTCCGCCGTCCAAGGAGGCACCCAATGACCACCAGCACCATTCCCGAAGGCTACCGCGAGGATCGAAAGGGCCGCCTCGTTCAGGAGAATCAGATCGCTGCGATCGACCTCGCGCGCGACCAGCTGGTTGCTGAACTGATCAGCGGCGCCAAGAAGCTGCATCAGCAGATGGCCGAGTTCCGGGGTACTGCCTTCGGCGATATCGCCGCGTTCGTGCAGCTGAGTGCAGAGCAGTACGGCGCCAGCATTGGCGGCGACAAGGGCAACGTGACCCTGATGAGCTATGACGGCCGCTACAAGATCGTCCGTGCGGTCCAGGATTCGATCCAGTTCGATGAGCGCCTGCAGGCGGCCAAGGCACTGATCGATGAGTGCCTCAACGACTGGACCGAAGGCTCCCGGGCTGAGCTGCGCACCCTGGTGAACAACGCCTTCCGCGTCGACAACGACGGCAGCATCAAGACCGGCGAGGTACTGTCCCTGCGCCGGCTGAAGTTCGACGACCCACGCTGGACGCAGGCGATGGCGGCGATCAGCGATGCAGTGACCGTGGTGGGCAGCAAGACCTATGTGCGCTTCTACGAGCGCGATGCACAGGGTCAGTACCAGCCCATCAGCCTGGACATCGCGGCGGTGAAGCATGTCTAACCACTCCCTCCACGACGCCTGTTATCTGGCGGTGCTGGCCAGCGACATTGCCGACGCCGCCGTGCGCTCCGAGGTTGAGCTGTTCGCCTACGAGCAGCGCGACGAGAACGGCCATCCGATGTTCGACACGCGGCAGGGCGCCAATTCGCCGGCTGACCTGCAGCGCGTCAACAACGCGATCGCCTACATCGAGCGACGCGGTGCCGCCGCGTTCCCCTGGGTCATGAAGCGGCGCATCGACGCGCCGACCCTGGTTCAGTTCTTCGACAAGGAGCATTCCGATGAACGGTGAACAGCGACTTTCCACATGCTGCCCCGGCTGCGGCGTCGCCGCGCTGTTCGCGAGCCTCGCCACGGTCGAAAGCGATCCTGAGCAGCTGGTGTTGTATGTGATCTGCCAGGAACAGGATGGCGGCTGTGGCATCGAGTACTCCTTTATCGAGCGCCTGCAGGCGCCGGGGGTGACGGCGTGATCGCCTACTGCTGGGCCACCGGCCTGATCGAGTTCGGCGAACACCTGCCGGAACACGCAATCCTCGTTGCCAGCGGCGAAGCCGCGCAGCTGCGCAAGGTCGTCAGCGCCCGCGCCCGTCACGGCCAGGGCGAGAGCCGGGGCTGCCTGCTGGTGCCCGGCGTCCCCGAAGCGGCTGACCAGGCCGCGAAGGGTGATGCCCTGGGCCACTGGCTCGCCTGGTGCGCCCAGGCCCCGAAGGGCCTGCGCTGGGGTGCGATGGCCGCAGCTCCGGAACGCCGCGATCCGCTCACCAAGAAGGCCCAGGTGATCGCAGTGGTCCAGGCCGGCGGCCAGATCGTTGTCGGTGACCGTCCGGGCATCCGCCGGCTGCTCGATTCGCTCGGTGAGGAGGTTCCCGCCTGGCAGACCGCCCTTACTGCCGCCCAGGCCCAACTGTTGAAGGAGAAGAACTGATGTCTGCGCAAACCACTGCATGCAAGCAGGTGAAGCGGTACAGGATCGAGCAGGAGTGGGGTGACGCGTGGGTGATCCTGGAGATTGATCACGCCCAGCTGACCCCGGAGGTGGCCGCTCAGATCAACGCATTCTGGACGGGGGCAGACGCTCGCTTGGCCGGTGCCGACGACAACCCTGTGGTCGCGGTGATCAAGATGGCCGCAGCCGACTTCATCGGTATGGTCCTGGACGCTCGGGGCGACCTCACGTCGCGTGGCATGCAGGAGGAGTTCGATGATCAGGAAGGCTGGCCTGCTGCGCACGGCGTGAAGCTGGTCGATTGGGACGGCCGACCGGATCTTGACTCCGCTCTTCTGCAGCTGACCGAGCTGGAGTCCTGATCAATGCTCATGCGGAACGTCACGATGTTCCAGTTCTCGCCGGTGATCGACTGGTCGCAGGTGGAGAAACTGCTGCCGCTGTCTCAGCTGCAGCCGGTGGGGTCGCTGGAGCTGTCGTCGCGAGGGTTCATTTCTCCGTATGGGCGTGAGAGCGGTGCGGCCTTGTCGCACCGCTCTGGCGCGTTTCTCTGGCTGGCGATCGGCACCGAGACCAAGATCATTCCGGCCGCGAGCGTCAATGAAATGCTGGAGACGCGACTGCAGGCGCTGGAAGCGCATGGCCAGCGTCCAGGTGGCCGCGAGCGGCGCCGCATGAAGGACGACCTGCTGCATGAGTTGCTGCCCCGCGCCCTGGTCAAGTCGGCCCGCGTGGACATGTTCGTGGACACCCAGCGAGGCATTGCGTTCGTGGACACCGGCAGCAGCACGGCCGCGAGCGACGCGGTGTCAGAAGTCAGGGGCCTGCTTGGGAGCTTCCCGGCCAGTAGGCTCCGCGCTGCGGTCGCCCCCCGTTCCGTGATGACCGGCTGGGTTGCTGGCGAGCAGCTCCCGGCCGGTCTGTCCTTGGGCGAGGAATGTGAGCTGCGCGACCCGGTTGAAGGCGGTGCCACGATCCGCTGTCAGCACCAGGAACTGCGCTGCGATGAGGTGGAAAAGCACCTTGAGGCAGGCAAGCAGGTCTATCGGCTGGCTTTGATCATGGAGGACTCCCTGTCCTTCGTGATCAGCGACGACCTGGTCATCCGGAAACTCAAGTTCCTCGACGGCGCCTTTGACTCATTGGCGGAACTGGCCGAGGACGAGCAACGGCAGGAAATGGACGCCCGCTTCGCGCTGCAGACCGGCCAGCTCAGCAGGCTGTTCGACGTCCTGCAGCTCACGTTCCAACTGGAAGAGGAGGCCTGAGCAATGGCCCGCAGCCGTCCGCCAACCGACCGCCGCAAGCGCACCTTGGCGGCCATCCATGCCGCCGCCAAGGCGCTCGGCCTGGCCGAGGACGTCTACCGCGACCTGGTGCAGCGCGTGTCCGGCCAGAGCGGCCAGCCGCAGCGTAGCGCTGGCAGCTGCGACCAGCGCCAGCTGGACGCGATTGCCAATGAGCTGCGCCGCCTGGGCGGCATGCCGGCGCGCGCGGCCCGTGCCGCAGAGCGCTGGGCCGGGCGTCCCAAGGGCGATCTGGCTCCCCAGCTGGCCAAGGTTGAGGCACTCCTCGCCGACGCCGGTCGGCCTTGGGCCTACGCCCACAGCCTGGCATTGCGCATGTGCAAGGTCACCCGCATCGAGTGGTGCAACAAGGAGCAGCTGCAGAAGGTGATTGCCGCTCTCCAGTACGATGCGAACCGTCGCGCACATGCTGTACCGAAGGACGTCCCATGAGCAGGAACCTGATGGAAGCGCGCCGCAGTGAGCTTCTGGCCGATGCCGCCGCCCAGGCGGCTGACGTCGCCAGGGAGCTGGGGCTCGACCAGGACCGCGCCGACCAGGTAGGGGCAGCGGTTGCTGACCGGCTGGCCGAGAACTGGTCCGGCCAGGTGCTATCGTTCCCCAAGAATCACGCCTTCAAGCTGAGCCAGCGAGAGCGTGAGATACTGGCCGCCCACCGCGATGGAGCCTCCTACGCGGAGCTGGCCAGGAAGTACGACATGACTGAACGCGGCATCCGTAAGCTGCTCCGACGCGCCGAGCTGCGCGATCGCGACCTCCGCCAGATGGGGCTTTTCGCCCCCTGAGCCAATTGCACGTAGTGCAATCTCTTTGCGAGGCGGGCTTTCAACTTCCGCCATCTTCCGGGGTCTTCCGGCTAGATATCGCAGCCTCCCCCCTGATATATCTCACCCCTGCACAGGGGGGCGTGGGGGCCTTTCGTTGACCCGTGCACGCTGCCGTGGAACTGTGCAGAGAATATGGAGATTGTGCGACCGGCTCAGCGGGCGCTTGCTTTCGGCGCCGCATGCGCCGCTAATGGCCCCGCGATGGCGAAGATTCGACTCAAATTCGGCCTGACCGCGAAGACCTTCCTCGCGATCTTCACCGCCTGCCTGCTGGTGCTGGCAGTGAACGGTATTGCCAGCCGCGTGGCGTTCCAGACCGGCTTCCTGGACTACCTCAATGACCAGGGCGACCTGCGCATGCAGCGCGTGATGCCGCACCTGCAGCGCGAGTACAGTGCGCACGGCGGCTGGGAGCACCTGCGCGGCGACAGTGACCGCTGGGCGCGGCTGCTGCGCCCGGATCTGGCCCATGGGCACGAGGGGCCCGTGCCACCGCTGTCCGACCAGACCGGCGTTCCCTCCCGCCTGGGCCTGTTCGATGCACAGCATCGGTTCGTAGCCGGCAACCCGGACGCCACCAGCGACGACGAGCCGCACGCCGTGCAGGTGGACGGGCACACGGTCGGCTGGCTGGGCATGGTGCCGTTCCAGACCGTCATCGCCACCAACGACCTGAATTTCTACAACACCCAGATGCGTGCGTGGTGGGTGATCGGCATCGCGCTGCTGCTGGTGACGGTGCTGCTGGCCTGGCTGGTATCGCGCGCGCTGCGCCAGCGCCTTGCCAAACTGGCGGCGGCCACCCACCGGCTCGCCGCTGGCGACTACGCCACCCGCATCGAGCGCACCAGCGATGACGAGCTGGATGCACTGGTCAACGACTTCAACCGGATGGCGCAGGCGCTGGACGACACCGAGCGCAACCGCCGTGCCTTCATCGCCGATATCTCGCACGAACTGCGCACGCCGCTGGCGGTGGTTCGTGCCGAACTGGAAGCCATCGAGGACGGCATCCGCCCGCTGGACCGCGCCAACCTCGGTGCCCTGCAGGGCGAGATCCGCCAACTGGGCAAGTTGATCGACGACCTGCACGACCTGTCGATGACCCAGTCCGGCGGCCTGGCCTACCGCTTCGCACCGCTGGACCTGGCGGCGCTGCTGAGCAGCGAGCTCAATGGCATGCGCGTGCGCTTCTCCACGGCGGGGCTGGCACTGGAGGAGAACCTGCCCGCCACACCGCTGCAGGTATCCGGTGACGAACGACGCCTGCAGCAGGTGCTGGCCAATCTGCTGGAAAACGCATTGCGCTACACCCACGCCGGGGGCCGCGTACGCGTGCAGGCAGCGCGCGTGCCTGCCGGCGTGCAGCTGATCGTGGAAGACACCGCGCCAGGCGTGCCGGCCGACAAATGCGCGCTGCTGTTCGAGCGCTTCTACCGGGTGGAGAGTTCGCGCAACCGGGCCAGCGGCGGCAGCGGGCTGGGCCTGGCCATCAGCCACAACATCATCCTCGCCCACCACGGCCTCATCCACGCCGAGCCATCGCCGCTGGGCGGGCTGCGCGTGGTCATTACCCTGCCGGAGCCTGCATGAGCCCGTCCCCCGCCGCGTCCGCGAAGATCCTGATCGTCGAGGATGAGCCACGCCTGGCCTCGGTGCTGCGCGACTACCTGGCCGCCGCCGGGATGACCAGCGAATGGGTGGACGATGGCGGCCAGGTGATCGACGCATTCGCGCGCTACCAGCCCGACCTGGTGCTGCTGGACCTGATGCTGCCGCAGCGCGATGGCGTGGACCTGTGCCGCGAACTGCGCGCCAGCAGCGATGTACCGGTGATCATGGTCACCGCACGGGTGGAAGAGATCGACCGCCTGCTGGGCCTGGACATCGGTGCCGACGACTACATCTGCAAGCCGTTCAGTCCGCGCGAAGTGGTCGCACGGGTGATGGCGGTGCTGCGCCGCTACCGCCCGGACCCCGTTGCGCGGGCCAACAGCGGGCTGCATATCGACGAACCGGCAGCCCGCGCTACCTGGAACGGCAAGGGCCTGGACCTGACCCCGGTCGAATACCGCCTGCTGCGCACGCTGCTGGCCACGCCGGGCCGGATCTGGGCGCGCGACGAGCTGCTCGACCGCCTCTATCTGGACCACCGCGTGGTGGTCGACCGCACCGTCGACAGCCACGTGCGCAACCTGCGCCGCAAGCTGGCTGACGCCGGCATGGAAGGCGAACCGATCCGTTCGGTGTATGGCATGGGCTACAGCTACGAGCCGTGATCGCGTTCGCCGGGCTTGGCCCGGCGCTACCCCGTCATGCCTCGTCGACGAACGTCACCCTCTGGTAGCGCCGGGCCATGCCCGGCGAGCGCAGCGATGCAGACCTGCGCTACAGTCGAGAACGCTCGACATTAAGAACACAACTGCATGGACGACATCCACCCGATCGCGCCGGACAAGCGCGCCGCCATTCTTTCCAGCCTCGCCGACATCGAACAGCGCCACAATGTGCGTGTGCTGCTGGCCTGCGAATCCGGCAGCCGTGGCTGGGGCTTCTCTTCGCCGGACAGCGACTACGATGCACGCTTCATCTACGTGCATCGCCAGCCGTGGTATCTCAGCGTCAACGAGAGCACCGGCCCGGGCGATGCGCAGCGCGATGTGATCGAGCTGCCGATCGACGATGAGCTCGATGTCAGCGGCTGGGACCTGCGCAAGGCACTGCGGCTGGTCTCAAAATCCAATCCGACACTGATCGAATGGCTGCGTTCGCCGATCGTGTACCGGCAGGATGACGCTGCGGTGGCACTGCTGTGGGAAGCGGCCCAACGCTTCTACTCACCCTTGGGCAGCTGGTGGCACTACATGAGCATGGCCAGGACCACACACAGCCGCCACCTGGGTGAGCCCACCATCAGCACCAAGAAGTACCTGTATGTGCTGCGCGCCCTGCTTGCCTGCCAGTGGATCGAGAGCGAGCCCACGCCGCCGCCGATGGCCTTCGAGGATCTGCTGGACCGGTTGCTGCCGGACGGCCCGGTGCGCCACGCCATCGACGCATTGCTGGTGGTCAAGCGCGCCAGCGCCGAGGTCAGCGCTCGTCCGCGCATCGCGCTCATCAGCGAGTACATTGACCATGCGATGGCCGTTCGCGCGGCGCAGGCCCCGCAGCTGCCGGCCGGACAGGGCGACAGCGCCTGGCTGGACGTGCTGTTCCGGCGGATGCTGGCCGAGCACGCGCCGTCCTGAGCGGTTGCACCCGTTTCTGGTAGCTGCCGACCTTGGTCGGCACCGAGATCACCATCCACGCATGGCGTGGATCTACTGTGTATCCGCGCGGCCCCAGGGCGGTACCTTCCCCAGCGGACGCACGCGTATCATCGTCGCGAACGCCCTGATTTCCGGAGACACCGATGAACCCGCTGCGCCCCTTCCGCGACAAGATGCCCATCCTCGGCGAGCGCGTGTACATCGACCCGGCCTGCACCGTCATCGGTGACGTGGAGCTGGCCGAGGACGTATCAGTGTGGCCGGGCACGGTCATCCGCGGCGACGTCAACTACGTGCGCATCGGGGCGCGCACCAATGTGCAGGACGGCACGATCATCCACGTCAGCCACCACAGCCCCTACAACAAGGCCGGCTACCCGACCCTGATCGGCGAAGGCGTGACCGTCGGCCACGGCTGCATCATCCATGCCTGCACGATCGGCGACTACAGCCTGATCGGCATGGGCGCCTGCATCCTCGACGGTGCGTGCGTCGAGCGCCATGGCTTCGTCGGCGCCGGTGCGGTGGTCGGCCCGGGCAAGGTGGTTGGCGAAGGCGAGCTGTGGGTGGGCAATCCGGCCCGCCCGGCGCGCACGCTGAGCGACAAGGAGATCGAGTCGCTGCACTACTCGGCCGACCACTACGTGCGGCTGAAGGACGAATACCTGGGCTGAGCAGCCAACGCCGCCATGCGGCTCTGCTAAAGTCTGGGCCCGACCAGGACCTGTCGAGACCCCCATGCCTGTGGCTGCCTGCCGGAGAGGACTCCGGCGCCCACAACGAAGGCCATCGCACTGATGGCCGCACCGATGCTCGATACCTACCGCGAGGTGGTGACGCCGGAGGGTGTGCCGCTGCAGCTGCCGGCAGCCGGCCCGGTGCCACGGGCGATGGCGTGGCTGGTGGATCTGGGCGTGCGCATCGCGGTACTGGTGGTGATGTCGATTCCACTGGCACTGCTGGATTCGTTCGGCTCCGGGCTCGGCCTGGTGCTGATGTTCCTGGTGTACTGGGCCTACCCGATCGTCTGCGAAGCGCTGTGGGGCCGTACCCTCGGCAAGCGCGCGCTGGGCCTGCGCGTGCTTGCGCGCGATGGCGCGCCGGTAGGCTGGATGCCTGCCATCACCCGCAACCTGCTGCGCACCGTGGACATGCTGCCGTTCGGCTATGCACTGGGCCTGATCAGCAGCCTGTTCGATCCCCATGGCCGTCGCCTGGGCGATCTGGTGGCCGGCACCGTGGTGGTGCATGCGCCCGTGCTGTACCTGCCGCCTCCGCCCACCATCGACAGCGTGCTGGCCCCGCCGCAGCCGCTGCGACCGGAAGAGCAGGCCGCGCTGATGGCCTTCGCCGAGCGCGCGCCACGGCTGTCGGCGGCCCGCCAGCAGGAACTGGCCGGCATCGCCGAACCGCTGACCGGCACCCACGGCCAGGTCGGCGTACTGCGCTTGTATGCCATGGCCAACTGGCTGTTGGGGCGGCGATGAAGCAGGAGCAGTTCGTCGCCCGCTACCAGCAGGAATGGCAGGACCTGGAACACTGGCTGCTGCTGCGTGCTGGTGCTGCGCGCCGCACGCGGCGCAAGGCCAGCGCGCTGGCAGTGGACGACGCCGCCTTCCCGCAGCGCTACCGGCGCCTGTGCCAGCAGCTGGCACTGGCCCGCGAGCGCGGCTACAGCCCGCAGCTGGTGCAGCGCCTGCAGCAGTTGATGCAGCAGGGCCACAGCGTGCTGTACCGCACGCCGCCGACGCGCTGGCGCGGTGCACTTGAATTCCTGGTGGCCGACTTCCCGCTGCTGGTGCGCAGCCAGGCGCGCAGCATGTGGGTGGCACTGGCGATGTTCGCGCTGCCGGCGGTGGCCTGCTTCGTGCTGGCGCAGCTCTACCCGGACCTGATCCACATGGTGATGGACAACCGCCAGATCGCCGAGATGGAGCGCATGTACGATCCAGCGGCCGAGCGCCTCGGGCGTGACAGCGGCACGGACTGGATGATGTTCGGCCACTACATCCTGAACAACATCAGCATCGCCCTGCGTACCTTCGCCAGTGGTCTGCTGGCCGGCCTGGGCACGCTGCTGGTGCTGCTGTTCAACGGCGTGATCATCGGTTCGGTGGCCGGCCACCTGCAGCACATCGGCCATGGCGATCCATTCTGGCGCTTCGTCGCGGGCCATGGTGCGTTCGAGCTGACCGCGATCGTGATCGCCGGCGGTGCCGGCCTGCAGCTGGGCATGAAACTGCTGGCCCCCGGCCGGCGCAGCCGCCTGGATGCCCTGGTCGAAGGCGGCCGCATCGGGGCCCGGCTGTGCCTGGGCGTGGCGTTCATGCTGCTGGTGGCCGCGTTCATCGAAGCGTTCTGGTCGTCGATTGCCGAAGTGCCGGCGTGGGGCAAGTTCAGCGTGGCCGGCGTGCTGTGGGCCGGCGTGCTGCTGTGGCTGTGGCGCGGCGGGCGCGGAGGCGGCAATGCGCATTGACCGCCTGGACGTGGCGCTGCGCGCGCGCAGTGGCTGGGAAGCAATGGAGCTGGGCAGCGCCCTGTCGCGCCGCCACGCGCGTGCGGTATGGGGCAGCTGGCTGCTGGCCAGTGCACCGCTGTTCGTGATCTTCAACGCGCTGGGCTGGTGGCTGGATGCGTTCGGCTGGGCCTGGCTGGCGATGTGGTGGTGCAAGCCACTGTTCGAGCGAGCGCCGCTGTACGTCCTGTCGCGCGGCATCTTCGGTGAGCCGGTGGGCGCGCTGGCAGCGCTGCGCGCGCAGCGCAGCTGGGGCAATGCAGGCTTCTGGGGCTACCTGGGCTGGCGCCGCTTCAGCGTGCTGCGCAGCCTGTGCCTGCCGGTGAACCTGCTGGAAGGCAACGCGCCGGCCCAGCGCGGTGCACGCCGCCGCGCCGTGGCGGCCGGTGCTGCGGGCGCCGCCGTCGTGCTGACCGTGGCCTGCATGGCCTTTGAAGGGGTGCTGGTGTCCGGTGCGATCGGCGCGGTGTTCATGTTCATGCCACTGGAGCTGATGTCCGAATCATGGCGTGCCGCATGGGACATGATCGGCCAGGACACGCCTGCCTGGGCGCAACTGGGCTTCAACCTGGCGTGCTGGCTGGCATCGGTGCTGATCGGACCGTTCTATGTCGGCGCCGGCTTCGGCCTGTACTTGAACCGGCGTACGCAGATGGAAGCGTGGGACGTGGAGATCGCGCTGCGCCGCCTGCGCGAGCGGCTGCTGCCGGCAGCATCGACGCTGGCGCTGCTGCTGTGCCTTGCCCTGCCGCTGGCCTTCGCGCCAGTGCATGCGCAGGACGCGCAGACGGTCGCTGGGCAGGCCGGCGATGCCGAAGGGGACGAGGACAGCGCGGAAGAACCCGCCACTGCGGCCAACGACCCGGCCAATACGCCGGCGATGATCTTCGGTGCGGCGCCGGTGGACACCGCCGGTTTCCGCCAGGCGGTGAACCGCGCCTATGAAGATCCGCTGCAGCGCCCGACCCGCCAGGTCACGCGCTGGAAGCCGATCGAACAGGCCGAGGAAAAAAAGAAGGAAGACAAGGCGCTGCAGAGCGACGGCAGCAGCAAGGGCGAGCGCAGCAACCGCAAGGCCGGCATTGCCTGGCTGGCGCGCCTGGCCGAGTGGGGCCTGTGGGCCCTGCTGGGCGTCCTGCTGCTGGTGCTGCTGCTGACCGCACGGCTGTGGCTGCCGTGGCTGCGCGGCAGTGGCCGGCGCAAGGCCGACGCTGTACCGCAGGTGGTGGAGGAACAGGTGGAGCTGCCGGTCGTGCTGCCGCCGGACGTGGCCACCCAGGCCGGCCTGCTGTGGGACCAGGGCCGGCCGCGTCAGGCGCTGGCCCTGCTGTACCGCGCCAGCGTGCGCACGGTGGGCGAGCGCAGCGGCATCGCGCTTCCGCCCGGTGCCACCGAAGCGCAATGCCTTCGCGCCTCGCGGCGCATGCCCGATGCCACCGACCGTGACCTGTTCGCGCGCATCGTGCGCATGTGGCAGTACGCCGCCTACGGTGGCCGCCTGCCCAGCCGCGCCGATTTCGATGCACTGGCCGACACTCTGCGCCAGCAGTACCGGTGGCTGGCATGAGCCCGCGCCTGTTCTGGTCGCTGTTGCTGGGCGGGCTGGTGCTGCTCGGCGTACCGCTGACGATCCTCTACCTGCGCACGCATGAGCGGGTGACCGAGACCGTGCAGCTGCCGCCGCAGGGCGAAGCTGGCTACAACCCGCTGTACGTGCTTGGACAGGCCCTGCGTGCCGATGGCATCGACGTGCACTCGCGGCCGCGGCTGGACCTGCAGCAGATGGCGCTGGGTCCGCGCGACACGGTGGTGCTGCTGCAGGACAGCAGCGAACTGCCGGCACCGGCGGCCAGGGCCCTGCTGGCCTGGGTCGATGGTGGTGGCCATCTGCTGGTGCGCACGCCGCCACCCGCAGAGGACGACGCCAGCAGTACGCAGGGACCGCTGCTGGACCAGCTGGGCGTGGACAGCCTGTACCAGCAGAGCGACTGCCAGCCGTTCCACGTCATCGACGATCCCAGCCATGTGGAGTTCTGCGGTGGTCGTCGCTTCACGCTGGGCTTTGCCGCCCGTACACGCGCCGAACGGCGTTGGGGCAACGAGCGCAACCTGGTGTTCGCGCGACTGCGCCACGGGCAGGGCAAGGTGAGCGTGCTGGCCGACATGGCGTTCATGCGCGGCGAGGTGGATTCGCCGGCAGCACGCCTGGCGTCGGCTGCGGACAAGGCCAGCGACGGCCTGCACGATCTCTCGCACCGCGACCTGACCCGCTATCTGCTCGATCCGAACTACGGCAAGGGCACTTTCTGGCTGGTCTACGCCAGCCGCCCGCCATCGCTGTGGGCGCGCCTGTTCTACCAGGGCTGGCCGGTGTGGGCGCCGCTGCTGCTGGCCCTGCTGGGCTGGCTGTGGGGCCGTTCGCAACGCTTCGGCAGCCGCCTGCCGTCGCCGGTGCTGGAACGCCGCTCGCTGCTGGAACACGTGCGTGCCAGCGGCGAGCTGCTGCTGCGCTTCGGCCAAGGCGCGCGCCTGTATGACGCCGTGCTCGCCCTGTTCCTGCATCGCCTGCGCCTGCGCGCACCGGTGGCCGCCGCACTGGACGGCGCGCCGCGCGAACAGGCCATCGCCGAACTGCTGTCCTGGCCGCAAGGCCGCGTTGCCAGCGCGCTCACGCCCCCTCCGCCGCACGATTCCTCCGCCCTGCGCGAGCGCATCCGCTTGCTGCTCCAGATGAGATCCCTGCTATGACCGAAGTACCCGAGCTGCCGGCGGCCGCCAACGCCCGCCTGATCGAACGCGTCGATGCCATCCGCGATGCCGTCGGCCACGCCTTCATTGGCCAGGCCGATGTACTGGACCAGATCCTGGTGGCGCTGCTGGCCGGTGGCCACGTGCTGATCGAGGGCGTGCCCGGGCTGGGCAAGACCCTGCTGGTGCGCGCACTGGCACAGGCCCTGGAACTGGATTACGGCCGCGTGCAGTTCACCCCCGACCTGATGCCCAGCGACGTCAGTGGCCATGCGGTGTACGACCCGAAGAGCGAGAGCTTCAAGATCCGCCGTGGCCCGGTGTTCACCAACCTGCTGTTGGCCGACGAGATCAACCGTGCGCCGGCCAAGACCCAGTCGGCACTGCTGGAAGTGATGCAGGAAGGCCAGGTGACCATCGAAGGCAAGGCGTTCACCCTGGCGCCGCCGTTCATGGCGCTGGCCACGCAGAACCCGCTGGAGCAGGAAGGCACCTACCCGCTGCCGGAGGCACAGCTGGACCGCTTCCTGCTGAAGGTGCTGATCGACTACCCGCAGCTGGAGGACGAGAAGCGCATGGTGACCGCGATCACCAGTGGCCGCGCCGCCAGCGATTTCGACCTGAGCCAGGTGCCACGCGTACTCGGTGCCGGCGAACTGCTGGAACTGCAGCGTGCGACCGCGGCGATCACCGTCGATGACGAAGTGATCGACTACGCGGTGCGGATTGTGGCGGCCACGAGGCAGTGGCCAGGCATCGCGGTCGGCGCCGGCCCACGCGGCAGCATCGCGCTGGTGCGTGCCTCGCGTGCGCAGGCGGTGCTGGCCGGCCGCGACTTCGTCACGCCGGACGACGTGCGCGACATTGCTCGCCCGGCACTGCGCCACCGCATTGCACTGGCCCCGGAGCTGCAGATCGAAGGCCAGGACGCCGACGACGTGCTGGGCGCACTGCTGGCCAAGGTGGAAGCACCGCGCCGATGAGGCCTGCCCCGCTGCTGCTGGCGCTGCTGCTGGCCTGGGCCGCCCTGGGCGGCCTGGTGCTGGGCGGGTTGCTGCCGCGCTGGAGCTGGGCGCTGGCCGCCGTGGCCATCGCGCTGCCTGCGCTGTTCGACCTGTGGCGCCAGTCGCAGCGCCCGTCGCCGCAGGTACAGCGCGAACTGCCCGAAGCGCTGGCGCTGGGCGTGCGCCGCGAGGCGGCGCTGCGGCTGCAGGCCGAGCAATCGATGACGGTGCAGGTGTTCGACCTGGTCCCCGGCGGCTGGCCACTGGAATCGCTGCCACAGCGCGTGCGCCTGCGGGCCAGTAGCGCCTCCACGCTGCACTACCACCTGCAGCCGCTGCAGCGTGGGCACTTCCGCTTCGAAGGCGTGCACCTGCGCATGCGCTCGCCTTGGCGCCTGTGGTGGCAGCAACGCACGCTGCCGCCCGCACTGGACGTGCGGGTCTATCCGAATTTCGTGCCGCTCACGCGCTTTGCGTTGTTCAGTGCCGACCAGGCCTCGCGGCTGGTCGGTGCACACGTGAAGCGCCGTCGTGGTGAAGGCACCGACTTCCACCAGATGCGCGAGTACCGCGTCGGCGACAGCCTGCGCCAGCTGGACTGGAAGGCCACCGCGCGTGCGCGCAAGCTGATCTCGCGCGAGTACCAGGACGAGAAGAACCAGCAGTTGCTGCTGATGCTCGACAGTGGCCGGCGCATGCTGGCCAGCGAAGGCGGTCTCTCGCACTTCGACCATGCCTTGAATGCCTCGCTGGTGGTGGCCTACCTGGCGCTGCGCCAGGGCGATGCCGCCGGCCTGTTCGCTGCCGGTGGCGAACGCCGCTGGGTCGCGCCGCAGCGCGGCATGGGCACGGTCGAGCACCTGCTGCGCGCCAGCTACGACCTGCAGCCACGCGCGGTGGCCACCGATTACCTGGCCGCTGCCACCGAGGTGTCGCTGCGCCAGCGCCGGCGAGCACTGGTGATGCTGGTCAGCAACGTGCGCGATGAAGACATCGAAGACCTGCTGGCGGCGGTGCACCTGCTGCAACGGCGCCACCTGGTGTGCGTGGCCAGCCTGCGCGAGCGCGAGCTGGACGGCGTACTGGAGGGGGACGTGCAGACGCTGGAGGACGCCACCCAGGCCGGTGCCGCGGCGCTGTACCTGCAGCAGCGCGCGAAGGCGCACGAAGCGCTGCGCAGCGAGAAGGTGATGGTGCTGGACGTCACCGCCGACGCCCTGCCGGGCGCGCTGGTGGAGCGCTACCTGGCGGTGAAGCGCGAAGGGTTGCTGTAGCCCTGCGATTGACCGGCGCCGAGCATGGGCTCGGCTCTACAGACGGCCTGATTCCTGTAGCGCCGAGCCCATGCTCGGCTGTCGGCCAGCGGCCGGCACTACCCTTGCAGCAAGCGACGCTGCAACCGCTCCACCGCACGCTGCAGCAGCGCCCGGTTGCGGGCCAGCTTCATCCACTGCGGCAGGCGCGAGAACATGGATCGATGATGGCCGCGGCCCTCGCGCAGCGTCGCGCCCGCGTATTCGTGCAGTGCCTGCAGATGTTCGGCGTTGTAGGCCCACAGCAGGCCCGCGCGGGTCGATTCGACCAGGCGCAGCGGCAGACCGAAATGCGGATCGGCAGGCTCGGCGTCACGCAGGGGACGCGTCAACACCGTGACCTCGGTGCTGCGACCGCACTGTGCGCATCGGGCGGGGAAGGATGCAGGCGCGGGGATGCCGGCGGGAATCGGCCGACACACATGCAGCCACTGATGCCCGCAGAATCCACAGGGCTGGCGGCCCAGAATGCGGACCGCACCCACCCAGTCGCCGCTGTCCAATGCAGCGCTGCAAGCTGTGCAGCGGAAACGCGCGGTCCATCGATAGGGTTCCCAGCGGGCGATCACCCAACCGGGGGCATCGCAGCGGTGGCAACGCACCGCGACGCGGTCCGCGAAGGCCTGCAGGCTGCGCCCGTCATCGAAATGCCGGCCCGGCGCGGGCGTGGCACGCCCATGCCGGCCAGGCCAACGCCGCACCGTCATCAGACGTAGATCCGCGTCGGCGCCTCGTCGACGATCGCGTGCGGCACGAACCGCGCACTGTCGCGGGTGATCGCGCTGTCGTCCTCGCGGATGCCGATGCCACAGGCGTGGTCACCCACCACCCAGCTGCCGATCAGCGGGTAGCCGCCTTCGAAGCGGGTCAGCGGATGGGCGCGCTGGATGATCGCCGGGCCGTCATAGGGACCGTCGCTGCGCTGGGTGCTGCCGTCGGCCAGGTGCATCTCGATGTTGGCACCTTCGCGCGAGAACAGCGGCTTGCGCACCCAGCCCGGGGCCAGCGTGCTGCCCTCATCGAAGTGCGCCTCCAGCAGGTTCGGATGGCCTACGTTGCGCTGCCACAGCAACGGCAGGATGCCCTTGTTGCTCAGCACTGCCTTCCACGCCGGTTCCAGCAACTGCACGCCCGAACCGGGCAGCGCGCGGCCGAACTCTTCGGCCATCAGGTCTTCCAGCGGGTACAGCTTGAACAGCGTGCCGATCACCGAATCATCCAGCGCGGTGAAGCGGCCGTCCTCGGACAGGCCGATGTCCTCGATCGCGATGGCCTGGCCATGCAGGCCGGCCTGCGACGCGCAGTCGCGCAGGTAATCGACAGTGCCACGGTCTTCTTCCGAGCTTCCCACCGCGCTGAAGTACAACGGCGGCGGCAGCTGCGTGGCCAGTTCGCCGAAGCGCTCGACCAGCGCCTCATGGATCGCATTGAACTGGTCGGCATGCTGCGGCAGGCGGCCGGCGTTGCGCTGGTCTTCCAGCCACTGCCACTGGAAGAAGCTGGCCTCGAACAGCGAGGTCGGCGTGTCGTAGTTCAGCTCGTACAGCTTGGCCGGGCCGGTGCCGTCGTAGGCCAGGTCCAGGCGGCCGTAAAGGTGCGGCTGGCGCTGGCGCCAGCTGTCGGCGATCCAGTCGCGGTAATGCGACGGAATCGCCAGCTGGTCCATCAACCGCTCGCTGCCGATGACATCACCGACCAGGTCCAGCGCCATCTGGTGCAGCTCGGCACTGGGGTCTTCGATGTCCTGTTCGATCTGGCGCAGGGTGAACGCGTAGTACGCGCTTTCATCCCAGTAGGGCTGGCCATCGATGGTATGGAAACGGAAACCCGCTTCCTCCGCGCGTGCCCGCCACTGGGCACGCTCGGCAATCCGGATGCGCTGCATGGGTCGATCAGCCGCCGTAGCTGCCGCTGGTGCTGCGGCGTGCGCTGGTGTTGCCGAAGCCACCACGGCTGGCAGTGACCGCACGGTTCGGTTCGCTGGTGACCGGTGCCAGACCGGCCTTGCCGGCGCCGATGCCGCTGGCGGTGTTCAGGCCACCGGTGCCGCCCGGTGCCGGGCGCGCCCAGCCAGCGTTCTTGTCCTGGTATGCCGGTGCCGACGCCGGCGCCTGCGGGGCGAGGCCGCCGCGGTTGCTCAGCATCTGCGACATGAAGAAGCCCATCATCATCGGGCCGATGAACGAGGTGCCGGCCGAGGTGTGCTGCTGCACGCACTGCTCCGGCTTGTAATCCTTCTCGCAGGCTTCCTTGCTGGCGTACTTCGGCGCCGCATCGGCGGCCTGCTTCTGCGCTTCGGCAAAGGCATTGCGGCACGACGACGGATCACCGGTGGCCTCGGTGCAGGCCTCGACCGAGGTGTACAGGCCTTCCTGCACCTTCACCTCCGGCTCCTTCTGGCAGGCGGTGAACAGCAGCGGCGCAGCGCTCATCAGCAGCAGCGCGGTGGTGCGGGAACGTTTCATGGCCTCATGCCCTGTATACGGATCAATGCCCAATGATGCCAAATCCTCACCAACAACCGGAATCGGCAAAGCGGGAAAGATGAACGGCCTTTCATTTTCGTCGGCATTGGGGTCAGAGCCCATCGCGCTGCGATGGGATCCGACCCCGGGCGGCACACCGCACTGGTAGGTGCCAACCTTGGTTGGCACACGCCCCGCGGCGCCGCGCTATGCCCGGCGCGCGCAGCCAAGTCTCCGGCGAGAAGCCCCCTTGTTGTTCAAGGGGGCGCGCCGCAGGCGCGGGGATAAGGGGAAATGCGCGGACCACCAAGCCGCTGCAAGCGGTGAAGGTGGTTGCAGCAGCAACCGAAAAAATTGGCCATGATCGGCTGACCCCCACGTCGTACGGCCCGCCCGTTCCGCCAGCCATGCCCGAATACCGTTCCCGCACCTCCACCGCCGGCCGCAACATGGCCGGCGCCCGCGCCCTGTGGCGTGCCACCGGCATGAAGGACGGCGACTTCCACAAGCCGATCATTGCCATCGCCAACTCCTTCACCCAGTTCGTGCCCGGCCACGTGCACCTGAAGGACCTCGGCCAGCTGGTCGCGCGCGAAATCGAACAGGTCGGTGGCGTCGCCAAGGAATTCAACACCATCGCCGTGGACGACGGCATCGCGATGGGCCACGACGGGATGCTGTATTCGCTGCCCAGCCGCGAGATCATCGCCGACGCCGTGGAGTACATGGTCAACGCGCACTGCGCCGACGCGCTGGTGTGCATCAGCAACTGCGACAAGATCACCCCCGGCATGCTGATGGCTGCGCTGCGCCTGGACATCCCGGTGGTGTTCGTCTCCGGCGGGCCGATGGAAGCGGGGAAGACAAAGCTGTCCGAGCACAAGCTGGACCTGGTCGACGCGATGGTGGTGGCCGCCGATGACAGCGCCTCCGACGAGAAGGTCGCGGCCTTTGAACGCAGCGCCTGCCCCACCTGCGGCTCCTGCTCGGGCATGTTCACCGCCAACTCGATGAACTGCCTGACCGAAGCGCTGGGCCTGTCGCTGCCCGGCAACGGCACTACGCTGGCCACCCATGCCGACCGCGAGGCGCTGTTCCGCCGCGCCGGCCGCCTGATCGTCGAGCTCTGCCATCGCTGGTACGGCGGCGAAGACCCGAGCGCGCTGCCGCGCGGGATCGCCACCCAGGCCGCGTTCGCCAACGCGATGACCCTGGACATCGCCATGGGCGGCTCCACCAACACCATCCTGCATCTGCTGGCCGCAGCGCAGGAAGCGGAGGTCGACTTCGACCTGACCCACATCGACGCGCTGTCGCGACGCGTCCCGCAGCTGTGCAAGGTGGCGCCGAACACACCGAAGTACCACATCGAGGACGTGCACCGCGCCGGCGGCGTGTTCGGCATCCTCGGTGAACTGGATCGCGCCGGCCTGCTCGATACCACAGTGCCGACCGTGCACAGCGCCAGCCTGGCCGAAGCGCTGGAACGCTGGGACGTGGCGCGCAGCGACAACGACACCCTGCATACCTTCTTCAAGGCCGGCCCGGCCGGCATCCCCACCCAGGAGGCCTTCAGCCAGGCCACGCGCTGGCCCGCGCTGGACCTGGACCGCGCCGAGGGCTGCATCCGCTCGCTGCAGCATGCGTATTCGCTGGAAGGTGGCCTGGCTGTGCTGCGCGGCAATCTGGCCGTCGATGGCTGCGTGGTGAAAACCGCCGGCGTGGACGAATCGATCCATGTGTTCGAAGGCCCCGCACGCGTCTACGAAAGCCAGGACGCCGCCGTCGCCGGCATCCTCGCCGACGAGGTGCAGCCGGGCGAGGTGGTGGTGATCCGCTACGAAGGGCCGAAGGGCGGCCCGGGCATGCAGGAGATGCTGTACCCGACCAGCTACCTGAAGTCGAAGGGACTGGGCAAGCAGTGCGCGCTGCTCACCGATGGCCGCTTCTCCGGTGGCACCTCGGGGTTGTCGATCGGCCACGTTTCGCCGGAAGCGGCCAGTGGCGGCGCGATCGGGCTTGTGGAAGACGGTGACCGCATCCGCATCGACATCCCGGCCCGCCGCATCGACCTGTTGCTGGATGAGGCCACGCTGGTCCAGCGCCGCAGCGAGGCCGATGCACGCGGCTGGAAACCGCGTGCGCCGCGCCCGCGCAAGGTCACCAGCGCGTTGAAGGCCTACGCTCTGCTCGCCACCAGCGCCGACAAGGGCGCCGTACGCAACACCGCCCTGCTCGGCGATTGATCCCTGCGCGGTAGTGCCGGCCGCTGGCCGGCATCTGCACGCCGCGTCCCACATCATTGAGGTTGCCGGCCAGCGGCCGGCACTACCCGTCGTGATCCGTTATGGTGGCCAGGAGGTCATCAACACGGAGGTTGAGAGGATGTTGCTTTTCTTTGCACTGGCCGCTGCCATGGGCACGTCAGCAGAACCACCCAAAGCACCCGACTGCAGCTACGACCGTGCAGCGATGCTGGCGATGGAACCGGATGCGTTCGATCAGGACCTGGAAGGTGGCTGGCGCACGCTGGCCGACCGTGGCTGCCACCGTGAAGCCGCTGATCTGCTCGCCGCCTATGCTGTGCTGCCCAAGGCTGCGGGCAACACCATGATTCTGTGGCATGAAAGCCAGATGCGTGCGGAGGCGGGCCAGTACCCGGAGGCGGTGGCGCTGATGCAGCGCACCTACAAGCCCACCGCCACCGACCCCGGTTACTGGAACGCCTACGTGGACGGCACGATCGCCTTCCTGCAGCGTGATCGTGCGGCGCTGGAGAAAGCGCGAGCAAGGTTGATTGCGATTCCTGCGCCGGAGCAGATTGCCAAGGCGCTGAAGGATGGGCGTTATCATTTCACGACCGCCGGCGGGCAGAAGGTGGATGTGCCGTGGCCGCCCAACCTGGACGTGCTCGATGGCTTCCTGCGCTGCTTTGATCGCGATTACCACAATGCGATGGGCAACCAGGCCTGCCGGAATCCGGAGGGCGATTGAGCGACAGAGGGCGTGGTCGGGTCAGAGCCCTTCCTTCGGAAGGGATCCGACCCCGTCTCAGCCGATCACGCGCTTGAACGGCGGCAGCGCGTCGATGATGCGCTTGCCGTAGCGGCGGGTCAGCAGCCGCGAATCGAGGATGATCACGCGGCCGGTGTCGGTGGAGGTGCGGATCAGGCGGCCGGCGAACTGGGTCAACGTGCGCAGCGCGTGCGGAATGGCGATCAGGTTGAACGCATTGAGCCCGCGGCCTTCGAACCATTCGCTGAGGGTGGCGGTCTGCGGATCGGTCGGCACCGCGAACGGCACCTGGGTGATCACCACCGTGGTGCAGGCTTCGCCGGGCAGGTCGAGGCCTTCGCCGAACGAGTTCAGGCCGAACAGTACCGAGCCTTCGCCGGCAGCGACGCGGCGCAGGTGCTCTTCGATCAGCCGGGTCTTGGACATCTCGCCCTGTACCAGCACCTGCTTGCGCCGCGCGGCCGGCATCAGCCCGGCCACCTTTTCCATCTTCCAGCGCGAGGTGAACAGCACCATCGAGCCCTTGGCCCAATCCAACTCGGTGTCGAGGTAGCGCGCCACTTCGCGGGGATGGCCTTCGCGGTCGTCGGGGGTGACCGGGAACCTGGGCACGATCAGCTCGGCCTGGTTGGGCAGGTCGAACGGCGACGACAGCGAGACCATCTCGGCCTCTTCCGGAATGCCGTTGTCGATCGCCAGCGACTGGAAATCGCCACCGCCGGTCAGCGTCGCCGAGGTCATCACCACCGAGTCCACCTCATCCCACAGCAGCTTGCGCAGCACGTGCGCGGCCGATACCGGCGAGCCGTGCAGCACCAGGTCGCCGTCGCGGGTGGCGGTGACCCAGCGCGCCATCGGCGGCGCGCCGTCCTTGTCCTCGCGGCGCCAGGCCTGCCACAGGTTGTACTGTTGCTCGATCATTTCCAGCGCCATGCCCAGGTTGCGCTGCAGGCGCTCGCGCGCGGCGTCGTCCGGCTTGCCCTTGGCCACCTGCGCGGTAGCGGCATGCGCCCAGTTGTAGAGGCTGCGGGTCTCGTCGGCCAGTGCCTCGATCGGCTCGCGCCAGGCCTCCGGCAAACGGCCGTTGGCCGCGCGCCACATCGGCTCCTCATCCGCTGGCGCCGGCATCCACACCCGCTCGATGTGATCGCGGAACGCGCGCAGCTGCTTGGCGACGTTGCTGGCGACCTCGATCGCTTCGTTCGGCAGCAGGTTGCCGAGGCGGTCCTTGTCAACCGCGCGGTAGGCACCGGCAATCAGGATCTGCAGGCGCCCGGTGCGCTTGGCCATTTCATCCAGCGCCAGGCTGGCCGCGCCCTGGTCGATCGCCACGTTGCCGATGTGATGGCCTTCGTCCAGCACCAGCAGCATGTCCGACGGCGGCGCGATCAACGGCTGGCCGTTGTCGCTGTCGCCGATCGACAGCGCCGACAGCAGCAGCGCGTGGTTGGTGACCACGATCTGCGCATCGCGCACGGTGTTGCGTGAACGCAGCACCGCGCACTGCGCCGAATACGCACAACGGCGCCCGGCGCAGCCCGAGGCCGGCGTGGTGATGCGGCTGCGCAGGCCGGGACTGATGGTCTCCGGCGCATTGTCGATATCGCCGTCCCAGCTGCCGCCGGTGAAGGCATCGGTCAGGCGCTTGGCGATGTCCATCTCGATCGGCGCCAGCGGCCGGTCGAACAGTGGTGCATCATCCTCGAACATGCCGCCCTGCGAGCCCTCGCCCTGTGCTTCGGCGGCGTTACGCGTGCACAGGTAGCGGGTACGGCCCTTGGCCAGCGCCACGGTTGCTTCCAGGCCGGTGGCCTTGAGGAAATTCGGGATATCGCGCTCGACCAGCTGCGACTGCAGCGCCACGGTGCCGGTGCTGATCACCAGCTTCTTCTTGCTGGCCAGCGCAATCGGTACGCCCGCAGTGAGGTAACCCAGGCTCTTGCCGACGCCGGTCGGCGCCTCGACCACGCCAACGCCGCCGCTCTTCGACAGCGCGCGTGACACCACGCCGATCATCTGGCTCTGCGAGCGGCGGGTGGAGAAGCCGGGAGTATTGGCCTGCAGCGTCGTGTACGCCTTGCGGATCGCGTCCTTCAAGGGGTCATCGAGCGTGCGCGGAGCGGCGACGGTTTCGGTCACGCCGGGAATTACCGTGGCTGGATCGGGCCGGTCATTGTCGCATGGCCGGCCATGTCCGCCGCCGCTGGCTACCTGAACGGGGCAGCGGCGACGCCCGGCGGCTGGATGAACACGCCGGACGCTGCTGGCGACGGCCCTGGGCCGTCACCGCGGTGTCACTGCACCGCGTTGCCGCGCAGCCGCAGCAGGCGCACCAGCGCCCACACCAGCAGCACCACGCCGATGGCCTCGACCATTGCCAGCGCGAAATGCAGCACGCCGAGGATGGCGCTCAGGCTCGACACGGCACTGAAATCACCACTGCGGACCATCCACATCGGCAGGATGCCCGCCGCCATCCCACCGAGGCTGGTCAACAGCAACAGCAGCAGGCCGACCAGGGCGCCGGTGCGGGTCGCATCGCGCGGCGCACCGACCACCCAGACCAGGCCGACGCACAGCGCGATCAGCACCGGCAGGCGCACACCGACCATGCTCAGCACGGTCACCATCAAGGTCGTGCCGTCCATCGATCAGTCCTCGCCGGCCAACACAGCCGGGCCCTGGCGCAGCGCCTGGTAGACCTCGTCGGTCTGCGGGCGTACGCCGTGCCACTGCAGGAAGCTCTCGGCGGCCTGTTCGACCAGCATGCCCAGGCCATCCACGGTGTTGCGGCAGTTCGCCGCGCGTGCCCATGCCAGGAAGGCGATCGCCGCCTCGCCGTAGTTCAGGTCGACGGCGGTGGTCATCGAGTTGACCAGCGACAGCGGCAGCTTGAACTCGACATCGCGGTCGCGGCCCGCCGAGGTGGCGTTGACGATCAGTTCAAAGTCGCCCAGGTCGCGCAGGTCCTCCCAGTAGCGGCTGATCGCGCGGCCCGGTTCGCCCATGGCATCGATCAGCTCGTCGGCACGTTCCGGCGTGCGGTTGACCACCACCAGTTCGGTGATGCCGGCATCGAGCAGCGCCGGGGCGACGCTGCGCGCCGAGCCACCGGCACCGATCATCAGCACGCGACGGCCGCGCAGGTCCAGGCCGTGGCGGTCGGTCAGGTCGCGCACCAGGCCGATGCCATCGGTGGTGTCGCCGTGCCAACGGTCGCCCTTGCGCAGCAGCGTGTTGACCGATCCGGCGCGGCGCGCCCTTGCGGTCAGCGTGGTGCACACCGAGAACGCGGTTTCCTTGTGCGGCAGGGTGACGTTCGCACCGACACCGCCCTCGGCAGCGAAGGCCTCCAGGCCGGCCAGGAACGCCTCCGGGGCCAGGTCGATCGCGCGATAGTCGATGGCGATGCCTTCCTGGCGACCGAACGACGCATGGATCTGCGGCGACTTCGAATGGGCGACGGGGTGTCCGAAGACGGCGTAACGGTCGGTCATGGAATCCTCAAGCTGGCTAGACTGATGCTCTGTTCGTGCATGGAACCGGATGATGCGCATCACCCCGCCCCTGCTGGTGCTTGCCGCCAGTCTACTCTCTGCCCCCGTGGCGATGGCGTTGAACGAGTACGGCATCGAAGGCATGGGCGTGGTCTCGACCCGCGCAGACGAGGGTCGCGCCACGATCAGCGCCGATGGCCAGCGCATCGTTTTCGCCCGCCGCGACGAAGCCGGCTGGGGCCTCTGGGAGGCACGCGTGGTCGACGGTCGTTGGCAGCAGGCACAGGCACTGCCGGTCGGCGTGGCCGGTGAAGCCCGTGATCCCTACTTCAGCCGTGATGGCCGCTGGCTGCTGTTCGCGGCCGGCCGCGAGGGCGCGCTGGCGCTGTACCGCGCTGCGCTGGCCACCGATGGCCGGCTGGGCCCAGCGCAGCCGCTGGGCGGTGACGGCGGGCGCCGGGAAGAGCGCGGACCGGCCCTGAGCGCGGATGGCAAGCAGCTGTTGTTTGCCCGCCAGCAGGGCCATGGCGCCGGCTGGGACCTGTTCGTAGCGACGCTGGATGCGCAGGGCCTGCGTGGCCCGGCCACCGCACTGAGCGCGCTGAACAGCGCCGACGACGAGACCGACGGCGACTGGCTGGGCCATGACGGCGCCGTGGTGTTCAGCCGCGGCCACGGCAGTACCGCGCAGGTCTGGAGCAGCGGCTGTGCGTGGAGCGGTGTGGCGCTGCAGCCGCTGGGACTATCGTTCAACCAGGCCGGCGGCTGGACCGGCACGCCGGTGATCGACAACGCCAGGCCCGGCGAGATGATGGTGGCCAGCAGCGCGGCAAAGGCGCCGCGCGCCGGTGGCGTGGACGTGTACCGGTTGGCGGTGCCGAAGGTGGCGGCGGTGGCCGGGTGCGTGCGGTAGATCCACGCCGCGCGTGGATGGCGCCCGCGAAGGGGTCAGAGCCCTTTCCTGCGGAAAGGGATCCGACCCCGGGCATTGCCCGTCAGCGCGACAGCACCTTGGCGCGCAACTGCTCGTACTCCATCTCGCTCAGCTGGCCGTTGTCCTTGCGCTGGTTCAACGCAGCCAGCTCGGCCTGCACGCTGTCCGGAAGGGCCTGCTCACGGGCCACGTGGCGGGCGGCGGAGAGCTGCTCCGGTGGGCGCTTGCCCGCGCGCCATGCGGCGATGAAGACACCGACGATGATGGCACCGAACACCAGGACACCGGTACCCCAGATCAGCCATTGCATCCATCCCAGTTCGGGTCCCATCGCGCAGTCCTCCGTCTATCGTGGCGCTATTGTCAGCGCTCGCGCAGCCATCGCGCCACCTGCGGCGCGAAATAGGTCAGCACGCCATCGGCACCGGCCCGCTTGAAGCCCAGCAGCGACTCCAGCACGCAGGCGCGCTCGTCCAGCCAGCCGTTGGCGAAGGCGGCCTTCATCATCGCGTACTCGCCACTGACCTGGTAGGCGAAGGTCGGCACGCCGAACGTCTCCTTCACCCGGCGCACCAGGTCCAGGTACGGCATGCCCGGCTTGACCATCACCATGTCGGCGCCCTCTTCCAGGTCCAGCGCGATCTCGCGCAGGGCCTCGTCGCCGTTGGCCGGGTCCATCTGGTAGGTCTTCTTGTCGGCCTTGCCGAGGCTGGCCGCGCTGCCCACCGCATCACGGAACGGGCCGTAGAACGCCGAGGCGTACTTGGCCGAGTAGGCCATGATGCGCACGTTGATGTGGTTGTCGGCATCCAGCGCACGGCGGATCGCGCCGATGCGGCCGTCCATCATGTCCGACGGCGAGACGATGTCCACACCGGCCTCGGCGTGCGACACCGACTGCTTGACCAGCGCTTCGACCGTGATGTCGTTCAGCACATAGCCCTTGTCGTCGATGATGCCGTCCTGGCCGTGGGTGGTGTACGGGTCCAGCGCCACGTCGGTCATCACGCCCAGTTCCGGGAAGCGCGACTTCAGCGCGCGGATCGCACGCTGCGCCAGGCCGTCCTCGGCCCACGCCGCCGACGCGTCCAGCGACTTCAGCGACGGGTCGATCACCGGGAACAGGTCGATCACCGGAATGCCAAGTTCCAGCGCTTCTTCGGCCACCTTCAGCAGCTCTTCGATCGACAGCCGCTCCACGCCCGGCATCGACGGCACTGCGGTGCGGCCCGCCAGTTCGTGCACGAACACCGGGTAGATCAGGTCGTCGGTGGTCAGCGTGTTCTCGCGCATCAGGCGGCGCGAAAACTCGTCGTGGCGCATGCGGCGCGGGCGGTAAAGCGGATGGGACATGGCAGGCTCCGAGGAGTGGCTATTGCAACAGGTAACCCTGCGGCAGCAGGGGTTCGGGCAAGGGGCGTTCGCCGAGCGCGTCGAGCTGGTCGATCTCGATCGTGCGCACCAGCGCGTCCAGCGGCAGGTCGTTCGGCTCCAGGCCGAACGGGTCTTCCATTTCTTCGCCCAGCTGGTCCAGGCCGAAGAAGGCATAGGCCAGCACCGCCGACAGCACCGGCGTGCCCCAGCCCAGCGAACTGGCCAGGCCGAACGGCAGCAGCACGCAGAACATCCATGCGCAGCGATGCAGCAGCAGGGTGTAGGCGAACGGCAGCGGCGTGGTGAGGATGCGCTCGCAGCCGGCCTGGATCGACGACATCGCGTGCAGGCGCTCCTCCAGCTGGGTGTAGAGAATCGGATCGAGCTCGCCGGCGCGCAGCGCCTGGGCCAGCTCGGCAGCGATCATCGACAGCAATGCATCCGGCACGTTCTCGCGCTGGCCCAGCTGCTCGCGTTGCGGCTTGTCCAGCCATGGCAAGGCGGCCAGGGCCACGATGCGTCCACGCAGGCGCGCGGCCAGCGCATGGGCGAACGCGGTGGTGAGGTACGCGATGCGGCGACGGCGGCCGCTGTCATCGGCCAGCAGCAGGTGCACCTGGCGGGCCAGCGAACGTGATTCGTAGACCAGCTGGCCCCACAGCTTGCGGCCTTCCCACCAGCGGTCATAGCAGGCGCTGTTGCGGAAGCTGAGGAAGATCGACAGGACCAGGCCGAGCAGGGTGAACGGCGTGACCGACACGCGTTCGATGCCGGTCGGCGGGGCCAGTTCCACCACGGCCGCCACGGCAATGGACAGGATCAGGATGGCCAGCACCTTCGGCGCGATCGCTTTGACGATCGAGCCGCGCAGGATGTACAGCAGTTGCCAGCCGTGGGGACGGGGTCGGATGATCATCGGGCAGCCGCGCCAGGCGCGGAATCACAGGCACGCGGGGGGCTCGCGCAGCCGCTCATTGTACGCCCCTGCCCGGCCAGCAGCCGTGTACCTGCGACGCCCGGTCGCACCGGGTGCCGGGATTCAGATCACGCCGCCGCCCAGGCCCAGGCGCAGGATGCCGACCACCACCACGATGCCGTTCAGCACCAGCCCGGCCCAGGCCCGACCGCGCTTGGTCGGGTGGGTAAACAGGATGCCCAGCGCGGCGATCACCGCGCCGACGGCGGCGAACGGGATCAGGAACCAGTTGCCCCAGCCAAGCAGCGGAATCAGCGCCAGGATCATCCACAACAGCGCCAGTACGCCCCACAACAGACTGATCACGCCCATTCCGCTCTCCCGCAGTTGGTTCCTGTCTGTCCACCATAGTCGTTCACGCGGTCGCCGCCTACTGCCGTTGGCGGGGCTGTCACCCGACGCGTGCTAGCGTGCTGCCGTGGGTGCCCGGGCCCGGGTGTTGGCGCCGATTCAGAGTGGCCCACCGAAGATCGCAACCAGTCCTACAGGGGTCGTGCCATGAACATCCGTTGGGCCGCGCTGGCGGCCATCCTGCTGGTCGCCGCCGGTTGTGCCAGCACCTCCAAGGTCATGCTGGGGCGCGCCCGCGCGCCGATCGATCCGGCACTGGTGCAGATCTATTCCACGCCACCGGCCGGCTCGCAGGAAATCGCGCAGCTGGAATCGGCATCTGCCGTGGGCTTCGGCACGCAGGGCCAGACCGATGCCGCGGTGGCACGCCTGAAGCGTGAAGCGGCGGCACTGGGCGCCAATGGCGTGGTGCTGATGGGCGTGGGCAGCAGCGGCTCACCGGTGGGCATGTCGGTGGGCGCCGGCACCTTCGGCTCGCATGTGGGGGGTGGCGTCGGCATCGGTATTCCGACCACGCAGAAGCGCGCCGCCGGCGTGGCGATCTGGGTACCCAATCCGGAACCGCCGGCACGGTTGCCGACCCAGGTGATCACGCCGCAACCGCAGCGGTGACGCAGTAGATCCACGCCATGCGTGGATGGACATTGACGCACGGGGTCAGAGCCCTTTCCTGCGGAAAGGGATCCGACCCCGGCGCGGGCATCACTTGTACTTCGGCACGAACACTTTGTTCACCGCGTCGGCCAGCTGGTCCGGCGGCAGCAGGCCCTGGTCGAGCAGGAAGTTGTTGAACGCCAGGCGGTCGAACTTCGCGCCCAGTGCCAGCTCGGTCTGCATGCGCAGTTCGAGGATGCGGGTGTAGCCATAGAAGTAGCTGCCCGCCTGGCCCGGCATGCGCACCATGTAACGGTCCAGTTCCTGGGTGGCCATCGCCTTGGACAGGCCGACCTGCTCCATCAGCACACGTTCGCCGTTGGCGCGGTCGGTCAGGCCGAGATTGAGCATCGGGTCAAGCATTGCGCGTGCGGCCCGCAGCAGGCGGAACTGCAGGGCGATCATCTGCCCGTCCAGCGGCTCGTACGGCACCATCTCGGCCTCGGCATACAGCGCCCAGCCTTCAACGTTCACCGAATTGAACGCGAACATGGTGCGCGCCAGCGAGACACCACGCTCGACCATCGCGGTGAACTGCAGCTCGTGGCCGGGGCGGCCTTCATGCGCGCTCAGCGTCCACGCCGCCGCACCGAAGTTGAAATCGTCGTATTGTGCGCCCGGGCCCGCCGCCGGGTTGCCCAGCGGCAGCACGAAGGTGCCCTGCTGCCCGGTGTTGTTGACCAGCGGCGCCGGCAGGAAATGCGGGGCCGGGCTGGCCGCGCTCTCGGCGGCCGAACCCAGGCGCATCTGCATGGCGCGCTTGGGCACGTCGACGATGGCATGCTCGCGGATCAGCGGATCGATCGCATCGATCACCTTGCGGTAGTGGCCTTCCAGCTGGTCGTCGGCGATCTTGTCGGCCTTCAGCGCGCGGATCACCGCCACCGGGTCGCTCGGGTCGGCCACCTTCAGGCCCTTGTCCTTCACCACAAGCGGCGCCAGCTGCTGCATCGCCGAGCGGGTTTCCATGAACTCCAGCTGCGCGCGCTGCATCAGCAGCTTCGGGTCGATATCGATGCCGACCTGCTTGAGCTGGTAGGCGTACAGCGGCGCCGGCAGGCGCGCGTCGGTGCGTGCCTTCGGCAGCACGTCCTTGCGGGTCCAGGCGGCGTAGTCCTTCATCTGCCCGGCCAGGGCCTTCATCGCCTCATCGGCGCCGGCGATCTGGTACTTCTTCAGCAGCGACTCGATGCCGGTGATGTACGTCTCGACATTGTCCAGCGATTGCTGCACTTCGATCTTCGTCGGCTGCAGCAGGCTGCCGTCCTTCAAGCGCTCTTCGTAACGCTGGCGGGCCAGCGTGGTAAACGCGGTGCCACCCGGCTGCAGCCCGGCGTAGGCCTTGAGGCGGTCGATCGCCTTGGCCCGGCGCTCGGCCGGCACCTGGTCGGACAGCAGCAGGTTGAGGCCGCTGAAGATGGTCTGCGGCGCGTCACTCCATGGCAGCAGGTACTTCTCGTTGAGCTCGCTGCCTTCGATGTTCTGGTTGGCGGCGTGGATCATGATCTCCAGGTCCTGGCGGACGTTGGGATCCTGCTCGGTGGCCAGCTTGGCTTTCAGTTCATCGCGGGCCTTGGCCATCGCGGCGCGGTAGCGCTTGCCATTGTCCGCACCGAGGTCGGCCACCTTGTCGTCATAGCCGGGCACGCCGAAGAAGCCGGTTTCTTCCGGCTGGAACGGGCCCTGCGCATCAAGCAGGATCTGCGCCAGTGCGTTGCTGCGGGCCACCCAGGCCGGGCTGGCCGGAGTAGCGGCCTTGGCGGCGGGTGCCGCCAGCGCCGGCGGTGCGGACATCAGCGGGGCGGCAGTCAGGGCCAGGGCAACGGCCAACGCGATCGGCTTCATGGTGCACTCCAGGACAGGGTTGCCCGCACCCTACGCGCTCAGCGCTGTGGCGACAATCGGCCGGAGGTCACAACGCCCCGGCCAGCGGGCATTCGCCGCGTTCGCGGCAGGCCTGCAGCTCGCATTCCTGCGCGGCCTCGTCATCATCCAGCGCGGTCAGGTCGAACGTCTGCTTGTTCTCGCCCAGCACATACATCACCGGATAGTCCCAGACGTCGTCGCTGCGGGTGCCCTTCACGAACAGCCGGCCGTGCGCGCGCGGGCCTTCCAGGGCCACGGTCAGGCCGACGTCGCGCTGGCCGTTGATCGCGGTCTGCATGCTGCCCAGCGGCATCGACTCGGCACGCAGCGGCTCGCCGAAGGCTTCCACCAGTTCGATGCTGCATCCAGCGCGGCGCATCGCCTCGCGCATCGGCGGGCTCTCGCGTGCGGCCTCGCTCCAGCGCAGCACGCTCCAGGCCACCACGCCACCGGCACCGGCCAACACCAGCAGCACGGCCAGCGGCATCGCCCAGCGCCAGTGACGGGACCACCAGCCGGCAGGCTTCGGGCCATGGGTGGGAATCGGCGGCGGCAGTGTCATCGGCGGGCTCCTTCCCGTTTGTGCATCAGGGCTTCAGGCAGCGTCCCAGGAAGGCTTCGGCCACACGGTAGCGATGCAGGGCATCGGCGCCGGACAGGCCATGCTTGGCACCCGGATAGGTCATCAGCTCGAACGGCTGGCCGCGCTTCTGCAGCGCGCTCATCAGGCTGGTCGAGTTGGTGAACAGCACGTTGTCATCGGCCATGCCGTGGATCAGCAGCAACGGCGAACGCAGGCCTTCGATATGGGTCAGCACGCGCGCTTCGCGGTACCCCGCTTCGTTGCGCGCCGGCAGGTCCATGTAGCGTTCGGTGTAGTGGCTGTCATACAGGCCCCAATCGGTGACCGGTGCGCCGGCCACGCCACAGGCGTACTGGTTCGATGCCTTGGCCAGCAGCATCAGAGTCATGTAACCGCCGTTGGACCAGCCCTGCACGCCGATGCGCGCCGGGTCCACCCACGGCTGCTGCTTCAGCCAGGCCACGCCGCGCAGCTGGTCGGTCACTTCCACCGTGCCCTGCTTCCCGTACAGCGCACCACCGAAGTCGCGGCCACGGCGCGGAGTACCGCGGTTGTCCAGCGAGAACACCACGTAGCCCTGTTGGGCCAGGTACTGGTTGAACAGATGGTCGCCGCGGCCGGGCCAGCTGTCGGTGACGGTCTGGCTGGCCGGGCCGCCGTAGACGTACACCGCCACCGGGTAGCGCTTGGACGGATCGAAGCCGGCCGGCTTGATCAGGCTGTAGTTCAACGGGGTCTTGCCGTCGGCAGCCATCAACGTGCCGAACTCGACCGGGCGCTGCGCATCGCGGTAGCGCGCATACGGGTGCTTGGGATCGGTCAGGTCGTTCTCGACCAGCGTGGCGATCTTCTCGCCGTTGGCGCGGAACAGTTCGATCTGCGGCGGCGTGGTGCTGTTGGACCAGCTGTCCACGTAGACGCTGGCATTGCGGGCGAAGCTGGCGCTGTGCATGCCCGGCGCCTTCGACAGGCGCTGCGGCTCACCGCCCTGCAGCGACACCGCATAGATCTGGCTTTCGCGCGAGGTCTCGATGCCAGCACGGAAGTAGGCCTTGCCGGCCTTCTCATCGACCGCCAGCAGTTCGTCCACCGGCCAGTTGCCATGGGTCAGCGCAGTGGCCTTGCCCTTGTCATCGATGCGGTACAGGTGCTGGAAGCCGGTGCGCTCGGACGACCACAGCACGCTGCCATCTTCAAGGAAGCGCAGGCTGTTGTGCAGCGGCACCCAGGTCGGGCTGGTCTCGTGGGCGAGCACGCGCTGGCGGTTGGAGTCGAGCGCCACTTCGACCAGGTCCAGCTGCTTCTGGTCACGCGACTGGCGCTGGAAACTCAGGTGCTGCGCATCGCGCCAATCGACGCGGGCCAGGTAGATGTCCTGTTCCTTGCCCAGGTCGATCCAGCGCGGCTGCGCATCGGCGGCCGGTGCGATCACGCCCAGCTGCACGCGCACGTTGGCGTCGCCGGCGGCCGGGTAACGCTGTTCGATCACGTCGGTGCGGTCGGCATAGACCTCGTAGCGCTTCTGCACCGGCACCGGCGCCTCGTCGATGCGGGCGAAGGCGATGGCCGAATCATCCGGCGCCCACCAGTAACCGGTGTGGCGATCCATTTCCTCATCGGCGACGAACTCGGCCACGCCGTTGCCGATGGTGGTGCTGCCGTCGCGGGTCAGCTGCAGCTGCTTGCCACTGGCCAGGTCGATCACCCACAGGTTGCGGCCGCGGATGAAGCTGACGAAGCCGCCCTGGGGCGACAGCTTGGCGTCGGTGGCGAAGCCTTCACCGTGGGTCAGCTGGCGCACGGCCGCCTGGCCATGCTGCTTGAGGTCGTACAGGTAGAGTTCGCCGCCCAACGGGAACAGCAGGCGCTGCGCGTCCGGCGACCACTGGTAATCGACGATGCCGGTCATCGCGGCGATGCGCTGGCGCTCGCGTCGGGCCTTTTCCTCATCGCTGAGGGTCTCGGTGCCGGGCAGCACGACCTTGGAATCAACCAGCAGGCGGGTCTGGCCGCTGCCGATGTCGTAGGTCCACAGGTCCAGCTGGTTGCGGTCGCTGTCCTTGCCGCGCAGGAAGCTGACCTGCGAACCGTCCGGCGCCACCTTGGGCTTCATCAGGGTCGGGCCGGACAACGGCAGGGGGCCGGTGATGGCTTCCAGGGTCAGCTTTTCGGCGTGGGCGGCGGTACTGGTGGCGAGCATGAGGGCAAGCGAAGCGAACAGGTGGCGCATGGAGGATCCCGGCAAACGGCAGGTCCGCCTCCACGCGGGGCGCGGGACGGTCGTGCCCCCATCCTAACCAAGCCCGTGCGGGAAGGCAGCATGACCTTCTGCCCATAAGCAGTGCGGACGAGTGCCGACCAACGGTCGGCACCCACCTTCAGATGCCGGGGTCAGCGCTGGCCGAACAGATGCTTGCGCTCTTCGTCGCTGAGCGGCTTGCCGGCGTTCGGGTTCACCTGCTGGCGCAGCGCATAGGCGCGCTGGGTGGCCGGGCGCGCGGCGATGGTCTCGTGCCAGCGCTTGAGGTTCGGGAACGCGGCGAAGTCCACCGGCAGCTTGTCGTAGGCGCCGATCCACGGGTAGCTGGCCATGTCGGCGATGGTGTACGCGTCGCCGGCCAGGAAGGCGTGCTGGGCCAGGCGCTTGTCCATCACCCCGTGCAGGCGGCGCACCTCGTTGTCATAGCGCTCGATCGCATACGGGATCTTTTCCGGGGCATACACATTGAAATGCCCCATCTGGCCACTCATCGGACCCAGGCCCGCCATCTGCCAGAACAGCCACTCCAGGGTGGTGATGCGGCCGCGCGGGTCGCTGGGCAGGAAGCGGCCGGTCTTCTCGGCCAGGTACAGCAGGATCGCGCCGGACTCGAACACGCTCTGCGGGGCGCCGCCATCGACCGGGGCGTGGTCGACGATGGCCGGCATCTTGTTGTTGGGCGAAATGGCCAGGAACTCTGGCTTGAACTGGTCACCCGAGCCGATGTTGACCGGGTGGATGCGGTACTCCAGGCCGGCTTCCTCCAGCAGCAGGGTCACTTTATGGCCGTTCGGGGTGGGCCAGTAATACAGGTCGATCATGGCGTCGGCTCGGGGTGCGGAAAGGAACCTGAAGTCTAGTGCGTGAGTTGGGTTGGCACCGTCATGGCGGGCCGGTAACCTCGCCTCTCCCCCGAAACGCAGCATCCCCCGCATGAGTGCAAACCGCCCGCCGCTCTCCCCGTTGTCCACGCTGATCTTCGCCTCGCGCTGGCTGCAGCTGCCGCTGTACCTGGGCCTGATCGTGGCGCAGTGCGTCTACGTGTTCCTGTTCGGCAAGGAACTGTGGCACCTGATCTCGCATTCGGTGTCGATGGGCGAGCAGCAGATCATGCTGATCGTGCTGGGCCTGATCGACGTGGTGATGATCTCCAACCTGCTGGTGATGGTGATCGTCGGCGGCTATGAGACCTTCGTCTCGCGCCTGCGCCTGGAAGGCCACCCGGACCAGCCGGAATGGCTGAGCCACGTCAATGCCAGCGTGCTGAAGGTGAAGCTGGCGATGGCGATCATCGGCATCTCCTCGATCCACCTGCTGAAGACCTTCATCGCCAGTGGCGCACTGAATGGCATCCCGCTGTGCACGCCGGAGCAGATGAGCGTGGCCGCCGCCAACATCGGTGTCGCCCGCTGCTCGATGCTGACTCAGGAAGGCGTGCTGTGGCAGACCATCATCCACTGCGTGTTCATCCTGTCGGCGATCGGCATCGCCTGGACCGACAAGCTGATGTCCAACGGCCACAGCAAGTCGCACGACAAGGCGCACGACCACTGAGGTCGGCGCCGGCAACGGCACGGCCGCCGTTGCCCATCCCGGCCACTGCTCTTGTACGCGGCGGCGGCCGGGATGCTAGATTGCACCCTCGCCGTTGCCGGCGGTGGCGTCGGGAAACGTCACCCTGCCGCGCCCGGACCGCAGGTCCCGGCCATGCATATCAATGATTTACGTCACGTCGTCTTCTAGAGGGGAGCAGGATGTCGCACGTCTCAACGATCACCGCCGCGCGCCGGTGGCTGCCGGTTGCCCTGGCACTGGCACTGGCTGCCTGCTCGGGCAAGGAGGAAACCGCCGCACCGGCCCCGGCCGCCGCACCCACCGCCGCTGCACCGGCCGCACCGGTGGTCGCCGCCAAGGTGCAGTCGATGGGCACCGAGCAGCTGCGTGAGTCGGCCAGCCAGGCCCTGCGCGAGAACCGCATGTACGCGCCGGCCGGCGACAACGCCATCGAGTACTACCTCGCCCTGCGCGACAAGACGCCGGACGACGCCTCGGTGAAGAGCGCGCTGACCGACCTTCTGCCCTACACCCTGATCGCCGCCGAACAGCACCTGGGCCGCGAGGACTACACCGAAGCGCAGCGTCTGGTGGCGCTGATCGAGAAGGTGGATGCGTCCGCGCCGGCCCTGCCACGCCTGAAGGACGGCCTGGCCAAGGGCGTGCAGAACGCGGCCAAGCGCACCGAGGCCGAAGCCGAGAAGGCGAAGAAGGACGCCGAGGACCGCAGCAAGCAGCAGACCGAACAGCAGCGCCTGGCCGAGCAGCGTGCCAGGGAAGCCGACGCGGCCAAGCAGATCGCTGCCCAGCAGGACGCCGCCCGCCGCGACAATGAGCGCCAGGAAGCCGAGCGCCAGGCTGCGGCCCGCCGCGAAGCCGAGCAGAAGCAGCAGCAGGCTGCCGCCCAGCAGGCCAGCGCCGCACGCCAGGCTGCAGCTCCGGCGGCCGCTGCGGCGCCGAACCTGCGCCCGGTCAGCACCCCGGCGCCGCGCTATCCGTCCGAGGCGCTGCGCGCAGGCACCTCCGGCGAAGTGCTGGTGGAAATCACCGTCGGCACCGACGGTTCGGTGACCAACGCCCGTGTGCTGCGCGCAACGCCATCGCGCGTCTTCGATCGCGAGGCCATGAACGCGGTCAAGCGTTGGCGCTTCGAGCCGGTCAGCGCACCGGTCACCACCCGCCGCACCCTGGTGTTCGCCCCGGGCGGCAGCTGACCACGAAAAGGGGACGGAGGGGATTAAGTCGTTTCCGACCCGCAATGACCACACGGCCCGGCATGTCCGGGCCGTGTTCGTTTCAGGCGAGGCTGTCGATCAGGCGCTGCAGTGCCGGATCGCGCGCGTCCAGCACCTGGAACAGGCCCAGCGCATGCAGGCCCGGCAGCAGCGCACGCAGGTCGGCTTCGGCGGTGGCGCGGGTGGCGTCATCGCCGGCGGAGTCCTGCCAGTCACGGACGCTGGCGAGGAAGGCGCCGACGCTGCCCTTGCGCACGGTGAGGCCGTTCACCTGCACCTCGTTCTGATGGTCGGGAAGGATGTCCTGCGGCTGCATGGGTGATGCTCCTGTGGGATCGGGAGCCCAGTGTGCCACCCAGCCATTGGCACTTCTGCCGTATAACTGCCAATGGATATGGCAGATCAGACACCGACCGGCTTGATTGATCCGGCATTGGCGGACGCCGACGACGGCCCCATCGTGCTGGCCGGCCAGCTGCGCGTGCCCGGAAGGCGGCGCACCGCGCGCCACCAGCACGTGCGCGGCCAGTTGCTGGGTGCCCACCACGGCCTGCTGCGGATCGAGGCCGGCGACCTGCACTGGCTGCTGCCGGCGGGGCATGTTGCCTGGATACCGCCCTTGCTGCCCCACGCCCTGGTAGGGGCAGACGCATTCGATGGCTGGAGCCTGTACGTCCGCGCCGATGCCGGCCTGGATCTGCCGCCGCTGCCCCGCATTTTCCAACCCGATGTGCTGTTGCAGGCGGCGGTGACGCGGGCACTGCGCTGGCCGCATCAGGCACTGGACGCTGCGCAGGCACGCTTGGCCGGCGTCATCGCCGACGAGATCCGTGCCAGCACTCCCTTGCCACTTGCCCTGCCACAACCGCAGGATCGACGGTTGCGGCGGATCGCGGCGGCGCTGGCACGGTCGCCGGACGACCTTCGCAGCGTCGAAGCGTGGGCAGCCACCAGCGGACTGTCCAGCCGCAGCCTCGCCCGCCATTGGCAGGCCGAAACAGGCATGACCCTGGGCCAGTGGCGGCAGCGCCTGCGCGTGCTGCTGTCGCTGCCACGCCTGCTGGCGGGCGAGCCGGTGATCAGCGTTGCGCTGTCGATGGGATACGACACCCCAAGCGCGTTCATCACCGTGTTCAAGCGCGAGATGGGGGTGACGCCTGCGCAGTACGCAAAAGGGGACGGAGGGAATTAAGTCGCTTTTGACTCTTCCGACACGGCATCGCGGCGTTGCCTGATGTCCGGCTTCGCGGCCGCAATGACAGGCTGAAACCCCGTCCAGTCTCCAGATCCGATGCCCCGACAAGCGCGCCTGATGCTGGCAGGCCAGGCCTATCACGTGATCCAGCGCGGTGTGAACAAGGGCGCGATCTTCGTCGACGACATCGACCGCCAACTGGTCCTGCATCTGTTGCACAGCGCATTCCTCAAGCACCACGTCGCGCTGCATGCCTATGTCCTGATGGGAAACCACGTTCACCTGTTGGCTACGCCCTCCACACAGCCGGGTCTGGCTGGTGCAATGCGCATGCAGGGCAACAACTACGTACAGGCCTTCAACCAGCGGCACGGGCGCAGTGGACCTCTGTGGCAGGGCCGCTTCCATTCCTCAATGATCGACAGCGATGCGTATCTTCTCAGCGTATACCGCTATATCGAACGCAATCCCGTTCGTGCAGGAATTGCTGTCAGTGCTGAAGATCACCCGTGGTCCAGCGTGCATGGCAACCTTCAACGACGCGATGATCCGATGTTGACGCAACATCCCGCGTTCGAGGCGCTGGCAGCGACCGCTCTGGGAAGGGCGACGTTGTATGCCGAATTCCTGCGCGATGTGAATGCGTCCGCCGACGTACCCGCGATCCGCAACCACAGCGCCAGACAACGCCCGATGGGGAACGATGCGTTCCTGCGGATGGTGGAGCAGACGCTGGGGTGCCCGGTGGAGATGCGCGGACGAGGACGTCCGCGCTAGGAGGGGACGGGAGAGGCAGAAACGACTTAATCCCCTCCGTCCCCTTTTTGGTCAGCCAGAGATCGCCAGGCGCTCGTTGTGGTAGCGGCGCACGGCGGCGAACCACAGCACGGCGGCGAGGCCGAGGCTGGCGCCGAGGTAGATCGCCCAGACCGCCGGGGTGATGATCTCGTGGCGGATCACCTTCAGCAGCATCTGGTTCTGCGACAGGAACGGCACGGCGTACTGCCACAGCTCGCTCTTCAGTGGATAGGCTACCAGTGCATAGCCAGGCAGCATCGGCAGCAGCATCAGCCAGGTCATGTGGCTTTGCGCTTCCTTCATGCTCTTGGCTGCGGCCGACAGGAAGGTCAGCAGCGAGGTGCCGATCAGCAGCATCGGCAACATCACCAGCAGCATCTGCAGCATCGAGCCGACGTTCATGTTGAACTGGCGGCCAATGTTGCCGGGTGCGATCTGCGCGCTCACCTTGAACGCGACCAGGGTCAGCAGCAGCGACACGAAACCGACCACGCAGGCGGCGGCGATCTTGCCGCTGACGATCGCGCTGCGCGAGCCCGGCGTGGCCAGCAGCGGCTCCAGCGACTGCCGCTCGCGCTCGCCGGCGGTGGCGTCCATCACCAGGTAGGCGCCACCGATGAACGAGGTCAGCGTCAGCAGTACCGGCAGCAGCATCGACAGGATCATGCCGCGCTTGGCCTCGGCACTGGCCAGGTCCTGGCGTGCCACGTCCAGCGGGCGGGCCACCTGTGCATCGATGCCGCGCGCCATCAGGCGCAGTGCACCGACCTGGCCGTTGTAGGTGGCCAGCGCCGCCTCCAGGCGCGCACTGGGTACTTCAGCCGCGCGCCGCGTGCTGTCCTTGATCACCTCCACCAGCGCCGGCTTGCCCTCGGCCCAGTCCTTGCCGAAATCATCGCTGATGCGCAGCGCCACATCGATGTCCTGGGTGCGGATGGCCTCGGCCAGGTCCTTCGGTGCCGGTGCGGCATTGAGGCCCTGTGCGGCGAGGAAGCGCACCAGGTTCGGCGCGTTCCCGGCGCCGATGGTCGGGATCTGCAACGGCTCTTCGATCTGGGTGCGTACCCGGCTCTCGGCCAGCTTGCCCATGCCCAGCAGCAGCACCGGGTACAGCAGCGGCCCGAACAGCAGGGTCAGCAGCAGCGTGCGGCGGTCACGCGACAGGTCGCGCAGTTCCTTGCGCATCACCGTCATCAGGGTCGACATCATGCTCATGCGTGCAGGCCCTCTTCGCTGCCGATCAGTTTCACGAACGCGTCCTCAAGATTGGCTTCGCCGGCCTGCGCACGCAGCTCGTCGGCGCTGCCGGCAGCCATCACCGTGCCCTTGGCGATGATCACGATGTGGTCACACAACGCGCCCACCTCCTGCATGATGTGGCTGGACAGGATCACGCAGCGCCCCTCTTCGCGCAGGCCCAGCAGGAAGCGGCGCAGCGCGCGCGTGGTCATCACATCCAGGCCGTTGGTCGGTTCGTCGAGGATGACGTTGCGCGGGTCGTGCACCAGCGCGCGGGCAATCGCGGTCTTGGTGCGCTGGCCCTGCGAGAAACCATCGGTCTGCCGGTCGAGGATGTCCCCCATGTCCAGCGCGTGCGACAGCACCTCGATGCGTTCGCGGATGCGCTCGGCAGACAGGCCATGCAGTTCGCCGAAGTAGGCGATGTTCTCGCGCGCGGTCAGGCGCTTGTAGACGCCACGCGCATCGGGCAGCACGCCGAGGTGGCGACGTACCTCCACCGGATTGCGCGCCGCATCGATGCCGTCGACAGTGATGCTGCCCTGGTCGGGCGTCATCAGTGTGTACAGCATGCGCATGGTGGTGGTCTTGCCGGCACCATTGGGGCCGAGCAGGCCGGTGATCTGCCCATCCCCGGCGCGGAAGCCGACGTTGGCGACCGCCTGGATGCGGCCCGTGCGGGTATCGAAGGCCTTGTGCAGGTTGTCGGCGACGATCATGGTTCCCATCCGTTGAACGAGGTGAACGCCGGCACGTAGCTCAGCGTATCCAGGCAGCCGGCATCCAGCGCCTTGGCATCGGTCTTGTCGATGAACTGGCCGAGCAGCCGCGGCATGCAGCCGGCGGTCAACGTGCCATGGCCCTGGCCACGGGCGACCAGCGCACGGCCGTTGGGCAGGCCCTTGAGCACCTGTGCGGCGTAACGCGGCGGCGTCACCGGGTCCAGCTCACCAGACAGCAGCAGTGCCGGCACGTCGCTGCGCAGCGGCACGGCATCGGTTGCCGGCGCCGGACGGTGCGGCCACACCGGGCAGGCCGCGAAGAACGCACTGGCCACTTCGTTGCCGAACAGCCGCTCGGGATCCTCGGCCGGCGCGTGGTAGCGCGGCGCATCCTCGCTGCAGATCACCGACCACTGCATGCCGCGGTTGATCTGGAAATCCATGCTGCGGTTCGCGCCGCGCGCCAGCGATGCCAACGGGGCATAGCGCCCGTGTGCGGCTTCATCCAGCACCAGTGGCAGCAGCGAGGAATACTGCGGCACGTAGGAGAAGGCGAAGGCAAGGCCGACCACGCTGTCCGGGGTCAGGACATCCTGCCGGGGTGCGTTGGTACCCGGGTCGCGATACTCGACCGAGACCGGTGCACGGCGCAGGGTGTCGACCACGCTGCGCAGCTGCGCGCGGGTATCGGTCGGGAAACGCTTGCTGCACGCAGCATCCTTGCGGCACTGCGCCGACTGCAGGGCGATCGCATCCTCGAAGGTGGTCGCGAAGTCGCCACCGACCACCAGCTCGTTCGGTACCACGCCATCGATGACGATGCTGCGGGTGTGCTGCCGATAGGCCCCGGCATAGCGCTGGGCCACGCGGGTACCGTAGGAGCCGCCAACCAGGTTGAGCTGGTCCACACCGAGCGCCGCACGCACCGCATCCAGATCGGCGATCGCCTCGGTGGTGGTGTAGAAGCGCGCATCGGCACGCCCCTGCAGCGATGCGGCGCAGCGCTGGGCGTAATCGCGCAGCGATGCCTCGGAAGGCGCGGCATCCTCGTCCACCTGCAGCGGCTTGCCGTCCGCGCCCAGGCAGCTGAGCGGGTTGGAGCCGCCGGTGCCGCGCTGGTCGATCAGGAACACGTCGCGCTGCTTGCGCACCTGGCGCAGTGCAGTATCGACGATGACCGCCACCTCGCTGGCCGCTTGGCCAGGGCCGCCGGCCAGGAAGAACACCGGGTCGGGCTGGCTGGCGCCGCTGCTGCCCGATTCCAGCCAGGCGACACGCAGGCCGATCCAGCGACCGTCAGGCTGGGCCCGGTCCTCCGGCACCTGCAGGGTGGCGCACTGCGCCTCCACGTTGGCGCTGGCACCTTCGGTGGACAGTGTGCAGGGCTGGAAGTCGATCGTGCCGAAGCGGCGGCTGGGTGCATCGCTGGCGCTTCCGGCGTCGGCCGGCGGCGGCTGGCTGCACCCGGCAAGCATCAGGCTGGCCAGCATCCCGGCCAGCGCGAGGTGGTGTCTTTGCATCGTGCTCGTTTCCCCTGGAGGACGTTCCTGTCGACCACGACGGGCTGCCGCGGAAGATGTGACCCAACTTACACGGGCAGCGCGCCGACGGCGATGGGCAATGACGAATCCGCAGCCAACGGCGCGCAGACCAGGCGGTCCCGCCTCTCGGCCTTGGCCGGCACAGGGCGGCATCGGCGGCGGCCCGCAGCGCCCCGTGGGCCAGTGCACCGGCCCGGCGGCGATGCGGGGTCTGAAAACGGCGAGCACGGCCGCCGGCGCACGCGCAGAATCCGCCGCAGACCCAGGAGACGCTCATGCACACGTGGTACCTCGGTGGCATCGACCATCGCCCCTTCCTGCACCTGTTCGAGATGAGTGACAGCGCGCTCGCCGCGCTCGGCATCCAGCGTCGCTGGGCCGGCGCCAACGGCGGCCATCCCTGCCGGATCAGCCTGAGCGATCCCGCGCCTGGCAGCGAGCTGCTCCTGCTGTCCCACGTCCACCTGCCGCTGCATTCACCGTATCGCGCCGCCGGCCCGATCTTCGTGCAGCGCGGCGTGACCCGTTGCGTCCTGCCGCCAGGCGAGGTGCCCCCGTATGTGCAGCGCCGGATGATATCGATGCGTGCCTATGACCACGCCGCGCTGATGTGCGGTGCCCAGGTCTGTGCGGGCACCGAGGTGGCCGACCACCTGGATGCACTGTTTGCCGACCCGTCGGTGGCGTTCGTCCAGCTGCACAACGCGGCGCATGGCTGTTTCTCGTGCCAGGCAGATCGGGTGGGTACCGTGACTGCGTAGCGTGATCCCCATGACGTGATCGATGCCACGCCGGTCACGTGACGTCCAGCGCATCCGTTCAGCCCTGCGTGAAGCCTGCGGGAAGGGCTTCACATGCGCAGTCACGGATCGACACTGCGATGGTTCCGTCGCCTGCATCGCGACTCGATACTCGCCGTGGTGCCGCCGGAAGTCCACTGCGCAGCGCAGCGCCTGCGGTCACCGTTCCCTTTCGACGACCACAAGGATGCGCCATGTCATTCCGATCCACACCGCTGCTGCTGGCTACCTCGTTCGTGGCTGCGGGCCTGTCCCTGGCCGGCAACGCGTTCGCCCACGGCACCATGACCACGCCGGTCAGCCGCGTCTACGCCTGTTTCCAGGGCAACCCCGAGAACCCGACCAACCCGGCCTGTGCCGCCGCCAAGGCCATCGGCGGTTCGCAGGCGTTCTACGACTGGAACGGCATCAACCAGGCCAATGCCAACGGCAACCACCAGGCCGTGGTGCCCGACGGCAAGCTGTGCAGCGGCAACAACCCGACCTTCCGCGGCCTGGACGTGAACCGCAGTGACTGGCAGACCACGCCGATCCAGCCCGATGCCAATGGCAGGTTCACCTTCGTGTTCAAGGCGACCGCGCCGCACGCCACCCGTGACTGGCGCTTCTTCGTCACCCGCGAAGGCTGGCAGCCGGGCAGCCCGCTGCGCTGGGCCGACCTGCAGGAGTTCTGCACCCTGGGCAATACACCGCTGTCGGCCGATGGCACCTACAAGCTGCAATGCACGTTGCCGCAGCGCACCGGCCAGCATGTGATCTACAACACTTGGCAGCGCTCGGATTCGACCGAGGCGTTCTATACCTGCATGGATGTGCGTTTCCAGGGCGGCGGCGGAACGGCACCGGCAACGCAGTGGCAGGATGCCGGCCCGGTCACCGCGCGCGGCGAGCTGCCGGTCGGCACCACGTTGGCGCTGCGCGTGTTCAATGCCAACGGCAATGATGTCGAACGCGTGGAAGCCACGCTGGCCAGCGGCCAGACTGCCGCCGCACAGTGGCCGCTGGTGCTGGCACGCACGGTCAATGCCAGTGCGCAGCACGCACGCGTGGGCGTGCTCAGCAACGGCGTGATCACACCGGCGGCCTCGGCCACCGACAACCGTGTGTACCTGAAGGACGGCAACCGCTTCCAGCTCGACACCCGGGTGCCCGACGCGGGCACGCCGTCGCCGGGCGGTGATTTCGACCACGTGTACCCCGCAGGCATTGGCAGTTACGTCCCGGGCCAGACCGTGGTAAAGGGCCCCGACGGCAAGCTGTACGCCTGCCGCCCGTTCCCGGAAGGGGCGTGGTGCAACGTCAATGCCGAGGCATATCGCCCCGGTGTGGGCAGTGCATGGCGCGATGCTTGGGTGCCCTACTGACCCGTTGTAGAAGGCGGTGCGCATCGCGCCGCCTTCTGCCTGGGCCGCAGTGTTTTGAGCAGGGCGCTGCAGATCAGGCACGACAGCCATCAAATTCAAACTTGTCCGATGTTGACGGCGCGTCTGCATGTGAAGACTCCATGAGGTTTCCCACACCTCGCAAAGGAGTCTCTGCATGCACCTGTCCCACCGGGCAGTCCTCGCACTGTCCGTCGTTGCCGGCCTCGCCCTGTCTGGCAGCGCCTTCGCCCACGGCACCATGACCAAGCCGCTCAGCCGCGTGAAGCAGTGCCACGAGGGCAATCCGGAAAACCCGACCAACCCGGCCTGCGCCGCCGCCAAGGCCATTGGCGGCGCGCAGCCGTTCTACGACTGGAGCGCGATTGCGCACGGCAATGCCAATGGCAACCATCGTGAACTGGTGCGCGACGGCGAGCTGTGCAGTGCCAGCATTCCCAAGTACCGCGGGCTCGACCTGAACCGCACGGACTGGCCGACCACGCCGATCCGCGCCGACGCGCGTGGCCGCTACACCTTCGAATTCTATGCCCCGGCCCCGCATGCCACCCGCGAGTGGAAGTTCTATGTCACCCGTGAGGGCTGGCAGCCGGGCAGCCCGCTGCGCTGGGCCGACCTGCAGGAGTTCTGCACCCTGGGCAACGTGCCGGTGGATGGCAAGACCTACAAGCTGGATTGCCCGCTGCCCAAGCGCAGTGGCCAGCACATCATCTACAACACCTGGCAGCGTTCGGATTCGGGTGAAGCGTTCTACACCTGCATGGACGTGCGATTCGAAGGCGGCAATGGCGTGATTCCGCCGCCGCAGTGGCAGGATGCCGGCCCGGTCACCGCCCGCGGTGCGCTGGAGGCAGGCACCACGCTGACCCTGCGCGTGTTCAATGCCAACGGCAACGATCTGGAGCGCCCGGAAATCACCCTGGCTGCTGGCCAGACCGCTCCGGCACAGTGGCCGATGGCGCTGGCCCGCAAGGTCAACGGCAGTGCCCAGCACGCCCGCGTCGGCGTGATGAAGAACGGCGTGATCACGCCGGTGGCGTCCGCCACCGAGAACCGCGTCTACCTGAAGCCAGGCAACCGCTTTGAACTGGAAACCCAGATTCCGGGCCCGGTTGATCCGGTCGATCCGCCGGGTGGCGATTTCGACTTCGTGTATCCGGCCGGCCTCGGCAGCTACAAGCCTGGCGAGACCGTGGTGAAGGGCACCGACGGCAAGCTGTACGCCTGCCGTCCGTTCCCGGAAGGTGCGTGGTGCAACATCAACGCCGATGCCTATCGCCCGGGCACCGGCTTTGCCTGGCGTGATGCCTGGATCGCGTACTGAGGCCGGGCACCGGGGGCGGCGTGGTGCCGCCTCCGGTTTGCGGGGGGGTGCCGGCCAACGGCCGGCACCACCCGGGCCTACTTGCTGCTGACGTACTTCTCGCGGCGGATCTGCGGGTTGCCCAGGCCGGCCGCCTTCAGCAGCTCGGCGCAGGCATCGACCATGTCCGGGTTGCCGCACAGGTAGGCGATGTCGGTGGCCGGGTCCGGCGTGAAACCGGCCAGCGCCTGCTGCACGTAGCCGTGCTGTACATCCGGGTGCGGTTCGGCCGGCAGTTCGCGCGACAGGCACGGAACATAGCGGAAGTTCGCGTGCTTTTCGGCGAAGCTGTAGAAATCTTCGCTGTACAGCAGCTCGCCCGGACTGCGCGCGCCCTGCAGCAGCACGATCTGCACGCCGCGTTCGGCTATGGCCTTCTCCAGCAGCGGCAGCATCGAGCGGTAGGGGGTAACGCCGGTACCGGTGGCGATCAGCAGGTAACGGGCGTTGTGGTCACCGGGATTCAGGCAGAACCGGCCATAGGGGCCGGACGCACTGATCTGGCTGCCCTGCTCCAGCGCCTCGAACAGGGCCGTGGCGGCGCCACCGGGCACGAAACTGACCGCGATGTCCACCGCCTCGCCCGGGCCCAGCGCATGGTCGTGGATGGTCGCCAGCGAGTAGCTGCGCTTGGTTTCGGTGGCGTCGGCGTAGCTGAAATGGACCTGGATGAACTGGCCGGGCTGGAAATCCAGCGGCTGCCCATCGTCACGCACGAACTGGTAGTGGCCGACGGTCGGGGCCAGCATGCGGCAGCCGACCAGCTTGAGGGGGAATTGAACAGGCACGACTTTTCGGGACAGTGTGTAGCCGGGGCAAGCCCTCGGGGTCTTCTATAATAGCCCCTCCCCGCCCCTCTCCAGCGCCAGCCCATGGGCGCGAAGGCTTCGAGCTTGGCATCCCAGAACGATACGGCGCCCGCCCTGCGCGTGCGCGACCTGCGCAAGACTTATGACAACGGCACCCAGGCCCTGAAGGGCGTTTCCCTGGAAGTGGCCCCGGGCGACTTCTTCGCCCTGCTCGGCCCCAACGGGGCGGGCAAGTCGACCCTGATCGGCATCATCAGCTCCCTGGTCAACCTCAGCGAGGGCCAGGTGGAGGTGTTCGGCAGCGACCTGGTGCGCAACCGCAGCGCCACCATGCGCCTGATCGGGCTGGTGCCGCAGGAGATCAATTTCAACCTGTTCGAAAAGCCCTTCGACATCCTGGTGAACTACGCCGGGTTCTACGGCGTGCCGCGCGAGGAAGCCGAGCAGCGCGCCGAGGAAGAGCTGAAGCGCGCGCACCTGTGGGAAAAGGCGCAGGTGATGAGCCGCACGCTGTCCGGCGGCATGAAGCGCCGGCTGATGATCGCTCGCGCGATGATGACCCGCCCGCGCCTGCTGATCCTGGATGAGCCGACCGCCGGCGTGGACATCGAGATCCGCCGCGACATGTGGCGCGTGCTGAAGGAGATCAACGCTGCCGGCACCACGATCATCCTCACCACGCACTACCTGGAAGAAGCCGAGTACCTGTGCCGCCACCTGGCGATCATCAACCATGGCCAGATCGTCGAGCAGGGGCCGATGCGCACCCTGCTGGCCAAGCTGGACGTGGAAGGCTTCCTGCTGGACATCGACGGTGACCTGCCGGCGCAGCTGCCGGTGATCGAGGGCGCGACGCTGACCGCGCCGGACCCGCACACGCTGGACATCGACATGCCACGCGCGATGGACCTCAACCGCGTGTTCGCTACGCTGAACGAGTCCGGCATCCGCGTGCGTTCGATGCGTACCAAGAGCAACCGCCTGGAGGAGCTGTTCGTGCGCCTCACCGGCAACATGGAGAAGCCTGCATGAGCACCACCGAGCTGACCGACGGCCAGCGCAACCGCATCGCGCTGATGACCATCGTGCGCCGCGAAGTCGCCCGCATCATGCGCATCTGGGGCCAGACCCTGGTGCCGCCGGCGATCACCATGACCCTGTACTTCCTCATCTTCGGCAACCTGATCGGGTCGCGCGTGGGTGACATGGGCGGCTACACCTACATGCAGTTCATCGTGCCGGGCCTGGTGATGATGAGCGTGATCCAGAACAGCTACGGCAACATCAGTTCCTCGTTCTTCGGTGCCAAGTTCGGCCGCCACGTCGAAGAACTGCTGGTCAGCCCGATGCCGAACTGGGTGATCCTGTGGGGCTACGTGGCCGGTGCCGTGCTGCGCGGCCTGATGGTCGGCGTGATCGTGCTGATCATCGCGATGTTCTTCACCCCGGTGCGAATCCCGCATCCGATCGTGATGCTGACCACGGTGATCCTCGGCGCGACGATCTTCTCGCTGGCCGGATTCATCAATGCGGTGTATGCGAAGAAGTTCGATGACGTGGCGATCGTGCCGACCTTCATCCTGACCCCGCTGACCTACCTGGGTGGCGTGTTCTATTCGGTGAAGCTGCTGCCGGGCTGGGCCGAAGCGGCCACGCACGCGAACCCGATCTTCTACATGGTCAACGCGTTCCGCTATGGCCTGCTGGGCAGCAGCGATGTGCCGCTGCCGGTGGCCTACGGCCTGATGATCGGTTTCGTGGTGGTGCTGACGGCGCTGGCCCTGTGGCTGCTGCGCCGTGGCGTGGGTATGCGCAGCTGAGACCTGCGTGGTAGTGCCGGCCGCTGGCCGGCAACACCAGATCCACGCCATGCGTGGATGCAGCAGTCTGTAGAGCCGAGCCTATGCTCGGCTCTTTTTTGCCTGCAATCTCCGGCACAATCGCAGTTCTGATTCCCCCCAGAAAACGGTGAACGTGCAATGCGCATCCTGATCCTCGGCGCCGGCGGTACCGGCGGTTACTTCGGTGGCCGCCTGGCCCAGGCCGGCGTGGACGTGACCTTCCTCGTGCGCCCCGCGCGCGCCGCGCAGCTGGACCATGATGGCCTGGTCATCCGCAGCCCACTGGGTGATGCGCGTTTCCCGGTTCAGCACGTCACGGCTGATGCACTGCCCGCACTGGCCGCGCAGAAGCCCTTCGACCTGGTCATCCTCAGCTGCAAGGCCTACGACCTGGACAGTTCGATCGATGCCATCGCCCCGGCAGTCGGCGCGAACACCACCGTGCTGCCGATCCTCAACGGCCTGCACCACTACAACGCACTGGACCTGCGCTTTGGCCGCGACGCGGTGCTCGGCGGCCTGTGCTTCATCAGCGCCACCAAGGCGCCCGATGGCGCGGTGCTGCATCTGGGCAAGCCGGCCAAGCTCACCTTCGGCGAGCGCGACGGCGGCGCGATCTCCGCGCGCGTGCGCGCCTTCGCTACGGTCTGCGCGAAGGCCAACCTTGATCACCTGGCCAGCGAGCGCATCGGCCAGGAACAGTGGATCAAGTACACCTTCCTGACCGCGCTGGCCGCAGCCACCTGCCTGCTGCGTGCGGATATCGGCACCATCGTCGCCACCGATGATGGCGAGGCGATCGTACGTGGCCTTTACGACGAGTGCCTGGCCGTCGCCGAAGCCGCCGGTGAACCGGTTCCGGAGGCAGCGAAGGACACTGCGCGCGGCACGCTGACCCAGGCCGGCTCGGCGTTGAAGGCCTCGATGCTGCGTGATCTGGAGGCCGGCCAGCAGGTGGAGGCCGAACAGATTGTTGGCGACATGCTGGTGCGTGCGCGCAGGGCTGATCAGGAAGCCCTGCTGCTGCAGGTTGCCTACAGCAGCCTGCAGGCCTACCAGGCACTGCGGGTCGCGTGAGTCCCGCCTTGCAGGCCAGCCCATTGCCCGCGCGGGTACTGATTCTCGGGCTGGGCTGGAGCGGACGCGTGCTGGCCGCGCAGCTGCAGGCGCACGGCGTAGGCGTGGCCGGCACGGTGCGCGACCCGTCTGCGGCACCGCACGATGGCCTGCTGCGACACCCGCTTCGAGCTGACACCGCACCGTCACCTGCCCTGCTCGAAGAGATCGCGCAGGCCGATGCCGTGCTGTGCAGCGTGCCGCCCGACGCGGAGGGCGACCCGGCACTGCGCCTGCTGCTGCCCGCGCTGCAGGCCAGCCCGGCATTGCGCTGGGTCGGCTATCTGTCGTCGACCTCGGTGTATGCCGACCGCGCCGGCGGTTGGATCGACGAGCGCAGCGCGGCCGACGCCACTGAAGCGGCTGGTGTGCAGCGCCTGCTCGCGGAAGCACAGTGGCGTGCACTGGCCGGACAACGCAGCATCGCCTCGGCGGTGTTCCGCCTGCCCGGCCTGTACGGGCCGGGTCGCAATGCGCTGGTGCAGTTGGCGCAGGGGCGTGCGCGCCACGTGGTTCGCCCGGGCCAGGTGTTCAACCGACTGCACGTGGATGACCTGGCAACCGTCATCATCGCCGCAATGCGGCGACCGGCCCGGCAGGGTCTCTACCTGCCCAGCGACGACGAGCCTGCACCGCCGCAGGATGTGCTGGCCTTCGCCGCGAAGCTGGGCGGGTTTGCGCTGCCGCCCGCCGTGGCCTGGGATGACCCGGCACTGAGCCCGACGCTGCGGCGCTTCTACGAAAGCAACAAGCGCATCGACAGCCGGGGCACGCGTGAAGCATTGGGCTGGGAGCCGAGGTTCCCCAGCTACCGTGAGGGCCTGCGCGACCTGCTCCGGTAGTGCCGGCCGCCGGCCGGCAATCAAGATGTGCTGCCGGCCAGCGGCCGGCACTACCATCAACCCGCGTCGGGCAGGCGGAAGAACGCGCGGGCGGCGGCCGTGGCATTGGCCGCGGTCACCGCAACGTCCTCGCCACGGTCACGTGCCAGCTCTTCCACGATGTGCGACAGGAACATCGGCTCGTTGCGCCGGTCCTTCGGCATCGGCTTCAGCGTGCGCGGCAGCAGGTACGGCGCGTCGGTCTCGATCATCAGGCGGTTGGCCGGGATGTTCTTCACCAGTTCGCGCAGGTGCGCGCCACGGCGTTCGTCGCACAGCCAACCGGTGATGCCGATGTACCAGTCCTGGTCCAGGTAATCGAACAGCTCATCGCGTTCGCCGGTGAAGCAATGCACCACCGCCGGGCCGATGCGGCCTTCGAAGTTCTTCATCTGTGCCATGAAATCGGCGTGCGCGTCGCGCTGGTGCAGGAACAGCGGCTTGCCGTTGTCCGCGGCCAGCTGCAGCTGGCGCTCGAACGCACGGTGCTGCGCCGGGCGCGGCGAGAAGTCACGGAAGTAGTCCAGCCCGCACTCCCCCACCGCCACCACTTCCGGATGCGCGTGCAGCGCGCGCATCTCGGCATCGCATTCCTCGGTGTATTCCACCGCGTGGTGCGGGTGCACGCCGGCGGTGGCGTACAGGAAGCCGGGGTGCTGCTGGGCCAACTGCAGGGCCAGTGGCGAGTGCTCGCGGCTGGCACCGGTGATGACCATCTGCACCACGCCGGCCTGGCGCGCGCGGTCCAGCACGGCATCGCGGTCGCGGTCGAAGGAGTCGTGGGTCAGGTTGGCGCCGATATCGATCAGGTGCATGGTCATCGCGGGGGAAAAGTGCCCGCGCATTGTACCTGCGCCCGCCGTGCCCCCTTATCCTTTGCACATGACCGCCCCGCTCTTCCCGATTTCCCCGCTGCTGCCGCAGATCCAGCAACACCTGGCCGCGCAGCAGCGACTGGTGCTGGAGGCCCCGCCCGGTGCCGGCAAGACCACCCAGGTGCCACTGGCACTGCTCGACGCACCGTGGCTGCAGGGCCGCAAGATCATCCTGCTGGAACCACGGCGGGTCGCCGCCCGCAGCGCCGCGCTGTTCATGGCGCGGCAGCTGGGCGAGGAGGTCGGTGGCACGGTCGGCTACCGCATCCGCTTCGAAAACAAGGTTTCGGCGCGCACGCGCATCGAGGTCGTCACCGAAGGCATCCTGACCCGCATGCTGCAGGACGACCCGATGCTGGAAGAGGTCGGTGCGATCCTGTTCGACGAATTCCACGAGCGCCATCTCAGCGGCGACCTCGGCCTGGCGCTGGCGCTGGATGTGCAGGCGCAGCTGCGCGATGACCTGCGCCTGGTGGTGATGTCGGCCACGCTGGACGGCGAGCGGCTGGCACGCTTTCTCGATGCGCCGCGGCTGAGCAGCGAGGGCCGCAGCTACCCGGTGGCGATCAGCCATTTCCCGGCGCGCCGCGATGAGGCGCTGGAACTGCAGGTGCGCCGCGCGGTGCAGCAGGCCCTGGCCGAGCACCCCGGTGACCTGCTGGTGTTCCTGCCCGGCCAGCGCGAGATCGCGCGGGTGCAGGCGGGCCTGCAGGAATCGCTCAATGGCGATGTCGAGGTCCTGGCGCTGCACGGTGAACTGCCCGTGGAACAACAGGCGCGCGTACTTCAGGTGGCCAGCGATGGCCGCCGGCGCGTGGTGCTGGCGACCAACGTCGCCGAGTCGTCGGTGACGTTGCCCGGCGTGCGCGTGGTGATCGACAGCGGCCAGGCACGCGAACCGCGCTACGACCCCAACAGTGGCTTCACCCGGCTGGACGTGGTGGCCATCGCGCAGGCATCGGCCGACCAGCGCGCGGGCCGTGCCGGGCGCGTCGCCGAAGGCGTGGCCTGGCGGCTGTGGCCACAGTCGCAGCGGCTGGAACCGCAGCGCCGCGCCGAGATCGACCAGGTGGAACTGGCCGGACTGGCACTGGAACTGGCGGCCTGGGGCAGCAGCGATCTGCGCTTCCTCGATCCGCCCCCGGCGGGTCCGATGGGTGCGGCGCGCGAACTGCTGCAGCGGCTCGGCGCCCTGTCCAGCAGTGGCGCGATCACCGAACTGGGCCGGCGTGTGCTGGCGCTGGGCACGCATCCACGGATGGCGGCGATGCTGCTGGCAGCGCCCGATGCCCGCGCCCAGGCGCTGGCTGCCGACCTGGCCGCGCTGCTGGAGGCGCGCGACCCGTTGCGCCAGGGCGGCGACGCGCTGGCGGCCCGCTGGCGCGCACTGGCCGCGTTCCGCAATGGCCGCACACCGGGCGATGCCAACCGCAGCGGGCTGGCCGCGATCGATGCCGCCGCCAAGCAGTGGCGTCGCCGCCTGCGCTGCGAAGCCACGCCGCCGGCCAGCATCGAGGCCCATGAGCTGGGCGACCTGCTCGCTCATGCCTTTCCCGATCGAATTGGCTTCCAGCATCCCAGCGATCCTCTGCGCTACCTGCTGGCCAATGGCCGCAGCGCGCGCCTGCACGAGCTGAGCGACCTGCGCGGTGAGCCGTGGCTGGTGGCCAGCGAACTGCGCTTCGAGGCGCGCGATGCACTGCTGCTGCGTGCCGCACCGGTGGACGAGGATCGGCTGCGCAAGGCGTGGCCGGATCGCTTCGTCACCGAAGACGTAGTGCGCTGGGACAGCGAGCGACGCGCCCTGGTGGCACTGCGCGAGACGCGTTTCGACCGCATCGTGCTGGACAGCCGCTCGGCCGGCCGAGTCGATCCGCAGCACGCCGCGCAGGCACTGACCGGCGCGGTAGCCGAACTCGGTCTGCAGGCGCTGCCGTGGACCGAGGGCCTGCGCCAGTGGCAGGCGCGCGTCGAGTCACTGCGGCGCTGGATGCCGGAGCTGGACCTGCCCGACTGCAGCGACGCGGCCCTGCTGGCCAACCTCACGCAGTGGCTGCAACCCGCGTTCGCCGGCAAGAGCCGCCTGGACGCGCTGGATGAGGCCAGTTTCGGCGAGGCACTGAAGTCGCCGCTGGAATGGTCACAACGGCAGCTGGTCGAGCGTAATGCGCCGACCCGCATCACCGTGCCGTCCGGGCTGGAGCGGCCGATCACCTACGCGTTGGACAGCGAGAGTGGTGATCCGCTGCAGCCGGTGCTGGCGGTGAAACTGCAGGAACTGTTCGGCCTGGCCGACACGCCGCGCATCGCCGATGGCCGCGTGCCGCTGACCCTGCACCTGCTCTCCCCCGGCGGCCGCCCGCTTCAGGTCACCCAGGACCTGCGCAGCTTCTGGGAAAACACCTACGCCGAAGTGAAAAAGGAAATGAAGGGCCGTTACCCGCGCCATCCATGGCCGGATGATCCGTGGACAGCCACGGCCACGCACCGGGCAAAGCCGCGCGGAACCTGAGGGCGGGGTCGGATCCATTGCATCGCAATGGGCTCTGACCCCATACACCGCGCCGGGGTCAGAGCCCTTTCCCAAAGAAAGGGATCCGCCCCACCCTGCCTGATCCTGAATGGCTGCGGTAGAGTCACACCACGTGCGTCACCGGCTGACATACCGTTTACGGGCAACGCGCGACACTGGACTTCGACCCGAGGCAAAGGACCCCCGCATGAGCAAGCTGACCGTAATCACCGACCGCGCCCTGGAGCGCGCCCTGGAGCTGGCCCACACCGCCGGCGATGGCCTGAAGAGCGCCGGTGGCAGCCTGCGCAATGCGGACTGGATCAAGACCGGCGCCGCCATCGGCGCAGTGAAGACCGGCGGCAAGGCCGCGACCAAGTTCGTGCGCCGCAATCCGGCTGTGGCCGTGGCCGCTGCTGCGGTGGGTGTTGGCCTGCTCGGCTATGCGCTGTACCGCAAGCAGCAGAAGAAGAAGGCCGCCAATGGCCACGTGGTGAATGGGCAGGCGCAGCGCATCAGCGCGCGTGACCGCCGCAACGACACCGTCGTGGACGAGCACAGCGATATCGGCAGCGACGCGTGAATTTGCCAGGGTCGGACCCCTTCCGCGGGAAGGGCTCTGACCGCAAGGCACTGCATGAGGGCCGGACGCCGCAAGGCCTCCGGCCCTTTCTGTGTCAACCAATCTGCCGCCACTGCCCGGGCTGCAGGTCCTCCAGCCGGTACGGTCCCATCGACACCCGCACCAGTCGCAACGTCGGCAGGTTCACCGCTGCAGTCATCCGCCGCACCTGGCGGTTGCGGCCCTCGCGAACCGTGATCGCCAGCCAGCTGTCCGGCACGGTCTTGCGGAAACGTACCGGCGGATCGCGCGTCCACAGCGTCGGCGCCGGGTCGAGGCGCTCGATCTTCGCCGGCAGGGTCGGTCCATCGTTGAGCACAACGCCATCGCGCAGCTGTTGCAGCTGCTCGTCACCGGGCGTGCCTTCCACCTGCACCCAGTAGGTCTTGTCGGCCTTGTGCCTGGGGTCGGTGAGCTTGTGCGCCAGCGTGCCGTTGTCGGTCAGCAGCAGCAGGCCCTCGCTGTCATGGTCCAGGCGGCCGGCGGCATACACGCGCGGCGGCAGGCCGAACCCGGCCAGGGTCGGCCGCGGCGGCACGCTGCGGTCGGTGAACTGGCAGAGCACGTTGAAGGGCTTGTTGAAGGCGATCAGCATTGCAGGCACGGCGGGCGGCGGGTAAGGCATTGTCCCACGCCTCGCGCCAGGCGACTGTAGAACCGGAGGCAGCGGCAGGAGCCGCTGCCAACGTCGCATGCGACGATCCGAAGGGTGCCGGTCAGGACGGCCGGCATTGCCCACGCTCGGCTGCTGTTGTGCTCCGTCGCGCTGCGCGCGATGAGCCGAGCATCGGCTCGGCTCTACAGGGCAATCCGCGCTGGCAATACGGCGCCCCGGCTTACGGCTTGATGAAGCGCAGGGTCATGCGGTCGCTTTCACCGATCGCCTGGTACTTCGCATCATCGGCCTTGTCGTGCTGGTTGGTCGGCGGCAGCGTCCACACGCCATTGGGGTGGTCCTTGGTGTCGCGCGGGTTGGCGTTGACCTCGCTGCGCGCGTCCAGCCTGAAGCCGGCGGCCTCGGCCATTGCGATCACCTGCTGCTGGCCGACATAGCCGGTGTCATCGTCGTCGGCCACGTCGGCCTTGGCGCGATGCTCGACCACACCCAGCACGCCACCCGGCTTGAGCACGTTGAAGAAGCCCTGGAACATGCCCTGCGCCTGGCCGGCCTTGCGCCAGTTGTGCACGTTGCGGAAGGTCAGCACCACGTCGGCTGAATTGGCCGGGCCGAACACCGGCTTGGCCGGATCGTAGGCGACGACGGCGGTCCTGCCGAACTGCGCGGGTGCACCGGCGTACTTCTTTTCCAGGCTGTCGCGGCTGCGCTGCTGGTAGTCGCGGCCGCGACCCTCGGGCACCGCCATCGGATCGACCACGGCAGCCACATAGTGGCCCTTGTCATTCAGCAGCGGCGCCAGGATCTCCGAGTACCAGCCGTTGCCGGGGGTGATCTCGATGACGGTCTTTTCCGGTGCCACCTTGAAGAACGACAGCGTCTGCGCCGGATGGCGGAAGCCATCGCGCTTGACGTTGTTGGCATCGCGGGTGGGCGCCTTCACCGCCGCGTCGATGGCCGGCAAGACCTCGATCTTCGCCGGTGCCACCGTGGCCGGTGCGGCGAACGCGGGAACAGCAGCAAGCAGGGCCGAAGCGAGCAGCAGGCGGCAACCACGCAGGGACGAAGCAGGCATCATCGGGACGACTCCAGCGGAAGATGCGGCGAGACTAGCAGTCGCAGCGTCCCAGGTGTTCACAAAACGTTAGCGGCGAGCGCGTCGCGGAACACTGTTTTGTGGTCGTCGCCGCAGCACGGTCACACATCGCGTTCTATTCTGGAACACTTCCCCCAAGGAGTCCGTGCCCATGACGGCAACCCGCGAACTGGGCCGTTCCGGCCTGCATGTACGTCCGCTCGCCTTCGGTGGCAACGTGTTCGGCTGGAGCGCCGATGAGAAGGCCAGCTTCGCCCTGCTCGATGCCTTCGTCGATGCCGGCTTCAACCTGGTCGACACCGCCGACGTTTACTCGGCCTGGGTGCCGGGCAATGTCGGCGGCGAATCGGAGACGCTGATCGGCAAGTGGTTTGCCCGCAGCGGCAAGCGCGACAAGGTGGTGCTGGCAACCAAGGTGGCCAAGTGGGCCGAACGCCCCGGCCTGACCCCGGACAACATCAATGCGGCGGTCGAGGATTCGCTGCGCCGGCTGCAGACCGACGTGATCGATCTGTACCAGGCCCACGAGGATGACGAGTCGACGCCGCTGGAAGCCACGCTGGCCGCGTTCGGCCGCCTGATCGAGGCCGGCAAGGTGCGTGCGATCGGTGCTTCCAACTACAGCGCCACGCGCCTGGCCGATGCGCTGAAGGTGTCCACCGACTACAAGTTGCCGCGTTACGAAACCCTGCAGCCGGAGTACAACCTGTACGACCGCGCCGGCTACGAAAAGGAACTGGAACCGCTGGTGCAGCGCGAGCAGATCGGTGTGATCGGCTACTACGCGCTGGCCAGTGGCTTCCTCAGCGGCAAGTACCGCACGCCGGCCGATGCCGCCAAGAGCCCGGCGCGTGGCGAGACGGTGGTGAAGCGCTATCTGAACCCGCGCGGCCTGCGCATCCTGCAGGCGCTGGATGACGTAGCCAGCAAGCACAGCGCCAGCGCTGCGCAGATCGCACTGGCCTGGCAGATCGCGCGGCCGTCGATCACCGCGCCGATCGTCAGCGCCACCAGCGTCGAACAGCTGCACGACCTGCTGGCCGCAGCCAACGTATCGCTGAGCGTGCAGGATGTCGCGCAGCTGGATGCCGCCAGCGCCGAATCATGAGACCCGGTTGTGCCGGCCGCTGGCCGGCATGACACAGTCAGGTAGTGCCGATCGCTGGCCGGCATCGCGCGGTAAAGAAGGAAATAATTGAACAAAATGGTTGCGCGCGACTAAATCGTGGTTTATCGTGCGCACCTCGTTTCAACACCCACTGGAAACTTCCCTTGAACGCGCATTCCGTCGCCATCGCCAAACTGCTGCCATGCCTGCGCATGGACCGGCCGGCGCGCGCGTTCGGCAAGGAAGACCAGCTGACAACGGCCTGATGCCCGCCCTGCGGAGATCGGCCACCCCGATCTCCGAGGCCTGACGACGCCCTCGGAACGCAAGTCCCGGGGGCGTTTTCGTTTGCGTCGGCACAAGGACCCGCGATGCCAGAACTGCACCCCGCGCGGCGACCCGCCGCTCACTGATCCAGGTTTTTCTGCCGCGCCGGAGGATTTTCTCCGCGTGCACGGCAACGCCTGGACATTATCTGCATCGCACCCAAACATTATCGCTCGCCGATAATGTCGGTGGCCTGCACCCTCGACTACCAACGGTCCCGTTTCAACCACGGGCTGGTGCGCGCGGCGTTGCCGTGGCGTATGCCGGAGGTCGCGGACATGCCATCGCCTGGATCGCCTGCTGGAGGCAGGCGCCGGTTCGCCGGTACGCGGTTCGATTCCGCGCGGTTCACCACTGGATAGCTCAGTCGGGTAGAGCAACGGATCCTGATTCCGTCTGTCGTGGGTTCGACTCCCACTCCAACCACATGACCTGTCACGTCATGACTTGAAGCAACACCTGGGGCGCAAGCCCCAGCGGCCATCGTCGCCGTCCACGGTCACTGCCTTCGGGCGGGGGCGTGGAAGGCAACGGACCGCACGCCGGGCCTCGGCCCGCTGTCACTGCCAGCCACGTTCCGCCCCGGTGCTGCCTGCCGGGAACGACGATGGCAGCACTGCCGGTGCACCGAAGGCTCCGCGCGCGGACCGTCCGCCGATGGCCGCCCTCTTCCGCTGCCTGCACGTGGTGTGCAGGCGGCCCCGCCACGACCCGATCGACCCGGGTCATGGCGATTCATCCGCAACGGGTCGAACCACCAAAGCCATACAAGGAGAGACTCCCATGTTCTGGACCATCAAGGTCGTGATCGGCGACGGCGAGCGCGGCCTGGTGTATCGCAACCGTCGTTTCCAGCAGATCCTGCTGCCGGGCGTGCACCGCCTGTCGCTGTTCGGCGGCCGCCCGCAGGTGGACATCCACACCGCATCGAAGGGCGCGGCCTACACCGGCAGCGACCAGGACAGCCTGATCGAGGCACTGGGCGCGCGGTTGGACACGCACTTCGTGCTGGCCAACGTCGGCGCCAGCGAAGTTGGCCTGTTGCTGCGCAATGGCCGCATCGATGAAGTGCTTCCGCCGGGCAGCCGCCGCCTGTACTGGCGCGGTTCTGTCGACACCCAGGTGCGCGTGATGGCACTGGGTGACGAGCCGCGCGTCCCGGCGGACGTGCAGCAGCGGCTGGGCCAGCTGGGCGTGCTGCCGCGTGTGGCGGTGATCAGCACCGTGCCGAGCGAGTCGGTGGGCCTGCTGTTCATCGATGGCACGCTGCGGCAGACGCTGGACGCCGGCCTGCACGCGTTCTGGAACTTCAACGGCAACGTGTCGGTGGAGCGTGTGGAGCTGCGTGCGCGGTCGCTGGACGTGTCCGGCCAGGAGCTGCTCAGCCGCGACAAGGTGACCCTGCGGGTGAACCTGGCCGCGACCGTGCAGGTGGTCGACCCGGTGCGCGCACACCGCTCGCTCAGCAATGCTGATGAGTTCATCTATCGTCAGCTGCAGTTCGGCCTGCGCCAGGCGATTGCCGCGCGCAGCCTGGACGAGCTGCTGGGTGACAAGGCGGCACTGGACGGTGAGATCGCCGCCCATGTGCAGGCCGCGATCGAGGGCCACGGTGTACGTCTGCTTGGCGTGGGCATCAAGGACGTGATCCTGCCGGGCGAGATGAAGGAGATTCTCAACGGCGTGGTGCTGGCCGAGAAGCAGGCCCAGGCCAGCGTGATCCGCCGCCGCGAGGAGGCCAATGCCACCCGTTCGCAGCTCAACACCGCAAAGCTGATCGAGGACAACCCGGTGTTGATGCGCCTGAAGGAGCTGGAGGCGCTGGAGAAGGTCACCGAGAAGATCGACACGCTCACCGTGTTCGGCGGCCTGGACGGCGTGCTGAAGCAGCTGGTGACGATCAGGTAGGGGCTCGCGGTGGCGCAGGGACGCGCCGCCGGCCCATCAAGGACATACACGAAGACATGGACACTCAATACAATTATCAATGGCTGCATGCCGAGGGCAGCACGCCGATCAAAGGCTGGGTCAACGGCGTGCCACTGGAGGCGCAGGCGCATGAGCAGCTGCGCAACATCGCCGCGATCCCGTTCGTCGGGCCGTGGGTGGCGGTGATGCCGGACGTGCACCTGGGCAAGGGCGCGACCGTCGGCTCGGTGATCCCGACCCGCGGTGCAATCATCCCGGCGGCGGTCGGCGTCGACATCGGCTGCGGCATGGCGGCCGTGCGCACCACGCTGCGCGCCAACGACCTGCCCGATGACCTGCGGCAGCTGCGCAACAGCATCGAGCGCAGCATCCCGGTCGGCAACGGGCGCGGCGGCGAGCATCAGCGCATGCCCGACAGCATCCACACCCGGCTGGTGCAGTCCGGGCTGGCCGTCGGCCTGGAGAAGATCAAGGACAGGCACCGCAGGATCCGCACCGACAAGCTCGACCGCCAGCTCGGTACGCTGGGTGGCGGCAACCACTTCATCGAACTGTGCCTGGACGAGACGGATACGGTGTGGGTGATGCTGCACAGCGGGTCGCGCGGTACCGGCAACCTGATCGGTACCTACTTCATCGAGAAGGCGCGCGAGGAACTGGCCCGGCGCGTGCTGGGCTTCCACCTGCCGGACAAGGACCTGGCGTTCTTCATGGAAGGCGAGCCGCTGTTCGATGACTACGTCGAAGCCGTGTCGTGGGCACAGGACTACGCCCGGCAGAACCGCGAGGCGATGATGTCGCGCGTGCTGGCCGAGATGCGCCACCGGCTGCCGAAGTTCCAGCTGGCGGCGATGGCAGTGAACTGCCACCACAACTACGTGCAGAAGGAAACGCACCACGGACAGGAGCTGCTGGTGACGCGCAAGGGGGCCGTCAGTGCCCGCGAGGGTGAGCTGGGCATCATTCCCGGCAGCATGGGCACGCGCAGTTACATCGTGCGTGGCAAGGGCAACGCGGACAGCTTCCACAGCTGCAGCCACGGTGCCGGCCGGGTGATGAGCCGTGGCGCCGCGCGCCAGCAGATCACGCTGGCCCAGCATCGCGAGGCCACCGCGCATGTGGAATGCCGCAAGGACAGCGGCGTGCTGGACGAGTCACCGGCCGCGTACAAGTCGATCGACGATGTGATGGCCGCGCAGCTGGACCTGGTCGACGTGGTGCACACGCTGCGCCAGGTGTTGTGCGTGAAGGGGTAATGGAGCGGTGCCGGCCAAGGCCGGCACCCACCGCACCCAATTGCAGTAGATCCACGCCATGCGTGGATGGAACGGCGCCGACCAAGGTCGGCCTCTACCTGTGCAACGTTCAGCGCGCGCTGCTGTCCTCGGCCACCAGCGCGTGGTGCACGCCGATACCTGCCCGCACGCCCTCGGCAGCGGCCAACGTGATGTTGCCGACCGTGGTCGCATCGCCTGCGGCATACACGTTCGGCACCGAGGTCTGCTTCATCGCATCGACCTCGATCAGCACGCCCAACGGGCTCTCGGCCAGCACGCAGCCGAGCTGCTGCACCAGCGGCGTGGCCATCGCCTGGGTGGCCGGCACGAACAGCGCACGCTGGGCGATGCGGCGGCCATCGGCCAGCTCCACTTCCAGCCAGGTCGGCTGGTCGCCCTGCACGCCCAGCACCGGCGACGTCTCGATCCGCACGCCACGCTGCTGCATGGCAGCCCGTTCCTCATCGGTGATCGGCAGGCCCTGGCTGAAGAAGGTGACATTGCCCCAGTCGGCAAACAGCGGCGCCTTGCCGGCGGACATCGGATGCCCACCAAGCAGCCCGATGGCGCCACCGCCCACTTCGTAACCGTGGCAATAGGGGCAGTGGAGCACGGTGCTGCCCCAGCGCTCGGCCAGCCCGGGCAGCTCCGGCAGCTGGTCGGCGATACCGCTTGCCAGCAGCAGCTTGCGCGCGGCGAGCACCTGCCCATCGGCGGTTCGCACTTCCACACCCTCTGCGCCGGCGGTGGCCTGCACGGCCTCGGCATGCACCCAGCGCACGCTGGGGTAGTCCAGCAGCTGCTGGCGCGCGGCCTTCAGCAGCTCGGCACCGCTGATGCCATCCAGCCCCAGCACCCCGTGCGAATGGCTGGCGAAACGATTGCGCGGCAAACCGGCGTCGATGACGGTGACCGGGCGGCGGGCACGGGCCAGGATCAGGCCCGCAGCAATGCCGGCATAACTGCCGCCGACGATGAGCACATCAGGATTCATGGTGACCTTCCAGGGGGCGGTGATGGGCGAGGTGGCGGGCGAAGTCGGCGCCGAGCTTGTCCAGTGTGGTCGCCCGCAGGCGCTGTTCGAGCAGGCGCTGTGCTTCGCGTGCACCCTCCAGCAAAGCGCTGTTGACCAGCTGCTGGATCGGGCAGCCGCCGCCGGAATCGCGGGCGCCGACCTGCACCAGCGGTGGTGCGCCCACAGCCAGATAGATGTCATGCAGGGTGATCGTTGCAGCATCACGGGCCAGGTGGCTGCCACCGCCATGGCCACGGGCGCTGCGAACCAGGCCCGCCCTGTGCAGCTGCGCCAGCAGACGGCGGATCACCACCGGATGGGTCGGCAGGCAGGACGCCAGCTGCTCGGAGGTGCGCGGGCCGTCCTGGCCGACCAGATGCGCCATCACGTGCAGGGCGTCGGAGAGCGGGTTCGCGGTCTTCATGTAACTACGATAGTTACATTTATATCCCCTGTCCAGGGTCCACATTCGTTCCATACGGACACATTTGTCCTATGAAACAGTTCCTTCACATCACTAAACGAAACGCTAATGTGATTTCCGTCGCACTTCAGCGGGAGCTTGGCGGGTCGATACCGCAATGCCCCTTCCCGAGAGTGCTTCCCCATGAATGCGTCTGTCCGTGCTCCGCGCCTGCAGTCCAAGCTGCTCGGCGCGGTGTCTGTTGGCTTGGCCGTGGTCCTGCTGTGCGCGCTGGCTGGCCTGGCCTCCGCCTGGTTCAAGTTGTCCACCGAGGTTCCGCCCGAAGTCACGCACAGCCGCGACGCCGAACGCCTGCAGCGTGAGTTCCGCGGCCAGGTGCAGGAATGGAAGAACGTGCTGCTCCGCGGCCACGACGACGCGTTGCGTCAGCGCCACCTGGACGCTTTCGACAACGAAGGCCGCCTGGTCGAACGGCTGGCCAAGGGCCTGGTGACCAGCCCGGACGCGCGCATGCGTGAACTGGCGCAGGCGTTCGTTGGCCTGCACGCGCAGCTGCAGCAGGACTATCACGCGGCGCTGCAGGCATTTGCCGCGGCCGGCTACGATCCGGCCGCCGGCGACAACCTGGTGCGCGGCAAGGATCGCGCGGTGGCGACCGCTCTGGATGCATTGAGTACGCATGCCACGCAGGTGGCCGAAGCGGCGCTGGCGGCACGTTCGCAGCAGGCGCGGCAGACCCTGCTGCTGTGCGCGTCACTGACGGTGCTGGCCGCCGTGCTGTTGCTGATCGGCTTGGCCTGGTGGCTGCGGCGCGCGGTGGTGCTGCCGGTACTGGCGGTGGAAGCCGCTGCACGCGCAGTGGCTGCCGGCGACCTGCAGCACGTGGTGCAGGTGCGCAGCCGCGACGAGATCGGACGCCTCGCCCAGGCGATGCAGGCGTTGCAGTCCACGCTGCGCGGCGTGCTGGATGCACAGGCCGCGATGGCCCAGGCGCACGAGGCCGGCACGATCAGCCATCGCATGGACGCCGCTGCCTTCCCCGGCGCGTTCGGCACCATGGTGGCCGACTGCAACACGCTGGTCGACGCACACATCCGGGTGAAGATGCGCGCGATCTCGATCATGGGCCGCTACGCCGTCGGCGACCTCAGCCAGGACATGGAACGCCTGCCCGGCGAGAAGGCAGTGATCACCGAAGCGCTGGATGCGGTCAAGCACAACCTCGGTGCGATCAACGGCGAAATCCGCCGCCTGGCCGAAGCGGCGGCCGCCGGTGACTTCAGCCAGCGCGGCGACAGTGCGCGCTTCGAGCATGATTTCCATGCGATGGTCGAGGGCCTCAACCGCCTGATGCAGACTACCGAGCTGAACCTGGGCGAGGTCTCCAGCATGCTGCGTGCCATCGCCGGCGGCCGCCTCGGCGCGCGCATGCACGGCGATTTCCAGGGCGTGTTCGCGCGCATCGCCGGCGATGCCAACACCACTGCCGCGCAGCTGGCAACCATCGTCAGCGACATCAAGCATGCCTCCGGCAACATCCATACCGCTGCCGCAGAGATTGCCGCCGGCAACAATGACCTGTCGCGCCGCACCGAACAGCAGGCCGCCAATCTGGAAGAGACCGCGGCATCCATGGAAGAGCTGACCTCCACCGTGCGCCAGAATGCCGAGCACGCGCGCCAGGCCAACCAACTGGCGATCGGTGCACAGAGTGTCGCCTCACACGGTGGCAGCGTGGTCGGGCAGGTGGTGGCGACCATGGGTGCGATCGAAACGTCGTCGCGGCAGATCGCCGAGATCATCAGCGTGATCGATGGCATCGCGTTCCAGACCAACATCCTGGCGCTGAACGCTGCGGTGGAAGCGGCACGCGCCGGTGAGCAGGGCCGCGGATTCGCGGTTGTCGCCAGCGAAGTGCGCACCCTGGCGCAGCGCTCTGCGGCGGCGGCAAAGGAGATCAAATCGCTGATCGAGGCGTCGGTGGAACAGGTCGGTGAGGGTGCGCAGCGCGTGCGCGAGGCCGGTGACACCATGGCCGAGATCGTCGCCTCGGTGCAGCGCGTGACCGACATCATGGCCGAGATCTCCGCGGCGTCGCAGGAGCAGAGCGCAGGCATCGAACAGGTCAGCCAGACGGTGATCCAGATGGACGGCACCACCCAGCAGAACGCCGCGCTGGTGGAAGAAGCCAGCGCCGCGGCGCGCAGCCTGGAACAGCAGGCGAACCGGTTGATCGATGCGGTGGATGTGTTCGACCTGTCGGCCACGGCGACAGCGAAGGACGCGTTGGCGCGCGCAGCCTGAGTGATCCGGTTGCCGGCCAGCGGCCGGCACCACCGTGGAGCGCGGACGGGGGTAGTGCCGGCCGCTGGCCGGCAGCGTCCAACGCTACATGGGTGGCGGCATGAACAGTGCGGACCAACGTTCCGCACTCATTACGGCCTGTGGTCGTACACGGCAGTGCAAGGCACCGTTGCCGGCATGCACACGGCCGCTGACCTACCCTTTCGTGGATAGTCCCGTCTCCCTCCCCCACTGCTGGAGCCCCTCATGACAGTCCCCGCCTTCGGTCTCGGCACTTTCCGCCTCAAAGACCAGACCGTGATCGATTCCGTGCGCAACGCGCTGGAGGTCGGCTACCGCGCCATCGACACCGCGCAGATCTACGGCAACGAAGCCGAAGTCGGCCAGGCCATCGCCGATTCCGGCGTGCCGCGCGATGAGATCTACCTGACCACCAAGGTCTGGATCACCGCGTTCAAGCGCGAAGCGCTGCTGGCCAGCCTGCGTACCAGCCTGGAAAAGCTGCGCACCGATCATGTCGACCTAACGCTGATCCACTGGCCGTCGCCGAACGACAAGGTCGACGTGCCGATGGAGGAGTACCTGACCGCACTGGCCGAGGCCAAGGCACAGGGCCTGACGAAGGAGATCGGCATCTCCAACTTCACCATCGCGCAGACCCGCAAGGCGATCGGCATCCTGGGTGCCGGCGCCATCGCCACCAACCAGATCGAGATCCACCCGTACCTGCAGAACCGCCTGCTGGTGAAATTCCTGCAGGACAACGGCATCCACATCACCGCCTACATGAGCCTGGCCTATGGTGAGGTAATCAAGGACCCGGTGATCCAGGCCATCGCCGGCCGCCACCAGGCCACGCCGGCGCAGGTCGCGCTGGCCTGGGCGCTGCAGCAGGGCTTCTCGGTCATTCCGTCCTCGACCAAGCGCGAGAACCTGGCCAGCAACCTGGAGGCAGCAGCGATCCGCCTGACCGACGAAGACATGGCACAGATCGCCAAGCTCGACCGCGGCCATCGCCTTGCCAACCCGGAAGGCATCGCCCCAGCCTGGGATTGATTCCAACGACGGCGCGCAACTGCTCTGGTAGACGCCGACCCTGGTCGGCGCAGACGTCTGACCGATCGATGAAACACCGTGCCGACCAAGGTCGGCACCTACCAGAACGCGGGGATCATCCCCTGCCCTGCAACAACCACCCACGCATTGCCGCACTGACCTCGTCCGGTTTCTCCATCGGCGCCAGGTGCCCGCAATCGGGCACCACCACCAGCTGCGAGTGCGGCACCATCGCGTGCATTTCCTCGCTCACCGCGAGTGGCGTAATGCGGTCATTGGCGCCACACACGATCAACAGCGGATCACGGTAACCGGCCAGCACATCATGGCCATCGCGGCGTTCCAGTGCGCTCTGGCGCAGGAACACTTCCGCGCCCAGGCGGGCGGTCATGTCACGCACACGTTGCACCAGCACGTAATCATCCAGCCGCGAGGCATCGATGTAGCTGCGCATCAGCACATCACCGAAACCATGGAACTTGCCGGGTAGGCGCACGCTGGCACGTTGGCTGCGGCGCTGCTCGGCCCGCTCGGGTGAGTCGGCGTGGATCGAGGTATCAATCAGCGCCAGCTGCAGGACCCGCTCCGGCGCGATGCGCAGGATCTGCTGGGCGACGAAACCGCCCAGCGAGAATCCAGCCAACGCAAAGCGTTCCGGCGCCTGCGCCAGCACGTCCTCGGCCACCGCCTGCAGGGTCTCGCCACCGGTCTGGTCGCCCACGGTGCAGTCGGCGATATCGGCCAGGTCGGCCAGCTGCGCGCGCCACAGCTCAGCATCGTTGAGCAGGCCGGGCAGCAGCAACAGGGGGATACGGTCGGTCATGGGGATATTGTCGCGCCAGCACGGTGACGGAACCATGCCGCAACGGGCGATTGCGTTGTAGAGTCGCGCCATGCTCGACTGCAGCACAGCCCGTCGAGCATGGCTCGACTCTACAGAAGGCAGCGACACGGACGCGACCATGGCAGACCCCTACAACAGCGGCACCCCTTCCCCGCCGGCACTGCGCTTCGACGATGCGCTGGTCACCACCGCCTTCGAGCTGCCCGGCCATCGCGTCGTGCGCAACCTCGGCGTGGTGCGCGGTATCACCGTGCGCTCGCGTTCGATCGTCGGCAACTTCCTGGGCGGTATCCAGACGCTCTTCGGTGGCAACATCACCATCTACACCGAGCTGTGCGAACAGGCTCGCGAGGAAACCTACCGCGACATGGTCAAGCACGCGCGGCAGCTGGGTGCCAACGCGATCATCGGCATGCGCTACGACGCCACTGATGTGATGACCGGGCTGACCGAAGTGCTGTGCTATGGCACGGCGGTGGTGGTAGAGCCGGTGCGGTGATGCAGCCGCCAAGCGTACGCAAAAGCAGCCGAGCGTAGGCTCGGCTCTACAGGAATTACGCCACCGGCGGCACGTCGGGCACCTCGACCTGCTGCACCGGCAAGGTCACCATCATCACCGTCGGGTCGTCCGGGTCCAGCCTGGTCTTGAATCCCAGGCTCTGGCACATCGCCAGCATGGTGCTGTTTTCGCGCAGCACCTGGCCTTCGACCACGTCCAGGCCCAGCCACTTCGCGTACTCGATCATGATCGCCATCAGCCGCCAGCCGATGCCGTGGCCCTTCAGGTCCGAGCGGATCAGGATGCCGTACTCGCCACGGTGGTAATCGGCATCGGCGTGCAGGCGCACTGCGCCCAGCATCTCGCCGCTGCGCGGTTCGATCGCTACCAGCGCGATCGAGCGCGCGTAGTCGAGCTGGGTCAGGCGCGCGATGAATTCGTGGCTGAAGTGCTTCACCGACTGGAAGAAGCGCAGGCGCAGGTCTTCGTCGCTGACGCGGGCGAAGAACGCGCGGAACAGCGCATCGTCTTCCGGCCGCACCGGGCGGACGAACGCGCGGCCGCCATCGGACAGTTCGATGGTGCGCTCCCACTCCTTCGGGTACGGGAACACCGAGAAGCGCGGATGCCCGCGGCCCTTGTGCAGGATGCGCGACGGTGCCACTGCCACGCGCGCGTCGAGGGCGAGGATGCCCTTGCCGTCGACCAGCAGCGGGTTGATGTCCAGCGTACGCACTTCGGGAATGTCGGCGGCCAGCTGTGCCAGCTTGACCAGTGCCAGCGCCAGTGCGCGCTCGTCGGCGGCGGGCACATCGCCGTAGGCCTTGAGGATGCGCGAAGCGCGGGTCTGGCCGATCAGCTCGTGGGCCAGGCGCAGGTCCAGCGGCGGCAGGGCCAGCGCCTTGTCGTTGATCACTTCGACGGCGGTTCCGCCGCGTCCGACCACGATCACCGGGCCGAACGTCGCGTCATCGGCGATGCCGACAATCAGTTCGCGCGCCTTCGGGCGGACGATGGTCGGCTGTACCAGCAGGCCATCGATGCGCGCATCCGGCCGCAGCTGGCGCGCACGCGACAGGATCGCGTTGGCCGCGCTCTGCACCGCCGGCAGCGTGGACAGATTCAGGCGCACGCCGTCCACTTCGGACTTGTGCGGAATGTCCGGCGACAGGATCTTCAGCGCTACGGACGCACCGCGTTCCAGCAGTGGCTGCGCCAGGTCCATCGCCTCATGCGCATCGCGCGCATGCATCACCGGCGCCGACGGGATGCCGTAGGCCTTGAGCAGCTCGTGCGTGGCCAGCGGGTCCAGCCACTGCTGGCCGTTGGCCAGCGCGGCATCGACCAGTGCGCGCGCGGTGGCTGTGTCGACGCTGAAGTCCTGCGGCAGGCTGGGCGGCGTTTCCATCAACGCGTTCTGTGCCTCGCGGTAGCGCACCAGGTGCTGGAAGCCCCGTACTGCTTCGGCCTCGGTCGGATAGGTCGGCACTCGTGCTGCGTTGAGCGTGGCGGTGGCCTGGTCGTCGTTGCCCAGCCACACCGCGAACACCGGCTTGTCGCGATGATGGCGCGGGCGCAGGCCGAGCGTGCGGGTGAGGGCCTGCGCCGCGTCGGCGGACGAGGTAAACGCGGTTGGCACGTTGACCACCATCACCGCATCGTTCTCGTTGTCGGCCAGCAGTGCTTCGATGGCCGACGCATAGCGGTCACCATCGGCGTCGACCACGATGTCCACCGGATTGCTGCGCGACCAGCCCTGCGGCAGCACCGCATCGAGCTTCTCCACCGTGCTGACGGAAAGGGTGGCCAGCGTGCCACGCAGCGCGATCAGTTGGTCCACGGCCAGGCGGCCGACACCGCCGCCATTGCTGAGAATGGCCAGGCGGCGACCGGGAAAGGTTCCCAGCCGCCCCAGCGATTCGGCAGCAGTGAACAGTTCGTCCAGCGCACCCACGCGCAGCAGGCCGGCACGATTGAAGGCCGCACCATACACATCATCGGCACGCGCCAGGGCCTGCACATGGGTATCGCGGCTGCCCGGCTGCACGCGCTCGGCGCGACCGGACTTCACCACCACCACCGGCTTGGCGCGGGCGGCGGCACGCGCGGCCGACATGAACTTGCGCGCGTCCTTGATCTGCTCGACATACAGCAGGATGGCGCGGGTGCGGTAGTCCGTGGCGAAGTAGTCGAGCAGGTCGCCGAAGTCGACGTCCATCGTGTCGCCCAGCGAAACCACGGCGGAGAAGCCCACCGAGCGCGCCACGCCCCACTCCACCAGCGCGGCGGCAATGGCCGAGGATTCGGAGATCAGCGCGAGGTCGCCGGCCTGCGGGAAGTGCGCGGCGATGCTGGCATTGAGTCGCGCGTGCGGCGCGATGACGCCCAGGCAATGCGGCCCGAGGATGCGCAGGCCATGCTTGCGCGCCACCGCCTCTACCTGTGCGGACAACGAACCCGGGCCTTCGCCCAGGTGCGCGGTGAGGATGATCGCCGCCTGCACGCCACGCTCTGCAGCTGTACGCACCACTTGCGGCACGATCGCCGCCGGCGCGGTGATCACCACCAGGTCGGGCACCCAGTCCAGGTCCTTCAAGCGCTTGACCGTGCGGATGCCATCGATCTCGGCGTGCCGCGGGTTGATCCACGCCACCTTGCCGGGGAAGCCGGTGCCGCGCAGGTTGCGCATCACTGCGCGGCCGGCCGAACGCTCACGCGGGCTGCCGCCGATCACCGCGACCGACTGCGGACGGAATACGGACTGCAGGTGGTAGGTACTCATGCGCCTACGGTACCCAAATTCCGTGGCGATGGGGTCGGAGGAAGGGTCGGATCCCTTTTCGCAGGAAAGGGATCCGACCCCGGCGTGCACGTTTTGTTACAGCAGCGTGCCGTGCAGGATCAGCGCGGCGATGCTGAAATAGATCACCAGGCCGGTCACATCCACCAGGGTGGCCACGAACGGGGCCGAGGCGCTGGCCGGGTCGAAGCCGAGGCGCTTCAGGACGAAGGGCAGCATCGAGCCGGACAGCGAACCAAAGGTGACGATGCCGACCAGCGCGGCGCCGATGGTGATCGCCAGCAGGATCCAGTGCTCGCCGTAGTCATGCAGGCCACCCAGCTGCCAGATCACGATGCGCACGATCGCCAGGCAGCCGAGGATGGCACCCAGCACCATGCCGGTCGGGATCTCGCGGATGGCCACCTTCCACCAGTCGCGCAGGCGCAGTTCGCGCAGCGCCAGGCTGCGGATCAACAGCGAGGTGGCCTGCGAGCCGGAATTTCCGCCCGAACTCATGATCAACGGGATGAACAGGGTCAGCACCACCGCGCGCGCCAGTTCGTCCTCGTAGTGCTGCATCGCACTGGCCGTCAGCATCTCGCCCAGGAACAGCACGCTCAGCCAGCCGGCGCGCTTGCGCAGCATCTCGAAGAAGCCGATCTGCATGTACGGCTTGTCCAGCGCTTCCATGCCGCCGAACTTGTGCGCGTCCTCGGTGGATTCCTCGATCAGCGCATCGAGCACGTCGTCCACGGTGACGATGCCGAGCATCTGCTGCTGCGCGTCGACCACCGGGATCGCCAGCAGGTCGTGACGGCGGATCAGCCGCGCCACTTCTTCCTGGTCCATCAGCGCGTCCACCGTCACCGGCGGATTGACCTGGGCCACGTCCAGGATCGATTCCTCGGGCAGGCCGGTGATCAGCCGGCGCATGGTCACCACCTGCTGCAGCTGCTGGCTGGCCGGGTCCAGCACGTAGATCGCGTACACCGTTTCACGCGTGCGCTCGACCTGGCGGATGTGCTGCAGGGTCTGCGCCACGGTCCAGCTGGCGGGCACCGCCACGTATTCGGTGGTCATCAGCGCGCCGGCGGTGTTCGGCGGGTAGCTCAGCAGCTTCTGGATGACCTGGCGGGCGTCGGTGCCCAGCAGCGGGATCAGCCGCGCGCGTTCTTCCTCATCCAGCTCGTGGACGATGTCGGTGGCGCGGTCGTCAGCCATCAGCCCGAGCAGGGCAGCGGCGCGTGCCGGCGGCAGCGCGGCCACCAGCTCACCGCTGCGGTGCAGCTCCGGCGCTTCCAGCATCTTCACTGCACGCGGCAACGGCAGCGCGGCCAGCGTTTCCGCGGCGCGGGCCAGTTCCAATGTGTTGAGGAATTCCACCGCATCGGCGGTGTTGTAGTTCGCCAGCGGTGCGGCCAATGCGGCGGCATCGGCCACCGGGCGCAGCAATTGCTTCTGGTTCATCGGTTTTGCCTTGTGGGGGTGCGACCTCGCGCAACGCCAACGCAGGCAAACCGTCCCGATGTCAGGCGGTGGCCATCGCTGGCGTCGAACGAGGTCGACTTCTACTGTCGCTGGACATGGGTTGGGGACTCCGGAATGCGCGTGCCGGCGGTGCGCCGCCAGCGGCGGGCAGTCTGGACCCGCGGGCCATGCAGGTCAACCCGGCATCCCTGCGCCGGGCGCCTGCCGGCCGGTTGTTCTCGTGCATACACCAACCGGCGCGCATAATGGCCGGGTGGCGCTCGCCACGCTTTCCCCCCCCGAACGGACGCACTGCGGGCTTCCCCGATGACCAGGTATTCCCATGCATAGCGGCGGTCTGGAACTGGCCCTGGTGCTGCTGCTGGCGGCGGTCATTGCCGTGCCGGTGTTCAAGAAGTTCGGCTTCGGCGCGGTGCTGGGCTACCTGGCGGCCGGCGTGGTGCTGGGCCCGGACGGGCTGGGCTTCGTGCAGGACGCCGACCGCATCCTCGGCGCGGCCGAGATCGGCGTGGTGATGCTGCTGTTCGTGATCGGCCTGGAGCTGTCGCCGGCACGCCTGAAGGTGATGCGGCGCTCGGTGTTCGGCGCGGGCGCGGCGCAGGTGGCGATGTCCGGGCTGGTGCTGGGCGGCCTGCTGCTGCTCGACCACTTCCAGTGGAAGAGCGCGCTGGTGGTCGGTGTTGCGCTGGCGCTGTCATCCACCGCGGTAGGCCTGCAGCTGCTGTCCGAGCACAAGGCGATCAACAGCGACCATGGCCGGCTGGGTTTTGCCATCCTGCTGTTCCAGGACCTGATCGCGATCCCGCTGCTGGCGGCCATCCCGCTGCTGGGCGGGGCGAAGAACGAGACCCTGCGCTGGGAAGACGCCGCCGTGGCCCTCGGCGCGCTGGCCGTGGTGATCCTGTGCGGGCGACCGGTGCTGCGCAAGGTGTTCAGCATCATCGCGCGCACCCGCAGCCCGGAAGTGTTCACCGCCACCGCCCTGCTGGTGGTGCTGGGCACTGCCTGGTTCATGCAGGAAGCGGGCCTCAGCCCCAGCCTGGGCGCGTTCCTGGCCGGGGTGCTGCTGTCCGATTCGGAGTTCCGGCACGAACTGGAAGCGCAGATCGAGCCGTTCAAGGGCCTGCTGCTGGGGCTGTTCTTCATCGCGGTGGGCATGGGCATCGATCTCGACCGCATCGCCGCAGAGCCGTGGCTGATCGCAGCCGGCGTGGCGATCCTGCTGGTGGTCAAGTTCAGCCTGCTGTATGTGATTGGCCGTATTGCAAAGCTCAGTCCGCGGCAGTCGCTGCTGCTGGGCAGCGTGCTGTGGCTGGGGGGCGAGTTCGCCTTCGTGGTGTTCAACGAAGCGCAGCGCGCGCACCTGCTGGGCAACGCCAATCACGATCGGCTGGTGGCGATCGTCGGCCTGTCGATGGCGATCACGCCACTGCTGATGATCGCGCTGCTCAAGCTGCTCGGCCAGGAGAAGGCTCCACCGCGCGGGACCGCCGAGGCCGACAAGGTGGCACCGGACAACCGGCCCAAGGTGCTGATCGCCGGCATGGGCCGCTTCGGCCAGGTGATCGCACGCCTGCTGACCGCACAGAAGGTGCCGTTCGTGGCGCTGGAGGCGAACCCGGACACGGTGGCCGACCTGCGCCGCTTCGGCAACCAGCTGTACTACGGCGACCCGACCCGCCCGGAGATGCTGCGTGCAGCGGGTGGCGAGCACATCGATGTGTTCGTCATCACCGTGGACGACCCGGAGACCAACCTGCGCGCGGTGCGCATGGTGCGCCGGCTGTACCCGGACGCGAAGGTGCTGGCGCGAGCGCGCAACCGCCAGCATGCGTGGCGCCTGATGGACATGTCGGCCGAGCCGTTCCGCGAAGTGTTCGGCACCAGCCTGGAGATGAGCGGGCGCGTGCTGACGGCGCTGGGCGTGGCCCCAGACGTGGCCGAACGCCATGTGCAGCGCTTCCGTGAGCATGATGAGCAGCTGCTGCGTGACCAGTACCTGGTGTACGACGACGAGGCCGCGGTGATCCAGACCTCGCGTGATGCGCGCAACGACCTGATGCACCTGTTCGAGGCCGACGCGGAAAGGGACGACAAATAGGCGTGCCGACCAACGGTCGGCACCCACCACAGATTGAGGTTGCGGATTCCGGCAGTAGATCCACGCCATGCGTGGATGCTTTGGCTTCCGGGCACGATCATCCACGCATGGCGTGGATCTACCGGGTCCCGATCAGCCGTTGTCGCGCAGGAACCGCGCCATCGAGGAAACGCCCGGCACGCGCGGCTCGAACTCGCCGGCCACGTCGATGAAGCCACGCATCACCGCGATCTCGCGCGGGCTGCGGTTGAGGCTGTCGCGCGCTTCAGGATCGGCACCGGCGCGCAGCAGGCGCTGCACCAGCAGCGGCAGGCCATGCAGCGCGGCCAGATGCAGCGGGCCGAAGCCACGCGGGTCGCGTACGTCCAGGCTTACGTCCTCGTCCAGCAGGCGCTCCACTGCGGCCATCACCACCTGCTCGTCGCAGGCGGTACCCGGCTCGGCGCGCGCGCCCAGCAGCAGCAGCAGCGGCGTGACAGAACCAGCGGCGGCCTGGTCCGGTTCAGCACCGGCCAGCAGCAGGGTGTCGAGCAGCGCCAGCAGGCGCGAGCGGTCGCGGGCACTGAAACCGTACAGCGCGGCACAGTGCAGCGGACCCAGCTGCTGCGCGTCACCGGCATGCACGTTGGCACCCGCCGTGAGCAGGCGCGCGACGATGTCCGGAAGGCCCAGCGCGGAGGCCAGCATCAGCACCGTCACGCCACCCGGCAGGCGGTGTTCCAGCTTGGCGCCAGCGTCGAGCAGGGCCGAAACGATGTCCACCTGGCGCATGCTGACCGCCGCCGACAGCGGCGTCGCGCCACTGGCCGCCGCGTGCTGCGGATCGGCGCCGCGCGCCAGCAGCAGGTCGGTTACCGCCAGGTGGCCGCCACCGGCAGCACGCAGCAGCGCGGTGCAGCCCTGTGCGTCGACGGCGTCGACGGCGAAGCCCAGATCGATCAGGCGGCGCACTGCATCGACGTCACCGGCCATTGCGGCGGCCGGCAGATCGGCCTCGCGCAGGGTGCGGCGCGGCAACGGCCACACCCGCCAATCGAGCCAGTCGGCCAGATCGCGGCGACCGATCGACAGCGCCACGCCCAGCGGTGTCTGGCCGTCGGCGGCACGTGCTTCCGGCGAGGCACCATGCTGCACCAGCAGCTTAAGCGCGCCTTCGCGGGCCAATGCGGTGGCCAGGTGCAGTGCGGTCATGCCGTGGCTGTCGCGTGCTTCGCGATCAACGCCGGCCTTGAGCAGGGCCTGCTGCAGCCGCAGCCACCCCAGGCGCACCGCCAGCGACAGCGGCGGATCGCCCGCCGGCGAGGCGGCGAACGGATCGGCGCCACGCTCAAGCAGTTCCAGTGCCAGCTGTTCCAGGCCACGCGCGGCCTGGTCGTGCTGTGCGCAGGCAGCAAGGAAGCGCGCCAGGCCGCCGCGGCCGGCCGGCGACAGGCCACGCTGCAGCATCACCTGCAACGCCGGCACCGCATCGATGCCGCGCGACAACAGCGCGAACATCGGCGTATCGGAGCAGGCATCACGCACATAGGGATCGGCGCCGTGGCCCAGCAGCCAGTCCACCGCACGCGGTTCCAGCGCCAACTCCGGATCGAGCAGCAGCCCGCCCAGTTCCTCCGGCTGGCACAGCCTGGCCAGTGCCGCCATGCCGTCGGTGTTGCCGAAGCCCAGGGCCTCGCGCAGCAGGGTCAGCGGCGGACGGTCCGGCAGCAGGCCGCTGGCACTGGCTGCTTCGCCACGATCAGCCAGGCCATCACTGACCGCGGCCGGCAACGGATAGGACGGGTCCAGCAGGGCTACGATCGCCCAGCGGCCGGCCTCGGCGGCGTAGTCCACCGCACGGCGGCCGACCGGATCGGTGGCATCGGCCGCGATGCCCAGTTCGACCAGGCGCTTGATCAGCAGCGGCGAGACATCCTCGGCCATCGCCGCCAGCTGCACCGCATTGCGGCCTTCGCCGTCCACCGCGACCAGGTCCGGCTTGTGCGGCAGCAGGTGCTCGATCACGGCGGCGCGACCGGCACGGGCCGCTTCCAGCCACGGCGTACGCCCCAGTGCATCGCGCGCCTCCAGATTGGCGCCCGCGCCGAGCAGCACGCCGATGATCTCGACATGGCCGGCCAGGGCCGCCTCATGCAACGCACTGCGGCGCTGGCGATCGCGGGCGTCGGCCCGTGCCTTGTGCTTGAGCAGCAGCTGCACGCCCGCCGGATCGTCATCCTCGGTGGCGGCGGCGGCCAGCAGCACCGGGGTGCCATCGGCCGGTTCGCAGCGTGCACCGCGTTCGAGCAGGAAGCGGGCCAGACGCCAGTTGCCCACCTGGCAGGCCACCGCCAGCGGCGACCAGCCATCACGGTTCAGCGCATCGACTTCGGCAGCGGCATCGCGCAGCAGCGCGGCCACCCCCGGGTCGGAACTGCGTGCGGCATGGTGCAGCGGGGTGTTGCCATCACTGTCGGTGGCACGCGAGTCGGCGCCGTTGGCGAGCAGGGTCATCACCGCTTCGGGGCGGCCATGCCAGCTGTCGCGGGTCGCCGCCAGCAGCGGGGTCATGCCCCGGTGCGGCGCATTCACATCGACGCCGCGGGCAATCAGTTCGCGCAGCAGGCGCAGGTCCGGCAGCACCGCGGCCAGCACCGCCAGGCTGCGCTGGTCACGCCAGTTCGGGTCCGGCAGCGCATACGGATCGGCACCGGCCTGCAGCAGCTGCAGGCCCCGGTCGATGCGGCCCTGGCGGGCGGCTTCATACAGCGCCGGTGTCAGTTCCTGCGGCGCCATCGCCTCCAGCGGCAGGGCGTCGGCCGCCGCTGCGAACATCGGTTCGGGTTCAGCGCTGGACGCCACCAACGGGCTGGAGCGCAACGACACCAGCGGCGCAGGCGCGACCCGCTGCAGCAGCAGGTGCAGCACCGGCGACAGCAGTACGACCGCCAGCGCGGCGGGCCAGCGCGCGCTTTCCGGCAACAGGCCCGGCCAGGCCGGCAGCACCACCAGCGCGGCCAGCGCAATGACCAGCGCGGCCACGCCGAGGCCACGCCAAGCAGTCAGGTCGCGCCCCGCCAGCGCCTGCCAGTGCTGGGCCAGGCTGCCATCCAGGCGTTCGACATCGTTCCACAATGGCCAGGTGCGCCAGGCCGCCAGCAGGCCGGCACTGACCAGTACGCTCAGGCCAAGCACTGCCGCCAGGCTGCCGCTGTCACGCAGCGCTGCGAGCGGCCAGGCCAGCAGCAGCGCCAGCAACAGCGGGGCGGCTGCCCACAATGCCAGCAGCGCCGGCAGGTCCTGGCGTGCGACCACCTTCAGCGGCAGCAGCGCGCGGCTGCGGCGCCACCACGATATCGCCAACGCGAACGCGGGCTGCGCCAGTGCGGCAAGGACCGCACCCGGAACGCCGCCCACGGCGGCGCCCAGCGCCAGCACCGCGCCCGCGGCGAAGGCAATTGACAGAATGCGCGGACGGGAGGCGTCAGTCATAGTGGCGCGGCATCAGGCTGGCCACCGACGGCGGCACCTGCAGGTAGAACCCGCGCTCGCTCATTTCGCTGCGGACCTTTTCCGGGTCAGCCTGCGCCAGGCGGCGCTGGGCATCCAGGACCACCTCCAGCACGAAGGCGAGCGTCCCCAGCGAGGTGAGCAGCGGCGCGGGCAGCGCGCTGAAATCATCGCGTCGGGGAACGTAGACGTAGGTGTCCGGCTTGAGTTGGCTTTTATAGACGTAGGCGTGCATGTCCGCGGGACGATAACCCGGGAAGAGCCATGATTGTGTCGGAAAGCCGACACCGGGGAAAGCCGTCAGCCGACGATGGCGGCGCGATCGGCGGTGTTTCGCCTGCGGGGTTCAGCAATGTGGCGGCGACGTTCAGGCTGCGCCGCCGCCACACGGGCGCTTACTTGACCTTGGCGTAGGTGCCCTTCAGCGCGACACCCGCGAGGATGGCACCGGCGTAGCACTCGTAGTTGGTGCTGCTCTTGAACTCGTTCTTCTTGTAATAGCTGACGATGTCGACCACGGCGTTGGCGCCGCGCGACTTGGCACCGTCCTGCAGCGCGCGCAGTGCCGACAGCGCAACCCAGCGGCAGGCCTCGGCATCGCTCTTGTTGGCGGCGTTGGTCTTCTTGTTGGTCACGTCTTCGCCCAGGCGCTGCTGCACGCTGACCGGCTGGCCGGCCAGATAGAAACGCACGCTGCCGTCGATGCCGGCGTCCTTGGCGGCCTGCGAATTGACCAGTTCCTGCAGGGACTGTTCGACACGCGTGTCGCGGGCGGAAGCGGTGGAAGTCAGGGCCAGCAGCGCGGTAGCCGTGGCGATCATGAGAGTGCGGCGCATCGGAACATCTCCTTGTCGAGGGTGCGGAGGTAACGGGAACGGTGTGTTGGCGCAGTGGATCACTCGCTCCAGCGGCGGAACACCAGCGAGGTGTTGATGCCGCCGAAGGCGAAGTTGTTGCTCATCACGTACTCGGCCTGCAGTTCGCGGCCCTGCCCGGTGATGAAGTCGAGCTGGCCACAGCGCGGGTCGACCGCGGCCAGGTTCAGGGTGGGCGCGAACCAGCCGGCACGCATCATCTGGATGCTCACCCAGGCCTCGAACGCGCCACAGGCACCCAGCATGTGGCCGACGTAGCTCTTCAGCGAGCTGATCGGCACGCGGCTGCCGAACACCTGTGCGGTGGCCTGGGTCTCGGCGATGTCGCCGTGGTCGGTGGCGGTGCCATGGGCGTTGACGTAGTCGATCTGCGCCGCGTCCAGGCCCGCGTCCTCCAATGCCAGGCGCATGGCCTGGGCCATGGTGTCGGCACTGGGCTGGGTGACGTGCTGGCCATCGCTGTTGGTGCCGTAGCCGACCACCTCGGCAAGGATGGTGGCGCCGCGCGCCTGCGCGTGTTCCAGGTCTTCCAGGATCAGCGTGCAGGCGCCCTCGCCCAGCACCAGGCCATCGCGGCCGGCATCGAACGGGCGAGGCGTGGTCTGCGGCGCGTCGTTGCGCACGCTGGTGGCGAACAGCGTGTCGAACACCGCTGCAGCGGTGGCATCGAGCTGCTCGGCACCGCCGGCCACCATCACCGTCTGCTTGCCGCTGCGGATGGCTTCATAGGCCGCGCCCACACCCTGGCTGCCCGACGTGCAGGCGCTGGAGGTGGTGTACACGCGCCCGGACAGGCCGAAGAACACGCCGATGTTGACCGGCGCGGTGTGGCTCATCATCTTCAGATAGGTCGTGGCGCTGATGCCATCGGTGGTGAATTCGTTGAGCATGCGCCCGAATTCGCCGGTGGCCTCGTGGCTGCCGGACGAGGAGCCATAGGCCACGCCGGTACGGCCACTGCGCAGCACCGGATGCTCATTCAGGCCGGCCTCGCGCAGCGCCACCTCGGTGGCGCGCACCGACATGATCGCGACCTTGCCCATCGAGCGGGTGGTCTTGCGGTTGTAGTTCGGCGGCAGCTCGAAGTCCTGCGCCGGCGCGGCCAGCTTGGTGTTCAGCCCGGCATAGACATCCCACTCGGGCATCGCACGCACCGCGTTGCGGCAGCTGCGCAGGTGCGCTTCGATGGTCGGCCAGTCGTGGCCGAGTGGACTGATGGCAGCGGCGCCGGTAACCACCACGCGACGATCGGCGGCCATCAGAGCATGCCTCCGTTCACCGAGATCACCTGGCGGGTGATGTAGCCGGCCGGTTCGGACAGCAGGAACGCCACGGTAGCCGCCACTTCGTCCGGGCGGCCAACGCGGCCGGCGGGAATCAGCTTGAGCGCGTGTTCAACCACTTCGTCGTTGAGCATTTCGGTCTCGATCAGGCCCGGGGCCACGCAGTTGACGGTGATCTGGCGGCTGGCCAGTTCCAGCGCCAGAGCCTTGGTGGCGCCGATGATGCCGGCCTTGGCGGCACTGTAGTTGACCTGCCCGCGGTTGCCGGCCAGTCCGGAGACCGACGACAGGGTGACGATGCGGCCCGGCTTGCGCCGCCGCACCATCGGCATGATCAGCGGATGCAGCACGTTGTAGAAGCCATCCAGGTTGGTGTGGATGACCTGGTCCCAATCGTCCGCTGACAGCGCCGGGAAGGCGCCATCGCGGGCGATGCCGGCATTGCAGACCACGCCGTAGTAAGCGCCGTGCGCTTCGACATCGGCCTCCAGAGCGGCCCGCGCAGACGCGCGGTCGGCCACGTCGAACACCAGCACGCGGGCCTGCTGGCCCAGTGCCTGGATCTCGGCGACCACCGCCTGTGCTTCATCCACGCGGCTGCGGCAATGCACCACCACGTCGAAGCCATCGCGCGCGATGCGCAGCGCGATGGCCCGGCCGATGCCCCGGCTGGCGCCGGTCACCAGCACGCTTCGATTCCCTGTCATGCCTGTCCACTCTCCAGATAGGCCATCGCGTCGGCCGGTTCGAACACCGACACGTTGGCTGTCGCCCATTCTTCCTCGCCTGCCAGGATGCGGCAGGCGAACATCCCCAATCCATTGTCACCCAACAGCTCGCAGCGCGCCTGTACGCGCAGCCGCGAACCGCTGGGGAAGCTGCTGCGCGCGCTGCTGTAGCGGCGGCTGCCGAGCAGGAAGCCCAGCTGCGGTGGCCTGCCGGTCGCACGCGCTCGGCAACCGGCCCAGGCCGCGATGGCCTGCGCCATGTACTCGATGCCGACCCATGCCGGCACCTGGTCATCCTCGACGAACAGGCCGGCCTCGGGCACCACCAGTTCGGCCTCGATGGCGTCCTGGTCCCACTGCGTGATGCGCTCCAGCAGGCACATGTCCTGGCGGTGCGGCACCACGTCTTCGATCGCGTACAGCGTGTTCATCGACGCTCCAGTGCCAGCACGGCATTGCTGCCGCCGAAGGCGAACGAATTGCTCAGCACCCGCCGTGGCGGCTGCGCAAGGCGCGTGCCCGGTGCGACCAGCGGCAGCACCGGCAGTGCCGGGTCGGCCACGCCGTCCCACCAGTGCGGCGGCAGCAGCTGCTGCGGGTTCTCGGCCAGCACGATCCAGCACAGCGCCGCCTCGATGGCACCCGAGGCACCCAGCGTATGGCCGGTCAACGGCTTGGTCGAACTGGCCGGCACGTGGCTGCCGAGCACCTGCGACACGGCCAGGCTTTCCATCGCATCGTTGTGGCCGGTCGCGGTCCCATGCAGGTTCACATAGTCCACTTCGCCGGCGGCCCAGCCAGCACGCTGCAGCGCCTGCTGCAGGGCGTCGATGGCGCCCAGGCCCTGCGGGTCCGGGGCGGACATGTGGTGGGCGTCGGCCGACTCGCCCCACCCCGCCAGGCATACCGGGCCGGGTTCGCGGGTGAGCAGGAACAGCGCGGCGCCTTCGCCGATGTTGATACCAGTACGATGCTGCGAGAACGGATTGCAACGTTGGGCCGAGACCGATTCCAGCGCGCTGAAGCCGGCTACGGTGAAGCGGCACAGCGAATCGGCGCCACCGGCGATCACCGCATCGACGATGCCGGCGCGCAGCATGCGTGCGGCCGACATCAGCGCCTTGGCACTGGACGAGCAGGCAGTGGACAGGGTCCATGCCGGCCCCTGTGCGCCACTGCGCTGGCGCACGAACTGCGCGGCGGTGCCCATTTCCTGCTGGGCGTAATCAAAGCCCTGCGGCCACTGGCCCTGTTCGGCATGGCTGCGCAATGCCTGCTCGGATTCACCAATGCCCGAGGTGCTGGTGCCCAGCACCACCGCTACGCGCTCGGCGCCATGGCGGGCGATCGCCGCAGCCACTGCCGGCGCGATCTGAGCCAATGCCACGTCCAGCAGGGCATTGTTGCGCCCGCGCAGCGCCACCGGCAGGTCATCCAGCGCCGGCAGCGGCGTGCGTACTTCCCCCAGCGCCAGGGTGCGCCCCGGCAACAGGCTCTCGTTGTCGCTGAGCCCGCCCGGCGCGTCGGCGAACAGTGCCGACGTCACGGCGGCGCGGCCAGCGCCGAGTGCACAGACCACACCCAGCTCGTTCAGGTAGATCGGTGCGCTCATCGGTCCGGCCCGGCCATGTCGATCGATTCGATGCGCAGCGCATAGCCTTCGGCGCGGTTGTCCAGCTGCACGCTGCCATCGTCCAGCCGCTGCAGGTGCAGCCACACGGTGCCCTCACGCGACAGGCTGCGCTGATGGCCATCATCACTGACCTGCCAGCCCGCCGGCAGCACGGCGGCAATGGCCGCGGTCGGCCACAGCGCGAACTGCAGGTCATCCAGCACGCGCTCGGCGCGCACCTGCGGTGGCAGCCATGGCGCGCGCTGCTGGGTCAGCTGCTGGCCGTCCCATTGCAGGCGCACGCCGGTCTGGCCCATCGCCTGCACGGCCAGCTGCACCTGCTGGGCGTCGGCTTCCAGCAGCGCGTCGAGAACGCGCTCATGCGTGCCGAAGCGGAAATGCAGCTGCTGCTGCAGCGCCAGCGGCGCCGGCAGGCTGGCTGGCGCCAGGCGCAGCGGCGGCAGTTCCACCTGCGGTTTCGGCATGCGGCCGGCACAGGCGGCCAGCAGCAGGCACAGCAGCAGGGCTGCAGTACGGAAGATCAGGCGCTGCACAATTCCTCCAGCACGCGCATGCGGCGACCACTTTCATCGGCCACATACGGATTCTTGGTGTCCCAGGCGTAACCGGCCAGGATGGAGCTGATCATGTCGCGCACTTCGGGCTGCTGCTGCGGGTGGTAGATGATCTTCTGGAAGCCGCCCTGGTACCAGCTTTCGACGAAGCGGCGGAAGGTCTTCACGCCCGCGCGCAGCGGGATCGAGAACTCGGCCTCCCAGTCCACGGCCTGGCCGGCATAGCGGCGCTTGAGGCATTCACTGGCGAGCTGCGCGGACTTGAAGGCAATGGTCACGCCGGAGGAGAACACCGGATCGAGGAACTCGCCGGCGTTGCCCAGCAACGCGTAGCCGGGCCCCCACAGCGAACTGACATTGGCCGAATAGCCGGTGATCCGGCGCACCGGCAGCACCGCCCATTCGGCGTTGGCCAGCAGGCGGGTCAGGTTGGGGTCCTCGCCGACGATGGCCTGCAGCTTCTGCAGGTCGTCACCCTCGTAGCGCTCGAAGAACGACGGCTCGGCGACCACGCCCAGCGAACAGCAGCCGTTGGAGAACGGAATCGTCCAGTACCAGACGTCGATGTGCTCGGGGTGGGTGGTGATCAGGATCTTGTTGCGGTCGAAGTCCGCTTCGGCCGGAATGTTGTCGCGCACGTGGCAGAAGATCGCGCCGCGCACCGGGAAGTTGGACGGCGACTCCAGCTGCAGCAGGCGCGGCAGCAGGCGCGCGAAGCCTGAGGCGTCGAGGATGAAATCGGCCTCGATGCGGTACTCGCTGCCGTCCGGGCGACGTACCGTCACCGCCGGTTGCTCGCCCGGCTCGACCGCAAGCACTTCGTCGCCGAAGCGCAGCGTGGTGCCCATGCGCTCGGCACCGCGTGCCAGCACGTTGTCGAAGTCGGCGCGCTGCACCTGGTAGGTGGTGCCCCAACCCGGCGAGAACTTCTTCCTGAAGTCGAATGCAGTGCGCGCTTCGCCGTGCACGAAGGCGGCACCGTTCTTGTACTGGAAGCCCGCCTCGACCACATCCTGCAGCAGGCCGGCCGCCTCGATGTACTCCATGCTCTGCGGCAGCAGGCTTTCGCCGATGGAGAAGCGTGGAAACTGCTGGCGTTCCAGCATCAGCACCTGGCGGCCCTGCTGGCGCAGCATCGCCGCAGCCACCGAACCGGCCGGGCCCGCGCCGATGATCAGGATTTCAGTACGTTCGACAGCATCCACAGCAGTGTTCATCGGTGCGTCCTTGTTGCTCGATCAAGTGGAAAGAAGGAAGTCGGAAACAGGTTCAGGCCGGCGGCAGATCGTGCGGCGGCGGACGGAATAGCGGCGAGATCAGCCAGACCAGGCCGATGCCGAACAGCAGGGTCAGGCCGAACGCGCGCAACGCTGGGGTCTGCGACAGGCCCAGCAAGCCGAACGACAGCCAGGTGCTGGCCGCGCCCACGCACACGGCCAGCCAGGCACTGGCGTCGCCGCGGTGCTCGATCAGGAAAATGCCGTAGTCGATGCCCATGCCCAGCAACAGCATCAGTGCCAGCACGTTGAACAGCTGCAGTGGCTGGCCGAACAGGCCCAGCAGGCCCAGGGTCAGCGCACCGGCAATCAGGGTCGGCGCGAACACGCGCCAGGCCTGGCGGCGATAGCGCAGCCACAGCGCGCCGAACACCAGCACGATGCCGACCAGCAGCAGCCCGCCCATCAGCTTGCGGTAGTGGCCCAGCAGCTGCGAGAAGTCGGCGGTGCGGTCCACCCAGCGCACACCCGGCAGGCCTTCGGCCGCCCCGCGCAGGGTGGCCAGCGCATCGGCGCGCGACAGGTCATCGACCATCACCACGCTGATCATCTGCCCGCCGACCTCGCCCACCCACAGGTGGCGGAACGGCTGCGAGGCCGGCGAGGCCAGGAACGCCTCCGCGGTCAGCGGCGTAGCGGCGAAATCCGGGCGCGGCAGCGGTTCGCCGACCGCCTCGGACACCGCGTCCAGCACGCCCGGTTCCACCTTGGCGGTCAGCGCGGCATCGGCCTGCTGGCGCGCTGGCGACGGCAGCCAGTCGCTGATCGCACGGTAGCCACCAATGCGCTTGTCGTTGGCCAGTACACGCAGGCGTTCGGTCAGCGCTTCTTCGCGCTGCAGCAGCTGTGCGGCGTCACTGCCCTGCACCAGGTAGAACTGCGCCGGGCTGGGCATGCCCAGCAGCTGGCTCAGGCGGATCTGCTGGGCCATCAACGCCGGCGGCGAGGACTGCAGGCTGCGCAGGTCGTCGTTGCTGTTCAGGCGGGCAATGCCGATGGCAGACAGCGCCAGCGTGATCCCCACGAACACCGTCACCGGCCGGCGGCCATGCAACCGCGGGAAGCGCTCCAGCGTGTTGCCCAGCCACTGCGAGAAACGGGTCTGGCGGATCTCACCGCCATCCAGCCACGGGAACCAGAAAATCACCGTAAGGAAGGCGGCGGCCAGGCCGACCACCGAGAACAATGCCATCTGGCGCAGGCCCGGGAACGGGGCCAGGCCCAGTGCCAGGTAGGCCAGCGCGCTGGTCAGCAGGGCCAGCCACAGGCCGGGCAGCAGGTGCCGCAGCAGCTTCCAGCGACGATCAGCCGGTTCGGCCTGGCGCGAAGCGAACCAATGGATGCCGTAGTCCTCGGCCACGCCCACCAGCGACGCGCCGAACACCAGGGTGAGCACGTGCACCTTTCCGAACACCAGTACGGTCACCGCCAGCGCCACGCCGCAGCCGATCAGCAACGACGCGGCGACCAGCAGGATCGGCCGCAGCGAACGGAACGCCAGCCACACAAGCAGCAGCACTGCGGCCAGCGAGCCCCAGCCGATCGTGTTGATCTCCTGGTTGGCCTGCACCGCCGCCGCTTCGGCGTGCAGCGGCACACCCGCATGCAGGATTTCCAGCTCGGGCACCGCCGCCCTGGCGGCCAGCCCGGCACGTTCCAGCAGGCCGTCGAGATGGCGCTCGCCGTCAAGCTGGAACGCCGACCCCGGCGTATCGAACTGCAGTACGGCCCAATGCCTGCCCTCGGCTTCGAGCAGGCCATCATCGCCCAGCCGCAACCCCGACCCCTGCGCCTGCTGCTGCCACCATTGCGGCCACAGCGAGAGCGGGTCTTGCCGCCAATCGGTCAGGCGCGGTGCGCCCATCGGACCGTACAGCGCAGCCAACGCCTGCTCGGCCAACGCGCCCGGCTCGCTGCCCTGCAGCTGCTCGCGCTGGGCCGGGGTCAGCAGGCGGTCGCGGTACGGCGCGTAGAACGCGCGCGCCTCGTCGAACCAGCCTTCGATCGAACCACTGGGCACCAGCAACGCGCTGTCGGCATCCGCCGCCATCGCCGCAGCGAACGCCGCCTGTGCGCGCTTGGCGGCGGCGCCATCCTTGCTGCCCAGCAGCACCACCACCTGGCGCGAGCTGCCGTCGGCGATGCGCCGGGTGACGTCACTCAACAGGCGGTCATGCGCGTCCTGCGGCAGCAGGGCGAGGATGTCGGTGTCGATCCGCGACTGCTGGCTCCACAGGCGCCATTGCTGCGCACCCAACACCAGCAGGAGCACCAGCCAGGCGATGCCCAGCCAGTGCCACCAGCGCCGCAACCGGTCCGGCCCGTTCGATGCTGCCCCCTCACTCAAAGCGGCGTGCCTCGTCGGCGGTGAGCGTGGCCGGCGCTTCGCTCAGTGCACTGAACTGGATCTGCGTGCGGTCCTTGTTGGCCTCGACGATCTCGACCTGGCGCACGTAGCGGTCACCTTGCAGGGTCAGCGACTGGAACGCCTTGGCCAGCATCGCCGACTTCGGCGTCAGTCGCAGCCGCCAGCCCTGCCCTTCACGGCTGGCCGCCACGTTGAACTGGCCGGACAGCGCCTGCACGTCGCCACTCATCAGCGCGAACATGATCGCGTTCACCGAACGCATCGCCGGCTGCTGCCGCGCATCGAGCTCGACACGGGTGCTGCCATCGCGCTGGCGGCTGAGGATGCGGTCGGCGGTGACCACCACTTCGGAGGGGAACGGCTTGAGCGTGGTCCAGATCACGCCATGCTGGCGCGCGACCACGAACTGGCCCTGCGAGCGCAGCGGGTTCTTGAAGCCGCTGACCTGCTTTTCCTGGCTGAACTGGCCACGCAGCACGTCCGGCCGCGCCACCGCCTGGGTGATCGCATCGATGGCGGGGTCGGCGGCCTGCACCTGCGGTGCGGCAATGAACATCAGCGCGCACAGCAGCACGCTGGAAAGACGGGCAAGCATGTTCACGGCGCAGGCACTCCCAGGCGTTCCCACAGTACCGGCGGGCACTGGTACAGCATTTCCTTGCTGGCCGCGTCCACCGCGACCTGGATGGTCATCGCGCGGGTCAGCACCTGGCCGCTTTCCGCATCAAGGATCTCGTACTCGATCTTCAGCCGGTTCTCCCATTCCACGATGCGCGCAACCACGCGCAGCGCCTGGTTGAACAGCAGCGGGCGCACGTACTTCACCCGGGCATCGACCACCGGCCACAGGTAGCCCGATTCGAGCATCTGCGGGTAGTCGTAGTCATAGCGCCCGAGCAGCGCGCAGCGCGCGATCTCGAAGTACTTGAAGTAGTTGCCATGCCAGACCACGTTCATCGGATCGCAGTCATGGAAGGCGGGGGTCAGCGCAACCTCGCCGACCCGTTCGATGGCCTCATTCACCGGCATACAGCTCCCAACGTTGCGCGCGGATCTCCACCAGCAGTTCCCGCAGTTCGCGATCCAGCGCGCGGTCTTCTTCAACCAGGGCGATGCGCTGCCCCAGGTCGGCGTACATGTCGGCCAGACTGCCATGCAGCTGCGCGTTCAGGCCAACCCGTTCGCGCAGCGCCAGGCCCTGGCGGGCGGCGATCAGCATCGCGGCCACCACTTGCTCGGTCAGCTCGATCACGCGCAGGCAGTCGCGCGCGGCGATGGTGCCCATGCTGACCTTGTCCTGGTTGTGGCACTCGGTGGAGCGCGAAAACACGCTGGCCGGCAGGGTCTGCTTCAGCGCTTCGGCCGTCCAGGCCGACACGCTGATCTGCAGCGCCTTCAGGCCGTGGTTGATGGCCGCGCGCGGGCCCGTGGCCGCCGACAGGTTGGCCGGCAGGCCATGGTTGTAGCGGGCATCGACCACCAGCGCCAACTGGCGGTCGAGCAGATCGGCCACGTTGGCTACGGTGTTCTTCAGGGTGTCCATCGCCAGCGCGATGTGGCCGCCGTAGAAGTGGCCGCCATGCAGGATGCGCTCGCCATCGGCATCGATCAGCGGATTGTCGTTGGCGCTGTTCAGTTCGGTTTCGATCAGCTGGCGCAGGAACGGCAGGCTGTCCTCCAGCACGCCGATCACGTGCGGCGCGCAGCGCAGCGAGTAGCGGTCCTGCAGGCGCTGTTCATTGCGCGGCGGACGCTCGCTGTGCAGGTCGCTGCGCAGACGCGCGGCGATGCGGCCCTGGCCCGGATGCGGCTTGGCCGCGAACAGGGTTTCGTCGAAGTGGTGCGCGTTGCCGTCGCTGGCCAGCACGTTGAACGCGGTCAGGCGCGTGGCCATGCGCGCCAGGTAGTCGGCGCGCTGCCAGGCCAGGCAGGCCAGGCCGGTCATCACCGCTGTGCCGTTCATGATCGCCAGGCCTTCCTTCGGCCGCAGCTTCAGCGGGGTCATGCCGATCTTCGCCAGCACCTCGGCCGCCGGCTGCACGCGGCCATCGTGCAGCACCTCGCGCTCGCCACACAGCACCGCAGCCACGTACGACAGCGGGGTCAGGTCGCCGCTGGCACCGACCGAGCCTTCGGCCGGGATCATCGGCAGCACATCGTGCTGCAGCAGCGTGGCCAGGCCTTCCAGCAGCGGCACGCTGACACCGGACATGCCGCGCACCAGCGATGCCAGGCGCGCGGCCAGCACCGCACGGGTCTCGACCGGGTCCAGGTAGCGGCCCAGGCCGCAGCCATGGTAGGTGTACAGGTGGTGCGGCAGTTCAGCCACCAGTGCCGGCGGGATGTTCACCGTGCACGAATCGCCATAGCCGGTGGTCACACCGTAGATCACGCCATCCTCGCGCAGCAGGCGGTCAAGGAAGTCGGCACCGCGCTGGATGTGTGCGCGGAACGCCGGCGCGTCGCTCAGTGCGCCCTCGCACTGGCGCTGGGCCAGGGCAACCACGTCTTCGATGGTCAACGGTGCATCGCCAAAGCGGCACACGGGTACGGCGTCAGTCGTCATGCGGAGCCTGATCCCAGAAGGGGAAGAAATTGAACCAGTCCAACGGGGACTGGATGACCTGGAGTTCCAGCCAGCGCGCGAAGCGCTGTGCCTGTTCGGCAAGTGCCGCGTCGCGCGAGCCGCGCGGCAGCACGATGCGTTCGGCGAATTGTTCAAATGCCACGCGATAGCCCTCGCCCTGGTGCAGGCAGGCCATGGTGTAGACCGGGCAGCCCAGCGCCGCGGCCAGCACATAGGCGCCGATCGGGAATGGCGCGCGATGGCCGAGGAAATCGGCGGTGACGCTGCGGCCGCCCTGCACCGGCGTGCGGTCGCCGACGATGGCGACGAAGCCACCGGCCGCCACGCGCTCGGCCAGCATCACCGCGGTGGCCGGCCCCATTTCGGTCACCTGCACCAGCTCCACCGCCGCCAGCGGGTCCAGCCGCTGCAGCAGGCGATTGAAGCGCTGCGCATGCGCCGTATGCACCAGCACGGTGATGCGGAACCCCGGCACCTGTTCGGCCAGCACCTGGCACAGTTCCAGGCAGCCGATGTGCGCGGTGAGGATCAGACCGCCTTCGCGGCGCGCGATCTTCTGCAGCACCAGGTCGCGGTGCAGGTGAATACGGTTGGCCGGGTAGCGCCCGCCCAGGCCGAGGATCTTGTCCAGCATCGTGTCGGCGAAGGCGAAGAAGTGGCACAGGCTGTCGCGCCGGGTCGGCGCGCGGCCGAGCACACCGCTGTATGCCTGCAGCCGCTGCAGGTACTGCATCGAGGCCTGTCGCCCCACACGGTTGCCCAGCCAATGGCAGGCCACCACCGGCCACGCGCACAGGCGGAATGGCCAGCGCCCGAACCAGCGGTGCACCCAGCACAGGAACAGCACGCCGGCCACCGACGTCGATTCGCCGATATCGGCCCAGTGCGGGGCATCCTGCGCGGTCGCCATCTCAGCGCTGCCCCTGCAGGCGGCGCCACAGCAGCCGCGGTGCGCGCCAGAGCATGCCGAAGAACAGGCGGGTGTGCATGCGGCTGATGCGCACGTTGTCGCGCCACACATCGAAGTGCGACACGCCATCGGCGGGATAGGTCACGCGCGTGGCCAGGTGCTCGACCGGCAGCTGGCGCCAGTACAGGCGCACCATCACTTCAGTATCGAAATCCATGCGCCGGCCGATGGTCTCTTCACCGATCAGGCGCAGCACCGGTGGCAGTGGATACACCCGGAAGCCGCACATGGTGTCGCGCAGGTGCAGCGACAGCGTGTTGATCCAGACCCAGACGTGGGTGGCGTAGCGGCCATACAGGCGTGCCTTGGGAACACTGGCGTCGTAGGCCGGAATGCCGCAGATCACCGCGTCGGGATGCACACGCGCGGCCTCGATGAAGCGTGGCAGGTCAGCGGTATCGTGCTGGCCGTCTGCGTCGATCTGCAGCACGTGGCTGTAGCCACGCGCGCCGGCTTCAGCAAAACCGGCCAGCATCGCCCCACCCTTGCCCTGGTTGGCGTCCAGGCGCAGCAGGTCAACGCCCTGGCGCTGTGCCAGCGTGCGCAGCACCGCCGCGCACGCCTCATGCGAACCATCGTCGACCAACAGGCAAGGCAGGCCAGCGGCCTGCACACCGTCGACCACCGCCACGATGGCGTGCTCGTGGTCGTAGACGGGAATCACCACCAGTGGCGCGAACGCGGCACCGGCAACGGCCGGGTCAGTCCGCATCGGCGAAGACCACCTTGCCGCTGGCATGCACACCGTGGCTGGAGGTATAGCGGAAGGCCAACACGTTGCGTGCGGCATCCCAGTCCAGCTGCAGGGTCAACTCATCGCCGGGGCGGGCCACGTGCTGGAACTTCACCGCGTCCATGCGCAGGAACGCGCGCGGCATCGCAAATGCCTGGCGGCCGAAACGCATCGCCCAGTCCAACTGCGCAACACCGGGCAGGATCGCCGCCTGCGGGAAGTGGCCCTGGAACGGCCGCAGCGCCGGGTCGAGGGTCATGCGCAGCGTGGCGCTGGCGGCGTCGCGGCGGTCCCAGACCGGCACCGGCATCAGTGGCTGGAACAGCGCCGCCAATGCCGCCTGGGTCACCTTGCCCTGCGCGTTGATCGGCAACGCCTGCACCAGGCGCCAACGGCGCGGCCGGGTCACCGCGTCATGCGCATGCGCCAGACGCGCGCCCAGGCGTTGGCCCAGTGCACGGCGCGCGGCGTCGCCGCCCTCCAGCAGCGCCGGATCGGCCGGAACCACCACGGCGGCCAGCTGCTCGCGCTGCCCGGGCAGCACCAGCACGCGCACGTCATCCACTTCGGCGTCTTCGCGCAGCGCGCGTTCCAGCGCATCCAGCGAGACGCGGCGCTCTTCGATCTTGACGATGCGGTCGGCGCGGCCCAGCAGCCGGAAACGGCCATCGGCCAGGGCTTCCACGCGGTCCTGGGTGCGCCACCAGCCGGGGGTTTCCAGATGCGCCGAGGCCACCGCCAGGCAGCCGTCGTCGATCCGCCACTGCACACCCGGCAGCGGCTGCCACGGCGGCAGGTCGGTGTCCCAGCGGCGCCAGGCGATACCGCCGGTCTCGCTGCTGCCATAGACCTCGGTCGGGGCCACGCCCAACCACTGCCGCACGTGTCGCGCCGCGTCCTCCGGCAGCGGGCCACCGGAGGAGAACACCGCGCGCAGGCGGCCATGCAGGCTGGCCCAGTCGAGCTGCTCGGGCAGGCGCTTGAGATGGGCCGGCGTCGCCACCAGCACCGTGTCGGTACCGGCCAGCGCACCCACCAGGTCTTCGTGGAAGAACCGACGCGGATGGATCAGGCGGCCGGCGGCCAGCGGCCACAGCACGCGGAACAGCAGCCCGTAGATGTGCTGGTGGGACACCGTGCCGTGCACCTGCGCGCCATCCAGCTGCGCACCGAACGCGGCCTGCAGCGCTTCCACCTCGCGCGCCAGCTGGTCCAGGCGCTTGCCGATCGCACTGGGCTGGCCGGTGCTGCCGGAGGTGAACACGCACAGCTCGCAGGCGCGCTCGTCCAGCGCCTGCAGTTCGTCGTCCAGTGTGGCGTCCGGCGCCGCCAGCGGGCGGTAGTCGGCCGGTACGTCGCCCGCGAAACCGCTCACCTGCGGCTGCAGCGCCTGCAGCGTGGCCGGCAGGTTGTCAGCGGCCAGGAACACCCGCTTGCCGGCATGCCAGGCGCCGAACAGCGCCGCAGCGAAGGCCACGGCGTCATCGAAATACAGGGCCCAGTCGCGGCCTTCAGCCGCCGCAAAGGCGGCGCGCCAGCCCCGTACGCGCTGGCGGAAGCAGGCGTGGTCAACCATGTCTCCGTCGCACAGGCCGACGCTGCGCTGCGGCCGCGCCTCCAGCAGCAGCCGGTCCAGGGCAATCCACTCAGCCATGCGCGTGCGCCGCCTTCACCCGCCGCCGCATCAGCCACTCACCTGCGAACAACACGCCCATCATCACGTACGCCAACAATCCGTTGTAGAGCATCCAGACCCGGTCCGACGCGTACAGCGCGGTCAGCAGGGCCAGGCTGCCGTTGAGAACGAAGAAGCCACACCACACCTGGGTGACGCGGCGGGTATAGGCCACCGCGAACGGGGGCAGGTCCGGTTCCTGCAGCCGTGCCAGGCGCTCCACCAACGGCGGCCCGAAGCGCAGGCTGGTGCCGAACACCGCCAGCATCACCGCATTGACCAGCGCCGGGTACAGCTTCAGCGGCAGGGCCTGGTTGAGCACGGTGGCCAGCACCGCCAGCAGGCCGGTGCCGGCGGCGGCGGCCCACCACAACGGCTGGCGCGTGCTCAGCGCACGCAGCAGGGCCAGGGTGAACAGCAGCAGCGACAGCCAGCGCGGCTCGAAGCGGCCCATCGCCAGGTACACCAGCAGCGGGTAGGCAAGCGAAATCGCTGCCACCACGACGGTACGTGCGCGAGCCATGGCGAAGCCGCCGGCGCTGCGGTCAGGCGGCTGCCTGGTCCGGCAGCAGTCCATACACGACATCAACGATGTCCTGCACGGTGCGCACGGCCTTGAACGCTTCCGGCTGCAGGTTGCGGCCGAGCAGTGGCTTGAGCTGCACGATCAGGTCGACCGCATCGATGCTGTCGATGTCCAGGTCGTCGTAGAGCCGGGCCTCGGGGGTGATCCGGGCGGTTTCAATCTCGAAGCTGTCGGTCAGGATGCTGACGATGCGTTCGAACAGTTCATTCTTGGTCATGGCTATTCCTGGCGCCGTTACGACTGGCGGGCGGCGACGAACTCGCCGAGCGCGCGCACGCTGGAGAAATGGCGACGGGTTTCTTCCGAATCGGCCGAGAGGCTGACACCGTACTTCTTCTGCAGCGCCAGGCCCAGCTCCAGCGCGTCGATCGAATCCAGGCCGAGGCCCTCGACGAACAGCGGCGCGGTCGGATCGATGTCCTCCGGCGTGATGTCCTCCAGCGAAAGGGAGGAAATGATCAATTCCTTGATCTCGTGCTCAAGTGCTTGCACGGGGCGGATCTCCAGACAGGTCGAAATAACGAGAAAGGTGCTCGGTGACGCGGCGGGCTGCCAAGGCATCCCCCCTTGGCGAGTCGTCATCGGCCAGGAAGGGCGCGATCGGGATATCTTCGCCGATCTGCAGCCGAACGTGAAAGCGACGTGAGGGGACACGATACCACTTCTGTCCCTTGGTCAACGTGGGCGGGGTGCAGGTGATCCGCACCGGGGTGATGTCCAGCCGGCCACGGACGGCGATGTTGGCGGCCCCGCGCTGCAGCCGCGGCGGCTGGCCCGGCACGCTGCGGGTGCCTTCGGGGAAGATCACCAGGGTGCCGCCGGCGTGCACCGCCGCCACGCAGTCATCGACCAGGCCAGCGCCATCGTCATTGGAGATGTAGCCGGCCGCCCGCACCGGACCGCGCATGAACGGGTTGCAGGCCACGGCCCGTTTCACCACGCAATCGGCGTTGGGCAGCAGCGAGATCAGGCAGACCACGTCGATCAGGGTCGGGTGATTGGCCAGCACCAGCAAACCGTCACGCTGCAGGCGTTCACCGCCCTCGATCTGGTAGGTCATCACCCCCAGCGCGCGCATCAGGCGCAGATGGCTGGCAAAGGCAACCTGAACCACCCGGCGCGCCCGGCGGCGACGGACCGCCGGGTCGCGCATCAGCAGCAGCACCGGCATCACCAGCACGCCCAGCAGCAGGCCACCCATGCCGAATGCGGCAAAGCTCAGGCCGGTGCCGAGCACCCGCCAGGCATGATCGAGGCGGCGCAGCGCCTCAGCCACGGCGCGCCCAGTGCCAGCGCTGGCCCTGGGCCACGTGCTCCAGCGCCGGCGCACCGGACAGCAGGAAGCGGTGCAGGTCCAGCGCGTGCGGCAGCGCGCCCGGGGCGGTGGCAGGGGCCTCCGGCGCCGCCTCCCACTGCAGGGAGAGGGTCGGCTGGCCCGGCATCGGCGCCGTCAAACGCCAACACCAGGCAAAGAACGGGTCGGGTTCGTCGGCGAACGTCGCGTAAATCTCGGGAAGGCGCGACTCATACACCACGACCCGAACTTCGCGGGCGCCATCGGCGAGCAGACCGGCCGCTTCCAGGCAGGCGGTTTCGACCGTGGCCTGGCCGGCGGCCAGCGCCAGGTAGTTGCCACGGTGGCCGCGCGCGATCGAGTACAACGCAGCGATCGCGTTGTGCACCGACAGGCCGAACCCCGTTGGTGACAAGGGCTGATCATTGGACAGCGCCCCCAGCAGCTCCATCGAACGGGCCACGTCGCCGTGGCGGCTGGCGAACACCAGCGGGACCTGGCTGTCCGCCCCCTGCCCCTCCTCGCACCAGCAGGCGGCCTGGATCGCCATCCGGCCCAGCCGCTCGATGCGGCGGCGCTGCATTGCCGGGATCTCGGCCAGCGCCGGCGTGTCTTCGCCAACCGGCGGATACGGCGCATCGGCCCAGCCCAGCCACTGGCTACGTTCGCTCAGGCCGGGCGCCCAGGCAGCCCAGTCGACGATGGAGAATTCGATCATTTAGCGAAGGTGCTTCAACGGGAGAACGATAGGCACGAGCCATTACGGCGACGCGCGGCGGCCCCCCAGTCCTGCAGCCGTGCGTCCGTCCAGGACGTCGCCGGCTGCCCCCCTGGCTGCCGGAAAGGAGCGCACGCTAGCACGTCCTGCACGGGGTGTGCAGGTTTCACATTCCCCAACACGGGAGCCGGCACCGGCGGCCCCCGCTTCAATCGATCAGTGGTAACCGGTATCGGCGTGCACCTTGCCGCGGAACACCCGGTACGACCACGCCGTGTAGCCGAGGATGACCGGCAGCAGAATGACCAGCCCGACCAGGGTGAAGCCCAGCGAGGAGGCCGGCGCGGCGGCCTGCCACAGGGTCATCGACGGTGGCAGCAGGTAGGGCCACATCCCCAGCACCAGGCCGAGGAAGCCAAGTACGAACAGGGCCAGGCTGAGCAGGAACGGCGGCAGGTCACGGCGCGTGTGGGTGGCACTGCGCCACAGCGCAGCGGCTACCGCCAGGGTCAGCAGCGGCACCGGCGACAGCCACCAGAAGTTGCCGTCGCTGAACCAGCGCGCCATCAACCGCGAATCGAGGAACGGCAGCCAGCTGCTGACCAGGCCCATCGCCGCGATCACCGCCACCACCAGCGGCCGGGTCATCTGCCGCGCCAGCGCCTGCACGCGCCCTTCGGTCTTCAGAATCAGCCAGGTGCTGCCCAGCAGCGCATAGCCGGCCACCAGCGCGGCACCGGTCAGCATCGCGAACGGGCTGAACCAGGCGAACGGCCCGCCCTGATAGACACCGTCCACCAGCGGGATGCCCTGCACCAGGGTGCCCAGGATCACGCCCTGGGCGAACGTCGCCAGCAGCGAACCGAGGCCGAAGGCCACGCTCCACAGCCGGCGTGACCGATGTGCCTTGAAGCGGAATTCAAAGGCCACGCCACGGAACACCAGCGCCACCACCAGCACCAGCACCGGCAGGTACAGCGCCGACAACAGCACCGCATAGGCCCTGGGGAAGGCCGCCAGCAGGCCGGCACCACCCAGCACCAGCCAGGTCTCGTTGCCGTCCCAGATCGGCGCGGCGGTGTTCATCATCAGGTCCAGCTGCTCCTCGTCCTCGGCGAAGGGGGCGAGGATGCCGATGCCAAGCACGAAGCCGTCCAGCACCACGTACATCAGCACGCCGAAGCCGATCACCGCGAACCACGCCACCGGCAGCCAGGTCATCAGGTCCACGTCAGCGCTCCTCCAGCGGTTCGTCGGCTGCCGACAGCGGGCGCGCCGGGGTGTGGCTGCCGTGGTCCAGCGACGGCCCTTCGGCGTAGGGCTGCGGTCCGTGGCGCAGGATCTTCACCAGGTACCAGATGCCCCAGCCGAACACGAAGGCATAGCCAACCACGTAGACACCCAGCGACAGCGCGGTCATCCACGCGCTCTGCGGGCCGACCGCATCGGCGGTGCGCAGCAGGCCATACACCACCCATGGCTGGCGCCCCATCTCGGTGACGAACCACCCCGACAGCAGCGCGATGAAACCGCTGGGCAGCATCCAGTTCCAGCCGCGCAGCAGCCATGGCGAATCGAGCAGCTTGTTGCGCCACAGCTGGAAGGCCGACACCCAGGCCAGCAGCAGCATCAGCGTGCCCAGCCCGACCATGATGCGGAAGGCAAAGAACACCGGCGTCACCGGCGGCCGCTCACTGGCAGGTACCGAGGTCAGCGGGTCGAAGGTGCCGTCCAGGCTGTGGGTCAGGATCACGCTGCCCAGCTTCGGGATGGCCACTTCGAAATCGTTGCGCTCCTCCTTCTCGTTGGGCAGCGCGAACACCACCAGCGGTACGCCCTCGCCTTCCCGGGTCTCATGCCAATGCGCTTCCACTGCCGCGATCTTCATCGGCTGGTGCTTGAGCGTGTTCAGGCCATGCATGTCGCCGACGAAGATCTGCACCGGCACGGTCAGCGCGGCGAATGCCACGGCGGCGATCAGCATGCGCCGGCCCGCTTCCACGTGCGTGCCCTTGCGCAGGTACCACGCACCCACGCCACCGATCACGAAGCAGGTGGTGATGAACGAGCCCAGCGCCATGTGCGCGAGGCGGTAGGGGAACGAAGGGTTGAACACCACCTGCCACCAGTCCACCGGATGCACGATGCCGTTGACCATCTCGTAGCCGGCCGGCGTGTGCAGCCAGCTGTTGGACGACAGGATCCAGAACGTGGAGAACAGCGTGCCCAGCGCCACCATGCAGGTGGACAGGAAATGCAGGCGCGGCGAGACCCGGCCCCAGCCGAACATCATCACGCCGAGGAAGCTGGCTTCCAGGAAGAACGCGGTCAGCACCTCGTAGGTCAGCAGCGGGCCGATGACCGTGCCGGCCACCTCGCTCAGCCGCGGCCAGTTGGTGCCGAACTGGAAGGCCATGACGATGCCGCTGACCACGCCCATGCCGAACGACACCGCGAAGATCTTCTGCCAGAAGAAATACAGCTCGCGCCACACGGGCAGCCTCGTGCGCAGCCAGCGCCACTCGATGAAGGCCAGCCAGCTGGCCGTACCGATGGTGAAGGCGGGGAACAGCACGTGGAAACTGATGACGAATCCGAACTGGATCCGGGACAACAACAACGCGTCCAAGGGACGCCTCCTGCCTGCGACCGGTGGGATACCGGACCACTTTAGGAGGATTTCGTTAAGACGGGATGCGACCGGGTGACGCGCTGCTTCACTTTGTCGCAGGGGTCAACCGTTCTGGTAGCTGCCAACCTTGGTTGGCACACACGCCCAAACGCCGACCCAGGTTGGCCTCTACCCACCGCGATTGGAGCGGCCCCTTGCCCGGCGGGTGCCTCAGTGCCAGAAATACCAGGCCGCCGCAGCCAGCAGGGCGCCAAACAACAGCACCTGCACCACCACATAACCCACGCCACCGTCGCGCGACTCAGCGGCAATGCGCTTCTGCAGCGCCTCGCTCACATCCGGCGTTTCTTCCTGCTGTGCCTGCTCACGCAACGCCTTTGCCAGCGCGCGCGCTTCCGCATCGCGAGGGTCGGTCGGTGGATTCACAGCAGCTCTCCGGCGGTGGCATGCCGCGTCAGTTCCTGCTTCAGGATCTGGCGCGCGCGGTGCAGATGGCTCTTGATGGTACCGCGCGCCAGCCCGGTCACCTGTTCGATCTCGGCCAGATCGAAATCCTCCAGGTAATGCAGGCCGACGATCAGGTGCTGCGGCGGACTCAGCCGTTCCAGTGCCGCGCCGAGCTGGCGCCCGGCCTGTAGCGCCTCGCTCAACTCGGCGGGCCCGGGGCCTTCATCGCCGATGCCCAGTTCCTCCGGCGCCTCCACCGCCACCATCCACTGCGCCTCCAGTCGCCGCCGGCGCAGGTGCTGCAACGCCGTGGTGTAGGCCACCCTTGAGACCCAGGTGCGCAGCGAGGATTCAAAGCGGAACCGGTGCAGCTGGCGGAATACCGCCAGGAAGGTTTCCTGCAGCAGGTCGGCCACCTGGTCGCGGTCGCCGACCATCCGCCCGATCAGATGCGCGCAGGTACGTTGATGGGCCTGCACCAGCTGCGCGAACGCCGGTTGCGAGCCGTCGATGATGGCGATGACCAGGGCGCGGTCGTCGCCCGCGTCCAGCGAGGGCTCAACGCGGACATCGCGGCGGCGTCCCCGCCATGCAGCCAATGCTCCGCCCAGCAGGCTCATGCGCGGGGCGCCCCCTGTGCCCGTGGCATGCCTGCCTCAGCCCTTGCGCGCGGCAGGCCGGGTGAAGTGCCAGGCCAGCAGCTGGCCGAGGCCGGCACTGCCGACCAGCGCGGCAGCGGCACCAAAGGTCAGGTCGCGGGCCCCGATGGCTTCCAGCAGGGCCATGGCCAGGGCCAGGCAGACCAGGCTGATGCCCCAGCGCAACGCACCCTGGCGGCGGCGCTCTTCTTCCAGCACGGCCAGCGAGCGGATCACTTCCTCCGGTACGTGCGGGGCCACCAGCTTGCTGCGCGCGCGCGCATCGGCAATGGCATGGATCGCGTAGGCGATGCAGATGAATAGGGTGATCGGGATCAGTTCCTGCATGGTCGGGCTCCTGTTCGGTGGATGATGCGGGTTCAGGAGAATGGATGCGCGACCACGGCAACCGGTTGCACTAGCTGTCCGCCGACGTTTCGCTGGCGCCGGTCGTGTCCGCCGGGTCGGGGAAATAGGTCTCCACCTGAAAATCCAGCTGCAGGTCCGTCATCAGCCGCAGCAACTGCGGATCCAGCTCGAAACCCGCCCATGCCGTCTTTCCAAAGATGCCAACACGCAGGCCGATCCCGGCCCCCTCCTGCAGCAGTTCCCTGATCACGTCGGCGCGTGCCCGCAGGAGATCGATCAACGCCGGCCAGGCATCCATCAGCCAACCGTCCTTTCCCCTCTGCAGTACGAACACCACGCGGGTCGCCGCATGAACCCGGATCAAGGTACCGTCGCGATCCCGATATCCGGTCCCGACATCACGGGAAAACGCCGGTTCCAGATCCAGCCGGGCGGCAATTCCGGCGCCGGCCTCTGTCGGGTGCTGCACGCCCAGAGAGATCCTGTAGTCGTAGCAGTACATATCGGTTCCATCCGAACGGAATGACCATCATGCCGCACACGCCGTCGCAGCGACCCGGGCGGTGCCTTTTTGCCGATTCCGCTGCCATGACCTGTGGCCCCTGCCCCCGGCCCGGACGGCTGCTACCCTTGCCCGGTTTCCTCTTCTGGTGCCGTCCGCCCATGTCCCGAGTGCTGCCCCTGTCCATCCTGCTGTCGGCCGTGCTGGCCGCACCGGCCGCGCATGCCGCGCCGACGCCGATCACCATCGAACAGGCCATGGCCGACCCGGACTGGATCGGTCCGCCGGTCGAGAAGGCCTGGTGGTCTTGGAACAGCCAGCAGGTGGAATACCAGCTCAAGCGCAACGGCAGCCCGGTGCGCGACACCTTCCGCCAGCCGGTGGCCGGCGGCGTGGCCGCGCAGGTGGCCGATGACCAGCGCGGTACCCTGGACGTCGCCGATCCGGTCTACGACCGCAGCCGCAGCCGCAGCGCCTTCGTGCGCAATGGCGATGTGTTCGTGCGCGACCTGCGCAGTGGCGCGCTGACCCAGCTGACCCGCAGCAACGAGCGCGCGGGCAATGTGAACTTCGCGGCCGACAACGGCGTGATCTGGCGCGTCGGCCAGAACTGGTTCCACTGGACCGCCGCCAGCGGCGTGCAGGAGGTGGCCAGCCTGAAGGCCGAGAAGGACCCGCGCACGCCGCCGAAGGCCGACGTGCTCCGCGACCAGCAGCTGCGCACGCTGGAAACCCTGCGCCGCGACCGCGAGCAGCGCGAGGCATTGAAGGACCAGGACCAGCGCTGGCGCCAGGCGGATCCGACCCGCGCACCGGGCCCGGTCTACCTGGGCGCCGACGTCGAGATCGGTGACAGCGTGCTGTCGCCGGACCTGACCCACCTGATCGTGGTGACCAAGCCGAAGGACTTCGACGACGGCCGCACCAGCAAGATGCCGCTGTACGTGACCGAGTCGGGCTACGAGGAAACCGAGGACACCCGCACCCGCGTCGGCCGCAACGGCTTCGAGCCACACACCCTGTGGTACGTGGACGTGCGCACCGGCAAGGCCGAGAAAGTCTCGCTGTCCGGCCTGCCGGGCATCAGCACCGACCCGCTGGCCGAACTGCGCCGCAAGGCCGGCAAGGATGCGCTGAAGGGCGAGCGCAGCGTGCAGGTGATGAGCGACTTCATGGGCGGCGGCATCCGCTGGAGCGCCGACGGCCAGCAGGCCGCGGTGATGCTGCGTGCCAACGACAACAAGGACCGCTGGATCATCAGCGTCAACGCCGCCGACGGCCGCGTTCAGAACCGCCACCGCCTGACCGACAACGCCTGGATCAACTGGGGCTTCAACGATTTCGGCTGGATGGCCGATGGCCGCACGCTGTGGCTGTTGTCCGAGGAATCGGGCTTCTCGCACCTGTACACCCAGGCCGGCACCGCCAAGCCGCAGGCGCTGACCAGCGGCAAGTGGGAAACCTCGGCACCGGTGCCGTCGGCCGATGGCAAGGGCTTCTACTTCCTGTGCAACCAGCAGGCGCCGCATGATTACGAAGTCTGCGCGGTCGACACCGGCAACCGCCAGGTGCGCGAGCTGACCAGCCTCAACGGCGTGGAAGACTTCTCGCTGTCGCCGGACGGCCAGCAGCTGCTGGTGCGCTACTCCGGCGCCTACCTGCCGCCGCAGTTGGCGGTGCTGCCCAGTGCCGGTGGCCAGGCGCGCGTGCTGACCGACACCCGCACCGCCGACTACAAGGCACGCCAGTGGATCCAGCCGAAGCTGGTGGCAGTGCCGTCCAAGCATGGTGCCGGCGTGGTCTGGGCCAAGTACTACGAACCGGAGAACAAGGAACCGGGCCGCAAGTACCCGATCGTGATGTTCGTGCACGGCGCCGGCTACCTGCAGAACGTGCACCAGCGCTACCCGGCCTATTTCCGCGAGCAGATGTTCCACAACCTGCTGGTGCAGAAGGGCTATATCGTGCTGGACATGGACTACCGCGGCAGCGAGGGCTACGGCCGCGACTGGCGCACGGCGATCTACCGCAACATGGGCCACCCGGAACTGGAAGACTACAAGGACGGCCTGGACTGGCTGGTCGACACCCAGCAGGGTGACCGCGACCACGCCGGCATCTACGGCGGTTCCTATGGCGGCTTCATGACCTTCATGGCGCTGTTCCGTGCGCCGGGCACCTTCAAGGCCGGCGCCGCGCTGCGCCCGGTGGTGGACTGGCACAACTACAACCACGGCTACACCAGCAACATCCTCAACACCCCGGACATCGACCCGGAGGCGTACCGCGTGTCCTCGCCGATCGAGTACGCACAGAACCTGCAGGACAACCTGCTGATCGCCCACGGCATGATGGATGACAACGTGTTCTTCCAGGACTCGGTGAACCTCACCCAGCGCCTGATCGAACTGCACAAGGACAACTGGTCGATCGCCCCCTACCCGCTGGAACGCCACGGCTATGTGCGTGCCGATTCCTGGCTGGACCAGTACAAGCGCATCCTCAAGCTGTTCGAGCAGAACCTGAAGTGAGCAATGCCGCAGCCACGATCCGGATCGTGGCTGCGGTCATCCTGGATGACCGCGGCCGGGCGCTGGTGGTGCGCAAGCAGGGTGCGCGCCGCTTCATCCAGCCCGGTGGCAAGCCCGAACCCGGCGAGGCGCCCCTGCAGGCGCTGGCCCGCGAGCTGGACGAGGAACTGGGCGTGCAGCTGCGCGCCGATGCCGCCATCGCGCTGGGCACGTTCGAGGACTGGGCTGTGAACGAGCCCGGCCACCGCGTGCAGGCACAGGCGTGGTGGGTGCAGGTGGACGGTGCGCCGCAGGCGCGCGCCGAAATTGCCGAACTGGCCTGGGTGCCGCTGCAACCGCCGCATGGCCTGCCCTTGGCACCCTTGAGCGAACACCATATCCTGCCGGCCGTCGCCACCCGGGCGACGGCCCGCTGAGCAGGCGGGCGCCGACTGCAAGGACATCGGATGTCAATGTCGATCCCGTCGATCCCCTCGCCGCTTTCCCCGGCCTATCACGCCTGGGTGCGCCCGGTCGCACAGGCTTCGTTCTGGCTGTCACTGCTGCTGACGATCTACTTCGTGCTGCAGGGACTGGTGCTGTGGCCGCTGCAGAACCTCAGGCTGTGGCGCCTGGTGGAAAGCGAAGTGCAGCAACAGCAGCTGCACAGCCTGGTCTGGCTGCTGGCGCACCCGGTGGCCGCGTCAATGGTCGTCGCGCTGTTGTGCCTGGCCTCGACCGTGTCCAGCTGGGGCCTGCTGCGTGAACGTCGCTGGGGCCTGTGGAGCTTCGTGGTACTGCTGCTGCTGAGTGCCCTGACCAACTTCGCAGCCGCCTGGTGGCTGGACCTGTTCATGGGCGACTTCATTCCGCTGCTGGCCGATGACCCGGCCCTGCTGCAGGAGCTGCAGCTGAAACGCTGGCTGATCACGCTGACCGTGGTCGGCATGTCGTTCGTGCTTCTCGGCCTGCAGGGCTGGCTGGCCTGGCGACTGCTGCGCCCCGACGTGCGCGCGCGCTTCCACTGAGTTCTGCCGGGCGTGGGCCAGGGCCTCCGGCAGCACCCGGCGTTTGCCTTTGATCGTCAAGGAGACGACATGCTCTCACGCGCACCGTACCGCCACTGGCTGGCCTGGGCGTTGCTGCTGGCCACGCCGGTGGCCGCGGCACAGTCACCGCAATGCGGCCTGTTCGAGGCCGACGAAGGCAGCAGCACGCTGCGTGTCAGCTCATCCAACCGCGGCGAGCAGAAGCACTTCGGCAGCGCACCGACGCCGGTCGCGTTCCAGCAGATCGACGGAAAGCTGCAGCTGGTGAACCTGGAGTACGGCCTGCCCAGCGTGCTGCAAGTGCGCGATCGGGGCCGCACGGTCGAGGTGGATGGCACGGTCTACACCCTGCAGGCCCCCGCACAATGCGCCGCAGCCGCCACCCCGGCTGAAGGCAGCTGCCTGGCCGATGCGGCGGCGTGCCTGGACACCCGTCGCGAAGCGACCCCGACCGTGCTGGCAGCGGCTTGCCGGGAGGGCGTGCCCGGCATGTGCCTGCAGTTGGCCGATCGCTGGCATGACGAGGCCAGGGCGCCGGCCACGCCGGATGAGGCGCAGCAACAGGCCATCCTCGATACCGCACTGGCCGGCATCGAACTGCCTGTGCCGTGCCGGAATGGCGGCTTCAGCAACGAGACACCGGCCTGTGCAGCGGCGCTGGAAGCGGATCCGGCGCTGCAGGAGCAGATCGTCAAGGCCGCGATGGGTGCGGCGATGGTTGAAGCGGTGAGCTCCGTGCTGTCACCCTCCACGCCGGTGGTGGTGCCGGCCGCGCAGCGCCAGCAGCTGTTGCAGTTGTGCCAGCAGGTCGGCCATGGCGGCTTCTGCAGCCGCGTGGCCGAGCTCTCGTGGGAATCCGGCGACCCCTTGCAGGCGGTGCAGGCACTGGCCACAGCGTGCGCGCCCGGCAAGGACAGCGCCGCCTGTGAGCGCCTGCCTGCGTTGCGGGCGCTGGGCGCCTCGTTGCGGCCGCAGCCGGCTACGGCGCTGCCCTGCGGTACCTTCCGCGCCGCAGGTGGCCTGATGGATACGCTGGACTTCGGCGATGCGGGACGGGTCGGCATCGGCTGGGACAGCCAGCTGCGTGCCCGTGTCGAAGAGGGCGACATCCGCATCCGCCACGACAAGGGCGGCGACTTCGTGCTGCGGCCGTTGCCCGGGGGCCAGCTGCTGGGCCTGGACACGTGGACACGCTTCCAGGTGTTCGTGCCGACCGGCGAGGGCGCGAGCACCTGCAGCCCGCCGAAACACTACACGGTGCTGCCGCTGCCGCAGGACTGCCCACTGGCGCTGGCCAACGAGGACGGCGCCGACGCCTGCTGTGCGCAGGGCAAGCTGCAGGGCTGCAACATACTCGGCAACCGGCTGGCGCTGTCCGGGCACTGGCTGCAGGCCGCAGAGCACTACACCACGGTCTGCCGCGCCGGCGTCCGCGAAGGGTGCGAGAACCTGGTCACCGCGCAGGGCAATGGGGCGGACGTGGATGCACGCGCCATCCTGGGGCAACTGTGCGAGGCCGACCGCAGCGGCCTGCATGTGGCCTGCGATGTGCTCGGAACCCAGAACTGGGAGCTGATCACGCTGGGCGGTGCCCTGCAGAAGGCGGTTGATGAAGCGGCCCTGGACGACGCTCCGGCGCCGCGCACTACCAACCGCAAGCGCTGAGCCTGCCAGGGCCTGTCCGCGGCGTTGGCCGGGCCCTGCGGTAAAGTACGCGCCATGAACGAATTCGAGCGCGTTCGCGCCTACCTCACCGAGCTGCAGGACCGCATCTGTGCGGCGATCGAGGCCGTCGATGGCCGGGCCCGCTTCCAGGAAGACCTGTGGCAGCGTGCCGAGGGCGGTGGCGGGCGTACCCGCGTGCTGCGCGACGGTGCGGTGTTCGAGCAGGCCGGCATCGGCTTCTCCGACGTGGCTGGCAGCCGCCTGCCACCGTCAGCCTCGGCCAACCGCCCGGAACTGGCGGGCGCCTCCTGGCGCGCCACCGGCGTGTCGCTGGTGTTCCACCCGCTCAACCCGTACGTGCCGACCACCCATGCCAACGTGCGCTTCTTCCAGGCGCAGCGCGACGGCGAAGTGGTGGCCAGCTGGTTCGGCGGCGGCTTCGACCTGACCCCGTTCTACCCGTTCGACGAGGACGTGCAGCATTGGCACCGGGTCGCACGCGACCTGTGCACGCCGTTCGGCGAAGAACGCTATGCCGCGCACAAGCGCTGGTGCGACGAATACTTCTTCCTGCGCCACCGCAATGAAACGCGCGGCGTCGGCGGCCTGTTCTTCGATGACCTGCACGGCGACTTCGAGCGCGATTTCGCTTATCTGCGTGCGGTCGGCGATGGCTTCCTCGATGCGTACCTGCCGATCGTGCAGCAGCGCAAGGACGCCCTTTACGGCGAGCGCGAACGCGAGTTCCAGCTGTACCGCCGCGGCCGCTACGTGGAATTCAACCTGGTCTACGACCGCGGTACCCTGTTCGGGCTGCAGAGCGGTGGCCGCAGCGAAAGCATCCTGATGAGCCTGCCACCGCGGGTGCGCTGGGAATACGGCTTCTCGCCCGAACCGGGCAGCCCCGAATCGCGCCTGGCAGACTATCTGGTGCCGCGCGACTGGCTCTGAGGGGTGCCGTCGCGCGGGGCGTGGGCTCGGCGCTGGTCAGCTGCCCTTCCGCGCGATGATGGTGATGTGCCCGGTGGTCTCCAGCAGGGCAATCTGCACGTCTTCAATCTGCAGCCCGCCCTGCTGGCGCAGCGCGGCATCGAAGTCGGCGCGGCTGATCAGCTCGCGGCGAAGTACCGCCTCGAACAGGCGACCATCGCGCGCGATTACGGTGGGTTCTCCTTCGATCAACCGCTCCATCCGCCGGTTCCGGGTGGTCAGCCAGCCCACCCCGTAGTTCAGCAGGATCAGGGTCGCCGCCAGCAGCAGGCCGCCGCCCAGCGAGGTGTCAGCGCCCAGCAGCGCGTTCTGCACCGCGTTGCCCAGCAGCACGATCAGCAGCACGTCGAAGGGCGTGATCTGCCCCAGGGCCCGCTTGCCGCCCAGCCGGACCATGCCCAGCACCACGACATACACCACCACCGCGCGCAGGATGAATTCCCACCACGGCATGGCCAGGGCGAACAGGTCGGGCATGGTCTTCCCCTGCGGAACGGTGGCCCAGCCTAGCACCTGGGGTCAGATCCCTTTGCCCGACGGGCAAAGGGATCTGACCCCATCCGAGGTTCCGTTGGCGCAAATAAAAAGCCCCGCTGACCAGGGGGAGGTCAACGGGGCCGGGGAACGGGCACTTGGGGAGGAGTCCCCGTTCCGAGATCTGCTCCAGGGGATGGGAGAGATCCACAACAGGCATTGCGCCTGTCGGGAGTTATAGAAGCACTCCGAACACTAACGGTTCGTGAAGGGGCCCCATTTAATGAATTTCAATCGGGGCAACATTCATGGTCGAGTCAGAAACCCCCGACTCATGAACACATTCACGTCGTTTTCGGCCTGAATTCCGTCAGTGCGCCTCATCCCAGTTGCTGCCGACGCCGGTATCGACCACCAGCGGCACTCGCAGTTTGGCCGCTTGCGACATGCGCTCCACCACCTGCAAACGCAGGTCTTCAACGAAACTGCTTTCGGTTTCGAAGACCAGTTCATCGTGTACCTGCAGGATCATCCGCGCTGGTGCCCCGCTGTCGCGCAGCCACTGGTCCACATCCACCATCGCGCGCTTGATGATGTCGGCGGCGGTGCCCTGCATCGGCGCGTTGATCGCGGCGCGCTCGGCACCGGCACGCAGGCCCTGGTTGCGGGCGTGGATGTCGTTCAGGTACAGGCGGCGGCCGAACAGGGTTTCCACGTAGCCCTGGTCACGGGCCTGCTGGCGCATCCGCTCCATGAAGTCACGCACGCCCGGATAGCGGCTGAAGTACAGCGCCACGTAGTCCTGTGCCTGGCCACGGTCGATGCCCAGATTGCGGGCCAGGCCGAAGGCGCTCATGCCGTACATCAGGCCGAAGTTGATCGCCTTGGCGGCGCGGCGCTCGTTCGGGGTCACTTCCTCCAGCGTGCGCCCGAACACCTCGGCGGCGGTGGCGCGGTGCACGTCGGCGCCCTGCTCGAAGGCGCGCACCAGGCCCGGATCCTCGGACAGGTGGGCCATGATCCGCAGCTCGATCTGCGAATAGTCGGCGGCCAGCAGCTGGAAGCCCTCCGGCGCCACGAACGCGCGGCGGATGCGGCGGCCGTCCTCGGTGCGGATCGGGATGTTCTGCAGGTTCGGGTCCGATGAGGACAGGCGGCCGGTGGCGGCACCAGACTGGTGGTAACTGGTATGCACCCGGCCGGTGTCCGGGTTGACCATCTCCGGCAGCTTGTCGGTATAGGTGCTGCGCAGCTTGGCCAACCCGCGGTAGTCGAGGATCACCCGTGGCAGCTCGTGCTGGTCGGCAATTGCCTCCAGTGCCTCTTCATTGGTGCTGGGCTGGCCCTTCGGGGTCTTCACCACCGCCGGCAGCTTCAGCTCGTCGAACAGCACCGCCTGCAGCTGCTTGGGCGAATCCAGGTTGAAGCTGCGGCCGGCCAGCTCGGTGGCCTTCTGCTGCGCGGCCAGCATGCGCGAGGACAGGTCCTGGCTCTGCCGGCGCAGTTCGTCGGTGTCGATCCGCACGCCGTTGGCTTCAATGCTGGTCAGCACCGGCACCAGCGGCATCTCGATGTCGCGGTACACGCTGTCCAGCGCCGGCTCGGCCAGCAGCTGCGGCTGCAGCGCGCGATGGAGGCGCAGGGTAATGTCGGCGTCCTCGGCCGCATAGCGGCTGGCTTCGTCGATGCCCACCTGCGAGAACGGAATCTGCTTGGCGCCCTTGCCGGCCACGTCCTCGAACTTGAGGGTGGTGTAGCCCAGGTAACGCAGGGCCAGCGAATCCATGTCGTGGCGGGTGGCGGTGGAGTTGAGCACGAAGCTCTCGAGCATGGTGTCGTCGTGGTAGCCCTGCACCTCCACGCCGTGGCGGCGCAGCACATGCAGGTCGTACTTGCCGTGCTGGCCCAGCTTCTTCTTCGCCGGGTCCTGCAGCACCGGCCGCAGCGCATCCAGCACCTGCTGCATCGGCAGCTGGGCCGGCGCACCCGGGTAATCGTGGCCGACCGGAATGTAGGCCGCCCTGCCCGGCTCGACAGCCAGGCTGACGCCGACCAGGCGCGCGCGCATCGCGTCCAGCGCATCGGTTTCAGTATCGAAGCTGATCAGCTCGGCCTGCTGCAGGCGCTCGACCCAGGCCTGCAGCTGCCCGCTGGTCAGCACGGTCTCGTATTCACCCGGCGCGGACAGTGCCGGATCCAGCGTGCCGGCGGCGGGCGCCTCGACGCTGCCACGCGCGAAGCCGGCCGCAGTGCCGCGCAGGCTCGGGGTCGCCTCGCTGGCGGCCACCGGTGCCGGCACAGGCGCGCCCAGCTCCTTCAGCGCCTGGGTGAAACCATAGCGCGTATACAGCTCGGTCAGCGCCGGAACATCCTGCTCGCGCAGCGCCAGCGTGGTCGGGCTGGCCTCCAGTTCCACATCGGTGCGGATCGTCACCAATTCGCGGTTCAGCGGCAGGCGTTCCAGCGCAGCGCGCAGGTTCTCGCCGATCTTGCCCTTCATGGTCGGCGCGGCCGCCATCACCCCGTCCAGGTGCTGGTACTCGGCCAGCCACTTGGCAGCGGTCTTCGGCCCGCACTTCTCCACGCCCGGCACGTTGTCGACCGCGTCGCCCATCAGCGCCAGCAGGTCGATGATCTGATCGGCGCGCACGCCGAACTTGTCCATCACCGCCGCGTCGGAATCCATGCGGCTGCCGGTCATGGTGTTGACCAGTTCGATGCCCGGCCGCACCAGCTGGGCAAAGTCCTTGTCACCGGTGGAAATGGTCACCTTCAGATCCTGCGCCAGGCCCTGCAGCGCAAGCGTGCCGATCACATCGTCGGCTTCCACGCCGGGGATGCGCAGGATGCTGATGCCCAGCGCTTCGACGATGCGGCACATCGGCTCGACCTGGCTGCGCAGTTCATCGGGCATCGGCGGGCGGTTGGCCTTGTACTGGTCGTACAGGTCATCACGGAAGGTCTTGCCGGGCGCATCGACCACGAACGCGACGTAGGCCGGGCGCTCCTTCAGCGTCGAACGCAGCATGTTGACCACGCCGAACAGCGCGCCGGTGGGTTCACCCTGTGCATTGGACAGGGGCGGCAGCGCGTGGAACGCGCGGTACAGGTAACTGGACCCGTCGATCAGGACTAATCTGCTCATGCGCCGATTCTACGCGCCCGTGCCTGCACCGCGGCGACACGGCGCGCACACCGCGATGGGGCATAATCAGGGCTCTTTCCAGGCAAAGGCCCCCGCCGATGAAGACCCTGATGCTGGCTTCCCTGCTCCTGCTCGCTGGCTGCGCCAGCATGGGTGGCGCGGGTGCTCCCCCGGTGGACGTCAAGGGCGCGGATGTGTCCAGGCGTACCATGGACAACGGCGATGTCATCGAGGAATACCGTGTGTCCGGCCAGCTGCGCATGGTCAAGGTGACCCCGTCGCGCGGTGCTCCGTTCTACATGTATGACAAGAACGGCGACGGCCGCATGGACAACGACAAGGACGGTGTCTCGCCGGTCTACTGGAAGCTGTACAGCTGGTGAGGTGACCGGGGTTGTGACCGGGGTCGGATCCCTTTCCACAGGAAAGGGCTCTGACCCCCTCGAAGCCATCGGCACGGCCGCCGATCCCCCCACAAAAAAACAACGCCGGCACGCATCCTGCGCACCGGCGTCGGGTCCCTCCCCGGGAACGCTTGAATCTGCGGGTATGGATCAGCGGATGACCAGTACCGGCAGCGTGCTGCGTGCCAGCACCTCGGCAGTCTGGCTGCCCAGCAGCACGCGGGTCACGCCACGGCGGCCGTGCGAGGTCATCACGATCAGGTCGCTGTTGCGCTCGGCCGCCGTCTCGATGATGCCGTCGGCCGCGTAGCGGTCCAGCACGTGCACCGGGTTGGCGGTGATGCCCTGCTCGGCGGCCTTGGCCAGCGCCGGCTGCAGCACCTTCTGCGCGCCTTCCTCGCGGTCAGCCTTGTATTCCGGGCTGTTCATGTAGCCCACGCTCCAGCCCATGGCGTCGTACATGCCGACGGCCCACGGCTCGGAGACAGTCACGATATCGACCTCGGCGTTGAGGTCCTTGGCCAGCTCCAGGCCCTTGGCCAGGCCCTTGTCGGCCAGCTCGGACCCGTCGGTGGCAATCAGGATGCGCTTGTACATGGTGGGGCTCCGTGGCGGTCTGCCAGATGGGAACGCCACCATTGCACACCGGATGTGGAGGCGGCGCCTTGAGCAGGATCAATCCGGCGCTGTGCAGGGGCCCGTGCGCACCGTCGCGTGGTCCGAGGGACGCGCTCGGCCGGCCCCCTTCTGTAGAGCCGAGCCCATGCTCGGCTCCACAACAATGTCGCTCAGGCGATCTGCACCACGCGTGCGTTCTGGCACAGCGGATAACTGGACACGAATTCGGCAATCGCATCACGCATCGCCTCGAACGATTCGCCGTACATGTACAGTGCGGTTTCGGTCGGGCCCTGCCACCAACTGCAGATCTCGCCCAGGCCATCGATGTTCCCGGACAGCTGCTCGAATACGTGGTTGGAATCGCACTGTTCGTAGACCTCGTCCGGCAGGTTCAGGCCATCCAGGTAGATGCCCAGGCCCTCGGTCACGCCGAAGCTGCGATCAGCTTCGCCTGCCCCCTGGATCTTCGACCCCTTCGGCGCACCCAGCTGCTCCAGCAGGTCGATCAGCTTGGGCACCCCGGCCACGTCGACCAGTGCCACTTCGATATCGCCGTATTCGACCTCGCCGTCGTCGGACATCGCGGTGCCGCCACCGGTGATCTCGCCGACATTGGCCGCCTGCAGCAGCGCATCGAGCGGATCTTCGAACAGCTCGTGGCGATGTTCGGGCTGCAGCCGGGCATTCAAGGTCACGGTGACGTGCAGCGCGGGTTCGGTCATGGGGGCGTTCCTGGAAGAAGTGCCGCCTATTGTAGAGCCGAAGGTAGCGGCAGGAGCCGCTGCCAACGTCGCTTGCGACGGCCCGAAGGGTGCCGGTCAGGACGACCGGCATAGCCCATGCTCGGCTGCTTTTCCCGCCAGAAGCAGCCGAGCATGGGCTCGGCTCTACAACAGCCCGTCAGCGCAGGAACGGGGTCACCTTGCGCTTGAGCAGCTCCACCAGCACCATGTACTCGTAGTCATCCGGGATATCCAGGCAGATCACTCGCTTCTCCTTCAGCCACGGCTTGTAGCGGCTGGACAGCCGGTTGCGGTGCGCCTTCTCCATCACGAACACCAGGTCGGCCCACTGCAGCAGCTCGGGGCCGAGCACTTCCTCGGCGTCGGCCAGCAGCCCGGCCGAGGCGGTCTCGATGCCCGGCCAATCGGCGAATACCTGCTCGGCCGTCGGGCTGCGCAGGCGGTTCTGGCTGCAGAGGAAGAGCACGTTGCGGGTCATGAGCGCAGCCTAATCGGGGTCGAATCCCTTTTCCAACGGAAAAGGGCTCTGACACCAACAGGCTGCTTTCAGACAAATTGCATGGTCGGATGACCGTTCAAGGGGCCACCATGTGCTTTTGCCACCGTCCAGATGTCCATGATCACCAAGGATGACCTGTTAACGTCGTTCGGAGAGGTGGCCGAAGTCCACGGCTGCTACTTCAGCAAGTACGTAGTCGCGACGTACGTACTCTACTGCTGCGTGAGGAATGCCAAGAGACATGACCTCGCGATCGCGTCCAAGAATGTCGATGATCCGGAATTCGCCACCAGCGTTGTGCTGAACGCACCGCACCATCTTTCACATGATGGGCCAACGATCTTCGAGATTCCGTCCAACGCCTATGGGTTCACTCATGCGATGGCGGTTCCCAGCACCTATCACGGGCTTCTGAATCGGATCGAGAAGCGCACGGGGCTGTTCCTATGCCTGCCGATCTTCCGGTGTGAGTTCAACGGCAACGAATCAGCAGAGGATTTCAGGTGGTCCACACATCACATCGTTGACGTCAACAACTGGCATAGGACCAGGCAGCCGAAGATAAGCGTGTACTTCGACAATCCCCGCACTGGCGGCGGAACGGACAAGGACGGCGCCATCGTGAGCCTGGAGACGTTAATGGCCGAGATCGACAACCTCAACGGAGTGAGCAGCGGCTTCATCGAGATCACCAACTATCGCAATGAGGTGATCGAGGTGTTGTCGCCGGAGGAGGGCCACTACGTATTGATCCGCAACCGCCAGGATGAAGAAGCAATGGACCGCGCCGGGTTGGTGGCAGCCGTGGAGACATTCACCATCGGCTGATAGCCGACCGCTGTTGTAGAGCCGAAGGTAGCGGCAGGAGCCGCTGCCAACGTCGCTTGCGACGGCCCGAAGGGTGCCGGTCAGGACGACCGGCATAGCCATGCTCGGCTGCTCTTTCCCGCCAGAGGCAGCCGAGCATGGGCTCGGCTCTACAGGAATTCCTGCCCCCCCGACGGTGATCAGATCACCGTCAGGTTGGCGTAGGCCATCACCAGCCACTTGCTCCCCGCGTCGGCAAACTCGACCTGCACGCGGGCGTGGGCGCCGTTGCCTTCGTAGTCGGTCACCATGCCTTCGCCGAACTTGGGATGGGTGACCAGTGCGCCAAGCTTGACCGGCGGTGCCTCGATCGAGGCATGGCCCATCACCCGGCTGGCGCCCATCGAGGCCGGTCGCGAGACCTGCACCTTCGGGCGCACTTCGTGCAGCAGCTCGCGCGGAATCTCGCGCAGGAAGCGCGACGGCAGGCTGTAGTTGTCCTGGCCATGGATGCGGCGAGATTCGGCGTAGCTCAGCACCAGCTTCTGGCGCGCGCGGGTGATGCCGACGTAGGCCAGCCGACGCTCTTCCTCCAGCCGCCCGCTTTCCTCCAGCGAACGTGCACTCGGGAACAGGCCGTCTTCCATGCCTGCCAGGAACACCAGCGGGAATTCCAGGCCCTTGGCCGAGTGCAGGGTCATCAGCTGCACGCCATCCTCGCCCGCCTGCGCCTGGCCTTCACCGGCCTCCAGCGCGGCATAGGCCAGGAACGCGACCAGCTCGTCCATGTCCTCGCCCACTTCCTCGATGTCGTCGGCGCGGCGCACGAAGCGCGACGCCACCGAGACCAGTTCGTCGAGGTTGTCGGTACGCGATTCCGAATCCAGCGAATTGCGGCTTTCCTTGCTCCAGTGCTCGCGCAGCTGCGAGCGGGCCAGCACGTGGTCCACGCGCTCGGCCAGGGTCATGTGCACGGTCTGGGCCTGCAGCTCGTTGACCAGCCCCAGGAAGCCGGCCAGTGCATTGCGCGCACGTGCGGCCAGCGCGCTGCCCTGGGTGACCAGCATCGTCGCTTCCCACAACGAAATGCCCTGCGCGCGCGCCTCGCGGCGCACTTCGTCCAGCGTGCGGTCGCCGATGCCCCGGGTGGGCGTGTTGACCGCGCGCTCGAAAGCGGCGTCATCATTGCGGTTGGACAGCAGGCGCAGGTAGGCCAGCGCGTCCTTGATTTCGGCACGCTCGAAGAAGCGCATGCCGCCATACACGCGGTACGGCACCTGCTCGCTCAGCAGCGCTTCTTCCAGCGCGCGCGACTGCGCGTTGCTGCGATAGAGCACGGCCACTTCGGTGTAACTGCCACCGTCGCGCACCCACTGGCGGGCGCGCTCGACGATGTAGCGCGCCTCGTCCATCTCGTTGTACGCCGCATACAGGTCGATCGGCTCGCCGTCGCCGCTGTCGGTCCACAGCTGCTTGCCGATGCGATCCGGGTTGTGCGCGATCACCGCGTTGGCGGCGCCGAGGATGTTGGCGGTGGAGCGGTAGTTCTGCTCCAGGCGGATGGTCTGCGCACCCGGGAAGTCGCGCAGGAAGCCCTGCACGTTCTCGACCTTGGCACCGCGCCAGCCGTAGATGGCCTGGTCATCGTCGCCGACCACGAACACGTGGCCGGAATCGCCGGCCAGCACGCGCACGAAGGCGTACTGGATGGCGTTGGTGTCCTGGAACTCGTCCACCAGGATTTCGCGGAAGCGGGCGCGGTAATGCGCCAGCAGGGCCGGGTTGTCGCGCAGCAGTTCATGCGCGCGCAGCAGCAGCTCGGCGAAGTCGACCAGGCCGGCGCGGTCGCAGCGCGCCTGGTATTCGATGTAGGCCTGGCGCATGGTTTCCAGCCACGCGTCGTGCGGTTCGGGCTGGATGTGCTGCGGGCGGCGGCCCTCGTCCTTCTGCGCGTTGATCCACCACGCGATCTGCTTGGGCGGGTACTTGCCGTCGTCCAGCTCCAGCGCCTGCACCACGCGCTTGACCAGCCGCAGCTGGTCGTCCGAGTCCATCACCTGGAAGCCTTCTGGCAGCTTGGCGTCCTGCCAGTGCAGGCGCAGCAGGCGGTTGGCCAGGCCGTGGAAGGTACCGATCCACATGCCACGGCTGCCATGAGGCAGCTGGGCGTCGATGCGGTGGCGCATTTCGCCGGCCGCCTTGTTGGTGAAGGTCACCGCGAAAATGCCGTGGGTCGGCACGCCATCGACTTCATGCAGCCAGGCGATGCGGTGGGTGAGTACGCGGGTCTTGCCGGAACCGGCACCGGCCAGCACCAGGTGGTGGCCGGGGGGAGCGGAGACGGCTTCGCGCTGGGCCGGGTTCAGGCCATCAAGCAGGTGGGAGACATCCATGCCTCCATTTTACGGCATCGCCGTCGCGGCTCCTGCGACCACCTGGCTGGCCAGCGCCTGCGCCTGCTGACGCAGTTCAGGCACCGCCAGGCTTTCCCACAGGCTGCCGATGCGCAGGCTGCCGAGCACGCCCAGCCGTGCCTGCGGCTGGCCACCGGCAGCACGCAGGCGGTCGCCCGGCACCGTGCTGTCCAGGCCCAGCCCATGCGGGCCGGGGCGTGCCAGGCCCTCGGCCTGCAGCTGCTGCAGCAACGGATTGCGCAGCGCACTGGCGCGGGTTTCCACGCCGGTGGCGTTGACCACGCCGCCGATCGTCCAGTGCTGTTCATTGCCGTTGGCATCGCGACCCGACAGCCGCAGGGCATCGCCTTCGCGGCCGACGCGTTGCAGGCGGGACCGGTGAATGCGCAGTTGGCCGCTTTCGATCAGCGCCTGCAGCTGTGCGTCGACCTCTTCGGCGATGCGGTGGCGATGCACGTCCCAGTAGCGCACCACATGGCGCAGGAAGCGGCGCTGGTCGGCCGCGTCGAGGCTGCACCACAGCGCCTGTCCATGCGGACGGATGCGGTCCATCACGCCCTGCCACGGCAGCCCGTCGGCCTGCGCCTGGCGAGCGAACCCGCGCAATGCGCGCAGGCGCTGGCGCAGGCGCATCGGCAGCAGCGTGGCCGGGTCGAACGTGGGCAGGCCGCCATGCGCATGCGGAAGCGGCAGCAGGCCATGGCGCGAGATCACGTGCAGCGGGCCGGTGTGGCCGGCGGCAACCAGCGCCAGCACGGTGTCGGCCATGCTCAGGCCGGAGCCGACGATGGCCACGGCCTGCTCACCGGCCAGGGTACGCACGCCGTCGTAGTCCCAGGCCTCGATCACATCATCGGCGGGCAGTGCCTCGGCACCGGCCACCGGCAGCGGCCGCATGCTGTTGCCGGTGGCGAGCACCGCCTGCACGGCGTGCAGCGTCTGGGCATCGCCAAGTGTCAGCCGGTAGCCATGGTCATCCGGCTGCAGGCCCAGCACCGGCTGCGCGATCACCTGCAGCTGCGCCGGGCTGGCCGCAGCGGCCTCCTGCAGGCGCTGCTGCAGGTAGGCCGCAAAGTAGTGGCGGCATACGTAACGCTCGCCCAGCACCTCTCGCGCCTGGCCCGGGTAGGCGTTGGCGGCCATCAGGTAGTCGAGGAAATCGCCGGGCTGGTCGGCAAACGCACTCATCTTCGCCGCCGGCACGTTCAGCAGGTGCTCCGGCCACGGCGTGGCATAGGCGATGCCCTGGGCCAGCTGCGAGGCGGGTTCAAAGACGGCAATCGCCAGCGGCGCCTTGGCTTGGCGCAGCACCTGGATCGCCACCAGCACCCCGGCCGCACCACCACCGATGATTGCCAGGTCCAGTTCGCCATTACGCGGTGAATCAGTCATGCGCCGATTGTAGGCCATCGGCGATGACGGGCCGGGTTGCCGAAGCGGGCGATTGCCGCCGCCTCACATCAACGCATCGGCCAGCCGTGCGATGCCTTCGCGGCTGCGCCGCCACGTGGGGCGGCTGCGCCACTGCTGCAGGTCCAGCTGCCGCGACTCGCGCAGGTAGCCATCCTCGATCGCACACAGCTGCTGCACCAGCGCGCGGTCGTAGCAGACCAGGCCGATCTCGGCATTCAGCGCGAATGAGCGGATGTCCATGTTGATCGAGCCGAGCACGGCGATGTCCTCGTCCACGCTCATGTGCTTGGCGTGCAGGAACTGCGGCTCGTACAGCGCGATGCGCACGCCACAGCGCAGCAGCTCGTCGTAGTACGCCTCCTGCGCCCACGAGGTCAGCCGCTGGTTGTTGCTGGCCGAGAGGATCAGCTGCACCTGCACACCGGACAAGGCCGCAATGCGCAACGCGCTGAGCGTAGCTTCGTCAGGCACGAAATACGGCGTGACCATCACCAGCCGTCGCCGTGCCAGGTGGATCAGCGCCGCCACCGCATCGCGCGCATTGCTGTACGGATAGGCCGGGCCGCTTGGCAGCAGCTGGGTGGCGATGTCGTCACTGCACTCGGGCACATCGGCGATCACGTCCAGGCGCTGGCCGGTTTCCATGTACCAGTCGCTGGCGAACACCGCTTCCAGGTGCGCCACTGCCGGGCCACGCACGCGCGCCACCAGCTCGCGGTTCGGGTGGCCGGGCACGAACTGCGGGCCGGCCAGGTTCTGCGAACCGACATAGGCCACTTCGTTGTCGATCACCGCGATCTTGCGATGGTTGCGCAGGTCCATGCGCCCGCTGCGGCGCCAGCGCAGGCCGCCGGGCAGCATCGCGCGTACCTCGATGTCGCGCGCCTGCAGGCGCTTGCGATAGGCGCGCAGGCCGCGCTTGGCGCCCACCGCGTCGAGCAGCACGCGGCACTGCACGCCGCGTGCAGCCGCACGCTGCAGGGCCTCGACGATCGCCTCGCCCACCGCGTCATCGAACATCAGGTAGTACAGCAGGTGCACGCGGTCTTCGGCCTGGTCGATGTCGGCAATCAGCGTGTGCAGCGATTCGTCGTAGTCGGTCAGCAGGTCGACGGCGTTGCCGTGCACCGGCATGAAATCGCCCTGGCGCTGCACCAGCGGCACGATTTCGGCGCTGGCGGTGTCCGGCTGCGGTGTCCAGCGCAGGCGATGCTGCAGCGCCTGTTCCTCGCGGATGACCTGCGAGGCCTCGGCCTGACGCCGGATGCGCTCGCGCGACAGCCACGGGTGGCCGAACAGCAGGTACAGCGGCAGGCCCAGCAGCGGCACGAAGCCGACCAGCAGCAGCCAGCTGCGCGCCGCCCCCGGCGTGGTGCGGGTGGGAATCCAGCACAGCGCGACCAGCCGGATCAGCCAGTCGATCAGCAGCAGGTACGAACCCAGCAACCACTCGAACAGCATCGTGTCGCCCGTCGGGAGGTGATGGGCCATTCTGCCCAGCGGGATTTGTAGAGTCGAGCCATGCTCGACTGCCTTTCGTTCCGACCGCAGAGCAGCCGAGCGTGGGCTCGGCTCTACAGAATGGCTCAGTGCCGCACCGGCACCTCGCACAGCTGGCGTACCGAATCGGCATGGCGGCGGCCGTTGAGCGCCATGCAGGCAATGGCCTGTGCGGCCCGCTCCAGCTGCGCCTCCGGCAGCGGCGACGGCGCACCGTTGGCCAGTGCCAGATGGTGGTCGCACAGCAGCAGCGCCATGCCCTCGATGCCTTGCAGCATGCGCTGCAGGCGCAGCCAGCCCAGTTCCAGGTCCTGCCGGTGTGACGGAGTGTTCATGCAACCTCCTTCAACGGATCTGGCCACCGTGAAGGTGGCGGACGATGCGTGGTTGCAATACCGGGAAGCAATCAATCAGCAAACGAACCGGCGGGCGCAAGGCCCCCTCGCACCGTCCGCCATAGAGGCGGATAGGTCACCAACCGTCGCCGGAGGGATCTCCGGCGACGGCTGGCGAGTCTACTGATTGATTGACTTCACGGGATTGCAAGCCCGGCCACTGCAACCGCAGCGGCTTGCCATCATGGGCACGGCAGGGCCCGTCGTTCCAATTGATTTGGAGCGCGCGAAGAGCCGGAACCGGTAGACACAATCACTTATCGCATTCGGCCCATCATTCCGCGCAGGGCGTCATTGGCGACAGCGTGCGCAGGGAGTGCGGCAGTGCCGACCAGGGTCGGCACCCACCAGGGGGAAGTGCCAGACATGAAAAAACCCGCCACAAGGGCGGGTTTCTTCGCGGGGATCAGCAATCCGTGCGGATTACTTGATCTTGCCTTCCTTGTACAGGACGTGCTTGCGCACGACCGGATCGTACTTCAGGAATTCCATCTTCCCCGGGGTGTTCTTCTTGTTCTTGTCCGTGGTGTAGAAGTGGCCGGTACCGGCCGAGGAAATCATACGGACCTTATCGCGCTTGCCTGCCATGATGCTTTACTCCTCAGACCTTTTCGCCGCGCGCACGCAGCTCAGCCAGAACGGAATCAATGCCGTTCTTGTCGATGGTGCGCAGTGCATGCGCGGAAACACGAAGCTTGACCCAGCGGTTCTCGCTGGCCACCCAGAAACGGCGCTCGTGCAGATTCGGCAGGAAACGACGACGGGTCTTGTTGTTGGCGTGCGAGACGTTGTTACCCGTCTGCACTCGCTTGCCGGAAACCTGGCATACGCGGGACATTGCGCACCTCGATAGTAGTAGTTGTCAGCCCGTAGCCCGGGAGACGGCGGCCTCGATGGTTGCCCACCACACGTCAAGAGAATCAAAGGGTTACGCTGGCGTTGGGCGGCCGGGGACGTGCTCCCGGGGACGCCGCCCGGTAGAAAACCGGACACAGCGAGCCGCGCATTATGCACCGGTTCAAGCACTTGCGCAAGTTACCCACAGGCGGGGACTGACCGGCAGGACCGGGGGCACTCCGCCAACCGGCATACTGGCCCGGACCACTGCGGAGCTTGCCATGCGGCTGCTGGCCCTGACCTACGGAACCGAAGGCGACACACGTCCCCTGGCCATACTCTGCCATGGGCTGATCGGCGCAGGCCACGCGGTGACACTGCTGGCCGATGGCGGCACCCTGGGCAGCGCGCAGGCACTGGATGTGCCCCACGCGGCCCTTGAAGGTGACATCCATGACGACGTGGTCGCACTGGTCTCGCGTGGCAACGGCGTTGCCGCCGCCAGTACCGGCCTGGCACGGATGGCGCTGCAGCATGTCAGCGGCTGGATGCGCCAGGCCGATGCCGCCGCCGAAGGCTGCGATGCGATTCTGACCGGTGGCCTGGCGGCCTTCGTCGGCATGAGCGTGGGCGAACGCCGCAGGATTCCCGTCATCGGCAGCGGCATGATTCCGCTGACCCCGACGCGCGCCTTCCGCTCCCCGTTCCTGCCGCCCGGACGCTCGCCGGGCTGGTTGAACCGGGCCAGCTACGGGTGGGTCAACGGCCTGATCTGGCGCCAGTTCCGCCGGCCGATCAACGCGGCACGCCAGCAGTTGGGGCAATCGCCGCGCCGCGCGCTGTGGTCCGGCCTGCCGATGCTCTATGGCATCTCACCGCAGCTGCTGCCGCCACCGGCGGACTGGCCGGCCGACCACATCGTCTGTGGCCAATGGCGGCTTCCTGATGCGCCCTGGGCGCCCCCGGCCGATCTGCGGGCCTTCCTTGATGCCGGCCCGCCGCCGGTCTACCTTGGCTTCGGCAGCATGACCGGCTTTGATCGCGAACGCGTGCTGCCGGCCTTGCTGCAGGCGCTGGCGCCACGCCGGGTACTGCTGTTTCCTGGCTGGGTGGGACTGCCTGCGATGCGCTTGCCCGATTCGGTCTTCGTACTGGGGCCGACCCCACACGAAGCGCTGTTCCCGCGTTGCGCACTCGCCATCCACCACGGTGGCAGCGGCACCACGCATTCGGCCTGCCGGGCCGGCATTCCCTCGCTGGTGATGCCGTTCGCTGCGGATCAGTTCTTCTGGGCCGATCGCCTGTGTCGGTTGGGCGTGGCACCGGCACCGTTGTCACCGAAGCGACTGGATGCAGCAACGCTGGCAGCAGCCATCACCTTCGCAGAAGCCGACGCAGTACGCGCGCGCGCGGCGGCCCTGGGCGTGGCGATGAGCGATGAAGACGGGGTGGCCTGTGGCGTGGCGATGATCGAGCGCTGGTTACGTCCGATGTAACAGCGGGCAAGCCTCAGCGCAGGTGCGGAATCACCTGGGCCAGCAGATGGGCATCCTTGAGCGCACCGTGCAGGCCCCGGTTGCCGGGGATGCGCAGGCGCTGCAGCACATCGTCCAACTTGTTGCCCTGGCCGGGCCAGCGCCCGCGCGCCAGCTTCAGGCTGCAGGTGATGCGGCAGTGCTGGGCCAGCGTGCCGGGAATGCCGGCCAGGCGCAGCTCGTTGTCCAGGAAACCCACGTCGAAGGTGGCGTTGTGCGCGACCATCTCGCTGCCGCGCAGGAAGTCCAGCAGTTCGGCGGCCTTGCTGGAGAACAGCGGCTTGCCCACCAGCATCGCATCGCTGATGCCATGCACGCGCTGTGCGCCCCAGTCCACCTTGCGCTGCGGCTGCAGGTAGGTGTGGAACTGGCGGCCGCTGAGCTGGCCGTCGATCAGTTCGACGGCACCGATTTCGATCACCCGGTGCCCCAGGCGGTGGGAGATGCCGGTGGTTTCGGTATCCAGTGCGACGATGCGACTCATGCGTGGCGATGTTTCCTGTTACGTGCTGTGGTGATTTTCGCATGCCGGTAGAGCCGGGCCCACGCTCGGCTGGCGCGCGTAGCGCGGGCTTGGTGATGCCAGAAGCAGCCGAGCGTGGGCTCGGCTCTACAGGTGCGTGTGCATCACCCCAACGCTTCCACCACCCAATCGATGAACACCCGCAGCCGCTGGCTCATGTGCCGGTTCGGCGGGAACATCACATGCATCGGCATGGGTGGAAGCCGCCAGTCCTGCAGCAGCGGCAGCAATTCGCCGCGCGCCACGTGCGGCGCGGCCATGTAGCTGGGCAGCGCGACCACGCCCAGCCCCGCCAGCGCCGCCGCCAGATAGGCGTTGCCGTCGTCGAAACCGACCGTGTAGCGGCCCTGCACTTCTACGCGCTCATCGCCGCGCTGTGCGCTGAATACTCTCGCCCGGCCACTGCGCGGGCTGAGGAAGCCGACCGTGTGGTGGTCCGGCCCTTCCAGCGCGCGCGGATCGGTCGGCAAGCCGAAACGCTGCACATAGCCGGGGCTGGCGTGGAAACCGATCGGCAGCGCCGCCAGCGGCCGCGCCACCAGCGCCGGGTCGGCCGGGGTGCCGCCGCGGATCACGCAGTCGACGTTGTCGGCGATGACGTCAACCTCGCGGTCGCTGACGCCGATGTCCAGCTGGATCTCCGGGTAGCGCGCCTGGAAATCCGGCAGTGCCGGCACCAGCCGCAACCGCGCGTAGGGTCCGGGCACATCCACCCGCAGGCGGCCGCGCGGCTGGCTGGCTGCGTCACCCAGCCCGCCCTCCACCTCTTCCAGCTCGGCCAGCAGGCGGGCGATGCGCGGGTAGTAGGCCGCACCGTCGGCGGTGACGCTGACCCGGCGCGTGGTGCGGTTGAGCAGGCGCAGCCGCAGGTGTGCCTCCAGCTGCTGCACCAGCTGGGTGACCGTGGTGCGGCTGATCTGCAGGGTCTGCGCGGCGCGGGTGAAGCTGCCGGTTTCCACAACCCGGGCAAAGGCCCGCATCGCCTCGAAACGGTCCATGGCGGGCCATGATTGTTTGGGATTGGCAATCAATCTAGGCTGATCATCGCGGTTTATCCAGACAGCACTGGCGCGGAGGATGGCGTTCTCTCCCACGGATTCCTTCCCATGTCACAGCGTGATGTCGTTTTCCCCACCGGCCGCCAGGCCCTGTACGAGCGCAACCGCTACTCGCCGGCGATCCGATCCAATGGCTTCCTGTTCGTCTCCGGCCAGGTCGGCAGCCGCGAAGACGGCTCGCCCGAGCCGGATTTCGAGGCGCAGGTGCGCCGCGCCTTCGAGAATCTCAATGCGGTGTTGGCTGCCGCAGGCTGCACGTTCGATGACGTGATCGACGTGACCGTGTTCCTGGTCGACCCGGAGAAGAACTTCGAAAAGGCCTGGGCGATCGTGCCCGAGTACTGGGGCGAGGCGCCGCACCCGACCCTGACCGGTATCGGTGTGACCTGGCTGTATGGGTTCCAGTTCGAGATCAAGGTGATCGCGAAGCTGCCGTGATACGGGTAGTGCCGGCCGCTGGCTGGCAACGCGGTGGGGTCGAAAGGCGTGTCGACCAAGGTCGACACCCACCAAGGCAGGAGGTCCGCACCCACCAGGGCAGGATGCCCCCAGGCCCTCCACCTGAACGGGAGATTCCGACGAATTCCCGAGGCGGCCATTGATATTGTATCCGGCGAAAATCGCTTGCTAGCCTCCCTTCCATGCGCCGGATCACCCGCCAACTGCGTACGTACCTGATGATGCTGCTGATGGCGGCGTTCGTGGTCGTGCCGGTGGCCGACGTGCTGGCCTGCGCGGTCGAACCGCACGACACCACTGCGGTGCACGTGGAAAGCAACGCCAACGATGCCGAGGGTGACAGTGACAGCAAGCACGCCGGTGCCTGCAGCCACAACCACTGCCACCACTCCAACCTGAGCCTGCCGGCCAGCACCCTCGCCGCCTTCGGTGCGCCGCTGCCGGCGCGCTGGATGAATGCCGGCGACGCGGCGACCTATGCGGTCGCCCAGGATGAATTGACGCGTCCCCCCCGGGCGTGAGTTGAGCGCGTCCCGCGATTGCGGGCTCCCGTTTCACTCACAACCGGAATCCCCCTATGTCGATCCTGACACCTCGGTCGCTGCGTGCGGCCGGGCGGGTCGTCGCCGTGTTGCTGGGCCTGGCCCCGGCGGCATCGGTGATGGCGCAAGCCGCCCCTTCCTACGACACCCTGCTTGAACGCCTGGACCAGCTGCCCGGTACCCGCGTCGGTGCGGCGCTGGCCGAGGCCGCCGACGCGCGCGCCGACCAGGCCCGCGCACTGCCCAACCCTTCCCTGTCCTGGTCGGCCGAGAACGCCTGGGGCACCGGTTCCTATGGCGGCATGGGCAAGGCCGACAGCGTGCTTACCCTGTCCCAGCCATTGGAGGTCTGGGGCCAGCGCGGCGCGCGCGTCCGTGCGGCCCGCGCCGAGGCACAGGCGGCCAACCTGCGTGGCACGCAGAGCCGCAGCGATGTGGCCAGCCAGCTGGCGGTGGTCTACGCACAGGCGGAAAGTGCACTGCGCCGCTACACCCTGGCCGAAGAGGCACTGAGCCTCACCCGCGATGACGCCAACGCCGTCAACGCGATGGTCAAGCAGGGCCGCGAACCGCAACTGCGCGCGGTGCAGGCGCAGAGCGAAGTGGCCAACGCCAACGCCGCGCTGGATGAAGCGCAGGCCTTCCGCGATGCCGCGCTGGCCCGCCTGGCCGGTGCTGCACTGCTGGATGCGCCGGTGCAGTCGATCGGCGACAGCCTGCTCGACCGTGCGCCGCCGCTGCCACGCGGTGCCACCGATACCGCACTGGCAGTGCGCATCGCTGAAGCCGAAGCCGATGCGGCGGGCAAACTGGTCGAGGTGGAGCGCAAGCGCGCCCTGCCCGACCTCAGCGTCACCGCCGCGCAGACCCGCTTCCGCGAGGGCGGCGAGCGTGCCTACAACCTCGGGCTCAGCCTCAGCATCCCGCTGTTTGACCGCAACCGCGGTGGCATCCGCGCCGCCAATGCCGACCAGCGCGCGGCCGAAGCGCGCCTGGACCAGCAGCGCCGCGACAGCGAGGCGGCACGCCTCTCCGCCGTGGCCGGTTTGAAGGCCGCCGGCAGCCGAACCCGCGCCGCCGATGAAAGCGTGGTCGCCGCCGAAGAGGCGTATCGCCTGGCCCGCATCGGCTTCGACGCCGGACGCATCTCGCAGCTGGAACTGCGCAGCACGCGCAGCGCTCTTATCGCCGCCCGTGCCGCCGCCGTGGATGCGCGCCTGTCGCGCGTCGGCGCGGAAATCGATCTTGCCCGCCTTGAAGGGCGCGCACCCTTTGTGGAGGCCCCATGACTCTCTCCCGAACTTTTCCGCTGATCGGCGGCATGCTGCTGACTGTGCTGCTGGCCGGCTGCGCTGGCAACGCGCAGACACCTGCCAATGAAGACCCCGCTGCGACCAAGGCCGGCACCGACGACAGCCATGGCCACGCGCCCGGCAGCAAGGAAGCCAAGGCCGAATCCGCGAAGACGCCGGCAGACACCGATGAAGGCGTGGTACCGCTGACCCCTGAGCAGATCAAGGCGTCCGGTATCGAAGTGGTTGCCGTCGGTCACGGCGGTGGCGGTTCCACCCGCCTCGCCGGTCGGGTGGAACCCTCGGTCGGTGCCCGTGCCTCGGTGGCCTCGACCGTGACCGGCCGCGTCGAGCGCGTACTGGTCGCGCCGGGCACGGCGGTGAAACAGAACCAGGCGCTGGCCATCGTGGTCAGTGGCGAGGCAGCGGTGTTCCGCGCCAATGCGCTGGCCGCATCCGCCGAAGCCGAGGCCGCACGCCTGGCCTATGGCCGCGACAAGGCCCTGGTCGACCAGGGCGTGGTCGCCCGCCAGGAGCTGGAAGCCTCGCGTGCGCGTTCGCTGGCGGCACAGGCCCAGGCCGCTGCCGCACAGGCACAGGCCGCCGCCAATGGTGCGCCCGATGCCAGTGGACGCGTGCGCATCACCAGCCCGGTGGCCGGCATCGTCGGCAACGTGCAGGTCACGCCGGGCGGTGTGGTCGCCGCCGGCAGTGCGGTGGCCGACGTCGCCGACCCGTCGATGAACGAGCTGGTGTTCACCGCACCGCCAGCGCTGGCTGCACAGGTCATGCCCGGCATGACGCTGGAAGTGAGCGTGCCGGGTGGCAGCTTCACCGCTACCGTCACCGGTTCGGCCGCCGATGTACGGCAGCAGGGCGGCGTCGCAGTGATCCGCGCCACGCCGGTGGATGCATCGCTGCCGCCGGCCGGTTCGCCGGTATCGGCCGTGGTGGTCACCGAAGGCCAGGACGGCTCGCTCAGCGTGCCCGCCGATGCGGTGCAGAACGTCGATGGAAGCAGCGCGGTGTTCGTCGCCGTCGAAGGTGGCTTCAAGGCGCAGCCAGTGCTGGCCGGGCGCCGTGCCGGTGACCGCATCGAGATCCTCGGTGGCCTGAGTGGCAACGAGCGCATCGTCGGTGCCAACGCCTTCCTGCTCAAGGCCGAGCTGGCCAAGGGCGAAGCCGAGCACGGCCACTGAGGAGGCGATCATGTTCAAGCTGATCATTGAAACAGCGGTGCGCCACCGCTGGCTGGTGGTGTTCATGGCGGCGCTGATCGCCGCCGTGGGCCTGTTCCAGCTGGGCAAGCTGCCGATCGACGCCGTGCCGGACATCACCAACCGCCAGGTGCAGATCAACACGGTGGCCCCGGCGCTGACCCCGGAGCAGATCGAACGGCAGGTGACCTATCCGCTGGAAACCGCGCTGGCCGGCATTCCCGGCCTGACCACCACGCGTTCGCTTTCGCGCAATGGCTTCTCGCAGGTCACCGCGATCTTCACCGATGCCACCGACATCTACTTCGCCCGCCAACAGGTGGCCGAACGCATGCGCGAGGCATCGGAAGACCTGCCCGATGGTGCGTCGCCGATGCTGTCGCCGGTCACCACCGGCCTCGGCGAGGTGCTGATGTGGACGGTGGACTTCACCGCGTTCGATCCGACCAGGCTGGCCAAGCCCGGTGAAGCCGGCTGGCAGGCCGGCGAGGTCTACCGCACGCCGGAAGGCAACCTGCTGCGCACGCCGGAAGAGCGCGCGACCTACCTGCGCACCGTGCAGGACTGGATCATCGCGCCGCAGATGCGCTCCAGCCCGGGGCTGGCCGGTGTCGATACGGTCGGCGGCTACGTCAAGGAATACGGCGTGCATCCGGACAGCGCCAAACTGGCCGCGCATGGCCTCGGCCTGGCCGACCTGGTTACCGCGCTGCAGCGCTCCAACGTGCAGGCCGGCGCCGGCTTCGTGCAGCGGGCCGGTGAAGGCCTGGTGGTGCGTGCCGATGGCCTGGCGCTGACCACCGAGGATCTTGCACAGGCGCCGGTGGCCACCCGCAATGGCGTGGTGGTGCGCGTGGCCGATGTAGCCACCGTGGAACTGAGCCGCGCGCCGCGCCTGGGTGCAGCCAGCCGCAACGGCCACGAGGCCGTGCTGGGCACCGCGCTGATGATTGCCGGTGGCAACAGCCGCACCGTGGCGCAGGCCGCAGCCGCACGTCTGGAACAGGTGAACACGTCGCTGCCGGCCGACATCGTGGCCGCACCGGTGCTGGACCGCAGTGTGCTGGTCAATTCCACCATCAAGACCGTGGCCCGGAACCTCACCGAGGGCGCGCTGCTGGTGGTGGTGGTGCTGTTCCTGCTGCTGGGCAACCTGCGCGCGGCCACCATCACCGCGCTGGTGATTCCGCTGTCGTTCCTGTTCGCGGTGATCGGCATGAACCGCTTCGGCATCAGCGGCAACCTGATGAGCCTGGGTGCACTGGACTTCGGCATCCTGGTGGACGGTGCGGTGATCGTGGTCGAGTCGACGCTGCTGATGCTGGGCCAGCGCCGCGCCGAACTGGGCCGGGCGCTGACCGCGATGGAACGGCTGCGCGTGGCCGCCGATTCCGCGCTGAAGATGGCGCGCCCGGCGGCGTTCGGCCAGCTGATCATCCTGCTGGTGTTCGCGCCGATCCTCACCCTGGAAGGTGTGGAGGGCAAGACCTTCCACCCGATGGCGGCGACCTTCATGCTGGCCCTGGTCGGTGCCTTCCTGTTCTCCTTCACCTTCGTGCCGGCGATGACGGCGCTGCTGGTGCGCGAGCCGAAGCTGAAGGACGCCGATGCACATGCGGACGACGGCGAGCACGAGACCAGGCTGATACGCGTGCTGCGCGCGCGCATCGAGCCGGTGATCCGCAAGGCCGTGGCGCATCCGCGCACGGTAGTGGCCAGTGCGGTGATGATGGTGGTGGTGGGCATCGGCTCGTTCTCGATGCTGGGCCGCGAGTTCATGCCGACGCTGGACGAAGGCAACGTGGCGATGCAGGCGTTGCGCGTGCCGTCGACGTCGCTGGAGCAGTCACTGGCCATGCAACTGGCGTTGGAAAAGGTGATTGCCAAGCAGCCGGAAGTGGAGACCGTGTTCTCGCGTACCGGTACCGCCGAGGCGGCGATCGATCCGATGCCGACCAACATCTCCGACAGCGTGATCGTGCTGAAGCCACGCAAGGACTGGCCCGATCCGAAGTTGGCCAAGGACGCGCTGGTGGCCCGTTTCGAAAAGCTGGCCGGGCAGCAGCTGGGCAACAGTTTCGAGTTCAGCCAGCCGATCGAGCTGCGCTTCAACGAGCTGATTTCCGGCGTGCGTACCGACCTGGCCGTAATGATCTTTGGCGATGACTTCGGCCAGCTGCAGAAGGTGGCCGACCAGGTGGCGCTGAAGCTGCGTGCGGTGGATGGCGCGGCCGACGTGCGGGTGGAACAGATCTCCGGCCTGCCCACGCTGAACGTGGCGATCGATCATGTGGCGGCGGCGCAGTATGGGCTGACTGCGGCGGATGTGAGTGATGCACTGTCCACCGGCATCGGCGGTACTGCGGCGGGCAAGATCTTCGAAGGCGACCGCCGCTTCAACGTGGTGGTGCGCCTGGACGATGCCGCGCGCAACGCTCCGGACCAGCTGGCCTCGCTGCCGATCGCCACGCCGTCGGGGTTGGTGATTCCGCTGTCGTCGGTTGCGCGCATCACGGTCAGCGAAGGGCCGAACCAGATCAGCCGCAACAACGGCAGCCGCCGCGTGGTGGTGCAGGCCAACGTGCGTGGCCGCGACCTGGGCGGCTTCGTCGGCGAAGCGCAGGCCGCGGTAGCCGACGTGGCACTGCCGCCGGGTGCCTACCTGACCTGGGGTGGCCAGTTCGAGAACCTGCAGCGCGCGGAAAAGCGGCTGGCGACGGTGGTACCGGTAGTGTTCCTGCTGATCGGCAGCCTGCTGTTCATGGCCCTGCGCAGCGGCAAGGAAGCCATTCTGGTGTTCAGCTGCGTGCCGTTGGCGTTGGTCGGCGGCATCCTCGCGCTGCTGCTGCGGGGCATGCCGTTCTCGGTATCGGCAGCGGTCGGCTTCATCGCCGTGTCCGGCGTGGCGACCTTGAATGGCCTGGTGCTGATGCAGGCGATCCGCGAACGCCTGGATGCCGGCGACCTGCCGCTGCAGGCGGCGATCAACGGTGCCTCCAGCCGCATCCGCGCGGTGCTGACCACGGCGCTTGTGGCGATCGTCGGCTTCATTCCGATGGCGATCGCCAGCGGTTCCGGCGCGGAAGTGCAGAAACCGCTGGCGACGGTGGTGATCGGTGGCCTGATCACCGCCACCGTGCTGACCCTGCTGGTGCTGCCGACGTTTGCGGCACGCGTGGCCAAGCCGCGGGCGGTGGGGTGAGGTGAGAGGGGGGTCGGAGCCCTTTCCACGGGAAAGGGATCCGACCCCGTGACCGGGTCGGATTGCCGGCCAGCGGCCGGCACTACCCGGTACCGGTCAGGCCTTCTTGCGCTCGGCGATGTAGGCCTGGATCTGCTGTTCCAGCACCGGCAGCGGCACCGAGCCCTGCTTGAGCAGGGTGTCGTGGAAGCCCTTGATGTCGAACTTGTCGCCCAGCTCCTTCTCGGCCTGCGCACGCAGGCGCACGATGGCGATCTCGCCCAGCTTGTAGCTCAGCGCCTGGCCCGGCCAGGAAATGTAGCGGTCCACTTCGGTGGTCACTTCATGCTCGCTCAGCGCGGTGTGGTCACGCAGGTAGGCCAGCGCCTGCTCGCGGGTCCAGCCCTTGCTGTGCACGCCGGTGTCGATCACCAGGCGCGCGGCGCGCCACATCTCGTAGGTCAGGCGGCCGAAATCCTCGTACGGGGTTTCGTAGATGCCCATCTCCACGCCCAGCTTCTCGCAGTACAGCGCCCAGCCTTCGCCATAGGCGGAGATGTAGGCGTTGCGGCGGAACTCGGGCAGGTTCTTCTGCTCGGCGGCGATCGCGCCCTGCAGCGAATGGCCCGGATCGGATTCATGCAGGGTCAGTGCCGGCAGGTTGTACAGCGGGCGCGAGGGCAGGTTGTAGGTGTTGAGCCAGTAGGTACCCATGCCACCGCGGCCGGCCGTCCAGAACGGTGCAATGTCCGGTGGCACCGGCACGATGGTGAAGCGCGCGCGCGGCAACGTCATGTACTTGCCGAGCTGGCCGTCCGCCCGCTTGGAAATCCACGCGGCGCGCGAAAGCAGCTCTTCCGGCGTCTTCGCATAGAACTGCGGATCGGTACGCAGGAAGGTCAGGAACTCGGCGAAGCTGCCCTTGAACTTCACCTGCTTGATGATGTCGTTCATCTCGCCCTGGATGCGTGCGACTTCCTCCAGGCCGATGCGGTGGATCTCGTCCGGCGACAGGTCCAGCGTGGTGTACTCGTGGATCTGCTGCCTGTAGTAGGCCTTGCCATCGGGCATCGCTTCGGCGGCCAGGGTGGTGCGCGCCTGCGGCACGTACTCGTTGACGAAGAAGGTGCGCAGCTGCTGGAACGCCGGCACCACCTTGCCGCTGATCGCTTCACGCGCCTGCGCCTGCAGCCTGGCCTGTTCGGCGGCCGGGATGCTGTTGGGCAGCTTCTTGAACGGCGCGTACAGCGGCGATTCGGTCGGGTCCTTCAGCTCGGCAACGGTGGCGATGGACACTTCGCGGCCATCCAGCACCGCGCGCGGCACGCTGAAGCCGCGCTTCAGGCCGGCGCGCATGTTCTCGGTCTGCTGGCCGAAGTAACGCGGCACATCGTTCAGCCGTGCGATGTAGTTCTGGTAGTCCTGCACGGTCTTCATCTCGCGCCGGGCCATGAAGGACAGGTTGGACCAGAACGAGGAATCGGCGTTGAACGGCATTTCGTAGCCGCGCAGGCGCGTCTCTTCGGCCAGGTTGAACACCTGGTCGCGATAGATCGCGTAGTTGACCTGGTTGTCCGGCGACAGGGTCTTCGGGTCGATCTTCTTCAGTGCGGCCAGGGTCTCGTCCCACACCTTCAGACGCGCCTGCTGCGCGGCCGGGCCGACGTCAGGCATGCGGGTGGCGTTGGCCGGGGCGTCTTCGTCCTCGCTGGCTTCACCACCTCCCTGCTGGCGCCACTTCCATTCCTTCTCGTACAGCGCGCGGAAGGCGGCATCCGCGGGCGATTCGGTGGCCACGCTGGCGGGCGCGGCGGCGGCGGCGGCGGCGGGCGCAGCGGCCAGGGCCACGGTGGGGGCGGACAGGGCGATCAACAGGGCAACGGCAAGACGGGTTTTCACGAGCACAGGTTCCCGGGAAGGCAGACCCCGATCATGGCACCGCCCACGGCCCATGGCATGGGACGAAGGTCCTGCCTGCAGCGCAGGCAGGACCGGGAACCGGCCGCTCTGGTAGATGCCAACCTTGGTTGGCACACGGGGAAACCCAGCGCCGACAGGGCACCGCCGCTGAACATGCAGTAGATCCACGCCATGCGAGGATGCGCCGGGATCCTGACAGGGGTCAGAGCCCTTTCCAGTGGAAAGGGATCCGACCCCGCAGCCTCAGTGACTGGCCTTGTCCCGCTTCCAGCCGCGGTGCTTGATGTCCAGGTGCAGGCTGTACAGCGCGGTGAACGCCGGGAACAGGTTCTGCAGTACACCCACCGAGTCCTGCTTGGCCGAGAACAGGAAGTAGCTCAGGGTCATCAGGCTGCCGAGCACGCTCATGTACCAGAACAGGCGCGGGATGACGGGTTTGCCGGCGCGCTTGGAGGCGATGAACTGGACCAGCCAGCGGCCGCCGAACATCAGTGCGCCGGTGTAGCCGATCAGCTTCCAGCCGGTCACATGCAGGCCGGTCCAGTACAGCCAGGTGAGGGGCTGATCCAGCCAGTGCAGCTCCAGATCCATCAGCGCTCCTCCACCGCGGTGCGCTTGCTTCGGGTGATCAGCCAGGCCACGCCACGCAGGTCGCGGATGCCGACCAGCGCGCGGCCGAGGTTGTTGTACTTGGACACGCCGGCGGTACGGTGGCGGTGGTTGACCGGCACGCTGGTGGTCTTCCAGCCGGCACGCTGCATCAGCGCTGGCAGGTAACGGTGCATGTGGTCGAAGTACGGCAGGTCGAGGAACGCGCTGCGTTCGAACAGCTTGATGCCGCAACCGGTGTCGGGCGTGTCGTCGCGCAGCATGCGCGCACGGATGGCGTTGGCCCATTTGCTGGCCCAGCGCTTGCTGCCGCTGTCCTGGCGGTTGACGCGCCAGCCGGCGAACAGCTTCACCTGCGCCTCGGCGGCGTCGCGTGCGGCAAGCAGCTTGGGAATATCGGCCGGATCGTTCTGGCCATCGCCATCCAGGGTGGCGATCCACGGCGCGCGCGCGTGCTTGACGCCGGTGCGCACCGCCGTGCTCTGCCCGCTCTGGTTCACATGGTGCAGCACGCGCAGTTCCGGGGTGGTTGCCTTCAATCCCTGCAGCACCGCCAGGGTGTCATCACGCGAGTGGTCGTCGATGTAGACGATCTCGAACGGCAGCCGGCCACGCAGCGCAGCGGTGATTTCGGCGACCAGCGGGGCAACATTGTCGCGCTCGTTGAACACCGGGACGACAACGGAAAGCTCGGGTTGGCTCATAAGGCACTCGGCCAAAGGGGGGACAAAGACCGCGCATTCTCCGAAACCGAGGTTATCCGAAGATGAACCCGGCGGCGTGAGGATCCGTCCTCAGGCGCGATCGCCAAAATACTCGCGGCACCACTGCACCACAGGCGGCAGGCCTTGTTCGATCGGGGTCACCGCATCGAAGCCGAAAGCGTCATGTGCGCGCCGGGTATCGGCCATCGTGCGCACCATGTCGCCGGGCTGCATGGGCTTGTAGACCTTCTGCGCAGGGCGGCCGGCGGCCTGCTCGATCACGCTGATGAAGCGCTCCAGCTCGACCGGTGTATGGTTGCCGAGGTTGAACACCCGGTGCGGCACCGGACCGTCGGCCGGATGCGCGAGGGCGCCGAGGATACCGGATACGATGTCGGAGACATGTGTGAAATCGCGCTGCATGCGGCCTTCGTTGAACACGTCGATCGGCCGACCGGCCAGCACCGCGCGCGAGAACAGCAGCGGTGCCATGTCCGGCCGGCCCCACGGGCCATACACGGTGAAGAATCGCAGCCCGGTGGCATGCAGGCCGTACAGCTGCGCGTAGGTGTAGGCCATCAGCTCGTTGGCCGCCTTGGTCGCCGCGTACAGCGAGCGTGGCTGGTCCACGCGCTGGTCTTCGGAGAACGGCGGCGTGGCCGAATCGCCGTAGACCGAACTGCTGGAGGCATACACCAGGTGCTGCACGCCACGGTGGCGGCACAACTCGAGCATGTTGACGAAGCCGACCAGGTTGCTGTCGACGTAGGCATGCGGGTTTTCCAGCGAATAGCGCACGCCGGCCTGCGCGGCCAGGTGGATCACCGCGGTCGGCCGCACCTCGTCGAACAGTGCGGCCAGGCCCTGCTGGTCGGTCAGGTCCAGGGTGCGCAGGTCCAGCGCCGGACACAGCGCGGCCACGCGGTCACGCTTGATCTGCGGGTCGTAGTAATCGTTGAAGTTGTCCAGGCCGACCACGGCCTGGCCGGCCTCCAGCAGCGCGCGGGCGGTGTAGGCACCGATGAAGCCGGCAGCGCCGGTGAGCAGGATGGTCATGGCAGGGGCCTGGGAACGAAGTTCAGGCCCCTGATGTTACCGGTCTCAGAACAAACCGAAACGCTTCTTCGCCACGTTGGTGCGGCCGGGCTCGATCACATCGTTGATCTGTTTCGCATCGAAGCGGTCGAGCAGGGCGTCGGCGCCCTTCTTCAGCTTCAGGTCCATCTCTTCGGGGTACAGCGGAACCAGGCTCATGAAGCTGATGGTATTGCCATCCTCCAGCTCCAGCGTGGCGAAGTCCTCCGGGGCGGTCACCGGCGGCAGCACGATGGCACCGTCGAAACCCACGTCCGGCGCATAGGGCTCGCTGGGATGGCCGTTGGGAATGGTGTGGCCGAAGCCCAGCCACGTGTCGTACTCGTGCGGTAACCGCGCCATGCCCTTCAGCAGGCGCACCGGCCAGTAGTTGCGCTCATCCTCGAAGGCGTCCTGCGTGATCGGCCAGTCGGCCGGCAGGGTCACCATCAGTTCCATGTAGCGCGGCACGTCCGCATCCGCCTCGGCGGGCACGGTCATCGGCAGGTCGCTCATGCCGGAGGTGACCAGGCGCAGGTACGGGCAGTGGTCATTGGCCGGCACCACGTGCACGTCGATGTGCACCAGGTCGGAGATGATTTCATGGAAGACACCGGACACCGGTCCCAGGTGGTGTTCGATGTGGGCACTGATCGCCTCGATGTGCCGTTCTTCGCCGATGGCGAGCACAAAGTCCTTCTCACGGCGATGTACCAGTATCTGGGTGCCGTCCGGGCTGACGTCTTCGTAGTCGTTGCTCATGTCCTGCTCCCTGGATGAGGCCACGGGCCGGAAGACAGTGCATTCCGCGGTGCGCGTGGCAGTGCGTTCCCTGTCATTCGCCGGGCGCGGCAGGAACAGGCCGCCTCCCCGACGCGGCGCCGGGCTCAGCCCTGGCGCGCGCGCAGTTTTTCCAGCACGCCGTCCAGGGTGTCCAGGTCGGTGTAGTGGATGATCAGCTTGCCCTTGCCGCCACGGCCGTGGCTGATCGCCACCTTGGCGCCGAGCGCTTCGGACAGCTCGGTTTCCAGCGAGGCGATGTCGGCCTGCTGCACCTTCGGCGTGGCCACCGGACGGCTGCTCGGCACCTTGCCGGCGGCGAAAGCCTGCGCGCGCCGCTCGACCTCGCGCACCGACCAGCCTTCGTCGGCCGCTTCCTGGGCCAGCTTGCCGGCCAGTTCGGGGGCCAGGGTCAGCAGCGCACGGGCATGCCCCATTTCCAGGCGGCGGGTTTCCAGCAGCAGGCGGATCGCCACTGGTAGTTCCAGCAGGCGCAGCAGGTTGGACACCGCCGCGCGCGAGCGGCCGACGGCCTCGGCGGCCTCGGCATGGGTGAGGGTGAACTCGCTGATCAGGCGCTGCAGCGCTTCGGCTTCCTCCAGCGGGTTGAGGTCTTCACGCTGGATGTTCTCGATCAGCGCCATCGCGATGACGGTGCGGTCTTCCAGCTCGCGCACCACCACCGGCACTTCGTCCAGCCCGGCCAGCTGCGATGCGCGCCAGCGGCGTTCACCGGCGACGATTTCGTAGTTGCCCGCCGGCAGCTGGCGCACCAGGATCGGCTGGATCACGCCCTGCGACTTGATCGAGTCGGCCAGCTCGGACAGCTTGCCCTCGTCCATCTCGCGGCGCGGCTGGTACTTGCCCGGCTGCAGCTGGCCGACCGGCAACTTGCGCAGCACTTCCCCCGGCAGCGGCTCGATCACCGCCGTGGTGGCCTGCACCTGGCTGACCGCGCCCTTCGGGCCCAGCAGCGCGTCCAGGCCACGGCCGAGGCCTCGCTTCTTGGCTGCCGGCTTGCTGCTGGTCATCAGACGGTCTCCACGGCCTTGGTGGCCTTGTTGCGTTCGTTGTTGCGGCGGATGATCTCGCCAGCCAGGCCCAGGTAGGCCACGCCACCGCGCGAGGCGCGGTCGTAGCCGACGATGCTCTGGCCATGGCTGGGTGCCTCGGCCAGGCGAACGTTGCGCGGCACGATGGTGCGGAACACGCGATCGCCGAAGTGCTCGGTGAGCTCGGCCGAGACCGCGTTCGCCAGGTTGTTGCGCACGTCGAACATGGTGCGCAGCACGCCTTCGATCTCCAGCGCCGGATTGAGGTTGGCACGCAGCGCTTCGATGGTTTCCACCAGCGCGCTCAGGCCTTCCAGGGCGTAGTACTCGCACTGCATCGGCACGATCACCGAATCGGCAGCGGCCAGCGCATTGAGCGTCAGCAGCGACAGCGCCGGCGGGCAGTCGACCAGGATGTAGTCGTACTCGTCGCGGATCGGTGCCAGCGCGCGCTTCAGCCGCTGCTCGCGCTCGCTCTGCGCCATCAGCTGGATCTCGGCGGCGGTCAGGTCGATGTTGCCGGGAAGCAGGTCGTAGCCTTCGGCGGTCTGCACGCGTACATCGGCGGCGCTGGACTCGCCCAGCAGCAGATCGTAGGTGGAGGCGGCCAGCTCACGCTTGTCCACGCCACTGCCCATGGTCGCGTTGCCCTGCGAATCGAGGTCGACCAGCAGCACGCGCTTGGGTGCGTTGGCCAGGGAAGCGGCCAGGTTGACGGCGGTCGTGGTCTTGCCGACGCCACCCTTCTGGTTGGCGATGGCGATGATGCGGGCCATGCGGGTGTGCCTCGTCGACGTGTGCTGGGACCGGTCATTATGCGTACAACCGGCCCCTTGCGGAAATCGTGGATCGCCAACCCGTTGTTGCACAAGGGGCTGGCGGCGGGAATCAAGGGCCTGTAACAGTAACCAGGTGGCGTTCGCCGGCCAGGCCGGGCACGCTCAGCGGGGTCACCTCGCGCACCTGCCAGCCAGCCGGCAGGTCCGCGATCTCCTCATGCGGGTAGACGCCCTTCATGGCCAGCAGCACGCCCCCCGGCCGCAGCAGGTGGCCACCGACACGGACGATGCCGGCCAGGGTATCCATGGCACGGGCGGTCAACTGGTCGTAACGACCGGCCTCGTCCAGCGCCTCGGCGCGCGATTCGGCCACGCGGGCATTGCCCAGGCCGAGTTGGCGCACGGCCTCGCGCATGAAGCGCGCCTTCTTGCCATTGCTCTCGACCAGGGTCACCTGCAGGCCCGGGCAGGCGATGGCCAGCGGGATGCCCGGCAGCCCGGGGCCGGTGCCGAGGTCGGCCAGGCTGCCATCGGCCACGAACGGCTGCATCGCCAGCGAGTCGAGCAGGTGGCGGGTGACCATCTCCTGCGGGTCGCGGATGGCGGTGAGGTTGTAGGTGCCGTTCCAGCGGTGCAGCAGGGCCAGGTAGCGCAGCAGCGGCGGCGCCAGCGCGGCATCCAGGCCCATGCTGGCCAGGCCCTGTTCCAGCGTGGCAGCTACGCTGGCGGGAAGTGGGTGTTCGCTCATGCCGGCATTATCGCCGGTTTTGCGCGCTGATTCCCCGCCTCAGTGCGGATACCAGGCCAACGCCGCCCGGAACTGACCGGTGGCCTGCCATTCGTGCAGGTGCCAGCGCGCGGCCTCGCCCAGTTCCGGGTCGCACCAGCGCAGGTGCAGGGCGCCATCGGCCCCCGGCGCCAGCTGCAGGCGGTGCAGGCCGAACGAGATACCCTGGCCGTGCGCCTTCAGCATCGATTCCTTGGCGCACCACACGCGGAAGAACCAGTGTTCGCGGTCGGCCTGGTCCAGGCTTTCCAGCCACGCCACCTCCTCCGGGTGGAAGAAGCGCTGCACGATCTCCAGCAGTCGGGCGCGCGGCCGCAGCAGTTCCAGGTCCACGCCCAGCCGCACGCCTTCGCCCAGCGCCACCAGCAGCACCTCGCCGCTGTGGCTCCAGCCGGTGCCGTAGTGGGCCAATGCGCCGCTCAGCTCCGGCCGGCCCTTGTCATCGCGGACCAGCGGCAGCGTCTCCGGATCGGCCCCGAGGGCCTGCGCCAGCACCTGCCGTGCCTGCGGTTCGCCGCGCTGGCCGGGCACGTGCGGGCGCCGCCAGACCGTCACCGGACCAAAGCGCCACGGGCCGTCGAGGGTGGCTGGCAGGCTCATGCGCACGCGCCCGTCACACGATTGCACGACGGGTTCACGGCCGTGCGCGTCAACTGGTCACCGTTCCCCACCGGAGGTTCGATCATGGGCATCATCATCTGGCTGATCGTCGGCGGCATCGTAGGCTGGCTGGCCAGCATCATCATGAAGCGCGATGCCCAGCAGGGCATCATCCTCAACATCGTGGTCGGCATCGTCGGCGCGCTGATTTCCGGCTGGCTGTTCGGCGGCGGCATCAACGAAGCGATCACCATTCGAACCTTCCTGTTCTCGCTGATCGGTGCAGTGATCCTGCTGGCGATCGTCAATCTGTTCACCCGCAAGAGCATACGCTGACACGGCGGTAGCGCCGGCCGCTGGCCGGCGGGCCTTTCAGAACGGGCCCGGCGATGCCGGGCCCCGTTCGTTCAACCGATCTGTACCCACGCCGGCGCATGGTCGCTCGGACGTTCCCAGGTGCGCGGCTCGCGGTCGATGCCCGAAGCCACCGCACCGCTCTTCAGCGCATCGGAGACCAGGGTCAGGTCGATGCGCAGGCCCAGGTTGCGACGGAAGCCGGCGGCGCGGTAATCCCACCAGCTGAAGGTGCCCGCCTCGTCGTTGTGCAGGCGGAAGCCATCGTGCAGGCCCAGCTGCAGCAGCTTGTTCAATGCGCCGCGCTCGGCGGTGGAGGTCAGGATGTGGTTGTCGTTCCACACCTCCGGGTCGTGCACGTCGCGTGCGTCCGGGGCAATGTTGAAGTCCCCCATCACGATCAGCTTCGGGTGGCGCTGCAGTTCTTCGGCGATCCAGGCATGCACCGCCTCAAGCCAGCGTAACTTGTACTCGTACTTGTCGGTACCGATGTCCTGGCCATTGACCACGTACAGGTTGATTACCCGCAGGTCGCCGAAGGTACCGGCGATGACGCGCTTCTGCTCGTCCTCGAAGCCGGGAATGCCGATCTGCACGTCCTGTGCAGGCTCACGCGACAGCAGCGCAACGCCGTTGTAGGTCTTCTGGCCGGCGAACACGCTGCGGTAGCCGGCAGCGATCAGCGCAGAGTCGGGGAACTTGTGGTCCTCCAGCTTGGTTTCCTGGATACCGACGATGTCCGGGCCGAACGCCTTGAGCCACTGTTCCAGGTGCGGCAGGCGGACATTGAGCGAATTGACGTTCCACGAGGCGATTTTCATGCGGGCATTCTACCCGGGTGGGCTTTGGTAGACGCCAACCTGGGTTGGCGCATGGCCGCCCCCGTGCCAACCAAGGTTTGCACCCACCGGTAGTGCCGGCCACTGGCCGGCAACCCCATGAACCGTCGGCAGGACCCCGCAGTTGGCGGCCAGCGGCCGGCACTACCGCAGCAGCAGCTTCAACAAACCCGCAATCTTCGAATACGGCGGCCGCAGCCGGTCGCTGGCCGCCCAGCGCGACTGCCACAGCACCGGCAGCCGCTTGCTCATCGCATCGAACCCGGCCCGCCCGTGGTACGCGCCCATGCCGCTGGCCCCTACCCCGCCAAACGGCAGGCCATCGGCGGCGAAGTGCAGCAGCGTGTCATTTACCGTCACGCCACCGGCCACCACCTGGCCGAGGATGCGCTCCACCGTGGCCGTGTCATGGCTGAAGGGATACAGCGCCAGCGGCCGTTCGCGGGACAGCACGTCCGCCAGCGCCGCCTCCAGATCCGGGTAGGCCCGCACGGGCAGGATCGGCCCGAAGATTTCCTCGCGCATCAGGTCCAGATCGTCGGGCGGGTCCAGCACCACGGTCGGCACCAGCAGGCGCTCGCGGTCGGCGCGCGCCTCATCCACCTGCGCCAACGGAATCACCGGCACGCCACGTTCGCGCGCCTGCACCAGATAGCCCTGCAGGCGCTGGTACTGGCCCTCGTTGATGATGCGCGTGTAGTCGTCGGCATTGCTGAAGTCGCCATAGCGTTCGCGCACCTGCTGCTGCAGCGCCTGTACGAACTCGCGCTGGCGGACCGTATCGATCAGCACATAATCCGGCGCGATGCAGGTCTGGCCCGCGTTGAACCACTTGCCGGTGGCCAGCCGCGCGGCGGCTTTGCCCAGCGGAAAATCGCGGCAGACGATGGCCGGCGACTTGCCGCCCAGTTCCAGCGTGACCGGCACCAGATGCTCGGCGGCGGCGGCCATCACCTTGCGGCCAACGGCCGTCGAGCCGGTGAACAGCAGATGGTCCAGCGGCAGCGAGGACACCGCCGCGGCCACATCCGCCCCGCCCTGCACCACCGCCACCCGATCGGGCGGGAACACGCTGGCCAGCAGATCAGCCAGGAACGCACTGGTGCGCGGCGTGTGTTCGGAGGGCTTCAACAGCACGTGGTTGCCAGCGGCGATGGCGGTGGCCAGCGGCACGAGTGCCAGCGTGACCGGGTAATTCCACGGTGAGATCACCCCGACCACACCCAGTGGCGTCGGCCGCAGCTGCGCGCGCGCCGGCCACAGCTTCCAGCCGGCCCGTACGCGCTGCGGCTTCGACCAGCGCCGCAGGTGGCGGCGCAGGTGGTCGATGGCCGACAGCACACTCATGCCATCGGCCAGCTTCGATTCGACGTGGACGCGGTGGCCGAAGTCCTCGGCGATGGCCGTGGCCATTTCGTCCAGGCGTGGCTTCAGCGCTTCGCGGAGGCGGCGCAGGTCGGCTTCACGCTGGTCCAGCGAAGGGCGCTGGGCCTGCCAGGTACTGCGCAGGGTGTGCAGGAGGGCGGGAAGGTCGGCTGGGGCGGTGGTCGTCATGGGCCGACTATACGGGGTGCTGCGCAACGCCATGGTAGTGCCGGCCGCTGGCCGGCAATGGGTTCATGTCTTCGGAGATTCATGGGTTTGCCGGCCAGCGGCCGGCACTACCGGAATGCGAACCCAGTGGACACGGTCGACAAACAGAAAGGCCGCGGTCTGCACCGCGGCCCCTGAAACCCGGTGGGTGCCGACCAACGGTCGGCACCCACCAACAGCGCGCGGAATCTGTCAGAGGTGGGGCGGTGTGGGTGGGCAGGACCGTTGGCGCCATGGATGGCGCCATCGAGCCCCCATGGATGGGTTTACGGCGTGTCCTGACCACCCACACCACCCCGCCATCCCACGGAATGCCGCTCTTGATCTTGCTTCGGCTTCGGCCTCTGCAGGTGCAGGGCGCAGCCCTGCCGAAAACCCCACCCTCAGCCGTCGCCCTGGATGCCGCCGGGGGCCTGCGCCGGGTCGCGCCAGCGGCGCACCGTGCGCTGGAAGAACAGGTTGTTCGGCAGCTGCAGCACCGTACCCTCATGGCCGTCGCCGGTTTCCTGCAGCGTGGTGTAGATCAGGTTCACGTCGATCACCCGCCCCTTCAGGCCCGGCTTCTCGCCGTTCTCCAGCACTTCGATGTAGTCATGCAGGCGGAACGGGCGAGTGGTGAAGATCAGCAGCGTGCAGAAGATGTTGGAGAGCACGCTCCAGGCCGCGAAGAAGGCCACTGCGCCCACGGCCGCGAAGCCGGTGAACGCGGTCCACAGCACTGAAGGCTTCGCGCCGAGCAGGCTGAGGATATACAGCAGGGCGCTGAAATAGACCACGAAACTGGTGATCCGGCGCGCGCCCATCACCATTTCAGGTGGCAGCGTGTAGTGCTCGGCAAAGCGCCGGATCAGGCGACGGGCCAGTACCCGAAGCAGCCAGGCGACCAGCAGCACCAGCACGATCTGCAGGGCCACGCCCGCGTAGTTCAGCCATGGGTGGCTCCAGGCCGGCAGGTGATCCTTCAGCGACAACATCATGGGGGCGAAAACAGGTGGTGGGAACGGCCTCGATGTTACCCGGCGCGTGCCGGGGTTTCGACCATCGGCGACCACGCCAGGCAGACCAGCTCCTGTCGATGCTGCTGCAGGCAGGCGCGGCCGTTGTCGGGGCACAACCGCAAGGACAGGCCCGATGCCTGCAGCACGACGCAAGCGACGATTACCAGCAGGGCGGCGCAGGACGAGCTGGACATGGCGGAACTCCCTGGAGGTGTTTTCTCGAATGACCTTCCATGGATGCAGCCATTGTCGAAAAGGTTGCATGGCCTTGATCGGCGATCGGCTCTAAACCTTTTTCCGGGTCGCCGCATCCAAGCGATATGCTCGACACCACCATGCCAGCGCCGCCTGCCGCCCACGCCCCTGTCGACGAACCCGCCCTGGTGCGGGCGGCCGCCGCCGGTGACACTGCGGCCTACGAACTGCTGTACCGGCGCCATGCGCCGCGCGTGTTCGCCGTACTGTGGCGCCTGTGCGGGGGCCAGCAGGCGCGTGCCGAGGATGCCCTGCAGGAAGCGTTCCTGCAGGCATGGAAGGCGCTGCCGGGGTTCCGGTTCGAAAGCAGCCTGTCGACCTGGTTGCACCGGTTGGGCGTCAACGCTGCACTGATGGAACTGCGCGGGCGCGCCGCCGGGCAGGACCACGACAGTCTGGAGGAGGTCGACGGCGGCCTGCAGGAGCTGGCGGTGCACGACCGTTGTGCCGGTACCGAGCGCGACCTGGAGCGCGCACTCGCGACGCTGCCTCCGAGGGCGCGTGCGGTACTGGTACTGCACGACATCGAAGGCTGGAAGCACCAGGAAATCGCCGAGCAGCTGCAGATGGCCGTCGGCAGTTCAAAGGCACAGCTGCATCGTGCGCGCGGCCTGTTGCGCGCACGGCTGGGAGACATGACATGAGTACACACGAACACGATTCCGATCACGATCTGCTGGCCCGGCTGCGCGCGTTGCCCAGCGAGCGAGATGTTCCCGCCGATGGCTGGGCGCGCCTGTCGGCGCAGCTGCCGCCGCGCGAGCCGCAGGCGGCGCCTGTGCCGGCCGACAACGTGGTGGCGCTGCCAGCGCGTTCGCGGCGCCGCTGGTGGTTGCCGGCCGGCGCTGCCCTGGCGGCCAGCCTGGCGCTGTACGCGGTGGCGCCATGGCGCCACGTGCAGCCGGATGCGCCGGTGCCGTCTACCCTGCAGTTGCAGGCTGCGGCGATGACCGAGCAGTACCGGCAGGCGGTGGCCTCGCTGCCCTCAGGCCGGGCACCGGAATGGCAGCCGGCCCTGCACGAACTGGATGAAAGCGCGGCACAGATCCAGGCCGCGCTGGCGCAGGATCCACGTGCGCCTCACCTGCTTGGCCAGCTCAAGCGCACCTATGCGCTGCGGCTGGAACTGACCCGGCAGGCGGCCTATGCCGCCGAGTCCGGCCTGACGACCTGAGGAGACCCCCGATGACACGAACCCTGATGACCTGCTGCGGCGCGCTGCTGCTGCTGCCCGCAGTGGCCCTGGCTGACACCCGGATCGACGAGCGCCACAACCTGGCCGCCGGCGGCCGCATCGAACTGAGCAACGTGGCCGGCAAAGTGACCGTGCGTGGCTGGGACCGCAACGACGTGCAGCTCACCGGTACGCTCAGCGATGGCCTCCAGCTGCGCCAGGAGAAGAGTGCCAACCGCGTACGCTGGGAAATCGAGTATCCGCGTCGCAACAACAACGGTGGCGCAACGCTGGTGCTGAACGTGCCGCGTTCGGTGGAACTGCTGCTGAGCACGGTCAGTGCCAACCAGGACATCAGCGGCATCGATGTGCGTCGCCTGCAGGCCGACACGGTCAGCGGCAGCCTGAGCGCCTCCGGTCGCAGCGGCGACAGCAAGCTCAATACGGTCAGTGGCGGTGTCAGCGCGCGCCTGCAGACTCCGAAGCTGGATGTGAACACGGTCAGCGGCCGGATCGAAGCCGGTGGCGGCGTGTCCGGTGACATCGGTGCACAGACGGTATCCGGCCGGGTCGAGGTCGATGCCGGGCGGGTGCAGCGGTTGGCGGTGGAAACCGTATCGGGCAGCATCGATCTGTCGGCGGCCGGGCTGGCGCCGGGGGGCCGGATCAATGTCGAATCGGTGAGTGCGTCGGTCAACCTGCGCCTGCCACGCTCGGTTTCGGCGCAGCTGTCGGTGAACAGCTTCAGCGGGTCGATCAACAGCGATGCCGGGCAGGTGGAGCGGCCGCGCTACGGCCCCGGCAGCCATCTTGATACGCGGCTGGGCAGCGGCGACGGTGATATCCGCATCCAGTCGCATTCGGGCAGTGTTCGGGTAAGCCTGGATCGCTGAGCGCGATCCGGCAGGCCGCGGCGGCAGCGCCGCCGCGGTCGGTACTGGGTCAGCTGGCTTTCTTCAGCGCCCAGGTGGTGCCGAGGACTTCGATCTTGCCACCGGCCTTGCGGAACGCTGCCAGGTCCGAAGCGATCGAATCGCTGCTGACCACGGTGCTGGCGGCCGCGCCCTTGCGTTCGCTGCGGATGCTGTTGCTGGCCTTCGCGGGGGTCTTTGCCTTGCGGGGCATGGTTGCTCCTGTCAGGTGGAAGGGGAGGAAAGCGCCCAGGCGTCGGCCTGGCGCAGGTAGTCCTGCCGCTCACGGCGGCAGTCACTGCCGCCCATCGAGAACTGGCGGCAGATCGCCGGGCGCTGCGAATAGATCGTGCAGCGCAGGTGATAGGGATCGATCGCCGCACACCAGCCTTCCTCGTTGCGCGCCATCACGGCACGGCCGTGGGTGTCGCGTGACAGGAACTGGCCGGGCACGTGGTCGCCGGGCTGCAGCAACACGGGCAGCCGGCAACAGACCGCGTCACAACGGCGGCAGTCGATGGGTGCATGTGCTGCGTCAGGTTGTAAGGCCTCAGGGGCCTGGCGGGTGCCCAAAGCGGGTCTCGATGGCGGCTCCGGTGGTACGCGGACCATGAACGAGCCAGGAAGGCATGGCCGCTAGGCCCGCAGGGCGGGCCAGGCTGCACCGTGGACACACACCGGCGTGGCCGGTGGAAGGTGCAGCAGGGTTCTAGCCGACCAAGAGTAACTTAGATCGCGTAACGTTTTGTTAATCCTGGCTTGCTGCCGCCAAAGCAAGGCCCTGGACCACGCCCAGCGAGGGCTCGCCGTGGACCATGCGGGCGCCCGGGAAGGCCTCCGCAACGGCCTGGCGCAGATACCCGGCGCGGGACATGCCGCCGGTCAGGAACACCGCGTCCGGGTCGCCGCCGATGTCGCTGCGGACCTGGGCCAGCAGCTCCCGGAGCTGCTCCAGATAACCATGCGCGGCTGCGGCCAGGCCGTCGGCGCTGCTGTCGGCATGCAGGTCGCGGGCGATGTAGTCCAGCGTGCTGCGATGTTCGCTGGCGGCGCTGAGGGCGATCTTGGCGCGCTCGACGTCGCGGTACAGGCGGGCGGTATTGCCGGTGTCCTGCAGGGCCTGCAGGCGCGCGCCCCACGGATTGTCGACATGGTCATACTTGTGCTGGCGGAAGTCGCGCTGGCGGGTCATGTCCTGCACGGTGGCCGCTTCCACATAGTGGTGGGCGGGCACGCGGGTGATGCCGCGGCCGAACAGCGGCATGTAGCTGGACAGGCTCAGCGCCAGGTCGATGTCGGTACCGCCGCGGGCGATGCCCCAGGCGCGGTGGATGCGCGGGGCGTCGTCGCCGCCGACTTCGGCGTGGGCGATATCGGTGGTACCGCCGCCGATGTCGACGATCACGGCCTGGTGCCGTTCGCGGCTTTCTGCGTGATAGTGCATGGCCGCCGCGGCCGGTTCCTCGAGGAAATCGATCTGGTCGAAACCGGCCTGGCTGGCGGCTTCGCGCAGGATGTCCAGCGCCTGGTCATTGCCGGCCGCACCGATCGAGCTGCGGAACTGCACCGGACGCCCAAGCAGGGCCGCTCGCAGCGGCTGGCCGAGCTGGGCGCTGGCGGTCAGGCGGATGTGTTCGAGGATGTGCGCGGCGATGCCGGTGATGGTCTGCTTGGCGCGTGGGTGCAGGTTGTAGCCGAGCATCGATTTCGGGCTCTGCACCAGGTTGCCTTCGTGTTCCTCGAAATAGGCTTCCAGCGCTTCGTCACCGTAGACCGCATTCTGCAGCAGGTCGCTGGCACTGCGTTCCTTGCCGGCACGGGCTTCCATCCATTCCCGGCGCAGCGCGCGCAGGGCTTCGCGGCGCAGCGCCTGCGGCGTGCGTTCCTGGCCGGCAGCGCGGGCCGCACGCGCAGCGCTGTCGATCATCTGCTGCAGCTGGTGCTCCTGGCCGTCATCGAGCTGAAAGTCATCCGGGTCGGGCACCACGCCGGGGAAGTACACGCTGGTACGGAACTGCTCGGCGTCGCCGAAGCGGATCGGCAGCAGTTTTCCTTCATGCACGATGGCGGCGGCGGAGTTGCTGGTACCGAAGTCGATGCCGAGGCGCATGGGGAGTTCCGGGGGCGATCAGGGGCCGCGCACTCTGCTGCAGTTCGCCGCTGACTGCAAGGTCCCGCGGTTTCCTGTTCCGGGCCGGGTCAAGGAGGTCGCGGCGTACTGCCCGGAAAATGCCGGGGGAGCCGGGCGGTTACAATGGCAGCTGTTGATTCACTTTGAGGTACTTGCTGATGTCTTCTGCCCCTGCCTGCCCGCAGTGCACCCTGGAAAACACCTACGCCGATGGCGCGCTGTGGATCTGCGCCGACTGCGGCTTCGAATGGACCGCCGAGGAAAGTGCCGGTTCGACCCTGGTCGTGCGTGACAGCAACGGCAATACCCTGCAGGCCGGTGACACCGTCACCGTGATCAAGGACCTGAAGGTGAAGGGCTCCTCGATCCCGCTCAAGCAGGGCACCGTGATCCGCAACATCCGTTTGGTGGAGGACGATGCCGAGCACATCGAAGGCAATTCGGACAAGATCAAGGGCCTGGTCCTGAAGACCTGCTTCCTCAAGAAGGCCTGACCGGCCTTCAGCGCCGGGCCTGCTGCTGTGCGCGCCAGCGGGCCAGGCTGTCCAGCTTGGCCTGGTAGCGCGCCTGCTGCGGCGCCCCGCCCAGTTCCTGTGCACGCAGCAGCTCACGATCGGCGTGCTTGAGCTGGCCCGCCAGGAAATAGACCCGCGCCAGACCGAAGTGGAACTGGTGCGCGGTGTCGTACAGGCGCACGGCCTGCCGGTAATAGCGGATCGCCTGCTGCAGTTGCCCGGCGCGTTCGGCCTCGGCACCGAGCATGTACTGCGCGAATGGGTCTTCGCGCTGCACCGATTGCAACCGCTGCTCCAGCGCCTGGGCCTGCGCAATCATGCCGAGCTTGCGGTAGAGGGCGCTGGCGTTGGTGAGTGCAGCATCCTGGCGGCCGTCCAGTCGCAGCGCCCTTTCCAGAGCCCGGCGTGCAGCGGCGGTATCGCCCGTGCGGTTTTCCAGCACGCCCAGGTTGTTCCAGGTGGCAGCGAAGCTGCCGTCCTGCGCCAGCGCGGTATCGAAGAAGGTACGTGCGCCTGCCAGGTCGCCGCTGGCCATGCGTTCGGCACCGCGATTGTTGTAGAAGTGCGCCAACGCCCGCGCCTGGCTGATCGGCAGCGGCCCGCGGCGGTCGTACAGCACATTGCGATCCAGATCGACGGTGGCGAAGCGGCCGGCAAAGCCGACCCCGGCATTGACGTGGCCTACGCTGTAGACCAGGCCCTGGGCCTGGTCCTGGTACCACGACACCACCTGGCCAACTTCCTGCACGCGCGCCTGGATGCCGGCTTCGCGTGCCAGTGCGACGAACATCAGGGTGAAGGCCAGGCAGTTGGCGCGTCGCTGCTGCCAGATTTCGCTGACAGTAAGGGTCGCGTCGGCGTCGTACTGCAGGTCCATGCCATGGCGGTCGAAGATCATCTCCACCAGCGCCTGCAGGCGCTGCTCGCGCGAATAGCTGCGACGGGTCACCTGGGTGTGCAGCATATCGAGCATGGCCGGTGGAATCGCGAACACCTGCTGCGGTGTTGGAATCGTCGGCGCGGTGGTGCTGGCAGCGACCGCAGGGGCTTCGCTCGCGTCAGGGTTCAGTGCGATCGCGGAGGGTGCCGCCAATGCGGCCAATGCGAGCAGAACGGATCGGGCGGCAGGACGGTACATGACGGCTCCCGGCAGCGGCGGGCGCTCCCGCCTGAGGCGAGTGTAGACCTGTGCGCGCACCCCTGCAGTGACCGCTGGTCGGTCCGCGCGTTCATCCACAGCCGGTGTGGACCAGCGCTCGACAAAGCTGTGGACAACCGCGTTGGGGCCCCGTGCGGAGAGCGTTGTGAGGGTGTGGTGAAAAAATGGCCGGCTTGCCCGCTACCGGCGCAGGCGGGATGATCCGGTCATGGACTTCTCCCCGCTGACGCTCGCTCCGGCGCAGTGGCAGGCGCTGCAGGACAGCTATGCAACGCCACCACGTGCCTACCATCACTTCGGCCACGTGCGTGCGGTGCTGCAGCACTGCCAGGAGGTTGCCGACGGTCCAGGCTGGCAGCAGCCGGCCGAAGTCTACCTGGCCGCGCTCTACCACGATGCGATCTATGTGGCGGGGCGAAAGGACAACGAAGCGCGTTCGGCGCAGCTGGCCCTGCAGGCGATCGCACAGGCGCCGGAACTTGCCACGGTCGACGCGGCCCGGGTCGAGCAGCTGATCCTGCTGACTGCCCGCCATGGCGAGCTCGCCCCGGACGATGTCGATGCCGAGGCCGCGTTGTTCCTGGACTGCGACATGGCGATCCTGGCAGCGCCGGAGCCGGTGTTCAGCGCCTATGACCGCGGCGTGGCCGAAGAGTACAAGGGCGTGGTGCCAGGCTTCCTGTATCGCGCCGGCCGCCGCCGTTTCCTGCAGGGCCTGCTGCGTGCACCGCGCATCTTCCTCAGCGAATTCTTCCACCAGCGCCTCGACTCTGCCGCGCGCGACAACCTGCGCCGGCAGCTGGGCCGCTGAACCAGCCCGGTACACTGGGGCCCGTTTCCACCGATTGCCGCTTCCAACCGTGTCCGTCCCTGATCCCGATCCCCGTCCGCTGCCGCCGGAAGAGCCCGGTCCGAACGAATGTTGCGGCAGCGGTTGCCCGCTATGTGTGCTGGACCTGTATGCCGACGAGCTGCAGCGCTATCGCAAGGCGTTGGCCGAATGGCTGGCGCGGCACCCGGAGGCGTCCACATGAGCCGCGCGCGCCCAGCGGCACTGCTGGCGCTGGCGGCGCTGCTGCTGTTCGTGGCCACCGCGCTGTGGACCCAGTTCGCACGCACCGATCTGGACTGGGTGCGGGCCACGCTCAGCCTCTATCTGCACGGGCCGTGGGGGCTGGCATTGCGCGCGGCCTACTGCCTGCTGGCATTGGCGATCGCCCTGCTCGGCATCAGCCTCTACCGGGGCAGCGTCGGCCCGCGGCGCAGCGCGGCGGCGCCGCTGCTGTTCACTGTCTCGGCACTGGGCCTGGCCACGGTCGCCATCGGTGACAGCTGGCTGCCGGAAGCGACGCCGCTGCTGGCACCGTTCATCCACGGGCTGGCGGCCAACACGGCGTTCCTGTGTGCCAGCGTCGGCATGCTGCTGCAGGCCTGGTACCTGCGCCGCGAACCGGGTTGGCAGTCCGCCGCGAGCCTGCTCTGGGGCTGGGCCTGGCTGGCGTTCGTACTGTTGTGGCTGCATGTGTTGTGGCGCGCCGGTCCGCCGCGCGGGCTGGGCCAGAAGGTCGTGATCGTGGTGATCGTAGGCTGGCTGCTGTACCTGGCGCTGGCACTGTACCGGCGCAGTCGGCGTACCACGGCCGACTGAATCGCCAACGGCCTGCACCGGTACGTGCCGTGCACGCGGTGGCGGCGTATCGTGTGCGCATTCCATCGGGGATGCGATATGAAGCGTGCAGGGCTGGGCAGGGCAATGGGTGTGGTTCTGGCGCTGGCGGCGCTGCCGGCAATGGCGGCGGCCAACGTGCAGCAGTTCAGCCACGGGCGGTTCGAGCAGATTCCGGTGCACATGCCGGCAGGCACGCCGCAGCGGGTGGTGATCTGGTTCCACGAGCCCACCCCAGGGGGTGACACCAGCCGCCTGCCGATCGAAGCCCTGCGTGCCGACGGCGCCATCGTTGCCGCTGTGGACATCGCGCACCTGCGCGGGGTGCTCAAGCGCGAGGGTGATCCGACCTGCTCGTTCGGCGCCGGTGACGTCGAGAACTTCTCGCGCTGGCTGCAGGCGTCCCTGCATCTGCCCGGCTACCACCTGCCGCTGGTCGGCGGTGACGGCGAGGGTGCCGAGATGGCCTATTCGCTCGCGGCGCAGGCCGACACCCAGGTGTTTGCCGGCCTGCTGACCACCGGCTTCTGCCCGGACCACAACCATGAGCGCATGGTCTGCGGCGATGGTGTGAAGCACAACACGCTGCAGCCCGCCGAACTGAATTTTCCGTGGTTGAGTGCCGCTGGCGATCACGGCTGCAAGGTGGGCGAGGCCAGTCGGTTCGTTCAGCAGGTCGCCATGGCACGCGAATTCAAGCGAACCGCGCGCGGTGATGCCTCACCCGGTCTGGTGGCCGCGGCGCGGGTGATCGGCGCGCAGGCCGGGGTCAGTCTGGCACCGCCGCCGGCCGCGCTGAAAGGCCTGCCGGTGGTGGAAGTACCGGCGACCGGTAGCGGCGATACGCTGGCGGTATTCGTTTCCGGCGATGGTGGCTGGGCCGGCCTGGACAAGGACGTGGCGTCGTCGCTCAACGAGCACGGCGTGGCCGTGGTCGGCATCGACTCGTTGCGGTACTTCTGGAGCGAGCGCACGCCGAAGGGCTTCGCCGCTGACCTGCAGAAGATCATCGACCACTACCGCCAGCAGTGGCACCGCGACAAGGTGATGCTGATCGGTTTTTCGCAGGGTGCCGACGTGCTGCCGGCCACCATCAACCAGCTCGACGCGGGTACCCGAGAGGCGCTGGACCGCATCGTGCTGCTGTCGGTAGGCAGGAAGGCCGACTTCGAATTCCATGTCAGCAACTGGCTGGGCGGCGGCGGCGATGGCCTGCCGATCGCTCCGGAAGTGGCCAGGCTGCCGGCGGAAAAAACGTTGTGCGTGTACGGCGACAAGGACGAGGACGCACTGTGCCCGGACCTGCCGGACAATGACGGCGTGAGGAAGGTGAAGTTGCCGGGCGATCACCATTTCGGGGGGGACTACGATCGCTTGGCCGAAGTGATCCTCAAGGGCGGGGCGTGAAGCGGAGAGCGTGCGAACCAACGGTTCGCACCCACCAGAACGAGCCGCGGTAACGCCGGGCCACGCCCGTCAGCGTGTTGGCGCTGGCGTGTCGACCAAGGTCGACACCTGCCGGGTGGTGCGGGTCGTCAGTTGCGCCGCGGGTCCAGAGAGATCAGGCGCGTGGCGTCCAGCAGCGCCGCCGGCAGGTGCATGCCGCCGGGCGCGGCGAGATAGCGCGGCCGCCATTGCGGATCGAACTTCGACTTGAAGCGGCGCAGGCCACTGAACCCGTAGAAACGTTCGCCATGCCGCGCCAGCAGGCCGGCCAGCCGGTTCCAGCGGCCAGCCAGACGATGCTGTGCCAGCCCGGAAAGCGGCGCCATGCCCAGCGAGAAACGTGCATAGCCCTGTGCGCGGCCCCACAGGAACAGCTCGATGAAGAGGAAGTCCATCGTGCCCTTCGGTGCTTCGCTGACGTGGCGCATCAGGTCCACCGACAGCTCGGCGCCTGCCGGTGCCTGCCACAGGTTGGCGAAGGCCACGATCTGGCCTTCGGCCTCGACCAGCGCCACCGGGAAGCGCACCAGGTAATCCGGGTCGTAGCTGCCGAGCGAGAAGCCCTTTTCGTCGCCGGCCTTGTCTTCCAGCCATGCGTTGGAGATCGCGTGCAGGCGCGGCAGCAGGCTGGGAACTTCCTCCACGGGCGCCACGCGGAAGGACAGGCCACCCCGCTTGCCCCGGTTCCAGGCCTGGCGCAGGTCGGCGCGCTCGCGCCCTTCCAGGCCGAAATCATGCAGCGGCACCATCGCTTCTTCGCCCAGCTTGACCAGCCCCAGGCCGAGGTCAAGGTAGGTCTGCCAGTAGGACTCGCCGACCTGGTAGAAGACGGGGCGCAGGCCGAGGCGGTCGGCTTCCTCGCGGAAGCGCCAGATCAATGCGCGGGCGACGTCCGGCGGGCCGACCGGGTCGCCCATCGCGATCAGCGAACCTCCATAGCGCTGCATCATCACGAAGCCCAGTTTCGCTTCATCGCGCAGCACTGCCTTGTCAGCGGTCAGCACCAGGCAGGCCTGGGTGTCGGTGGCACCGGCCAGGACTGGCGCCAGCGATTGCAGCGTCGCTTCATCGGCGGCGGGCAGCGGGCTGCGTGTGCTGTGCAGCAGCCGCGCCAGGCCGAACATCACCAGCGCGATGGCCACCACCAGCAACGCGCGCAACGCGCGCGGTGCGTTGCCGGAGACCGCGAACTGCCACCACAGCTCGTTCTGGTATTCGACATGGCTGTAGGTGAAGAACAGCAGCCAGGTCACTGCCACCAGCACCAGGCCCAGGTTGCGCAGCCACGGCCACGACCAGGCTTCATCCAGCAGCGCACCCTGGCGGTAGAACTCGCGGCGCGCGGCCCACAGCGCCATCGCCACCAGCACCGCCGAGACGGCAATCAACGGTTGGCCACCGCGCAGCCACAGCGGCAGCGGGGTGGCCACGCACACCGCCATCGCCAGCATCCACGCCGCGTGGCTGCGCCGGGCCAGGCCCTGCCCGATCAGCAGCAGCGCGACACCACTGAGGCTGCCGATCAGGTGCGAGGTTTCCAGGATCGGCAGCGAGGCATTCACCAGGTGCCGGCGTGGCGTGGGCAGCGTGCCATCGATGACCAGCGCGGCGCCGATGCTGAACACCGCCAGCGCGATGATCTGCGGCAACCATGGGCGCAGTGCGTTCCAGCCGGCGCGGGTTGCCCCGGCACTGGCCTGCAGCGGCTGGCGCAGCGCGGGCGCAAGGGCGAGCAACGTGGCCAGCACCAGCGGTAGTACGTAATAGGTCACGCGGTAGATCAACGCGGCCGCCAGCACCGCCGCCGGTGCCACCTGCGGCAACAGCTTCAACAGGCTCCATTCGAACACGCCCAGGCCGGCCGGCACGGTCGAGACCAGGCCGGCCAGTACCGCGACGAGGTACAGGCCGACGAAGCCGGGCAGGCCGGTGGGCGTCGAGTCCGGCAGCAGCACATAGAACGCGGCGCTGGCCAGCACCAGCTCGATCACGCTGAGCACGGTGACGCCGAGCATGGTGCGGCGGTCGGGTAGCCACAACGTATGGCCGAACACGCTGAACTGCCGTCCATCGCGACCGACCAGCAGCACGGTACCCAGATAGGCGAGCAGGGCGACGATGCCGACGATGCGCACGGCATCGGGATTCAGTGGCAATGCCAACGCCGCTGCCGCCGGTTCCATGCAGAGCGCCACGCTGATCAACAGCCACGCACCGAACACGAAACCGAGCGTGCTCATCAGCACCACCTGGCCGATCTGCGCCAGGTCCAGGCCGGCGCTGCGGTAGCCACGCAGGCGCACTGCGCCACCGGTCAACGCGGCAAAGCCCACCGTCTGGCCCAGCGTATGCGCAAGGAAGGCGGTAATGCCGATGCGTGCCGGATGCACGCGGATGCCGCTGCGGCGCAGGCCGATGGCATCGAAGCCGATCAGGCAGGCGTAGCTGGCCAGGCCGAGCATCACGGTGAGCGTGATCTGCAGGCCACTGAGCTGGCGGAACGCCTGGCGGATGGCGCGGTAGCCGTGCTCATCGAATTCACTGGCCAGGCCATGCAGGGCCAGCGAGAGGATCAGCAGTGGAACGACAATGGTGAGGACCCGCTTCCATGCCGGGGTGGAGGAAGCGGCGGCGGGGTTGGTGGCTGCGGTCATCGGCGCAAGGGTGCGTCAGGAGGGGCGAGTGCGGTGTCAACGCGGGGCGTGGCGCATCGTGCGCCTGTCGCCGCCATTTGACCAGCAGATGTGTCGGAGCCCGGTAGTGACGCGTCGCGCGGGGGACCCGTGCACCCACCGTTGACCGGATTGGAGGACAATGCGGGCCTGATCACCCGCAGGAGCCACGCCCATGATGGAGCGTTACGACGTCGGACCGCGCATGTCCGAAATGACCGTGTACAACAAGGTCGCCTACCTCTCCGGCCAGATTCCGGAAGACACCAGCCAGGACATCACCGGCCAGACCCGGCAGGTGCTGGCGGAGATCGACAAGCTGCTGGCGCTGGTCGCCAGTGATCGCCAGCACGTGCTGCGTGCGGAAGTGTTCCTGGCCGACATCGCCGACTTCGACGGCATGAACAAGGCGTGGGACGAGTGGGTGGTCGAGGGCGCGACTCCGGCCCGCGCAACCTTCGAAGCCAAGCTCGCCCACGCCGAGTGGAAGGTCGAGATCGTGGTGACGGCAGCGGTGCCGTAACTGCGGGATGGGGTCAGATCCCTTTCCTGCGGAAAGGGATCTGACCCCTGTTACAGGCGCACCAGCTCGATGCAGTCCACCGGGCACGGCGGGATGCACAGCTCGCAGCCGGTGCACAGGTCGGCAATGACCGTGTGCATGTACTTGGCGCCGCCGACGATGGCGTCCACCGGGCAGGCCTGGATGCACTTGGTGCAGCCGATGCAGTCGGCTTCGACGATCAACGCCACCTGGGCCGCCTTGTGCTCGCCGCGCGAACGATCGAACGGAATCGCCGGTACACCCAGCACCTGCGCCAACGCCCGTGCACCGGCGTCGCCACCCGGCGGGCAGCGGTCCACACCGGCCTCGCCACGTGCCATTGCCTGCGCATACGGGCGGCAGCCGTCATAGCCGCATTGCCCGCATTGGGTCTGCGGCAGCAGGCGGTCGAGGCGTTCGGTCAGGGGCGGGATCAGGCTCATGCGTGGCGAAGGCTGCGCGTTGGGTTATTTCAGGGGCTTGCCGCGGAACCAGCGCTCGTGGGCCAGCGCCAGCATCGGCTTGTCTTCGGAACTGTCACCGTAGGCATGGATGCGCACGTAGCGCGACAGATCGAACTGGCGGCGGATGTGCTCGACCTTGCGCGGGCCGCAGTCGCCACCAGCGTAACGGCCGGTCAGGCGGCCGTCCTGGCTTTCCAGCCGGTTGCAGATCAGCTGCAGGCCCAGCTCCTCGCACCACGGCCGCAGGTACAGGTCCAGCGAGCCGGACACGATCACGACGGTGTGCTGCTGTTCCTTGTGCCAACGGATCTGCTCCAGCATTTCCGGGCGCACCACGTCGGGCAGGAACTCGCGCGAGAAGCCTGCGGCCAGCGTGGCGATGTCATCGCTGTGGCGGTCACTGAAGGTCAGGCGGGTGACGCGTGCACGGATGCGTTCGGCCGAGATCAGCTTCAACCTGTACGCGGCCAGCCACGGCCCGACTTTCCACCATGCCTGTGCCAGCTGTTCGGCGGTGGCCACGCGGCGCAGGAAGCGGCCATAGGTATCGCAGGTGGTCACGGTGTGGTCGAAGTCGAACAGCGCCAGTTCCATTGCGTTGCTTCCCATCGCGTTGCCTCCCGGGGCCGGAGCTGCCGGCGGGCGCGGCCGTAACCACGCCCGCTGCAGGCATCAGCGAACCGGCATGCCCGGCTGCGCGCCGCTGTCGGCGTCCAGCAGCGCCAGTGCGCCACCGTCGAAGCCGGCCGACAGGATCATGCCTTCGCTCAGGCCGAAGCGCATCTTGCGCGGGGCCAGGTTGGCGATGAACACCACGCTGCGGCCCACCAGCTTCTCCGGTTCGCCGTAGCTGCCACGGATGCCGGAGAAGATCTGGCGCTTGCCCAGCTCGCCGGCGTCCAGTTCGAAGCGCAGCAGCTTGTCCGAACCTTCCACGAACTCGCAGACCAGCACCTTGCCGATGCGCAGGTCGAGCTTGGCGAAATCGTCGATGCCGATGTAGGCCGGCGCGTCGGCGCTCTTTGCTTCGTCCTTGGCCGGGGCCGGGGCCGGGGCGGCCGGCTTGGCAGCGGGGGCAGCGGCAGCCGCCGGCTGCAGGGTGTCCTTGGAGGCGTCGATCATGGCGTCAATCTTCTTCGGGTCAATACGGGTGAACAGCGGGGTGTACTCGGTGATGCGGTGTCCCAGCAGCGGTTGCGCCAGCTCGGTCCAGTCGTTCACCGGCGCGGCCAGGAAGGCCTCGGCCTGCGCGGCGGTGGCCGGCAGCACCGGCTTCAGGGCGGTGACCAGCACGCGGAACAGGTTCAGGCCCTGGCTGCACACGGCCTGCAGCTGCGCATCGGCGCCTTCCTGCTTGGCGATGACCCACGGCTTGACGTCGTCGATGTAGCGGTTGGCTTCGTCGGCCAGGGTCATGGTCAAGCGGATCGCCGCAGCCGGGTCGTTGCGCTCGTAGGCTTCACGGATCGGCGCCAGCCCATCGACGAAGCGCTGGTACTGCGCCGCGTCGGGCAGCTGCGCGGCCAGCTGGCCGTCGAAGCGCTTGCTGATGAAGCCGGCGCAGCGGCTGGCCAGGTTGACGAACTTGCCGACCAGGTCGGCGTTGACGCGGGCGATGAAGTCGCCCAGGTTCAGGTCGAGATCGTCGACGCCACCGCCGGACTTGGCGGCGTAGTAGTAGCGCAGCGCTTCCGGCTCCAGGCCGGCATCGAGGAAGGTACGGGCCATCACGAAGGTGCCGCGCGACTTGCTCATCTTGGCGCCGTCCACGGTCAGGTAGCCGTTGACGTGCAGGCGGGTCGGCGCGCGGTGGCCGGTTCCGTGCAGTACCGCCGGCCAGAACAGGCCATGGAAGTTGACGATGTCCTTGCCGATGAAGTGGTGCAGTTCGGTGGCGGTGCCGGCACGCAGGTGCGCTTCGAAGTCCTCACCGATCCTGCCGCACAGGGTCTGGAAGCTGGACAGGTAGCCGATCGGTGCATCCAGCCAGACATAGAAGTACTTGCCCGGCTGGCCGGGAATCTGGAAGCCGAAGTACGGCGCATCGCGCGAGATGTCCCACGCGCGCAGGCCACCCTCGGCATTGAGCCACTCGCCCAGCTTGGCCTTCACGCCCGGCAGGGCGACATCGCCGGCCAGCCATTCGCGCAGGAACGCATCGAAGTGACCCACCTCGAAGAAGAAGTGCTCCGAATCGCGCATTTCCGGCGTGGCACCGGAGATGACCGAACGCGGTTCCTTCAGGTCGGTCGGTGCGTAGGTCGCGCCGCAGACTTCGCAGTTGTCGCCGTACTGGTCGGGACTGCCGCAGTTCGGACAGATGCCCTTGACGTAGCGGTCGGGCAGGAACATGCCCTTGGCCGGGTCGTAGAACTGCGCGACCGAACGGCGGCTGATGTGGCCGGCCGCTTCCAGCTTCAGGTAGAACTGCTCGGTCAACGCCTTGTTGGCCGCCGAATTGGTCGAGTCGTAGTGGTCGAAGGCCACGCCGAAGGCGGCGAAGTCACGTTCGTGGCTGGCCTGGATGTTGGCGATGAAGGTTTCCGGGGTGACCCCGGCCTTTTCCGCGGCCAGCATGATCGGTGTGCCGTGGGTGTCATCGGCGCAGACGAACCAGGTCCTGCCGCCGCTCATTCGCCGCGCACGTACCCAGATGTCAGCCTGGATGTAGCCGACCAGGTGGCCCAGGTGCAGCGGGCCGTTGGCGTAGGGCAGGGCGGTGGTGACGAGCGCGGTACGGGTCATGGTCGCGGGTGGATCCGAGGGGAACCGCAGATTATCGCATGCCCGCAACGACGTGACCCGGCCGGGGCCGGGTCACGGGTTGACGGAGGTGCGGGGCGCTTATTCGCGCTGCCAGGTCTGCGCGCGGCAGATGAAGGCGATGCAGCCGGACACGTCCAGCCGGGTGCCGCCGGGCTGCAGTTCCATCTTCGACTTGTAGGTCTTGCCGTTGGCCGGGTCGAGGATGGTGCCGCCGGACCACTTGTTGGCGCCGTCGGCCTTCAGGTTCCAGAGGATGGTCATGCCCTTCACCGGCTTGTTCCTGTTGGCGCCTTCACAGCCGTCACAGACCGGGTTCGGGCCCTTGTCCGAGTGCAGGATGTCGACCACCTTGCCGGTCAGCGTGCCGTTGGGGGCCTGGGTGATCTCGACGATCGACTTCACCTTGCCGGTCTTGTCGTCGATGGTCTTCCAGCGGCCGGCGGCGCCGTCGGCGGCCTGCGCCGAGAGTGCGGCCAGGCACATCGGCAATGCCAGCAGCAGGGTCTTGAAGGTCTTGCGCATGGTCCCCTCCCAGGGTTCATTCCGGCACGGTGCCGGCATGGGTCGACTGTATACCCATTCGGCGGAGTATGGGGAAGGGGGGCGTTGCAGGGTTGCGCCCTGCACCCGCGGTAGTGCCGGCCGCTGGCCGGCAACCTCAACGGCGGGATTCCGTGGGATGGCGGGGCGGTGTGGGTGGGCAGGACACGCCGTAAACTCCGCTCCGCGGTCCGGCCCAGCCGCTGGCGGCTGGGCGTTCGGGCGCTTGCGAAGCAGTGCTTCGCAAGCAAAGCGCCCTCACCCTTGGGGGCTCGATGGCGCCATCCATGGCGCCAACGGTCCTGCCCACCCACACCGCCCCACCTCTGACAAATTCCTTCGGCTGTTGGTAGGCGTCGACCTTGGTCGACACGGTAGATCCACGCCATGCGTGGATGATGTTTCCGGTGGCGGCGATGGGGTCGGCGATGGGGTCAGATCCCTTTTCCGTCGGAAAAGAGATCTGACCCCCGGGGCCTCAACCGACTTCGTACAGCTCCAGCGGCAGGCCATCCGGGTCGGCGAAGAAGGTGAAGCGGCGGCCGGTGTATTCGTCCACGCGGATCGGTTCGCAGTCCACGCCGTGGCTGGCCAGGCGTTCGATGAACGGCTCCAGCGCAGCGACCCGGAACGCGAGGTGGCGCAGGCCCTGGGCCTCCGGGCGGCTGGGGCGGGGCGGTGGCGAGGGGAACGAGAACAGTTCCAGCTGGCTGCCGTCGGGCAGGGCCAGATCCAGCTTCCAGGAGTCTCGCGCGGCGCGGTGGTTCTCGGCCAGTACGCGCAGGCCGAGGATACGGACGTAGAAGTCTTTTGAATACGCATAATCGCTGCAGATCAGTGCCGCGTGGTGGATGCCCAGCAGGGCGTCGGAACCGGTGTTCATTGCAGGGTGTCCAGCCAGCGCTGGGCGATCTTCTGCGCCAGCGGGTACGGTTCGGGATCGTTGCGATTGGTCAGCACGATCACGGTCAAGTGCTTTTCCGGGTATCGAACGATCACATTTCGGAAGCCGATGCTTTCGCCGCTGTGCCATTGCACCGGGCCGTTCAGGCGCCATCCGAAGCCGTAGTGCGGCACATCCGGTTCGGATGTCGATGTGGCCGGGCTGAACATCGCGCGGCGCGAGGCCTTCGACAGCAGGCGGTCGTCGTACAGCGCCGCATCCCAGCGGGCGAGGTCGTCCAGCGAGGAGTAGATCCCGCCATCGCCGAGCACGGCACTGGTGGCGCTCTGGTCGGTGCGCTGCCAGCGGCCATCGATCCAGCTGTAGCCATAGGCGCGTGCGGCGATGGTATCGATGCCGTCCTGATGGGCCACGGTGTGGGCCATGCCTAGCGGGCGGAAGATGCGCTGTTGCAGGAAGGCTGCGAAATCCAGGCCGGAGGCGCGGCCGACGATCAGTGCCAGCAGCGCATAGCCGCTGTTGCTGTAGTGGTACTGCGTGCCCGGCGCAAAGTTCAGCCGGTCCTGGCGCGACAGCAGGGTCAGCACATCGGCGTCATGCACCTGCCGAGTGTCAGCCGGATCCATCAGGTCTTCGTAGTCGAGCAGGCCGCCGGTGTGCGATAGCAGCTGGCGGATCGTGATGGCCGCGGCAGCCGGGGGCAGTTCGGGCAGCCACTGCCGGGCAGGTTGATCCAGCCCAAGCCGGCCATCCTCCACCAGCAGCAGCACCGCCGCAGCGGTGAACTGCTTGCTGACCGAGGCCAGCCGGAAGTTGCTGGCCGGGGTGACGGAGGTGCCGTCCTCCACCACCGCCAGGCCGTAGCCACGGCGGAACACCGCTTGCCCGTCGTGCAGCACCAGGACTGCAGCGCCGGGTACCTGGCCGTCGTAGGCCTGCATCAGGCCGTCGATGCCCGCATCCGGTGGTTTCAGCACCGGTGCGGCGATACCCGTTGAAGGCAGCAGGCCCAGCACGACGGCGAACAGGGCGACGGCAGGGCGCATGACGGCTCCGGAGGGGTCAAGGTGAAGGCGTGGGCGTAGTGCTGGCCGGCTGCACCATCCAGCGTTCCATCTTACGGTCAAGCACGTCCAGCGGCATCGAGCCGTCCTTCAGCAGTTCGGCGTGGAAGCGGCGCAGGTCGAAGGCGGCGCCCTGGCGCGCCTTGGCCTTGTCGCGCAGGGCAACGATGGTGGTCAGGCCGGCGACGTTCGATAGTGCCTGGCCGGGCTGGGCCATGATCCGCTCCACCTCGGCGTTGGCGTCGTCACTGCTCATGTCCACGGTCTTCTGCAGGTAGCTGACGGCCTGCTGCTTGCTCCAGCCCTGGGCGTTCACGCCGGTATCGGCTACCACGCGGGCGGCGCGCAGCAGGCGCGAGTACAGGTAGCCGATGCGGTCGTAGGGATCGGTGTAGATGCCCAGGTCCTCGCCCAGCGTTTCGGCGTACAGGCCCCAGCCTTCGACGAAGGCGAGATCGCCACCGAGGCGGCGGAAGCGTGGCAGCTTGGCCAGCTCCTGCTGCAGGCCCAGCTGGACGTGGTGGCCCGGGATCCCTTCATGCAGGTACTGCACCGGCACGTTCCAGCGCTTGCGGCTGGGCAGGTCGCGGGTGTTGATGTACAGCACGCCCGGTTGCCCGGCCGCCGACGGCTGATAGGCGGCAGCGGCGGCGGTCAGTGCGCGCTCCGGCTCCACCGCACGGACCTCCAGCGGTGCCTTCGGCAAGGTATCCAGCACCTGCGGCAGGCGTAGGCTGACCTGCTGCTGCACCTGGCGGTAGCGGTTGATCAGCGCGTTGGCATCGCCGTATTGGAACTGGCGGTCGTTGCGCATGCTGCGCAGCAGCTTGGTGGGAGAACCGCGCAGCTTGGCGTCCTTCATTACCGTGGCGATCTGCGCCTGCAGTTCCTGCACGCGCTGTTCGCCCAGCGCATGCAGTTGTGCGGCGGTCTGGTCGCTGGCGGTGGTCTGCACGATCAGGTTGGCGTACCAGGCCTGGCCATCGGGCAATGCGCCCAGGCCGCTGCTGGTGCGTGTGGCCGGCAGGTATTCGGTGGCGATGAAGCCGCGCAGGGCGCGGTAGGCCGGCATGATGCGCAGCTCGATCATGCGCTTGTATTCGGCGCTGATGCGCGCCTTGTCCTCAGCCGGGATGGTGTTCGGCATGGTGCGGATCGGCGACCAGAAAATGCTCTCCTCGGCGGTCGGCTTGATCACCGCATCCAGCTGCGGCAGCACTTTTTCCATCAGGTCGCGTGGTTGCACCACGCCGGCCTTCATGCCCTGGCGCATGTTGTCGATGGCCTGGTCGAACAGCTCGGGAATGCCCAGCGAACGGCGTGACCAGGTGTCGTAGTCCTGGACGGTGTTGAATGGCTGCGCGCCCGCACCGGAGCCGAGGATCGCCATGATGCTGCCGATGTTGTAGTACTGGCTGATCGGCATCATCCAGCTCGGGTAGCGCTCGGCGGCCAGCGATGCGCGCGCGTCGCGCACGAAGATCTCGTAGCTGAGCAGGTCCTGGCCCTGCAGGCCGTCACTGCCGAGCTTCTCGACCTTGCCCAGCCATTGCGTGGTGAAGTCGTGCGACTGTTGGCGCCAGGCGGCGGACAGGATGTTGGGCAGCTGGTCGTTGTAGCGGGCCTCGCCCTGGAAGGTCGCCTGCAGTGGATTCAACCGCATCGAGGCATCCCAGTATTCGTCGTACAGGCGCTCCAGCTGCACCTGCTTGGGTACGGCCCGGGCCGGGGCGACCGGGCGGGGCGCGGCGCGGCGCGCCGAGCTGCCACGCGCCGGCGCGGTGGCGCGGGCGGGCCTGGCCTTGGGCTTGGCAGCCTGGCGGGTCTGCGCAGCGGCAGGGCGGCTGGCCTTTTTCTTCGCTGCTTCGGCCGACGGCATGGCACTGAACAGGAACAAGGCGGCAATGGCGGCGGCCAGGGCGCGGGTGGGATGCGGCATCAGGAGCTTCCGTGGAACACAGACCGTGGAGCTTGCACGATCCGGCCGCGTACGGCCAGCGTGAAGGCGCAGTCAGCTTTTTGCCGCTGGGGCTTCAGTCAGCCGCGGCCGCGGCGCGCAGGGCGGCGGCCCTATCGGCACCCAGGTAGCGGGTGATCGCACGCCGCATCAGGTACAGCAGTGGAATCAAGGCAATCGCAAAGCCCATCTTGTAGATGTAGTTGACGCTGCTGACGGCCAGGAACAGCGAGGTCGGCCAGTGCTGCGGGCCGAGCACGAAGGCGATCCAGATCACCACGAAGCTGTCCACCACCTGGGAGATCGCGGTGGATCCGGTCGCACGCAGCCACACGTGGCGCTCGCCGGTGGCCTGGCGGATGCGATGGAACACGGCCACGTCGATCAGCTGGCCGAGCAGGAAGGCCACCAGCGAACCGGCGATGGTCCACATGCCCTGGCCGAACACCGCGGCGAATGCCGCCTGGTAGTCCGGCACGCCGTGGCCGTCCATCGAGGTGACCCACCAGCTGGCCGGCGCCAGCGAGATCGCTGCGAAGGCGAACAGGAAGCCATAGGCGATCAGCACCACGGCCAACCACGAGATGAAGCGCACGCCGCGCTTGCCGAAAAACTCGTTGATCGTGTCGGTCATGATGAACACCACCGGCCACAGCAGGGTACCGGCGGTGAAGCTGAGCGAGCCGGTCTGGCCAAACAGGTTCCAGTTCAGCGGTTCGATGCCGAGGGTGTCTTCCAGCGCGAAGATCTTCACCCCGATCAGTTCGGCCAGCACGGCGTTGCCGCAGAAGAACGCGGCCAGCACGATGAACAGCAGGACCGCGCGGTCCTGCAGCGGGCGCTCGATCGGCGCCGCGGTTGTCATTCGCTGCGTTCGCCTGCGCGCGTGAACGGAACGCTGGACGGTGCGACGGCACCGCCGGAAATGATGAAGCTCATGGCCTGGTCGACGGTCCAGTCGGTCGGGGTCAGCAGCTCCACCGGCACGATCTCCAGGTAACCCGAGGTCGGGTTCGGTGTGGTTGGCACGTACACCGCGGCCAGTTCACGGTCGGTGCCGTGCTCCTTGATCACGCGGGTGACCAGCCCGACCGACTTCATGTCGCGGTGCGGAAAGTCGATCAGCACCACGCGCTGGGTGCTGCCCGGTTCGGTCTGCAACATGTCCAGCAGCTTCTTGGCGCTGTCGTAGATGATGCTGGCCAACGGAATGCGCTTGATCACCGCGCCGACCCAGCGCAGCAGGCGCTGGCCGAGCACGCGGCGGCTGGCCACGCCCACCGCCAGGATCACCAGCAGGGTGGCCAGCAGGGCGATGGTGTTCTGGATCCACTCGGCACGGACCCAACCGAGGTAATGCGGGAAGCTTGTCGCGATCTGCTCGGAAAGCGGCACCACCAATGGGCTGGAAATGCCCGAAAGCAGCACGAACACGAACTTGACCACGACCCAGGTCAGCCAGATCGGCAGCAGGGTCAGCAGGCCGGTCAGGAACAGGCGCTGCAGGGAGGGGCGGGGGACCAGGGCGGGGGCTTCGAGCGACATGCGCGCATTGTAGCGGCCACGGCCGGTCGATTACGCTGGGGGATCGACTGCGGCAACGATGCATGGAAGGGAAGCTGTGTTGAAGATTCTGCGCGGACTGGGCTGGGCCCTGGCAGGACTGCTGGTGCTGGCCATCGTGGTGTGGTGCGCCTCGCGCATGTGGCCGGTGCCGGAATCACGGCTGCAGGCCCAGCAGCGGTTGCAGGCCCGCCTGCCCGCTGATGGCCGCAACGGCTTTGCGCTGCTGTGGACACTCGCGTTCGACGATCTCGACCCGGACCAGCGCGATCAGGCGTTGGCCCGGGATGTACAGCGCTGGGAGGCGGATCCGCGCGGCAATGGCGGCGCCCGTCCGCAGCTGGCAGAAGACCACGTCGAGCTGCATTCACGGCCTTCGGCCAGCTGCGGACCGACCGCCAGTGACTGCCTCGGCCAGGTGCGTGCGGACCCGCAGCGCTTCGTCGATGCCCACGCTGGCCACCAGCAGCTGCATGCGCGCCTGGACCAGCTGGCCGATGCGGATCACTTCGTGTCGCCGTTCCGGCCAAAAGGGGAAGGCATCCTGGTGCCGATGCCGGCCTATGGTTTGGTGATCGACGCCACCAGCGCACGCGCGCTGGCGTATGTGCAGGGTGATATCGACGGTGCGCTGCGTGGCAGTTGCCGGGGGCTGCAGCTGGGCCGCCGGCTGGTGACGGGCGGCAGCTACCTGGTGGAGAGCATCATCGGTGCCAGCCTGGTGCAGGCCAATGCCCAGCTGCTGGCCGACATGCTGGTCGAACTGCCGGCCGACCAACCGCTGCCAGCGGAATGCGAGCAGGCGATGAAGCCGATGCGGGCCGCCGAACAGAGCCTGTGCCGTGCGATGCAGGGCGAGTATGCGATGAGCAGGGCTGCGATCGAAACCTCGGCGCAGGAGTTCGGTGGCGTGCTGGTACTCGATCGCAGCAGCACCCTGGCGCGAGTGGCGGGCAACCTGGGCTGGGCCTGTGGCGCGGCGGCGATGACCGCGCTGGAGGCGGATCGCCCGCTGCCGGTGCCGGCACCGCCGCAGCATGACTTCGGCTGCCTGTCGAACGTCATGGGGTGCGTGCTGGCCGATATCGCGGGCCCGGCCTATCCCGCGTATTCGTCACGGCCCCAGGATGCCGCCGCGATGGTGCGGCTGATCGGTGCGCAACGCTGGCTGCGACAGCAGGCCGAGGACCCTGTGGATGCGCTGAAGCGCTTGCCTGCCCAGTTCCGCTCGCAGGTGCGGGCACCGCAGTTGTCGGCCGATGGCCGCCGCCTGCAGGTACCGCGGCGCTCAGCGCCGCGCAGCACCGACGAGAGCCCATGGTTGTCGGTATCGCTGGTGGCAGGGGACGCCCCGGCCGCCGCCGCGCGCGACTGAGCAGCGGCGGCCAGTGCGCGCTGTCCTCGTCATCCTCGCGGCTGCCTTCGCTCCGCGTCGCACCGCAGGTGCACGCGCATACGCGCGCATCGGAGCCTCCCTGCCAGGGCAGCAGAGGACAGCGCCCGCGCCGGATCAGCGCGCGTGTGGCTTCAACCGCAGATAGACCTGCTTGCGCACCTGGGCGACCACCTCGCCGCTTTCGTCGACGACGTCGTTGCTGAACCAGCGCAGCACCTTCTCGCCGCCCGCCGCTTCGGCACGCAGTTCGGACAGCAGCGCATCGTCGATGCGGAACGAGGTGCGCACCGTGCCCCGGCCAGGCTTGAGGAAATCGATCGCACCGGCCCGGTCCCACACGTAGTAGTCACGGCCGAGGATGTGCAGCAGGCCCAGCATCCAGAACGGGTCGGTCATCGCGAACAGGCTGCCGCCGAAATGCGTGCCGACGTAGTTGCTGTTCCACGGCCGCAGCCGCAGCTCGACGTCGATCTGCCGGTAATCGGGCGTGATGCGGGTGACATGGATGCCGGTGAACAGGAACGGTGGCCACAGGTTGATGCCGAAGCGGAACAGGCGGGCGTTCATGCGGGTCCGGGGCGCGAGGCGAGGTGCCCAGTCTAGCCATTCGCATGCGTATGTTGCACCCCGGGCGTGTGTCCAACGGCGGCGTGCATGTCCTGCCTCATGGGCCGTCGATCATGTACCCGTCGCGGCCGTTGGCCTTGGCCTGATAAAGGGCGGTGTCGGCGCCTTCCACGAAATGGTGGGGCTGCAGTTCGCCGTCGGGCACGCGGGTGAATACGCCGATGGTGAGCGTGACGGTATCGTCGCTGCCATCGCCCGGCGCCGGCAATGCGCGCACGCAGGCAATCAGGTCCTCAATCACCTGGCGTGCGCCTTCGGCCGGTGTATCCGGCAGCACCAGCGCGAATTCGTCGCCACCGTAGCGTGCCGCCATGTCGCGCGGGCGGCGCGCATGGGCGCCGATCAGGCGGGCGACATCACGCAGCACGCGGTCGCCCACCTGGTGCCCGTGGCGATCGTTATGGCGCTTGAAGTGGTCGACGTCGATCAACGCCAGGCTCAATGGCTTGCCGCTGCGCCGTGCTGCATCGCATTCCTGCTGCAGCGACTGCTCGAAGCGGAGGCGGTTGCCCAGGCCGGTAAGGGCGTCGCGGTTGGCCTGGCGGTGCCAGGCCGAGATCCGCCACACCGCCCAGACCAGCAGTGCCAGCGTCACGCCCAGCATCGCGCTGGCCGGCGCCCACCACAGGTCGCTCGTGCGCAGCAGCAGCCAGCTCAGCAGGGCAGGCATCGGCAACGAACACAGCGCGACCAGCCAGGGCAGGCGCAGGCCGAGCAGGATCACGCACAGCGCCACCAGCACACCGCTGATGGCGTGCTGCCAGGCATGCGGTAGAACATCGATCTGCTTGTGCTGCAGCAGCATCGAGGTGATGTTGGCCTGGTACTCGCTGCCGCTCATCCAGAACTCGCGGGTGGTCGGGGTCAGCAGGCGGGGCGCGATGCCGCTGGCCGTCATGCCAACTACGATGCGGCGGCCATGCAGCATCGCCATGTCCACGTGGCCATCGAGAACGTCCGCATAGGACACCTGTGGCAGCCGCTCGGGGGGGCCGGCGTAGCGCACGCGAACGTAATCGTCGCGACGCCATTGATAGGGCGAGCCCAGTTCCGGGTCGGGATCGGGCAGGCCGCGTACGGCACCGGCAGGCAGGTCGGCCAGTGCCAGGCCCAGTGCCGGCCAGTGCGGCTGGCCGATACCTGCGTGCAGATAGACGCCACGGGCGACGCCGTCGCCATCCACCTCGACATCGGTGTGGCCAATGGCGGCAGCACTGGCAGCGATCTGTGGGATCGGCAGCATTTCCTCGGCCATGCGGTCGCCGGCCGCCGGTGCGGCCAGCACCGGCAGCACCACCCGGCCATTGCGTCGGATGGCGGCCGCCAGTTGATCATCCTGTCGGCTGTCACGGCGATCCGGTTCGGACAGCATCAGGTCCAGCGCGACGCGTTCGGCGCCGGCATCGGTCAGGCGGTCAAGCAGGCGTGCATGCACCGAGCGTGGCCAGGGCCACTGGCCGATGCGCTGCAGGCTGCCTTCGTCGATGGCGACGATCAGCACGCTGGGATCGGGGCGGTACTCCCAGTTGCCGACCAGCGCATCATAGGCCGCCTCGTCCTGCCGCCACAGCCATTGTCCCTGGCTGGCCACGATGGTCAGCCCGCCGGCCAGCAGGGCCAGCAGGATCCGCTTCGACCACGGCAGCGGCGAGCGCCTCACAACAACAACCAGAGCAGCAGGGCGCCGCCACCCGCGCCGTAGCACAGGCGGCACGGCAGCGGGACCTGCTGGGCAGGCGAGAACGCGCTGGCGTGGCCGTCATCGTCGATGTACTGCACGCGTACATGCAGGGTGCCGCTCCACGGGCGCTTGAAGCTCACCTGCGGCTGATCCACGGTTTCGTCGACCAGCGGTGCCTTGAAGTCGCCGCGGCGATCCACCTGCACCCGGTAGCGTTGGCCTTCGCTGCCGGCCTGCCAGCGCAGCGTCAGCTCGCCGTGTGCGGCCTCGGGCGGTTGCAGTGCCGGGTCCACTGGTTCATTGCTCAGCTGCAGCGGCAACGCCTGGCCATAGCGGCCCTGTCGGCCTTCGCCATCGCGCGAAGCCACGCGCCAGTAGTACTGGCCGGGCGGCAGCGGTCGCGTCAGGCGCAGGTCGGTCGCATGGGTGGCCTGCTCCTGCAGGGGCTGCAGGAAGCTGGGCTCGGTGGCGATCTGCAGGACGCTGCTGCGCGCACCGGGGGCCTGGCTCCAGCGGAAACGCGGGCGGTCGCTGTTGATCGTCTGCCCATGCAGCGGCGATACGGTCAGTGGCGGTGGTGGCTGGTCACCGAGCTCGAAATCGGCGCTGGCGTCCAGGCCTTCGACCCCCTGGGCGTCGACCGCGCGCAACAGGATGCGCAGCTGGCCAGGCTGCAGGTCGCCGATCGCCAGCCGGGTGTCGGCGGTGGTGGCGGCGAACAGGAGGATCTCCGGCGTTGCCGCCTGCACCACTTCCACCCGGTAATGATCGGCGCCATTGACCGGTTCCCAGGCAAGCAGGGTCGGCAGCGGCGCCAGGCGCAGCGCGTCATTGCGCAGCGCCGGCGCCGGCAGCAGTGCAGAGACCGCAGCGGGCGCCGCATCGGCACTGCTGCTGCGGGTGGCCTGGCCCGGCCGGACCAGGCGCTGGCCATGGGAGTTGCCGACCTGCACCTTGCCCTGCAGGACCTCGGTGGCACCGACGTGCCCGTCATCCCCGGCGCTGACCCGGAACACCGTGCCGCGCACGCTGCTGGTCGCGGTGGGCGCATCGATGATGTAACGCGAGGCGGGACCGCGCGCCGGCGTCACCCGGTTGCTGGCTCGCCCCTGCTGCAGGCGCAGTCGGGTGTCGACCATGCCGGTGTGGCCGTAACGGCTCAGCTGATCCAGGCGCAGGCGCGAGTACTCGCGCAGCTGCAGGCGCGAGGCATCGGCGAATTCCAGGGTGATGCTGGAGTCGCCTTCGGTCTCCACGGTGTCACCGATATGCAGCTGTTCGCCGGCCTGGAGCGCGCGGGTCGCCGTGCCATCGGCGCCTGCCAGCGCGACCTTGCCGCGCACGGACAGCACCCGGGCCGGCGCCGGTTCGGTGCGCAGCCAGCTGATCGGGAAGCGCAGCAGCTGGCCCGGCGGCAACTGGTAAGGGTTGTCGATGCGGTTGTGCTGCTGCAGCTGCTGCCAGCGTACCGAGGGCTTCAGGTAGAGCCCGCCCAGATCCCACAGGGTATCGCCGGGCCGGACCCGATAGTTCCAGTCCTGGGCGCCGGCAAGGGCGGGCATCAGGAAGAGGGCGCAGAGCAGAGCGCCCGTTAAATGCATGGCGAACGACAGAGAGCGGACGACGGTCACAGTTTGCAATCCCGGCAATGCGGGGGTGCAGCTGCAAGACCCCATGGCCCCGACCTCATCCCCCCGAACGGATCGTGGCGACCGCGTGGCCACCAGCGCGGGCATTATTGCCCGCGTTCAGTGCAGGAATTCTGAACGGAGCGGGTTCCCGTTCAGAACAGCAGCGACGCCATCCTGCGGCGGTACTGGCCGACCAGGTCCTCGTCGGAGATCACATTGAAGGCGTCGATCAGGGCCTTGCGCGGCAGGCCTTCCTCGAATCCGCGGTCGATCCGCAGCATTTCCAGGAACTGGGCCAGCGCGGCCTCGTCATGACCGCCGAGCAGCAGTTGCACGCCACGCAGGTGGCGGGCCTTGAGGTCCTTGCCGTCAGCGGCGATGCGTGCCTCCAGCACCTCGGCGGCCGGGGCATCTTTCAGCGCGGCGGCGAAGGCCAGGCGGGCGCGGGCACGCACGGCGCGGTCGTCGGTAGCCAGATTGGCGGGCAAGCCGTCGATCAGGGTGCGTGCCTCGTCCACGCCACCGATCTGCAGCAGGGCCAGGGCCAGGTCGAGCTTCAGTTCATCCTTGTCCGGCTCGGCGGCGATCTGCGCACGCAGCACATCGACCTGCGCCTGCGGATCCAGCGGGGCGTCATCTTCGGGGGCAGCATCGCCCACATCGGCCGGTACGATGCCGTGCTGGGCCAGGAACTCACGCAGCTGGCCTTCCGGAATGGCGCCGGGGAAGCCGTCCACCAGCTGGCCGCCCTTGACCAGGAACACGGTCGGCACCGAGCGGATCTGGAAGGCCGCAGCGATCTGCTGTTCCTTGTCGACATCGACCTTGGCCAGCTCGAACGCACCGTTGTACTCGGCAGCCAGCTTTTCCAGCATCGGGCCCAGGGTCTTGCACGGCCCGCACCAGGTGGCCCAGAAGTCAACCAGCACCGGCGTCTGCAGCGACTTCTGCAGGACTTCGGCCTCGAAGGTCGCAGTGGTGGCGTCGAATACGTAGGTCGTCTCGGTCATGGGGAAAGCATCGCTTGGCATCTGGAGACCGATTCTATGGTGACGATCGATGTCCGTCTCAACCCTGCCGTCACATCGCGCGCGACGGCCTCGGGGGCGTGGCACGCAGCACAGCCCGTGGATCACCCGCTTTCCGGAGCTGACCGGCGTGCTGGCCGAGGTGCGCCGGAAGCACCCGGCCTCGGCCGCGCGCTTGGCGCACTGCGTCACTGCCGCGACAATGCGCTGATCCATTCTTTTCCGGGTGACTGCGCGCAATGTCCATGGTCCGGCTTGATCGTTGGTTGGGACTGCTTGCTGCAGTCGTGTTCGTCCTGGCTGTGTCTGGCTTCGGTGCCGGCCTGGAGGGCTATGCACAGGCCCGCCACCCGGTGGCGCTGCTGGGGGCGCGGGGCGTACCGCATGCGCTGGCGTTCAATCTGCTTGGCTTCGTGCTGCCCGGCGTGCTCGCTGCGGTGGTGGCTGAGCGCCTGCGCCGCAGCCTGCCCGCCACTGCCGGCTGGGCACCGAGGGTCGGCAGCCAGATGCTGCTGCTGGCTGGCCTGGGCTTTGCCGCGATGGGCTTGCTGCCGCTGGACGTGGACGATCTGCATGGGCCCGCCAGCCAGCTGCATGCCAGTGCCTGGATGATCTGGGTGCTGGGCTTCGTCGCCGGAACCCTGTTGCTGGGCACGACACAGCTGCGTCAGGCGCATGGCCGCGCCCTGGGCGCCTTGGCCCTGGGCTGCGGCGTGCTGGCTGCGGTGGCCGCGTTTGCCCTGCAGGGCGTCCTGCCGGCGCCGCTGGCACAACGGCTGGCGTTCGCCTGCTGGGTGGCCTGGCTGGCCGCCGCACTGCCGCTGTCGCGCCAACGCTGAGACGGCTCCCGGGGCATCGCGGCGCCCACCCCCAAGCAGGCAGGATTGGAGACGTTTGCCGCACTGCGGTACGCTGTACCGCTTTGCCGCCGCATCCGCGTGTTCCATGACCAGCGCTGAAACCAACGCCTACGACCCGCAGCAGGTTGAATCCGCCGCCCAGCAGTACTGGGACGCCACCCGTGCCTTCGAGGTCGACGAGACCTCGGACAAGCCGAAGTACTACTGCCTGTCGATGCTTCCGTACCCGTCCGGTGCGCTGCATATGGGCCACGTGCGCAATTACACGATTGGCGACGTGATCAGCCGCTACAAGCGCATGACCGGCCACAACGTGCTGCAGCCGATGGGCTGGGACGCGTTCGGCCTGCCGGCGGAAAACGCCGCGATCAAGAACAAGACCGCGCCGGCAGCGTGGACCTACAAGAACATCGACCACATGCGCAGCCAGCTGAAATCGCTGGGCTATGCCATCGACTGGTCGCGCGAGTTCGCCACCTGCCGTCCGGACTATTACGTCCACGAGCAGCGCATGTTCACCCGCCTGATGCGCAAGGGCCTGGCCTATCGCCGCAACGCGGTGGTGAACTGGGACCCGGTCGACCAGACCGTGCTGGCCAACGAGCAGGTCATCGACGGCCGCGGCTGGCGCTCCGGTGCGCTGGTGGAGAAGCGTGAGATCCCGCAGTGGTTCCTGCGCATCACCGACTACGCCCAGGAACTGCTGGATGGCCTGGACGAGCTGGATGGCTGGCCGGAATCGGTCAAGACCATGCAACGCAACTGGATCGGCCGCTCGGAGGGCCTGGAAATCCAGTTCGACGTGCGCGACGTCGATGGTGGCGTGCTGGATCCGCTGCGCGTGTTCACCACCCGCCCGGACACGGTGATGGGCGTGACCTTCGTGTCGATCGCCGCCGAACACCCGCTGGCGCTGCACGCAGCGAAGAACAACCCGGAACTGGCCGCGATGCTGGCCGACCTGAAGCAGGGCGGTGTATCCGAGGCTGAACTGGAAACCCAGGAAAAGCGCGGCATGGATACCGGCCTGCGCGCGCTGCATCCTGTCACCGGCGAGCCGGTGCCGGTGTGGGTCGCCAACTTCGTGCTGATGGGCTACGGCACCGGCGCGGTGATGGCCGTTCCGGGCCATGACCAGCGCGACAACGAAGTGGCCAACAAGTACGGCCTGCCGATCAAGCAGGTGATCGCGCTGAAGGATGCGCGCACCGACGAAGAGCGCAACTGGGACGGTAGCCGCTGGCAGGACTGGTACAGCGACAAGAGCCGTGCGTTCGAGCTGGTGAACTCGGCCGAGTTCGACGGCCTGGATTTCCAGGGGGCCTTCGAAGCCCTGGCCGAACGTTTCGAGCGCAAGGCCCAGGGCCAGCGCCGCGTCAACTACCGCCTGCGCGACTGGGGCGTGAGCCGCCAGCGCTACTGGGGCTGCCCGATTCCGGTGATCTACTGCGACAAGTGCGGTGCGGTGCCGGTGCCGGAGGAGCAGCTGCCGGTGGTACTGCCGGAGGACGTGGCGTTCTCCGGGACCGGTTCGCCGATCAAGACCGACCCGGAATGGCGCAAGACCACCTGCCCGGAATGCGGTGGCGCCGCCGAGCGCGAGACCGACACCTTCGACACCTTCATGGAGTCGAGCTGGTACTACGCCCGCTACACCTCGCCGGGTGCCCGTGACGCTGTCGACAAGCGCGGCAACTACTGGCTGCCGGTCGATCAGTACATCGGTGGCATCGAGCACGCGATCCTGCACCTGATGTATTTCCGCTTCTACCACAAGCTGCTGCGCGACGCGCGGATGGTGGACAGCAACGAGCCGGCGCGCAACCTGCTGTGCCAGGGCATGGTGATCGCCGAGACCTACTACCGCCCGAATCCGGACGGTTCGAAGGACTGGATCAACCCGGCCGATGTGGAAGTGCAGCGTGACGAGCGCGGCCGCATCACCGGCGCCACCCTGATTGCCGACGGCCAGCCGGTGGTGGTCGGTGGCACCGAGAAGATGTCCAAGTCGAAGAACAACGGCGTGGACCCGCAGGCGATGGTCGGCAAGTACGGCGCCGACACCGTGCGCCTGTTCTCGATGTTCGCCGCGCCGCCGGAGCAGTCGCTGGAGTGGAACGAGGCCGGCGTGGACGGCATGGCGCGCTTCCTGCGCCGCCTGTGGGCCCAGGTGCAGAAGCATGCTGCCGACGGTGCCGCCCCGGCGCTGGACGTTGCAGCACTGGATGCCAACCAGAAGGCGCTGCGCCGCAAGACCCATGAAACCATCGGCAAGGTCGGTGACGACTACGGTCGCCGCCACAGCTTCAATACCGCCATCGCAGCGGTGATGGAGCTGATGAACGCGCTGGCCAGGTTCGAGGACGACAGCGAGCAGGGCCGCGCGGTGCGCCAGGAAGCGCTGCAGGCCGTCGTGCTGCTGCTGAACCCGATCACGCCGCATGCCAGCCACGCCCTCTGGCAGGTGCTGGGCCATGGCGAGACGCTGCTGGAAGACCAGCCGTTCCCGCAGGCCGACAGCAGTGCGCTGGTACGCGATGCCCTGACCCTGGCGGTGCAGGTCAACGGCAAGCTGCGCGGCACCATCGAGGTGGCGGCCGATGCCGCGCGCGAGCAGGTCGAGGCGCTGGCGCTGGCCGAGCCCAACGCGGCCAGGTTCATGGAAGGCCTGACGGTGCGCAAGATCATCATCGTCCCGGGCAAGATCGTGAACATCGTCGCCGCCTGATGTACCTCGCACCGGCCACCCGCGCGGTGGCCGATGCCTTTCCAGAAGCAGGGCCGGGTGCTTGATGGCCCTGCATTCACGCGGCTTCGGGCACGCTGTGTGTTGCCGTGATCGCCCGGCTCCGCCAGACTGTCTCCATGACCCGAATCCTGCTTGCCCTCGTTCTTGTCCTCGGCCTCGCCGGCTGCGGCTTCCATCTGCGCAACAAGCTGATGCTGCCGACCGACACCGCCCCGGTGAAGGTGGTATCCACCGCCCCGTACAGTGAACTGGTCAAGCTGCTCAATCGCAGCCTGCTGGCCTCTGGTGCCAGGCTGGCCGATGAGGACAGCAAGGAACCCAGTACCCAGCTGCAGGTGTTGTCCGAGCGCTGGGGTGACCTCCCGATCGCCATCGACTCGCAGGGTCGTGCGCAGGAGTACAGCCTGCGCTATGCGGTGATCTTCATCTTCCGCCGCGAGGATGGCAGCGAACTGGTGCCGCAGCAGGTGATCGAACTGTCGCGCGACTACGTGTCGCCGCCGACCGACGCCACCGGTACCACCACCGAACGCGAAATCCTGGCCACGGAGCTGCGCCGGGAAATGTCCGCCTCGATCATCCGCCGTATCGACAGCGTGGTCCGCGCCGAGATCGAGAAGGGGGGCAGCCTGTCCGCGCCGAAGGCCAAGCCGATCGAGGGCGCGGTGCCGGCAGAGCCTGCCGCCGCCGTCAAGCACTGAGCGGCAGCGACGATGGAACTGCGTCCGGAGCAGCTGGCCAGCCAGGGCGCTGACACCGCGTTGGCGCCGGTGTACCTGATCGCAGGCCCGGAAACACTGCGCGTACTGGAGGCCGCAGATGCCATCCGCGCGCGTGCGCGCGCCTCGGGCATCGGCGAACGCGAAGTGTTCGATGCCGACGGGCGTGATTTCGACTGGAACCAGCTTGACGCCAGCTTCAATGCGCCAAGCCTGTTCAGCGCCCGCCGCCTGGTCGAGGTGCGCCTGCCCAGCGGCAAGCCGGGCAAGGAGGGCGCCGAGGTCATCAGCCAGTTCTGCGCCAACCCGGCGCCGGACGTGGTGTTGATGATCACCGCCAATGAATGGAGCAAGGCCCACCAGGGCAAGTGGGCCGAGGCGGTCAGCCGCATCGGCGTGCTGTCGGTGGCATGGGCGATCAAGCCGCACGAACTGCCGGACTGGATCGAGCGCCGCCTGCGCGGCAAGGGCCTGCGTGCCGACCCGGCTGCCGTGCAGCGCCTGGCTGAGCGGATGGAGGGCAATCTGCTGGCCGCCGCCCAGGAAATCGACAAGCTGGCGCTATTGGCCGACGGCCAGCCGTTGGATGTGGAACGGATGGAGTCGCTGGTGGCTGACGCTGCCCGCTACGACGTGTTCCGGTTGGTGGAGGCGACGTTCTCCGGCCAGCCGCCGGCGGTGCTGCGCATGCTGGCCGGCCTGCGCGGTGAAGGGGAGGCGGTGGCCGCATTGATGCCGATCGTGATCCGCGAACTGCTGGCGGGCGCAGGCCTGGCCCGCGTGCAGGCGCGTGGTGGCAACCTGGCCGCTGAAATGAAATCGCGCGGCATCTGGGAATCGCGGCAGGCGCCTTACAAGCGCGCGCTGCAGCGGCACCCGGAAGGCAAGCGCTGGGAGCGCTTTGTGGCCGAGGCGGGGCTGGTCGACCGCATTGCCAAGGGGCGCGCTGACGGCGACGCCTGGCTGGCGCTGGAACGCCTGCTGGTGGCCGTGGCCGAACCGCGTGCCGTGCGCCTGCTGGCGCGGGCCTGAGTGATGAGCCTGCGGATCTACTACGGGGGCACCTTCGATCCGGTGCACCTCGGGCACCTGGCGATCGCGCGTGCGGCCCGTGATGAACTGCAGGTCGCCGTGCGCATGCTGCCGGCCGCCGATCCGCCGCACCGCGCGGTGCCCGGCGCCACCGCTGAGCAGCGCTGCACGATGTTGTCGCTGGCCATCGGCGACGAGCCGGGGCTGCTGCTGGACCGTCGCGAACTGGATCGTGCCACCCGCTGCCCCGGTCGCCCGTCGTACACCGTCGACACCCTGCGCGAGCTGCGTGGCGAGCTGGGCCCGAGCCGGCCGCTGGCCTGGCTGGTGGGCGCCGACAGCCTGCTGGGGCTGTCCGGATGGCACGAATGGGAGGCCCTGTTCGATCTGGCCCACTTCGTGGTGGCCGAACGGCCGGGCAGTCCGTTGCAGGCGTCGATCGATGGCGAGCTGGGGCGTGCCCTGCAAGGGCGCTGGGCCGACAATGAGCAGGCCCTGTTCGCCAGCCCGGCCGGGCGCATCCTGCGCCTGCACCACCCACTACGCGGGGAATCTGCCAGCGCCGTGCGCTCGCAGATTGCCGCTGGCGGTCCCTGGCGCGCACTGCTGCCCCCGGCCGTGGCCGACTATGTCGCTGCACACGGGCTGTACCGCCCGGCCACGGCGTGAATGGCGCGGCCGCGCCATCCCCGTATAATCGCCCCCACGTTTATCGAGTCGATCCACTTTGAGCAACCAGACCCAGCCCCAGACCATCAAGGTCGATCTGCCCAGCCCGCCGCCGTCCGTGCCGGAACTGCTGGCCAGCGTCCGCCAAGCCACCGAAGACCTGAAGGCCAAGGACCTGGTCGAGATCGACGTGCGCGGCCGGTCCAGCGTTGCCGACTACATGATCGTCGTTTCGGGCACCTCGACCCGCCACGTCAAGTCGATTGCCGATGAAGTCGTGCGCTTCGCCAAGAACATCGACGTGATGCCGCTGGGCGTTGAAGGCGAGCGCGAAGCCGAATGGGTGCTGGTCGATCTGGGCGACGTGATCGTCCACGTGATGCTGCCGCGCGTGCGTGAGTTCTACGCGCTCGAGCGCCTGTGGACCGTCGGCGACCAGCCGCCGTCCAGCGACGACGAAGTGGCCTGAGCCGCACGTTGATGCATCCCTTCGACGGCGCCGATGGCGCCGTCGACGTTTTGGAGGACCATTGATGAAAGCCCGCCTGATCGCCACCGGTGAACGCGCGCCCAGCTGGGTCGCGCAGGGGTTCGCCGAATACCAGAAGCGGCTGTCGCATTGGCTGCCGTTCGAGCTGGTGGAAATCGAACCCGGCCTGCGCGGCAAGGGGCGCGATCCGCGCCGTGCCACCGAGGATGAAGGCAAGCGGGTCATCGCCGCTCTACCGAAGAACGCTTACGTGGTGGCACTGGACGTGCCGGGGCGGCAGTTGAGTTCCGAGCAGCTGGCGCAACGCCTGGAGCATTGGCGCGGGCAGGGCCGGGACCTGGCGTTCCTGATCGGTGGCCCGGAAGGGCATTCGCCAGAGGTCTCTGCGCTGGCCGACGAAAAGTGGTCGATCGGACCGCTGACGCTGCCGCACATGCTGGTGCGTCTGGTGGTGGCCGAGCAGCTGTATCGGGCTGCCGCAATGATTGCCAATCACCCCTACCATCGCGCGTGAAGAGTGGTTATACTAGTCGTCTGCCCGAATAGCTCAGCCGGTTAGAGCACTTGACTGTTAATCAGGGGGTCGTTGGTTCGAGTCCAACTTCGGGCGCCACCTTGAGAAACCTGCATCGCGAGATGCAGGTTTTTTTTTGCCGTGTTGTGGCGGCGAACCCATGCTCGGCTGCATCCTCCAAGCCGGGCACGCGCTCGCCGCTACAGCGTGATCCGGCCCTTCCAGAACGCTGCCAGCGTGGCGATTGCTACTGCCAGGATCGCGCCGAACAGCGCCCACTCCCAGTGCGTGAAAACCGGCTCGCCGCGCTGGCGCCGGGTCTGCGCAAACAGAACAACGCCGGGCACGTACAGCAGCACCGACAGCAGCAGGTTGTTCAGGCCGCCGGCATACACCAGCCACAGCGCGTAGGCGCTGGCCAGCAGCGCGACCACGAAATCGCGCCAGCGCACGCGTGGCTCACCCGCGTAGGACTGCCCGCGCCAGGCCAGTTGCACGCCGAACGCGGTGGACAGGAAGTAGGGCACCAGGCTCATCGATGCGGCCAGCAGCACCAGGCCGGTGTAGCTGCCCGCATTGAACAGCACCAGCAGCAGGAACAGCTGGATCAGCCCGTTGCTCAACCACAACGCATTGGCCGGCACGCCACGCGCATTCTCGCGTCCCAGGAAGGCGGGCATCGTGCCGTCGCCAGCGGCGGCATACAGCACTTCGGCACACAGCAGCACCCAGGCCAGCAGCGCGCCCAGCACCGAAATGATCGAACCGGCGATGATCACCGTCGCGCCCCATTCGCCGACGATGGCGCGCAGCACGTAGGCCATCGACGGGTTGGGCAGCCCGGCCAGTTCGGCCTGCGACAGCACGCCCATCGACAGCAGGCTGACCAGGACCAGCAGCAGCCAGACCCCCAGGAAACCTATCACCGTGGCACGGCCGACGTCGGCACGGCGCGCGGCACGCCGCGAATAGATGCTGGCGCCTTCGATGCCGATGAACACCCACACGGTGACCAGCATCATGCCGCGCAGTTGCTGGCCGAGGTCGCCGAGCGCAGGCGTGCCGAAGAAGTCGGCGCGGAACACCTCCATGCGGAACGCGCCGGCGGCCAGCACCAGGAACAGTGCGATGGGCAGCAGCTTGGCCACCGTCACCAGGCCGTTGACGATGGCTGCCGTGCGCAGGCCGCGCAGCACCAGCAGGTGGACGGTCCACAACAGTACGGACGAAGCGGCCACGGCGGCTGGCGTGTTGCCTTCGCCGAACACCGGCATGAAATGGCCCAGGCCGCTGAAGATCAGCACGAAGAAGCTGGCATTGCCCAGTACCGAAGCGACCCAGTAGCCCCACGCCGCGGAGAAGCCGATGTAGTTGCCGAAGCCTTCGCGTGCATATGCGTAGATGCCGGTGTCCAGGTCCGGACGGCGGTTGGCCAGGGCCTGGAACACGAAGGCCAGCATCAGCATGCCCGCACCGCTCAGCGCCCAGCCGATCATCGCGGCGGCCGGGCCGGCACTGCGGGCAACGTTCTGCGGCAATGAGAAGATGCCGGCGCCGACCATCGAGCCGACTACCAGTGCAGTCAACGCGGGCAGGCCGAGACGTTGGTTGGACGAGGGCATGCTTTGGTTCCCTTGCGGTCATCCCATCGGCCTTTCGGCCGGGGGGGCAGCAGTTGCATTCGCGTCATCGATCTTATCCATCTCATCGAGTGCGATGGAAGGTTGGCATAGTGGGCTTCCCTTTATGAGCGCGCACCCCATGACCAAATCGCGGGCCTTTCTCACTCCCGATGGAACCGAGTACGTTACGGCGCAGGCCGTGGGCCACCGTCGCAACAGGGATTATGGTGGAGAACCCACGGGAGATCGCTATTTCTCAACGCATCGTGCAGGTCATCGTCGCCCAGTGAAGCACGTGATGAAGGGGCGGTCGTGGTACTTCGCATATATCGACGGCGTGAAGGGCGGAGCGGCAGCGGGAGGCGAATCGCTGCAGCATCTGTTGTTCAAGGAGGCTTTCAGTCGGCTGGACCATGTGCAGCTGGTTCTTTCGCTTCCTACCGGAAAAGGGCCTCGTCGCTGGCGTGAATCGAGAATCTCGATCTCCCGGGTGGAGCAGGAGTGGCAGGTGCCGGGAAGGGGGGATTATCGGGCAGATCTGTATGTCGAGTTCACCAGCGAAGATGATCTGGGTTCCAAGTGGGACGGGAAGTTCCTGCTTGAGGTCAGGCGATCACATGCTGTGGATGCTGCAAAACAGGATGGCCTCCGGCAACTGGGCATTGCAGTGATCGAAGTGGATATCGGCAGGGTGCCGATCTACGGCTACACCATTCCCGAGGACGAAACCAGTGATGTGGAGGAAGCTCGATACCTCGACAGGATCAAGCGCTTGCTGGAAAGCGAGCGTGGATTCCTGCAGGCGATGGTCCTCAGCAATCCCAGCAGCAACGATTATCTGGAGGCGCTGGTGCGCAGCCAGCAAGAGGAACTGCAGGTGTTGAGCGAGCGGGAAGCCCTGCTGCAGTCCGAGGTGGCAGGGGCGAGTGCACGCAGTCTTGCACTGGAAGAGAGCCACGGCAGGCTAGCTGCCCAGCTGAAGCAGAGCGAGGAGCTGCTTGCCGGCGTACAGAGGGTCGCTGCTGATCTGAGGAAGGAGAAGGTGACGTTGCAGAAGGGGCTGCAGTCCGCTCGTGATGATCTCAATTCGGAGGTCGCCGAACGGCGTCTGTACCAATGTTGCTTCTGGGGCCTCACCGCCGCCGCGGTTCTGCTGATCTGCTTGATGGTCTGGCTATGGTTGTTCGGCTGACGCTGGCTCCACAGTGCCGGGTGGCATTGAAAAAGCAAAAGCCCGGGTGTTGGCCCGGGCCTTTGCAGGTGACGCTGCTGCAGGATTACTTGAACGTGTACTTGGCGCCCACGGTGAAGTAACGGCCCAGTGCACCGGAGAAGTGCATCGGGTTGTAGTTCACGCCGCCGTAGGTGGTCGGATCGAGCGGTGCGATGCGGTCGAACACGTTGGCCACCGAGGCATTGAGCTCGAAGGCGTCGGTGATGTTCCAGCGGCCGGACAGGTCGAAGGTGGTGAACGAAGAGATCTTCGTCACCGGCGTGCCATCCTCGTAGAACGCCTGGTAGTCGCCGCCACGCTTGTCGGTGTTGTCCATCTTGCTGATGTAGTTGGCAACACCGCTCACGCTCCACGCACCCTGCTTCCAGGTGGTGCCGAAGTTGATCTTGTCCTTCGGCGTACCGATGCAGTTGGTCACGTCGCAGTTGCCGTGCGTGCCGGCATAGTCGACGGTCTCATCGCCTTCGGTGCGCTCGAACTTCAGGATGTGGCTCCACTGCAGGTCCAGTTCGAGCTGGCCCGGGCCGATATCGAAGGTCTGGCGGATATCGGTGTCGATACCGCGGACTCGCGACGAACTGGCGTTCACGTAGCCGGTGTTGACGGCCAGGATGCTGCCCGAGTTGGGCACGCCACCGATGTTGTTGGAGTCACGCAGCACGTTGCCGGCCAGAATGGCCGCTGCGGTGTTGCCCTGCACGATCTCGTTGGTGCGCTTGATCTGCCAGGCATCGACGGTCATCGAGGTGGTCGAGGTCGGCTGCAGCACCAGGCCCACCGAGTAGCTCTTGGACTCTTCCGGCTTCAGGTCCTTGTTCGGGCGGGTGATGATCGCGATCGAGCGCGGTGTGCACTCGTCGGCATCGATGGCGCAACGCACCGGATCACGTGCGTTGGAGAAAGCGGCCAGGCCACCGTCACCGTTCTCGGCCGGGTTCGGCGCACGGAAGCCTTCGGCGTAGCTGGCGCGCAGTGCGATCCAGTCGGCCGGGGTCCACTTCACGCCCAGCTTCGGCGTGGCCTTGCCTTCACCGCTTTCGTACTTGTCGTAACGCACGGCGCCGGACAGTTCCAGCTGTTCCAGCACTGGTGCCGACAGTTCGACGTAGCCGGCGTACACGTTCTGGGTGCCGTCGTAGGCCGAATAGCCCAGGCCGATGATGTCACCCTGGTCGGTGTAGGTCTGCGGGGTCAGGCTGTTGCTGGTCTTGCGCCACTCGGTACCGATCGCCAGGCCCAGCGGCCCCCCCTTGAGGTCGGCCAGGCTGCGCGACACGGTGAAGTCGAACATGTCCAGGCTCGACTTGGCACGCGCGCTGATGGTCGGCGAGATGTAGTCGTACAGTGCCTGCGAGTTCAGGTTGGCGTTGTCGCCGATGCGCCAGGTACCACCGGCGCAGTTCGGATTGCCCAGCGCGCACAGCACCGAGCTGTAACGCAGGAAGCCGGTGCGCTTGTTGACCAGGTCGGTGCCCGAATGCAGGTAGGCGGTGTCATAGCTCCAGTCGCCCCAGTTGCCCTTGACGCCGACCAGGAAGCGGTTGAACTCGTTGGTATTGTTGGTCACGCGCGGGCCGACGTCCCACGCGCTGTAGCGCAGGCGCGCCGCATACGGCAGCGGGTTGTCCGGATGGCCGGCATAGAGCATCGTCGCGCCGTCACCGCTGCTGGCGTTCTTCGGGCCGCCGGGGAAGCCCCAGCCGCCGGAAACACCCGACGGGGTATTGCTGAAGATGGTTTCCTTCTTCGAGTAGCCGATCTCGGTGTAGACCTCGCCGCCTTCACCGAAGGCGAAGGTCGCACGGCCGAATACGTTGATGTACTTCTCTTCGGGGGTCAGGTCACGGAACTGCTGGGCCGGATCCCACAGGCAGCCCTGGGCCGCCGAAGAGGCCTCGGTCTGGCCCGGAATGGAGCTCAGGTTGGCGCAGCCCGGCAGGGCGACCAGATGCGGCGACGGCGCATCATTGTTGAACACCGAGCCGTTCGGGCCGACGCCGCCGTTGGTACGGCCGCTGAGGTAGGCGCCGCCGAGGAACTGTGCGTCGGTAGCGTCATAGCCCCACTGGCGTGTGTCGCCGGTACCGATCCACTTGCGGTTCTTGCGGTCGCTGATCTTGATCGCGTCGGACTTGCCGACATCCAGGCTGAAGAATGCGTTCCAGCCATCCTTGGACAGGTCGCCGGTACCGGCGGTCAGGGTGGCCTTCTTGGTATCGCCGTCGCTGTCACCGGACAGGCCGTAGGACGCACGCAGGATCGCACCTTCGAAGTCGCTGCGCAGAATGATGTTCACCACGCCGGCGATGGCATCGGAGCCGTAGATCGCCGATGCGCCGTCCTTGAGCACTTCCACGCGCTCGACGGCATCGAGCGGAATGGTGCTGAGGTCGGTGAACACCTTCTGGCCGTCGTCGGCCAGGCCGTAGGTCGCCATGCGGCGGCCATTCAACAGCACCAGCGTCGAGCCCGCACCGAGGCCGCGCAGCGAGATGCCGGCGCCGCCACCGGCGAAGCCGTTGCCGAAGGTCTTGGGAATGGAGCCGGCGCCATCGGCGGTGATCGTCTGCAGGTACTCGGCCAGCGTGGCCTTGCCACTGCGGTCGATCTCCTGGCGGCTCACCACCTGCACCGGGGACGGCGTCTCGGTGTTGGTGCGGGGGATGTTGGAGCCGGTGACCGTGATGCGGTCGAGGTTGGTGGCTTTTTCCTGCGCGAAGGCGGAGGAGGAAGCGACGGCGCCGGCCAGCAGCAGGGCGCCGCCGGTGAGGATGTGGGTGATGGACGATGCCAGGGTGGTGCGGCGGCGGCTGGCGGGCCGTTGGATCGGGTGTTTCACAGCTTCTCTCCTAACTGGAAAACCGTAGCGTTGAGGGCTGTCGCCGGATCGATACCGGGACGCGCCAATCTAGGTTTCCAGCAGGTGACGAAGTCGTGAATTTTTGCTTAATCAGTAACGCTTGCCCCTGGCATGTCCGCATTTGCCGGGCAGTGGCCGGCCCGGCGCAAGGCCGGGCCGGTGGGACGCTCAGTCCGGCAGCGAGAACTGCACCGGCACCATGCCGATGGCCGGAACCGCCACGCCGTCACGCTGGGCAGGCTCGAAGCGCCAGTGCTTGAGCACCTGCTGGCGGGCGGCCTGGTCCAGGTTGCGCGAGCCGCTGCTGCGCTCGACGCTGACCGCGACCGGCTGGCCACGGGTGTCCACTTCCACCCGCAACAGCACCGTGCCCTGTTCGTGGTTGCGCAGGGACTGGATCGGATAGGTCGGCGGCGGAGCGCTGCGGTACTGCAGCTGGGCGCCGGCCAACGGGGTGGAAGTGTCGATGCTGGGCGCCAGCTGCGGCGGAGCCGGTTCGGCGGCCGGCAATGCGATGCCCTGGGTCTCTTCCACGGTCGCGGTGGGTGCGGGCAGTGGCGGTACCACCGGCTGCGTCCGGGGCTTCGGTACCACCTGGACGATCTCTTTTGGCGGGACCGGAGCCGGCGGCGTCGGCGGTGGCGGGATCTTCTCGATCAGCCGCACCGGAGTCTTTTCACGCGGGGCCTGCACGGCCTGGTAGGTCGCAGGGATGAGCAGCAACAGGAAGGCCAGCAGGTGCAGGGCGATCGCTGCACTCCAGGCGGCGACGCGGGCGGGGTCGAAGTGCGGGGATGCAACGGGATAGGTACGAACCATGATCCACCTCCATGCCAGTGACGAAGTCCTCAACGCACCAGGGTCCGTGGCGGGGTTGCCGCACGCGGCTGGCAGTTCATCAGTAGCGCGGCATGGCGGCCACTGCCTAGAGGCAGGGGCATGCGCGTTGGGCTGGCCTTCAGCCAACGCCGCCGGAATAGACGAAAAAGGCGGGCCCCTGCGGGACCCGCCTGGGTCGGCCGTGCCGGGCGCGATCAGCGGCCCAGTTCGAACACCACGTCCAGGTTGACCGAGACGGTCGATTCACCCGGTGCGACCGGGGTGGCCTTGTCCATCGCCGCGCCGGCGGCCATGGTGCGCATCATCGGCATCGGGCGGAAACCGCCGTTGCTGTTCTCGGAAATGCTGACGATGCGGCGCACCTGCAGGCCCAGCGACCTGGCATAGGTCTGGGCGCGGGCCTGGGCCTTCTTCAGGGCGGCCAGGCGGGCTTCGTCATAGACCGGTTCGGGCTGGTCGATCTCAAACTGCGGACCGTTGATCTGGTTGGCACCCTGCGCGGCCAGCGCGTCGAGCACCTTGCCGAGCTTGGCGATGTCGCGGACCTTCAGGCTGACCGTGTTGCTGGCCTGGTAGCCGGTGATCTTCGGTGCCTCATTGTCGGCATAGCGGTACTGCGGGTTGAGGCTGACGCCGCTGGTCTGCACGTCGCGCTCGGCGATGCCGGCGGCCTTGATCGCGGCCAGCACCTTGTCCATCTGCTGGGCGTTCTGGCGCATGGCGCTGTTGCCGTCGGCTGCCTGGGTGACCACACCGGCCGACAGGGTGGCGACGTCCGGCACGCGGGTGGCCTCGGCATTGGCCGAGATGTTCAGCAGGGTGCCTTCGGCCGCGGCGGCGATCGACGGCGACGACGGAGCGGCATGAGCAGTCATCGAGGTTCCAAGGGCGAGGGACAGGGCAAGCAGCAGCGGGGTGGCGGTCAGGCGCATGGGATCTCCTTGTTGTGCCGGTGAGGGTGGTGTCGTAGCGATGAACGCGCTGTGAGCCTGATCGGGGTTGTACGCGTTCCGTAACGGGTTGCCGACGATTCAGGTGGCGGCCTCAGGTTATGCTGTGCCGATGCTCTATCTTGCTTCCCGCTCCCCCCGACGCAACCAGCTGCTGGCCCGACTCGGACGCCCCTTCCAGGCCCTTGAACTGGAGGTCGTCGAGCAGCGCGCGGCCACTGAAAGCGCCGAACAGTATGTATGCCGGGTCGCCGCCGACAAGGCGCGCGCCGGGTTGGCCCGGGTGCTGGCCGACGACCCGCAGGCGCGGGTGCTTGGTTCGGATACCGAGGTCGTGCTGGATGGCGAGGTCTTCGGCAAGCCGGTCGATGCCGCTGACGCGCGGGCGATGCTGGCGCGGCTGGCCGGGCGCACCCACCAGGTGATGACCGCCGTGGTGGTGGTCGGTGCGGGCGGCCTGGACAGCGAGCTGGTCATTTCCGAGGTGACCTTCGCCCCGATCGACGCCGCCGACATCGCCGCCTATGTCGCCACCGGCGAGCCGCTGGACAAGGCCGGTGCCTACGCCATCCAGGGCGGGGCCGAACGCTGGATCGAACATCTTTCCGGCAGCTACTCCGGCGTGATGGGGCTGCCGCTGCTGCATACCGATCGTCTGCTGGCGCGCTGTGGCGTGCCGGTCCCCACTGCCGATGCCGCCAGGGAGGCTGCCGATGTCTGAGGAAATCCTGGTCAATGTGACCCCGCGCGAGACCCGGGTCGCGGTGATCGAAAACGGCATGCTGCAGGAACTGCACATCGAGCGCGGTTGGCGCCGTGGCGTGGTCGGCAACATCTACAAGGGCAAGGTGCAGCGGGTCATGCCCGGCATGCAGGCCGCCTTCGTCGAAGTCGGCCTGGAGCGCGCCGCGTTCCTGCACGCCAACGACGTGGTGCGCCCGGCACCGGTGGCCAGCGCCGACACCGAGAACACCACCCTGCCGCCGCCGGCCAGCGTGCCGATCGTCGAGCTGCTGCGTGACGGCCAGGACATCGTGGTGCAGGTGGTGAAGGACCCGATCGGCACCAAGGGCGCCCGCCTGACCACGCAGATCAGCATTCCCTCGCGCTACATGGTGCTGCTGCCGCAGTCCAAGGTAGTGGGCGTGTCGGCGCGCATCGAGGACGAAACCGAGCGCGCCCGCCTGAAGGCGCTGGTGACCGAACTGTCGGCACAGCATGGTGGCTACGGTTACATCGTGCGGACCAACGCCGAAGGGCAGCCGGCCGAGGCCATCGCCGAGGACATCGCCTACCTGTCGCGCGTGTGGAACGTGGTCGAGCGCCGCGGCCGCGAAGCACCGTCGTGCAGCATCATCTATGAAGACCTGAGCCTGCCGCTGCGGTCCGTGCGCGACCTGATCCGCAAGGACGTGGACAAGGTGAAGGTGGACTCGAAGGAGACCTTCGGCCAGCTGCAGGCCTTCGTCGCCAAGTACATGCCGGTGCTGGCCGAAAAGCTGGAGCTGTATTCCGGCGACCGCCCGATCTTCGACATGTTCGGCGTGGAAGACGAGATCGGCCGCGCGCTGGACAAGCAGGTGCCGCTCAAATCCGGTGGCTACCTGGTGATCGACCAGACCGAGGCGATGACCACCATCGACGTCAATACCGGCTCGTTCCTCGGCCAGCGCAACCTGGAAGAGACGGTGTTCCGCACCAACCTGGAAGCGGCGCAGGCAGTGGCGCGTCAGCTGCGGCTGCGCAACCTGGGCGGCATCATCATTATCGACTTCATCGATATGGATGATGCAGAGCATCGCCGTCAGGTGCTGCGCACGCTGGAAAAGGCGCTGGCCCGCGACCATGCCAAGACCACGGTGTACGACTTCTCGCCGCTGGGCCTGGTGGAGATGACCCGCAAGCGCACGGTCGAAAGCCTGGAGCGCCAGCTGTCGGAAACCTGCCCGCAGTGCAGCGGCCGCGGCAGCATCAAGACCACCGAGACGGTGACCTACGAGATCTTCCGCGAGATCACCCGTGCCGTGCGCCAGTTCGATGCCGCGCGCCTGCTGGTGATCGCATCGACCAAGGTGGTCGCGCGCATCACCGATGAGGAATCCTCGGCGGTGGCCGAGCTGGAAGAGTTCCTCGGCAAGAGCATCCGCTTCCAGGCGGACGAGCAGTACCTGCAGGAGCAATTCGATGTCGTTCTGCTCTGATCCTCGCCGGCTGCAGGCCGGCGGTGGCCGATGAGCGCGCCGCCGCGCCTGCGACTGCGAAGGATCCGCCGTCATTTCATTGCCGCCTGTGCGGTGGGCCTGGTCGGGCTTGCACTGCTGGTGGGCACCTTCAGCCAACTGCTGCCGCTGGCCGAGCGTCATCCCGACAGGATCGCCGCCTGGCTGAGCGAGCGGGCTGGCCAGCCGGTGCGTTTTGACCAGCTGCAGACGACCTGGACCCGTCGTGGCCCGCTGCTGCAGCTGAAGGGCCTGCGCATCGGTGCCGGGCAGGGCCTGGCGATCGGCGAGGCCGAGGTGCTGGTATCGATGTACAGCGGGCTGCTGCCCGGGCGCTCGCTGACCGAATTGCGCCTGCGTGGCCTGGCCCTGGACCTGCAGCAGGGCGAAGACGGACGCTGGTCGGTGCGCGGGTTGCCGCAATCCGACAACGGGGGGGATCCGCTGGATGCGTTGCGCCGGCTCGGCGAGCTGCAGGTGATCGGCGGCCGCCTGGGCGTGCACGCGCCGGGGATCGGCATCGACACCACGCTGCCGCGCATCGACCTGCGCATGCGGGTCAATGGTGATCGCCTGCGCGTGGGTGTACGCGCCTGGGCCGATGCACAAGCGCTGCCGCTGACCGCGGTACTGGACGTGGACCGTGCGCGTGGCAACGGCCAGGCCTGGCTCGGCGCCGACCCGGTCGATTTCCATGCCTGGTCGCCCTTGCTGGCGGCCGGCGGCGTGCGCCTGCGCGAGGGCAAGGGCGAGCTGAACCTGTGGCTGACCCTGCGTGATTTCGCGCCGGTCGCGCTGACCACCGATTCGGACCTGCGGGACGTGCGCGTCGACGGTGCACCGATGCCCGGCGTGGCAGCGCCGCAGCTGCAGCTGCAGCGGCTGCAGGCCCGCCTGCGCTGGCAGCGCCAGGCCGATGGCTGGGCGTTGCAGGTGCCGCGCCTGCGCCTGAAGACCGAAGATGGCGCACAGCAGCTCGATGGCCTGCAGCTGCAGATCGGCAAGCAGCTGCGGGTGAACGCCGGTGCGGTGCAGGCCGGCATCGCACTGCGTGCGCTGGCTCTGAGTGATCGCCTTGAGCCGGGCCTGCGTCGCTGGCTGTTCCTGTCCAGGCCGCAGCTGGACGTGCGCGCGTTGCAGCTGTCGGGCGAACACGATGGCCCCCTGTGGGCGCAGGGTGAACTGCAGTCGCTGGGTTTCGCCAGCGTGGGCAACTCGCCCGGCCTGCGCGGCCTGGGCGGGCGCTTTGAAGGCGACGCCGATGGCTTCAGCCTGCAGCTGCAGCCGCAACGGCAGCTGCAGTTCGATTGGCCGACCGGCTTTGGCGTGCGGCATGACCTGCATCTGGCCGGACAGGTCGTGGGGTGGCGCGACGAGGGCGGCGGTTGGCGGATCGGAACGCCGGCCATGCGCGTGGAAGGCACCGACTACGCGGCCGACGTGCGCGGCGGCGTCTGGTTCCAGGGCGACGGTACGCGGCCGTGGCTGCAGCTGGCCGCGAAGCTGGACGACGTGCCGATGACGGCGGCCAAGCGCTTCTGGATCCACTCCAAGATGAGCAAGGGCGCCACCGACTGGCTGGACATGGCACTGGCCGGCGGCCAGGTGCGTGGGGGTGTCGGCCTGGTCACCGGTGACCTGGACGACTGGCCGTTCGACAACAATGATGGCCGCTTCGAGGCCACCGGCCACATCACCAATGGCGACATCCGCTTCCAGCACGACTGGCCGCTGATGAGCCAGGTCGACGCCGACATCGCCTTCATCGGCCCTGGCTTCGACATGCGTGGACGGGGTGATCTTGCCGGCGTGGCGGTACAGAAATTCGAAGCGGGCATTCCGGACTTCGGGCACCAGCCGTTGTACGTACGTGCCGACGCGCCGAGCGAGGCCGGCAAGCTGCTGGCGATGCTGCGCCAGAGCCCGTTGCACAAGGATTACGGCGATACGCTGGACAACCTGGTCGCCAGTGGTCCGGCGCATGTGACTTTCGATCTGCTGCAGCCGCTGCACCACGATGAAGGCGGTGGTCATCTGCAGGGGACGGTCGACCTGACCGGCGTGAAGCTGGTCGACAAGCGCTTCCAGCTGGCCTTCGACAACATGCGAGGGCAGGCGCGCTACAGCAATGGCGGCTTCGGCGCTGAGGAACTGGCGGTGCGCCACCTCGGCCAGGATGGCCGCCTGAGCCTGCGCGCTGGTGGCTACGTGCACGACAGCACGCGGGCTTTCGAATCGCAGCTGACGGCGCATCTTGATGCGGGCGTACTGATCGACCGCGCACCGGAAATGACCTGGCTCAAGCCCTACATCACCGGCACTTCAGCGTGGACCATCGCGGTCAACCTGCCCAAGGTGGCCCCGGGGGCGCCCGCGCCGCCGAGTGAACTGCGGTTGAGTTCGGACCTGGTCGGCACCCGGCTGGACCTGCCGGCACCGCTGGACAAGCCGGCCGCCGAAGCGCTGGCGACCACGGTGGCCGCGCAGTTGCCGATGGGCGCCGGCCGCATCGATGTGGCCTTCGGCCAGCGCCTGGCCCTGGCCGCACGCAGCCACAACAACCAGACCGGCGTGCAGGTCACGCTGGGCAGTGATCATGTTGATCGTGAGCCGCCGCCGAGCGGGCTGACGGTCAATGGCCGCAGCGCGACGCTGGATGCGCTGGAGTGGATCGGCCTGGCGCGGGGTGGCGGGGACGACGATGCGATGCCGCTGCGAGCGGTGGACGTGCAGGTTGGCCAGTTGAAGCTGATCGGCGGCGTGTTCGAGCAGACCCGGCTGCAGCTGCACCCGGGCTCACAGGCACTGGATGTGCGGCTGGACGGCCCGTCGCTGGCCGGACGCCTGACTGTCCCCAATGCGGACGGTGGCACGATCAGTGGCCAGCTTGACCGCGTGCACTGGCAGTCACTGCCGGCGGCACCGGGCGCGCCGGTTGCACCGGCGCGGGTACAGGCCGGTGCCAACGACATGGACCCGGCCAAGCTGCCGCCGTTCGCGCTGGACATTGCCGACCTGAAGTTCGGCAAGGTGGTGCTGGGCCAGGCGGTGCTGCGCACGCGACCGTTGGCCAATGGCCTGAACGTGGATGCGCTGCGTTTCCGTGCGCCGGACCAGGAGATCGACATCAGCGGTCGCTGGCTGGGCCGGACCGGTGGTGCCCGAACCGAGTTGACCGCACAGGTGCGCAGCGAGGATCTGGGTGGGTTGATGCAGAATCTTGATTACGGCGGCCAGTTGCGCGGCGGTTCCGGCCAGGCGCAGTTGCAGGCCTCGTGGAGCGGAGGCCCGTCGGACTTCCAGCTGGGCAACCTGCAGGGCAGTCTCGACCTGCACGCGCGCAATGGCCAGCTGCTGGAGCTGGAGCCAGGCGCCGGCCGCGTGCTGGGCCTGCTCAGCGTCGCGCAGCTGCCGCGGCGCCTGATGTTCGACTTCCGCGACTTTTTCTCCAAGGGCTTCGCGTTCAACCAGATCGACGGCAGCATGCAGTTCGGCCAGGGCATGGCGCGCACCGACAAGGTGCTGATCGAAGGCCCGGCGGCCAACATCACCATCCGTGGCCAGGCTGACCTGCGCAACCAGCGGTTCGACCAGACCATCGACGTCAACCCGCGCGCGGGCAACCTGCTGACCGTGGTCGGTGCGGTGGCCGGCGGCCCGGTGGGGGCCGCGCTGGGCGCGGCCACCAATGCGGTATTGTCCAAGCCGCTGGGCGAGATTGGCGCCCGAACCTACAAGGTGACCGGTCCATGGAAGGAACCGAAGGTGGAAGTGATCGAGCGCAGCCGCGACAAGACCCCATCACCGCCCGTGCCGGCGTCTGCACCGGCCATTCCGCCGACCGTCACCGACCTGCCGCGCTCGCGCTGAGCGCGGTTCCCTGTTCACGGGGCTTGCCTGAGCGCCCCCGCACCCCCAGATCGAAACCATGACTGATATCGCCCTGACGCTTGCCCAAGACCGCCTGCTTCGCCCCGGCGGCCTGGATACCGCTGGCCTTGAGCGCACCTTCGGCCAGTTGCTCGGCCCCGGTGTCGACTTCGGCGACCTTTATTTCCAGCACGCCCGCCGCGAGAGCTGGAGCGTGGAAGACGGCATCGTCAAGGACGGTGCCCATTCCATCGAGCAGGGGGTGGGCGTACGTGCGATTTCCGGCGAGAAGACCGGATTTGCGTACTCCGATGACATCCATGCCGACGCGCTGCTGGCGGCGGCGCAGTCGGCGCGCGCGATCTCGCGTGAGGGCGGTGCGCAGTCCGGGCGATCGCTGCTGCGCGGCAATGCGCGCGCACTGTACCCGGCGCTGGACCCGATCGATGGTATCGGCAACGAAGCCAAGGTCGAGGTGCTCAAGCGCCTGGATGGTTACCTGCGTGCCGCCGACCCGCGCGTGAGGCAGGTGATGGTGAGCCTGTCCGGCGGCGTCGATACGGTGCTGATCGCCCGCAGCGACGGTGTGCTGGCGGCCGATGTGCGTCCGCTGGTACGCCTGAATGTGCAGGTGATCGTCGAGCACAACGGCCGTCGCGAGTCCGGCTATGCCGGTGGCGGTGGCCGTTATGGCTACGAAGACCTGTTTGCCAGCGGCCGCCCCGAAGCCCTCGCCCAGGAAGCGCTGCGCCAGGCGCTGGTGAACCTGGAAGCAGTGCCGGCGCCGGCCGGCATGATGCCGGTGGTGCTCGGCCCGGGTTGGCCGGGCGTGCTGCTGCACGAAGCGGTCGGCCACGGCCTGGAAGGCGACTTCAACCGCAAGGGCACCAGCGTCTACGCCGGCCGCATCGGCGAGCGTGTGGCGGCACCGGGGGTGACCATCGTCGACGACGGCACCCTCGACGGCCGCCGCGGTTCGTTGAACATCGACGATGAAGGCCACCCCAGCCAGTGCACCACGCTGATCGAGGACGGCATCCTGGTCGGCTACATGCAGGACAGCCTCAATGCGCGGCTGATGGGCATGGCCCCGACCGGCAACGGGCGCCGCGAATCGTTCGCGCACCTGACCATGCCACGCATGACCAACACCTACATGCGCGCCGGCGAGCACGATCCGCAGGAGATGATCCGTTCGGTGAAGAAGGGCCTGTACGCGGTCAACTTCGGCGGTGGCCAGGTCGACATCACCAGTGGCAAGTACGTGTTCTCGGCCACCGAGGCCTACCTGATCGAGGACGGCCGCATCACCACGCCGGTTAAGGGCGCGACCCTGATCGGCAACGGCCCGGAAACCATGCAGAAGGTGCGCATGGTCGGCAATGACCTGGCCCTGGACGAGGGCGTGGGCATCTGCGGCAAGGACGGGCAGAGCGTGCCCGTGGGGGTCGGCCAGCCCTCGCTGTTGATCGAGGGCATCACCGTCGGCGGTACCCAGGCCTGAGCGTGGCGATGGCCACAGCAACCGCCCGGGCCGACGCGGACTCAGTCCTCGTCGGCTTCGCCGGTCCCGATGTGGTCGGTGTCTTCGGCGCCGGCCTTCAGGCCCAGCGCGGCCGGCAGCATCAGGCCGCGCAGCACCTGGAAGATCTCGCGGTAAGCGCGCGGCGGCTTGTTCCTGGCCTTCTCGGCCTGCGCGTTGCGTACCAGCGTGCGCAGCTGCTGGCGGTCGGCCTGCGGATAGTCATCGAGCAGAGCGGCCAGTGCCTTGTCACCCTCGGCCAGCAGGCGGTCGCGCCAGTCTTCCACGCGGTGCATCATCGCCACTTCGCGGCGGCCGGTTTCGCTGTTGGCGTCCAGCGCATCGCGGATCGCATCCAGCGTGGCCTCTTCTTCGCGGCGCATGTGCTTGGCCAGGAACGCCAGTTGGCGCTTGTGGGCGATGTGGGCGGTGATGCGCTTGCACTCGGCAATGTGCGGCAGCAGGTCTTCCGGAATCGGCAGGCGCGCCAGCTGGGCCGGGGTCAGCGACACCAGCTTCTCACCCAGGGCCAGCACGTCGAGTGCATCGCGCCGGTTCTGGCTGCGGCTCTTGTCGTGGAATTCACCGGTTTCTTCGTCGCGTCCGCGCATCGTCCCTACCTGATTTCAAAAAAAGTCGCCCGGCGTGATGCCGGGCCCAACCCGTACAGGATAAAGCATTGAACGTGATCGCCCCTGAAGTGGCCGTCGGCGACGACAGCCTGGCCCGGCTGGAACGGCTGGCCGACCTCTCCCAGCAGCTGCTCGACCGCGCCCGCGCGCTGGGCGCCAGCCAGGCCGAGGTCAGCTGCAGCGAGGATCGGGGCCTGGAGGTCAATGTCCGCCTCGGCGAGGTCGAGACTGTGCAGTCCACCCGTGACCGTGGCATCGCCGTGACCGTCTATTTCGGGCAGCGCAAGGGCAGTGCCAGCACTGGCGACCTGAACGAGGCCAGCCTGGCCGCTACGGTCGAGCAGGCCTGCGCGATTGCCCGGCATACCGAGGATGACCCGGCCGCCGGCCTGGCCGAGGCCGCGCTGATGGCCACCGACTTCCCGGACCTGGATGGCTGGCACCCGTGGGCGCTGCAGGCCGATGAGGCGGTGGACCTGGCCCTGGCCTGCGAGGCCGCTGGCCGCGAGGCCGATGCGCAGATCCGCAATTCCGATGGCGCTTCCGTATCGAGCATGCAGAGCCTGTCGGTGTACGCCAATTCGCATGGCTTCTTCGGTCGTGAGCGAGGCACCCACCATTCGGTCGGCTGCGCGCTGATCGCCGGGCAGGGCGACGGCATGCAGCGCGATGGCTGGTATACCAGCGCGCTGGCACAGGGGGACCTGGAAGACGTGGGTCTGGTCGGCCGCCGCGCCGCCGAGCGCACCGTGGCCCGCCTGCAGCCGCGTTCGTTGGCCACTGGCAGCATGCCGGTGCTGTTCGCCCCGGAAGTGGCGCGCAGCCTGGTCGGCCACCTGCTGTCGGCAGTGTCCGGCGGCGCGTTGTACCGCCAGGCCAGTTTCCTGCTGGACAGCGTCGGCCAGCGCCTGTTCCCGGAGTGGATGCAGATTGACGAACTGCCGCACCTGCGCCGCGGCCTGCGCTCGGCCGCCTTCGACGGCGACGGCGTGGCCACCCGTGCTTCGGCGCTGGTCCGTGACGGCGTGCTGCAGCGCTATGTGCTGGGCAGCTATTCGGCGCGCAAGCTGGGCCTGCAGACCACCGCCAATGCTGGCGGTGTGCACAACCTGCAGCTGGCGGCCAATGCCGGCTCGCTCGAAGAGATCGCCCGACAGATGGGTGACGGCCTGCTGGTGACCGAGCTGATGGGGCAGGGTGTGAACGGGGTGACCGGCGACTATTCGCGCGGCGCCGGCGGCTTCCGTGTCGAGAACGGCGAGATCCAGTACCCGGTGGACGGCGTCACCATCGCCGGCAACCTGCGCGAGATGTTCAGCAGCATCGAGGCGGTCGGCAGCGACGTCGACCCGCGCTCGCACATCCGGACCGGCTCGATCCTGCTGGGGCGGATGACCATTGCCGGTAATGATTGATGGCGTCGATGGCGTAAGCTATGCCCGCCTGACGCAACCGGCTTGGTGCTGGTGGGTCAAGACCACCCAATGAAAAGGAGTTTTGTCGTGAGTGAATTCGATAACGTCCCGCCGCCGCCGGCAACCACCAATGCCCCGGCCGACCAGCGCACCATGGCGCTGGCCGCGCACCTGCTGGGCATCTTCACCTGGTTCATCGGCCCGCTGATCATCTGGCTGATCAACAAGGATGACGCCAGCAAGTCCTTCGTGACAGACCAGGCCAAGGAAGCGCTGAACTTCCAGATCACCATCACCATCGCGATGCTGATCTGCATCGTGCTGACCATCGTGATCATCGGCGGCATCCTGGCGCCGATCGTCGGCATCCTGAACCTGGTGTTCTGCATCATCGCCGCCGTGAAGGCCAACAACGGCGAAGCCTACCGCTACCCGTTCGCGCTGCGCCTGATCAAGTAATTCCGGCCGCACGCGCAAACAGGAACGCCCGGCATTGCCGGGCGTTCCTGTTTGGCGGCAGCATCACGCCAGCGATCAGTGATCGCGTTCCACCGCCAGCGTGGCCAGCGCGCGCAGCGCGTCGGCCTCTTCGCCATGGCCGGCCAACGTAGCCTGCATGCGTGCGGCCAGTTCGCGCAGCTGCGCCTTCGCACCGTCCATGCCGAGCAGCGCGGGGAAGGTGCTCTTGTCCTGCGCCTGGTCCTTGCCGGCGGTCTTGCCCAGCTGTTCGGAACTGGCTTCGACATCGAGGATGTCATCGCGGACCTGGAAGGCCAGGCCGAGCGCGTCGGCGAAGCCGTCCAGCTGGGCCAGCTGTGGTTCGTGGGCCTGGCCGCACAGCGCTCCCATGCGCACCGCTGCACGGATCAGCGCGCCGGTTTTCAGCGCGTGCATGCGGGTCAGTGCCGCCAGCGTCTGCTGCTGGCCGGTGGCATCGATGTCCAGCGCCTGGCCGCCGCACATGCCGGAGGCACCGGAGGCGTGGGCCAGGGTCTGCAGGCAGGCCACGCGCAGCGTGGCGGGCAGTGGCGCATCGGCCAGCAGGCCGAAGGCACGGGTCTGCAGGGCGTCGCCGGCCAGGATCGCGGTGGCTTCGTCGAAGGCGATGTGGGTGGTCGGCTTGCCGCGGCGCAGCGCGTCATCGTCCATGGCCGGCAGGTCGTCGTGCACCAGCGAATAGGCGTGGATGAGCTCGACGGCCATCGCCGCTGCGTCAAGGCTTTCAGGCTGCGCGCCGAACAGGTGCCCGCTGGCATACACCAGCAGCGGGCGCATGCGCTTGCCACCGCCCAGCACCGAATAGCGCATGGCCTGGTGCAGGCGCTGCGGTGCTTCGGCAGGCGAGGGCAGGGCAGCGTCGAGCTGGCTTTCGATACGGTCGCGCCAGCGCGCGAACAGAACCTCAGCCGTCATGGCTGGGCGGATCGAAAGGTTCGGATGCTTCCGGCTGCGCCGGATCGCTGAGCAGGCGCACGCGCAGTTCGGCCTGTTCCAGCGCCTGCTGGCACTGGCGGTACAGACCGACGCCGCGTTCGTAAGCACTGAGCGAGGCTTCCAGGCTCAGCTCGCCGGTTTCCATCTGCTCCACCAGCTGTTCCAGCGATTCGAGCGACTGCTCGAACTGGGCGACCGGGGAGGCGTTTTCGGGGGACTTCTTGGCCATGCGGCAAGTGTGGACGGGCTGCGCGCGGGGGTCAATTCACCAGCCGCCGGGACGCCACTGCAGCTGCGCGTCGTGGGCCTGCAACCAGGCCTGCAGGGGAGCTGCGATGACCACGTCGGCGGCGGCAAGCAGCTGGGGCCCATCGAAGATCAGCGGCAGCTGGGCCCGCCGCCAGGGGGCCAAGTGCTCGCGTTGCAGGCAGTCCTTCAGCGCATGCGAATGCGGGCGGCCGGGCAGCACGATGCGCTCGCCACCCACGCGTGCACGGACCTGAAGCGGGCGTTCGAAGGCCACGGCGCCCTGCAGGCGCAATTGGCCACCATCGGGCAGCGGCAGGGGGGCACGCCCATCCCATTCGGCCTGCCATCCGCAGGGCAGCGATGGCAGCTGCGCGGGCAGCAGATAGGCGTGATCGCGCCATTGCTGGATGGCATGCTCGTGCCAGCGCAGCCGCGCCTGGCGATCGTTGCTGGCCGGCAGCAGTTCGTGCAGACCCTGCTGCAGTACCGTGGCCGGCAGTGGGGCGGCACCATGGCCGATCACCCAGGCGCGCAGCACGCGCGCGGCGCGTCCCGGTGACACCTGACGCAGCAACTGCAGCGACAGCACGCGTGGTGCCACTTCCAGGTGCGCGATCAGCTCGGCGTCTTCCTCGTCCAGCAGAGCACGGGTCTGCCCGCAGTGCATTGCGCTGCCCGCCAATGCCGCAGCCGCATGCGGCCAGCGCTGGCGCAGCAACGGCAGCACCTGCAGGCGCAGGAAGTTGCGATCGGCGTGGTCGTGGCCATTGCTGGGGTCTTCGATCCAGCGCAGCGCGTGCTGCCGCGCGTAGTCGAGCAGTGCGCTGCGTGGCACCGCCAGCAGCGGCCGCCATAGAGGCTGTTCGCCAAGGCGGCTGTGTGCGGACATCGCGGCAAGGCCATCGACGCCGGATCCGCGCAGGGCCCGCAGCAGGAAGGTCTCGGCCTGGTCGTCCTGGTGCTGCGCCAGTGCCAGTGTTTCGCCGTCGCGCAGTTCGGCGGCGAACGCTGCACGTCGTGCCTGCCGCGCCGCGCCTTCAAGGCCGAGGCCCGCGCGCTTGTCGACCTGCACGTGATGCACGGCCAGTTCAATGCCCAGTGCCGCGCATTGCTGCTGGCAATGCAGCACCCAGGCGTCCGCATCGGCCTGCAGGCCATGGTGTACGTGCACCGCACGCAGCGCCGTGCCGGAGGCCTGTGCGCAGCGCCACAGCCAGTGCAGCAGCACGGTCGAGTCGACACCGCCGCTGTAACCCACCAGCAGCGGCGCATCCAGCGGAACGAGGGCAGGGAAGGCAGTCACGGCGGCAAGTATAGGGTGGGGTTTGCTTGGCAGGGCTGCGCCCTGCACCTGCTACGAGCCAGAGCAACAGCAACAGCAACAGCAACAGCAACAGCAACAGCAACAGCAACAGCTGGTCTGCTGAGGGATGGCGGGGTGGGTCCGGTTGCGGGGGACGCTGCAAGTACGTCCATGTAAGCTCGGTCGCCGCATCCATGCGGCTCACGCCCCCGCAACCGGACCCACCCCGCCTTCGACAGTTTCCTGCGAACTGTCGGATCTGACCCCCGGATTCAATTCGATATCTGACAGATCTGATCCATGCATGGCGTGGACGGTCCAACCGTCACCGGAAATCTGTCGGGGGTGGGGCGGTGTGGGTGGGCAGGACCGTTGGCGCCATGGATGGCGCCATCGAGCCCCCAAGGACGGGTTTACGGCGTGTCCTGACCAGCCACACCGCCCCGCCCAACTCACAGAAAACCAGAGCCGCTTTTGATCTTGATTTGGCTTCGGCTTGGGCTTGGGCTTCGGCTTCGGCAGGTGCAGGGCGCAGCCCTGCCGAAACCCTACTTCACCCGGCGGCCCGCGCGGTCGATGCGGAACCGCTCTCCGCCTTCCATCGGCGTGTGGCCATCGGCATCCGGCATGCCACGCCGGCACCCGTTGCAGACCTCGGCCACGCCATCCTGGAACGGCCAGGCGAAATCGAAGGTGCCCGGCACCACCTGGCGGAATTCCAGATCGAAGTAGCTCACGCGATTGCCGACGCGGCCGCGCAGCAGGCCTTCCTGCGGCGTTTCCGGGCCGTTGTCCCAGGTAAGCACCGGCAGGCTGTGGCCCGTGCGGTCGACGTAGTGGAAGCCCTGGTCGGCATACACCACGGCCAGGCCGTGGTCGTCGTAGTTCAGGTCCTTCAGCGTATCGGCGCTGATCTTCAGCCGGTGATCGACCACCTCGCAGTTGGGGAGCGGCCACAACCCGTGTTCGTCGGTCAGCAGCTTGCATGCCGGTGCCTGTGCCTGTGCATTGGCACTGACCAGCACGCCAAGCATTGCCAGCGACCGCGCAAAGCGGCCGCTGGCAGGGGCAGGGCGGGCCTGCCGCGCGATCACTTGGCCTCGGCCTTGCGTTCGAAGGCCGTCGGTGCCGGCAACTGCACAGGGACGCCCTTGTCATCGCAGGTGCCGGCCTGGCACAGGCGCTCGCGCAGGGCTGGGGTGGCCTGCACGATCATGTGGTAGATCGCGTTCTGTTCCAGCGTGCCGCGGATCGCCTTGCTGCCCGGGCCACGTGCCCAGATGCCGACGTCCTCACCACCATGCGATTCGGACTTCATCGGCACCAGCGCTTCCTGCATGTAGTCCGGATGCTCGGTGTCGACCTCGCGCAGGTTCGGGCGACCGTTGGCCGGTTCGAAGCTGCTTGGGTTGTGCGGGTAGCGCTTCGGCCCGGCCGGCTGCTGGTTGCTGCTGCCGGTGTGGCCTGGGCCGTTGGCGTAGCTCAGCGTGGTGTACGGCTGGCCGGTACCGTCCAGGGCGTAGTCCAGCTTGCCGGCGCCGTCTTCACCGCCCTTGTCCTTCACCTTGCCCAGGATCGGGTTGCCGCGTGCCGGGTAGCCGACGAAGTTCAGCGTGTGCGAGTGGTCGGCGGTGACGATGATCAGGGTGTCGTCGGCCGAGGTCAGCTCGTTGGCCACGCGCACCGCATCGGACAGCGCCACGGTCTCGGTCAGTGCACGGTAGGCATTGCCGCTGTGGTTGGCGTGGTCGATGCGCGCGCCTTCGATCATCAGTACGTAGCCTTCCGGGTGCCTTGAAAGGTTCTTGATCGCCGCTGCGGTCAGTTCGGCCAGGCTCGGCTCACCGCCCGGATCCTGCGGGCGCTCGTACTCGTAGCGCATGTGGTCCGGTTCGAACAGGCCAAGGATGGCCGGCGCATTGGCGGCCGCGGCCAGCTGCTTGCTGTTCCAGACATAGGCACCCTGCGGATGCGCCTGCTGCCATTCCTGGACCAGGCTGCGGCCGTCCAGGCGCTGGCCGACCTTGTCGTCGTATTCCGGGTCGCGCTCTTCCACGGTGGTGAACTCACCACGGCCGCCACCAAGGGCGACAAGCGGGCCGCGCCCATAGCGCGAGGTCGACAGCAGCTGCTGGGCGATGTCCTTGCAGCCGGCCGCCTTGGCCGCTTCAGTCAGGTCGGTGTCGTTTTCCCAGTTGCGCTCGGGCGAGTGCGCGTAGGTGGCAGCCGGGGTGGCATGGGTCAGGCGTGCGGTGGAGACCACGCCGGTGGCCAGGCCGGCGCTGTCGGCCAGCTGCAGCCAGGTCAGCAGGCCCTTGGACAGGCTGTCGGCACAGTCGGTGCGGCTTCCGGCACTGACGCCGATCGCGCCCATGTGGGTCTTCACGCCGGTGGTGATGGCGGTCATGGTGCCGGCCGAATCAGGCGTCTGCGAATCGGTGTTGTAGGTCTTGCTGAACGCCGTGGCCGGGAAGCGTTCCCAGGACAGCAGGTTCTCCTCGCCGGAGCCGCCCTTGCGCTGGCCCTCGTAGATGCGCGAGGCGGCCACGGTGGTCAGGCTCATGCCGTCACCGAGGAACAGGATGACGTTCTTGGCCTTGCCGGACATCGCACCATTGGCCGCAGCCTGGGCGGCCCCGCTGCGGTACCACCACTGCGGGGTCTCGCCGGCCGGATGGGCGACGGGATCGACGGTGACCTTCAGGCCGGCCGGGGCGGACGCGGGGGCGGAGCTGGCGCAGGCGCCCAGCAGAAGGGTGGTGGCGCAGGCGGCCAACAGGGAGACGGAACGACGCATGGACGCTGGGATCTCACAAACTGTAACGGGACATTCATTATGCCCGCCCCAGCAAGGCACGCCGATGACACACTGATTTGCCGGCCGGGCGGTCGTTCTGCGGGCTGCCTTGGGCTATCGTGCCAGCATCCCTTCCTTCCCTCTGGATTGCCTATGACGCTGGTCTCTGCCTGGCTGCGGATTCCGTTCTGGCAGCGCGTGGTCGGTGGCTTCGTGCTCGGCGCGCTGGCCGGCTGGGCGCTCGGCCCCGCCGCGGAAACGTGGTTCGGCCCGCTCGGCGAGCTGTACGTCACCCTGATCAAGATGATCGCCGTGCCACTGGTGTTCTTCGCGGTCATCAACGCGATCTCGTCGCTGCACGGGCAGAAGTCCGTGGCCGCGCTCAGTGGGCGCACCTTCCTGTGGTTCGTGATTACCGCTGCGCTGGCAGTGTGTGTCGGCCTGGCCGTGGGTACGGTGCTGCAGCCCGGCGCGGGTGGCCTGCAGTTGTCGATGGCCAGCAACTACGTGCCGCGCGAAGTGCCCAGCGTGGTGCAGGTGCTGCTGGACGTGGTGCCTGCCAATGTCTTCTATGCGCTGTCCGGCATCGGCACCAAGGTCAACGCGGCCGGTGAGACCGTGCTGGCTGCGGGTCGCGGCTCGATCCTGCCGGTGATCTTCTTCGCCGGCCTGGTGGGCTTTGCCATCGTCAAGCTGGGCGAGAAGGTGACCGAGGCGCGCAAGCTGGTTGGCCAGATGAGCGACATCATGATCCAGGTGACCCGCTTCGTGCTGGAAGTCACCCCGATCGGCACCTTCGGCCTGATCGCAGGCCTGGTCGGCAGCTATGGGTTCGAGAAGCTGCTGCCGCTGGGCCATTTCGTGCTGGCGTTGTACGTGGCCTGTGCGCTGCACATCGTGGTGGTCTACAGCGCGCTGCTGCTGGCGCACGGCCTGAACCCGCTGAAGTTCTTCCGTGGCGCCGCACCGGGCATGCAGGTTGCGTTCGTCAGCTCGTCCAGCTTCGCTGCGATGCCGGTGGCGCTGCGTTCGATCACCCACAACCTGGGCGTGAACAAGGACTACGGTTCGTTCGCGGTGCCGCTGGGCGCCAGCATCAAGATGGACGGCTGCGGCGCGATCTATCCGGCGCTGTGCGCGGTGTTCATTTCGCAGTACAGCGGCGTGCCGCTGACCCCGGAGCAGTACGTGGTGGTGCTGATCGCCTCGGTGCTGGGCAGCTTCGGCACCGCCGGCGTGCCGGGTACTGCGGTGATCATGGCCACGGTGGTGCTGAGCGCAGCCAATCTGCCGCTGGAGACCATCGGCTACCTGTATGCCATCGACCGCATCCTGGACATGATGCGCACGATGACGAATGTGACCGGCCAGATGCTGGTGCCGGTGCTCGTGGCCAAGGAGACCGGGTTGCTCGACCAGGCGGTGTATGACAATCCGTCCAGCAATGTGGGCGTGGACGATCCTGACCCGACACCGCCACGCGCCTAAGGTTGCGTGGAGATGAAAGGCCCGCCCTGACCCGGCGGGCCTTTTGTTTGGGAGCTGGTTGGCGCGGTGGCGGCCAAGGCGGGTCCTGGTAGATCCACGCCATGCGTGGATGGAGGCAGTGCCGACCAACGGTCGGCACCCACCAGGGCAGGCGGCGCGATGCCGACCAAGGTCGGCACCTACCGGGGGCGCAAACAAAAAAGCCGCTGCGGGGCAGCGGCTTTTTGTCTTTCAGGCGGCGCCGTAGCGCCAGCGGGTCAGAGGTCGACCCGGCGGGCCTGCATGAACTTGTTGCCCCAGTAGCCACTGAGCAGGGTGTCCACGCGGACGTCCTTGCCGGAGCTCGGTGCGTGCAGGAAGCGGCCGTCGCCGACATAGATGCCGACGTGGTCGACGCGGCCCTTGCGGCCGAAGAACACCAGGTCACCTGCGGCCAGCGCGGTGCGGTCGTTGATCAGTTCGGCGTTGTCATCGTGGGCCATCTCGCGCGAGACGCGCGGCAGCTCGATGCCCAGGGCCGAACGGAACACATAACCGACCAGGCCGCTGCAGTCGAAACCGCTGTCCGGGTTGCTGCCACCCCAACGGTACGGGGTGCCCAGCAGGGTCATCGCGCGGCGCAGCAGCGACTGCACCTTGCCGTTGTCGGCGGCGGTACCGACAACGCTGCCATTGGCGGCGCTGCTGGTGTCGTAATTGGCGAGCAGGCGGCTGAGGTCGCCGGCCACCACGGCCGAGCGGTCCATCAGCGGAATGGTGTCGTTGGCGGCCAGGTGCGGCAGCAGGGCGGCCAGCGTGGCGCTGGCGGCGGCATCGACGCGGCTGCGCTGCGGAGCGGCAGCCTCGGCCTTGGCGGCCGGTCGGGCGGCGCTCTCGGCCACCGGGGCCGGGGGCACATCGGAACGGTTCGGAGCGGTCTGCGACCAGGCCGGAAGGCTGGTCAGGCACAGTGCCAGGCCAAGCAACAACGGGCGGGCACTGCGTGAAGATACGGAAGTCTGGCCTTCGCTTTTCAGGTCGTCAGTCGTCACGCGTCGGTCACAGGAAAAAAACGATGGGGCATCATGCCCTGTAAAAGCGCCGATAAGTTAAAAATTCCGTTAGTAAAACGTTATTGCGGTAGTGATTTCCGTCACAGTTTTGAACATATCGCCTGTTCATTTTAGCGAAGGACGCGTTTCGCCCCCGTGTAGTGGTCTTTCCAATAGGGGCCGCTGAGCGAGTCGAGGCGTACCGTTCCGCCGGTACTCGGCGCGTGCACGAAACGCCCCTCACCTACATAGATGCCGACATGGGTGACGCTGCCTCGGCTGCCGAAGAACACCAGATCGCCGGTGGCCAGGCGCTGCGGATCGATCTTCGGGCCCTGTACCGCGGCCAGGTCGCGCGAGGTGCGCGGCAGTCGCAGGTCCAGCATTTCCCGATAGACATAGGCGACCAGGCCGCTGCAGTCGAAGCCCGAATCCGGGGTATTGCCGCCATAGCGGTAGGGCGTGCCGACCAGGCTGATGGCCCGCATCAGCACCGAGTTGGCGGCCTCGGGGTTGTCCGGCACGGTCTTCGGCCAGTTCGCCGTCGGCGGCGGCGGCGCCGGGCGGGTGGCCTTGCCGCCTCCACAGGCGGTCATCAACACGGGCAGGGCCAGCAGCAGGGCCGGGGCGAGAAACCGGCGCGGGCCGGACGAAACTGGCGTGATGTGCATGATCTCCGGATAATGCGCCACCTTGGATTGGCCGTCATGATGGCGGCGTCCCCGCCGGGCGACAACCCGCCCCAACCCGCCTGCCTCCGGCAGATCCAGACAGAGTTGCGCATGAAGATCGAAAAAGACCGCGTTGTCCGCTTCCACTACACCGTTTCCGAAGTCGGCCAGGAGCCGATCGAGTCGTCCAAGGACCGCGGCGAGCCGCTGGCGATCCTGATCGGCCACGGCAACATCATCCCGGGCCTGGAAAACGCCATGATGGACAAGGAAGCCGGCGCGACCTTCAACGTCGACGTCAAGGCGGCCGATGCCTACGGCGAGCGTCGTGAAGGCCTGTCCCAGCGCGTGCCGAAGAAGCACTTCGGCAACACCAAGCTGGCCCCGGGCCAGCAGGTCGTGCTGCAGACCAACTTCGGCCCGCGTGCGGTGACCGTGCAGAAGGTCGGCATGAGCGTCGTCGACGTCGACCTGAACCACCCGATGGCCGGCAAGGACCTGCACTTCGACGTCGAGATCGTCGACGTGCGCGAAGCCGGCAAGGAAGAGATCGACCACGGCCACGTCCACGGCGACGGTGGTCACCAGCACTGATCGCAGCGCGATCGTGATGGACGCAGCGGCCCGCTTCGGCGGGCCGTTGCGCTTCTGGAACACGGCGCGGCCATCCATGGCGTACGGGCCGGCGGCATAATGGCGGACCTGCCTGACGGACGCCCCGTGAACGCCGCTTCTCCTTCCCTGCAGCCGGTCGCTTCCGGCGAACGCATCGCCGTGCTGGACGTGCTGCGCGGTGCCGCGCTGCTGGGCATCCTGCTGATGAACATCGAGGCCTTCAGCGGACCGCTGGACCTGGCCTTCACCGGCATCGACGTGCATTGGCAGGGCATCGACTACTGGGCCGATGCCTTTGTGTACGTGTTCGTGCAGGGCAAGTTCTTCACCCTGTTCTCGCTGCTGTTCGGCGCCGGCTTCGCGGTGATGGCGCAGCGCGCTGAGGCCGCCGGGCGCGACTTCACCCCGTTCTATCTGCGCCGCAGCGCTGGCTTGCTGCTGATCGGCCTGTGCCACGCGCTGCTGGTCTGGTCCGGCGACATCCTGGTGATGTACGCGTTGGTCTCGTTGCCGTTGCTGGCCTGCCGGGAGGCGCCGCGCAGCTGGCTGCCGTGGATGGGCGTGACCGTCTATCTGGGCGGCGTTGCGCTGATGCTGCTGGTGGGCGCGATGGTGTCGATGGCTTCGACCGAAGAGGTGCGGGGCATGCTTGCCGAGGCGCAGCAGAGCATCGACCTGCAGCGGCAGGTGTACGGGCAGGGCAGCTGGGCGCAGGCCACTGTGCAGCGCCTGAGCGAGTTCGGCACCTCGATGGGCGCGCTGCTGATCACCGGCCCGGAAGTGCTGGGCATGTTCCTGATCGGCAGCTGGTTCGCCGGCAGCGGCGCGTTGGCGACGCCGGAGCGCTTTCCGCGGCTGTACGCGGTGCTGCGTTGGGGGGCACTGCCGCTGGGCCTTGTGGTCACGCTGCTGGGTGTTGCCTGGAAGCCCTATCTGGCGCCGGGTGCCTACGGCCTGCCGGCGACGGCGGCGATGGCGCTGGTGACGATCGGTGGCCTGCCGATGTGCCTGGGTTACCTCGCGTGGATCGTGCATTGGCGTGCGCGGTTGGCCTGGCTGGCACCGGTCGGGCGCATGGCGCTGACCCACTATCTTGGCCAGTCGCTGCTGTGTACCTGGACCTTCTACCAGTATGGCCTGGGCAGGTTCGAGACGATGCCGCGCAGCGTGCAGCTGTTGTTCGCACTGCTGCTGTTTGCCGCGCAGGTGGTCTTCTCGCACCTGTGGCTGCGCCATTTCCGCTTCGGCCCGATCGAGTGGATATGGCGTGCGATGACCTATCGGCAGTGGCCATCGATGCGGCGCAGCACGGAGCAGGGGTGAGCGATGGGCACGTATGCGCTGTGCCGATCGGCCGTGCGCCCGCGCATCCTCACGTCTGGCTTGCAGCGGGGCATGGCATGCTCGGCATCAGCATGAGCGCCGGCACCGGCCAGCTGATCGCCGATCTCGTCTGCGGCCGCACGCCAGCGATCGATCCTGCCCCTTACCGACCCGAGCGATTCCGATGAGCACTGCACCTTATGATTACGACCTGATCGTCCTTGGCGGCGGCTCCGCCGGCCTGGCCGGCGCCATCCGCGCAGCACAGCATGGCAAGCGCGTGGCGATGCTGGAACCGGGCGAACTGGGCGGAACCTGTGTCAACGTTGGTTGCGTGCCGAAGAAGGCGATGTGGCTGGCGGCCGACCTGCACGAGCGCATCGGCCTGGCCAATGCGATGGGCTTCGATGTCGAGGCACGCCCGGCGCTGTCGTGGAAGGAGCTGGTGATCCATCGCCAGGCCTACATCACCAACATCCACACCAGCTACCGCAAGCGCCTGGATGAAACCGGCGTGGTGCGCATCCCTGCGCGCGGCCGTCTGCTCGATGCGCATACCGTGGCCTGCAGTGACGGCGTGCATTACAGCGCCGAGCACATCCTGATCGCCACCGGCGCGCATCCGCTGCGCCCGGATATTCCCGGCGCTGAACTGGGCCTGGTTTCCGATGACTTCTTCGATCTGCGTGCGGCACCGGCCGAGGTGGCGATCATCGGTGGCGGTTACATCGCGGTGGAGCTGGCCGGCCTGCTGCAGGCACTGGGCAGCAAGGTCAGCCTGCTGGTGCGCGGCCAGCGGCTGCTGGATCGCTTCGATTACGAGCTGACCGATCAGCTGGCCGAGAACCTGAAGCAGCAGGGCGTGCGCATCCATTTCGGCTATCGCCTGCGCGAACTGCAGCGCGATGGCGAACGCGTCCGTGCGTTCGGTCATGATGGCCCGCTCGACAGCGTGTTCGATGCAGTGTTCTTCGCCACCGGCCGCCGTGGCAACAGTCGCGACCTGGGCCTGGAAGAGCTGGGCATCGGCATCGGCGAGCACCAGCAGGTGGAGGTGGACGAATGGCAGACCACCTCTGTGCCGAGCGTGCACGCGGTGGGCGACATCGCTGGCAAGGTCGGCCTGACGCCGGTGGCGGTGGCCGCTTCACGGCGGCTGATGGACCGCCTGTTCGGTGGACGTCCGCAATCGAAGATGGATTACGAGAACGTGGCCAGCGTGGTCTTCTCGCACCCGCCGCTGGGTGCAGTGGGCATGAGCGAAGAAGAAGCGCGCGCGCGTTTTGACCAGGTGAGCGTTTACCACAGCCGTTTCCGCCCGATGCTGCAGGCGCTGGCCAACGGCACCCAGCGCAGCCTGTTCAAGATGGTGTGCGCGGGCCCGGAGGAGCGCGTGGTGGGTATCCACCTGCTGGGCGAAGCGGCCGACGAGATCCTGCAGGGCTTCGCGGTGGCGGTGAAGATGGGCGCGACCAAGGCCCAGTTCGACGACACCGTGGCGATCCACCCGACCTCGGCCGAGGAAGTGGTGCTGATGCGCTGAGCCCGCAGTTGTAGAGCCGAGCCCACGCTCGGCTCCTTTTCGCCCAGGCTTGGCGAAGCCGAGCGCAGGCTCGGCTCTACAGAGCACCGGGGGCGCCCGTGCGACAATGGTCGCCCCCACGCCTTACCGGGCCGCTCTGCGCGGCCCGCCGTCGTCCTGATGTCCACTCCCGCTTCCCGCATCGCTACGGCTTCCCCGCGCATCGCGCTGGGGGGTATCGGCCTGGCCGCGATCGGCGCCATCGCCGCCTCCGGCAAGGCCATCATTGTCAAGCTCGGCCTGCGTCATGGCGTCGATGCCACCTCGCTGCTCGCCCTGCGCATGCTGATGGCGCTGCCGCTGTTCGTGCTGATGGCACTGTGGGCTGCGCGCCGGGCAGAGCCGCTGTCCTGGGCCGACCGCGCCCGCGTGCTGTGGCTGGGCTTCACCGGCTACTACCTGTCCAGCCTGCTCGATTTCCAGGGCCTGCAGTACATCAGCGTGACCCTGGAGCGGCTGATTCTTTACTTGAACCCGACCCTGGTGCTGCTGATCAACGTGCTGCTGGCACGGCAGCGGCCGGGCCGCTGGCAGATCGGCGCGCTGGTGCTGAGCTATCTGGGCGTGCTGCTGGCCTTTGGCCACGATCTGCAGCGCGAAGGTGGGCAGATCATCGTCGGCAGCCTGCTGGTGCTGGGCAGTGCGCTCAGCTACGCGCTGTACCTGTTCGGCAGCGGGCAGGTGGTGGCACGCATCGGCGCGGTGCGGCTGACCGCCTACGCCAGCTGCGTGGCCAGCGTGCTGGTGCTGCTGCACTTCGCGGTGACCCATCCGCTGCCACTGCTGTGGCAGGCACCGGCACCGGTACAGTGGTTGTCGCTGGTCAACGCCACCGTGTGCACGGTGCTGCCGGTGCTGGCGATCATGCTGGCGGTGCAGCGCGTGGGTTCGTCGCTGGCCGCGCAGGTCGGTATGCTGGGCCCTGTTTCCACCATCGTGATGAGCCTATGGCTGCTCGACGAACCGATGGGGCCGGCACAGATCGCCGGCACCGTGCTGGTGCTGATCGGCGTTCTGCTGGTGACCCGCCTGCGGCGCTGACGCCGGAGCAGGCGCGTGCGCGCATTCTGGCGGTGATCCGCGCGATCCCGGCGGGGCAGGTGATGGGCTACGGCCAGGTGGCGATGCGCGCGGGCCTGCCCGGGCGTGCGCGCCTGACCGCGCGCATCCTGGGCCAGAACGACGACCCGGACCTGCCCTGGCACCGCGTGCTGCGCTCGGATGGGCGCATCGCCATGGAAGAAGGGTCGGCGGGCTGTCGCGAGCAGTCGCAGCGGCTGCGTGCCGAGGGCGTGGTGGTTGAGAACGGCCGGGTGCGGATGCCCACGACCGATCCGGCGGTTGTGCTGGATGCTGCCGTTTGGGGCCCGGGCTGAGCATCGCTGGCGACTGAACAGGCCGGACCTGCCGGTCGCCAACAAGGCGCGGTGCTGCGGCTATGATGGAGGCCGTTCCATGCCGGTGCTCCCATGTTCCCGCGTCTGCCAACCGTCACCAAGGCCCTGCTGATCGCCAACGCGATCCTGTTCCTGCTGCAGCAGCCGTTCCTGCTTGGCATGCAGACCTTCGAGCCGTTCATGCTGCAACCGCTGCAGCAAGGCTTCGATGCGTTCTCGCCGGGCGGCAACTTCCAGCCGTGGCAGCTGCTGACCTATGGCTTCCTGCATGGCAGCTTCGGCCACCTGTTCTTCAACATGCTGGCGGTCTTCATGTTCGGTGCGCCACTGGAGCAGACCTGGGGCGAGAAGCGCTTCCTGCTGTACTACCTGGTCTGCGTGGCCGGTGCCGGTGTCTGCCAGCTGCTGGTGGGTACGCTGCTGGAGAACCCGGCCACGGTGCTGGGTGCCTCTGGCGGCGTGTTCGGCCTGCTGCTGGCCTACGGCATGCTGTTCCCGAACCAGCGGGTGATGCTGCTGTTCCCACCGATCCCGATGAAGGCGCGCACCTTCGTGATCCTGTTCGGCGTGGGCGAACTGGTGCTGGGCATGACCGGCTGGCAGCCGGGCGTGGCCCACTTCGCGCACCTCGGCGGCATGCTGTTCGGCTGGTTGCTGATCCGCTACTGGCGAGGGCAGCCGCCGTTCAACAAGCGCCGACCGCCCGGCCCACCGAAGCGCCCGAACCATCTGCGCAGCGTCAAATGATCCAAAGGATCATTTGACGCTGTAGGTGCCGACCGTTGGTCGGCACGCCTTCTCCCACGCGGGTAGGTGCCAACCTTGGTTGGCACGCTTTGCATGGGATCATTTGACGCTGTGGGCGCCGACCATTGGTCGGCACGCCTCTACAGATCCTGCAACACCACCTGCGCCGCATTGTGACCTGGCGCGCCGGTCACGCCGCCCCCGGGATGTGTTCCCGACCCGCACAGATACAGGCCGGGCAGGGCACCACGATAGCCAGCCTGGCCAACCATCGGCCGTGCCGAGAACAACTGGTTGGCACTGAGCGCTCCGTGGAAGATGTCGCCGCCGATCAAGCCGAAGGTGCGCTCCAGATCCAGCGGTGACAGCACCTGGCGGCCCAGTACGCTGCCAGCGAAACCCGGCGCATACCGTTCAACGGTGGCGATCATCAGATCGGCCACCGTTTCACGATGATCATCCCAGTGACGCCCACCGGGCAGCACGGGCGCCACGTGCTGGCAGAACAGGCTGGCCACATGCTGCCCGGGCGGCGCCAGCGAATCGTCCAGCGTGCTGGGAATGAGCATTTCCACGATCGGTTCGCGTGACCAGCCATTGCGACGCGCATCCAGCCAGGCACGGTCCATGTAATCCAGGCTGGGGGCCATGATGATCCCGGCGCTGAGGTGATCGCCGGGACCGGGCAGAGCGCGGAAGTCCGGCAGCTGCGACAGCGCGACATTCATCCGGAACGTGCCCGAACCGCAGCGCCAGTTCGCCATGCGTTCGCGCGTTGCGTCCGGTACCTGCTCCGGTGCCAGCATCTGCTCGTACAGCAGCTTTGGATTGACGTTGGCGATCATCGCGCGTGCGCGCAGGATTTCGCCGTTGGCCAGCGCCACGCCCACGACACGACCCTGCTCGATCAGCAGGCGTTGCACACCGGCATCCACGCGCAGCTCAGCCCCGGCCTCCCGCGCGGCAGTGGCGATGGCCTGGCTGATCGCGCCCATGCCACCGATCGCATGGCCCCACGCACCTTTCATGCCATTGCACTGGCCGAACACGTGGTGCAGCAGTACGTAGGCACTGCCCGGTGTATAGGGGCTTGCGTAGTTGCCGACGATGCCATCGAAGCCGAACAGCGCCTTGATCGGTTCGCTTTCGAACCAGCGATCCAGATACTCGGCTGCCGACAGCGTGAACAGGTCCAGCAGCTCCTGCCGCAGCGAGGCATCCAGCGTGGCCAGTTCACGACCAAGACGACCCATCTGCCACAGCGCAGGCAACGCGCGCCAACCACCCGCAACGCCGGCATCCGGTGGCGTGCGCAGGGCCCACGCGCGCAGCACATCGGCGAAGATCTCCAGGCGCGCTTCGTATTCGGGTAGCCGCTGCGCATCCCGCTCGGAGAACTTCGCGACCTCGGCCTGGGTGCGGCCCGGTGCGGACAGCAGGTAGCGGCCGTCCGGCAATGGCAGGAAGTTGTTGGCCGGGCGATTGACGATGCGCAGCCCATGCGCATGCAGCTGCAGGTCGTCGATCACCTTCGGCTGCAGCAATGACACCGTGTAGGACGCCACCGAGTTGCGGAACCCGGGGTGGAATTCCTCGGTGACTGCCGCGCCGCCGAGAACGCCACGACGTTCCAGCACCAGCACCTTCTTGCCAGCGCGTGCGAGATAGGCCGCGCAGACCAGGCCGTTGTGGCCGCCACCGATGATGATCGCATCCCAGGACATCAGCACCTCGGAAAAAGGGGACGGAGGGAATTAAGTCGCAATCCGCATCTGCGCACAGGGGGGAAGAAACGACTTAATCCCCTCCGTCCCCTTTTTTGATTGCCGCTTCGATGGTGGCGATGTCGATCTTCTTCATCGGCATCATCGCGTTGAAGGCGCGCTTGGCCAGTGCCTTGTCCTGGCTGGTCACCGCTTCGATCAGCATGCGTGGGCTGATCTGCCAGGAAACGCCCCATCGGTCCCTGCACCAACCGCACTGGCTCTCCTGCCCGCCGTTGCTGACGATGGCGTCCCACAAGCGGTCAGTCTCGGCCTGGTCCTCGGTCTGGATCTGGAAGGAGAAGGCTTCGCTGTGCTTGAACGCGGTGCCGCCGTTGAGGCCGACGCAGGGGATGCCGCAGACCGTGAATTCGACGGTCAGTATGTTGCCCTCCCTGCCGTCCGGGTAGTCGCCCGGGGCGTGGTGGACAGCGGTCACCGCGCTGTCGGGAAAGGTGTTGGCATAGAAGGTGGCGGCCTCGAGCGCGCCGTTGTCGTACCAGATACAGATCGTGTTCTTGTGTGCCATGTCCGGCTCCACGTTGGACGAAGCCGCAGCGATAGCACGCGCAGTGTTAACCCGGGATCGTGCTGCACCCGCAAAAAAAGAGCGCCCGAAGGCGCCCTTTGTACTAACAGTGCGGCCGCGGGCTCAGCGCCAGACCTTGATCTGGTCGGCTTCGCTGCGCTGCATCGGCTGCCCGGCCTTGCAACTGAAGGTGGCACCGAACGCCGGCAGGTTGGCCAGCGTGCCGTTGCTGCGCCACAGGCCCGGTGCGCGGATGTCGGCAGTCAGGCGGCGCGCGGCCTCGTTCGGCGACAGCTGCTGTGCCCACAGCGTCGACCAGGCGCGGAAGAAGCCCTGCTGCTGTGCCTGCTTGGCCTTCGGCTCCTGCGCGGCATACGCCGCCCATGCCAGTTCCAGGCCGGCGATGTCGGCCAGGTTTTCTTCCTGGGTGAGCGTGCCGTTGACCTTGGCACCCTTCACGCCCGGGAAGTCGTAGGCGCTGTACTGCGCGGCCACGCGATTGCCGAGCAGGGTCCAGGCGGTCTTGTCGGCCGGGGTCCACCAGCTGCGCAGCTCACCCTTGGCATCGACCAGAGCGCCCTTGGCATCGATCGCACGGGTCAGCTCGTGGCCGACCAGGCCCCCGAAGCTGCCGAACTTGTCGGCGGCGTCGGCCTTGGCGTTGAACACCGGGCCCTGCAGGATCGCGGCGGTGACGATCAGGCGGTTCTGCGCCAGGTCGTAGGCCAGCGACGGCTGCTGCGGCAGCACGTCCCAGCGGCGGTCGGCATTGCCCTTGCCGATGCGCTTCATTTCCTCGCGGTGGCGCCAGGTCGATGCAATCAGCATGTTGCCACCAAACGAGCCGCGCCCCATCGGCTGCACGCTGTAGTCCAGGTCGCGCAGTGGAGTGCCGATCTCGATCTTCAGCGCAGCCAGCTTGGCCTGCGCTTCGGTCTTGGCTTCGGCACTCATCCAGCTGCTGTTCTTTACCGCCTCGATCTGTACTTCGCGCACCTTGTCGACGATCCATGCGGCCTGGCGACGATCTTCGGCCGACAGGTAGCGGGCGGCGTACTCGCGGCCGACCATCGGGCCGGCGGCCACATTGATTGCATCCAGCACGGATTCCCAGCGCTGCGGCGGCAGGGTCTGGCCACGCAGCACACGGCCGCGGAATTCGAACTCGGCGTCGCGGTAGGCCTTGGACAGGTACGGCGCCATCGAATCGCCCACGCGCCAGCGCAGGTAGGCTTTCCACTGGTCCGGCTTGAGCTTGGTGACCATGCCATCGAGCTGCTTGAACAGCCCCGGATCGGCCAGCGAGACCAGGTCGTCATCCACGCCCTGTGCCTTCAGGAAAGCGTCCAGCTGCAGATTGCGGTAGCGGCTGTTGAGCTCCTTGGTGGAGATCGGCGCGTAGTTGTTGAACGGGTTGTTGATGCCGGCCAGCGACTGCGCGTTGCGCGCCAGCTCGGTCTCCAGCGCGATCACCGCCTGTGATTCGGCATCCAGCTTGGCCGCCGGGGTGCCGGTCAGCGCCAGGATCTGCTTGACGTAGTTGCGGTAGCGGCCCATCAGCGCCACGGTGTCGGCGTCGGTGCGGGTATAGAACGCAGGATCCGGCAGGCCCATGCCGCCCTGCATGAAGTAACCGATGTGGCGGTCCAGTGCCTTCAGGTCGACGTCGGGGCCGAAGTTGAAGGCGACCGGGATGCCCACCTGGTGCAGCGCGGCGATCGACGCCGGCACATCCTTGGCCTTCTTGATGGCGTTGATGCGGGTCAGCAGCGGGGCGATCGGATTGGAACCGTCCGCCTCCACGGCGGCTTCGTCAAGGCCACTGGCCCAGAAGTCACCCAGCAGCTTCTGCACATTGCCCTGCGGCGACTTCATCGCGGCGTCGAGCAGGTCGCGCTGCTGCTGGCGGCTGCGGTCGACCAGCTGGCCGAGCGCGGTAGTGGCACCGGTCTGCGGCACCGGGTTGGCCTTCAGCCAGCCTGCATTGGTGGCGTCGTAGAAGTCGCTGCACTGGGCGCTGACGGCCGGGGCGCGTGCGGCCTTCTTCTTGGCGGCGGCAAACGCATCGTGGGTCGGGACCAGAGTCGCCAGGCTGATGCCCAGGGCGATGGCAAGCGGACGGAAGTTGGGCATGTGGAACGAATCCGTGATGGATTGAGGGCGCGCGCACTATAGCAAGCCGGGCATGGGCGCGGCATGCACGCATCACGGTGGCTCCGCCGAGCCGTGCGCCGACCAAGGTCGGCATCTACCAACGGCGTGGGCCATGCGTGGATGACGGGCGCTGTGAACAACAAAGGCCCGGGAATTCCCGGGCCTCTGCAGGTACGCCGCAACGTCAGCCGTGGGTTACCAGATCACCACCTGCTGCTCGCCGCTGCGGGCCATCGGCGAACCGGCCTTGCACTGGAACGCGGCGGCGAAGGTCGGCAGGTTCGACGGCGCACCCATGGCGCGGAACTGCGCCGGGGCGTGCGGGTCGGTGGCCAGGCGGACCTTGGCGTTTTCCGGGGTGTACTTGGTGCGCCACACGGTGGCCCAGTTGAAGAAGAAGCGCTGGTCGCGGGTAAAGCCATCGACCTTTGCATCTTCCTTGCCGGCGGAGGCCTTCTGCAGGGCGTCGTAGGCGGTGGCCAGGCCACCCAGGTCGGCGATGTTCTCGCCCAGGGTCAGGTGGCCGTTCACCGCCTGGCCGTCGACCTTGTACTGGTCGAACTGCTTGACCAGCTTGCCGGTGAGGCCTTCGAAGTTCTTCTTGTCGGCCGGGGTCCACCAGTCTTCCATGTTGCCGGTCGGCCCGAAGCGTGCACCCTGGTCGTCGTAACCGTGGGTCATTTCATGGCCGATCACCGCACCGATGCCGCCGTAGTTCAGCGCATCGTCGGCCTTCGGATCGAAGAACGGCGGCTGCAGGATGGCGGCCGGGAATACGATCTCGTTCTGCAGCGGGTTGTAGTAGGCGTTGACGGTCTGCGGGGTCATGCCCCACTCGGTCTTGTCCACCGGCTTGCCGATCTTGGACAGGTTGAACTTGTAGTTGAACTCGTTGGCCGCGCGCACGTTGCCCAGGAAGCTGTCGCGCTGGGTCTGCAGGCCCGACCAGTCGCGCCACTTGTCCGGGTAACCGATCTTCGGGGTGAAGGTCTCCCACTTGGCGATGGCCTTGGCCTTGGTTTCCTCGCTCATCCAGCTCAGGCCCTGGATGCGGTCCTTCAGCGCGGCGGCCAGGTTCTTCACCAGTTCTTCCATCTTCGCCTTGGCTTCCGGCGAGAAGGCAACCTTCACGTACAGCTGGCCGAAGGCTTCACCGGCATCATTCTCGATGGTGCCCAGCACGCGCTTCCAGCGCGGCTTCTGTTCCTTCTGGCCGTTGAGGGTCTTGCCGTAGAACTCGTAGTTCTCCTGCACGAAGGCGTCAGCCAGGTACGGCGAGGCACTGTCCACGGTGTGGAAGCGCAGGTAGGCGCGCCACACCGACGGGTCGGTATCGCCCAGCGCCTTGCTCACTTCCTCATGGAAAGCCGGCATGGCCAGCGAGAACTTCTCCGGTGCGGCCACGCCCTGCGACTTGAAGAACTCGGTCCAGCTGAAGTTCGGGGTCAGCTTGTCGGCGTCGGCCAGGGTGACCGGGTTGTAGTACAGCTCGACGTTGCGCGACAGCTCGACGCGCGACTTGGAGGCCTTGGCCAGGCGGGTTTCGAACTTGACCACGTCCTCGGCCTGCTTGGCCGCGTCGGCCGCGGCGACGCCGGACAGCTCCAGCACCTTGGCGACGTGCGCCTGGTAGGCCTTCAGCTTGTCGGCGTTCTTGGCATCGGTGTAATAGGTGGTATCCGGCAGGCCCAGGCCGCCCTGGCTGGCGTAGGCCATGTTCATGGCCGAGTTCTTGAAGTCCGCTTCGGCGCCGAAGCCGAACAGGACGTTGTCACCCTTGGCGGCGCTGGTGCGCAGGTAGTTGGCGATCGCCGCCTTGTCCTGCAGGCCGTCGATCGCCGCCAAGTCGGCCTTCAGCGGCTCGATGCCCTGCGCGTTGATCTTCGCTTCGTCCATGCCGGTCGCCCACAGGTCGCCGACGATCTTCTCGATGTGGTTCGGGTTCTTGACCTGCGCGACCTGTTCGGCCAGCTGGTGCTGCACGGCCACCGAGCGCTCGTCGAGGATGGTGAACGCGCCCCAGCTGGTGCGGTCGCCCGGGATTTCATTGGCGGCCAGCCACTTGCTGTTGACGTAGTCGCCAAAGGCGGTGCAGGCGTCCTTGGTGGTGTCCAGGTCGCTCGGCTGGAAGGCGTTGTAGGCCGGCAGCTTGCTCTCGTCCAGCTTATAGGTGGTGGCTTCGGCGGTGGCCGGGGCGGAGGCGGCGGCGTCGTTGGCCGGGGTTTCAGTCTTGCCGCAGCCGACCAGCGCGGCCGAAACGGCCAGGGTCAGCAGCACGATCTTGGGAGTACGGGTCACTTGAATGGCCTCCGGGCCGAGTGAGTCAGGGAGTGGCCGCGGGTGCGACCGTGGGCCGAACGATACGCCGCCGGCCAGACCTGCAAGGGTGTCGAAGGTCATGTCCCCGCGCAAGGGGCGTGCACGCGCCAGGAGGCGTCCCAGGAAGGCACATCGGGCGTCGCCGCAGCGCCGAGCGAGGGCTGCCCGTATGCCTGCCCTGCGGGTGAATTTATGATGAACGCGTGCTCGCGGTTGCCTGCAGGTACGGGTTGCGCGCCTGCCGGGGCATGACGTGTCCAGGGCCTTGGACACGAGCGCCATGGCCGCGACAGACGGGGCGTAATGTCGGCTCAAGCCTTTGATTTGAAATGATTCTTTGAACAATGCCGGCGCAGGTTTACGCGCTCATGCTCCATTTCTCTACGTGTCAGATCAAATTGAACTTTTGCTGAATGTTGCCGTTTCGTGTCTTTATGTGTATGAATTCCGTTATCGGCACGTGAACAGTTGCTGACTACATTTCCTCTGCCTTGCCGATGCAGAGCTTTTTGTGCCCTCACTTTTTCAGAGAGAGAGACATGCAGAAGACTCGCCCACTACCCCGTAATCCGTTGAGTCTCGCGCTCACCTCGGCCATTCTGCTTGCCGTCGCCCTGCCTGCCTTCGCGCAGGAGGGAGAAACTGCAAAGGACACCGCTGAGAGCGCGAAGAAGGCTTCCAATGAAGCCGCGGCCACCCAGCTGGACCGCATCACGGTAACGGGCTCGCACATCTACCGCGCCGGCTATGACACCCTGGAACCAGCCGCTGTGGTGTCCCGCCAGGATATCGATGCGTACGGACACACCAACCTGATCGATGCGTTGACCAAGATTCCCGGTGTGTCTGCCGGCGTGTCCTCACGCGGTGACCAGGCCGGCTTCGGTGCGGGCGTGAACTTCGCCAGTCGCTTCGGCCTGGGCAGCAACCGCCTGCTGACCCTGGTCAACGGTCGCCGCTTCGTGACCTCGGCTCCGCCAACCGTATTCGGCGCCGGCGGCGGCTCGGGCATCCAGGTCGACATGAACGCGATTCCGACCGTGATGGTCGAGCGCGTGGAAAGCCTGAGCATCGGTGGTGCACCCACGTATGGTTCCGATGCCATCTCAGGCGTGAACAACATCATCCTGCGTGACAAGTTCGAGGGTGCCGAGGTCGAGCTGGGTTTTGGCAGGACCACCAAGAACGACAACGACCGCTACTCCTGGTCTGCGATCTTCGGCAGCGGTTTCGCCGACGGACGTGGCCACTTCACCATTGCTGCCGAACTGGACAACAGCGAAGGCGTGAACGCGCTCCAGCGCGACTTCTACCGCAACGGCTACAGCCTGCAGACCAATCCGACGGCAGCCAACGTGGCGCGCTTCCAACCGTGGCGCACGCCGGGCAATGACGGTCGCATCGACCCCAGCATCCCGTTCAACACCGGGCCGGCCGACGGCATCGCCGACCAGGTCTGGATCCGCAACCGGCGCATCTCCAGCATGACCTTCGGTGGCCTGATCATGCCGTCGGACATCCAGGTGCGGCGCAGCTACCAGCGCAATGCCACGGGTGAACTGAACGGCTTTGGTCCGAACAACAAGCTCTGGCACTTCAACGACAAGGGCGATCTGGTTGCCTACGATCCGGGCATCTCCTATCCCAGCGGCAACGCGTCCGGTGGCGATGGCCTCAACCTCAACGAGACCGTCCCACTGATCGCCGACCTCGAACGCCGTACGGTCTATTCGACCGGCAGCTTCGACTTCAACGACAACGTGCGCGGCTTCTTCGAACTGTCGCACTACAGCGCCACCGCGCGCGAGACGCTGGACCAGAACGTCTACAACGCTGCCGGTTTCGGTGCCGCAAACCCCGATGGCAGTGGCGACCAGAGTGGCGCGATGCTGTTCAGCGCGAACAATCCGTTCCTCAGCGCGGAGTCCCGTCGCATCCTGGCCGAGAACGGCATCACCTCGTTCCGCCTGTCGCGCTCTTCGCGCGACCTGAGCATGAACAACGCCAGTACCGATACGCGCCTCAGCCGCATCGTGCTCGGCCTGGACGGCTTCTTCGATATCGGCGAGCGCCGCTTCAACTGGGAAACCAGTGTGACCCACGGCCGAGGCGACTTCGACTACAAGGGCACCGGCCTGATCCAGCAGAACTTCATCAATGCGCTCAACGTGAAGCGCGATGCCAGCGGCAACATTGTCTGTGATGCATCCGCCCGCGGCACCACTGCGGATCCGAACTGCCGTCCACTGAATCTGTTCGGCGAGAACCAGGCATCGCCTGAAGCACTGGCCTATGTGTCGACGCCGACCCTGGCCAAGGCGCGGACGCGCCAGACCGTGTTCAACGCGTCGGTGACCGGTGGCCTGTTCGACCTGCCGGGCGGCGAGTTCTCCTTCGCCGCAGGCGTGGAGCATCGCCGCGAAGAAGGCTCGTTCACCCCGAGCGAGTACCAGCGCCTGGGGCAGGGCCGTTCGGTGCCGATCCAGGGCGCCAAGGGCGACTATCACACCAATGAAATCTTCGCCGAGTTCCTGGCACCGCTGTTCAACCCCGACTGGGATCTGCCTGGCCTGCATCGCCTGGACGTGACCCTGAAGGGCCGCCGCGTGGTCAACTCGGTGGCTGGTGGCTTCAACGCGTACACCTATGGCATCCAGTACGAGCCGTTCGCGGGAATCCAGCTGCGCGGCAGCAAGACCCAGTCGCTGCGTGCCCCGTCGATTGCCGAGCTCTATACCTCGCTGCAGCCGGCGTACTACAACATCCCGGAAGTCTGCTCGGTGTCGGCCATCAACGGCGGCACCAATCCCGCGATTCGCCGCCGCAACTGCGAGGCCTTCTTCCAGGCCTACCCGGGCGCGGACCCGGCGACCTTCCAGGCGTCGCCGACCAACACCCTCGGCTCGGTCAACGGCTATACCGGCCTGAAGAACGAGAAGGCCAAATCCTGGACAGCAGGCATCGTGTTCGCACCGGACTGGGCGAAGGGCCTGCGCGTCGCCGCCGATTGGTATGACATCAAGATCACCGATGTGATCACCAGCCTGAGCCCGACCGACATCATCACCGGCTGCTTCGACAACCCGGATTTCAATGCGTCCGACGTGCCCAACGCCAACCGCTTCTGCAGCCTGGTCACGCGCAATCCGTTGACGGGTGCGGCCACCGATATCCGCACCGAGTACGGCAATGGCCCGGTGCTGATGTTCCGCGGCTGGACGGCCGAGGTGGACTACAACTGGGACATGGGCCGGTTCGGCCAGGTGGCACTGGGCTTCTACGGCTACATGCCGAAGAACCGTGGCCAGGCCGCCAACGCGGATGTGCCGTTCGTGGAGCGCGTGGGTACGTTCGATGAGCCCAAGCGCCAGTTCCGCTGGACGGCACAGCATGCCATCGGCAAGTGGAGCTATGGCGTGACGTCCAACTACACGAGCGGCTCGCAGTTCAGCCTGACCGCAACTCCGGAAAGCCGGCAGTACTTCAAGCGCGACAGCTGGACGACCTGGGATGCCAATGTCAGCTACCACCTGACCGACAATGCGCGCCTGAACCTGTCGGTGCTGAACCTGTCCGACGACATCGGTCCGTTCCCGTACGTACTGGACGCGCTGGGTCGCCGCTACATGGCCAGCCTCCGCTACAGCTTCCGCTGAGCGGGCGGACCGGACGGCAGGCCCTGTTCCACCAGGGCCTGTTCTTCCATCCGCTCAGGCCGGACACGAAAAAGCCCCGCCATGGCGGGGCTTTTCCGTTGCTGCGGTTGCGGGATTACTTCACGCCGAACGCGTACTTGGCCTGCACGTAGATCGCGCGCCCGTAGGCGTTGTACAGGTAGTTGTTGTACGGCTGGCCGCTGGTGCCGGCGAAGCTGTAGCGCTGGTTGTCCGGCATCTTGTTGAACACGTTGTTGACCATCAGCGACAGGGTCAGGTTTTCCATCGCGCGGTAGTTCACGCTCAGGTTGTAGGTGGTGTAGGAACCCCACTTGCCTGCCTTGTAGCCGGAGCTGTGGACGTAGTCATAGCCGTTGCCCACGTAAGCCATGTAGTTCGGCGTCTTGCCGATGTAGTTGGCATACAGGGTGGTGGTCCAGTTGTCCTTGGCCCAGCCGATCGAGCCGTCCGCGCGTACCTTGGCGTACGAGTCATACACCCACATCGCATACGGGTCGTGCAGCAGGTCCAGGAACTCGTCACCCGGCTGCGGCTGCAGCTTGCGCTTGAGCATGTCGGTGTAGTTGGCCGAGAACTGCAGCGAACCGAAGCGACCGATGTCCTGCACGTACTTGAAGCTGGCGGTCAGTGCTTCCAGGTTCTGGCGGGCGACGTTCATCTTCGGCGTGTAGATCTCGTCGAGCACGCCCGATGCATCACGGGTGATCCAGTCATCGACGTTCTGGCAGCTGGCCGAGGTGTTGTTGGACTGGCCGTTGCGGCAGTAGTACTCGGCCAGCAGCAGCTGGTCGGAGCTGAGCGTATCGACCTCGTTCTTGATCTTCCAGTTGTAGTAGTCGACCGACAGCGACAGGTTGTTGATCGGTGCCCACACGACGCCTGCATTCCAGACGTCGGCGGTGATCGGCTCCAAGTCGGGGTTGCCCGAGCGGGTGCCGAACACCGAGACGCTGTCGTACGGGCAGCCGGTGGTGTTGGCCGGGTCGTAGCCCAGCTGGCCGCAGCGGTAGTAGTCGGTGGAGCCGTTGGCGTAGTAACCGCTGCGACCCTGGAAGGCATCGGACAGGGTCGGTGCGCGGAACGCCGTACCGTACTTGCCACGGAACAACAGGCTTTCGATCGGGCGGAACTCGATGCCGACGCTGTAGGTGGCCTTGTCCACGGTGTTGCTGCCGATCTTGAAGGCGTCATAGCGGCCGGAGCCGGTGACGGTCAGCGTTTCCAGCAGCGGCATGCGCAGTTCGGTGGTCACCGCGTAGTTGCTGCGATGGCCGGCACCGGATACGGCGGTGGTCCCCCACACGCTGCCGTCCATCAGGCCCGGGTCGGGCGTGTAATCCCAGCCTTCACTGCCGCCTTCCAGGACCACGGCGAAGCCAGCATCGCCACCCGGCAGCTTGAACAGCGAGCCATTGGTGACCTGGGCGCGGGCCAGGTTCTGCCAGGTGCGGCTTTCGCTGTAGCTGTAGCCGGTGAAGCTCTGGAAGTCACCGGCGGGCAGCGGTGCGTAGAACGCTTCCCAGTTCGGGCTGTAGATGTTGTAGCCGGTGCTGGTGGTACCCAGCACCGGGCCCAGCACGCGCTGCTCGAAGTAGTCGTTGATCGGGTCGTTCCAGCGCACGAAATTGCGCTCGGTCAGCTTGTACTCGCCACGGGTGAAGCTGAGGCTGTAGTCCCAGTTGCCTGCGGTGCCGCGGCCGCCGAGGGTGACCTGGTAGGCCTTGTTGCGGTCGGTGTTCATGATGTCGCGGTAACCGCCGCCGCCGATGTCCTCCGGCGCGAACACGCGCTGCAGGTTCATGTACTGGCCGCTGGCCTGGTCGTAGAAGCGGCCCCAGCCCGAGGAGGTGCCCCACCAGGTGTAGCCGGAGCCGGTGGCGTACTTGACCTCCTCCAGGCTGTACAGCGCGTCGCCGAACAGCTGGAAATTGTCGTTCACGTCGAAGGTGGCCGAGCTGTAGATCTGCCCGCTTTCCTTGCCGTTCTTGATGGTCTTGTACCCGGTGCCGTAGACCGAGCCGCAGGCCTGGCCGGTCGGACGGGTACCGAGCACGGTGGTGCCGTCGAACTGGCCCGCCACGTTGGCGCACCGGTTCGGGTCCATCATCGCGTAGCGGTTGTTGGCGGCCGGCAGCAGCACCAGGAAATCGTTGGAGACGTACTGCGGGCTGTAACCGTCGGGGTTGTTGACCTTGGTCAGGTCGCGCTGGTAACCCCAGATCGGGCTGGTCTTCTCGTACTGCACGTTGACAAGTGCATGGAAGCGGTCATCCTTGGAGTTGAAACCGCGTGCGCCGCTGAAGCGGAAGCTGTTGCCGCCACCTTCGCTGTAGGCACCGCCGCGCACATTGAGCACACCGCCATCCATGCGCTCCTTGAGGATGATGTTGACCACGCCGGCGATCGCGTCCGAGCCGTACAGCGACGACTGGCCACCCGGCAGGATCTCGATGCGCTCGACGATGTCGATCGGGATGCCGCTGATGTTGTTGAAGGTATCGCCGCCGTTGTACAGCGCCGGATACGAGAGCATCGGGCGGCCGTTGATCAGGTACTTGGTATAGCCCGGGCTGAGGCCGAACATGCCCGCCGCTTCGGCGCCCTGGGTGAAGGATGCGGAGGTCTGGCCACCCTGCAGGCCGCCCGTGGACAGCGAGGACTGCTGCAGGACATCGGCGACGCTGGTGAAACCGCGGGTCTGGATATCCTCGGCGGTGACGGTCAGGACGGGCGTGTGGTTCTCGATCTCGGTCTGCGGAATCAGCGACCCGGTGACGGTCACACGATCAAGCTGGGTCGGCGCATTGCCGTCCTGGGCCAGGGCGGTGCCGGAGGCCAGGAGGGTGCCGAGCAGGGCGAGGGTCAGAGGGTGGCGCGAGAGCGTGGAACGTTGGCGAGACATGGTGGATCCCCGTAGTGAGCAATGTCTTGGCGGCGCATTCCCTGCGCATTAACAATTCGTTCAGTGTGACTCCATTCAGGTCGACCGTAACACGTCGTTAACGCTGCCAACACAGGCCTGTCACATCAATGTGCCGTTGGGGGATGAAAAAACGCTTCAGAATCAATGGATAAGGCGATTTGTTTTGGCATGTTTCAAAAGATGGCGGCGTGCAAGGGAGCATGTCAGCATTGCGGATATGCCTTGTAGATCAATGCATTGCCTTGGATCAGCGCTGCCGGGAACCTGGATGTTTGTGCGCTGTGGATCACACTTTCTGCTACAGGCCGGACGGGAGGGGGGGCGCAGTGGTGCAAAAAAAAGGCCCCGCCGAAGCGGGGCCTGGTCCAGACACGCGGTCCGGAATACGACGGGATTAGAAGTCGTACTTGACCTGGGCCGAGATCTGACGGCCGTAGACGCTGTAGAAGCCGTCGTTGAACGGGGTCGATTCGTTGCCCGGGTAGTTGTAGCGCTGGCCTTCCGGCAGCTTGTTGAACACGTTGTTGACCATCAGCGACAGGGTCAGATCGTCCTGTGCCTGGTAGTTCAGGCTCATGTTGTACGTGGTGTACGAGCCCCACTTGCCGGCCTTGGCGCCGGAGGAGTGGACGTAGTCGTAGCTGCGGCCGGTGTAGGCCAGGTAGTTCGGGGTGCTGCCGACGTAGTTGGCGTACACGGTGGTGGTGAACTTGGAGATGGCCCAGCCCACCGACACGTCGCCGCGTACCTTGGCGAAGTTGTCGTAGTACCACATGTTGTACGGATCGCTCAGCAGGTCCAGCTTCTGCGCACCCGGCAGGGCCACCACTTCACGCTTGAGCATGTTGGTGTAGTTGCCGGAGAACATCAGCGAACCGAAGCGGCCCAGGTCCTGCTGGTACTTGGCACCGACGGTCACCGCTTCCAGGTTCTGGCTGGCCACGTTGAGCTTCGGGGTGTAAACGCGGGTCAGGTTGCCACCGGCGTCGCGGGTCACCCAGTCGGTCACGTTCTGGCAGCTGGCCGAGGTGTTGTTCGGCAGGCCGTTGTGGCACTGGTACTCGGCCAGCAGCAGCTGGTCGGTGCTCAGGGTCTTGACCTCGTTCTTGATCTTCCAGTTGTAGTAGTCGACCGACAGCGAGAAGTTGCTCACCGGGGCCCACACCACGCCTGCGCTCCACACGTCGGCGGTGATCGGCTTCAGGTCCGGGTTGCCGGACTTTTCGCTGTACACCGAGGTGGTCTTGTAGAACGAGCAGGCTTCGTCACGCAGCGCGTAACCCATCTGGCTGCAGCGGTAGTAGTCGTTCTGGCCGGAGGCGAACGAGCCGCTCATGCCCTGGAAGGCATCGGACAGGGTCGGCGCGCGGAACGCCGTGCCGTACTTGCCGCGCAGCAGCAGGCTTTCCACCGGACGGTATTCCAGGCCGATGCTGTAGGTGGCCTTGTCGACGGTCTTGTCGGCGATCTTGAAGGCGTCATAGCGGCCCGAGGCGCTGATGGTCAGCGACTCGAATACCGGCATGCGCAGTTCGCTGGTCACCGCGTAGTTGCTGCGGTGGCCGGCACCGGCCACGGCGCTGGCGCCCCACGCGTTGCCATCGACGAAGGCCTGGTCGGGCGAGTAATCCCAACCCTCGCTGCCGCCTTCCAGCACGACGGCCAGGCCGGCGTCGCCACCCGGCAGGGAGAACAGCGAACCGTTGGTCACCTGCACGCGACCCAGGTTCTGCCAGGTCTTGCTGCGGTGGGTGCCATAGCCGGTGAAGCTGGCGAACTGGTCCGGGGTGATCGGCGAGTAGAAGGCGGTGTAGTTCGGGTTGTAGATGCCGAAGCCATCAGCAGTGGTGCCCAGGCGCGGGCCCAGCACGGTGTCGCCGAAGAAGCCTTCGATCTTGTCCTTCCAGCGCGCGAAGCGGTTCTGGTCCAGACGGTATTCGCCGCGGGTGAAGCTGGCGCTGTAGTCCCAGTCGCCGACCATGCCCTTGCCGCCCAGGGTGACCTGGTAGGAACGGCTCTCATCGGAGTTCAGGATGTTGTTGTAGTGGCCCGGGCCGATTTCTTCCGGCGCGAAGGCGCGCTGCAGGTTCACGACCTTGCCCAGGCCCTGGTCGTAGAAGCCGCCCATCACCGACTTGGTGCCCCACCACAGGGCGCTGGAGCCGGAGGTGAATTCGGTCTTTTCCTTGCTGTACAGCACGTCGGCGAACAGCTGGAAGTTGTCGTTCACGTCGAAGGTCATCGACGAGTAGAACTGGCCGCTGTTCTTGCCGTTCTTCAGGGTCTTGTAGCCGGCGCTGTACACCGAGCCGCACGATTCGCCCGATGCACGCTTGCCGACGGTGGTGGTGCCGTCGTACAGGCCTGCCACGTTGGCGCAGCGGGTCGGGTCCATCATGTACAGCTTGTTGTCGGCGTTGCCGATGACAGCAAAGTCGTTCGACGGCAGCTGCGCGGTGTAACCGACCGGGTTGTTCTGCTTGGTGATGTCACGCTGGTAGCCCCAGATCGGGCTGCCGTTTTCGATCTGCACGTTGACCAGGGCGTGGAAGCGGTCGTCGAACGCGTTGAAGCCCTTGGCGGCGCTGAAGCGGATGTTGCTGCCACCACCTTCGGTGTAGGTGCCGCCACGGATCGACATCGTGCCGCCGTCCATGCGTTCCTTCAGGATGATGTTGACCACGCCGGCGATCGCGTCCGAGCCATACAGCGACGACTGGCCGCCCGGCAGGACTTCGATGCGCTCGACGATGTCGATCGGAATGCCGCTGATGTTGTTGAACGACTCGCTGCCGTTGTACAGCGCCGGATACGAGAGCATCGGGCGGCCGTTGATCAGGTACTTGGTGTAGCCCGGATTCAGGCCGAACATGCCGGCGGCTTCGGCGCCCTGGGTGAACGCACCCGAGGTCTGGCCACCCTGCAGGCCGCCGGTGGTCAGCGATGACTGCTGCAGCACTTCAGCAACACTGCTGAAGCCGCGGGTCTGGATGTCTTCGGCGGTGATGGACATCACCGGGGTCTGGGTTTCGACCTGGGTCTGCGGGATCAGCGAACCGGTGACGGTGATCTTGTCCAGGTTGGTCGCCTTGTCCTGGGCCATTGCCGGGGAGGCGGCCATCAGAGCGGAAATCAGGGCGACGGCGAGCGTGTTGCGACGTGCGGTATTGCTGACGTGTTTCATGTAGTTCCAATGGAGAGCAAAAAACAAAAACGGCACTGCGCATGCGCCATCGCGCGGGCCGGAACAACGGGCTCCGCAGCTCAAAACAGTGCTGATCGAACGTAACATGAACTTAACAATCTGTGCACGAATCCGTCGCAATCCTGAATTTCAGTCAGGTTACGTCCAGCTTGTATGATGTCGGGTTATCCCCCTGACTCCGCCGGTGCTCGTTGTGAACAGTTCTCCCCGCCGTCCCCATGCCAGCCAGGTCCAGAAGGGACTTACGCCGCATGCCCGCATCCGCAATGTCATCGCGGTCGGTTCGGGCAAGGGCGGCGTCGGCAAGTCCACCACCTCGGTGAACCTGGCCGTGGCGCTGCAGCAGCTCGGTGCGCGGGTGGGCGTGCTCGACGCCGACATCTACGGCCCCAGCGTGCCGGCCATGCTGGGGCTGTCCGGCCGCCCGGAAAGCCCGGACAACAAGAGCATCGAGCCTCTGCGTGCGTTCGGCGTGGACACCATGTCGATCGGCTACCTGATCGAAGAAGACACCCCGATGATCTGGCGCGGCCCGATGGCCACCTCGGCGATGACCCAGCTGTTCAACGATACCCTGTGGGACGACCTGGATTTCCTGCTGATCGACCTGCCGCCCGGCACGGGTGACATCCAGCTGACCCTGACCCAGAAGATTCCGCTGGCCGGTGCAGTGATCGTCACCACGCCGCAGGACATCGCCACGCTGGATGCGAAGAAGGCGCTGAAGATGTTCGAGAAGGTCGAGGTGCCGGTGCTGGGCATCGTCGAGAACATGGCCGTGCACACGTGCAGCAGCTGCGGGCACATCGAGCACCTGTTCGGCGAGGGTGGCGGCGAGCGCATGGCCGCGCAGTACGGCGTGCCGCTGCTGGGGTCGCTGCCGCTGCAGATCGGCATCCGCGAGCAGGGCGATGCAGGCACGCCGATCACCGTGGCCCAGCCGGATTCGGCACCGGCCCAGGCCTACCGCCATGCCGCGCAGCGCCTGATCGAGGAAGTCGGCAAGCGCCCGCGGGCCTCGATCCCGATCCTGTCCTCGCTGCTGTAAGTGCCGGAGCAGGGGCCGCCGGCGCAGGCCGGCCCCCTGCTAGAATCCTCGCGCCCCCTCGTACCCCCCAGGACAAAGCATGAGTATCAAGAGTGACCGTTGGATCCGCCGCATGTCCGAGCAGCACGGCATGATCGAGCCGTTCGAGGCCGGGCAGGTCAAGCAGGCCAACGGCCAGCGCATCGTCAGCTACGGCACGTCCAGCTATGGCTATGACGTGCGCTGCTCGCGCGAGTTCAAGGTGTTCACCAACATCAACTCGACGATCGTCGATCCCAAGCACTTCGATCCGGGCAGCTTCGTGGATATCGTCGGCGATGAGTGCATCATCCCGCCGAACAGCTTCGCGCTGGCGCGTACCGTGGAATACTTCCGCATTCCGCGCGATACCCTGGTGGTGTGCCTGGGCAAGAGCACCTACGCGCGCTGCGGCATCATCGTCAACGTGACGCCGCTGGAGCCGGAATGGGAAGGCCACGTCACCCTGGAATTCAGCAACACCACGCCGCTGCCGGCGCGCATCTACGCCAACGAAGGCGTGGCGCAGATGCTGTTCTTCCAGGCGGCCGCCGATGACATCTGCGAGACGTCGTACCGCGACCGTGGCGGCAAGTACCAGGGCCAGACCGGCGTGACCCTGCCGCGGACCTGAAGATTGCAGGCGATCTGTAGAGCCGAGCCATGCTCGGCTTCAATGCAGGGCAGCCGAGCATGGCCCGGCTCCACATGAAGGAAGGCGGCGCAATGCGCCGCCTTCCTTATTTGCCGCGACCGAACAGCATCGCGATGCCGACACCCACCAGGGCCACCGGCCACCAGGTCAGCAGCAGCTTGGACAGGTTCAGGTGCGTCCAGCCGAGATTGCTGGCGAGCATGAACAGGCCGATCAGGATCAGCAGGACGGCGGCAACGAGGTTGAATCGCATCGGGTCGGCGAAGGCTCAGGACAGGGCCGGATATCCTAGCCGTTCCTTCCAGTAGGCGACATGCTGGTCCAGCGCCGCCGGCTCGTAGCGGTGCGCCGGGCCGCTGCCCCAGACCGGGCCCGGCCAGGCCGGATCACCGTCGTGGCGGCCGATCACATGGAAATGCAGCTGGCGCACGATATTGCCCAGCGCCCCGATGTTGATCTTTTCCACCCCGTCGGAGCCCTTCAGGGCCTTGCAGGCGCGGTTGAGCTCGGTGCGGAGCTTGTCCTGCTGCTCGCCGTCCAGCTCGATCCACTCGGTGACCCCGGCCAGGCGCGGTACCAGCACCAGCCAGGGGAATCGTTCGTCGTTCATCAGCCGCACTTGCGACAACGGTCCTTCCGCCACCAGCACGCTATCGGCGGCCAGGCGTGAATCGAGTTCGAATTCGCTCATCCAAGATGCTCCGAGAAGAAGTCCAGGGTGCGTTGCAGCGCCAGGGCGGCGCTGTCTGGATCATACGCATGTCCGACCTCCCGGTTGAAGGCATGATCGGCCGGATAGACGTAGGTGGCCATCTGCGGCAGCTTCTCGCGGTGGGCCTGCACGGCTTCCGGTGGGATGCTGCGGTCCTGGGCGCCGAAATGGAAGATCACCGGCGCCTTGGGTGTCTCATCGAGGAACTGGACGTTGCGGGCGCCGTAGTAGCTGACCGACGGCAGCCCCAGGCGCACTGCGGACAGCATCGCCACCGTGCCGCCCCAGCAGTAGCCGACGGTGCCCACCTTGCCGTAAGGGGCCAGCCGGGTGGCCGCCGCGCGGACCACTTCCAGTGCCCGCTCCATGCCCAGCGCGCCGACCCGTTCCAGGCCCTGCTTCACGCCATCGGCGTCGTAGGGCAGCGCGTCCGGATCGGCGTCGGGGCCATCGAGCAGGTCAAAGAACGAGGGCGCCAGCACCGCATAGCCTTCCGCCGCGAAGCGCTCGGCCACGCTGCGGATATGCGGATTGGCGCCGAAGATTTCCTGCACCACCACCAGGCCGCCGCGCGCGGTGCCTTCCGGCAGGGCCTGCCAGGCCCGTACCGGGCCGTGATGCGTATCCAGGGTGATCCACTCGGCCATCGTCATCTTCCTCGTTGCTGGAAAGAGAACTGCATTGTCGGTGCTGCGCCGGTTAGCGCGGCGTCAGTGGCTGTGCCGTATCGGTCGGCTGGGCATTCAGAGCGCGGCCGCCAACCCCGGTATACTGGCGCCCTTTCAGGCCCCGGCCCCCAGGAACCCCTGCCATGGCGGCAGGGGCCCAGGCCCCCAGAGTCCCGCGATTTCCATGTCCCAGCTGAACCCCAAAGTCGGCTTCGTCAGCCTTGGCTGCCCGAAGGCCCTCGTCGATTCCGAGCGCATCCTCACCCAGCTCCGCTCGGAAGGCTACGACATCGTCCCGTCCTACGATTCGGCCGACGTGGTGGTGGTCAACACCTGTGGCTTCATCGATTCTGCGGTGACCGAGTCGCTGGACGCGATCGGCGAGGCGATGAACCAGAACGGCAAGGTGATCGTCACCGGTTGCCTGGGCAAGCGCCCGGAGCAGATCCGCGAGGCGTACCCCAACGTGCTGGCGGTGTCCGGCCCGCAGGATTACCAGAGCGTGATGGAAGCGGTGCATGAAGCACTGCCGCCCAAGCACGATCCGTTCGTGGACCTGGTGCCCGACTACGGTATCAAGCTGACCCCGCGGCACTACGCGTACCTGAAGATTTCCGAGGGCTGCAACCACAAATGCAGCTTCTGCATCATTCCGTCGATGCGCGGCAAGCTGGTTTCGCGCCCGGTCGACGAGGTGCTGCGTGAAGCCGAGCGCCTGGTGCGTGGCGGCGTGCGCGAGCTGCTGGTGGTTTCGCAGGACACCTCGGCCTACGGCGTGGACGTGAAGTACGCCGAAAAGATGTGGCGCGACAAGGCCTACCAGACCCGTTTGAAGGCGCTGTGCGAAGGCCTGTCGGAGCTGGATGCGTGGGTGCGCATGCACTACGTCTACCCGTATCCGCACGTGGACGAAGTGGTGCCGCTGATGGCCGAGAACCGCATCCTGCCGTACCTGGATATCCCGTTCCAGCACGCCAGCCCGCGCATCCTGCGCCTGATGAAGCGCCCCGGCGCGGTGGAGAAGACACTGGAGCGCGTGCAGAACTGGCGCCGTATCGCGCCGGACATCACTGTGCGTTCGACCTTCATCGTCGGCTTCCCGGGCGAGACCGAAGCCGAGTTCGAGGAACTGCTGTCGTTCCTTGACGAAGCGCAGCTGGATCGCGTCGGTGCGTTCGCCTACTCGCCGGTCGAGGGTGCCACCGCCAACGACCTGCCTGACGCCGTGCCGGAAGAGGTGAAGCAGGAACGCCTGGCCCGTTTCATGGAGAAGCAGGCGCAGATTTCCGCCGCGCGCCTGGAAGCCAAGATCGGCACCGTGCAGCAGTGCCTGGTCGACGCCATCGAAGGCGACATCGCCGTGGCCCGCTCCAAGGCCGATGCCCCGGAGATCGACGGCCTGGTGCACATCCAGAATGCCGACCAGGTGCCGCTGCGCGTGGGCGAATTCGTCGAGGTGGAGATCACCGAGAGCGACGAGCATGACCTGTACGGTGACGCGCTGGCGGCCGCCCCCCGTCCGGCGTTCGACCTCAAGGTGCTGTGATCGCAGCGACGGCCGCCACCGGCAACGGCGGTGGTTCACGGCGCTTCGTACCGCCGCCACGTGCGGCGGTAGCTGCACGGCGGTTCGAGCACCCGCTGTTTGCCGGGCTTCAGGACTTCCGTGACCTGCTGGACGGCATCGCATGGCCGTCCATCGCGGCGCTCGATGCACGCCTGGCCGTGCCTGGCAAGCGCCTGGTTGAACAGGACGCCGCGCTGCTGGCCGATGGCCTGCACTACGAAGTGCGTATCGCGCAGGGACGCATCGCCACCCGTGCCGGCAACTGGCACGACCTGTTCAATGCGCTGGTGTGGGCCTCACAGCCGCAGCTGAAGCGAGCGCTCAACGTGCGGCAGTGCCTGCATATCGAGGCGATGCCACCCGGCCAGCGCAACCGCGCGCAGGCCGCCTTGACCCAGTTCGACGAAACCGGCGTGATCGTGCGTGTGCGCGATGACTCACTGCTGGCTGCCTGGGACGCACACGACTGGCCCGCGTTGTTTGACCCGGTGAACTGGCAGAGCGGTGACATCGCCATCACTGTGGTATTCGGGCATGCGCTGATGGAACAGGCCCTGCTGCCGGGGCGATTGCTGGTCGGCAAGTGCGTGGTGGTGCAGGGTGATGCCGATGCTGCCTGCGTTGACGTGATGACTGCGGCCATTGCCGAGGGCAGGGCAGTGACCGATCCGCTGCAGCTGCGTCCGCTGCCGTTGGCTGGAATCCCAGGCTGGCACGACGTGCAGGATTCCGCCTTCTACCGCAATGCCGACTATTTCCGCCCGCTGCGTGCAGGGCGCACGTACCCGCCACCGTTGTAGAGCCGAGCCCATGCTCGGCTGCGTTGCCCATCAGCCGAGCATGGGCTCGGCTCTACAACGGCGGCGAGGTCGGGCATGGCTCGACGCTACACAGGCTCGTACTCCACGCCGATCACTGCAAAGGTGAACTGCCCGCCGGGCAGCTCCACCGAGAACTCATCATCCAGCCGCTTCTTCAGCAGCGCACGCGCCAGGGGGGAATCGATGCTGATCCAGCCCAGGCCCGCATCGGTCTCATCCGGGCCGACAATGCGGTAGCGGCTGGTGTCGCCGCTGTCCACGTTCTCCAGTTCCACCCACGCGCCGAAGAACACTGCCAGCGGATCGGTCGGCGTGGTATCGACCACGCGCAGCGATTCCAGCCGCTTGGTCAGGTAGCGCACGCGGCGGTCGATCTCGCCCAGTTGCTTCTTGCGGTAGGTGTACTCGGCGTTCTCGGAACGGTCGCCTTCTGCGGCAGCGGCGGCGAGCGCTTTCACCACCTCCGGACGGCGCACGCGCCATAGCTCATCCAGTTCGGCCTTCAGTCGCGCATGCCCGGAAGCGGTGATCAGGGCGGTGCTTTTCTCTGCGGGGGGACGCCAACGGGACATGCAATACGACTTCTTTTCTGGATGACGAATGAGAGAGCAGGGTCAGATCCCTTTCCAGCGGAAAGGGCTCTGACCCCAGCAGGGGCATCTAGCGCTTGCCGCCGAAGATGCCACCGAGGATGCCGCGCACGATCTGGTTGCCCAGCTTGGTGCCGACAGTGCGCGTGGTCTGCTTGGCCATGGTTTCGATCATGCCCTGGCGGCGCTTGGTGCCGAAGATCGCATCCTTGATGGCCTGGCCGAAACCACCTTCCTGAGCTTCGTCCTGCTCGCGGCTGCGCGCGGCCGGCGCCTGTGCCTGCTCGATGCTCTTCTGCGCGCGCTGGGCCAGCAGTTCGGCGGCCGATTCGCGGTTGATCGCGGTGTCGTAGCGGCTGCCGACCGGGCTGCCGGCGCGTACCTGTGCACGCTCGGCCTCGGTGATCGGTCCCATCCGGCAGCGCGGCGGCGCGATCAACGTCTGCTGCACGGGCATCGGCACGCCCTTGTCCTGCAGCGTGGATACCAGTGCCTCACCGGTGCCGAGCTGGCTCAGCACCTTGGCCACGTCCAGCTTCGGATTCGGCACGAACGTCTCGGCCGCGGTTTTCACCGCCTTCTGGTCGCGCGGGGTGAACGCACGCAGTGCGTGCTGAACGCGATTGCCCAGCTGGCCGAGAATATTGCCCGGCACGTCGTCGGGGAACTGCGAGCAGAAGTACACGCCCACGCCCTTGGAACGGATCAGGCGCACCACCTGCTCGATGCGCTGCACCAGCGACGGCGGTGCATCATCGAACAGCAGGTGCGCCTCGTCGAAGATGAAGACCAGCTTCGGCTTGTCCAGGTCGCCCACTTCCGGCAGCTGCTCGAACAGTTCCGACAGCAGCCACAGCAGGAAGGTGGAATAGAGCTTGGGCTTGAGCACCAGCTGGTCGGCGGCGAGGATGCCGATCATGCCGCGGCCGTCGTGGTTGACCCGCATGATGTCGGCCAGTTCAAGTGCCGGTTCGCCGAAGAAATTCTCGCCACCGTCCTGCGCCAGGCGCAGCACCGAACGCTGGATCGCCGCGATCGACTGCGCACTGACCAGGCCGTACTCGGTGGAAATGTCCTTGCGCTCCTCGGCAACCAGGCCGAGCAGGGCGCGCAGGTCGTCCATGTCCAGCAGCAGCAGGCCGCGGTCGTCGGCCAGCTTGAATACGATGTCGAGTACCCCGGCCTGGGTGTCGTTCAATTCGAGGATGCGCGACAGCAGGGTCGGGCCCATCTCGCTGACCGTGGTGCGCACCGGGTGGCCCAGTTTGCCGTACAGGTCCCAGAAGATGGTGGGGCTGGCGGCCGGCGCATAGTCGGCCACGCCGATCTCGGCGGCACGCTGGAGCAGGTTTTCTGCGCCGGTGCCGGGCACGGCCAGGCCGGAGACATCGCCCTTCACATCGGCCAGGAACACCGGCACGCCCCGTCGCGAGAAGCCCTCGGCCAGGGTCATCAGGGTCACGGTCTTGCCGGTACCGGTGGCGCCGGCCACCAGACCGTGGCGGTTGCCGAGTTTCGGCAGCAGGGTGACGGCAATATCGTCGGTAATACCTTTGCCGAGCAGAATCGGATCCATTGTCCAGCCCTTGTGATGAATAGCCCAATGTTAACCGCCGGCAGTGACGGTCCGAAGGTCGGCTTGCCCGGACCTTGGCGGCGCCGCTACTCTGCCTGCCTGTTTTGCACACAGTGCCATCAATGCCCGTTCCTGTCCTGATTTCCCGCGGTTGGCCGCTGCTGGCCCTGGCCGGCCTGGTTTCCCTGGCGCCCGACGCCCACGCACAGCGGGTTTCGGCCCGGGACAAGGTGAAGGTGGATGCGCTGCAGCAGCGCATGACCGCCGCCGAGAAGCGCTACGGCGACGCCCTGCTGCTGGTCGCCAATGCCGATCCCAAGGGCAGCAACGAGGCCGATGCCGCGCTGGAGGACATGGAAGATGTCCTCAACGACTGCGTGAAGCAGAAGGGCTGCCAGATGGGGACCCTGCTGGCCAGCTACAAGCGGCTGCTCAAGCACGACGCCGATGCCGCCGCCAGCGATGACGTGGCCGACGAGGGCGGTGATCGCCTGGAAGCCGACCCGGACCACATCGGGCCGCTCACCGCCGACGTGCCCGAGGCCGCGCGCGCTGCCGCGCTGTTGAACGACAAACGGCACGCCTTCGACAGCATGGTCGAGTACAACCCGGCGGTGCAGGCCGGCATCCGTCGCTGGCTGACCGACATGCGACCGGCGCTGCTGACCAGCTACGAGAATTACCAGAACCTGCGCGCGGTGATGTGGCCGGAGTGGGAAAAGCGCGGCCTGCCCGAGGCGCTGCTGTTCGGGATCATGGCCAAGGAATCCAACGGCCGTGTGCATGCTTCCTCGCGCGCCGGCGCCGCCGGCCTGATGCAGTTCATGCCGGCCACCGGCCGCCGTTTCGGCCTGGGCCCGGACGGCACCGGCTTCGATACCCGCTTCGACGCGCGCAGCGCCGCTGAAGCCAGCGCCAGCTACCTCAACGAGCGCCTTCGCGAACTGAACAACAACGTGGAAATGTCGGTGGCCGCCTACAACGGTGGCGAAGGCCGTGCCGCGCGCGTGTTCAAGCAGAGCGCCGGCCAGAGCTTCTGGACCGACAGTGTCTACAACCAGTTCCCGGGCGAGACCAAGGACTACGTGCCGATGGTGATTGCCGCGGCCTGGATCTTCCTGCACCCGCAGCAGTACGGCGTGGAGTTCCCGAAGATCAGCGCGCAGCCGGCCACGCTGCGGCTGGCCAAGTCCACCACCATCTATGAATTGACCATCTGCCTGGGCAGCCACGGTACCCGCGATGGCTACATGCGTGCGCTGCGCAACCTCAACCCGCGCTATGAGGCCGATGGCTGGATTCCGGCCGGTACGCTGATCAACGCCACCACCCGCATCGCCGGCCTGTACCAGCGCAACTGTGTCAGTGGTCCGCGTGCCGACCTCGCCCGCACGCTGATCACCGCTGATCTCAACGCGGCGATCAAGCGCCCGACCGCGGCGAGCTATACCGGCAGCGTGGCGGTGGGTGGTGTGGTGCCGGTGGCCGACGCGGCTGCATCCACCAGTGTGCCGACCGCACCGGTGGCTGCAGTGGCGGCACCGCGCCCGGCGCCGGCCGCCCGGCCGAAGCCGGTGCGCAGCCACAAGGTGGGCAAGGGCGAGACCCTGGGCGCCATCGCGGCGAAGTTCCAGTGCGACCTGCCGACCCTGGCCCGCGCCAACGGCCTGAAGGCACCGGCCTACAGCCTGCGCCACGGCCAGACGCTGAAGCTGCAGGGCTGCGACAAGTAATTCCCAAGACCACTGGAATCCGTATGGACCTCGAAGCCACCCGCAACCTGTTCGCCAACCTCCGCGAGAACACCGACTGGGACATCAACGGCCCGTTGCTGTGGGGGTATTTCTTCGTCCACGCCAGTGCCGAGCCGCTGCAGGCGCTGGCCCAGCACCTGCAGGCGCAGGGCTACACGTTCGTGGAACTGTTCGAGCAGGAACCGGAAGAGGGCGACGCCTCGTTCCACGTGCTGCACGTGGAGCGGGTGGAAATCCACGACGAAGCCTCGCTGGACCGCCGCAACCAGGAATTCGCGGCGCTGGCGGCGGAGCACGGCGTGGAAGACTACGACGGCATGGACGTCGGCCCAGCACCGGTCCTGCAGTAACGCGCGTACCGGTAGTGCCGGCCGCTGGCCGGCATCCCGTTGTGGAAAAGGGGACGGAGGGGATCAAGTCGTTTATGCATGAACGACTTGATCCCCTCCGTCCCCTTTTTTGTCAGCGCAGCTTTGCCAGGGCCTGGCCCAGCTGCACAGGGCTCTCGGCGCCCAGCTGCGGGGCGAATTCGGCTACGCCCGGCGGCAGCAGCACCACCACGGTCGAGCCGTAATTGAAGCGTGCCATCTCGGCGAACCGCTCCAGCTTGATGCCCTGGCCGCGGTAGTCCTTGCGGGTGATGCGATCGCCGTAGGCCGGGATCTCCTCGCCGCTCCACACGGTTTCCACGCCGGATACCAGCAGCGCGCCGACCATCACGCTGACCATCGGGCCGAAGCTGGTGTCGAAGTGGCAGACCAGGCGCTCGTTGCGGGCGAACAGGCGCGGCACCCCGTTGACGGCCGCAGGACCGACACTGAACAGGCGTCCTGGCACGTGCACGGTTTCACGCAGGGTGCCGGTCCACGGCATGTGCACGCGGTGGTAGTCGCGCGGCGACAGGTACACGGTGGCGTACAGACCGTCGTTGTACGGCTTGGCATCCTCGTCGCTGCCCAGCAGCTCGGCGGCGGTGAACGACTGGCCCTTGGCCTGGAAGATGCGGCCGGCCTCGATCTTCCCCAGCTGGCTGATGCGGCCGTCGGCCGGCATCACCAGGCTGCGCGGATCGGCATCGGCCACGCGCGCGCCCGGCTTCAGCGCACGCGTGAAGAACTGGTTGAAGGTGGCATAGCTGCGCGGGTCCGGGTTGGCCGCTTCGTCCAGGTTGACGTTGAACTTGCGGGTGACGGTGTCGATCAGCCAGCGCGACACGCGCGGATCGTCCGAGTACGCCAGCGAGCGTGCCATCGAGGACAGCAGGCGATGGGGCAGGGCGTACGTCAGGGCGGTGGTGAGGCTCATGGGGCGGTTTTCTCGGTCAGCTTCTGCAGGTCGCGGGCGATCGCCGGCGCATTGAACGGGGGGCGCACCAGGCCGGCAAGGCGGCCCTGCGGGTCGAGCACGGCCAGGCTGGCCGAATGCTCGACGGTGTAATCCTCGGGGTTTTCTTCGAAATGCTTGCCCGGCACTTTCTGGAACACGAAACCCAGCGAGGTGGCGAAGCGCTCCAGCGAGGGGATATCGGCGGTGGCGGCCAGGGTGTCCTTGTGGAAGCCGTGCACGTACTCGCCCAGGCGGGTGGCGCTGTCGCGGTCCGGGTCGACCGAGATGAACAGCACGCGCGGGCGCAGGCCATCGGGCAGGGCCTCCCACTGGTTCTGCGCGCCGGCCAGCTCGGCCAGGGTGGTCGGGCAGACGTCCGGGCAGAAGGTGAAGCCCAGGAACACCAGGGTCCAGTGGCCCTTCAGTTCGCCCGGGATCAGGCGGGTGCCGTCGGACTGGGCCAGGTTGAAGTCGGGCAGTTCACGCGGCTGCGGGTACAGGGTGATCGCTTCGGTGGCCGGGGCGTTGGCCGGCGGCTTCGGCGCGAACACGTGCTGGGCGGCGAGCAGGCCAAGCCCCGCCGCCAGGGCGATCAGCAGGATGATGCCGGCATTGCGATTGAACATGGGGGCTCCCACGCGAAATGGGCTCCATCATACCGGCTGCGGCCCGATCGTTTCCGCCGCAACGGATGCTGCCGCGGGCGCCAGCCCCTATAATCGGGGGCCACTTTGCGCGCAGTACCGCCATGACCGCTGAAACGGCCGCCGAACTCCACACGATCATCGATCTGATCCGCTACGGCACCAGCCGTTTCAACGAAGCCGGGCTGACCTTCGGGCACAGCTACGACAATGCGCTGGACGAGGCGACCCAGCTGGTGCTGCACAGCCTGCACCTGCCGCACGACCTCGGCCCGGCCTACGGCCAGGCACGCCTGCTGCGGGCCGAAAAGCTGCGCGTGCTGGAACTGTTCCAGCGTCGCATCGACGAACGCATCCCCGCTGCCTACCTGACCGGTGAGGCCTGGTTCGCCGGCCTGAGCTTCAAGAGTGACACGCGCGCGCTGGTGCCGCGCTCGCCGATCGCCGAACTGATCGAATGTGGTTTCGAACCGTGGCTGGCCGGCCGCGATGTCAGCCGCGCGCTGGATCTTTGCACCGGTTCGGGCTGCATCGCCATCGCCATGGGCCACTACTACCCGAACTGGGAAGTGGACGGCGTCGACCTGAGTGACGACGCACTGTCGCTGGCCGAGGAGAACAAGGAGCGCCTGCAGGCGCACAACGTCACCCTGATCAAGTCGGACCTGTTCAATGGCCTGACCGGCCGCCACTACGACCTGATCGTCACCAACCCGCCGTACGTCACCAACGACGAGACTGATGCCCTCCCGCAGGAGTATTCCTACGAGCCGGAAATGGGCCTGCGTGCCGGTGACGATGGCCTGGACCTGGTGCTGAAGATCCTGCGCGATGCCCCGCTGCACCTGAGCGAAGACGGTCTGCTGATCTGTGAAGTGGGTGAGTCCGAACAGCATCTGGTCAAGCTGCTGCCGGAAGTCGATTTTTCCTGGATCGAGTTCAAGGTCGGCCAGATGGGCATCTTCGCGGTCGAATGCCGCGAGCTGATCGCCCACAGCGCACGCATCACCGAACTGGCGGCGCAGCGCCCGTGAGCTCCAATTCGTTCGGCAAGCTGTTCACCGTCACCACGTTCGGCGAGTCGCACGGGCCGGCCATAGGCTGCGTGATTGATGGCTGCCCTCCGGGGCTGGCGCTGGACGCGGCCGAATTCGCCCACGACCTGCAGCGCCGTGCGACTGGCAAGAGCCGGCACACTTCCGCGCGGCGCGAGGCCGACGAGGTCGAGATCCTGTCCGGCGTATACGAGGGCCTGACCACCGGCACCCCGATCGCGCTGCTGATCCGCAACACCGACCAGCGCAGCAAGGATTACGCCAATATCGGCCAGCAGTTCCGCCCGGGCCATGCCGACTACAGTTACTGGCACAAGTACGGCATCCGCGATCCGCGTGGCGGTGGCCGTTCCTCGGCACGCGAGACCACCATGCGCGTGGCCGCCGGCGTGGTCGCCAAGAAGTGGCTGGCCGAGCGTTTCGGCGTTACCGTGCGTGGCTACCTGTCGCAGCTGGGCGACATCACCCCGGCCGGTTTCGACTGGTCGGCGGTGGAAGACAATCCGTTCTTCTGGCCGCACGCCGCACAGGTGCCGGAGCTGGAGGCGTACATGGATGCGCTGCGCAAGTCTGGCGACTCGGTCGGTGCGCGCGTGGACGTGGTCGCCGACAACGTGCCGCCGGGCTGGGGCGAGCCGATCTACGGCAAGCTTGACGGCGAACTGGCCGCTGCGCTGATGAGCATCAATGCGGTGAAGGGCGTGGAGATCGGCGACGGATTCGCCAGCGCCGCGCAGAAGGGCACCGAGCACCGTGACCTGCTGACGCCGCAGGGCTTCGCCAGCAACCATGCCGGCGGCATCCTCGGTGGCATCTCCACCGGTCAGCCGGTCGTCGCGTCGATCGCCCTGAAGCCGACGTCCAGCCTGCGCCTGCCGGGCCCGTCGCTGGATACGGCCGGCAACGTGGTCGAGGTGGTCACCACCGGCCGCCACGATCCCTGCGTCGGCATCCGCGCCACGCCCATCGCCGAGGCGATGGTGGCGCTGGTGCTGATGGACCAGGCGCTGCGTCATCGCGCGCAGTGCGGCGATGTCGGCACGATCACCCCGCGCATTCCCGGGCAGATCGATGGCTGACACGCGGCCGACCGTGTGGGTGAGCCAGCCGCTGATCGAGGCGGCCATCGCGCCGCTGCGCGATCGCGTGCAGCTGCGCAGCACCGACACCGTCACCGCCTGGTCGCCGGACCAGATCGCCGCACAGCTGGCCAGCGCCGACGGCGCGATCATCACCCTCAACGAGCGCATCGGTGCGGCCCAGGTAGCCGATGCCACGCAGCTGAAGGTGATCGCCAATGTCGGCGTCGGCTACAACAACCTGGATGTCGACGCGCTCAGCGCGGCCGGCATCCTGGCCAGCAACACGCCGGACGTGTTGACCGAAACCACCGCCGATCTCGGTTTCGCGCTGCTGATGGCAACCGCGCGCCGGATCACTGAGTCCGAGCGCTGGCTGCGTGAAGGGCAGTGGCAGCAGTGGTCGTTCCAGACCATGCTGGGCGCGGATGTCCATGGCAGCACGCTGGGCATTCTTGGCATGGGCCGCATCGGCCAGGGCATCGCCCGCCGCGGCGCGCACGGTTTCGGCATGAAGGTGCTGTACCACAACCGTTCACGGTTGCCGGCCGATACCGAGGCGTCGCTCAGCGCGACCTACGTGGACCTGGATACGCTGCTGGCACAGTCCGACCATCTGGTAACGGTGCTGCCCTACACGCCGGCCTCGCATCACATCATCGATGCGGCTGCGCTGGGGAAGATGAAGCCGACGGCAACCCTGGTGAACATCGCCCGCGGCGGCATCGTCGACGAACTGGCGCTGGCCGAAGCGCTGGCCAACGGCCACCTGGCTGCCGCCGGCCTGGATGTGTACGAGGGCGAGCCGAAGGTGCGCCCGGAGCTGCTGGCGCTGCGCAACGTGGTGCTCACTCCGCATATCGGCAGCGCTTCGCTGGCTACGCGCACGGCGATGGTACAGCTGGCTGTGGATAATCTGGCTGCCGGGCTCGGCCTGGACGGCGGCCCGTCGCGCATGCCGAGCGCGATCAACGCTGACGCGGCGATGGCCGCGCGCGTGACGCTGGGCAAAAAAACCGGGAAACGATAGGGAACCTCCGCGCGCTCCGCTTGAGGAGGTTCCCCGAACCCAGCTGTCGTGCGTGTTTTTCCCCATTCCCGTTTTCGTGAGAGTTCCCCATGAGCAATGCACAGCGCAGTTTCCACGTCGCCGTCGTCGGTGCCACCGGCGCCGTTGGCGAGACCATGTTGTCGATCCTGGCCGAGCGTGATTTCCCGGTCGGTAGCCTGAGCGTCCTCGCCTCCGAGCGTTCGGCCGGTGGCGAGATCGAATTCAACGGCCAGAAGGTCAAGGTCCAGGACCTGGCCACCTTCGATCCGACCGGTGTCGAGATCGCGCTGTTCTCGGCTGGCGGCAGCGTGTCCAAGGAATACGCACCGAAGTTCGCCGCCGCCGGTGCGGTGGTGATCGACAACTCCTCGGCCTTCCGTTACGACGATGACGTGCCGCTGGTGGTGTCCGAGGTCAACCCGGAACAGGTCGCCAACCGTCCGCGCGGCATCATCGCCAACCCGAACTGCTCGACCATGCAGATGCTGGTGGCGCTGGCGCCGCTGCACCGCAAGTACGGCATCGAGCGCATCAATGTGTCCACCTACCAGTCGGTGTCCGGCGGTGGCCGCTCGGCGATGGAGGAACTGGGGAAGCAGACCGGCCAGCTGCTCAGCTTCCAGGAGATCGATCCGCAGCGCTTCCCGGTGCAGATCGCCTTCAACCTGATCCCGCACATCGATGACTTCCAGGACAATGGCTTCACCAAGGAAGAGATGAAGCTGATCTGGGAGACCCGCAAGATCCTCGGTGACGACAGCATCCTGGTGAACCCGACCGCGGTGCGCGTGCCGGTGTTCTACGGCCACTCCGAGTCGGTGGCGATCGAGACCCGCGACAAGGTCACCGTCGCTGAAGCGCGCGCGCTGCTGGAGCAGTCGCCGGGCATCGAAGTGGTGGATCGTCACGAGGCCGGTGGTTACCCAACCCCGGTCACCCACGCCTCGGGCACGGACGCGGTGTACGTCGGCCGCATCCGCGAGGACCTGTCGCACCCGCGTGGCCTGAACCTGTGGATCGTGTCGGACAACGTGCGCAAGGGCGCTGCCCTGAACGCCGTGCAGCTGGCCGAGCTGGTCGCCGCCGAGCAGCGCTGATCACAGCGGTTGCCTCACCGGTAGTGCCGGCCGCTGGCCGGCATTGCCGTGATGTGTGGACGTGCGTGTCTGCTGGCCAGCGGCCGGCGCTACCGAAGGTCCCCTCGGTGGGTGCGGACCCCGGTCCGCACGCTTTATAGTGTCGCCCATGAATAAACGGGCCAGGGGCGCGAAGCGCCCGCTCCTCTATCTTTCCACCGCGCTGCTGGCCCTGGCCAGCAGTTCGGCGCTTGCCCTGGGCTTGGGTGACATCCGTGTCCTGTCCAAGCCGGGCCAGCCCCTGCTGGCCGAAATCCCGGTAGTCTCGGCCGATCCATCCGAACTGGAGAACCTGCGCGTCGCGCTGGCCTCTGCGGTCACCTTCGAACGCGTCGGCCTGCAGCGGCCGGCCGGGCTGGTCAGCGAGCTGCAGTTCGAACTGACCCGCAATGCGCAGGGCAGGGCGGTGGTGCGGGTGACCTCGCAGACGCCGGTCGAAACCCCGTCGCTGAGCTTCCTGATCGAGGCCGACTGGGGCCAGGGCCGCCTGGTGCGCGAATACTCGGCACTGGTTGATGCGCCCTCGAGCGCACTGGCGGTGGCCGAACCGGAAATCGTCGCGCCGGCCGGTACCCTCTCCAACACCATCGTCCGTGACGTTGCACCGGCACCGGCCGCTGCGGAGAGCGCAAGCGCACCTGCGCCGTCCACTGCGGCAGCGCCGGCACCTGCATCGGCTCGCCCGCGTGCAGGGGCTGCACCCGCTGCCGCGCAGGCAGCCGATGGCAGCGTCATCGTCCAGCGTGGGCAGACCCTGTCGCAGATCGCCAGCGCGGTGGCCCGCGGCAACCAGGTCAGCCGCGACCGCGCGATGATCGCCCTGCTGCGGGCCAACCCGGAGGCCTTCATCCGCGGCAACGTCAACCTGCTCAAGCAAGGCGCCGTACTGCGCATGCCCGGCAGCGATGCACTGGCGGCGGTCGATGCCGCCGAGGCCGCAGCGCTGGTGCGCGAGCATGCAGCGCAGTGGCGGCAGGCGCGCACCGTGCCGCAACCGGCGGGTACCGTCGCCCCGATGGCCGCGGCGGCAACCACGAAAGCTTCTTCCCCGGCCGCGGCCAATGGGGCACGACTTGAAATCGCTCCGGCGCTGGCTTCCGACGCCGCGCGCGCGGGCACAACCACCGGCACTGGAGCCGGCAGCGAGGGTGACATGCTGGGCAACGAACAACTGCGCCAGGCACGCGAGGACATCGCGACCCGCGATGCCGAGATTGGCGAGCTGAAGCAGCGCGTCGCCGACCTGGAAAAACTCAAGGAACAGCAGCAGTCGCTGATCGCGATGAAGGACAACGACCTGGCCGCCGCGCAGCAGCGACTGGCGCAGGCACCGGATACCCGCGATGCGGCAACGCCGTGGTACTGGCTGGGGCTGCCGGTGCTGCTGCTGGCGGCCGGTGCAGCCTGGCTGCTGCGTCGTCGCAAGCCGTCGCCGCTGCCGCCGCTGCGCGACGAAGACGATGCCGCCGGCCTGACCGCTGCGGTACCGGCGGGCGCGGCGCTGGATACGCTGGCCGAGCAGTCCTCGTGGTCGTCGGCGGTGCCCGAAGCGGGCCGCCAGGAGCCGGCGATGCCGGCTTGGGCGAGCGAAACCGGGGGGCAGGATGACGTGGCTGCCGAACCGGTCGCCGACGTCGCCGCCCAGGCTGACTGGCAGGCGCAGACGCTGCGCGATGACGAAGTGATGGAGCTGCCCGAGGCAGTGACCGACCTGCCGCGCTGGGACGAGCCGGTGGCCACGCAGGAGGATTCCGCGCCGGCCGCCGCCGCGCAGGATGAGCCGCTCGCGCAGGCGGCCCCCGGCGAGGTGGCAGTGCCGGACTACGCGCTGCATGCCGAACAGCAGCCGCAGTTCCGCGGCGTGTTCGACCTGCCGGCAGAGCACCCTGACGGCGAGGCTTCAGGCGCAGCACCGCACGACGCGCTGGCCGCTGCGCCGCATGAAGACGGTACTGCGGCGCCGGCCGGCGATGCCGGCTGGGCGCTGCGCGCCGGGCAGGAACGCCTTGAGCTGGCCATCGCCTACCTCGACCTGGGCGATGCCCAGACCGCGCGTACGTTGCTGCAGGAAGTGGCCGAGGGCGGCGACCTGCACTGCCAGGCCCAGGCCCGCGAACTGCTGGCCCGCCTGCCGTGATCGACCCTACCGACAAGGACCGCGCCATGAGCCGCGAGCGCCGCATCGACTACGTTGAATTCGCTTCCACGGATCCTGCAGCCAGCCGCGCCTTCTTCGAGAAGGCGTTCGGCTGGTCGTTCGTAGACTATGGCAGCGACTACACCGCGTTCGACGACGGCCGCCTGCAGGGCGGCTTCTTCCGCGGCCAGCCGCTGCGTGCCAGCGATGCCGGTGCCCCGCTGCTGGTGCTGTACGCTGACCAGCTGGCACCGATCGAAGCGGCGGTGCTTGACGCTGGCGGTGAGATCGTGCGGCCGGTGTTTTCCTTCCCCGGCGGCAGCCGTTTCCAGTTCGTCGAGCCTGGTGGCAACGAACTGGCGGTGTGGTCCGAACGCGATCCGGCCTGAGCGCCGCCCCTCCCGCAACATCTGAGGTAGCACATGCGTTACGCGCTTGGCGTCGAGTACGACGGCAGCGATTTCAGGGGCTGGCAGAACCTGGGCGAGGGTGGCCCGAGCGTGCAGGCCAGCCTTGAGCAGGCCCTGTCGTCGGTGGCCGATGCGCCGCTGCAGGTGGTCTGTGCTGGCCGCACCGATGCCGGCGTGCACGGCCAGTGCCAGGTCGTGCATTTCGATACCGACGTGCTGCGCGATCCGCGCGCGTGGATGCTGGGCACTACCACCCGCCTGCCGCGCTCGATCGCAGTGCGCTGGTGCGTGCCGGTGGCCGAGGATTTCCACGCGCGTTTCTCCGCGCGCGCACGCCGCTACCGCTACCGCCTGCTCAACCGCGAAGTGCGGCCCGCGCTGGACCGGCAGACCTTGAGCTGGGAGCGCCGCGCGCTGGACGAGACCCTGATGCACGCCGCCGGCCAGGCCCTGCTCGGTGAGAACGACTTCAGCGCGTTCCGTTCGGTGCAGTGCCAGGCGCTGCACGCCCGGCGTGAGCTGCAGTCACTGCAGGTCAGCCGCCAGGGCGAGGTGATCGAGGTCGCCGTGCAGGGCAATGCATTCCTTCATCACATGGTCCGCAATATCGTCGGATCGCTGATCCTGGTGGGCAGTGGCGAGAAGCCGGTGGAATGGATCGCCGAACTGCTGGCCGGGCGCGATCGCACCGTAGCCGGTCCCACCGCACCGCCGCAGGGCCTGGTGTTCCTTGGGCCCCTGTACCCCGACAACTGGCACCTGCCCGCCGAGGTCACGCTATGAGCCGTTCCTACTACCGCACACGCATCAAGTTCTGTGGCATGACCCGGGCCGGCGACGTCCGCCTGGCCGGTGAGCTGGGCGTGGACGCGGTGGGTTTCATCTTTGCCCGTGAAAGCAGCCGCCGGGTCGCTCCGGCCGAGGCACGCGCGATGCGCCAGGCGATCGCGCCCATGGTCGACGTGGTGGCGCTGTTCCGCAACAACAGCAAGGAAGAAGTGCGCGAGGTGCTGCGCACGGTACGACCGACCCTGCTGCAGTTCCACGGCGAGGAAGACGAGAGCTTCTGCCGCAGCTTCAACATGCCGTACCTGAAGGCGATCGCCATGGGCGGCCGTGAAGAGATCAACGCCCGCACCCTGCAGCTGCGCTATCCCAGCGCCGCCGGCTTCCTGTTCGACAGCCACGCGCCGGGCGGCGGTGGCGGCACCGGCGTGGCCTTCGATTGGGGCCGCATTCCGACCGGCCTGCATCGCCCGTTCCTGCTGGCCGGTGGCCTGAACCCGGAAAACGTCTACGACGCGGTGCTGGGTACCCTGCCGTGGGGCGTGGATGTCTCCAGTGGCATCGAACTGGAGCCGGGCATCAAGGACGGCGATAAGATGCGCACCTTCGTCGAGGAAGTGCGCCGCGCCGATTGCACGGTTCTTGAGTGATTGTCGTCACTATTTGCCGTGATCTGGACCTGGATTTGAGCCTGCACGCATTCTTCACATAGGATGGTCCCAAGCGCGCCTGCCATGAGGGCCGGCGCGGGGATCGACGGGGCGCGTCCGGCGCGTCCCGAACGGGTGGCCGCCGCCCACAGCCCAGGAAGGCAAGCGATGCAGGAGTTCCTCACCGTCGTGTTCGGTTTCCCGACCCTGCCGTACAGCATCGTGCTGGCGGTGGCGGTGCTGTATTGGGCACTGGCGGCCTTCGGCCTGGTCGACGACGGGTTTGGCGATGCCGGCGCCGATGGGGCACTGCATGGCGACCCACATGAGCTGCAGGGACTGTCCGCGCTGCTGGCGCGCTGGGGCCTGGGTGGGGTTCCCCTCATGCTTGTGGTGACGCTGCTGGGTTTCTTCGCCTGGATCGTCACCCATTTCGTCCATCTGTTCGTGCTGTTGCCGCTGCCGGACCTGCTGCGCTGGGCCATCGGTGCGGTCGTGGCCCTTCTGGCGCCGTTGCCGGCGGTGCCGTTCACCGCGCTGCTGCTGCGCCCCGTCCGCAGGTTCCTGCTGCGCCTGCGCCCGGTGGCGCAGGCCTCGCTGCTGGGGCGTACCGGCGTGGTTGCCTCGCCGAAGGTGGATGCCCGCAGCGGTCACGCCACCTTCGACGATGGCGGCGCCGGACTGGTGCTGCAGGTGCGCAGCGAGATCGAACTGCAGCGTGGCGAGCGCATCGTGCTGGTCGAACACGTGGCTGATCAACACCATTACCGGGTGGTCCGCGCCGACGCGGTCGCCCTCGACTTCCAGGACAACCTGCTTCCGGGCAACAAGGAGAATCACTGATGACGTTGGCAACCATGGCCCCCTTCCTGATCGGCGTAGCCGTGCTGCTGGTCGCACTGCTCGGCCTGGCCGGCCTGTTCAAGGCCTTCTACCGCAAGGTCGACCAGGGCGTGGCCCTGATCGTCAACGACATGAGCTCCACGCCCAAGGTGCACTTCACCGGTGCGCTGATCATCCCGGTGCTGTACCGCGCCGAGCTGATGCGGATCAGCCTGATCACGCTGCAGATCGACCGCCGCGGCAAGGAAGGCCTGATCTGCCGCGACAACATGCGTGCCGATATCGCCGTGGCGTTCTACCTGCGGGTCAACGAGACCCAGGCCGACGTGCTGCGGGTGGCCAAGGCCATCGGTGCCGACCGTGCATCGGACAAGCATGCCGTCGACGAGCTGTTCAACGCCAAGTTCTCCGAAGCGCTGAAGACGGTCGGCAAGAAGTTCGACTTCACCGAACTGTTCGAGAAGCGCCAGGAGTTCCGCGACGAGATCATCGCGGTGATCGGCAATGATCTGAACGGCTATGTCCTTGAGGACGTGGCGATCGACTACCTGGAGCAGACCCCGAAATCGCTGCTGGACCAGTTCAACATTCTCGATGCGCAGGGCATCCGCAAGATCACCGAATTGACCGCCGCGCAGAACGTGGTGACCAACGAGCTGGAGCAGAACGAGAAGCTCGCCATCACCAAGAAGAACGTGGAAGCGCGCGAAGCGCTGCTGGCCCTGGAACGCCAGCAGGCCGAAGCCGAAGCGCGGCAGAAGCGTGAGATCGAGACCATCCGCGCACGCGAGGAGGCCGAGACCGCCAAGGTGCAGGAGGAGCAGCGCCAGCTGTCCGAGAACGCCCGCATCGAAGCGCAGCAGCTGATCGAGATCCGCGACCAGAACCGCCTGCGCGAAGTGGAAGTGGCCGAGCAGAACCGCCAGCGTGCCGTGGCCATCGAGGCCGAGCGCGTGGAGCGCGCACGCCAGCTGGAGCAGGTCACCACCGATCGTGAAGTGCAGCTGCAGGGCGTGGAGCGTGACAAGGTGGTCGAGCAGGGCAAGATGGACGTGGCCAACATCACCCGTGAACGCATCTCCATCGACAAGACCGTGGCGCAGGAAGAGGAGCGCATCAAGGAAGTGCGCGAAGTCTCCGAGGCCGACCGCCAGAAGCAGGTGCTGATCCTGGAAGCCGAGGCCAAGGCGCAGGAAGCGCTGGTGCGCGAAGTCAAGGAAGCGCAGGCGCGCGAGACCGCTTCAAAGCATCGCGCGGTGGAACTGACCACGCTGGCCCAGGCCGAGCATGAAGCGGCCGGCAAGCAGGCCGAAGCCAAGCGCCTGTTGGCCGATGCTCTGCGTGCCGAACAGGCAGCGCCGGGCCTGGCCGAAGCGCAGGTGCGTGAAGCTTCGGCGCTGGCCATCGAGAAGGTCGGCATTGCCGAAGCGCGCGTGATCGAAGCCAAGGCCGAAGCCAGCCTGAAGCAGGGCAGCAACGAAGCCCGCGTTCTGGCCGAGACCCTGCAGGCGCAGGCGCAGGGTGAGGAAAAGATGGGCCTGGCCCGTGCCACCGCCACCGAGTCGCTGGGCAATGCCGAAGCCGGCGTGGTGCAGAAGAAGCTGCTGGCCGAGGCCGAGGGCCTGGTGCGCAAGTTCGAAGCCATCGCCTCGCTGAGTGACCAGGCACGTGGCCATGAAGAGTTCCGCATGATGCTGGACAACAGCCTGAAGCAGGCGCTGGCCTCGATCGAAGCCGGCAAGGAAGTCTCGCGCGAGAACGCCAATGTCATCGCCAGCGCGTTGCGCAACGCCGATATCGACCTGGTCGGCGGCGACGGCGGCATGTTCGAGAACCTGGTCAAGGCGGTGTCGCTGGGCAAGTCGATCGAAGGCTTCGCCGGCAAGAGCCCGATCGTGCAGGAGCTGATGCAGCGCTACCTGGGCGTGGCCGTGGCCGAACCGGCGCCGCGCCAGATCGCCGAGGATGCTGAAGCGGTACCGACCGTGTCGGCTACCGTGGTCGACAGCGCCCGTTGATGCATCGGGCGATGGCCGCCGCCATCGCCCGCCCGCGCCGGCCGCAACCGCGGCCGTCCGCCCGTGAGCCGGAAACCTGCTGATGTCTGAAACCCATCCGTCCGCCGAATCCACTGCGCCGGAGGCCGGCGGCAGCACCGTCGACCAGGCTGTCGCCCAGGGCGGCGCCTACGAAGTCCTGCGCCGCCGCCTGGCCGAGCAGGGCCAGCGCCTGCAGGGCCTGGCCGAAACACTCAACCGCCAGCGCCTGGCCGAGTTCGGCGACAGCCGCCTGGAGGTGGTCGGGCGCTTCCGCATCCGCAGCGACAACAACTGCGTCGGCCGTGACATCGTGCAGGTGGGCCCGGACCGCCTGCTGTTCGGCTACAACGTGTTCATCGGGTTGAAGACCCAGACCCGCATCGAGGATGTGTTCGGCCTGTACCGGCTGGTGCAGGGCAGCGATGGCTACGACGTCGCTGCCTTGGAGCTGAAGGGCAGCTTTCTCGACCAGCCCGGCTTCGTGCACGATTTCAACGAGCTGTATGCCTACTACAAGCACGCGCGCCTGCTGCAGCTGATCGTGGTCGGCGACAAGCTGCTGGCCTCGTTCCAGATCGGCGAGCGCAGCAGCGACGTGCGCGTGTTCCGCTGGGCGCTGTCGCGCGAGGGCGAGCTGACTTACCTGGATGCGCGCGGTGAGCGCGATATCGCACTGCCGCCGCCGTTCGACTTCGAATGGACCCGGGCGACCCGCGACCTCGCGGTCAACGGCCGCCACTCGCACCTGAACATCCTCGACACCCTGTTCGTTGAGACCACCGGTGGCGACCTCACCATCAAGGTCGAAAACAACACCGAAACCGGACAGGGCATCTACAGTGAACCCGTGGAGGACAGCACGCAGTCGCTGGACGACGCCCAGTTCGAGTTCGCCCGGGTCGGCTCGCTGGTATTGCTGAAGGTGCTGCCGTACCGCGAGACCGAATGGCGCGGCCTGATCTACAACACGCTGACCGGCGGCATCGTGCGCAATGATGCGATCGTGCAGGCCTGCGTGCAGCTGCCCGAAGACCATGGCGTGATCTTCCCGGGTGGCTATTACCTGCAGGGCGGCGAGCACAAGGCATTTGATGCCTCGATGGCCGGCATGCAGTTCAAGCGCAGCATCCGTTCGCCAAACGGCGAGGACGTGCTGTACATCTTCTACGAGCGCGAAGGCGGGCGCTCGGCGCTGTTCGTCTACAACACCATCCAGCGCGTGCTGCAGAACCCGGTGTTCGGCCATGGCTACGCCTTGATGCAGGACGGGCGCATGGTGCTGTTCCATGCCGAGGGCAGCGAACCGACCCGCATCCATCCGATGCAGGTCTGGCAGACGCCGTTCAGCAGTGACGAGTTTGCCGCCAGCCGACCGCCCGGCAACACCTTCATGGGCCGCATCGGCAACGCCGAGCTGGTGCGCGGCATCTCCAACCTGTTCAACCTGGCGCGCGAGATTGAAGGCCAGGACGTGTCGGTACAGCGCTACCAGCGACTGGTGGCCGATACCCGGCGCCTGTTCGATGCGCACCACTGGCTGGGCGACGAGGCCTGCGATGGCGCCGAGGCGCTGCTGCGGCAGATCAGCGCCACCGGCGAATCGGTGCTGGACGAGTACGAGAAGGTGCAGTCGATCCGCCAGCAGTCAGCGCAGGCGATGGTCGAGGCAGAGGCCGCGCACAAGGCGCTGCTGGGCCGGCTGCAACCGCAGAACTGGAGCGAGGTGCAGGCCTTCGTCGAGGCCCTCAACGCGATCACCGCATTGCGCGGGCGGCTGCTGACCCTCCGCGAGCTGCGCTACATCGACACCGCGCGCATCGAGACGATGACCGTCGAACTGGTGGAGGCACAGGACCGTGTTGGCGCCGCCACCGGTGACTTCCTCGCCGGCGAGGAGGCGCTGGCGCCGCTGGCCACGCGCCTGCAGGCGCTGGACGATGCCGCGCAGCAAGCACAGACGGCGCGCCAGCTGGACGAGCAGTTGGAAGGCCTGCGTGGCATGGCGTCCGACCTGGACATGCTGTCCGAGCTGATGGCCGGCCTGAAGGTGGACGATGCCACTGCCCGCACCCGCGTGGTCGAGTCGATCTCGGTGCTGTACGGTCGCCTCAACCAGGCGCGCGCGCGTGCTGACCAGCGCCGCAGGTCACTCGGTTCGGCCGAGGCCGTGGCGCAGTTCGCCGCCCAGTTCGCGCTGTTCTCGCAGTCGATCACCAGCGCGCTGGCGCTGGCCACCGACCCCGAACGTGCCGACGAGCAGTTGTCGCGCCTGCTGGTCCAGCTGGAAGAACTGGAGAGCCAGTTCGGCGAACACGAGCAGTTCCTCGGCGACATCCTGAGCAAGCGCGAAGAGCTGGTCGAGGCCTTCGAAACGCACAAGCAGGCCTTGCTGGATGACCGCCAGCGCAAGGCGCGTTCGGTACTGGATGCGGCCAATCGGATCCTCGACGGCCTGGCCAGGCGCACCGAGCGCTTCGCCACCGCCGATGAGCTCAACGCGTTCTTTGCCGGCGATCCGCTGATCCTCAAGCTGCGTGAGCTGGCCGAGCGCCTGCGCACGCTGCACGACAACGTCAAGGCCGACGACATCGAGGCGCGGCTGAAGGGCGTGCGTGACCAGGCGGTGCGCCAGCTGCGCGACCGCAGTGACCTGTACGAAGCCGGCGGCAACGTGGTGCGGCTGGGCCCGCGCCATCGCTTCAGCGTCAATACGCAGGCACTGGACCTGACCCTGTTGCCGCGTGGCGATACGTTGGCCATCCATCTGACCGGCACCGACTTCCTGGAGACCCTGCACGACCCGGAGCTGGACGCACTCAAGCCGTTCTGGCCGGTCACCCTCGACTCGGAATCGCCCACGCTGTATCGCGGCGAGTACCTGGCCGGCAGCCTGCTGCTGGCCGCGCAGGAGGGGCGCGACGGCCTCGATCTGGCTGCGCTGCAGCACGACGTCGCGAACCCGGAAGCGCTGGATCAGCGCGTGCGTGCGTTTGCCGCACCACGCTATCGCGAGGGCTACGAGCGCGGCATCCATGACCACGATGCGGCACTGATCCTGCGTGCGCTACTGCCTTTGCAGCAGGCGGCCGGCAGCCTGCGCCATGCACCGCGGGTGCGTGCGCTGGCGTTGCTGTTCTGGGCCGCCGAGCAGCGGCGCGAAGCGGTGGCGCAATGGCCGGCGCGGCAGGTGGGCGCCGAGGCGCTGGCACGCCTGCTGGGGTCCGACGAAGGGCGTCTGGCGTTGCGCACAGAAATGGCCGAGACGCTGCTGGCGTATGCGCAGTCCCACGCGTTGCCGTTCGATGCCGATGCCGCGGAGGCTGCATCCGCCTATCTGGGCGAAGAACTCGCGGCGGGCGATCCGGTGTTCAGCAGCAGCCGCCACGCGGTGGCGCTGCTGGAGGCATTGGCCCAGCAGCTGGAGCAGGCGCGGCAGCGTGAGGCGGTCGAGCGTGCCCTGCAGCGCGGCCAGGATCCACTGGCTACGCGTTGGTCATTGGCTGGGCAGTGGCTGCGCGCAGTGGCGCGGATGCCGGCGCATGCCCAGCATGCCGGCTATGTCGACGAAGCCGCCGCGTTGCTGCTGGTGCAGCGCCAGTTGCGCACCCGTACCAGCGATGCCGCACTGCAGGCGGAGGTCAATGGCCTGCTGGGTGAACACGCACGCATCAGCAATGGCACGCTGGTGGTATCGCTGGATGATTTCCTGGCGCGCCTGCAGCAGCACCTGCGTCATTTCGTGCCAGCGTTCCATGCCTACCAGGCGCTGCGCCAGGGCATCATCGGTCGCGAGCGCGAGACCCTGCGGCTTTCCGAGTTCAAGGCGCGGCCGCTGTCCTCGTTCGTACGCAACAAGTTGATCAACGATGTCTACCTGGGCGTGATCGGTGACAACCTGGCCAAGCAGATGGGCACGGTCGGCGAGAACAAGCGCAGCGATCTGATGGGCCTGCTGATGATGATTTCGCCCCCGGGCTATGGCAAGACCACGCTGATGGAATACGTGGCGCACCGGCTGGGCCTGGTCTTCATGAAGATCAACGGCCCGGCGCTGGGCCACGAGGTGCGCTCGCTGGACCCGGCCCAGGCACCGGACGCGACCTCGCGGCAGGAGCTGGAGAAGCTCAACCTGGCGCTGGAAATGGGCAACAACACCATGCTGTATGTGGACGACATCCAGCACACCCATCCCGAGTTCCTGCAGAAGTTCATCTCGCTGTGCGATGGCACCCGCCGTATCGAGGGTGTGTGGCGCGGTCGCACACGCACCTACGACATGCGCGGCAAGAAGTTCTGCGTGGTGATGGCCGGCAACCCGTACACCGAGTCCGGCGAGGTGTTCAAGATTCCGGACATGCTGGCCAACCGTGCCGACATCTACAACCTCGGTGACGTGCTCGGTGGCATGGAGGCCGCCTTCACCCTCAGCTACATCGAGAACAGCCTGACCTCCAATCCGGTGCTGGCGCCGCTGGCCACGCGCGACATGGCCGACCTGTATGTGCTGGTCGACCGCGCGATGGGCAAGGAGGTCTCGACCAACAGCCTCGGCCACGCCTACAGCAGCGCGGAGATCAACGAGATCACCGCCACCCTGCAGCGCATGCTGCGTGTGCGCGACGTGGTCTACCGGGTCAACCAGCAGTACATCGCCAGCGCCGCACAGGACGACCGCTACCGCACCGAGCCGCCGTTCCGCCTGCAGGGCAGCTACCGCAACATGAACAAGCTGGCCGAGAAGATCTCCCCGGTGATGAACGAGGACGAACTGCAGCAGTTGATCTCCGACCACTACCTGGGCGAGGCGCAGCTGCTGACCACCGGCGCCGAAGAGAACCTGTTGAAGCTGGCCGAACTGCGCGGCGTACTGGATGACACGCAGGCGCAGCGCTGGGCGCAGATCAAGCGCGACTTCCTGCGCAACAAGGCCATGGGTGCCGACGACAGCGATGTCGGCGGGCGCGTGGTGGCGCAGCTGGCCGATATCGCCACCGCGCTGCAGCTGCCACCGCCCGCGCCAGAAGCGATCCCCGTTGCGGCCCCGGCGCCGTGGCCGGCGCTGCTGGAGGCCCTGCATCGCCTTTCAGAGGCGCGTCCCGCCGCCGCGCCGGCGCCGGTCGTGGCAGCCCCCAGCGTGCCGGCCACGCCCCTGGCCGAAGACCTGCAGGCGGGCCTGGCGCCGCTGGTGGAGCTGCTGGCGGCATCGCAGGCGCAGCAGGTGCAGGTGTCGCAGACCCTGGCCGCGTTCGCCGGCTGGGCGCGACAGCAGGTCGAGCGGGGCACGCCGAGCGCTGTGGTGGCGCAGCGCGCGCGCGTGCGCCGCGCCGCGACGCCGGAGGAGCGGGCGCTGGATGAGGCGCTGATGCGCCACTTCTACGGCGAGTCATTGCCACCGGAAGACGGCGATGGCATGCCGGCATCCACGCCGAAGCCGCCGCCGCTGCCGTGACCACGCGCGTGCCACTGCCGCCACCGATGCTGCCGGATACGGTCGATGTCGCTGCGCTGGCCGACTATGGTGCGCCGTTGCTGCAGGCGCTGGCGCGGCGCGAAGCGCCGTTGCCACCGGATGCGGGCGAGCGCCTGGTGGCTGCGCTTGCGCGCATCGCGCTGGCTCTGCAGGCCGGCAACCCGGCGCAGATCCGGCAGCAGGAAGGCTGGTGGGGACGGCTGCTGGGGCGCGATGTCGCTCGCGAAGCAGAAGGGCACGCGCTGCAGTCGCAGCTGGGCGTACTGGCCCTGCAGGCGCGTGAGCAGGCCCAGCACCTGCAGCAGCACATGCAGCTGCGGGCCATGGCCATCGTTGAGCATTCCGCGGCGGCCGCGGCGCTGGACGGCTGGGCCGAACTGGCTGCGTCGCGGCTGACGACGCTGGATAGCGCCGGTCAGGCCGCGCTGTCGCATCGGCTGGACCATCTTCGCCGGCTGGCCTCGCTGCGCCGCCTGGAAGCCGGTCAATGGCAGCTGCTGCAGGACCAGGACAACATGCTGCTGCAACGCTTCGCGCGCATCCATGACGTGCTGCTGCCGGCCTGGCGGCAGGCTGCAGTGGCGGGCCAGGCCGCTGCGGGCGCTGCGTTGGCTGGCAAGGCTGCCACGTTGCACGCACAGATCGATGACGAGGTGGCCGCGGCTCAGGCTAGACTGCCTTGAGCCGGCCGCCGCTGCCGCTTACCCAACTGCAAGGAGACTGCCCGATGACCCAGGACAGCCAGACCCCCGGTGCCCTCGTACCCGGCACGACCACCGCCACTGCGCTCGACGAAGGTGCACTGCAGGCGCTTGGGCTGGTCCGCGAGGATCTACCGCGCATCGCCGAGATCCGTCTGGAACTGGACGATCTGCGCCCGGGCAACCTGCAGGTGTTCGGCCGCGAGGCGGCCACGCGCACCGCCGCGTTCTCCAGCCAGTTGCTGGACCAGGTGCGCAATCGTGACCTGGATGCCAGTGGCGAGAAGCTGGGCGAGGTGGTGCGCATCGCGCGCAGCCTGAAGCTGGATGGCTTCGCCCAGCGTTCGAAGGTGCCGGTGATCGGTGGCCTGATCGACCGCATGCGCGCCTCCAAGGGCGAGCTGGTGCAGAAGTTCAGCGACACCAACGCGCAGATCGAACAGCTGCTGGCCGACGTCGGCGTGCAGCAGGCGTTGATGGGCAAGCGCGTGGGCGAGTTCGACCGCATGCACGATATCGTCCGCGAAGAACGTCGTGCGCTCGGCCTGTATGCGGCAGCGGGCAAGCAGCGGCTGGCCGAACTGCAGGCCGAACAGCTGGCCGGGCAGGCCAGCGAGGACCCCCAGCAGCGCATCCGCCAGGGCGAGATCGACAATGCGATCCGGTTGATCGAGAAGCGCGTGTCCGACCTGCAGCTGATGCAGCACGCCGCCGATCAGTCGCTGCCGATGATCCGCCTGATCCAGGCCAACGCTCTGCAGCTGATCGAGAAGTTCAACACCGTCCGCGACATCACCATTCCGTCGTGGAAGCGCCAGTTCGCCATCCAGCTCTCGCTGGGCGAACAGAAGGCTGCGGTCGAACTGTCCACGGCCATCGATGACGCCACCAACGAACTGATGCGCCGCAATGCCGACCTGCTGCGCCAGGCCTCGGTGGATACCGCGCGCAGCAACCAGCGCGGCGTGATCGACGTGGCCACGCTGCGCCATGTGCACGACCAGCTGATCGCCACGGTGGAAGAAGTGCGCAGCATCCATCGCGAAGGGATGCAGCAGCGGCAGCAGGCCGAAGTCGAGCTGTCGCGCCTGCGCGAAGACCTGCAGCAGCGCCTGGCCACACCGACCGCCAGCTGAAAAAAGGGGACGGAGGGAATTAAGTCGTTTGTGCCACTTGCGACTTAATTCCCTCCGTCCCCTTTTTGTTGTCAGCGGAGTTGCTGGCCCAGCCAGTCGGCGAGCGCATCCACGCGCGCATCAGGTGGTCCGTCCGGTCGCGCCAGCACCCAGAAACCACCGGTGGCGGCAAACCCCCACGGCGCGACCAGTCGCCCGGCGGCCAGGTCCTCGGCCACCAGTGGCTCGGGTGCGATCGCCGGGCCCAGCCCGGCCACCGCTGCCTCCAGCAGGTAGTACAGATGCTCGAAGGCCGTACCCAGCTGCAGCTTCGCGGGGTCCAGAGCGTGCGCCTGCGCCCACGCCGGCCACGCCTGCGGCCGTGAGCTGGTGTGCAGCAGCGTTTCCTGCAGCAGCGCCGAGGGCGGTACATGCCGCAGTCGCTGCGCGGCCGGATGCGAGGGGGCCACCACCACGCCGACCCGTTCCGGGGCCAGCTCACGCACCTGCCAGCCGCGGGGCCACGGCCCCTGCGCCAGCAGCAATACCGCATCCAGTGCCGCCTGTGCCTCGGTGAAGCTGCCATCCAGCGCTGACCATTGCAGGCGCACGCCGGGCAGGGCGGCCTGCAGCGCAGGCAGGCGCGGGATCATCCAGCGCGCCAGCACGCTGCCGCTACAGCCCAGTACCAGCGCCGGGGCCGCCGCCGGCCGCCGCAGTTCGCGCACGCAGTCTTCGATGCCGCCGAAGGCCTCGCTGCACGCTGCCTGCAGCCGCGTGCCCGCAGCGGTCAGGCGCAGGCCGCGACCGGCACGCTGGAACAGCGCCAGGCCGAGATGGTCTTCCAGCAGCTTCAGCTGGCGGCTGACCGCACCGTGGGTGACATGCAGGTCGTGTGCGGCGCGGCCAACGCCGCCGAGACGGGCGGTGGCCTCGAACGCACGCAGCGCATTGAGCGGCGGCAGCAGGGAACGGCTCATGTGAGATTTCCTGACGATATGCGCCAGATAATATCCATTTTCCGGTCAAGACCCGTGCGCTAGAGTATCCACCTGTCTCGAACCAGCGGTCGCTTCCATGTCTGCCTCCCCCATTGCCGACTACCACGCCTTCCCGGATGCCCAGGGCCATTTCGGCCGCTACGGCGGCAGCTTTGTTGCCGAAACCCTGGTGGGTCCGCTGCAGGAACTGGCCCAGGCGTATGACCAGGCCCGTCAGGACCCGGCATTCCAGGCTGCCTACGACCGCGACCTGGCCCATTACGTGGGCCGGCCGAGCCCGATCTACCATGCCCAGCGCCTGAGCGACCATGTCGGCGGCGCGCAGATCCTGCTCAAGCGTGAAGACCTGAACCACACCGGCGCGCACAAGATCAACAACACCATCGGCCAGGCGCTGCTGGCCGCGCGGATGGGCAAGAAGCGCATCATCGCCGAGACCGGTGCCGGCCAGCACGGTGTTGCCAGTGCCACCGTTGCCGCCCGCCTGGGCCTGGAATGCGTGGTGTACATGGGCGCCACCGACATCGAGCGGCAGAAGATCAACGTCTACCGAATGAAGCTGCTGGGCGCGACGGTGGTGCCGGTCACCTCCGGCTCGGCCACCCTGAAGGACGCGCTCAACGAAGCGATGCGCGACTGGGTGACCAACGTGCAGGACACCTTCTACATCATCGGCACCGTGGCCGGCCCGGATCCGTATCCGCGCATGGTCCGTGACTTCAACGCCATCGTTGGCCGCGAGGCGCGCGAGCAGATGCTGGCCGAGTATGGCCGCCTGCCCGATGCGATCACCGCCTGCGTCGGCGGCGGCAGCAACGCCATCGGCCTGTTCCACGCCTTCCTCAACGATCGCCAGGTCGAGATCGTCGGCGCCGAAGCCGCCGGCGACGGCATCGGCACCGGCCGCCACGCCGCATCGATCGCCGCCGGTCGGCCGGGCGTGCTGCATGGCAACCGCACCTATGTGCTGTGCGACGACGACGGCCAGATCATCGAGACCCACTCGGTGTCGGCCGGCCTGGACTATCCGGGCGTCGGCCCGGAGCATGCTTTCCTGGCCGATACCGGCCGTGCGCGCTACCTCGGCATCACCGATGAAGAAGCGCTGCAGGCCTTCCACCTGCTGGCGCATACCGAGGGTATCCTGCCGGCACTGGAGTCCAGCCACGCACTGGCACAGGCGATCAAGCTGGCGCGTGAGCGTCCGCGTGACCAGATCGTGCTGTGCAACCTGTCCGGCCGTGGCGACAAGGACGTGCACACCATCGCCGCGCGCGAAGGGCTGGTGCTGTGAGCGCGCTGCTGCGGAACAGCGGGGTGCTTCTGCTGGTGCTGGGCCTGGCCGCGTGCCAGCCGCCGGAACCGCCAGTGCTTGCGCCGGCTGCCAAAGCCACCGCGCAGCCCGCACAGCAGCCGGCCGCCAACGATGACCTCGACCCGATGGCGCGTACGCCGATCGTCGATCCGCCGTCTGCGGAAGAGAGCAACGGCGACAACGCCCCCGCCGTCGCCTCGGTGGCACTGGACCATGCCGGCGAAGTGCTGGTCGGCCAGCACATGGGGGACCTGAAGTCACTGGGGCCCTGGAAGGCACAGGGCGCGAAAGAGTTCTTCGAAGGCGACTGCGAGTACTACGACGGCAGGGGGTTGCCGCCGGGCGTGTCGATGATGACCGACGACGACCGCGTGGTCCGTTTTGATCTGAAGCCGGGCGACGACCCGGAGCTGCCGGTTGAACAGCCCGGTCCATTCGGCCTGCGCATCGGCATGACCCGTGCCCAGGCCATGGCACAGTTCCCGAAGCCGCCGGTATCCAGCCCGCATGCCTACGACGGTGACCAGGGCGAGTACCTCACCTGGCAGGACCCGGGTTCGGACCTGGGCATCCGCCTGGAACTGTTTGAAGGGAAGGTCACCCGGATGTACTGGGGAACCAGCGATGCGATTGAACTGATTGAAGGATGTGCCTGAAATGCCCGTATCCCGACTCGATGCCTGTTTCCTGCGTCTGCGCGAACAGCAGCGCAAGGCGCTGATTCCCTTCGTCACCGCCGGTGATCCCTCGCTGGAGGCGACCGTGCCGGTCATGCACGCACTGGTCGAGGCCGGCGCCGACGTGATCGAACTGGGCGTGCCGTTTTCCGACCCGATGGCCGATGGCCCGACCATCCAGCGCAGCTCCGAGCGCGCGCTGGCGCGCGGCGCCGGCAGCCGCTACGTCCTGCAGGCCGTGGCGCAGTTCCGCGAACGCGATGCGCAGACCCCCGTGGTGCTGATGGGCTACCTCAACCCGGTGGAGATCCATGGCTACGCGGCCTTCGCCAAGGCCGCCGTCGACGCCGGCGTGGACGGCGTGCTGCTGGTCGATCTGCCGCCGGAAGAAGCGGGCGACGCCCAGCAGGCGTTCGACGCAGCCGGCCTTGCGCTGGTCCTGCTGGCGTCGCCGACCACCAGCGAGGCGCGAGCCGACAAGCTGCTGGCGCTGGCCCGTGGCTATCTCTACTACGTCAGCTTTGCCGGTGTCACCGGCGCGTCCGAGCGCCTGGACAGCGATGCCGCCAGTACCCGACTGCAGGCGTTGCGCGCGCGCGCATCGGTGCCGGTGGTGGCGGGCTTCGGTATCAAGGATGCCGCCAGTGCCGCGGCCATGGCCCGCCAGGCCGATGGCGTGGTGGTCGGAAGCGCGCTGGTGGCGGCGCTGGCAGAAGCGGGTTCGGCGGAAGACGCGGTGCAGCGCGCCCGGGCCTTCCTCGCCCCGCTGCGGCAGGCGCTGGACGCGTAACAGGACTGCCGGCCGCTGGCCGGCCTCCTCCTGATGGCTCGCGTGCAAGGGCTGCCGGCCAGCGGCGGGTACCGCCCAGCACCTAAACGTACGTCCCAGCATGGTTTTTTCCGGCTGCCCCGCGGCTGGAAAGGGGGTGCACGGGCGGGGAAAGCGGAGCTAGACTGTCCGCCTTTGCGGCCCCTGGGCCGCCCTGAACGGAAGTGTCCTCCCGCATGAGTTGGCTCAGCAAGTTGATGCCGTCCGGCATCCGCACCGACAACACCCCCAGCAAGAAGCGCAGTGTCCCCGAGGGCCTGTGGGAAAAGTGCAGCAACTGCGGCAGCGCGTTGTACCGTCCGGAACTGGAAGAGAACCTGGAAGTCTGCCCGAAGTGCGGCCATCACATGGCGATCCGCGCGCGCGCGCGCCTGGCCGCCCTGTTCGACGCCGACAGCACCACCGAGATCGGTGCGCGCCTGGGGCCGACCGACCTGCTCAAGTTCAAGGACCAGAAGAAGTACAGCGAGCGCATCAAGATCGCGCAGAAGAACACCGGCGAGTACGACGCGCTGATCGCCATGCGCGGCCTGCTCAAGGGCCGTGCGCTGGTGGCATCGTCCTTCGACTTCGCCTTCATGGGCGGCTCGATGGGCTCGGTGGTCGGCGAGCGTTTCGCACTGGCCGCAGAAACCGCGGTCGAGATCGGTGCGCCCTACGTGTGCTTCTCGCAGAGCGGTGGCGCACGCATGCAGGAAGGCCTGTTCTCGCTGATGCAGATGGCCAAGACCTCGGCCGCGCTGGGCAAGCTGCGTGAAGCCGGGCTGCCGTACATCTCGGTGCTGACCCATCCGACCACCGGTGGTGTCTCGGCCTCCTTTGCGATGCTGGGCGACATCAATATCGCCGAACCGCAGGCGCTGATCGGCTTCGCCGGCCCGCGCGTGATCGAGCAGACCGTGCGCGAGAAGCTGCCGGAAGGCTTCCAGCGCTCGGAGTTCCTGCTGGAGCACGGTGCCATCGACCAGATCTGCGACCGCCGCGAGCTGCGTGACCGCCTGTCCGACCTGCTGGCGATGCTGGGCCGTCAGCCGGCGCCGGAGGTGGCATGATGGGAGGCCGCAAGTACTTCGGTACTGATGGCATCCGTGGCCGGGTCGGCCAGGGCGTGATCTCGGCCGACTTCGTGCTGCGCCTGGGCAACGCCCTGGGCCGTGTACTGGTCGCCCAGCGCGGCCAGGACGGGCGCCGGCCGATTGTGGTGATCGGCAAGGACACCCGCATTTCCGGCTACATGTTCGAGGCGGCACTGGAAGCCGGCCTGGTGGCCGCCGGTGCCGACGTGCAGCTGCTGGGGCCGATGCCGACTCCGGCGGTGGCGTTCCTGACCCGTACGCTGGGCGTGGATGCCGGCATCGTCATCAGCGCCTCGCACAACCCGCACTACGACAACGGCATCAAGTTCTTCTCCGCCCAGGGCGAGAAGCTCGACGATGCCACCGAGCTTGCCCTCGAAGCGGCGCTGGACGTTCCGTTCACCACCGTCGAATCGGAGAAGCTGGGCAAGGCATCGCGTGGCCGCGAGGCGGTCGGCCGCTACATCGAGTTCTGCAAGGCCAGCGTGCCGCGCGCGTTCGACCTGCGTGGCGTACGCCTGGTGCTGGACTGCGCGCACGGCGCCACCTACCAGATCGCACCGCTGCTGTTCCGCGAGCTGGGTGCCGAGGTGATCGGCATTGGCGCCGAGCCCAACGGCGTCAACATCAACGCCGGCGTGGGCTCCACCCATATCGACAATCTCGCGGCCAAGGTCCGCGAAACCCGCGCTGATCTCGGCATTGCCTTCGACGGCGACGGCGACCGCGTGCTGATGGCCGACGACCAGGGCAACCCGGTCGACGGCGATGACCTGCTGTATATCCTGGCCCGCGCATGGAAAGCCGAAGGCCGCCTGCGCGGCCCGGTGGTCGGCACGCTGATGAGCAACTACGGCGTGGAGAAGGCCTTCGCCGATCTGCAGATTCCGTTCGTGCGCAGCAACGTCGGTGATCGCTATGTGCACCAGGCGCTGATCGAAGGCGGTGGGGTGCTCGGCGGTGAAGCCTCCGGCCACCTGCTGTGCCTGGATCGGGCCACCACCGGTGACGGCATCGTCAGTGCGCTGCAGGTGCTGGTGGCGTTGCGCAACAGCGGGCAGACCCTGCGCCAGGCATTGAAGGGACTGGTGCGGGTGCCGCAGAAGACGGTCAACGTGCGGCTGGGCAATGTCTCGGCCAAGGCAACGGTGCAGGCCGACAGTGTGCAGGCCGCGCTGGCCGACGCGCAGCAGTCGGTGGCCGGCCGTGGCCGTGCGTTCCTGCGCCCGTCCGGTACCGAGCCGGTGGTGCGTGTCACGGTCGAGGCCGATGATGCAACGCTGATGCAGGACACGCTGGACCGCCTGTCCGCGGCGGTCCGTGAAGCCGCCGCCTGAGGCAGCTGCGCATTCGCCCAAACAGAAACGCCCCGCAATGCCGGGGCGTTTTTCGTTCACGCGGCAGGGCTGCGCGAGGCTCACGGCCCCGGCACCATCTTCTTCTGCCGCGCCTTGAAGCCATTGAACAGCGGCGCGATCAGGGGGGTGTAGCTCTGGGCGATGCGCTTGCGCAACCAGCTCGCCGGGCGGTTGCGGATCGCGAAGCGGTAGATGCGTTCCGGATCGCCGCCGACCACGTTGCGGCCGAATGGGTGGGTGGTGTGCAGGTAGCGGAAGCCGTGCTCGCGCGCCACCTCGATGTGGTCCTGGTCGAAATCGCCGTAAGGCCAGCACAGCGTATCGGACACCTCGCCGAGCTTGTCCCGCAGGACTTCGCGCGAGACTGCCAGATCGTGGCTCAGGCCGGCACGGCGCTGTGCGCGGTCCAGGTCGTCGCGGCGCAGCCAGCGGGTGTGGGTATGGGTGTGGCAATGCACTTCGAAGGTGCCGGCGGCGATGGCCGCGCGCGCTTCGCTCCAGCGCATCATCACGTCGTCGCTGCGGTTCTGCTGGTAGATCGCCGCTTCGCAGCCGCGGTGGTCCGGCGTGGCAGGCAGCACTGCCCCGGCAAGCCCCGCATGGGGCCGCTCCGGGCCTTCGCCCATCCAGCCGGTGACCACGAACACCACTGCGTGCATGCCGTACTTCTGCAGGATCGGGTGCGCATACACCCAGTTGTCCAGGTAGCCATCGTCGAAGGTGATCACGATCGACTTGCGCGGCACCGGCTTGCCGGCCAGGAAACCGGCGTACTGGTCCAGTGTCAGCGAGGTCCAGCCGTTGCCGGCCAACCAGGCGATCTGGCTTTCGAAATTCTCCGGTGACACTGTGATCATGCCCGGCGACGGACTGACGTGGTGGTGCATCAGCACCGGTACGGTTCGGGCATCAGCCATGTCCCAGCTCCTTCAGCCACTGGCGGTAATAGTATTCGGTGGTCTCACCGTGGCCGTCGGGAGTGAACCGGTGCGCGCTGCGCATCCAGTCCCAGCCCGCGCGGCCCATCTGCCGCCGCCGTTCCGGATCGTCCACCAGCAGGCGCAGGGCGCCTGTCAGGGCTGCATTGTCGCCCAGCCGGGTGAGGATCGCATTGCTGCCATCGACCACCATTTCCGGCACGCCACCCACGCGCGTGGCCACGATCGGCACCCCGACATAGGCGGCCTCCAGGAAGACGGTACCGGCCGCTTCCTTGTGCGAAGCCAGCGCGAAGATGTCGAAGCCGGCCATCAGCCGGCACGCGCCGTCACGATAGCCGAGCAGGTGGACCTGCTGCTGCAGCCCGTGCTCGTCGCGCAGCGCCTGCAGTCGATCCATGACCGGCTGGCCATCGCCGACCACCACCAGGTGCAGGTTCGGGTGCGTCTTGCACAGCGGCACCATCGCCTGCAGCAGGTCGGCGTGGCCCTTGGGTTCGCGCAGCACCGCCACGCAACCGACCACGATGTCCTGTTCGCCGAAGCCGAGCTCGGCGCGCACTTCCGCGCGTACCTCCTGCAGGCATTGCCAGGGGTCGTCCTTGCGGATCTCGCTCCAGCGCGGCGGGACCGCGATGGGCGGCACGATACCGATGTGTTCGGCCGGAATGCCGCGCTCGGCCAGCAACTGCTTGACGAAGCTGCTGACGGTCAGCACCCGGTGCGGCAGGCCGGTATAGGTCAGCAGCGAGTTGACCGGGCTCATCAGGTGGCGCGAGCGCACCACCAGCGGCGTGCCGCCCAGGCGTGCGCCGGCGGCGGCGATCAGCGCGTCACGGCGGCTGGTGGTGTTGACCACGTCATAGCGTTCGCGGCGCACCAGGCGCGAGACCGACCAGATGCCGCGCAGCAGACGCAGCAGGCCGCCCATGCGCAGGGTGTGCACGGTGAAACCGTCGTCGTGTGCCAGCTTGGCCAGTCGCGCTTCGGGTTGGCACAGCAGCGCCACCTCGTGGCCACGCGCGCGCATCACCTGCATGTGGCGGAAGATGTAGATCTCCTGTCCGCCCATTCCCTTGGCGGCTTCGGTGTGCAGGATGCGCAGCGGACGGTTCATGCGGGATCGATCCTTGAAGGTCAACGATTGCGGAAGCGGGTCAACGCTTCCCATGCAGTGCGTACGGCAGCCGCATCAGGGGCCTGCTGGGGCAGCGGGAGGTAGTGCCGGTCCAGCGCTGTGGCGTTGCCGAACTTGTCGAACACGTAGATCGCGTCGCCATGGCGTATCGCGCGCTGCGACCAGCTTTCGACCACCAGCGCACGCGGGCCCTGCGGTTCGGCCAGCAGGTCCTGGCCGGTGCTGTAATCGGTCAGTGCGTTCTCGCAACCCAGCGCGTGGCGCATCAGTGTCGGTACCCAGTCTTCGTGCGAGCTGGTGCGGGCGTCGCGGCCAGCGGCCCTGCCTGGCCAATGCAGCACGAACGGGACCTGCAGCTGGTAGTCGGAGAAGTTGCCGTTGTGGCCCCAATAGTTCAGCTTGAGGTCGTTGAACTCTTCGGCATGGTCGCCGGTGACCAGCACGATGGTGTCCTCGGCCAGGCCCTGTGCGCGCAGGTCGTCCAGCAGCGAGCCGATCAGGCTGTCTGCGTAGTGCACGGCGGTGCGGTAGCGGTTGAGTTCCGGCGTCGGGTCGTGCTCCGGGCCGAATTTGAGGAAGTCGATGTCCGCAGCCATCGGCGTCGCCACGGGCGGGTAACCATCGGGCATGTAATAGGGCGCGTGGGTGGAGTCGAGGAACACGAAGCCGAACCACGGGCGCTGCGCCGCCTGGCTGGCGCGGATGTCCTGCTGCAGTGCACTGATGATCGCGCGGTCGCGGCCGTCGGACTTCAGTGCCGATGGACCCTGGTGCAGCTGGTCGCGCACATCGGCGAAAGCCGTGCGATCGAATTCCGGGCTGTACAACGGCGCACTGCCGTACAGGTGCAGGTCGTAGCCCTGCTGGCCCAGCACCTGGAACAGCTGCGAGCCGCGCTGCTCGTCGAGCATGCTTGGCCAGTAGCCACCGGGCAGGCCGTACAGCAGCCCGAACAGGCCGTAGCGGGTGGCATTGCCGGTGCTGAAGTGCTGGTCGAACACGCGCGCGTCCTGCGCCAGCGCCGACGTGTTGGGCATCAGCTGCGGTGTCAGCACGTCCTGGCGCAGCGATTCCAGCACCACCATCAGCACATTGGGGCGATGCGGGTTCTGGCAGCGCAGCGGGTGCAGTGGGTACTGCAGCTGCGCATGGCGCGGGTCGGGCAGGCCGGCCTGCTGCTGGCTGACCACGCCCAGGCGCCGCATGAAGCTCTTGGCGGTGATCGGTTGCGCCCACGGCAGGTAGTTCCACTGCGCGATCACATCGCGGTCGCCGCGGGCGTCGTAGTAGGCGGTGGCCACCTGGCCGCCGGCCATCAGAAGCGCGACCGCTGCCCACGCCTGCAGCACCCGTCGCCGACGCGGCACTGCCGGCAGCAGCTTCCAGCACGCCCAGGCCAGCAGGCCTTCGGCGGCGAAGACCGCGGCGACCAGCAGCGCGACCTGCAGCCAGGTCTTCCAGGACAGGGCGACCTGGTCCTGCAGGGCGCCGCCGAACACCATGTTCACGACCATGGCGTTGAGGTGGAAGCGGTACAGGGTGAACACCTTGGCGTCGACGAGCAGCAGGCACAGCCACAGGCCCTGCAGGAGAACGGCGCTGATGCTCAGCGTACGGGCAGTGCGTGGCCACAGCCCCAGCAGCAACGGCAGCAGGCCGGCCAGCGCGCCGAACGCGAGCAGGTGGCCGGGCAGGGCAATCGCGAGGTAGGCCAGGCCCGCGCTGCCGCCTGGATTGTCCCGCAGCGGCACGTTGCCCAGTGCGATCGCCGCAGCCAGGACCGCATTGCCGGCGACGAACAGCGACCACCAGGCCAGCCGGCGCCAACGCCGGGTGAAGCCTTCAAGGGCGAGTGCGGCAGGGGCGGCTGCAGACATGGCGAAGCGGATTCAGGGAGCGGGGAAAAGGTCGGGCCCCACGTGACGGAAGCGTTAATCCGCGCGCGGGTCGCGCATTGTATCGGTTTGTTTCTTCGTATCGAGTGGCGTCCCCCGGGCGATCTGTCACAATGTTCAGGCGGGCCATGAATGCGCTGGCCCCCCAGACCCAATGACAAGCCAGGAACCGCTGTGAGCCAGATCCCCACCCTCGACATCACCCGTTTCGACAGCGACCGCGAGGCCTTCGTGGCCGAGCTGGGCGCGGCCTATCGCCAATGGGGATTCGCGGGCATCCGCAACCACGGCATCCCGCAGGCCGACATCGACGCGGCCTACGATGCCTTCAAGGCCTTCTTCGCCCTGCCGGAAGAGGTCAAGCGCAAGTACCACGTGCCTGGCAGCGGCGGGGCCCGCGGCTATACCCCCTTCGGCGTGGAGACCGCCAAGGGCTCCAAGCACTTCGACCTGAAGGAGTTCTGGCACATCGGCCGCGAGATCGCGGACGACTCCAAGTACCGTGACGTGATGGCGCCGAACCTGTGGCCGACCGAAGTCGAGGGCTTCCGCGAGCGGGGGTACGGCCTGTACCAGGCACTGGACAACCTGGGGTCGCGCGTCCTGTCGGCGCTCGCCCTGCATATCGGCCTGCCGGAGAATTTCTTCGCCGACAAGACCAACTTCGGCAATTCGATCCTGCGCCCGATCCACTACCCGCCGATCACCACCGACGACATCCCGAACGTTCGTGCCGGTGCTCATGGCGACATCAACTTCATCACCCTGCTGGTGGGTGCCAGTGCCGCGGGCCTGGAAGTGCAGTCGCACGACGGCGAGTGGGTGCCGTTCACCTCGGACGCGGACACGATCGTGGTCAACATCGGCGACATGCTGCAGCGCCTGACCAACCATGTTTATCCGTCGACCATCCACCGCGTGGTCAATCCTCCGGGCGAGCTGGCGCGCCAGCCGCGCTACTCGGTGCCGTTCTTCCTGCACCCGAACCCGGACTTCCTGATCGACGTGCTGCCCTCGTGCATCACCCCGGAGAACCCGAGCCGGTACCCGGAGCCGATCACCGCCCACGGCTTCCTCGAGGAACGCCTGCGCGAGATCAAGCTGAAGTAAAGAAAAGTGAGGCCGCCGAAAGGCGGCCTTGTTTTTTGCAGGGTCGCACCCTGCGCCCGCGGTAGTGCCGGCCGCTGGCCGGCAAGCCCAAAGCCAAGGCGGTTCTGGATTCGTGCCGGTTGAGCGGGGCGGCGTGGGTTGGCAGGACACGCCGTGAACCCCCAGACCGGCCCAGCCGCTGGCGGCTGTGCGTTCGGGCGCTTGCGAAGCAGTGCTTCGCAAGCAAAGCGCCCTCACCCCTGGGGGCTCGATGGCGCCATCCATGGCGCCAACGGTCCTGCCAACTCACACCGCCCCACCCCCGACAGCTTCCCGGTGACGGCGGGTAAATCGCGATTCCCGGTGTGTATCGACCTTGGTCGACACGGTAGATCCACGCCATGCGTGGATGAGATCTCTCGGATCGAAGTGGGGCAGGGGGTTGGTCCAGTCAGCATCAACCCGGAATGCAGCTTTTGCCTTTGCTCTTGTTCTTCTTTTTTCTTTCCGTGGCGGGCGGAACCGCCGGACTGTGTCAGAGGCCGGGCGGGTGGGGCTGCGCAGGGGCGTGAGTCGCATGGATGCGGCGATCGAGCTTACATGGACGTACTTGCAGCGCCCCCCGCGCAGTCCTACCCGCCCGGCCAAGCCCCAGATCTAGCCGGGCTCTCCGCGACCACCCAAACCCCGCCCCCCCCCCTCCGCCACGAGGGGCTGCGCCGTTGGCTGAAAATCCATGTAACCGCTTACAAGGAAACGGATTTTTGCCGCAACGGGTATCATGACCGGCTGACTTCACACAGGAGCCACCCGCTCATGCGCCGCAAGATCGTCGCCGGAAACTGGAAGCTGCATGGCAGCCGTCAATTCGCCAATGAACTGCTGGGGCAGGTGGCCGCCGGGCTGCCGCTGGAGGGCGTGGACGTGGTGATCCTGCCCCCGCTGCCGTACCTGGGCGAGCTGGTCGAGGACTTCGGCGCGACCGGCCTGGCCTTTGGCGCACAGGACGTGAGCAGCAACGAGAAGGGCGCCTACACCGGCGAAGTCTGCGCGGCCATGCTGGTCGAGGTCGGGGCCCGCTATGGCCTGGTCGGCCATTCCGAGCGCCGCCAGTACCACCATGAAAGCAGCGAGCTGGTCGCGCGCAAGTTCGCCGCTGCCCAGCATGCCGGCCTGGTCCCGGTGCTGTGCGTGGGCGAGACCCTGGAACAGCGAGAGGCCGGGCAGACCGAAACGGTCATCGCCAGCCAGCTGGCGCCGGTACTGGAACTGGTCGGTGCGGCCGGTTTCGCCAACGCCGTGGTCGCCTACGAGCCGGTCTGGGCCATCGGCACCGGCCGTACCGCCAGCAAGGAGCAGGCGCAGCAGGTGCACGCGTTCATCCGTGGCGAAGTCGCGCGTATCGATGCTAGAATCGCCGATTCACTGCCCATTGTTTACGGCGGTAGCGTGAAGCCCGACAATGCCGGGGAACTGTTCGCGCAGCCGGATGTCGATGGTGGGCTGGTCGGCGGCGCCTCCCTGGTGGCCGCGGACTTCCTGGCCATCGCACGGGCGGCGGCCGCGAACTAATCCTAGAAGTATTGTCCGAGGGCGGTTTCCAATGCTGATGTTGATCCTCAATGTCGTCTACGTGCTGGTCGCTGTGGCCATGATCGCGCTGATCCTGATGCAGCGTGGCTCGGGTGCGGCGGCAGGTTCGGGCTTTGGTGCTGGTGCCTCGGGTACGGTGTTCGGTGCGCGTGGCGCCTCGAACTTCCTGTCCAAGTCGACCAAGTGGCTGGCTGTCGTGTTCTTTGGCATCAGCCTCTTCATGGCCTGGTATGCCGGTCACGGCACCCGTCCGGCAGCCGACCAGGATCTGGGTCTGATGTCCGCCCCGGCAGCGGCTGCTCCGGCGGCTCCGGCGGGCGAGCTGCCGGCCGTCCCGAAGGCCGATGCGGTCCCGGCAGCCCAGGTTCCGGCCGCGAATGTGCCGGCTCAGGCGGAATCTTCGGTTTCTGGTGAAGAAAAGCCTTCAGAAGGCTCCCAGAAAGACTGAAGCCGGTTACAATACGCGGCGCATCGGAAAGATAGTCTGATGTGATCGTTTGCCCAGGTGGCGGAATTGGTAGACGCACTACCTTGAGGTGGTAGCGACGCAAGTCGTAGGGGTTCGAGTCCCCTCTTGGGCACCATTTGTAAGTAAAGCGGGTTCGTCTGGCGCCCAAGGCGCCAGGCAGGTTCCCGTCCACTCCCCCATGCCAAAGCGCCTGCAGGCGCGGCGGCAGAGGCAAGAGAGAATCGCTGTGCTGGCCGAATATTTGCCGTCTCTGCTGTTTCTGATCGTTGCCACCGGTATCGGCGTTACGCTGATGCTGGTTGGTCGATTCCTCGGTCCCCGCCGCCCCGATCTGGAAAAGCTGTCGCCGTATGAGTGCGGCTTCGAAGCCTTCGAAGACGCGCGCATGAAGTTCGACGTGCGCTACTACCTGATCGCGATCCAGTTCATCGTCTTCGACCTGGAAATCATCTTCATCGTGCCGTGGACCCAGGTCTTCATGGAACTGGGCGCCCGTTCGCTGGTCACCATGGGCCTGTTCGTCGGCATGCTGTTCCTCGGTTTCATTTACGTCTGGAAGAAGGGAGCGCTGGAATGGGAGTGATTCAGACTCTCGATGGCCTCATGAACAACCCGTCGCCGGAAGGCCGGGTTGATGACATCCTGCGGCCGGAAGGCGACAACCCGCTGCTGGAAAAGGGCTTCGTCACCACCAGCGTCGACGCACTGCTGAACTGGGCGCGCACCGGCTCGATGTGGCCGATGACCTTCGGCCTGGCCTGCTGCGCGGTCGAGATGATGCATGCCGGCGCCGCGCGCCTGGACCTGGACCGCTACGGCGTGGTGTTCCGCCCGTCGCCGCGTCAGTCCGACGTGATGATCGTGGCCGGCACCCTGGTCAACAAGATGGCCCCGGCGCTGCGCAAGGTCTACGACCAGATGCCGGACCCGAAGTGGGTCATCTCGATGGGTAGCTGCGCCAACGGTGGCGGCTACTACCACTACTCCTATTCTGTGGTGCGCGGCTGTGATCGCGTGGTGCCGGTGGACGTCTACGTCCCGGGCTGCCCGCCGACCGCCGAGGCGCTGGTGTACGGGATCCTGCAGCTGCAGAAGAAGATCTGGCGTACACAGACCATCGCCCGCTGACCCCTTCACCTGACTAGAGCGCGCCAAGCCCCCATGGCAGAGCAAGCATCCTTCATCGACCGACTCTCCGCACGTTTCGCTGGTGCGAAGGTCATCGTGGTCGAACCCCGCGGCGAAGTGACGCTGGAAGTGCCTGCCGCCGAGTGGCACGCCACCGCCCTGGCGCTGCGTGACGAGTTTGGTTTCGAGCAGGCCGTGGATCTGTGCGGCGTCGACTACCTCGGTTATGGCTCCGACGAATGGGACACCGCTGACGTGTCCTCGCAGGGTTTCAGCCGAGGCGTCGAAGGCAAGGCCCAGGGCCGCTTCGCGTGGGGCGAGTTCCCCACCGAGGAAAACGGTGCCGACGGTGCCCGCCCGCAGCACATGCCGACCCAGCGCTTTGCGGTGGTCGCGCAGCTGCGTTCCTACCAGCACAACCTGATGATGCACCTGCGCTGCTTCGCCCCTGACGAAGCACTGCCGGTGGTGTCCTCGCTGACCGGCATCTGGCCGGGCCTGAACTGGTTCGAGCGCGAGGCGTTCGACCTGTACGGCGTGATCTTCGAAGGCCACCCGGACCTGCGCCGGATCCTGACCGACTACGGTTTCGTCGGCCATCCGTTCCGCAAGGACTTCCCGCTGATCGGCAATGTCGAAGTCCGCTACGACGAAGAAAAGAAGCGCGTGATCTACGAACCGGTCACCTCGGTGGAGCCGCGCGTCGGCGTGCCGCGCGTGATCCGCGACGACGCCCGTCTGCAGACCGCAGAAGGTGAGCGCGCGCAGGAGGCAGTGAAGTGAGCCACGTACACCAGGCCGGCGAAGCATTCGCCAGCAACGCCGCCGAGAGCCGGCAGGAAATCCGCAACTACACCATGAACTTCGGCCCGCAGCATCCGGCCGCTCACGGTGTGCTGCGCCTGATCCTGGAAATGGACGGTGAAACCATCATGCGCGCCGATCCGCACGTGGGTCTGCTGCACCGTGGTACCGAGAAGCTGGCCGAGTCCAAGCCGTTCAACCAGTCGATCGGCTACATGGATCGCCTGGATTACGTGTCGATGATGTGCAACGAGCACGCGTACGTGCGCGCGATCGAGACCCTGATGGGTATCGAGGCGCCGGAGCGTGCCCAGTACATCCGCACCATGTACGATGAAATCACCCGCATCCTCAACCACCTGATGTGGCTGGGCTCCAACGCGCTCGACCTGGGCGCGATGGCGGTGATGCTGTACGCCTTCCGCGAACGCGAAGAGCTGATGGACTGCTACGAAGCGGTTTCCGGCGCGCGCATGCACGCGGCGTACTACCGTCCGGGCGGTGTCTACCGCGACCTGCCGGACCACATGCCGAAGTACAAGGAATCGCGCTGGCACAAGGGCAAGGCGCTGAAGCAGCTCAATGCTTCGCGCGAAGGCTCGCTGCTGGACTTCCTGGAGAACTTCACCGTCGAGTTCCCCAAGCGCATCGACGAATACGAAACCCTGCTGACCGACAACCGTATCTGGAAGCAGCGTACCGTCGGCATTGGCGTGGTCACTCCCGAACTGGCCCACCAGTGGGGCATGACCGGCGTGATGCTGCGCGGTTCGGGCATTGCCTGGGACCTGCGCAAGAAGCGTCCGTACGCCAAGTACGATGCCGTCGATTTCGACATCCCGCTGGGCAAGGAAGGCGACTGCTACGACCGCTATCTGGTCCGCGTTGCCGAAATGCGCGAATCCAACCGCATCATCAAGCAGTGCGTGGCGTGGCTGAAGGCCAACCCGGGCCCGGTGATGGTGAAGAACTTCAAGGTCGCTCCGCCCAGGCGCGAGGACATGAAGGACGACATGGAAGCGTTGATCCACCACTTCAAGCTGTTCAGCGAAGGCTACTGCGTGCCGGCCGGCGAGACCTACTCGGCGGTGGAAGCCCCGAAGGGTGAATTCGGCTGCTACCTGGTCTCCGATGGCGCCAACAAGCCGTTCCGCGTGCACCTGCGTGCGCCGGGCTTCGCCCACCTGTCCTCGATCGATTCGGTCGTGCGCGGCCACATGCTGGCTGACGTGGTGGCGATGATCGGCACCTACGACCTGGTGTTCGGCGAGGTTGACCGGTAATGCCGTCCGCCACGCCAACGCCCGCTGCAGGCAGCCGGCGCAAGCCGGCGCCGCAGTTTCTGGAATTTCACGTTATGCATTTCGCTGAGGTCGGCCGATGAAGGCGACAGGTAATTTCGAGGCGGCGCGCGACGTCGACCCGATGGTGGTGCTGAGCGACAAGACCCGCGCTCACATCGATCACTGGCTGTCCAAGTTCCCGCCGGACCGCAAGCGCTCTGCCGTGCTGCAGGGCCTGCATGCGGCCCAGGAGCAGAACCAGGGCTGGCTGACCGACGAACTGATCGCCGGCGTGGCCAAGTACCTGGACCTGCCGCCGGTGTGGGCCTACGAGGTCGCCAGCTTCTACTCGATGTTCGAGACCGAGAAGGTGGGCCGCAACAACGTGGCCATCTGCACCAACATCAGCTGCTGGCTCAATGGCGCCGAGGACATCGTGCGCCATTGCGAGAAGAAGCTGGGCATCAAGCACGGTGAATCGACCCCTGACGGCCGCGTCTATCTCAAGCGCGAGGAAGAGTGCCTGGCCGGCTGCGGTGGCGCGCCGATGATGGTCATCAACGGTCACTACCATGAGCGTCTGACCCTGGAAAAGGTCGACGAGCTGCTGGACGGGCTGGAGTAAGGGCATGGCACATCACCACGAATCCAAGGGTCCGGTCGGCCCCGCGCCGCTGCCGCACCAGGTGGTCTATACCACCCTGCATTACGACACCCCGTGGTCGTACGAAAGCTACCTGAAGACCGGTGGCTACGCTGCCCTGCGCAAGATCCTCGAAGAGAAGATCCCGCCGGAGCAGGTCATCGAGATGGTCAAGGCCTCGGGCCTGCGCGGCCGCGGTGGCGCCGGCTTCCCGACCGGCCTGAAGTGGTCGTTCATGCCCAAGGGCAACATGCAGAAGTACATCCTCTGCAACTCGGACGAATCCGAGCCGGGCACCTGCAAGGATCGCGACATCCTGCGCTACAACCCGCATTCGGTCGTGGAAGGCATGGCGATCGCCTGCTACGCCACCGGTTCGACCGTGGGCTACAACTACCTGCGCGGTGAATTCCACCACGAGCCGTTCGAGCACTTCGAGCAGGCCCTGGCCGACGCCTATGCGAACGGCTGGCTGGGCAAGAACATCCTCGGCAGCGGCGTGGACATCGACATCTACGGCGCGCTGGGCGCTGGCGCGTACATCTGCGGCGAAGAAACCGCGCTGATGGAATCGCTGGAAGGCAAGAAGGGCCAGCCGCGCTACAAGCCGCCGTTCCCGGCCAACTTCGGCCTGTACGGCAAGCCGTCGACGATCAACAACACCGAAACCTACGGTTCGGTGCCGGCGATCATCCGCAACGGCCCGGAGTGGTTCAAGGGCCTGAGCCTGACCGCCAACGGTGGCCCGAAGTGCTTCTCGGTGTCCGGCTGCGTGCAGAACGGCGGCAACTTCGAAGTACCGCTGGGCACCACCTTCGACGACCTGCTGGAAATGGCCGGTGGCCTGCGTCCGGGCCGCAAGCTCAAGGGCGCGATCCCGGGCGGCGTGTCGATGCCGGTGCTGACCGCGGCCGAGCTGAAGGGCCTGCCGATGGACTACGACACCATCCGTGCGCTGGGCTCCGGCCTGGGCTCGGGTGCGATCGTCGTGCTCGACGACAGCGTCTGCTGCGTCAAGTTCGCCTGCCGCATCAGCCAGTTCTTCCACAAGGAATCCTGCGGCCAGTGCACCCCGTGCCGTGAAGGCACCGGCTGGATGCACCGCGTGCTGGAGCGCATCGTCGCCGGCAAGGCCACGATGGAAGACCTGCACCAGCTGAAGGCAGTGGCCGGGCAGATCGAAGGCCACACCATCTGTGCGTTCGGCGAAGCGGCTGCATGGCCCATCCAGGGCTTCCTGCGCCAGTTCTGGGACGAGTTCGAGTACTACATCGTCAACGGTCATTCGATGGTTGACGGCAAGAAGGTGGAGGCAGCCGCTGCATGAGCGCGCAACCCGTAAATCCGAGCGTCCCACCCGATCACGTCACCATCGAGATCGATGGCAAGTCGCTGGTCGTGCCCAAGGGCTCGATGATCATCCAGGCGGCCGACAAGGCCGGCATCTCCATTCCGCGCTTCTGCTATCACGAGAAGTTGCCGATCGCCGCCAACTGCCGCATGTGCCTGGTGGACGTGGAGAAGTCGCCGAAGCCGGCGCCGGCCTGTGCCACCCCGGTAATGGACGGCATGAAGGTCGCCACCCGCAGCGAGAAGGCGCTGAAGTTCCAGCGCTCGGTGATGGAGTTCCTGCTCATCAACCACCCGCTGGACTGCCCGATCTGCGATCAGGGCGGCGAGTGCGAGCTGCAGGACGTGTCGCTGGGCTATGGCCGTTCGGTCAGCCGCTTCAACGAGCGCAAGCGCGTGGTGCCTGACGAGGACATGGGTCCGCTGGTCGCCACCGAGATGACCCGCTGCATCCAGTGCACCCGCTGCGTCCGCTTCACCGCCGACGTTGCCGGTACCTACGAACTGGGTGGCATGTACCGCGGTGAGAACCTGCAGATCGGTACCTTCGACGGCAAGCCGCTGACCACCGAGCTGTCCGGCAACGTCGTTGACGTCTGCCCGGTCGGCGCGCTGACCAACAAGGTGTTCCAGTTCCGCGCCCGCCCGTGGGAACTGACCGCGCGCGAGTCGCTGGGCTACCACGATGCGATGGGTTCGAACCTGTTCCTGCACGTGCGTCGCGGCGAAGTGCTGCGCACCGTGCCGCGCGACAACGAAGCCGTGAACGAGTGCTGGCTGTCCGACCGTGACCGCTACTCGCACCAGGGCCTGTACAGCGAAGACCGTGCGGTCAAGCCGCTGCGCAAGGTCAATGGCGAGTGGAAGGAAGTGAGCTGGGCCGAAGGCCTGGCCGCGGCCGCCGAAATCCTCAAGGCCAACCAGGGTGACAACCTGGGCGTGCTGGTGCACCCGTCGACCTCGAACGAGGAAGGCGCACTGCTGGCCCGCCTGGCCAAGGGCCTGGGCTCGGGCAACATCGACCACCGCATCAACAACCGCGATTTCTCCGACGCCGCAACCGCCGAAGTGTTCGGCCTGCCGCTGGCCGAGATCGAGGGCGCCGACCGCATCGTGGTCCTGGGCAGCAACATCCGCCACGAACTGCCGCTGCTGCACGCTCGCCTGCGCAAGGCGCAGACCACCAAGGGCGCGAAGATCCACGTGGTCAATCCGGTGGACTTCGACTTCGCCTTCAGTGTCGCCGGCAAGCAGATCGTTGCCCCGTCGAAGTTCGTCGATGCGCTGGCCAACGCCGAGCTGCGTTCGGCAGTGCAGGGCGGCAACAACACCGTGCTGATCGTTGGTGGCATCGCCGAGAACCACCCGCAGGCTGCCGCGATCCGCGCTGCCGCGCGTGACTTCGCTGCCGCTACCGGTGCCAAGCTGTGCCGCATCCCGCAGGGCGCCAACGCCGTTGGCCTGACCCGCGCAGGCGTGCTGCCGGCTGGCAAGGACGTCGCCGCGATGCTGGCGCAGCCGCGCCAGGCCTACGTGGTGTACGGCCTTGAGCCGGGCCTGGACTTCGCCGACGCCCCGGCCGCCCGCAAGGCGCTGGCGGGTGCGAAGGTGGTGGCCTTCAGCCAGTTCGCCTGCGCCTCGACCCGCGACGTTGCCGACGTGATCCTGCCGATCGGTGCGCTGCCGGAAATCGACGCCACCCTGACCAACCTCGATGGTCGCGAGCAGTCGGCCCGTGCCGGCGGCAAGCTGCCGGGCGAGGCCCGCGAAGGCTGGCGCGTGCTGCGCGCACTGGGCGGCGACATGGCGCTGGCCGGTTTCGACTTCACCGACCTGGCCGGCCTGCGTGCCAGCCTGGCCCCGGTGTCGGTCACCGTCGCTGCTTCGGCGCAGCCGGCAGTTGCCGGTGAAGGCCTGGAAGTGGCTTCGACTGCCGCGATCTACCGCACCGATGCGGTGGTCCGTCGCGCGCCGGCACTGCAGTCGCATCCGCTCAACAACGCCCCGCGCATCGTGCTGAACGCAGAAGATGCCGCTCGCCTGCAGCTGCAGGAAGGGCAGATGGCCAAGGTCGGCACCGACGCCGGCAAGGCCACCCTGCCGGTGGTGGTCGACGCCCGCGTCGCTGCGGGTTCGGTCTGGATTGAATCGGGCCACGGCGCGACCGCGCCGCTGGGTGCCGCACGCGTATCGGTGGTGGCTGCATGAACGAATTGCTGTTGAACGCGGTCGACCCGCTGCACCAGTGGCTGCTCGGCCTCGGTGACATCGGCGCGCTGATCTGGATCATCCTGAAGATCCTGGTGATCGCCGTTCCGGTGATCATCTCGGTGGCCTTCTACGTGGTCTGGGAACGCAAGCTGATCGGCTGGATGCACGTCCGCCACGGCCCGATGTACGTGGGCATGGGCATCTTCCAGGCCTTCGCCGACGTCTTCAAGCTGCTGTTCAAGGAAGTGGTCCAGCCGAGCAGCGCCAACAAGGCGATCTACCTGCTGGCGCCGCTGATCACCCTGGCGCCGGCCTTCGCGGCCTGGTCGGTGGTGCCCTTCGATTCGCAGATCGTGCTGTCCAACGCCAACGCCGGCCTGCTGTATCTGCTGGCGATGACCTCGCTGGGCATCTACGGCATCATCCTGGCCGGTTGGGCGTCCAACTCGAAGTACGCGTTCCTGGGCGCCATGCGCGCCTCGGCGCAGATGATCAGCTACGAAATCGCCATGGGCTTCGCCCTGGTCGGCGTGATGATCGCCTCGGGCAGCCTGAACCTGAGCAACATCGTCGCTGCGCAGGCCGGCAGCTCCGGTTTCTTCGACTGGTTCCTGCTGCCGCTGTTCCCGCTGTTCGTCATCTACTGGGTGTCGGGCGTGGCTGAAACCAACCGTGCGCCGTTCGACGTGGTGGAAGGCGAGTCGGAAATCGTTGCCGGCCACATGGTCGAGTACTCCGGCGGCGCCTTCGCCCTGTTCTTCCTGGCCGAATACGCAAACATGATCCTGATCAGCTTCCTGATCTCGATCTTCTTCCTCGGCGGCTGGCTGAGCCCGGTCCAGGGCTGGGTCGACTTCGGCAATGTCTCGCCGCTGGTCGACTGGATCTGGAAGGGCGGTGCACCGTGGTTGTTCGTCAAGGTGTTCTTCTTCGCCAGTGCCTACATCTGGTTCCGTGCCAGCTTCCCGCGCTTCCGCTATGACCAGATCATGCGCCTGGGCTGGAAGGTCTTCATCCCGCTGGCCATTCTGTGGATCGCGGTTACCGCCGTCATGGTGTTCTTCGGCGTGATTCAAAAGGGCGTCTAAGTGATGAACAGGATTACCCATTACTTCAAGAGCCTGCTGCTGCTCGAACTGCTGGCCGGCCTCTGGCTGACGCTGAAGTACAGCTTCAAGCCGAAGTACACGATGATGTACCCGATGGAGAAGTTCCCGCAGTCGCCGCGCTTCCGTGGCCTGCACGCCCTGCGCCGTTATCCCAACGGCGAAGAGCGCTGCATTGCCTGCAAGCTGTGTGAAGCGGTGTGCCCGGCGCTGGCCATCACCATCGACTCGGCCAAGCGCGAGGACGGCACCCGCCGCACCACCCGCTACGACATCGACCTGTTCAAGTGCATCTTCTGCGGCTTCTGCGAAGAAAGCTGCCCGGTGGACTCGATCGTCGAAACCCACATCCTCGAGTACCACTTCGAGAACCGTGGCGAAAACATCGTTACCAAGCCGCAGCTGCTGGCCCTTGGCGACCGTCTCGAGTCCGAGATCGCCGAGCGTCGTGCCGCCGATGCCGCTTACCGCTGAGGTCGAGAGATGGATTGGGTAAATATCGCTTTCTGGGTGTTCGCCATCGCGGCAACGGTTTCGGCCGGTGCGGTGATCAGCGTGCGCAACCCGGTTCACGCCGTGCTCTGCCTGGTGCTGACCTTCTTCTCCATTGCCTGCGTGTGGCTGCTGGTGGGGGCCGAGTTCCTCGGCGTGGCCCTGGTGCTGGTCTACGTAGGCGCGGTGATGGTGCTGTTCCTGTTCGTGGTGATGATGCTGGACATCGACCCCACCAAGCTGCGTGAGGGCTGGGTGCGCTACCTGCCGGTCGGCCTCATCGTCGCGGTGGCGATGCTGGCGCAGATGCTGATCCTGATCGGCGTCAAGGCACGCTCGGTCACGCCGTTCCCGGCCGACAACGCCGCTGCGGTCGCCGCCGACAGTTCCAACATCACCTGGCTGGCACGCACGCTGTTCACCGAGTACCTGCTGCCGTTCGAGTTCGCCGCCGTCATCCTGACCGTGGCCGTGGTTGCCGCCGTCATGCTGACCCTGCGCCGTCGTACCGGCGTCAAGAGCCAGAACCCGGGCGAGCAGACCATGGTCAAGGCCGGCCAGCGCCTGCGCATGGTCAAGATGGGTGCCGAAGCACCGGTCGTGCACAGCAACAGCAAGCCGGCCACCGGCGAGGAGACCCAGCCGTGATTACCCTTGGCCACATCCTTGCGCTTGGCGCGGTGCTGTTCGCCATCAGCCTGGCCGGCATCTTCCTCAACCGGAAGAACGTCATCGTCCTGCTGATGTCGATCGAACTGATGCTGCTGTCGGTGAACATCAACTTCGTCGGCTTCTCGCGCCAGCTGGGCGACCCGTCCGGCCAGCTGTTCGTGTTCTTCATCCTGACCGTCGCCGCCGCGGAAGCCGCCATCGGCCTGGCGATCCTGGTGACCCTGTTCCGTACCCGCCGCACGATCAATGTCGGCGAAGTCGATTCGTTGAAGGGCTGATCCACAGATGGAAATCACTCTCTCCAAGAGTCTGTTGATCGCAGTGGTGCTTGCGCCGCTGTTCGGCAGCATCATCGCCGGCCTGTTCGGTCGCCAGGTCAAGCGCTTCGGCGCGCAGACCATCACCATCCTTGGCGTCGCGGTGGCCTGCGGCCTGTCGATGTACACGCTCTACCAGCTGCTGTGGGGCGGCGCACAGCCGTTCAACCAGAACATCTACACGTTCTTCGAAGTCGGCCAGTACTCGGCCCACGTCGGCTTCATGGTCGACAAGCTGACCGCGATGATGATGGTGGTGGTGACCTTCGTGTCGCTGCTGGTCCACATCTACACGATCGGCTACATGCAGGACGATCCGGGCTACCAGCGGTTCTTCAGCTACATCTCGCTGTTCACCTTCTCGATGCTCACCCTGGTGATGAGCAACAACTTCCTGCAGCTGTTCTTCGGCTGGGAAGCGGTGGGCCTGGTGTCGTACCTGCTGATCGGCTTCTGGTTCAAGCGCCCGACCGCGATCTTCGCCAACATGAAGGCGTTCCTGGTCAACCGCGTCGGTGACTTCGGCTTCCTGCTCGGCATCGCCGGCGTGCTGTGGGTGTTCGGCACCCTGGACTACTCGCAGGTGTTCTCGCAGGCCGGCATGCTGGCTGATCCGCGCGCCCAGCTGCAGATCTGGGACGGCACGATCCTGGGCATGCAGCTGCTCAACGAGCCGGTGATCTGGTCGATCGCTACCGTCATCTGCATCTGCCTGTTCATTGGTGCCATGGGCAAGTCGGCCCAGGTCCCGCTGCACGTGTGGCTGCCCGACTCGATGGAAGGCCCGACCCCGATCTCGGCACTGATCCACGCCGCGACGATGGTGACCGCCGGTATCTTCATGGTCACCCGCATGTCGCCGCTGTTCGAGCTGTCGCAGACCGCGCTGAACTTCGTGCTGTTCATCGGTGCCACCACCGCGTTCTTCACCGGCCTGATCGGTATCGTGCAGAACGACATCAAGCGCGTCGTCGCGTACTCCACGCTGTCGCAGCTGGGCTACATGACGGTTGCACTGGGCGTGTCGGCCTACTCGGCAGCCGTGTTCCACCTGATGACCCACGCCTTCTTCAAGGCGCTGCTGTTCCTGGGTGCCGGCTCGGTCATCATTGCCATGCACCACGAGCAGGACATGCGCAAGATGGGTGGCCTGCGCAAGTACATGCCGATCACCTTCATCACCATGTGGATCGGTACGCTGGCACTGGTGGGTACGCCGTTCTTCTCCGGCTTCTACTCGAAGGACACCATCATCGAGGCCGCCGAGCTGCACGCGCACCTGTCCGACAACTGGGTGGCCACCTACGGCTACTGGGCAGTGCTGGGTGGCGTGATCGTCACCAGCTTCTACAGCTTCCGCCTGCTGTTCCTGACCTTCCACGGCAAGGAGCGTTTCCGCGACGTGCATCATGACGATCATGGTCACGCCCATGACGCTCACCACGCCGCCGACGCCCACCACGGCGATGCGCATCACGATGACCACGGCCATGGCCACGGTCCGCATGAGCCGCACGAAACCCCGTGGGTGGTGACCTTGCCGCTGATCCTGCTGGCCATCCCGTCGATCGCCATCGGTTTCTTCAGCATCGGTCCGATGCTGTACGGCACCGACTGGGCCGGCCATCATGCCCACGATGCCATCAAGGGCCAGGCGCATACGTTCTTCACCGGAATCGTCGACTTCTACGATCCGGCCAAGAACACCATCGGCTTCCTGGGTGAGGAGTTCCACGGCCCGGTCGCCTTCGCGCTGCACGGCATGATGGCTCCGGCGTTCATGCTGACCGTTGCGGGCTTCCTGCTGGCCGCACTGTTCTACCTGTGGAAGCCGGACCTGTCGGGCAAGGCGCGCAAGACCTTCGCTCCGCTGGTGTCGGTGCTGGAAAACAAGTACGGCTTCGACAAGCTGTGGATCGATGGCTTTGCCGGTGGCAGCGTCAAGCTGGGCAAGGTCTCGCGCTGGATCGACAGCAACATCGTCGACGGCGTGGTCAATCTCTCGGCACGTGTTGTGGACGTTGCAGCCGGCGTGCTGCGTCGTACCCAATCCGGTTTCCTCTATCACTACGCCTTCGCGATGATCATCGGCCTGATTGCCCTGCTGGGCGTGCTGATGCATTACCTGCGTTGATGACCTGTACGGAATAAGAAGACGTGTCGAACTGGCCTCTACTCAGTGTCCTCATCTGGCTGCCGATCATCGGTGGCGCCCTGATCCTTGCGATCCGTGATGCGCAGACCGCCCGCTGGGCGTCGCTGGGCGTAGCGGTGCTGACGTTCGTGGCGAGCCTCTCGCTGCTGAGCGGCTACAACGCGGGCATCGACGGTCTGCAGTTCGTCGAGACCCATGCCTGGATCCCGGCGTACAAGATCGGCTACAACCTGGGCGTGGACGGCATTGCCGTGGCGCTGATCCTGCTGACCACCCTGGTCAGCGTGCTTGCCCTGATCGGCGCCTGGAGCGCCATCGACAAGCGCGTGAACCAGTACGTGGCGGCCTTCCTGATCCTGGAAGGCGTCACGGTCGGTATCTTCGCGGCGACGGACGCGATGCTGTTCTACGTGTTCTTCGAGGCGATGCTGATCCCGATGTTCCTGATCATCGGTGTCTGGGGCGGCCCGCGTCGCATCTACGCTGCGCTGAAGTTCTTCCTGTACACCTTCCTCGGCTCGGTGCTGATGCTGGTGGCACTGATCTACCTGTACATGAAGGGCGGCAGCTTCCAGCTGGCCGACCTGTATGCACTGCCACTGTCGGCCAAGGAACAGACCTGGATCTTCTTCGCGTTCCTGATCGCCTTCGCGGTCAAGGTGCCGATGTTCCCGGTCCATACCTGGCTGCCGGACGCCCACGTGGAAGCGCCGACCGCCGGTTCGGTGATCCTGGCCGCCATCGCCCTGAAGATCGGTGGCTATGGCTTCCTGCGCTTCAACCTGCCGATCGTCCCGGACGCGTCGCAGGAATGGGCCTGGCTGGTGATTGCGCTGTCGTTGATCGCAGTGATCTACGTTGGCCTGGTCGCCCTGGTGCAGGACGACATGAAGAAGCTGATCGCCTATTCGTCGATCGCGCACATGGGCTTCGTCACCCTGGGCACCTTCATTGCCCTGTGGCTGGTCCGTGAAGCCGGCAACGCCGATGCCGCCCGCCTGGGCCTGCAGGGCGCCATGGTGCAGATGATCTCGCACGGCTTCGTCTCCGGCGCGATGTTCTCCTGTGTCGGCGTGCTGTACGACCGCATGCACAGCCGCCGCATCGCCGATTACGGCGGCGTGGTCAACGTGATGCCGTGGTTCGCCACCTTCGCCATGCTGTTCTTCATGGCCAACGCGGGCCTGCCCGGTACCAGCGGTTTCGTTGGCGAGTTCATGGTCATCCTGTCGGCCTTCCAGCGCAATCCGTGGATCGCGCTGGGCGCGGCCACCACCCTGATCATCGGCGCCGCCTACACCCTGTGGCTGTACAAGCGCATCTTCTTCGGTGAAGTGGCCAACAGCCATGTTGCCGAACTGAAGGACATCAACGGCCGCGAATGGCTGGTGCTGGGCGTGTTCGCCATCGGCGTGCTGGCCCTGGGCATCTATCCCAAGCCGCTGACCGACCTGATGGAGCCCTCGATCGCGAAGCTGGCGATGCAGATCGCATCCAGCAAGCTGCTGTAATTCCAGGATTTGATGATGACCACCTCGCCGCTGCTGCCATTGACCGCCGCTGACCTGCCACCGCTCGCTCCCGAGCTGGTGCTGATCGGCAGCGCCTTCGCCCTGATGATCCTCGACCTGTTCGTCAGCAACCGGAACAAGATCGTCACCCACCTGTTCTCGCTCGCTGCGCTGGCCGTGGTGCTGTTCATGCTGGTCACCGGCGTGGGCGGGCAGGGCGAGGTCTTCCATGGCATGTTCGTGCGCGATACCGCCGCGGACGTGATGAAGACCGGGATCGTGCTGCTCAGCGGCCTGACCCTGGTCTACGGCTGGCGTTACCTGCGTGACCGCAACCTGTTCCAGGGCGAGATCCCGGTGCTGATCCTGTTCGGCACCGCCGGCATGATGATCCTGGTGTCGGCCGGCAGCCTGCTGATGGTCTACCTGGGCCTGGAACTGCTGGCGCTGTGCTCCTACGCCCTGGTCGCCAGCAACCGCGAAAACGGCCTGGCCTCGGAAGCGGCGATGAAGTACATCGTGCTCGGCTCGCTGGCCTCTGGCCTGCTGCTGTACGGCATGTCGCTGATCTACGGCGCTACCGGCAGCCTGCACCTGGACGTCATCCGTGACGCCATCCCGCACTCGGAAGAGCGCGTGCTGCTGATCACCGGTGCGGTGTTCATGATCGCCGGCGTCGCCTTCAAGCTGGGTGCGGCACCGTTCCACATGTGGCTGCCGGACGTGTACCAGGGTGCCCCGGCACCGATCGCGCTGTTCATCAGCTCGGCGCCGAAGCTGGCCGCCTTCGGCATGGCCTACCGCCTGCTGGAAATGGGCGTGGGCCCGCTGTCGACGGAACTGCAGCTGCTGATCGCCGGCCTGGCCGCAGTCTCGTTGGTCATCGGCAACCTGATGGCCATCGCGCAGAGCAATCTCAAGCGCATGCTGGCGTTCTCCACCGTCTCGCACATCGGCTTCCTGCTGATGGGCATCGCCGGTGGTGGCGCGCAGGGCTATGCCGCTGCGCTGTTCTACGCACTGGCCTACGCCATCATGTCGACCGCCGCCTTCGGCGCGATCATCGCGCTGTCGCGTGCCGGCTTTGAAGCCGAGAACATCGAGGACTTCAAGGGCCTCAATGCCCGCAACCCGTGGATGGCAGGCCTGGTGCTGTGCATCATGGCGTCGCTGGCCGGCATCCCGCCGTTCCTGGGCTTCTGGACCAAGCTGGCGGTGCTGGGCGCGGCCGTCAACGGCGGCCTGCTGTGGCTGGCCATCCTGGGCGTGCTGTGCGCCGTGGTCGGCTGCTTCTACTACCTGCGCGTCATCAAGGTCATGTACTTCGATGAGCCGGTGGGCGAGGCCATGCCGCGCAACAACGACCGCGTGCTGGGTGTGGTGCTGGGCGTCAATGCCCTGGCGCTGCTGGCCCTGGGCCTGGCCTGGAACCCGATCATGGTCTGGTGCCAGCAGGCATTTGCGCATCTTGCATAAAAGTTGACACAAAGCTGCGCGATTCGTGTAATATGCGCAGCCTGAGTTGTCACTGCAGCGGTTCAGCCAGAACATCGTTGCGGTAGCCCTCCTCGAAAGAGCAGGGCAGCAGTTCAAACACTTCCGGTGCGGGGTGGAGCAGTCTGGCAGCTCGTCGGGCTCATAACCCGAAGGTCGCAGGTTCAAATCCTGCCCCCGCTACCAACGTCCGATCGGCGCCAACCGGTTTGATGAATGAGGTAAGGCTTGCAGTTTTTGGAGCCATCGCTCATAATTCCGCTTCTGATGCGGGGTGGAGCAGTCTGGCAGCTCGTCGGGCTCATAACCCGAAGGTCGCAGGTTCAAATCCTGCCCCCGCTACCAAGTAAAGAGATCGCCTTCGAAGTGCTGCTTCGAGGGCGTTTTTCTTTGGGGTCTGCGTCGTTTCTGCGTGATCGGGGTCAGATCCCTTTTCCCGTGGAAAAGGGGTCTGACCCCGGGTCCGCACCTTGCACCAGCGCGGTGCAGCCGCTATCATCAGCGGCCTAGCAGTACCCCTGAAGGCGGCCTCCCAGCGGGAGTCCGGACCCGGAAGGAGGGCCGCAACCGGCAGGCAATGCAGGTTGCAACCGGAATCCAGTCACCGGAGTCTTTCCGGAAAAGGGGCCCAACGGGCCCTTTGTCGTTTCCGGGGCGTCATGTTTCCACGCCGGCCAAGGCCGGCACCCAACCATAGAGATCAAGGCAGGCTGTGAGCGACAAGGCAACCGACATCGCGAATCTGCTCGCCCCGACCGTTGTGTCGCTGGGCCTGGAGCTGCTGGGCGTTGAGTATCTGCCGGCCCCCGGCGGTGCGACCCTGCGCCTTTACATCGACGTGCCGCTGGCTGAACAGCCCGAGCGCATCATCAATGTCGACGACTGCGAGCGGGTCAGCCGCGAAGTCTCGGCGCAGCTGGACGTCGAAGACCCGATCAGCGGCAACTACACGCTGGAAGTGTCCTCGCCGGGCGTGGACCGCCCGCTGTTCAACCTGGAGCAGTTCGGCCGCCACCAGGGTGAATCGGCCAAGGTCACGCTGAAGTTGCCGCAGGACAACCGTCGTCGCCTGCAGGGCCGCATCGAAGCGATCGACGAGGCCGCGGGCACCATCACCTTCATCGTCGACAAGGCTGAAGTGGTCGTGTCGGCCGACAACATCGACAAGGCACGGATCATGCCCGACTGGGTGGCGCTGGGGCTGGCCCCGAGCAAGCCGACCGGTCCGGCGCCGAAGCGTCCGAAGCCGAACACGAATTCTTCTTCCAACGAGCCGGCGGCAAAGAAGCCGCGCGCGGAGTGAGCCAATGAGCAAGGAACTGTTGCTGGTAGTCGACGCAGTCGCCAACGAGAAGGGCGTGCCGCGTGAAGTGATCTTCGATGCCATCGAGGCCGCCCTGGCCTCGGCAGCGAAGAAGCGCTATCCCGAGGAGGAAGTGCTGACCCGCGTGGTCATCGACCACAAGGATGGCAGCTACGAAACCTTCCGCCGCTGGGAAGTGGTGGCCGATGACGTGGTCATGGAATCGCCGGATCGCCAGATCCGCCTGATGGACGCGGTCGACGAGGCCGAAGGCGTCGAGGTCGGCGACTACATCGAAGAGCAGATCGAGAACCCGGACTTCGGCCGCATCGCTGCCCAGGCCGCCAAGCAGGTCATCGTCCAGCGCGTGCGCGAAGCCGAGCGCCAGCAGGTCGTGGATGCATGGAAGGATCGCGTGGGTGAGCTGATCACCGGTGTGGTCAAGCGCGCCGAGCGCGGCAACATCTACGTCGACCTCGGTGGCAATGCCGAAGGCTTCATTCCGAAGGACAAGGGCATTCCGCGCGACGTGCTGCGTGCCGGCGACCGCGTGCGCGGCTACCTGGCCGAAGTGCGCTCGGAGCCGCGTGGCCCGCAGCTGTTCATCAGCCGCGCCGCGCCGGAGTTCATGATCGAGCTGTTCAAGCTGGAAGTGCCGGAAGTCGGCCAGGGCCTGGTGGAAATCAAGGCCTGCGCCCGCGATCCGGGCGACCGCGCCAAGATCGCCGTGCTGGCCCACGACCAGCGCACCGACCCGATCGGTGCCTGCATCGGCATGCGCGGTTCGCGCGTGCAGGCCGTGTCCAACGAGCTCAATGGCGAGCGCGTGGACATCGTGCTGTGGAACGACAACCCGGCCAACTTCGTCATCAACGCGATGGCGCCGGCCGAAGTGCAGTCGATCATCGTCGATGAGGACAAGCACTCGATGGACCTGGCCGTTGCCGAAGACCGCCTGGCCCAGGCGATCGGCAAGGGCGGCCAGAACGTGCGCCTGGCCAGCCGCCTGACCGGCTGGCAGCTCAACGTGATGACCCAGGACCAGGTCACTGCCAAGTCGGAGGCCGAGCAGGCTGCCGCCCGCCAGCTGTTCATGGACAAACTGGAAGTGGACGAGGAAATCGCCGGCATCCTGGTCAGCGAAGGCTTCGGCACCGTCGAGGAAATCGCATATGTCCCGGTCGGCGAACTGCTGGCCGTGGAAGGTTTCGACGAGGACATCGTCGAAGAGCTGCGCGCTCGTGCCCGCGATGCGCTGCTCAATGAGGCCCTGGCAGTCGAGGAAGGCCTTGAAGACGGCCAGCCGGCGCAGGACCTGCTGTCCCTGAAGGGCATGGACGAAGCCACCGCATATGCGCTGGCCGGCCACGGCGTGCGTACCAGCGAGGACCTGTCCGACCTGGCCGCCGACGAGGTCATGGACTTCGGCATCGAAGGACTGGATCAGGCGCGCGCCGCTGCGCTGATCCTGGCCGCCCGTGCCGAGGAGATCGCCCGACTGGAACGCGGCGAATGAGCCGGCAATGAACAGGGCCCTGAGCCGCTCAGGGCGTAGAATCCGCGCCACCTCCAGATGCGGGGGGGCGCCCACAAGATCATAGGATCCGAATGTCGCAGCAAACCACCATCCGCAAGCTTGCCGAACTGGTCAACACGCCGGTCGAAAAACTGCTGGAACAGCTGGCCGGTGCCGGCATGAAGTTCAGCGGTCCCGACCAGGTCGTGACCAGCTCCGAGAAGGTAAAGCTCCTGGGCTTCCTTCGTCGTTCGCACGGCAAGCCCGAGCAGGCCCCGGAAGAGACCGATCAGTCTGCGAAGAAGATCACGCTCAACCGCCGGAAGCAGCAGGAAGTGACGGTCAATTCCGGTCGCAGCAAGACGACCGTGAATGTCGAGGTGCGCCAGAAGCGTACCTACGTCAAGGATGGTGCTCGCGCCATGACGCCGGACGAAGAGCGCGCCGACATCCTGCGCAAGCTGGAAGAGTCGCGCGCGCGCAACCTCGCCGAACAGCAGGCCCTGGCCGAGAAGGATCGTCTGCGCGACGAGGCCATCGTCCGTGCCCGTGAGGAAGAGGCCGCCGCCAAGGAACGCGCCGAAGCCGAGAAGAAGGCTGCCGAGGAAGCTGCGGCTGCGGCCAAGGCGGCCGAGGCACTGGCCGCCAGCAAGCCCAAGCGTGCTCCGATCGACGAAACCGCGCCGCGCCCGCCGCGCGCCCCGGCCGCCGCCCCGGCTGCGCCGCGTGGTGCTCCGCCGCCGCCGCCGCGCAACGACGAGCGCAACAACCGCAGCGCGCCGCGCAACGAGCGTGGCCCGGGCGACCGCTTCGCCGGCCAGATGCACCTGTCGGCCGCCGACCGTGCGCGTCGCGGCAACAGCAACAACAGCAATTCGCGTGGACGTCCGGGTGGCCGCAACCAGTCCGGTGGCCGTCGCGACATGTCGCGTGGTGGCAACAATGCCGGTCCGCACGCGTTCGAACGCCCGACCGCCCCGGTCGTGCGTGAAGTCGCGATCGGCGAGACCATCACCGTGGCCGACCTGGCGCAGAAGCTCGCGCTGAAGGGCGGCGAGGTGGTGAAGGCGCTGTTCAAGATGGGCGTGATGGCGACCATCACCCAGTCCATCGACCACGACACCGCTGCGCTGGTGACCGAAGAACTCGGCCACAAGGCGATCCGTGCCAACGACAACGATGCCGAAGACGCGCTGCTGGCTTCGACCGGTGAAAACCAGGGCGAAGCCGTGCAGCGCCCGCCGGTGGTCACCATCATGGGTCACGTCGACCACGGCAAGACCTCGCTGCTGGACTACATCCGCCGCACCAAGGTTGCCCACGGCGAAGCCGGCGGCATCACCCAGCATATCGGTGCCTATCACGTCGAAACGCCCAAGGGCGTCATCAGCTTCCTGGATACCCCGGGCCACGCCGCGTTCACCTCGATGCGTGCCCGCGGTGCCAAGCTGACCGACATCGTGGTGCTGGTGGTTGCTGCCGACGACGGCGTCATGCCGCAGACCAAGGAAGCGATCCAGCACGCCCGTTCGGCGGGTGTGCCGCTGATCGTGGCGATCAACAAGATCGACAAGTCCGGTGCCGACCCGATGCGGGTCAAGAACGAGCTGCTCTCCGAGCAGGTCGTGGCCGAAGAGTTCGGTGGTGACATCCAGATGGTGGAGATCTCGGCCAAGACCGGCCTGGGCATCGACGACCTGCTGGACGCGGTGTCGGTGCAGGCCGAACTGCTGGAACTGAAGGCCGTCGACGAAGGCCGCGCCTCGGGCGTGGTGATCGAATCGTCGCTGGACAAGGGCCGCGGCCCGGTCGCTACGGTGCTGGTGCAGCAGGGCCGCCTGAAGAAGGGCGACTACCTGGTGTGCGGTATCCAGTACGGCCGCGTGCGTGCGCTGTTCGACGAAACCGGCAAGCAGCCGGAGTTCGCCGGCCCGTCGATCCCGGTGCAGGTCCTGGGCCTGTCCGGTGTACCGGAAGCCGGAGACGACTTCGTGGTGGTCGAGGACGAGCGCCTGGCCAAGGATGTTGCGCAGCAGCGTGAGACCAAGCGCCGTGAGTCGCGCCTGGTCGCCACCGCTGGCAGCCGCATGGAAGACATCATGGCGACCCTGGGCAAGGGCGAGGGCCAGCAGGTTCTCAACCTGGTCATCAAGGCCGACGTGCAGGGTTCGGTGCAGGCCCTGAGCCAGGCACTGGTCGCGCTGTCCAACGAAGACATCCGCATCAACGTGATCCACTCCGGCGTCGGCGGCATCACCGAATCGGACGCCAACTCGGCGGCTGCTTCGAAGGCCACCGTCATCGGCTTCAACGTGCGTGCGGATGCTTCGGCCCGTCGCATCATTGAATCCAACGGCGTCGACCTGCGTTACTTCTCGATCATCTATGACGTGATCGATCAGGTGAAGCAGGTGGCATCCGGTCTGCTGGGCGTGGAGATCCGCGAAGAGATCATCGGTATCGCCGAGGTCCGCGACGTCTTCCGCAGCTCCAAGCTGGGCGCCGTTGCCGGCTCGATGGTCATCGAGGGCGTGGTCAAGCGCAACAAGCCGATCCGCGTGCTGCGCGACAGCGTGGTGATCTTCGAGGGCGAGCTGGAATCGCTGCGTCGCTTCAAGGAGAACGTCGAGGAAGTCCGCAACGGTACCGAATGCGGTATCGCGGTGAAGGCCTACAACGACGTCAAGCCAGGCGACCAGATCGAGTGCTTCGAGCGTATCGAAGTGCCGCGCACCCTGTAATGCTGCAAGGTGGCCCGACCAACGGTCGGGCCCTACCATGTACCTGTAGCGCCCGACCGTTGGTCGGGCGACAACTGAACCAAGAGCTGCTCGTGCCCAAGACTTTCCATCGAACCGACCGTGTCTCCGCCCAGCTGCGCCGTGAACTCGGCACCCTGGTGCACAACGCCGTGCGCGAGCACGGGTTGCCCTCGGTGAGCGTGTCCGACGTGGAAATCACCCGCGACATGGCCCATGCCAAGGTGTTCGTCACCGCCCTGATGCCGGAACGCTCGGCTGAAGCCGTGGCCGGCCTGAAGGAGCTGGGCTACCGCCTGCGCATGGACCTGGCCCGTGCGATGAAGCTGCGCCACGTGCCGGAGCTGCATTTCCACTACGACGATTCGGTCGACCGTGGTGAGCACATCGACAACATCCTGCGCGACCTGCCCGATACGCTGGCCGCGGAGAAGCGTCGCGAGAGCGACGAAGAATAAGCTAGCGCCGGGCCCATGCCCGGCGTCTTTTCATTCTGACCGTGCGAGGCCGGACGCTGGCCGCGCTTCGCGCTCGCCGGGCATGGCCCGGCGCTACCCGTATCTGTCATGACCCGAATTCAGTTCCGCCGCCTGGATGGCATCCTGCTGCTCGACAAGTCGACCGGCATGAGCTCCAACGCCGCCCTGCAGGTGGCGCGCCGCCTGTTCCGTGCCGAGAAGGGGGGCCACACCGGCAGCCTCGACCCGTTGGCCACCGGCCTGCTGCCGCTATGCTTCGGCGAGGCGACCAAGATCGCCGGCCTGCTGCTGGGTTCGGCCAAGGCGTACGATGCCGAGATCGTGCTCGGCCAGACCACGGATACCGATGATGCCGAGGGCCAGGTGCTGCTGCAGCGTCCGGTGCCGGCGATCAGCGCCGAGGCCCTGCAGGCTGCGCTGGCACCACTGACGGGGAACATCCGCCAGCGGGCGCCGATCTATTCGGCGCTGAAGCAGGGCGGTGAACCGCTGTATGTGAAGGCCCGCCGCGGCGAGGCCATCGAGGCCCCGGAGCGCGAGGTCCAGGTGCACGCCATCGAGGTACTCGAGCAGCAGCAGGAACGGCTGCGGCTGCGCGTGACCTGTGGCTCCGGCACCTACATCCGCAGCCTGGCACGCGACCTTGGCGAACGCCTGGGCTGCGGCGCCCATATCAGTGCGCTGCGCCGGCTATGGGTCGAGCCGTTCCGTGAACCGGTGATGGTCACCCTGGACCAGCTGCGGGTGATGGCCGAGGCCGGCGACGAGGCGGGCATGGACGCGCTGCTGCTGCCGCTGGCGGCCGGCCTGGCCGAGTATCCGCGGGTTGACCTCGACGCCGCCCAGGCTCACCGTTTCTGCGTCGGCCAGCGCCAGCGTGACATGTCCTGGCCGCATGGTCTGGTGGCCGTGTTCGGTCCGGACGATGCTGTCCAGGGCCTGGGCCAGGTCGACGACAGTGGCCTGCTGGCCCCGCAGCGCCGTTTCAACCTCTGACCGGGGCAGGGTGGTTCAGCCCCGGTCCTTGTCCCGGAAGCCCCTGGCCGTTACAATTTAGCGGCCGTTTTCCGGCAACCTGCCTCCCGCAGGTTTCATCCTCGTAGTCCACGGCGAGCCTGGCGGTGCGCGAAGCGCGTTCCTGCCGGCCACGCATCACAGAGAAAAAAGAAATGTCGATCGACACCCAGAAGGTCATTGAAGACAACAAGCGCAGCGTCGCTGACACCGGCTCCCCGGAAGTCCAGGTTGCCCTGCTGACCGCCCGCATCGAACTGCTGACCGGCCACTTCAAGACCCACAAGAAGGATCACCACAGCCGCCGCGGCCTGCTGCAGATGGTCAACCGCCGTCGCAGCCTGCTCGACTACCTGAAGAAGAAGGACGTCGAGCGTTACAAGGCCCTGATCGAAAAGCTTGGCCTGCGTCGCTAAGCAACGAATCCCCCGCGGCGCAGCGATGCGCCGCGGTTTTGTTTTGTAGCACCGCAATCCCCGATTCAGGCCGGAACGATCCGGCCACCCGCTGGCGGCAAGGGTCGCCGACGGTCCAAATTCGCAGACAGCATCCCCAAGGACACCCTCCGTGGCAAAAATCACCAAAACCTTCCAGTACGGCAAGCACACCGTCACGCTTGAGACCGGCGAAGTCGCCCGCCAGGCCAGCGGCGCGGTCATCGTCAAGATGGACGACACCGTACTGCTGGTCACCGCCGTCGCCGCCAAGAGCGCGCGCGAAGGCCAGGACTTCTTCCCGCTGACCGTCGATTATCAGGAAAAGTTCTACGCCGGCGGCCGCATCCCGGGTGGTTTCTTCAAGCGTGAAGGCCGTGCGACCGAGAAGGAAACGCTGATCTCGCGTCTGATCGACCGTCCGATCCGTCCGCTGTTCCCGGAAGACTACAAGAACGAAGTGCAGATCATCGCCACGGTCATGTCGCTGAACCCGGACGTGGACGGCGACATCCCGGCCCTGATCGGCGCCTCGGCTGCCCTGGCCCTGGCCGGCACCCCGTTCATGGGCCCGATCGGCGCTGCCAAGGTCGGCTACAAGAACGGCGAGTACATCCTGAACCCGACCGTCAGCGAACTGGCTGACTCGCAGCTGGAACTGGTCGTTGCCGGTACCTCCAACGCCGTGCTGATGGTCGAATCCGAAGCCGCGCTGCTGTCCGAAGACGTGATGCTGGGCGCCGTGACTTTCGGTCACCGCGAAATGCAGAAGGTCATCAACGCGATCAACGAGCTGACCGTCGAAGCCGGCACCAAGCCGTCGACCTGGGAAGCCCCGGCCAAGAACGACGCGCTGATCTCCGCGCTGAAGGAAGCCATCGGCCCGCGCCTGGGCGAAGCCTTCCAGGTGCGCGACAAGCTGCAGCGCCGTGACGCCATCTCGGCGATCAAGAAGGACGTGTTCGAAGCCCTGGCGGGCCGCGTGGCCGCCGAAGGCTGGAACCCGGCTGAGCTGTCGAAGGAATTCGGCGAGCTGGAATACCGCACCATGCGTGACTCGGTGCTGGACACCAAGGTCCGTATCGACGGCCGTGCGCTGGACACCGTCCGCCCGATCGCCGTGAAGACTGGCGTGCTGCCGCGTACCCACGGTTCCTCGCTGTTCACCCGCGGCGAAACCCAGGCCATCGTGACCATCACCCTGGGCACCGCCCGTGATGGCCAGGTCATCGATGCCGTTGCCGGTGAGTACAAGGAAAACTTCCTGTTCCACTACAACTTCCCTCCGTTCTCGGTGGGCGAGTGCGGCCGCATGATGGGCCCGAAGCGCCGCGAAATCGGCCACGGTCGTCTGGCCAAGCGCGGCGTGCTGGCTGTCATGCCGTCGCTGGAAGCCTTCCCGTACACCATCCGCGTCGTCTCGGAAATCACCGAGTCGAACGGTTCTTCGTCGATGGCGTCGGTCTGCGGCTCGTCGCTGGCCCTGATGGACGCCGGCGTGCCGGTGAAGGCACCGGTGGCCGGTATTGCCATGGGCCTGGTCAAGGAAGGCGACCGTTTCGTGGTCCTGTCCGACATCCTGGGTGACGAAGATCACCTGGGCGACATGGACTTCAAGGTGGCCGGTACCGCTGAGGGCATCTCCGCCCTGCAGATGGACATCAAGATCGAAGGCATCACCGAAGAGATCATGAAGCAGGCCCTGCAGCAGGCCAAGGCTGGCCGTCTGCACATCCTGGGTGAAATGGCCCACGGCCTGACCGCTCCGCGTGAGGAGCTGTCGGACTACGCGCCGCGCCTGCTGACCATCAAGATCCACCCGGACAAGATCCGCGAAGTGATCGGCAAGGGTGGCTCGACCATCCAGGCCATCACCAAGGAAACCGGCACCCAGATCGACATCCAGGACGACGGCACCATCGTCATCGCGTCGGTCAACGCCATCGCTGCCCAGGCCGCCAAGGCCCGCATCGAGCAGATCACCTCGGACGTCGAGCCGGGCCGCATCTACGAAGGCAAGGTCGCCAAGATCATGGACTTCGGTGCGTTCGTTACCATCCTGCCGGGCAAGGACGGCCTGGTCCACGTGTCGCAGATCTCCAGCGAGCGCGTCGAGAAGGTCGGCGACAAGCTGAAGGAAGGCGATGTGGTCAAGGTCAAGGTGCTGGAAGTCGACAAGCAGGGCCGTATCCGCCTGTCGATGAAGGCCGTCGAAGAAGGCGAAGGCGCCAGCGCCGAATAATCGGTACTGCTGATCGTGCGGTGGGTGAGGACCGTTGGTCCTCACGCTTTCGCAAATGAGAAAGCGGGCTTCGGCCCGCTTTCTCTTTGCCTGGAATCCTGTGGGCGAGGATCGTTGGTCCCTACACCTGCGCGCCTTCTTCCTCCTCTCCCAGCCACCACACCTGGCCCGGCTCGGGGTCACTCAGCGGGTGCTCGCGCTGTTCGATGGCCTCCAGCACGCGGCCGGGGGCTGCAGCAACCCACATCGCCATGAGCTTTTCCACCGCGGCCCGGCCCTGTGCGGCCACGCCGAGGTCACGTTCGCGTCTCCATTGGTCTTCACGTGGTGCCTCATCGCCATGATGGTGAGGCGTGCCGTAGCTGCAGCGGCGGCACAGCCGGCGCACGGTGGCCGTCCAGTCCTCGACCATGCCGATGCCGGGCAGCGTGATGGCCTCCAGAGCAGCGATGTCATCGGCCGAGTCGCACTGCACGAACACGGTGAAGGTCGCCATGTCCGAAGGCTGCAGGCGCTGCATGGCATTGAACACCGGCACCTGGCGCTCGTCATAGGCACGTTGGCCGGTCGAGGCCCCGTCGTGCAGCACGATGTCGCCGAAGCGGAAGCCGCTTTCAGGCAGCGGTACGTTGTCGATGCGTGCACGCACCGGATCAATGCGGCTCATAAACACCACTTCGGCGTCGGACCACGGTGCCAAGCGCACGCAGGCTACGCCGAAGTTGCCCTCGATCGGGCCTTCGCCCTCGGGCAGGGTGATGCCACAGCGGGACCATTGGCGGCGTGCTTCGGCCCAGTCACCGACGCCGGTGGCGGCGATACCGGCATTCCACGCGGTGGCTTCATCGAACTCGCCGCGCAGCTGTTCTGATTGGAGGTTGTCCTGCAGTGAGGAGGCCCAGTCGCGCAGGTACTTGTGTGCCAATCCGCGCATGTAATGCAGGTACGGCACTTCGGCAGCGAGTGCGATCAGCTCGCCGAACAGCGCCACCGCCTGCTGCAGGTCGCCTTCGCGGAAGGCGGCGTAGGCGCGCGCCTCCAGTGCCTCGCGGTCGTCGAGGGTTTCGTCGCCAAGCAGGTCGCCGTCGTCGATACTGTCGTAGTCGATGCTCATGTCCATGCGCGATTGAAGGTCTGCGGCTACCTTAGCCGATGCATGGGGCGGCGGCGTCGGTGCGTGTCCTGCTGCAGTGCATGACGGCAATCGCGTGTCTGCCCCGCTGTCGTCACGGGATGCGGTGTGCCTGTCACGGGGCGACATGCCGCGACATCCGTCCCATGGGTCCTTCCGTTTGCTAACGTGGCGGCGCCTTTGAACCGGGAGATCCCATGTTCCGCCAGACCGTGGCCGTCCTTGCCGTGCTGATTGCCGGTGCCTTGCCCATTGCCGCGCACGCAGCGCCCGCACAGCCGCCGATCTTCGGCGCCTACTACCCTGGCGGATCGGCCGAGCGCTATCCGGTGTCGAGCATTCCGGCCGAGCGCCTGACCCACCTGTTCTACGCGTTCTCCACCATCGAGGACGGCCGCTGCACGGTCGGTGCGGAAGCGCCGAAGAATTTCGCCGCACTGGCCGAACTCAAGAAGGCGCACCCGCAGCTGCGCACGCTGATTTCCATTGGCGGCTGGGGCGCAGGCGGCTTCTCCGATGCGGCACTGACCGAAACCAGCCGCAAGCGCCTGGTCGACTCATGCATTGCGCTGTTCTTCGAGCGCCATGCAGGCAGCTTCGATGGTGTGGACATCGACTGGGAATTCCCGGTCAGTGGTGGGCCGAAGGAGCTGGCACACCGCCCGCAGGATCGCGCCAACCTGACCCGGCTTGCGCAGGCCTTCCGCCAGGCACTCGATGCGCGCGGTCGCAAGGTTGGCCAGCCGATGCTGCTGACCGCCGCGTTGGCCGCCGGTCGCCTGCAGACCGATGGCCCCTATGATCCGGCGGCGAGCTACGACCTGCCGGCGCTGGCCAGAGTGTTCGATTTCATCAACCTGATGAGCTACGACATGGGCACCGGCTTCTCGTCGGTGTCGACCTTCAATGCGCCCTTGCATGAAGTGCCGGCCGATCCGCTGGCGCCGGAGCTGCGCCGCTGGAACAACGTGGCCGGCGCCGTGCAGTACTACCGTGAACATGGCGTGCCGGCCGACAAGCTGGTGCTGGGCGTGCCGTTCTACGGGCGCGGCTTCAAGGTCACCGGCGATGCACCGGACGGCCTGTATCAGCCCTACAGTGCACCGGCCGATGCCGGCGACTGGCGGGTGATCAAGGCGCGCTATCTCGACCAGCCGGGTTGGACCAGGCACTGGCAGCCGCAGGCGCAGAGCCCGTGGCTGTACAACGCCGGGCAGAAGATCCTCATCAGCTATGAGGACCCGCGTTCGATCGGCCTGCGTGCGCAGTTCGCCCGCGAGCAGGGCCTGGCCGGAGTGTTCATGTGGGAGCTGACCGGTGACGACGATCAGGCCAGCCTGCTCAACGCCATGCTCGGCCCGTGGCAGAAGGCGCGCATCGGCGATTGAGCACCGGGTGGCGCCGGCCGATGTCCGGCGCCATGCTGCAACGCCAGCGACCCGGCACCGCACAGTGCGATGACGCCGGCGGCGCTACGCTTTGCGCATGATCCATCTCGAACGCCTGGACCACCTGGTTCTCACCGTCGCCGACATCGAACGCAGCTGTGACTTCTACCAGCGCGTGCTCGGCATGCAGGTCGTACGCTTCGGCGCGGGACGTAGCGCGCTGCAGTTCGGCCAGCAGAAGATCAACCTGCATCCGGCCAATGCGCCACTGCAGCCGCATGCGCTGCGACCCACGCCGGGGAGTGCCGATCTGTGCCTGGTCACGCGCACAGTGATGGTCGATGTGCTGGCACACCTGCAGGCGCAGGCCATTGTGGTGGAGGAGGGGCCGGTCGCGCGTACCGGTGCGCTGGGACCGATCGAATCAGTGTACTTCCGCGACCCGGATGGCAACCTGATCGAAGTGAGTCGTTACCCGGGCGAAGAGCGCCCGCAGCGGTAGCGCCGGCCCGTGTCCGGCGACGCTTCAGTTCGCCCAGACGCTGTTCGGATCGCCGTTGCGGGCGCGGCGATGGCTGGCGACGGCCAGGCGGGCGAAGCCGAAGGCCATGGCCAGCGCGATGGCATCGATCCAGAACAGCGGCCACTGGCCACGCGCGGCGGCGCGCCACAGCCAGTCACCATTGAGTGCACCGTGCAGGACCGGCACCAGTGCAGTGCTGATCGCTGCGGCCCACAGCAGTTCGCGCGCGGCCTGCGCGGGGCGGCGCAGTGCAGCCCACAGCGCACAGGCTGCCCAGCTGCCGAAGCAGGCCCAGCGGATGCCGTGGTCGAGCGCCGACGGTGCCAGCCGCTCCAGCACCAGTGCGGTGACGAACGCGATCGAGATCGCCACGCACAGGCCGATGCACACCCCGACCGTGGCCCGCGCCATGTTCACACCGGCACGTGGCTGTTGTGGCTGGCGACGCCTGCGCCGCGACTCGATCCACAGCAGGTTGCCGGAGTAGAACAGGAACGCACCGCCGAGGCCGAGCAGGAAGTACAGCCAGACCACCACGCCGTTGCCGAACTCACCGAAGTGCAGCGCGTAGGCGGCGCTGAGCGTGGCGTGGTTGGCGTCGCGCTGGCCCGGCAGCTGCGACGCGAGCAGGTTGCCGGTGGCGACGTCCAATGCCACGGCACCAAGCGGGCCGAGGGTGCCACTGGCCTCGCCGGTGATCTCGATCGTGGCGTTGGCATCGCCGCCATTGGCAAGCTTCAGATAGGCCGGTTCAAAGTTGGCCACGCCCTGCGCGCGGGCCACTTCAAGTGCGCGCGCATGCAGCACGCGCAGGCTGCCCGGTGGTGCCGGAATCCCGCTGGCATCGCGCACCGGCGCAGTGTCCATCGCGGTCGGTACCGCTTGCAGCGCCTTGCCGTCGTAGATCAGCGGATTGAGCAGGGCCATCTGCACGAACACCAGGCACAGCAGGGCGCCCGTGACTGCGAACATCAGGTGGAAAGGCAGGCTGAGCACGCCGATCACGTTGTGCGCGTCCTGCCACAGCTGCTTCAGGTTGCGGCCCGGGCGCAGCGCGAACAGGTCGCCGAACAGCCTCGGCAGGTGGATCACCAGGCCGCTCAGCAGCGCCATGCCATACAGCAGGCTGACGATGCCCATCACATAGATGCCGGCCACCGGCAGGCCGAGGCTGTAGTGCAGTTCGTTGACCAGTTCTGCCAGTCCGGTCTGCGGCGGCGCGGGGCTGCCGGCGATCTGGCCCGGCCAGGCGTAGCGCCAGCTGCCGTCATCGGCCTGCCAGTACGCCAGGGGCTGCGGGTGTTCGGTACCGGGGAAGGTCATGCCAACGTGGCGGCGGGCCTCCGGGTGTGTCGCCAGTACGTCTTCCAGCAGGTACTGCGCATCGTCCAGGCCCGCCGGCAAGGCGGTGGCTGCGCCCGGGGTCTGCCACAGCGGCAAGTCGTGATGGAACAGGGTCAGCGCACCCGCATAGAAGGCCACGAAAAGGCCGAAGCCGGCGACCAGGCCGACCCAGGTGTGCAGGGTGGTGAACGTGCGCAGCGTCTGCGAACTGAACTTCATGGGGGAGCTCTCATTGCACCGCGCCGGTCAGGCGCAGCAGCCCGAGCACGGCGAAGCCGGCCGCGGCGCTGCCACCCAGAACCAGCCAGGCGCGCAGTGCGCTGCGGAAGCTGAACGCCCACAGGGCGGCCAGCATCCATAACGGGATGAAGGCGATCAGGGTCGGCACCAGTGCGCGCTGCCACGGGCCGGGCGGCAGCCAGGCCAGCAGGCCGGTAGCGGCGGCCGCAAGCAGGAAGCCAGCGATGATGCCGGCGAAGGCGCGCGGCCACATCAGGGTGACTCCGTGCCCGGGCGATGCCAGGCGGCCAGCGCCGGCAACAGCATCGCAGCGAGCATCCAGGTGCACAGCATCGCCACCAGGCCGGCAGCGAAGCCGAGTTCGGCCATCCACAACCACAGGGCAGCAGCGGCGGCGACCAGGCCGATCTGGCGGCCGAGACGACCGGCACGGCGCAGGCGGGGCCAACGGCAGTGCGGCGAGGCGGCATAGAAGGCCAGTGCCGAAAACATCGCTGCCAGCATGCCCAGGCTGCAGAAGCCCAGGGTGGAAAGGCCGACGGTGATCATTGCGGGCGGGCGCCGCGGCAGTGGGCCGGCGAACGCGGGGCACGGGCGGGGCCGGCGGGAGCCGGTCGGAGCGGGTGGCGCATCACGAGGTCCTGGGGGAAGCGGGCAGGCTGGCACGGGGCGGGCTGCGCGGACATGGTAATCATTGCGTTTTCACGCCGCCAGCGCCGGCCATTCAGCGGACCGCACGGCAGCCCTTGGGCTTTCCGGTGCGCTGGTTTAAGATCGTCGCAGACTCCTGACTGGAACAAGGTGGCCCGCGCCCAGCGCCGGCCGAGCGTGCGACATGAGCACTACCACCGCCCACTGTTGACCTGCCCCCGAAGGCCCTGTGTTCCAGGCGCCCTCGCGGCGCTTTTTTATTGCCCGGGCCGCGGCCCGGGAACGCTTTCCAGCCCGCCCCGCGGGCCCCGCACGAAGCCACTGCGATGATCAACATTACCCTTCCCGACGGCAGCCGCCGCGAGTTCGAAAATCCCGTCAGCGTCATGGACGTCGCCCAGTCGATCGGTGCCGGCCTGGCCAAGGCCACCATCGCCGGTTCCGTCGATGGCGTGCTGGTCGATGCCAGCGACGTCATCGACCACGATGCCAGCCTGCGCATCATCACCGCCAAGGACGAGGAGGGCGTGGAGATCATCCGCCACTCCTGCGCCCACCTGGTCGGCCACGCCGTCAAGCAGCTGTACCCGGACGTGAAGATGGTGATCGGCCCGGTGATTGCCGAGGGCTTCTACTACGACATCTATTCCGAGCGCCCGTTCACGCCGGACGACATGGCCGCGATCGAGAAGCGCATGGGTGAACTGATCGCCCAGGACTACGACGTCATCAAGAAGATGACGCCGCGCGCCGAGGTGATCGAGATCTTCAAGGCCCGTGGCGAGGACTACAAGCTGCGCCTGATCGAAGACATGTCCGACGACATCCAGGCGATGGGCATGTACTACCACCAGGAATACGTGGACATGTGCCGGGGCCCGCACGTGCCGAACACGCGCTTCCTGAAGGCCTTCAAGCTGACCCGCATCTCCGGCGCCTACTGGCGCGGCGACGCGCAGAACGAGCAGCTGCAGCGCATCTACGGCACCGCCTGGGCTGACAAGAAGCAGCTGGAGGCGTACATCAAGCGCATCGAGGAAGCCGAGATGCGCGACCACCGCCGCATCGGCAAGCAGCAGGACCTGTTCCACCTGCAGGAAGAAGCCCCGGGCCTGGTGTTCTGGCACCCGAAGGGCTGGGCACTGTGGCAGGTGGTCGAGCAGTACATGCGCAAGGTCTACCGCAGCAGCGGCTACGGCGAAGTGCGCTGCCCGCAGATCCTGGACGTGAGCCTGTGGAAGAAGTCCGGCCACTGGGACAACTACCAGGACAACATGTTCTTCACCGAATCGGAGAAGCGCACGTACGCGGTCAAGCCGATGAACTGCCCGGGCCACATCCAGGTGTTCAACCAGGGCCTGCACAGCTACCGCGACCTGCCGATCCGCTACGGTGAGTTCGGTTCCTGCCACCGCAACGAGCCGTCCGGCGCGCTGCACGGCATCCTGCGCGTGCGTGGTTTCACCCAGGACGACGGCCACGTGTTCTGCACGGAAAACCAGATCGAGTCGGAAGTGACGGCCTTCCACCAGCAGGCGCTGGCGGTTTACCGGCACTTCGGCTTCGACGAGATCCAGATCAAGATCGCGCTGCGTCCGGAGTCGCGCCTGGGTGACGACGCCACCTGGGACAAGGCCGAAGGCGCGCTGCGCTCGGCGCTGACCGCCTGTGGCGTGGAATGGCAGGAGCTGCCGGGCGAGGGTGCCTTCTACGGCCCGAAGATCGAGTACCACCTGAAGGACGCGATCGGCCGTACCTGGCAGCTGGGCACCATGCAGGTCGACTTCATGATGCCGGGCCGCCTGGGCGCCGAGTACGTGGACGAGAACAGCCAGAAGAAGCACCCGGTCATGCTGCACCGCGCCATCGTCGGCTCGATGGAGCGCTTCCTGGGCATCCTGATCGAGCACCATGCCGGCCAGTTCCCGGCCTGGCTGGCACCGACCCAGGTGGTGGTGGCCAACATCACCGACGCCCAGGCCGACTACGTCTCGGGCGTGACCAAAACCCTTGCGGAGCAAGGCTTCCGCGTCAGCTCGGATTTGCGTAACGAGAAGATCGGCTATAAAATCCGCGAGCATACGTTGCAGCGCGTGCCCTACCTGCTGGTCATCGGTGACCGCGAGAAGGAGAATGGGGCTGTGGCGGTGCGTACGCGTTCTGGCGAAGACCTGGGCAGCATGAGCCTGCAGGCCTTCATCGAGCGGCTCCAGGCCGAGGGCGCGTAAGCAAAGGTCCGGTCCGGGCGCACAGGCACCCGGACCGGTTCGATACCCTTGGGAGAACGTAATATCAGCACCCCTGACAACAAACAGAACCGCAAGAATCAGGAAATCCGTGTGCCGCGCGTCCGCGTGATCGGCAGTGACGGAGAAATGATCGGCGTGTTGTCGCGCGACGAAGCGCTGTCCATGGCCGAAGATGAAGGCCTGGACCTGGTCGAGATCCAGCCGCAGGCCGATCCGCCGGTCTGCAAGATCATGGACTTCGGCAAGTTCAAGTTCGAAGCGCAGAAGAAGGCCAGCGAGGCCAAGAAGAAGACCAAGCAGGTCGAGATCAAGGAAGTGAAGTTCCGTCCGGTCACGGACGAGGGCGACTACCAGATCAAGCTGCGCAAGATGCGCGGGTTCCTTGAAGAAGGCGACAAGATCAAGGTCAACATCCGCTTCCGTGGCCGTGAAATGAGCCACCAGGAACTGGGTCGTGAAATGGCCAACCGGATCGAGGCCGATCTGGGCGAGGACATCGTCATTGAATCCCGTCCGCGCCTGGAAGGGCGCCAGATGGTCATGATGATCGCGCCGAAGAAGAAGACCTGAGGCCGGACGGGCCGCCTTCCGGGGCGCCTGGCTGAATGGTTCAGGATAAAGGGACGCCGCTGGCGTCCCTTTGCTTTTGCAGGATGCCGGTGAAGTGCCGGCGAAAGGGCTGCAGGGGCTGGTGGCAGGGCGGTTTTGCCTGTATCATGCCCGGCTCGACCCACCCAGGACGGGTCGTACGCCGATCATGGCAGGACGGAAAGAGCGGCCCAGGCCGCCGCCAGATCAGTCAGAAACCAGGGTCATATCCCATCAAGGACATTGCAATGCCCAAGATCAAGACCAACCGGGCAGCGGCCAAGCGTTTCCGCAAGACCGCCTCGGGCAAGTACAAGTGCGGCCACGCCAACCGTAGCCACATCCTCACGAAGAAAGCGACCAAGCGTAAGCGTAATCTGCGTCAGACGGGCCATGTCCGTGCAGAAGACGCAGGCCGTCTGGACCGCATGCTCCCTTACCTCTGAGGAACTGAAAAATGGCACGAGTTAAGCGTGGCGTACAGGCGCGTCGCCGCCACAAGAAGATTCTGGATCTCGCCAAGGGCTATTACAACGCCCGTCGCAAGGTCTTCCGCGTCGCCAAGCAGGCGGTCATCAAGGCACAGCAGTACGCCTACATCGGCCGTAAGCAGAAGAAGCGCAACTTCCGTTCGCTGTGGATCACCCGTATCAATGCGGCTGCCCGCATCAACGGCCTGAGCTACAGCCGCTTCATGAACGGCCTGCTGAAGGCTGGCATCACCCTGGATCGCAAGGTCCTGGCTGACATCGCCGTGCACGACGCAGCCGGTTTTGCTGCGCTGGCCGAAAAGGCCAAGGGCGCGCTGGCGGCATAAGTCCTTCCCGATGCCGTAACCGTTCACTCGGAACGGTGTCAGGTCAAGGCAATGCATGGGGAAGGGCGCAAGTCCTTCCCCATTCTTTTTTGGGTTCCGGCGAGGCCATGGCGGCAGCGCGGGGACGGCGGTGGCGACAGGGGTCGGCCCTTCGCGCATCGCGATGGCAGATCGACTGGAGTTCCGGCCCCCCATGAGCGACATCCAATCCCTCACCACCCAGGCGCTGGCCGATGTGGCCGCCGCACAGAGTCCCGACGTGCTGGAACAGCTGCGCGTGGCCCTGCTTGGCAAGAGTGGCAGCATCACCTCGCAGCTCAAGCAGCTCGGCGCCCTGCCGGCGGACGAGCGCAAGGCCGCTGGTGAAGCGATCAACCAGGCCCGCGACGCGCTGACCCGCGCGCTGGGCGAGCGCAAGGCGCTGCTGGAGGACGCGGCGCTGGATGCGCGCCTGGCCGCCGAAGCCATCGACATCACCCTGCCGGGCCGCAACGGCGACCGTGCCGGCCTGCACCCGATCACCCGCACCCTGGAGCGCATCACCGGCATCTTCGGCCGGCTGGGCTACGAGCTGTCGGAAGGGCCGGAGATCGAGGACGACTGGCACAATTTCGAGGCGCTGAACTTCCCGCCGCACCATCCGGCGCGCGCCATGCACGACACCTTCTACTTCGGCGACGGCCGCCTGCTGCGCACGCACACCTCCGGCGTGCAGGTGCGCTACATGGGCGACCACGCGCCGCCACTGCGCATGATCGCCGCCGGCAAGGTGTACCGCAGCGACAGCGACCAGACCCATTCGCCGATGTTCCACCAGGTGGAAGGCCTGCTGGTGGACGAGCATTCGACCTTCGCCGACCTGAAGGGCACGCTGGCCGAGTTCGTGCGCGCGTTCTTCGAGCGCGACTTCGAGATGCGCTTCCGCCCCAGCTATTTCCCGTTCGTGGAGCCGGGCGCGGAAGTGGACATTGCCTGGCAGCAGCCCGACGGCAGCACCCGCTGGCTGGAAGTGCTGGGCTGCGGCATGGTCCATCCGAACGTGCTGCGCAACGTCGGCATCGATCCGGAGCGCTACACCGGCTTCGCGTTCGGCATGGGCGTGGAGCGTTTCGCGATGCTTCGTTACGGCGTCAACGATCTGCGCGCGTTCTTCGAGAACGACGTGCGATTCCTGAAACAGTTCGCGTAAGCCGCAACCATGTAGAGCCGAGCCATGCTCGGCTGCTCCTAAATTCGCAGGCCCAGGCGCATGCGCCGGGCCCACCAGGGTGACACCATGAAATTCTCCGAAAACTGGCTGCGCAGCCATGTCCCGACCGGCGCCTCGCGCGATGAACTGAGTGCAGTGCTGACCGCCATCGGCCTGGAAGTGGAAGAAGTGACCGCGCTGGGCGAAGGCCTCGATCACGTGGTCGTGGCGCGCATCGTCGAGGCCGTGCGCCATCCCGAAGCTGATCGCCTGCAGGTGTGCAGGGTCGATGCCGGGCAGGGCGAACTGCTGCAGATCGTCTGCGGCGCACCGAACGCGCGCCCGGGCCTGGTCGCGCCGCTGGCCATGGTGGGTGCGCAGATCGGCGAGCTGAAGATCAAGCCGGCCAAGCTGCGCGGCGTCGAGTCCAACGGCATGCTGTGCTCGGCCAAGGAGCTGGGCCTGGACAACGATGCCTCCGGCCTGCTGGAGCTGCCCGATGACGCGCCGGTCGGCCACGCCCTGGTCGACTACCTGGGCCTGCCGGACGCCAGCATCGAGATCAAGCTGACCCCGAACCGCGCCGACTGCTTCAGCCTGCGCGGCATCGCCTATGACGTCGCCGCCGCCACCCGCAGCGAAGTGCTGGACTTCGCTGCCGAGGCCATTCCGGCAGTCGGCAGCCGTGAGCTGAGCATCCAGCTCGACGCCGGCGCCGAAGCGCCGCGTTACCTGGGCCGTGTCATCGAGGGCGTCAACGCCGCCGCCAAGACTCCGTTGTGGATGGCCGAGCGCCTGCGCCGCAGTGGCGTGCGTCCGGTCTCGCTGCTGGTCGACATCACCCAGTATGTGATGCTGGAGCTGGGCCAGCCGATGCATGCCTACGACCTCGGCACCCTGCAGGGCAGCATTGCCGTGCGCCGTTCGCGCGCGGGCGAGACGCTGAAGCTGCTGGACGGCCGCGATGCCGCGCTGGACGACAGCTTCCTGGTGGTCACCGACGCCGATCGTGCGATCGGCCTGGCTGGCCTGATGGGCGGCTTCGACACCCGTGTCACCGACGCAACCACCGCCGTGTTCCTGGAAGCCGCGCACTTCGCGCCGGCTGCGATCATGGGCCGTGGCCGCAAGCTGGGCCTGCACACCGATGCCGGCCACCGCTTCGAGCGCGGCGTCGATCCGGCGCTGCCGCGCATCGCGATCGAGTACGCCACTCGCCTGGTGCTGGACCTGGCGGGCGGCACCCCGGCGCCGGTTACCGAGGCCGTGCGTGAAGCCGATCTGCCGCAGCCGGCAACCATCGTGCTGCGCCGCGCCCGCATCACCCGCGTGCTCGGCATCACCATCGACGATGCGGAAGTCGAGCGCATCCTGCGCGCGCTGGGCATGGACGTGGTTGCTGCTGCCGACGGCTGGCAGGTGGTCGCGCCGAGCCGCCGCTTCGACATCGCCATTGAAGAAGACCTGATCGAAGAGCTGGCCCGCATCCACGGTTACGAGCAGATCCCGACCACGCTGCCGGGCGGTGCCGCCCGCGTGGCGATGCCGAGCGAGACCCAGCTGGACGCGCTGAGCGTGCGCCGCCAGCTGATCGCCCGTGACCAGCAGGAAACCGTCAATTTCGCCTTCGTCGACGATGCGCTGCTGGCCCAGTGGCAGCTGCGCGACGGCCTGGTGCCACTGGCCAATCCACTGTCGGCCGAACTGGCGGTAATGCGTCCGTCGCTGCTGCCGGGCCTGGTCGCCACACTGGGCCGCAACGCCGCCCGCCAGCTCGGCCGCGTGCGCCTGTTCGAGCTCGGCCGCGTGTTCGCCCAGCAGGCCGGAGATGGCCAGCCGGCACCGCTGGAAACGCCGCGCGTGGCGGCAGCTGTCTGCGGTGACGCGCAGGCGGTGCAGTGGGGCCTGCCGACTCGCAAGGTCGACTTCCATGACCTGAAGGGCGACCTGGAATCGCTGGCGGCTGCCAGTGGTGCGGTACTGGAGTTCCGCCCGTCGGCCCGTGCCTACGGCCACCCGGCGCGGTCGGCCGAGGTGTACCGCGATGGCGTGGTGATCGGCTGGATCGGCCAGATCCACCCGCGTCTGGCCAAGGCGATGGATATCGAGGCCGATGTCTACGCCTTCGAGCTGGATCTGGAACCGCTGACCGCCCGTCGCCTGCCACGTGCCGGCGAGCTGTCGCGCTTCCCGGCGGTGCGTCGCGACCTCGCGTTCCTGGTGCCTGAACAGGTGGCCTGGGCCGATCTGGCGGCGACCGTGCGCCAGGCCGCCGGCCCGCTGCTGCGCGACCTGAACCTGTTCGACCGTTACGTCGGCCAGGGCGTCGAGCCGGGATTCAAGAGTCTCGCTATGGGCTTGATTTTGCAGGACAAGTCGCGCACTCTGACGGACCGCGACGTGGATGCGGTGGTGGCCGAGGCGGTCACTGCCATCGAGCGTGAACACCACGCCCGGATCCGCGGCTGAGCGGGCGGCACTCGGGGGTAGCAGGCAATGGCATTGACCAAGGCGGAGATGGCGGAAAAGCTGTTCGACGAAGTCGGTCTGAACAAGCGGGAAGCCAAGGAATTCGTCGACGCGTTTTTCGATGTGCTGCGTGAAGCATTGGAACAGGGACGTCAGGTGAAGCTGTCGGGCTTCGGTAATTTCGATCTGCGGCGCAAGAACCAGCGCCCGGGTCGCAACCCGAAGACCGGCGAGGAAATTCCGATTTCCGCCCGTACGGTGGTCACCTTCCGTCCGGGCCAGAAGCTCAAGGAGAGGGTGGAAGCTTATGCTGGATCCGGGCAGTAATCGCGAACTACCGCCGATCCCGGCCAAGCGCTACTTCACCATCGGTGAGGTCAGCGAGCTGTGCGACGTCAAGCCGCACGTCCTGCGCTACTGGGAAACCGAGTTTCCCAGCCTTGAGCCGGCCAAGCGCCGAGGCAACCGCCGCTACTACCAGCGCCATGACGTGCTGATGGTGCGGCAGATCCGCAGCCTGCTGTACGAACAGGGCTACACCATCGGTGGTGCACGCCTGCGCCTGGATGGTCCCGATGCCCGCGAGGAATCGGCGCTGAGCAACCAGATCATCAAGCAGGTGCGCATGGAGCTGGAAGAAGTGCTGCAGTTGCTGCGCCGCTGATCCAATTTCCATCGTAATCCGCTATACTTCACGGCCCGCCGCACTGGCGGGCACATCGCAGCATCAGTCGGGGCGTAGCGCAGCCTGGTAGCGCATCTGCCTGGGGGGCAGAGGGTCGTCGGTTCGAATCCGGCCGTCCCGACCAAAAGCAGCGATAGAACAAGGGCTTGCGCCATGCGGTGCAGGCCCTTTTTCGTTGTGCACCCTATTACCACCCTATCGCCACCCTATCGAGGTAGCGCGATACCCGTGGTGACCGGCTGCCACGGCGCTTCATGGCCACCCAGGTAATGCTCAGTCATCGACGCGTTGCCGTGTCCCATCAGCGCTTGAATCTGTTCCGTGGTCCAGCCCGCATCGCGCAGCAGCGCACCGCCCAGGCTGCGGATCTCATGGAATGTTGGCGGTGCTTCGCCACCCACGCCGGCAGCATCGCGTGCCTTTGCGAACGCACGCGACAGCTGCTCGGGCAGCACCTGCGTGTGGTGCGCTCGGTCCTTCGCGCGCTTGTCGCTGGGCCTGGCCTTTTCCGGCAGGCGGTGGATCACGAACGGCGAAACCACGTCATCGCGGCACCTGGCCAGCAGGTCGAGCAGCGGCCCGGCCACGGCGATCTGTAGTCGAACGTTCGTCGAGCCCTCGGTTTTCGACGGCACTACCCACAGGTGGCCGTCGCGCACGTCGGCAAACTTCACCGTCACCAGCCGTATCCTTCCGGCCATGCGTTCTTCCCACGGCTTCCGCACCGCCCCAATCCCCTCTGGCTGGGTCCAGACCGGCGAGCGCTGGGCGCTTTGGTACAACGGCCGGGAGACGGCCAGCGTCACGCCCGACGGCGGTTCCGGGGTCCGGCTATGGATGGAAGGCCAGAAGATGTGGCAGGTGAAGGAAGTGCGCGCGGCCAACGTCCGGCAGGCGAAGCGGTACGCCGGGCGCTGGTGCGCGGCCAGGCTGTATCCCGATCTTCCCCTGCGCCAGGCGGTCGCCCGGCTGACCGACAGCACTCCGATCCAGCCCGAGCCGCCGCTGCCAGGCCTGCCGCCGACGCGCGAGCAGCAGCAACAGGCCCGGCGCCTGGCCGAGGCCGGGCGGTTGGAACTGGCGCGGATCAAGGAAGCGCTGGAACCGCGCCGACCGCCGAAGGAGACCAAGCCCAGGGCGAGGGATCCGATGAAGGCGTGGGTCAAGGCAGGTAGAGAGCAGCTGTCCCGCGCTCGAATCTGATCCCCCGTTCAGGGGAGGCGGTCGACTCAAAATGCTTGCCACACTTGCCCTTTCACCAGAGAGAGCAATGATGAACGCTACCAATCGAAAGACCGCCAGCTTCGGAGTGCCGTGGGAATCGGCCTACGGGTACGTACAGGCCGTCCGCGTCAACAACACGATCTTCGTGTCCGGCCAGCTCTCGCACACGCCGCAGGGCGAGCTGGTTGCGCCGGCGGAGCTGGGGGCCGACGGCAAGCCCGCCAACTTCGATACCATGGAAGCCCAGATGAGGCGCACCTACGAGAACGCGCAGGTGCTGCTGGCAGAGCTGGGTGGGTCGATCGCGGACGTGGTCGAGGAAACGCTGTTCGTCATCGACGTTCCGGCCGCTTTCGCGGCCAGTAGCAAAGTCCGGCCGGCCGTGTATGGCCAGCCGGTGCCGCAGGTGGCCAGCAACCTGATCGGGGTCTCGGCGTTGGCCTTCCCCGAGCAGCTGATTGAGATTGCCTTCCGGGCGGAAGTCCAGGGTTAAGGCACTATGTGGGCGGGGCTTGCTCCGCCCGTTCCTTGCGGTGAGTAGGCCACCGATGGTTCCTACGAGCGCCTCGGCCCGGACAAAGCCAGGACGATCTCCGGCGTGCCGTACGCTACTTCTCCGCAGCGGGCTTGGCGCGGGGCTTCAATCTGAAGCTCACGCCCATCCGGTTGATCGCGTTCATGGCCGCAATGGTGAGCGTGAGGTCGACCAGGTCTTTCTCGCCGAATACTGCGGCTACTTTTTCGTACGCCTCATCAGATGCATGGGTTTCGCTCACGAGCGTCACTTCCTCTGCCCATGCCAGTGCGGCGCGCTCTTGTTCCGAGAATAGATAGGCGGCCTCGTGCCAAACAGGTAGGAGAGCGATTGTGTCGAACGGCATGCCTTCCTTAAGCAGATCACGGGTATGAATGTCGATGCAGTGGGCGCAGCCGTTTAGCTGCGACACACGCAAAAACACCAGATGCACCAGTTTCGGCGGCAGAGATGTGTTCGCGGTCACAAAGTGATGCAGTTGCCCCACGGCTTTGGCGCCCTCGGGAGAGACTACGAACCAGTTCGCTCGATTCATTTTAATGGGTCCTTTTCGGGTATCTGTGGGGCCGGAACCGCCCCACCCGAAGCAAGGACGCCGACGGGCAGCAGTTCGTGACACCTGCCTAGGCTCGTCGCGATCCGCTGCATGTACGCTCGCCGAGGAAGGGGATGCTGGCCGTGGGGCGCTAGATACGGGGCGCGGCGGGGAGCACCCGGAGAAGATCCTCGATTGGCGGGACAGGGAAGGGGATTGGCTGATGGGGGGATCGCATCGCCGCCGTTCGGATGGCGTCGGGTAGAGCCGCCATATGCACCCTATCGGCTCGTAAGTGATTGATCGGATTGGGGCGCAATTTGCACTTTTGGGATGCCCTGCGAAGGCCTGAAACCCTTACAGATCAACGGGATGGGCCTATCTGGAACGATGCCTGGGGGGCAGAGGGTCGTCGGTTCGAATCCGGCCGTCCCGACCACTGTGATGAATCAAGAAGCCCGCGCAGCGATGCGTGGGCTTTTTTGTGCGTGCGGTGTATGCTGCGCGCCACTCGTACTACCGCGGCTGCTGAACCCGGTACTCACGAGAACACATCATGGAATCTGCAAGAAACCGTGCCTGGCGTCGCAGCCAGGCCCGCAATCGTGGTGGCGACCGCGCCACGACCGCCTACCGCTACAAGCCCGAGAAGAGCTGGAAGCTGTTGTATACGCGCGATGCCAAGCTCGCGCGTGCACGCCAGCTGGGCTTCACCTATCCGGTCCTCAGCGCCCGGCAACTGCAGGAACAGGAATGATCAACCTGCTGTTCGTCTGCAGCCGCAACCAGCTGCGGAGCCCGACCGCCGAAACCATGTGGCGACGGCGGCCCGGCTTCAACGCGCTGTCGGCCGGCACCAGCCCGCATGCACGACGCCCCATCGGCCCGGCGGATATCCGCTGGGCCGATGTCATCTTCGTGATGGAGGCCAAGCACCAGCATCGCCTGCGGGCCGCATACGCGCGCCTGCTGGAACACAAGCGCCTGCATTGCCTGGACATCCCCGACGACTATCGCTGCATGGATCCGGTGTTGATGGACCTGCTGGACGCAAAGGTGACCACGTATCTCGATCAGCTGCCGGAAAAGCGGTAGATCAGCTCCGGATCGCCTTCGTCCAATCCATGCCCGATGCCGCTGTCGATGAAACCCGAGGCGGGCATCACCTCGCGGATATGCAGCATCGTCGAGGAAGGATCGGGTGGTGCCATCGCAGGCTCCTGGACTGGATGCGCCCAGTCCATCGATCACGTCGGCCGTGTCTGCGTATCCGCCAAAGCCAGCGTGTGGTCGGCAGTCAATACACGCGGAACTCGGCACGGCAGCCGTCGCTGACCCACACCCCGCGGCGGTCCCAGCCCCAGTTGCGGTCCTCGACGCACGGCGTCACCGACTTCTGCTTGACCAGGCGCACTTCATGGCGCACCCGGATGCGGCATTCCTTGTCCTTCTGCTCGTAGGACTCGCAGACCAGGCGCTCGCCGTCGTCATCCCGATCACGATCCCGGCCGCGCCCCGGCCAGCGGCCGCGTCCCTGTTCGTCTGCCACGAACTCAGCACGGCAGCCTTCGGTGACCCAGAGCATGCGGCGGCTCTGGCCCCAGTTCTGGTCCTCGACGCAGCGGGTGACCGACAGCTGCCTGGCCATGCGCATGCGGCCTTCGATCGGGCACTGCTGGGTCTTGTTGAACTGCGACTCGCAACGCAGCGGCGGAATGTGATCGCTGTCGTAGTCCTGGGCGGCCACCGTGGTGGCCACCAGCAGCAGGGCCAGGGCGGAGGTGGCAATGGGCGGCAACAGGCGATGGGTCATGGAGAGCCTCGGCAGGGGAATGGGCCGCAAGAATGGACCAGCCCGAGGCCGTCGGAACGGATCGTTCCGGCGCTGGCTCAGTGGGGATTTAGTAGTGCGCACCGGCCCATGCAGGGCCTTACATCCCTTATCATCGCGGCACATCCGATCGCATCGGCTTACACCTTCTTACATGTCTCCCACGCATGCCGGCGCAGCCTGTGGCTGCCGTCACTGGCGTGCAGCCGGCTTGCGGAGGAGGATGCGCGGACCACGACGACCACAGGGGGTTGCGTTGATCAGCAGTACCGTCATTCATCGCTCGGCTGGCGCAGAGGCCGGGCAGGTGCGTGTCCTGGACACCACGTTCAAGGGCAAGCATGTGTTCATTGCGTGGGGCCTGCGCGGGCCGGAACTGACCCGCAGCGCAGACCCGCCCGCCACCGTGGCTGCGCGCAAGGCGTTGCACGCCGTGGCCGGCCACAGCGAAGGGCCGCGCAGCCCGGAGGTGTTCATCGCCAACCAGTCGGCGGTGGCGATTACCGTCTATCGGCTGCTGACCGAAGCGCGTTCGGGCGATGCCATCTTCTTCCTGTGTGATTCGCAGGCTGTGGTCGACTGGCTGATCACCGCACTGGAAGTCCAGGGCCTAGGCTGACGCTGCGCGCGGTCAGGCCAGCGCAGCGTCCACCGCCGCAAGCGCGTGCAGGGTGGTCGTGTCGAACAACGGCACCGCACTGTCCTCGGGGCGCACCAGCAGCATGATCTCGGTACAGCCGAGGATGATCGCTTCGGCGCCGCGCGCGACCAGCCGCGCAATCACGCCGGCGTACACCTGCCGCGAGTGCTCGCTGGCCACGCCGGCGATCAGCTCCTGGTAGATGATGTCGTGCACGCAGCGGCGATCATCAGCCTCCGGAACCAGTACCTGCAGCCCGAAGCGGTCCTGCAGCCGGTCGCGGTAGAACGCCTGCTCCATGGTGAAGGCGGTGCCGAGCAGTCCCACCTTGCGGATGCCTGCCTGCAGGATCGCCGTGGCGGTCGGGTCGGCGATATGCAGCAGGGGCAGCGGGCATTCGGCTTCGATCCGGCCGGCCAGCATATGCATGGTGTTGGTGCAGATCACCAGCAGCTCGGCGCCACCGGCCTGCAGTCGCCGCGCGGCATCGAGCATGTGGTTGCCCAGCACATCCCACTGACCGTCGTGCTGCAACTGCTTGATGTCGGCGAAATCCACCGACCACAGCAGCAGTTGCGCCGAATGCGCGCCACCGAGGCGATTCCGCACCGCCTCGTTGATGAGCCGGTAGTACTGCGCCGAGCTTTCCCAGCTCATGCCGCCGATCAGGCCAAGGGTCTTCATGCACTGCTCCATGCCAGGAAGCCGTCATTGCAGCACAGCGGCTGTGGCAGTTGCACTACACATTAGTAGTTGCTAATGTGTTGATCATGATCGAGAACGCCCTGTTCAAGGCGCTGGCTGACCCCACCCGCCGCCACATCTTCGAAAAGCTGGCCGATGGCGGGCGGCATGCCAGCGCGCTGCGCGAGGGCATTGCGATCAGCCAGTCTGCGATGTCCCAGCACCTGGCAGTGCTGCGCGATGCAGGGCTGGTGCGTGAGCAGCGCCAGGGGCGCTTCGTCCACTATGAAGTCGATCCGCGCGGGCTGGCCCACATCGGACGCTGGCTGCAGCGTTACCGGGCCTACTGGCCGGCGCGGATGTCCGCACTGCAGAACCTGCTGGAGGAGATGGACTGATGGACGATGTTCTGAAGGAAGCGGCTCCCGCGCTGGTGATGGAGCAGCGGTTGCCTGCGCCACCGGAACGGGTCTGGCGCGCACTGTTCGATCCGGCACTGCGTGAGCGCTGGTTGCCTGCCGCCGATCTTGCCGATCCAAAGCCCTGCCTGTTCGAGGAGGGGCGGGAGCTCGGATTCCGCTTGCGCGATGCACAGCCCCCACATCTGCACAGCCTGGTGTGTTTCCGGCTGCGCGCTGATGAGGATGGGGGAACGGTGCTGACCATCGTGCATCGGCTCACCGACCGGCGCGCGCTGATACCGCCGGCGTCCAACGATGACCATCGCACGGTGATGCGCGCGGCGTGAGCCGGCGCCTGGATCGAACGCTACAGGGAGCAGGCACATGCGGGACAGAATGCAGCTGGTACCGATGGTGGTGGAACGCAGCGAGCGCGGTGAGCGCTCCTATGACATCTACTCGCGGCTCCTGCGCGAGCGCATCATCTTTCTCAACGGCGAAGTCGATGACACCGTATCGGCGCTGGTCTGCGCGCAACTGCTGTTCCTTGAATCTGAAAATCCGGAGAAGCCGATCCATCTGTACATCAACTCGCCGGGTGGGGTGATCTCCAGCGGCCTGGCGATGTACGACACGATGCAATACATCTCGGCCCCGGTGCATACGCTGTGCATGGGCACCGCGCGGTCGATGGGTTCGTTCCTGCTGATGGCCGGCGAGCCGGGTCACCGCGCGGCGCTGGCCAATGCCAGCCTGCATGTGCACCAGCCGCTGGGCGGGGTGCAGGGCCAGGCTTCGGACATCTTCATCCACGCCGAGGAGATGCAGCGCACCAAGCAGCGCATCACCCAGCTGTATGCGCGGCATTGCGGACGCAGTTTCGAGGAGGTCGAACAGACCCTGGACCGCGATCGGTTCATGAGCGCCGAGCAGGCATGCGAATGGGGCCTGATCGACCAGGTACTGGTACGGCGCGACGCGCTCGCGGCCTGAGCCTGCCTCTGTAACCACCGCATCCATGCTGCACTGTGTGTGCCGCGCCAGGCCGGCGCACTCTATGCTGGTTGGATGTTCTGAAGTGGACGCCCGACATGGCCCTGCATACCTGGTGGTGGTTCCTGGCCACGGTCTTCGTGCTGTGCGGGACGCCTGGGCCCAACATGCTGCACATCCTTGGCCGCAGCGTCGGGCTGGGATTTCGCGGCAGCGTGCCGGCCATGGCCGGCTGCCTGCTGGCGATGCTGCTGGTGCTGGCGGCTTCCGCAGCGGGCCTGAGTGCGCTGCTGCATTCCTCGCCCATGCTGTTCGAGGTGCTGCGCTATCTCGGTGTGGCCTACCTGGCCTGGCTCGGCATCAAGGCCTGGCGCGACAGTTGCCGGCCCGCACCCGCGGTGGCCGATGCTGACGAGGTCACACTGGCGCCGGTACATGGCGCAGGAACGGTGTTCCGCGGCGGCCTGTGGGTCGGCCTGAGCAATCCCAAACTACTGCTGTTCGCCGCAGCGTTCCTGCCACAGTTCGTCGACCCGTCGCGCAGCCAGGCCGTGCAGTACAGCGTGCTGGTGGCGACCTTCGCGGCCTGCGAACTGTTCTGGTACGTGATGTATGCGGCCGGTGGTCACGGCCTGCGCCGTTGGCTCGCCAAGCCATTCGCACGGCGCTGGTTCGAGCGGCTGGTGGGAAGCGTGTTCCTGGCTTTCGCAGTGGCGTTGTTGCGCTTCCGGCCGCGTTGATTCACGCCGCACACGCGGCCCGTTCACGAGCGCCGCATCGGTGGAGGCCTAGCCTGATCGCACCGTTTGCATTCCCTGCTGGGAAAGGATCGACATGATCAAGTGGGCCATCATCTTCGCCATCATCGGCATCATCGCGGGCGTGCTGGGCTTCGGCGGCATCGCTGGCGCCGCCGTGGGCATCGCCAAGTTCCTGTTCTGGGCAGGCATCATCATCGCCGTGGTGCTGTTCCTGATCGGCATGAGCGTGGCGAAGAAGGTCAGCTGAAGAAGGTCAGCTATCGCCGTTCGCGCAGCAGCGTCTTCAGTGCGCGCTGCTGCGCGAGAACAGATTGATCACCAGTACGCCGGCGCAGATCAGGCCGATCCCGATCAATGCCGGTGCATCCAGCCGCTGCTTGAACACCACCAAGCCGATCAGCGAGATCAGCACGATGCCGACGCCGGACCAGATTGCATAGGCGATGCCGGTCGGCACCGACTTCATGGTGACCGACAGCAGGTAGAAGCACAGCCCATAGCCAACCAGCGCGCCCACTGTCGGCCACAGCCGGCTCATGCCGTCCGAGGCCTTCAGCAGCGACGTGGCGATCACTTCCAGCACGATGGCGGCGGCCAGGTAGACATAGGGGTTCATCGTGGGCTCCGGTTCACTGCGGGTCGCACCGGATCAGTCGTCGATGCGAGCGAAGCGCGCCTGCGGGCCGTATTCGCCCGGAACCTGCTCGATGAACATCGGGTAGGGGCGTACCCACAGGCCGCCTTCGCCATAGAGTGCGCGATAGAGCACCATCGGCTCCAACGTCTCGCTGCTGCGGACGATGTCGATCACCTCGTAGTCGCCGCCCTTGAAGTGGCGATACCGGCCACGGGCGAGATCGGGCAGGGGAGTCAGCTCAGCCATGGCAGGGCGTGCTCACTTGCGCGCCGGGCTGGCGGGCTTGGCGCAGTACGCGTCGATGGCCTCGGCCGTGTTGGCCAGGCCCTGCGCCTGCGCCAGCTCCCAGGGGCGCTCGCAGCGCTGGCTGTGTTCGCACCACTGATACCCGGCAGAGCCGATACAGCCGTGCGCATCACGGTCGCCCCCCACCACCGGCGTCGCTGGCGACGCCTCAGCGGCATCAGCGCGCGCGGTCGCCGTGTCCTGGCTGGCACAGCCGGCCAGAGCCAGCAGGGCCGGGATCAGAAGAAGCACCTTCATGTGCGAGCTCCGCGCCTAAAGCGACATTTTCTGTCGCAAATAGCTCGACAGCAAGCGCTCAATGCACGGCGGCGCGGATCAACTCTTCGATCAGGATCAGATAGCTGGCCACGAAATAGAACTTCAGCAACGTCCAGCGTTGCTGTGAGAAGAAGGTGCGCATGTGGAAGGGGCCCCTGTTGATGACGGTAGTGTGAAGCCAGCCTGACTCCGTGACAAGGATCACGGAATGAACGGGCTAAACGGACTCAGGGATGTGAGGAAAGCCAAGATCCGACGCGAAGGCGCGGCATTTTCGTACAAATCTGATAGGCCATCCCGGAGGCGGTCGCTAGCCTGATGGTGTAACGGCAAGCGGCCCGCTGCCTGCCACTGCACCCTTTCATCCGCAGGAGCCTCCCGATGGTCATCACCGTCCAATGCAATGCCCAGCGCTGGTCCGTACTGCATCCGCAGATGAGCGACACCACCGGTTACGCCCGGGGCGCCGACGCCTTTGATGCCGCCGCCGCGCTGGCCCTGGAGCATCACCGCCGCACCGGCCAGCGCAGCACGGTGCGGGTCGAGGCGCTTGGCAACACGGTAGACGCGCTTTACGTTGGAGAGTGACGCCAGCCCCCCGTAGTGCAGTCAGCCACGGTTGAGTTGTTTGAATGGAGGAACAACTGCCATCGCGCCTCCCTCTGTGCGCCGGGCCGTGAATCCCGGATGCTTGCGCCATCGTATTCATCTGGAGATCTCGATGGGCAAGGCACTCACCTGGCGCACCCTGGCCTGCACCCTGTTGCCGATGCTGGCGGCCGCCGGCGGAGCCCAGGCGCAGAGCTATGGCTACGGCTACGACGACGACCGCTATGGCGGCCGCGATGGCAGTGGCATCGTGCGCTGCGAGTCGGTCAAGAACCGCAGCAACGAGTGCCGCCTGGATGGCCGCGCGCGGCTGATCCGCCAGTTGTCCGGTTCGCCCTGTGTGGAAGGTGAGACCTGGGGCCAGTCGCGCAACGGCGTCTGGGTCACACAGGGGTGCCGTGCCGAATTCGTCGGTGAGTACCGCCGCGGCGGCGGCTGGGGCGGCAATGGCGGCGGCTGGGGCAACGGCAATGGATGGGGTGGCGGCGATGTGGTTACCTGCCATTCCAATGGCCACCGGCAGGAGTACTGCGATGCCCGCATCCGCCGGGGCGTGCGCCTGATCCGCCAGGACTCGCGCAGTGCCTGCATCGAAGGCCAGAGCTGGGGCTGGGATCGCCGCGGCATCTGGGTGAGCGATGGCTGCAGGGCGCAGTTTCAGGTGAACTGAGCTTTACGGATTCAACCCATGAAAATCAGAATAATCTGATACAGCTCACATTTTGAACGCCGTATCGTCTGTGATCAGGGCGCCTTGCGTGCCCTGATTCCCGATGTCGATTGCCGTAGCCGGCATCAGCATCGCGCCGCCGTCGATACGCTGCCTCAAGGAGTGAGCTGCATGTTGATCCGCCTGCAATGCGAACAGCGCCAGTGGCGCGTGCTGCACCCGGATAGGCCGGAGCCAATCGAGTTCCGTGATGGCGCACGAGCCTATGACTTTGCCGAGACCCTGGCCCGCCTGCACTTCGTCGACACCGGGCAGCGCGCCGCCGTGCGCGTGGAGGCCAGCGGGGCGTTCGTGGAAGCGGTCAGTTACGGTTGAGCGTGGGGCGCCTGCCGGGGCGGGCCTGCGGGGTCCGGCCATCCACGCATGGCGTGGAACCACCTGCTTCCACCGTGGAAGGTGCGAGCCTTCGGCTGCACCTTCCCGTGATGCGTGGATTCCTGATCGGCCTCAGCCCGCTGCGCTCAGCGGTGGGCTGCCTGCGGCCAGCTGTGGCCAACGCTTGAGCACGGCGGCGCGGATGCCGGCCGCATCGATACCGGCTTCGGCCAGCAGGTCCTCGCGGCTGGCGTGGTGCTGGTAGCTGTCGGGCAGGCCCAGGTGCAGGATCGGACGCAGCACGCCTTCGGCATTGAGCAGTTCACCGACACCGGAACCGGCACCGCCGGCCACGACGTTGTCTTCGATCGTGACCAGGCCCTCGTGCTGCGCGGCCATGGTCAGCACCAGCTCGCGATCCAGTGGCTTGATGAAGCGCATGTTGACCACGCTCAGGCCCAGTTCGCGGCCGACCTGCTCGGCGGCGGGCACGGTGCTGCCGAAGGCAAGCAGGGCGATGCGGTTGCCCTGCAGGCGCAACTCGCCCTTGCCGATCGGCAGGGTCGACAGGTCGGTGCCGGCCGCAACGCCGGTACCCGTACCGCGCGGGTAGCGCACGGCCGCCGGACCCGGGTGCTGCAGGCCGGTGCTGAGCATCTGCCGGCACTCGGCTTCATTGGAGGGTGCCATCACCACCATGTTCGGCACGCAGCGCAGGAAGCTGAGGTCGAGGTTGCCGGCGTGGGTCGCGCCGTCCGGACCGACCACGCCAGCGCGGTCGATCGCAAACAGCACGTCCAGATCCTGGATCGCCACGTCGTGCACCAGCTGGTCGTACGCACGCTGCAGGAAGGTGGAGTAGATCGCCACCACCGGCTTGCCACCCTGGGTGGCCATGCCGGCGGCGAGGGTGACCGCGTGCTGCTCGGCGATCGCCACGTCGAAATAGCGCTGCGGGTATTCCTTGCTGAAGCGCACCAGGCCAGAGCCTTCGCGCATCGCCGGAGTGATGCCGTAGAGGCGCGGCTCGGCGGCGGCGGCATCGCACAGCCAGTCGCTGAATACATCGGTATAGGTCGGCTTCTTGGCCCCGGCCTTGGCCACCAGGCCCTTGTCCGGATCGAACGGGCCCACGGCGTGGTAACCGATCTGATCGCCTTCTGCCGGCTCGTAGCCCTTGCCCTTGGTGGTCATCACATGCAGCAGCTTCGGGCCCTTGGAGGCGCGCAGCGTCTTCAGGGTGGACAACAGGGCCGGCATGTCGTGGCCGTCGATCGGGCCGGTGTAGTGGAAGCCCATTTCCTCGAACATCGTGGAGGGCACGAACATGCCCTTCCAGTGTTCTTCCCAGCGCTTCACGAAACGCGCCGGGTTGTTCTTCTTGTCACCGAGGATCTTCTTGCCACCTTCGCGCAGCGCGTTGAGCGTACGGCTGCCGGTCGCTCGGCCCAGCATCTTGGTCAGGCCGCCCACTGCCTCGGAGATCGACATGTTGTTGTCGTTGAGGATCACCAGCAGGTTCGGCTCCGGCTCCATGCCACCAGCGTGCATCAGCGCCTCGAACGCCATGCCGGCAGTCATCGCGCCGTCACCGATCACTGCCACGACCTTGCGGTCGTCGCCTTCGGACTGGCGGGCGATGGCCATGCCGAGCGCGGCCGAGATCGAGGTGGAGGAGTGGCCGACGCCGAAGGTGTCGTACTCGCTTTCCTCGCGCTTCGGGAACGGCGCGACACCGTCCTTCTGCTTGACGGTATGGATCTCGTCGCGGCGGCCGGTCAGGATCTTGTGCGGGTAGGTCTGATGGCCGACGTCCCACACCAGCTGGTCGACCGGGGTCTGGTACAGATAGTGCAGGACCACGGTGAGCTCGATGACGCCCAGGCCGGCGGCGAAGTGACCTCCGCTCTTGCCCACCGATTCGATGAGGTAGGCGCGCAGTTCGTCGGCGACCGCCCTCAATTCGGATTCGTCGAACGTGCGCAGGTCATCCGGTGTCTGGATGCGCGCGAGGCGGGGATAGCGGGCAGAGTCGATCATCATGTTCGCACTTTTTCTGAACGCCCATTTTCGCCCTCAAACGGGGGTGGGGCAAGCAAACGCCGCCGTCCGTGACAGGACGGTGAGGGTTGCATTTTCGGGCGTTCAGGTGCTGAGTTTCGAGCGCTTGGGCAACTGCGCCTTCAGGAAGGCCATCTGGTCGGCCAGGATGTTGCGGTTGGACAGGATCAGGTGCTCGATCCAGCTGGGCCGGTAGGGCACTGCCAGCAGGGGCATGCCGGCCTGCTGCGGGGTGCGGTCGCTCTTGCGCGAATTGCAGTGGAAGCACGCGGTGACCACGTTTTCCCAGCAGTCCAGGCCACCTTTGGACAGCGGCATGACATGGTCGCGGGTAAGCGTCGGGCGGGTGAACTGCTGGCCGCAGTACATGCACAGATGGGCGTCGCGGGCGAACAGGGCCTGATTGGTCAGGTTCGGCGTGGGGTCGATCGCGCGGGAGCGGGCGTGGCCGCGGGCGGCGATGATCGGGTGCAGGTCCATGCCGCTCTGCAGGCCGCTGAAGCGGTTGGTGCCACCGTGGATGTGCAGGCAGGGATCGCCGAGCGTCCAGGCCACTGCCTCGCGGGCGTAGAGGCAGGCCGCATCCTGCCAGGTGATCCAGTCCAGTACGCGTCCGTGGGCATCAAGCGAGAGCAGCCGGACCGAACCGGGGCGATGCAGCGTCGTGGCGTTGGGCGATGCTTCGGCGCCCGGAGCAGAAAACGGAGCTCCGGCTTCGATCAGACCCAAGCGTGTAGTGTCTGTCTCCATCGGGAGAACAGCTTATACCTGAATGTTGACGATTTGTGTATCGCCGGCAGGCGATACACAAATCGTCAACATTCAGGTCCGCGCATTCCACCTATTCCCCGCGCCTTCGGCGCGCCCCCTTTAACAAAAGGGGGCTCTTCTCCAGAGGGATGGTCGGGGGTGGGCTGCCGGGCCGGGGTCGGATCCCTTTCCACAGGAAAGGGCTCTGACCCCTCATCCACGCGTGGCGTGGATCTACTGTGTTGACCAAGGTCGACACCTACCAACAGCAGCGGAAATCTGTCGAAGGCGGGGTGGGTCCGGTGGCGTGCGCCGTCCCCCGCAATTGGACCCACCTCGCCATCCCGCAGGAAGCCGGCTGTTGCGGTTGCCGGCCAGCGGCCGGCACTACCGGTGCCGGGCGACGCCCGGCTCAGGCGCCGAATCGCTCGTCGTCCATCGCCATCAGCGGGGCGGCGCCGGACTGGATCGCAGCGGCGTGGCTGAGCGTGCGCGGCAGCACACGGGCGAAGTAGAACCGCGCGGTCTCGCGCTTGCCCTGGGCGAAGGCGGCGCCGTGCGCGCTGGCATCGGCGGCGGCGACGCTGCGGGCCCACCAGTAGGCCAGCACCACGTAACCCGAATAGAACAGGTAGTCGTAGCTGGCCGCGCCCAGTTCGTCCGGATTGCCGGCCGCGCGCTGGAGCACATCCATCGTCAGCTTGCCCCATTCGGCGGCCTTGGCGCGCAGCGGGCCAATGAACTCGGCCAGCGCTTCGTTGCCCTCGTGTTCCTTGGCGAAGGCTTCGATCTCGGCCAGCATCAGCTTCAGGCCGGCGCCCTGGCTGGACGCGGTCTTGCGGCCGATCAGGTCCAGCGCCTGGATGCCGGTAGTGCCTTCATACAGCGTGGTGATGCGGGCGTCGCGGGCCAGCTGCTCCATGCCGTGCTCGCGGATGTAGCCGTGGCCACCGAAGCACTGCAGGGCGTTGTAGGTGTTCTCGATGCCCCATTCGGTCTGGCAGGCCTTCGAGATCGGCGTCAGGAAGCTCACCAGGGTGTCGGCGCGCTCGCGCTCAGCGGCATCCTCGGCATGGTGGGCAACGTCGATGAGGGTGGCGGCGTGCAGCGCCAGCAGGCGGCTGCCTTCGACCAGCGACTTCACCGTCAGCAGCATGCGGCGCACATCCGGGTGGACCAGGATCGGGTCGGCCGGCTTGTCCGGGAACCTGGCACCACTCAGGGCGCGCGACTGCAGGCGCTCACGGCTGTACTTCAGCGCGTTTTGGTAGGCGCGCTCGGACAGGCCGATGCCCTGCAGGCCGACCCCCAGGCGCGCGGTGTTCATCATGGTGAACATCGCCTGCAGGCCCTTGTGCGGCTGGCCGACCAGGTAGCCCTGCGCGCCATCGAAGTTCATCACGCAGGTGACCGACCCCTTGATGCCCATCTTGTGCTCGATCGAGCCGCAGCGCAGTGCGTTGCGCTCGCCGACGTTGCCGTCGCGGTCGACCTTGAACTTCGGGGTGACGAACAGCGAGATGCCCTTGGCACCTGGGGGAGCGTCGGGCAGCTTGGCCAGCACCAGGTGCACGATGTTCCCGGTCAGGTCATGCTCGCCGGCGGTGATGAAGATCTTGGTGCCGGTGATCGAATAGCTCCCATCGGCGTTCGGCTCGGCCTTGGTCTTGAGCAGGCCGAGGTCGGTACCGCAGTGCGGTTCGGTCAGGCACATGGTGCCGGTCCAGCGGCCCTCGATCAGCGGCTTGAGGAAAGCCTCGTGCTGCCAGGCCTCGCCGTGCTGCTTCAGTGCTTCGATGGCGCCGTGGGAGAGCAGCGGGAAGTTGCCCCACGCCAGGTTGGCGGCATTGATCATTTCGTTCAGCGGCACGCCCAGAGTGTGCGGCAGGCCCTGGCCGCCCAGCTCCGGCGAGGCGGTCAGGCCGGTCCAGCCGCCATCGACGAACTGGTCGTAGGCCTGCTTGAAGCCGGGCGGGGTGGTCACTTCACCGGTGGCCTGGTCGAGCACGCAGCCGATCTCGTCGCCGACGCTGTTGAGCGGGGCCAGTATGGTGGCGCTGAAGCGGCCGGCTTCCTCCAGCACGGCATCGATCACGTCGGCGGTGGCGTCGGTGAAGCCCAGGCGGGCGAACAGGGGTTCGACCTTGAGCACGTCGTGCAGGGCGAAACGGAGGTCGGAAAGCGGGGCGGTGTAGCTGCTCATCGGTACGTCTCGATTTGATCAGGGCAGGGGAGAGCGGCGCCGGGCGCCGCCACGAAAGGCGCGTTCAGCGCAGCACGCCGGGCAGGCCGGGGGCCTGGTTGAGGGTGCTGCGGCTGCTGATGTCGAAGCTGCGCTGCTTCTTTTCCTGCGGCGTGGCCGCCACCGTTCCCTTCAGGCCATAGGCCAGGGTGCGGTTGCTGGCCAGCGCATCGGCCACCACCAGGCGCGCGGCCGAGCTGGGCACCAGGTCGACATTGATCACGTCGGCGGAGGTGCCGCCGATGGAGATGCCGGGCTTGGCGTGCAGGGTGCCGGCTTCGTTGTCGCCGACGGTCAGCGCCAGCGAGACGTCATCGAAGGTCATCGGCATCGAGCTGAAGTTCTGCAGGCGCAGGGCCACGGTCCAGTTGCCGTCGGCACGCACGGTCAGCTGCTGCAGGCTGGCCGCCGGTTCCGAAACACGCTTGACGATGCCGTTGTTGCAGGCAACAAGGGCGAGGGTGCACAGGACAATCAAGGCGATACGGAAACGGTGGAGCATGGGCGCAAGTCCTCTGGAGGGGTGCGTTTGGATAAGCATACTACGGCGTATGGTAGTTTGGATCGCCTGTGGCGACCCGTCGCAGAGGGTAGCGCGTGAAGATGGCGGCCGGGCGTGCGCGGTGCCGGACCGCGCGCGCGCGGCGCCGCGGTTGCGACGCGGTTCAATCGGTGGGCGTATCGCGAAGCGGGGCCATCAGGCGCAGCGGGCGCAGGTCGTAGCCCATGGCCTCGGCTTTTTCTTTCAGCGCTTCGAAGCGTGCGCGATCCATTTCCGGCAGGCGCGAGAGGATCCACAGGTACTTCCGGTCCGGTTCACCGACCAGTGCCCACTGATAGTCCGGGTCCAGCGCCAGCACCCAGTAGTCGGCCCAGACCAGCGGGACCCAGCTCAGCCAGTCCGGCGCGAAGCGCACCTGCAACTGGCCGGGATGGCCGGCCACCGCGCGTGCCACGCCTTCGGCGACCACGCGCTCACCGTCGCCGTTGCGGCAGGCGTTGGTGACACTGATGCGGCCATCGCTGCGCAGTCCGTAGTTGGCGGTGATCTCGCCCACGCACTGCTTCTGGAACGAGACCGGAAGATGCGCAATCTCGTGCCACTGGCCGGCGTAGCGATCGATGTCCAGGCGCTCGACCGCGCGCACAGGTTCAGTGGCGATCACCGGGAAAGCGGTCAGCAGCAGGCAGGCGAACAGGGCGGGGCGCAGAGGCATCGTCAGGCTCCAGGCAGGAGTCTGGAGCGTAGGTGCCGCCGCGCATGCCGGTGTAAATGTTTCGTCAACCGGGCGTGTGCGCGGGCGCCGCATCCGCCACTCGTGCAGTGCGCGAAGCACGGACAAAAAAAGACCTGCATCTCTGCAGGTCTCGAAAGATGGTGGCCGAAGACGGAATCGAACCGCCGACACGGGGATTTTCAATCCCCTGCTCTACCAACTGAGCTACTCGGCCAAACTGTGTGGCAATCACGATCAACTGCGATTCCCGAAAAAAAGACCCGCATTTCTGCAGGCTGTCGAACGTGGTGGCCGAGGACGGAATCGAACCGCCGACACGGGGATTTTCAATCCCCTGCTCTACCAACTGAGCTACTCGGCCACGTAGTTCATTGCAGCGAGGTCGCTGCCAAGGACGCGCATATTACGGAGGTCAGCCGGCTACGGCAAGCATTTTGGCAAAAAACCTTCACATTGCCGTCTGCGCAGACGCAAGTACTTGATCCGCCGTCGCGGGGTAGGGGGGGCGCTGGATGCCGATTCATCCGTGCGCGGTGGCGCGGTGATCATCGCGTGCGGCGGAATGCAGCGGGCCACGGTGATCGACAAACGCGGCGTGGCGCGGCCTGCGCGTGGACGGCACCGATACCGGACATGGAACGCTGTTTTCGTGACCCCCATGGGGGAACGCTGCGGCGTAGTGTCGGCGTTCCTTTCCTGATGCTGGCAACAGCAGAGACCGTCGTCATGTCCGACTCATCGACCACCACCCGCATCGTGCTGGCGTCGCGTCCGCAGGGGGCGCCCACTGCAGCCAATTTCCGCCTGGAGCAGGCCGCGCTGCCGCCCTTGGGCGACGGTGAGGTGCTGCTGCGCAATCGCTACCTCTCACTGGACCCGTACATGCGTGGACGCATGGATGAGGGACCGTCGTATGCCGCGCCGGTGGCAGTGGAAGCTGTGATGGAAGGCCAGACCGTGGCCGAGGTATTGCAGTCCAGGGCTGCGGGTGTCGCAGTGGGCGAACGGGTGCTGGCGCCGGGCGGGTGGCAGACCCACGCGGTGCTGCCGGCCAAGGCGCTGGGCCGCCGCCTGGACCCGGCGGGGCTGCCGTTGAGTACGGCGCTGGGGGTGTATGGCATGCCGGGCTTCACCGCCTATTCCAGCCTTCATGAAATCGCCCGCCTGCAGCCGGGAGAGACGCTGGTGGTGGCCGCCGCAACGGGGCCGGTCGGCGCGACCGTGGCGCAGTTGGCCAAGCTGCAGGGCGCGCGCGTGGTGGCCATCGCCGGTGGCGAGGCCAAGCGTGCCTATCTGCAGACGCTGGGCGTGGACGTGGCGCTGGATCATCGCGCGGCTGATTTTGCCGAGCAGCTGCGCGCGGCGGTACCTGCGGGTATCGACGTGTACTTCGAGAACGTCGGGGGCCATGTACTGGATGCGGTGCTGCCGTTGCTCAACGACTTCGCACGCATTCCGGTGTGCGGCACCATCGCCACCTACAACAATCGTGGTGTCGCGCAGCCTGGCCCGGACCGCCTGCCGGCGCTGTTCAGCCAGATCCTGCGCCAGCGCCTGACCGTGCGCGGTTTCATCGTGCACGACTTCAAGCACCTGTGGCCGGACTTCGAGCGCGAGATGGCGCAGTGGCTGCGTGAGGGCCGCATCCAGTACCGCGAGGACGTGGTGGAAGGGCTGGAAAATGCACCGGAGGCGTTCTTCGGGCTGCTGCAGGGGCGCAACTTCGGCAAGCTGGTGGTGAAGCTGGACTGAGGGCTTGGCCGATGCCGGCCAAGGTTGGCGGCTACCGGAGGTTGGGGGCGCCGACAAGGTCGGCGGCTTGCGGGTCGCGTCAGCCGTTGGCGACCTTTTCCCGGCGCAGCAGTTCGCGCTTGCGTGCCACGCCCCAGGCATAGCCGGACAGGTCGCCGTCGCGGCGCACCACCCGGTGGCAGGGCACCGCCACGGCCAGCGGATTGCTTGCGCAGGCGCGTGCCACCGCGCGGCTCGATCGCGGCGCGCCGATACGCGCGGCGATTTCGGCATATGAGGCCGTCTGTCCGCGCGGAATCTGCTGCAGCGCCTGCCATACACGTTGCTGGAAGGCCGTGCCGCGGATGTCCAGCGGCAGCGTGGCGCCTCGCGAGGGATCCTCGACCAGGCCCACCACCTGTGCCACCAGTTGTTCATAGCCGCTGTCGGCCCCGACCAGTTCGGCCTGGCGGAAGCGCTGCTGCAGTGACTGCAGCAGCGCTTCCGGATCGTCGCCGAGCAGGATCGCGACCACGCCGGTGGCACTGCTGGCCACCAGCACGCTGCCCAACGAACTTTCGGCAAGCGCGAAGTGGATGACTTCGCCGCGACCACCGGCACGCCATTGCTTCGGCGTCATGCCCAGCAGCTTCGGCGCGTTCTCGTAGAAGCGTCCGCTGGAGCCGAAGCCGGCATCGTGGAAGGCGTCGGTGATGCGTTCCTGTTGTTCCAGCCCGGTGCGCAGGCGGTCGGCGCGCAGCGCGGCAGCGTACTGCTTCGGGGTCAACCCGGTTGCTTCCTTGAAAAGGCGATGCAGACGGGTTGGGCTGCAACCCGCGATCCCGGCCAGTTCCTGCAGCGAGGGTTCGTCGTGGCTGGCTTGAAGGTGGCGGCAAACCCGTTCGACGCGGGCATCGAGGGCGGTGGTGGCGGTGCTGTCCATGGCCGGATTCTGGCACGTGCTGGTTCTGCGGAAACTCCGTTTCCTGCACCGATGGGCCGGGCCCGGAAACGGAGTGTTGGCAGGCGATAGGCGCGGCATCGTGGCGGCCACTTCACAACCGGTACCACGACCATGCGGCTGAACAACAAGATTGCTCTCATCACCGGTGCCAGCGCCGGCATCGGCCGCGCCAGCGCGCTGCGCTTCGCTGCAGAAGGGGCAAAGCTGGTGCTCAACGCACGGCGGCCAGAGCCGCTGCAGGCGCTGGCCGAGCAGATCCGCGCCGCCGGTGGCGAGGTGGTGGTGCATGCCGCGGACGTGGCTGATCCGGCCACGGCACCGGCGCTGGTGGAACTGGCCCAGCAGTCATTCGGTGGGTTGGACATCGCGCTCAACAATGCCGGCATGCTCGGCCCCGGTGCACCGGCAGCAGAGTTCCCGGTGGATGCGTGGCGCGAGGTGATGGCCACCAATCTCGATGCCGCCTTCCATGCCGCACGCGCCCAGTTGCCGGCGTTGCTGGCACGCGGCGGTGGCTCACTGGTGTTTGTCGGCACCTTCGTCGGCCACACCGTCGGCTTCCCGGGAATGGCGGCCTATGCGTCGAGCAAGGCCGGCTTGATCGGCCTGAGCCAGGTGATCGCCGCCGAATACGGCGCGCGTGGCGTGCGCAGCAACGTGCTGCTGCCCGGGGGCACCGATACCGAGATGGGCCGGCAGGCGGCACCGACCGGTGATGCGCGTGATTTCGTGCGCTCGCTGCACGCGCTCAAGCGCATCGCCGAGCCGGAGGAGATCGCCAATGCGGCGTTGTTCCTGGCCAGCGATGAAAGCAGCTTCGTTACCGGTACCGCAATGCGCGTTGAAGGCGGCGTGTCGATCACCCGAACCTGAGCGCCGTCACGTGCGAGGCGCGTAGCGGATGCCGCTGCTGGCCATGAATCCCTTCGGGTCGAACCGGGCCCAGGCCTCGCCCCAGCCGAAGCGGGCGTGGCCACCTGCCAGTTTGCGCCCCAGTGCCGTGGTCAGGGTGCGTCGCATGAAAGCGACTTCGGCATCGATCGCGGCCTGGGTCGGCCAGCCGTCTTCCAGTGTCGCATCAGGCAGATCGACGCCCATCGTCACCCTGTCGAGCTGTTGCCCGTGGAAGCCCAGGCTGATGCCAGCGGGCGCACCGCCCAGGCTGAGCCGGTGCAGGCTGAGCCAGTGATAGCCGGTGCCGACATCGCGCTCCCCTCGCACCAGCGCGGCAAAGGCGACGCGCGCTTCGTCCAGTGACAAGGTGGGGCCGATCAATGCTGGCAGGTTGCCGAGCTGGATGCTGCCGTCGGTTGGATTGAAGTTCATCGGCACGGTGTGTGCCGCGTGCTGGGCGGGCGGGGGCATGGGTGTACGCGGAATTCGTGCTGCATCGGATTCTGGGCGTGTGGTCACCGTCACAGCAAGTGGGTTCGTGCACACGCTGTTGGCGCGGGACTGACCTGTGGATTACCCGCCGGCCTCTAGCGTGGGGCAGAACGTCGGCCTGATGCCGATGAGGGAGTAATCAGATGAACGAGCCAGACAAGGATCAGGACCCGAAGCAGGGCATCCAGGAAAGCCGCCAGGACCGGAAGCAGGACAACGTGGCGAAGCAGCGGCCGGGCCAGTGCGACCAACAGGTGCGTGATGCGCATTCGCGCAGCCCGCGCCGCAAGGATGGCGGCCAGGAACCCGCCTAGGCGGATTCCAGACAAGAAAAAACCCGTAGATCGCCAGGATCTACAGGTTCTTCTGAATAGTGGTGGAGCCAAGGAGGATCGAACTCCTGACCTCGTCATTGCGAACGACGCGCTCTCCCAGCTGAGCTATGGCCCCACGGCAGGGCTGCAGTGTAGCGCTGCCTGCCGGGCTTGCCAAGCGCCGGGCAGGGACGACGCAAGGCCTGGATCCACCGCCGTGCCGGCCGGATTCGGGCCAGTGCTTGGCGCAGCAGGGCGAATTCGACAGAGACCAGGCGTTGCGCAAGGCAATGCCGGGGGCGGCAGCAATGAGCAGTCGTCCCGCGAAGCCGTGGCGCCGTACAAGTAAAGGCGAGAGTTGGTTTCGCAGCGCGCATGCGGGCGACTTGCGAGGGTCGATGTCGCGCTGACCCGGCTGCCAGGAGCTTCGGGGTCAGATCCGTTTTCCTTGGGAGAACGGAGCTGACCCCAAGGTGGTGCCGGCGGACTGTGCCGAAACCGCTTGTTTCGCCGGGTTCGGGTGCCGCGCAACGAAATCGTAACAATTTGGGGGATAATGGCCGCTTGCGCAGTTTCCCCCCCTTTTTGCCGCCCGGCTCGCGCAGGCCGCACGGACGCCTCCTCAGAGCATTCCATGCCCTCCCATTCCGATTCCCGCCGCCTGTCGGGTCTGTCGTCTTCCTTCGTTTCCTTCCGCCGCCATCCGCTGGCCCTGGCCTGCGCCGGCCTGGCTCTGGTCGGCAGCTTCGGTGCCGTCGCGCAGGACAGCGCGCCGACCCCGACCGGCCTGGACACGATCACCGTGACCGCCGAACACCGTGAGCAGAACCTGCAGGAAGTGCCGGTCTCGGTGGGTGTGGTACAGGGCGAGCGCATGCGCGACTTCACCGCCGGCGGCGACGACACCCTGCTGGCACTGTCCGGCCGCGTGCCGAGCCTGTATGCGGAAACCACCACCGGCCGCATCTTCCCGCGCTTCTATATCCGTGGCCTGGGCAATATCGACTTCTACCTGGGGGCCTCGCAGCCGGTGTCGATCATCCAGGACGATGTGGTGCTGGAGCACGTGGTGCTGAAGTCCAACCCGGTCTATGACGTGGACCAGGTGGAAGTGCTGCGTGGCCCGCAGGGCTCGCTGTTCGGCCGCAACACCACCGCCGGCATCGTCAAGTTCGACACCCTGAAGCCGACCCAGGACTACACCGGCCGGGTCAGCGCCAGCTACGCGACCTACAACAGCGTGTCGATCGACGGCGGCTTCGGCGGTCCGATCAATGACATCGCCTCGTTCCGCGTGTCGGCGCTGTACCAGCACCGCGATGACTACGTCGACAACACCTACAAGGGCCCGAGTGCCGACGGCACGGTCAGCCCGAAGAAGAACGCGATGGGCGGCTTCGATGACCGCAACGTGCGCGCGCAGCTGCTGCTGACCCCGAGCGACCAGTTCTCGATCCTGGCCTCGGCCCACGCCCGTGATTACGAAGGTACCTCGACCCTGTTCCTGCGCGGTGCGCTGACCAAGGGCTCGAACAAGACCGACGTGCCGCGCGACAAGGTTGCCTACGACGAAGCCGACAACAATCCGCAGGCCTACAAGACCTACGGCGGCTCGGTGAAGGCACGTTACGACTTCGGCGCGATCGACTTCACCTCAATCACCGCCTACGAAACCACCTCGGGCTACAGCCGTGGCGACACCGACGGCGGCGCTGCGGTGAACTTCCCGGTGAACGGCGTGCCGAACGGCTACGGCCAGTCGATGGGCCGCATCCGCGACCTGGACCAGTGGACCCAGGAATTCCGCCTGGCCAGCCATGACGACAGCGCGCTGCAGTGGCAGGCCGGTGCGTTCTACTTCAACGGCAGCGACACCACCGACTTCTACCAGCGCGCCTGGTTCCTGCAGGGCGCGGCCCGCAACCCGAACAACTGGGTGCGCCTGCGCAACAAGAACACCTCGTGGGCCGGTTTCGGCCAGCTGAGCTATGCCTTCACCGACAAGTTCACCGTCACGGCCGGCCTGCGCCAGACCCGGGACGAGAAGCACACCCGCCTGCTGAAGACGGCTGACACTGCCGCTGGCGTGGTCACCTACAAGGGCCGCACCGACGTCAAGATGTCCGACACCACCCCGAGCTGGGATCTGAGCGCGATGTATCAGATCACGCCGGACGTGAGCGTCTATGCCAAGGTCGCCCGCGGCTTCCGCGGCCCGACCATCCAGGGCCGCTCGGCCGTGTTCAATGCTGACTTCACCACCGCCGATTCCGAGACCATCCTGTCCTGGGAAGCAGGCGTGAAGAGCAGCCTGTGGGACAACCGCCTGCGCTTGAACGCCACCGCGTTCACCTACACCGTCAACGACATCCAGCTCAACGGCAACGATTCGGACGGCAACGGCGTGCTGTTCAACGCCGACAAGGCCAAGGCCTATGGTTTCGAAGCGGACATGGAGCTGCGCCCGATCCCGAACCTGACCCTGAGCGCCGGCTTGAGCCTGCTGCACAGCGAGATCAAGGACAAGCGCGTCTACGCGCAGGTCTGCGGCCTCAATGGCCAGGTGGTGTGCACGGTGAATGACCCGACCATCAAGGTCGGTGCCAACACCTTCGCGCAGATCGACGGCAACCCGCTGCCGAACGCGCCGAAGTACAACGTCAACCTGGCCGCCCGTTACGACTTCCCGGTCAGCGACGCGGGCACCATGTTCGTGTCCACCGACTGGAACAAGCAGGGCTACACCAGCTTCGTGCTGTACGACAGCAAGGAGTTCAACTCCAAAGGTGATTTCGAAGGCGGCCTGAAGATCGGCTACTCGGGCAACTATGGTGCCTACGAAGTGGCGCTGTTCGCGCGCAACATCACCAACGAGAAGAACCTCAAGGGTGTGATCGAGAACTACATGGCGGCGGTCTACAACGAACCGCGTACCGTCGGTGTCTCGCTGAACATGAACTGGTAATGCGTTGCCACGGTGGCGGGTCTTCCCGCCATCGTACTGCTGGAATGCAAAGGGCGGCCCGGTGATCCGGGTCGCCCTTTTTCATGGCCTTCGACGGTGGCCGGAACGCAATCCCGCGCCGCGCTCGGCACTTCAGCGTGCAGGCAGCAGCGCCTGCAGCCGCGACTCCAGTTCTTGCTGGCGCCAGCCGGCCAGTGCGGCCGGCCATTGGCGGCGCTCCAGGTAGCTTTCCAGATGTTTGCGCGAGGCCAGCACGCCATCCGGCAGACCCAGCTCGCGGCTGCGCTCGGCAACGGCGTCCTGCAGCCTCTTCAGTGCCTGCTTGTTGGTGTCGTTGGCGGGCAATGCCAGCGGTGCCTCGGCCTCATCGGCCAGCGGTGTGTCCAGCGCCTGCCACACCGCGCCGGCGAGCTTGCGCGGTGCCTTCGGGAACTGTTCAAACAGCGTGGCCAGCGCGGCGGCATCGGCCGGTGGCGTGCGTGCCAGCGTGGCGGCCAGTTCGTTGTCCAGGATCCAGCTGCGCGGGCGGTCGCTGCTGCGTGCCTGCACATCACGCCAGCGCAGCAGGCGCAGCAGGCGGCGCTGCGCGGGAGCATCGAGAAACTGCGCTGAGCGCATCGCCAGATGCGGCCAGCGGTCCTCGTCATTGGCGACGCTGGTCAGCAGGCGCTCGCCGTCGTCGTGCAGCCACTGCTGGCGGCCCAGCGCCTGCAACTTGGCATCAATGGCGTCATGCAGCGCGAACAGGTGCTCGACGTCGTCGGCGGCGTATTGCAGTTGCGACTCCGAGAGCGGACGGCGCATCCAGTCCGAGCGGGTTTCGCCCTTGGCCAGCGCCACGCCGGTGATTTCCGCGACCAGCTTCTGGTAGCCCATGCCGCCACCAATGCCGGCCAGCGAGGCGCCGATCTGTGTGTCGAACAGCGGTCGCGGCAACACGCCGCAGGTCCACTTGAAGGCAACCAGGTCTTCGCTGGCGCTGTGCATCACCTTGGTGATCGACTCATCGGCCAGCCACGGCGCCAGTGCCTCGGCCATGCCGGGAATCAGCGGATCGATCAGCAGGATGTCCTGCCCGACCGCCATCTGCACCAGAGCCAACTGCGGCCAGAACGTGCGTTCACGGATGAATTCGGTGTCCAGGCCGATGCGGGCCGGACGCTGCTGGAAGTACGCATCCAGCTCGGCGGGGGTGGTGATCCAGGTTGCCACGGGTCAGGGCCTACTACTCGGGTTTGCTCAGGCAGGGGAGAATAGCCTAACGTCGGTCCGCGTCCGTGCCGAAGGAGATCCTGCTTGCGTTTTCCGCTGTCGTCCGTGCTGTGCACCGCTCTGGCCGTGGCCTTGGCCGGTTGCACGCCGTCGCCCTCGGCAACACCGGAGCCGGGGCCGGCTGCTGGCGAAGACGCGCGGCCGCAGGAAGGTTCACTGGCGGAGCCGACGCCGGGGGTGGGGCAGGGTAGCGTCACCATTGCCGGTGAGGATGCCACCGAGGACGTGCAGCGGTGGACACCGCCACGCGTCGACCGGCAGGGCCGCAGCGTCGCCCAGCTGCGCCGCGCAGCCGAAAAGGCGTTCAGCGAAGGGCACCTGTACGAGGACGCCGACGCGGCGGTTCCGCTGTGGCTGGCAGTGCAGGAGGAAGATCCGGATGATCGCCTGGCCCGCAGCGGCCTGCAGCGTGCTCGCCAGCGCCTGCAGCAGCAGGCCGATGCTCTGCTGGTTCGGCCACTACGGCAGCGCGAGGCGCTGGCCGAGGCGAGTCGCCAGGCACTGGTGCTGCTGACCCTGGCGCCGAAGGATGAGAAGGTGCGCGCGCTGCAGGGCCGGGTGGAGCTCGCCCAGCGCGTGGTGGCCTATAACCGTGCCGGCGAGGAAGACCTGCGATCGGGGCGGATCGGCGAGGACGGTGACGGTGCGATTGGCAACTTCCGTGAAGCGCTGGCTCTGGACGAAGACAACAGCCGGGCGCGGCAGGGCCTGGCGGCGGCCGAAAGTGGCCTGATCCGCCGGGCCGAGGACGCCGCGCGCGTACGCGACTTTGCCAGTGCGGGCACCTGGCTGGCCGAAGCCAGCAAGGTCCGTGACTCGTCACCGACCATTGCCGATGCCTTCGAGCGCATCGAGCAGATCCGCGCCGCCGCGCTGCTGCAGCTGCGTGATGAGGGCCTGCGCGAGCTGGCGACGCCGCAGGGGCTGAAGCCGGCGCGCGAAAAGCTGGCCGAGGCCCTGCGCATCGCCTTGCCGGGGGATGCGGTGGTGGCCCAGCTGCGCGAACGCATCGATCTGGCCACCCATTACGGCAGCTTCCGCCCGGGGCAGGTGTTCAGCGACGCGATGCGTGATGGTGGGCGCGGTCCGCAGATGGTGGTTGTGCCGCATGGCGGCTTCCAGATGGGCGCGGGTGATGCCGAGCCCGGCTCCACCGACGCCGAGCGCCCCTCCCATTACGTTCGCTTTGACCGCGGCTTCGCGATGGCGATCACTGAGGTTACCGTCGGCGATTTCGAGCGCTATGTGAAGTCGACCAATGCCCGACCACGTGCGACCCGGCGCGGCCACTCGGTGGTCTATGACGAGCGCAGCGGCAATTTCATCCGCCGCAGCGGCGTCGACTGGCGTTCGGATTACGATGGCGCGCGCGCACTGGGCAACTCGCCGGTGATGCATGTCAGCGTGCGGGATGCCGAGAACTACGCGGCATGGCTGTCCGAGCAGACCGGACGCAGCTACCGGCTGCCGAGCGAGGCCGAATTCGAATATGCGCTGCGCGCCGGGAGCAGTGGCCGCTACCCCTGGGGAGACGCCGGTACGCCGCCGCCGGGCAGCGGCAACTTCACCGGCAGCAAGGACGTCTCGCCTTCGGGTCGGCACTGGCACAACGCTTTCATCGGCTATGGCGATGGCTGGTGGGGACCAGCGCCGGTGGCCAGTTTCCAGGCCAATGCTTTCGGCCTGCACGACATGGCCGGGAATCTGAGCGAATGGGTGGCCGACTGCTGGCACGCCAGCTACCGGCGTGCGCCGTCCGACGGTGTCGCCTGGTTCAACCCGGGCTGCCGGTCACGGGTGATCCGGGGCGGCAACTGGGCCAATGCGCCCGAGCAGACCCGTGCGGCCTGGCGGCAATCGCAGGATTCGGACACCACCAATGCGCGCATCGGCTTCCGCCTGGTGCGCGGCATCTGAGCGGCATCGGGCTTCACCCGCTGCTGGCGTCCGCGCACTAAGATTGCGCCGTGCCCGCCAGCCGGCGGGGTCTGCTGGAAGACCACCGATGCGCAACGATCCCTTTTCCCGCTCGCCCCAAGGTCCGCAGCGACGCGGCCTGTTCGGCAACATCCGCTGGTGGGTGCTGCTGCTGGCAGCGGGCTATGCGGTGTTCTACTGGTTCTCCAATCGCACCGTCGATCCCTACACCGGCGAGAAGGTGATGATCGACAGCAGCCTGGATGCGCGCCAGGAGACCGCGCTCGGTCTGCAGGCCTACCAGCAGATCCTCGCGCAGGAACGGCCGATGGATCCGAATGCGCCGATCGCGCGCGATGTGCGCGACATCGCGCAGCGCCTGATCGCCAAGGTGGATGTGGTGGAGACCGCGCTGGCACAGGAGCACGGCGTGCAGCCGGCGCATTTCGCGCGGGATTTCCAGTGGGAAGTGAATGTGATCCCGTCCGGGCAGGCCAATGCGTTCTGCCTGCCGGGCGGCAAGATGGCGGTCTACACCGGCCTGGTGCCGGTGGCGCGTACGCGTGATGCGATGGCGGTGGTGATGGGCCATGAGATCGCCCACGCGCTGTTGCGCCATGGTGCGCAGCGGATGGCGCAGCAGAAGCTGACCCAGATCGGGCAGATGGCCGGTGCCGCCAGCGGCATGGATGCGCAGCAGCAACAGATGATGATGTCGGCGATGGGCTACGGCTATCTGCTGCCCTATGCGCGCAGCCACGAGACGCAGGCCGATGAAGTGGGGCTGATGCTGGCTGCGGCGGCGTGCTTCGATCCCCGCGAGGCGGTGCCGCTGTGGCAGCGCATGGGCCAGGCCAGTGGCGGCCAGGCGCAGCCGGAGTTCGCTTCCACCCACCCGAATCCGGGCACCCGCATCCAGAACCTGCAGGCACTGATGCCGAAGGCGCTCGAGTACCGGCAGAAGTTCTGCGAGCAGGCAAAGTAGAGGGTGTTCGGCAGGGCTTGCAGCCCTGCACCTGCCGAAGCCAGAGCAACAGCAACAGCAACAGCCGAAGCAAAAGCTGGCTATCCGTGGGATGGCGGGGTGGGTCCGGTTGCGGGAGACGCCGTAAACCCGTCCATGGGGGCTTGGCCGCGGCATCCATGCCGCGGACACTCCCGCAACCGGACCCACCCCGCCTTCGACAGATTTCTGCGACCTGCCGGAATGGCGCTTGGGGTCAGATCCGTTTTCCGCAGGAAAACGGATCTGACCCCGAATTGATTCGATATCTGAAAGAGATTCATTCACGCATGGCGTGGATCTACCCCATCGCGGAAAACTGTCAGAGGTGGGGCGGTGTCGGAGTGCGGGGTGTCAGCCGCATGGATGCGGCTGCCAAGCCCCCATGGACGGGTTTACGGCGTCCCCGCACTCTGGCACCGCCCCGCCAACCCGCGGAATGCCAGCTTTTGCTGTTGCTTCGGCCGTTGCTTGAAGCCTCTGCGGGTGCAGGGCGCAGCCCTGCCGAACCCCCCTCTACTTGACCTGTACGTCGATCACGCCGTCACCAACGCGGGCCTGCAGGGCGTCACCAGGTTGCACCTGGTCGATGCGCCGCACCAGCGCACCATCGTCGCTGCGGGTCAGGATGCTGTAGCCGCGGGCTACGGTGGCCAGCGGGCTGACTGCTTCCAGTGAACGCGCCAGCCCGCGCAGCCGCAGCGCATCGCGCTCCAGCAGACGCTGCATCGCTGCCTGCGGTCGTCCGCGCAGGGCGGCCAAGCGGCGCTGCATCGTGTCAAGCTGGCGCTGTGGATGGTGCCCGCGCAGGACCGCCGCTGCATGGCGAAGCCGCGCAGCACGGCGCTCCTGCTGCTGGTTGAACGCGGCATGCAGGCGTCGTCCCAGATCGAGCTGGCGTCGACGCAGCAGATCCAGTCGTGCCTGCGGGCTCTGCGCGTTCAGGCGCAACAGGGCGCGGTCGGCGCGCTGCATCGCCTGTTGCATCGCATGCCGGTGCAGCTGCAGCATGCGAACGGCCGTGCGGCGCACGCGCAGGGCCAGTTCGCGCTGGTCCGGTACCAGCAGCTCAGCCGCCACCGATGGCGTCGGTGCACGCAGGTCGGCGGCGAAGTCGCTCAGGCTGAAGTCGGTTTCGTGGCCAACCGCAGACACCACCGGGGTGCGGCTGGCGGCGATCGCACGGGCCAGGGCTTCATCATTGAAGGCCCACAGGTCTTCCAGCGAACCACCACCGCGGGTCAGCAGGATCACGTCGTAGCGGCCGCTGGCATCGGCGGCCTGCAGCAGCCGGGTGATCTGCGCGGCGGCACTGCTGCCCTGTACCAGGGTCGGCAGCAGGTCAACTTCCAGCAGCGGGAAGCGCCGGCCGAGCACGCTCAGCACATCGCGCACGGCAGCGCCGGTGGGCGAGGTGATCACGGCCAGGCGTCGCACGTGCGCCGGCAGCGGCCGCTTGCGTGCCGGGTTGAACAGGCCTTCGGCCTCCAGCCGTGCCTTCAGCTCCTCGAAGGCGCGGCGCAGCGCGCCTTCGCCGGCTTCCTCCATGTGGTCCAGCACCATCTGGTACTCGCCACGGGCGTCGTACAGGGTCACCTTGCCGCGCACCAGCACGCGCATGCCTTCGCGCGGCACGAACTTCAGGTACTGCGCCTTCATCCGGAACATCGCCGCACGCAGCTGCGCGCGCGCGTCCTTCAGGGTGAAGTAGAGGTGTCCGGAGGCAGGACGCGCCACGCTGCCCAGTTCGGCCTCGACCCAGATCGCCGGGAAGCTGCCTTCCAGCAGGTCGCGGGCCAGGGTGTTGAGCTGGCTGGGGGTGAGGATGTCGTTGTTGCGTGGCTGCATGGAAACGGCGTGCTGCGGGCGGAACGGGGGCTCAGGATCGCACGTCAGCGCGCCGTATGCTGGCCCAGTGCCCACTGCACGTGTTCACGCACCAGCGGCGAAGGATCGTCGATGCGGGTCTGCAGGGCAGCCAGCGCTTCGGCCGAGGACGGCGCATTGCCCAGCGCCACGGCGATGTTGCGTAGCCAGCGCTCATGGCCGCTGCGCCTGATCGGGCTGCCTTCGGTGCGGCGCAGGAACTCGGCTTCGTCCCAGGTGAACAGCTGGTCCAGGCGCGCGGTATCGAGGTTGTTGCGCGCGCGGAAATCGGCTTCGTCGGTGCGCTTGGCGAACTTGTTCCAGGGGCAGACCAGCTGGCAGTCGTCGCAGCCATAGATGCGGTTGCCGATCAGCGGGCGCATCTGTTCGGGAATGGCGCCGTCGTGTTCGATGGTCAGGTAGGAAATGCAGCGCCGCGCGTCCAGCCGCTGCGGCCCGGTGATGGCCTGGGTCGGGCAGACATCGATGCAGCGCGTGCAGGTGCCGCAGTGCGCCGTGGCCGGCGTATCGATCGGCAGCGGGATGTCGATGTAGATCTCGCCGATGAAGAACCAGGAACCGCCATGGCGGTCGATCAGGCAGGTGTGCTTGCCGATCCAGCCGAGCCCGGCGTTGCGGGCCAGTGCGCGCTCTAGGACGGGGGCGGAATCGACGAACACGCGGTAGCCCAGTGGCGCGACTTCGTCGTTGATCTGCGTGGCCAGCTTCTGCAGGCGGTTGCGCATCAGCTTGTGGTAGTCGCGGCCCAGCGCATAGCGCGCCACATAGGCGCGGCCCGGGTCGGCCAGCGTCGCCCAGGCTTCGGTGTCATCCTTGTGGCTGTAGTCCATGCCCACCGAGATCACGCGCACAGTGCCGGGCAACAGCTCGGCCGGTCGTGCGCGCAGGGTGCCGTGGCGCGCCATCCAGTCCATCGTGCCGTACAGGCCCTGACCCAGCCAGTCCGCCAGGTGCGCCTCATCCTCGCCCAGCTCGATACCGGCGATGCCGCAGCGCTGGAAGCCATGCGCGCGGGCCAGTTCGCGGATGCGCTGCACGGCCTGGGCCGGATCGACGGGGGTGGGGGCGAGGGACATGCGCACCAGTATAAAATCCCTGCATGGCCAACCTCGCCGATCTGTTCGATTCCGCTGCCGCGCGTGCGCTTGATGCCCAGGCGTCCACCCTGGCGGGGGATGCTGGCTGGGGACTGATGGCGCAGGCCGGCCAGGCCGCCTGGCAGTGCCTGCTGCAGCATTGGCCGCAGGTGCAGCGCATCGGCGTGGTGGTCGGTGCGGGCAACAATGGCGGCGACGGCCTTGTGCTGGCTCGCCACGCGTTGCAGGCCGGACGCGAGGTGAGGGTGATCGCCCTGCCGGGCAGGGCGCCATCGACCGCGCTGGCGCAGCGTGCAACATCGGAGTTCAGGTCCGACGGCGGCGCCATCACCGAGTTCGACGGCTCGCTGCCCGAGGCCGACCTCTGGGTCGATGCCCTGTTCGGGCTGGGCTTCGATCGCGCGCCGGAGGGTGCGGCGCAGGCGCTGATCGTTGCGATCAATGCGCAGGCGGCACCTGTGCTGGCCGTGGATGTGCCCAGTGGCGTCGATGCCGACCGCGGTGCGATACCTGGCGCGGCAGTGCGCGCGGCGCTGACCCTGCAGTTCATCGTGGCCCATCGCGGGCTGTACACCGGCGACGCGCTGGATCATTGCGGGCACAAGGCCCTGGCACCCCTGCAGTTGCCCGCTGCCGCATGGCAAAGCGTGTCGCCTGCCGTGGAGTACTGGGCGCAGGCACGGTTGCCGGCCCTGTTGCCGCCGCGCCGCGCAAATACCCACAAGGGTGAATCCGGCCACGTGCTGTGCGTCGGCGGCAACCATGGCAGCGGCGGTGCCATCGCCATGGCAGCCGAGGCCGCCTTGCGCGCAGGGGCGGGGCTGTTGAGCCTGGGTACCCGCCGCGACCACGTCGCTCCACTGCTGGCTCGCCTGCCCGAGGCGATGACCCACGCGCTGGAAGACGGCGAGGCGCTGCCGGCATTGCTTGACAGGGCAAAGGTGGTGGCGATCGGGCCCGGTCTGGGCCAGGACGAATGGGCGCGCGCACTGTTTGCGCGGGTGCTGGCCAGCGCCAAACCACTGGTGGTCGATGCTGACGCGCTGAACCTGCTGGCGCAGGATCCGCGTGCCTTGCCTGGCGCCGTCCTCACACCGCACCCGGGCGAGGCCGCACGCCTGCTCGGCTGCAGCACCAGCGACATCCAGGCCGATCGCTACGCCTGTGCGCAGACGCTCGCCGAGCGTTTCCACGCGGTGGTGGTGTTGAAGGGCGCCGGCAGCATCGTGGCGGCGCCCGGGCAAACGCCCCGGTTGATCGCCGCCGGCAATCCCGGCATGGCCGTGGGGGGCATGGGCGACCTGCTCACCGGCATCATCGCCGGCCTGCGCGCGCAGGGCCTGTCCGCCTTCGATGCCGGCGCGGCGGGCGCGTTGCTGCATGCGCTGGCCGGCGACGCGGCTGCCGCTGACGGCGCACGCGGCCTGCTTCCTACTGATCTGCTGGCGCCGTTGCGGCGACTGGCCAACCCGGAACGCTTCCCATGACCGATTTCTTCCTTGCCGACAGCGACGCCACCGAACTGCTCGGGCAGTGGCTGGCGACCACCCGGCCGCCGCAGGCGCTGATCGAACTGCGCGGCGACCTGGGCGCCGGCAAGTCCACCACGGCCCGCGCGCTGCTGCGGGCGCTGGGCGTGCAGGGCGCGATCCGCAGTCCCACCTACACCCTGGTCGAGCGCTATCCGCTGGCCAGTGGCGGTGAGGCGTGGCACCTGGACCTGTATCGCATCGGCCAGGCCGGTGAGCTGGATTTCCTCGGCCTGGACGAGGGCAGCGCGGTCTTGTGGCTGGTCGAATGGCCGGAACGGGGCGCCGGCGCGCTGCCGCCGACCGACCTGGTGGTAGCACTGGAGATCGAAGGACAGGGGCGACGCGCCAGTCTCACCGCGAGCAGCGACGTTGGGCATGAATGGCTGAAACGGCTGCCTCAAGGGGGCGACTTGCAGGCCATTTCTGTCGGCTGACGAGAACAAACACCGGCAGGTTACGGATTATTAAGGAAAAAGGTGTTGCATTCCGTTCAGCGCGGTGATTGAATCCTGAGCCATGCGCCCGGGGAACCGTCTCATCGCCATCTGTGCCGCCGTCGGACTGGGTCTGGCGAGCGTCAGTGCGTGGGCGGGTGAAGTCCGCCAGGTCCTGCTGAACACCGGCGCGACCGGCACCCGTGCCGAGATCTCGCTGGTCGGCAGTGGCGGCTACAAGACCCTGTCGCTGGCCGGCCCGAACCGCCTGGTGGTCGATTTCCCCGACTCCAGCGCCGTACGCAACCTGAAGATGCCGGCCGCGCAGGGCGTGGTCACGGCGGTGCGTACCGGACAGCCGGTCCCGGGCACTTTCCGTGTCGTCTTCGACCTTGCCGAATCGGTGGCGCCGTTCCGTCCGCAGATGCAGCGCGAGGGCAATGAATCCAAGCTGGTGATCGAATGGCCGGGTGATGGCCCTGCCGTGGCCACCAGCCGCCCGGCGACGCCGCCGGCGGTGCAGTCGCAGGCGGCCGCTGTGGGGGGCTCAGTCGCGCCCGCGCCGGCCGAGAACGCGCAGTCGCGCACCGATGCTGCGCGGGCCACCGCCCTGCTGACCGCACAGGTGCAGCAGCAGGCCAGCGCCAGCGCCGCCGCACCCGCCACGCCGACCCCCGCACCGACCAGCGCGCCAGCCCAGGTTGCTGCGGCAGGCGTCGCGGCCAGCAGCACGCCTTCATCCTCGCCGGCTGCAATCCTTGCCGGCCAGCGCACTGCTGCGGTGGTGACCACGCCGCCGGCAACGGCCCCCACACCCGCGCCGACGCCGGCCGAGCCGCCGCGTCCGGCGATGCCCAGCGATGCATCGCGCATCCGCATGCAGCCCGGCATGCGCCACCTGGTGGTGGCGATCGATCCCGGTCATGGTGGCCAGGACCCGGGCGCGATCGGCCCGACCGGCAAGCGCGAGAAGGATGTCACCCTGGCGGTGGCGCGTGAGCTGGCCCGCCAGGTCAATGCCACGCCGGGCCTGAAGGCCTACCTGACGCGCGACAGCGACGTGTTCATTCCGCTGCCGATGCGCGCGCAGAAGGCGCGTGCGAACAAGGCGGACATTTTCATCTCGATCCACGCCGATGCGGCTGAAAACCGTTCGGCCACGGGTTCGTCGGTGTACGTTCTGTCGACCAAGGGTGCCTCTTCGCAGCGCGCCCGCTGGCTGGCGGACAAGGAAAACGCGGCCGACCTGGTCGGTGGGGTGCGCCTGCAGCAGACCGAAGGCACCCTGGCCAACGTGCTGCTGGACCTGGCCCAGAGCGGCTACATGAAGGCGTCCGAAGATGCGGCCGGCCACGTGCTGGGCGGTCTGAAGCGGATCGGCAACAACCACAAGCCGAACATCGAGCGCGCCAACTTCGCGGTGCTGCGCACGTCGGACATGCCGGCGATGCTGGTGGAAACGGCATTCATTTCCAATCCGGATGAAGAGCGCCGCCTGACGGACCCGGCATACCAGCGCAAGGTGGCGGGCGCCGTGCTGGATGGCGTGCACACCTTCTTCAGCCGCCAACCGCCGCCGGGCACGTTGTATGCCGCCCGCGCGCAGGCTGAGATCGACGCCGCAGCCACGATGGCAGGCGGCAGCAAGTAAGCCGCCGAAGGCGGATTACTGCTTTCCGTAGAGTCGACTGTCAGTCGACTGCGCGCGCAGTATGGGGGTTTCGGTGGCCGGCGAAGAGCAGTCGACTGACAGTCGACTCTACATGCGCAGCCTCCGTTATCATCCCCGCATGACGTCTGCTACCCATCCGCGCCCGATCCGGCCGTTGCCGGAGATCCTCATCAACCAGATTGCCGCGGGCGAAGTGGTCGAACGACCCGCGTCGGTGGTCAAGGAGCTGGTCGAGAACGCGATCGACGCCGGCGCCAGCCGCGTTGATATCGATCTTGAAGAGGGCGGCGTGCGCCTGATCCGCATCCGCGACAACGGCAGTGGCATCGCGCCCGAGCAGTTGCCCCTGGCGGTGTCGCGCCATGCCACCAGCAAGATCGCCGATCTTGACGATCTCGAATCGGTGGCCACGCTCGGTTTCCGTGGAGAAGCGCTGCCGTCGATCGCATCGGTCAGCCGCTTCACCCTGTGCTCGCGGCGCGCGCACGACGAGCACGGTTCGGCACTGCAGATCGAAGGCGGCAAGATCGGCGAGGTGACCCCGCGCGCGCATGCGCCGGGCACCACGGTGGAAGTGCGCGAGTTGTTCTACAACGTGCCGGCGCGGCGCAAGTTCCTGCGCGCCGAGCGTACCGAACTGGGCCATATCGAAGAGTGGCTGCGTTCGCTGGCACTGGCACGGCCGGATGTCGAGCTGCGCGTGTCGCACAACGGCAAGGCCTCGCGGCGCTACAAGCCGGGCGATCTGTACTCCGATGCGCGCCTTGCCGAAACGCTGGGCGAGGATTTCGCCAACCAGGCCGTGCGCGTGGACCACAGCGGCGCCGGCCTGCGCCTGCATGGCTGGATTGCGCAGCCGCATTATTCGCGCGCGAGCGCCGACCAGCAGTACCTGTACGTCAACGGTCGCTCAGTGCGTGACCGCAGCGTCGCCCACGCAGTGAAGATGGCCTACGGCGACGTGCTGTATCACGGCCGCCAGCCGGCCTATGTGCTGTTCCTCGAACTGGATCCGACCCGCGTCGACGTCAACGTGCATCCGGCCAAGCACGAGGTGCGCTTCCGCGATTCGCGGCTGGTCCACGATTTCGTCTATCGCACGTTGAAGGATGCGCTGTCCGATACCCGTGCCGGCATGTCGGCGCAGGAGATCGGTGCCGGCCCCGCACATCCGGTGGACGCCGCCGCCGTCCCGACCGCATCGAGCGCCGGCGCGTCGGGGTTCGGGCTGGTGCGCGGGGCTGCGCCCGGCTCGGGAGGTGGTGGCGGGTTTTCAGGCTGGCGTCCGCAGCAGCCGCTGGGCCTGCAGGTGGCCGATGCACCGGCCGCCTACGCCGCGCTGTACGCCGCGCCCGCCGGCGTCGAACGCGCAGCGGCGTTGCCGCCGATGCCGAGCGAGAACGGGTTGCCGGTGACCAGTGCCGACGCGGGTGTACCGCCACTGGGCTACGCGATCGCGCAGCTGCATGGCATCTACATCCTGGCCGAGAACGCTGAAGGCCTGATCGTGGTCGACATGCATGCGGCCCACGAACGCATCGGCTACGAGCGCCTGAAGAATGCGCACGATGGCATCGGCCTGCAGTCGCAGCCGTTGCTGGTGCCGATCACGCTGGCGGTGGGCGAGCGCGAGGCCGACACCGCCGAAAGCGAAGCCGAGACACTGGCGGCGCTCGGCTTCGAGGTGACCCGGGCCGGCCCCGGTTCGCTGCACGTGCGCAGCATTCCGGCACTGCTGGCGCATGCAGAACCGGAAGGACTGCTGCGCGACGTGCTGACCGACCTGCGCGAGCATGGCCAGAGCCGCCGCGTGGCCAGTGCACGCGACGAACTGCTGTCGACCATGGCCTGCCACGGCGCGGTGCGTGCCAACCGGCGCCTGACCGTGCCGGAAATGAACGCGCTGCTGCGCGACATGGAAATCACCGAACGGTCCGGCCAGTGCAACCACGGCCGACCGACCTGGGCCCGTTTTTCGCTGGCGGAGATCGACCGCTGGTTCCTGCGCGGACGTTGAGGGGAGCATCGATGCGTTATCGGGGAATGGCGGGCCTGCTGGCCGCCGTGGTGTTGGCCGCCTGCAGCCCGGCAACACCGCCGGCGCCGACGGCCGCTGAAGATCCGGCCTACGCGGCCGCGCAGCAGCAATGGCGTGTAGCGCGCTACCAGGACCTGACCCGGCCCGATGGCTGGACGGCCCTGGTCGGCCTGCACTGGCTGCAGAACAAATCCCATTTCGTTGGCAGCGGCGCCACCAACGGCATCCGCCTGACGGTTGGCCCGGACAGGCTGGGCCTGCTGCGTCGCGAAGGGACGCAGTGGTGGTTCACGCCTGAAGCCGGTGCCGATGTCAGCCACGACGGCCAGCCGGTGCGTGGCCGCATCCGCGTCGACACCGACAAGGACGCGCAGCCGACGCTGCTGGCCTTCGACGGCGGCAAGGGCCAGCTCAGCATCATCCGCCGGGGGCCACGGGACGCGCTGCGGGTCAAGCATGCCGAGGCACCTGCGCGGCGTGATTTCGCCGGCCTGCAGTACTGGCCGGGCGGCGCGGACTGGCAGGTGCAGGCGCGCTTCATCGCGCATCCGCCGGGCAAGACCTTGCCGATCGTCGACATCACTGGCTTGACCACCGAGATGCCCAATGCCGGTGCGGTGGAGTTCGAACGTGATGGCCGCAGCTGGCGCCTGGAGGCCATCGGTGCGCCCGGTCAGCCACTGTTCCTGATCTTTGCCGACCGCACCAGCGGCCGCGGCAGCTATCCCGCCGGGCGCTATCTGGATACCGATGCCCCCGCTGCAGACGGCACGGTGCGCATCGATTTCAACCATGCCTACAACCCACCGTGCGCGTTCACCGCCTACGCGACCTGTCCGCTGGCGCCGCCGGAAAACCGGTTGGACCTGCGCGTGGAAGCGGGCGAGAAGGCCTACCACCTGCCTGAAGGAGAAGGCTGACCATGCCGATCAAACACCTGTTCCGTACCGCGCTGTTGCTGGCGGCCTGCGCAGTGGCGCCACTGGCCACGGCCCGCGATGGCCAGGCCAGCCCTGCCGCGGCCGCGGCCGCAACCGCGGCCAAGCCGCCGGTACCCCTGTTGTGGAAAGTCACCGGCCCGGGCGATGCACGCGTGTACCTGCTGGGATCGTTCCATCTGCTGAAGCCACAGGACTACCCACTGTCGCCCGATGTCGAGCAGGCGTTCGAAGCCTCGCAGCGGGTGGTGTTCGAACTGTCGCCGGAAGACATGCAATCGCCCCAGCTGGCCAGCCGCATGGTGCAGGCTGCGACCCGCACCGATGGCAGCGAGCTGAAGCGTGATCTGGATGCGGCCACCTGGCAGAAGCTGCAGGCTTTTGCTGCCCAGAACCAGTTGCCGCTGGCGCAGATGCAGGGCATGAAGCCCTGGTTCGTCGGCCTGAGCATTTCGATCGGGCAGATGCAGAAGCTGGGCCTGGACCCGGCGCTGGGCCTGGACCGCCACTTCATGGAACGCGCGCAGAAGACCGGCCGGAAGACCGCGGGACTGGAAGATATCGATACCCAGATCGGCATGCTGGACGGGATGACGGTGCAGGAGCAGCGGCAGATGCTGGCCGAAGCACTGGACCAGGCCGGCAAGGCCGATGAGCAGGCGCGGCTGCTGCATGATGCATGGCGTCGCGGCGACGAGCGCCTGCTGTGGACCAAGATGGCGGCAGAGATGCGCCAGCAGTATCCGCAGCTGTACCAGCGCATCAACACCGGTCGCAACGATGCCTGGGTGCCGAAGCTGCAGCCGTACCTGCAGGCCGGGCAGGGCGGTACGCTGGTGGTGGTCGGCACGCTGCATCTGCTGGGCAGTGATGGCGTGGTCGAGAAGCTGAGGGCGAAGGGCTACAAGGTCGAGCGCGTGTGCACGGGGTGCAAGGCCAAACGCTGACGCACCGCTGGAGCGATGCCAAACAAGACGGCGCGCCAGGGGCGCGCCGTTTTCGTATCAGCCGTTGCTGCAGCTCAGCGGCGGGTCTTGCCACCGGTGCCGGTACCGGTGCCGGGTTCGCCGGGCTTGTTGCCGGTTCCCGTTCCGGTGCCGCCCGGGCGCGGGCCACCGAAGCCGCTGCCCATGCTGCGCTGGAATTCCTGCCACAGCTCCAGGTTGCGCTCGGTCAGCTGGTTCATCATCGCCCACGGGGTCTGGCCCAGCAGGTTGCCCATCTGCTGGCGGAACTGCTGCTGCTGGTCGAGGAAGACCTGCATGCTGCGCTCCAGGTAGTTGCCCATGAAGCCCTGCAGGGAATCGCCGTAGAAGCGGATCAGCTGGCTCAGCAGCTGGGTCGACAGCATCGGTTCGCCGTCCTGTTCCTGGTCGGCGATGATCTGCAGCAGGACCGAACGGGTGAGGTCGTCGCCGCTCTTGGCGTCGCGGACTTCGAAGTCTTCACCGTCCAGGATCAGCTGGCGCACGTCCTCGATGGTGATGTAGCTGGAGATCTCGGTGTCGTAGAGACGGCGGTTCGGATACTTCTTGATGATGCGGGTCGCAGCCATGAAGCGGTACTCGTCACAGTAGACACGCAGCATGGCGCAGTGCAGCAGCGGTTGCAACCGCCCCAGCCCCCGCCAGGCTTGGCTTTCAGGGGCGATTATGTTGCGCAGCAAGGGTTTGCGTGCTGCGCAGCATGACCATCGGCAGGGGCCGTCAGCGCATGCCGCAGCGGCCCCTGCGCGGCTTACCAGCCCATGTGGTGGCCGCCGTTGATGTCCAGGTTGCTGCCGGTGATCCACGAGGCTTCCTCGGCCACCAGGAAGGACACGCCATAGGCGATTTCCTCCGGCTTGCCGAGGCGCCCGGTGGGGATGTCGGCGATGATCTTGGCGCGCACGTCCTCCGGAACCGCCATCACCATGTCAGTGGCGACGTAGCCGGGCGAAATGGTGTTCACGGTGATGCCGAAGCCGGCGTTCTCGCGGGCCAGCGAAATGGTGAAGCCATGCATGCCGGCCTTGGCCGCGGCGTAGTTGGCCTGGCCGTACTGGCCCTTCAGGCCGTTGATCGAGCTGATCTGGATGACCCGGCCCCAGCCGCGGCGCCGCATGCCTTCGATCACCGGACGGGTGACGTTGAACACCGAATTGAGGTTGGTGTTGATCACATCGTGCCACTGGTCCGCGCGCATGCGGTGGAACGTCGTGTCGCGGGTGATGCCGGCATTGTTGACCAGGATCTCGACCGGGCCCAGCTCGGCCTCGACCGCACGCACCAGCGCCTCGGCGCTGCCTGGATCGGAGACATCGCCCGGGAAGATCGACACGCTGTAGCCGCGCTCGGTCATCGCCTGCTGCCATGCGCGGGCCTTGTCCTCGTCGCGGTAATTGGTGGCGACCCGGTGGCCCTGGTCGGCCAGGCGTTGGCAGATGGCGGTACCGATGCCGCCGGTTCCGCCGGTGACCAGTGCGACGCGAGATGTCATGGAATGCTGTCCGGGAATCAGGTGGGGGAAGGGGGATTCTGCAACATCGGCGCGGAAAGTGCGCCGGCCGGCAACAGGATGTCGGTCCGCGGCAGTCGAGCCGGGTCGAATGCCCGTTGCGCAGTGTGCAGCAGCGCATCCCGGTCATCGGCGCCGTCCAGTGCGGCAGGGGCCTGGCCCAGCAGCTGCCAGAGTGCGCGCAGTACCGGCACCGGCCGTGTACTGTCCACCGGCAGCGACGCCAGCGACTTGGACAGTTTGTGGCCGGGGGCGTCTAGCAGCAGCGGCAGGTGCCAGTAGCGCGGCACGGCCAGGCCCAGCGCCTGCTGCAGCAGGATCTGCCGCGCGGTGGAATCGAGCAGATCGGCGCCGCGCACCACTTCGGTCACCCCCTGCGCGGCGTCGTCGACCACCACCGCGAGCTGGTAGGCCCAGCAGCCGTCGGCACGGCGCAGCACGAAGTCGCCGACTTCGGCATGCACGTCCTGCTGCTGCGGGCCACGCAGGCCATCGTCGAAGCGGACCAGGTTGCCGGGCGGTACGCGGAAGCGGACGGCAGGATCCGGTCGCGGCTGCCGCGCAACGCAGCGGTGGTGGATGCCGCCGCTGGCAGCCAGTTCGCTGCGGCTGCAGTGGCAGATGAAAGCCTGGTCGCTGGCCAGCAACACGTCCAGCGCGGCCTGGTAGGCCTCGCCTCGAGCGCTCTGCCACAGGACCGGGCCGTCGTGGACCAGGCCGAACGCAGCCAGTGCCTGCAGCTGTGACTGCGCGGCGCCGGGTACGGTACGCGGCGGGTCAACGTCTTCGATGCGCAGCCGCCACAGGCCGCCGTGGTGGCGGGCCAGCAGCCAGCTGCCGAAGGCGGCAAGCAGGGATCCGGGGTGGAGCAGGCCGGTCGGCGAGGGCGCGAAGCGGCCGCAGGGAACAATGGCGGTCATGCAGGCTGAATCGTCGGTCAGGTTGGCGCTTGAATTCAAGCTGAGCGCACCGCAAATTGACAGATATCGACCCCTTCCGAGCCGGATTTTCCCATGTTCACCCGTATTGCCCTGTTCCTGGCGACCAACCTCGCGGTCCTGATCCTGGCCGGCATCGTCATGTCGATCCTGGGCGTGGACGCGCGTTCGATGAGCGGCCTGCTGGTGATGGCCGGCATCTTCGGTTTCGGTGGCTCCTTCATCTCGCTGCTGCTGTCCAAGTGGATGGCCAAGCGCTCCACCGGTGCGGTGGTGATCACTGAGCCGCGCAACCAGACCGAGCGCTGGCTGCTGGCCACGGTCGAGCGCCAGGCCAAGGCCGCCGGCATCGGCATGCCGGAAGTGGCGGTCTATGACGGCCCGGAGATCAATGCCTTCGCCACCGGCGCCAACCGCAACAACGCGCTGGTGGCGGTGTCCACCGGCCTGCTGCACAACATGAGCGAGGACGAGGCTGAAGCGGTGCTGGGCCACGAGATCGCCCACGTCGCCAATGGTGACATGATCACCATGGCGCTGCTGCAGGGCGTGCTGAACACCTTCGTGATCGTGCTGGCCCGCGTGGTCGGCGGCATCATCGACAGCGCGCTGTCGGGCAACCGCGAAGGCGGCGGCCGTGGCTTCGCTTACTACATCATCGTGTTCGTGCTGGAGATGGTGTTCGGCCTGTTCGCCACGATGATCTCGATGTGGTTCTCACGCCACCGCGAGTTCCGCGCCGACGCCGGCGGTGCCTCGCTGGCCGGTCGCCAGAAGATGATCGCTGCGCTCGAGCGCCTGCAGCTCAACCACGGCCAGAGCACGTTGCCGACCCAGATTGCCGCCTTCGGCATTTCCGGTTCGACGGCGAAGAAGCTGTTCATGAGCCACCCGCCGCTGGAAGAGCGCATCGCCGCGCTGCGGGCGTCGACGGTGGCGTAATTCTCTGCTCCTTGTTAGTGCAGGAACGCCTGGCCCCGCGCCGGGCGTTTTTGTATGTGCGCGCACGCATTGGTGGTGCCGGGATCATTTCCGCGACCGCGGAGGGGTGTCACTTTCTTTGCGCGCAAAGAAAGTAACCAAAGAAACGCTCCGCCGGCCGCGAGCCGACGTGCTGCGCACGCCGGTGCCCTGCGCTTCTCGGCGAATCAGGGGACGGCGCCGAACTCGCTGCGCTCAAACACCGGCGCCTCTTCGCCCCTGATTCCCCTGCGATGCTCGGCTCGCTCAAGGCGGACTGGAAGGTCAAGATCAAGAGCAACAGCATCCACGCGTAGCATGGATCAACCGGGTGCCGCTGTGGCATTTGACCTTGGGTCCGCCTTGAGCGAGCTGAGCACCGCAGGTCCGGCGAGGGCGAAGAGGTGCGGGTGTCTGAGCGCAGCGAGTTCCCGCACCGTCCCTCGACGGGCCGAGGAGCGCAGGGCACCGATGCGCAGCATCGGCTCGCGCCCTGGCGGCGTGTTTCTTTGGTCACTTTCTTTGCACGAGCAAAGAAAGTGACACCCCTCCGCGGTCGCGGAAACGAATCTCCGTGCGCGCAAACGAAAACGGCACCCTCGCAGGCGCCGTCTCCATGAACCGCTTTACACGGAATCTCAGAACTTCGCGTCAAACTCCGCCGCGTAACCGGTGTTGACCAGTACCTTCTGCAGTGACTCGGCCACCTTCAGGTTGCCGGCCACGATCTGGTGGGTCTCCGGGCCACGGTTGTCCATGCGGCCCAGGGTCGCGCCCTTGAAGTCACAGACCTTGCCGCCCGCCTCGCGCACCAGCAGCAGGCCGGCAGCGATGTCCCACGCCTTCACGCCGGCTTCGAAGTAGGCGTCGGCACGGCCGCAGGCCACGTAGGCCAGGTCCAGTGCCGCCGAACCGGTGCGGCGGATGTCCTCACCGTGCACCAGCAGGGCGTCGACCGCCTTCAGCTGGGCACTGGCGCGGCTGCGCTCGCGCGGGGCGAAGCCGGTGTGGATCAGCGTGCCTTCCAGATCCTTGCGGTCGGCCACGCGGATGCGGCGGTCGTTCAGCACGGCACCGGCACCCCGGCTGGCAGTGAACAGTTCATTGCGCAGGGGGTCGAAGATGACCGCGTCGGTCGGCTCGCCGTTCTCGACCAGCGCGATCGACACGCAGTAGTGCGGCACGCCACGCAGGTAGTTGCTGGTGCCGTCCAGCGGGTCGATGACCCACATCTGGCGGCGCTCGCCCTGCACGCCACCTTCTTCACCGAAGATGCCGTAGTCCGGATAAGCGCGCTTGAGTTCCTTGACGATGACCTTTTCCGCGTCCGCATCCACTTCGCTGGCGTAGTCCATCCGGCCCTTCTGCACCACGTTCAGTGCCTCGAGCTTGTTGATGTTGCGCAACAGGACGTTGCCGGCGAGGCGGGCGGCCTTGACCATGACGGTGACGGCGGGTTTCTGCATGGCGTGGGCTCCCGGAAAGGCAGAAGAGATGGACTGGCGGCGGAAAAGAGCGGGTCCGGCGCAGTGGCCGGCCGCACAGTTTACCATTGGTCATCGTCCAGCTCGACCTTTTCCCTGTTCATGTCCCAGTTTCCCGCCGCCACCCGCCTCCGATTCGTCCTGGTCGGTACCCAGCACCCCGGCAACATGGGCGCCGCCGCCCGTGCCCTGAAGACCATGGGCCTGGCCCGCCTGGTACTGGTCGCCCCCGAGAAACCGCTGGACGAGGAGGCCTTCCGCCGCTCTGCCGGTGCCGAAGATGTGCTGGGGGACGCCCCGGTGGTCGCCACCCTGGCCGAGGCCGTGGCCGATTGCCGCCTGGTGCTGGGCTGCACCGCGCGTGCCCGCCGCGTGCAGCTGGAGGAGTACCTGCCGGCCGATGCCGCCGCTCGTGCGGTGGCCAAGGCGGGCGAGGGCGCCGAGGTGGCGCTGGTGTTCGGCCGTGAGCGCACTGGCCTGACCAACGAAGAACTGCAGCTCTGCCACGCGGCGGTGCACATCCCGTCCGATCCGGCGTTCAGCTCGCTCAACCTGGCTGCCGCCGTGCAGGTGCTGGCCTATGAGACACGCATGCAGCTGCTGGGCGCGCAGCCGGCCGCGGACGCCGAGCCCGGTTTCCGCGAACAGGCAGCAAGCCATGAGCAGATGGAGAGCTTCTTCGCCCAGCTTGGCGACACCCTGGACGAGATCGATTTCCACAAGGGCCGCGCGCCGGAATCGGCGATGCGCAAGCTGCGCCGGCTGTTCCTGCGCAGCGAGCCGAGCGAGCAGGAAGTGCGCCTGTTGCGCGGCATCCTTGCCGACACCCAGCGGATGGCGCGGCTGGCACAGGCGGGCAACAAGGACGGCTGACGACGTTCTCATTTTTTCGGGTAGTCTGTCCGGATACCCAGGGGGGATGAAGCCTGTGTCGGGTCTGCGAAGGGCAGTGCAGAGGGGACTGCTGAGCCTGGTCATGATCCTGCTGGCCGGGACGGTACATGCAGCAGCGGACCGGGTGCTGGTGCTGGGCCGGATCAGCGATGATCCCAAGGCCCATTACGAGCAGCTGCAACCGTTGCTGGACTATGTGGTGGCACGCATGCACGACGTCGGCATCACCGAAGGGCGGATCCTGATGGCACGCGACCCGCAGCAGATGGCCAGCTATCTGCGGCGGGGGCAGGTCGACTGGGTCACGGAAACGTCGGGTACGGCGGTGGCACTGGGCCAGCGCAGTGGCGCGCGGCCGCTGCTGCTGACCGAGCGCAATGGCGTGCGTGAGTACCAGACCGTGTTCTTCGTGCGTCGCGACAGTCCGATCCAGCGGATCCAGGACCTGCGCGGGCATCGCCTGGCGCTGCAGAACACGGCGTCCACCAGTGCCTACCTGGTGCCGGTGATGACGCTGCTGCAGGAGGGGCTGGCGCCGCAGATCCTGGCCGGTGTGTGGGACGTGCCGGGCCGGGACAGCGTGGGGTACGTGTTCGCACGTAGCGAGTTGAACATCGCCACGTTCGTGCACAAGGGCATGGTCGAAGTGGGGGCGGTGAGCAGCGTGGACTGGAATGACGAGCGACGGATGCCGACGGCATTCCGGCGCGACTTCCGCGAACTGCTGCGCACCGAACCCTACCCACGGGCGGTGGAAATGGTTCGCGCCGACCTTGACCCGCGGGTACGTGACCGGCTGCAGGACGTCCTGCTGCAGGCGGCCAGCGACCCGCAGGCACAGGGGGCGCTGCATCGGTTTTTCGGCACTTCCGGTTTCCACCGCGTCGATGCGCATGCGCAGCAGCGGCTGGATGAATTGAAACAAGGATTGACGCGCGTGCGGATGGAAGTGGAATGAAGTGGCTCGGCTCGGGAATGCAGGCCCGGTTCCTGCTCGCGATGGGCGGGGCGATGGTCGTGGTGGTGGCGATCCTGGCGGTGTTGCTGGGGCGGCAGGCGGCGATGCAGGGCGAGGTGCGCAACCTCAGTGGTGGCGTCATCCATGAACTGTTCGACCGCAGCGTGCGCAGCCGCGGCGAAGCGATGGCGCGCGAGCTGTCCGACGCGCTGGCCAACCCGCTGTACTACCGCGACCTGGACCAGGTCGGTGCGCTGGTGCGCAGCACCGCACGGCAGCCGGTCGTGCGCTATGTGCTGGTGTTCGACGAACGTGGCCGGCTGGTGCATGACGGCTCGATCGAGGTGTCCGGCTTCGGCCAGCCGATGACCGACCCGCTGGCCCCCAAGGCCGCGGTGGCGCAGGCGCTGGTGGTGCAGGAATCGCCCAAGGTACTCGACAACACCATGCCGATCATGGTCGGCAACCAGCGCATCGGCGGCGTCCGCGTTGGCATGGCGCTGGACGAGGTGCAGCAGCGCGAACAGGCCGCCAATGCCACGCTCGGCGAGCGCCTGCAGCAGGTCGGCAGCCGCCACCTGGGCTGGCTGCTGCTGATGCTGGGCCTGCTGGTGGTGATCGGCGTGGTGGTGATCCTGTACGTGCAGCGCACCCTGGTGGCGCCGATCCGGGACCTGGCCGCTGCGGCGCGCCGCATCGAGGCTGGCGACTACCAGGCGCCGCTGGCCGAGAACACCCGCGACGACGAAGTCGGCGAGCTGGTGCGCGGCTTCGCCCGCATGCGCGATGCCATCGCCCGCCATGACCGCGAGGTGCGGCGCATGGCCTATACCGATGCACTGACCGGGCTGACCAACCGGTTGGCATTCAGGGAGGCGCTGGACCATCGCCTGATGGCCGCGCGCGCATCCAATCATCGGCTGGGCCTGCTGTTTGCCGATATCGACGATTTCAAGCGCGTCAACGACACCCTGGGCCATGAGGCCGGTGACGAAGCGCTGTTGCAGTTCGCGCAGCGCATCGGCAGTGCGGTTACCGAGGCCGGTGGCGATGAAGCCCTGCTGGCCCGCTTTGGCGGCGACGAGTTCGTGATCCTGGTCGGTGATGGCGACGTGGCGGCCAACGCACGGCTGCTGGCCGAAGTGCTGGTGCGCGAGCTGGGCAAGCCGCTGGTGGTGCAGGGCCGGGAACTGTTCCTGGGCACTTCGATCGGCGTGACCCTGTTCCCGGATGATGCCGCCGATGCGACCACGCTGCTGAAGAACGGCGACATCGCCATGTACCAGGCCAAGATGGCCGGCAAGAACTGCTACCGCTATTACAGCCGTGCGATGGACCACGCGGTCGAGCGCCGCGTGCACATGGAGCAGGAGCTGCGCGGGGCCTGGGAGCGCGGCGAGCTGCGCCTGGCCTACCAGCCGATCTTCCGCATGCGCGATCGCCGCATGGTCGGCGTGGAAGTGCTGCTGCGCTGGCAGCATCCGACCTTGGGTACGATTCCGCCGTCGGTGTTCATCGAAGTGGCCGAGCAGAGCGGGCTGATCGAGCTCATCGGCCCGAAGGTGCTGCGTGCGGCCTGCATGGAAGCCTCGCAGTGGCCACGTGGGGCGGGCGGCGATGATCTGTTCGTGTCGGTGAATGTGTCGCCGCGGCAGCTGCGCGGCGGTGAACTGCCGGCATTGGTCGCGCAGTGCCTGCACGAGTCCGGGCTGCCGGCGTCGCGCCTGCACCTGGAGTTGACCGAAACCGCGGTGATCGGCGACGAAATGGTTGCCGCGCAGCTGCTGGACAAGCTGCACCGCACCGGCGTGAAGGTCTGGCTGGACGATTTCGGCACCGGCTTCTCCGGTCTCAGCCATCTTCGCCAGGTACCGGTGGACGGCGTGAAGATCGACAAGAGCTTCGTGGCCGACATGCAGCGCGATCCCGACGATCTGGCGCTGACCACGGCGATCATCGCCATGGCCCACGCACTGGGCATCACCGTGGTGGCCGAGGGCATCGAGCAGCAGGCGCAGTTCGAACTGCTGGTGCAGCGCGGCTGCGATCTTGGCCAGGGCTACTGGCTGAGCCACCCGGTGACCGCCACCGAAGTGGTGCGGATGATCGAATCGGGCCTCTGACCGACTGACGTTGTGCTGGGGTCAGATCCCTTTTCCGTCGGAAAAGGGATCTGACCCCGGCAGTGCTCCTACACCGGGCGCTTGCTCGGGTCGCCGGGCAGTTCGCGCACCAGTTTCGGAATCAGATAGCCGGACAGGCGTGCGGTCAGGCCGGCAATCAGCGCCTTGGCCTGGGCATCATCCACTTCGAAGTGGGCCACGCCTTCGACCCGGTCCAGCTGGTGCAGGTAGTAGGGCAGCACGCCAGCGGCGAAGCTGCGCTCGCTCAGGTCCTGCAGGGCCTGCACGCTGTCGTTGACCCCGCGCAGCAGTACCGCCTGGTTCAGCAGCTGGGCGCCGACGCCGCGCAGGCGGGCCATCGCCGCGTCCACGCTGGCGTCGAATTCATTGGCGTGATTGGCGTGGACCACGATCGCCAGCGGCCATGGCAGGCTGCCCAGCCAGCACACCAGTTCATCGTCCACGCGTTCCGGCAGCACGATCGGCAGCCGGGTATGGATGCGCAGGCGGCGGATATGCGGAATCGCGCGCAGGGCGTCGGTCAGCTCGACCAGCTTTTGCGTGGCCAGTGACAACGGGTCACCGCCGGACAGGATCACCTCATCGATGTCCGGGTCGGCCGCGATGGCGGCTACGGCCTCCTGCCAGCCGCCCTTGGCAGCGTTTTCCGCGGCATAGTCGAAGTGGCGGCGGAAGCAGTAGCGGCAGTTGATCGCGCAGCTGCCGGTGGCGACCAGCAGGGCACGGCCACGGTACTTCTGGATCACCCCGGTAGCCTTCCTGGCGGCACCATCACCCACCGCGTCGAAGCTGAACCCGGGCGCCGGGCGCATTTCCTCGTCGATCGGCAGCACCTGGCGCAGCAGCGGGTCGGCCGCATCGCCCACGCGCATGCGGGCCACGAAGCCCTCGGGCACGCGCAATGCGAACTGGTCCATGGCCGCCTCCGAGACACCCAGCGCCGCCGGGTCCAGCTGCAGCCGGGCCAGCAGGGCGTGCGGGTCGCGCAGCGCCTGGCGCCAGAGCTGCTGCCAGCGCGCGGGCGCGCCTGGCGACTGGGGCCGGGGGAAGGCGGAAAGCTGCATGGAGAGGGGGCCTGCGGTTATCATGGGGGCAGAAAAACAGTCGCCCACCGGCATCCGGTGGGCTTTCCATTCTAACGGCTCGCCGCACCCGCGGCGTTTCTGCCACTCAGGAGTTTACGCATGGCCAGCTACGGCATGAACGACGTCAAGAACGGGATGAAGATCCTGGTCAACAACCAACCGGCCGTCATCATCGACACCGAATACGTCAAGCCGGGCAAGGGCCAGGCCTTCACCCGCGTGAAGTACCGCCTGATCAAGGACGGCCGTACCCAGGAAGTGACCATGAAGTCGACCGACTCGCTGGATGCAGCCGACGTCGTCGATACCGACATGAACTTCATGTACAGCGACGGCGAGTACTGGCACTTCATGGACCCGGAGTCCTTCGAACAGGTCCAGGCCACCAAGGCCGGCATGGGCGGCGCCGAGAAGTGGCTGAAGGGCGAAGAGTCCTGCGTGGTCACCCTGTGGAACGGCGAGCCGATCTTCGTTCAGCCGCCGAACTTCGTCGAACTGAAGATCACCGAAACCGATCCGGGCGTCCGTGGCGACACCTCGGGCGGCGGCGGCAAGCCGGCCACCCTGGAAACCGGTGCCGTGGTCCGCGTGCCGCTGTTCGTCAACCAGGACGAAGTGATCCGTGTCGACACCCGTTCGGGCGAATACTCCGCACGCGTCAAATAAGGTTCCGGCCGCAGGCCGACCTTGCTGTAGAGCCGAGCCGTGCTCGGACACGCGCCAGCGCATTCGCGCTGGCGCTCCCATGATCTGCTTCGGCAGATCCTGGGCCCCGCTTCACGGGTCTCCAGACCCCGCCGCTTCGCGGCAGCCCCTGACCCAGGGGCGTGTCCCCAGAAGTATCTCGCCGCCCCCCAGCCAGTGAGCCCGCATGAGCGATAGCCCGCACCTCCCCGAAGCCTGCGACCTGCTCATCGAAGCTGGTCATGTCGTTCCGATCGAGCCGCATGCGGTGGTGCTGGAAGACCATGCCGTTGCCGTGCGTGGCAGCGAGATCGTGGCCATCCTGCCGCGTGCCGAGGCGCGCGCACGCTTCCGTGCCGCGCAGGTGGTCAGCCGCCCCGAGTCGGCGCTGATGCCGGGCCTGGTCAACGCGCACACGCACAACCCGATGACCCTGCTGCGCGGCGTCGCCGACGACCTGCCGCTGATGACCTGGCTGCAGCAGCACATCTGGCCGGTGGAAGCGGCCGTGATCGGGCCGGAATTCGTGGCCGACGGCACCACCCTGGCCATCGCCGAGATGCTGCGCGGCGGCACCACCTGCGCCAACGAGAACTACTTCTTCGGCGACGTGCAGGCCGCGGTCTACAAGAAGCACGGTTTCCGCGCGCTGGTCGGCGCGGTCATCATCGATTTCCCCACCGCCTGGGCCAGGACCGATGACGAATACTTCGCCAAGGCTGGTGAACTGCACGACCAGTGGCGCACCGATCCGCTGATCGGGACCGCGTTCGCGCCGCATGCGCCGTACACGGTCAACGATGCCAACTTCGAGCGGGTGCGTATGCTGTCCGACCAGCTCGACATGCAGGTGCACCTGCACACCCACGAAACCGCGCAGGAGATCAACGATTCGATCAAGCTGCACGGCCAGCGCCCGCTGGCGCGGCTGGATCGCCTCGGCCTGGTCAACGACCGCCTGATCGCGGTGCACATGACCCAGCTGACCGATGCGGAAATCCACCTGTGCGCCGAACGCGGCGTCAGCGTCGTGCATTGCCCCGAATCGAACCTGAAGCTGGCCTCCGGCTTCTGCCCGGCCTGCGCCCTGCAGCGCGCCGGTGTGAACCTGGCGATCGGCACCGATGGCTGCGCCAGCAACAACGATCTGGACATGTTCAGCGAGAACCGTACTGCAGCGATCCTGGCCAAGGCCGTGGCCGATGATGCCACCGCGCTGGACGCGGCCACCACGCTGCGCGCAGCGACGCTGGGCGGTGCCCGTGCGCTGGGCTTTGCTGACCGCATCGGTTCGATCGAAGTCGGCAAGCAGGCCGACCTCGTCTGTGTCGACCTGTCGGCGCTGGAAACCCAGCCGCTGCACAACGTGCTGTCGCAGCTGGTGTATGCCACCGGCCGCCAGCAGGTCAGCGACGTCTGGATCGCCGGCAAGCCGAAGCTGGTGCAGCGCGAGCTGGTCGGCATGGACCTGCCGGGCATCATCGCCAACGCGCGCCAGTGGCGCGAGCGTATCCGTCATATCCGCGCCTGACCCCTGGCGCCGCAAGGACCCCTCATGACTGCCCCCCACGCTTCCTCCAATTTCGATCAGGCCGAGCTGGACAAGTTCGCCGCGCTGGCCAACCGCTGGTGGGATGCTGACGGCCCGCAGAAGCCGCTGCATGCGCTGAACCCGGTACGCCTGAAGTACGTGGCCGACCGCGTGCCGTTGCGTGGCGCGCGCGTGCTCGACATCGGCTGCGGTGGCGGGCTGCTGAGCGAAGCACTGGCGCAGGCCGGCGCCGACGTCACCGCCATCGACCTGGCCACGGAACTGGTGAAGGTCGCGCGCCTGCATGCGCTGGAAAGCGGCGCCAAGGTCGACTACCGCGTGCAGGCCGCCGAGGATCTGGCCGCCGAGCAACCGGGCAGTTTCGATGTGGTCACCTGCATGGAAATGCTCGAGCACGTGCCAGACCCGGGCGCGATCATCGACGCCTGCAAGCGCCTGCTGAAGCCGGGCGGCCACCTGTTCCTGTCGACCATCAACCGCACCGCGGCCGCCTTCGCGGTGGCGATTGTCGGCGCCGAGTACGTGGCGCGGCTGCTGCCCAGGGGCACCCACCACTACCAGGAATTCATCAAGCCGGCCGAGCTGGCGCGCTGGCTGCGCGAGGCCGACCTGCAGCTGGTGGATGTCAGCGGCATGGCCTACGAGCCGTGGCGCAACCATGCCCGCCTGAGCAGCCGCACCGACATCAACTACCTGGCCTACGCGGTCAAGCCGGCATGACCTCCGCCCGCTTCCCGCGTGCGGTGCTGTTCGACCTGGATGGCACGTTGCTGGACAGCGCGCCGGACTTCGTCGCCACCTGCAATGCGATGCTGGCCGAGCGGGGCCGGGCAGCGGTCGATCCGGCGCAGCTGCGGCCGGTGGTCTCCAAGGGCTCGCGCGCGATGGTCGGGGCCGCTTTCCCGGACCTGGATGCCGCTGCGCGCGATGCATTGATCCCGGAATTCCTGCAGCGCTACGAAGCGCTGATCGGCCAGTACGCGGTGCTGTTCGACGGCGTGGCCGGCATGCTCGCCGCGCTGGATGAGGCCGGTACGGTATGGGGCATCGTCACCAACAAGCCGGAGTACCTGGCGCGCCTGATCCTGCCGCAACATGGTTGGCAGCAGCGCTGCGCGGTGCTGGTCGGCGGTGACAGCCTGGCCGAGCGCAAGCCGCACCCGCTTCCACTGCTGCACGCTGCGCAGGCCATCGGCATGGCCGCCGAAGACTGCGTGTACGTGGGTGATGACGAGCGCGACATCATCGCTGCACGTGCTGCCGCGATGCCGTCGGTGGCGGCGCTGTGGGGCTACCGCCTGCACAGCGACGATCCGCTGGCCTGGCAGGCCGACGTGCTGGTCGAGAACGCTGAACTTCTGCAACTGGCCAGTCTCTGGCCGACCCGGCCGGCAGCCCCGGCCCAGCCGTAAGGAATCCCGTAGTGAGCAGTACCGCGCTGGACAGTTTCCTCGACAAGTGGCGCAGCCGTTGGCCGGAATGGTCGGTGGCCGCCCCGTTCGTGGCCGAACCGCAACGCGAGCTCGCAGTGGCGTGGTTTGCGCTGCTGCAGGAGTTCGACGACATGCTCAACACCAGCGGCGATCCGCTGCCCGCCGATGCCAAGCTGGCGTGGTGGGGCGAGGAGCTGCGCAGCTGGGCAGGGCATCGTTCGCGCCATCCGCTGGGCCGTCTGCTGGAGCCGGTGCGTGCGCCGTGGGTGCAACTGGCCGAAGCACTGCCGGACCTCGTTGAAGCGCGTACCGTTGCGCTGGATGCAGCCGGTGCCGAGCGTGCGCTGGCCAATTACGCCGACGCCGTGGCCGCAGTGGAAGCGGCCTTGTTTGCCGACAAGCCGCGCACCGGCGCCGGTCGTGCGGTGCAGCTGCAGACCCTGGCCCAGCGCCTGCAGGACGCCGGCGTGGCCGGTGTGCCGCGCAGCCTGTTGGATGAGGATTCCAGCACGGCCGCGCAGCGCTGGGCCCAGTACCTGTTGAAAGGATGGGGCAGCCGCGTGCCGGGTCCGCGCCCGCGGCGCGTGTGGTCGAGCCTGGCGCGCGCCCGCGTTGCCGCGCAGGCCGCAGGCAAGCCAATCGAAGCCACCCCGGTGCGCACGTTGCTGCGCGTGTGGTGGGCCGCGCGCGGTTGATCCAACTGTCTGGTAGTGCCGGCCGCTGGCCGGCAGCTCGGGCACTGCAGAATTCATGCGGTTGCCGGCCAGCGGCCGGCACTACCGTTATTTGCGTTCCAGCACCAGCAACGGGTCGATGCGGGTGTCGAACCAGTTCATGCCCCAGTGCAGGTGCGGGCCGGTGGCACGGCCGGTGGCGCCGACGGCAGCGATCACCTGGCCCTGCTCCACACGGTCGCCAACTTTTACGTCGATGCGCGAAAGGTGCAGGAAGTTGGAGCTGATCCCGAAGCCGTGGTCGAGCAGCAGCGTGCCACCGGTCAGGTACAGGTCCGGACCGGCGAAGGTCACGATGCCGGCCGCCGGCGCCTTCACCGGGGTGCCGGTCGGCACCGCGATGTCCATGCCGGAGTGACCGGCCCCCGGCTGCCCGTTGTAGACGCGTGCATTGCCGAAGCGGCCGCTGATGCGGCCCTGTACCGGCCAGATGAAGGTCTGGGTGAAATCGGTGCGGTCGTCATCGCGGGCACGTGCGGCGGTCACCTGCGCCTGTTCGCGCTTGATCCGCTCGGCGATCGCCGCCGGCGGATTGACCGTCTTCGGTGGCACCCCGTTGACCCGCTCGGTGGGCCAGTCGCGCGGCGTCACCGCAATGGTCGCGGTCTCGCTGCCACCATCGGGGCGTTGCACCTGTACGCGCAGCGGACCCTTCTCGTCGCGGCCGATGCCGAACACCACGCTGCCGTAGCCGCTTACCCGCAGCTGGCGGCCGGCATACTGCACGCGACTGCCGGCGGGTACCTTGCCGATCACCAGCGCGCCCTGCGACGCACTGGCCGGGAACACCACGCGGCTGTCGATCAGGCTGCCGATGCCATCCTGCGCCTGCGCCCGGGAAGTGGAAAACAGGGGCGCGGCCAGCAGCAGCGCCCCGAGCATCAGTGCCGAACGCATCAGCGGTCGTAGGTCATGCGCTGGCCGGCGGGTTCACCCACCAGCTTGCTGCCGTCCCACACCTGCTGGCCGTTGACCCAGGTGGAGGCGATGCGCGAGCGGAAAGTGGTGCCCTCGAACGGCGACCAGCCGCACTTGGACAGCACGTCCTCGCGCTTGACGGTGAACGGCACGTCCTCCACCAGCACCAGGTCGGCAAAGTAGCCTTCGCGCAGGAAGCCGCGTTCTTCCACGTCGAACAGCTGCGCCGGCGCATGTGCGAATTTCTGCACCACCTGCTCGCGGGTCAGCTTGCCTTCGTGCACCCGCTCCAGCGCGGCCACCAGCGCGTACTGCACCAGCGGCAGGCCCGACGGTGCCTGCGCGTAGGGCTTCTGCTTCTCTTCCCAGGTGTGCGGCGCGTGGTCGGTGGCCAGCACGTCCAGCACGTCATCGGCCAACGCAGCGGTGATTGCCTCGCGGTCGGACACTTCCTTGATCGCCGGGTTGCACTTGATCAGGTTGCCCTTGGTCGCGTAGTCCGGACGCGCGAAGTGCAGGAAGTGCACGCAGGTTTCGGCGGTGATCTGCTTGCGGCTGCCATCGGCGCGGATCAGCGGGCCCTTCTCGAACAGCGCCAGCTCATCGGCGGTGGAGATGTGCAGCACATGCAGGCGGGTGCCGTGCTTGCGTGCCAGCGACATCGCCAGGCGCGTCGACTTGATGCAGGCTTCGCGCGAACGGATGTCCGGGTGCATGTCCGGGGTCAGCGCATCGCCGTACTTTTCCTGGAAGGCCTTGAGGTTGGCATCGATCATCGGCGTGTCTTCGCAGTGCGTGATGATCGGGGTCGGGCATTCGCGGAAGATCGCGTCCAGCGTTTCCGGGTTGTCGACCAGCATGTTGCCGGTCGAAGCACCCATGAACACCTTCACGCCCGGCGCTTTCTTCGGGTCCAGCGCACGGATCGCGTCCAGGTTGTCATTGCTGGCACCGTGGTAGAAGCCGTAGTTGGCCCAGGCGCGGCCGCGCGCGAGCTCGTACTTGGCTTCCAGGATGGTCGAATCCAGCGTCGGCGGGTTGGTGTTGGGCATGTCCATGAAGCTGGTCAGGCCACCGGCCACGGCCGCGGCCGATTCGCTGGCGATGTCGCCCTTGTGGGTCAGGCCCGGTTCGCGGAAATGCACCTGGTCGTCGATCATGCCGGGCAGCAGCCAGCGCCCGGCGGCGTCCACCACCTGCTCGCCGTCGCGCGGCGCCAGCCCGTTGCCGATCTGCGCAATGCGGCCGTTCTCGATGCGCAGGTCGCCGTCGAAGGTGCGGCCTTCGTTGACCATCCGGGCGTTGGTGATGAGGGTGGAGGACATGTCAGTGTTTTCCTGTGCAACGGCAAGAGGGGGCATGGGTGGATTCGGGCACCGGATCGAAGCCGCCGGGGTGGAACGGATGGCAGCGGCCCAGCCTGCGCGCAGCCAGCCAGCTGCCGCGCAGCGGCCCGTGCCGGGAGATGGCATCCATCGCGTATTCAGAACAGCTCGGCACGAAACGGCAGCGCGGCCCCAGCAGGGGGCTGATGAAGCGCTTGTAGAAGCGCAGCAGGGCAATGAGCAGGCGCGAGATCACCCAGTCATCTTATGCCAGTTGGCATGAAGGCCGCATTTGTGCAGGATGGGCCGTTGGTCGCATGTCGCCGATGGCCTGCGACCGGTACCAGCACCCGCGGGTGTTGGCCAGGTTCCGTACCGCGCAAGGCGGTCCGTGTTCGTCGGACTGCCACTTGGGCACCTTGACTCCAGGACTGAATGGAGCAGGGTGCCAAGGTTGCTGCTGCGGGTCGGGTAGGCTATAAAGGCCCGCTTTCCCGGGCCCCGGGGAATCCAAGGAAGAGCGTTTCGTGGCTGCTAAAAAAACTGCAAAGAAGGCCGCAACGGCCGCCAAGAAAACCGCCAAGCCTGTTGTGAAGAAGTTGGCGGCAAAGCCCGTTGCCAAGAAGCCGGCCAGCAAGCCGGCGACCAAGGCAGCGTCCTCGCAACCGGCGGCCAGGAAGGCCACCGCAAAGAAAACGCCGGTCAAGGCAACCAAGCCGGTGGCGAAGAAGGCCGCTGCGCCCGCCAAGGCCAAGCCAGCCGCTGCCAGCAAGAAGGCGCCGGTGAAGAAGACCGTCAGCAAGGCTGCGCCGGTGAAGAAGGCCGCCGCCAAGCCGGTGGCCAGGAAGGCAGCCGCCAAGCCAGCGCCGAAGGCGGTGGTGAAGAAGGCTGCAGCCAAGCCGGTCGCCAAGCCCGTAGCAAAGAAGGTCGCTGCGGCCAAACCGGCCGCCACGCCCGCCGCTGTAAAGAAGGTTGCCAAGAACGTTGCCGCGCCGGCCACAAAGCCGACCCCGGCCCCAGTAGTGAAGTCCGCACCGAAGCCTGCTGCCAAGCCGGCTCCGGCCAAGCCTGTCCCGGCCAAGACCGTGGCAGTGGCGGCAGCCCAGCCGGCCTCAACGCCGGCCCCGGCCGCCGCTCCTGTCGCTTCGAAGGCCCCGCAATCCAAGAATCCCGTGCCCGTTTCGAAATCGCCTGCCAAAACCGCCGTGAAATCCGATTCCGCCCCGAAGACCGTGTCGCGCCCTGTCGGCAAGGTTGCCGTGGCCGTCGCCGCCCGCTCGGCAGCACCGGCCCCGCGCAGCAAGTACAAGGTCGTCGAGTACAAGACCGACGAGGCCACTGGCCGCCCGATCCTGCCGGCTGGCTACAAGCCGTCCTCGGAAGAGGAATACATGAGCTCGCTGCAGCAGGAGTATTTCCGCCAGCGCCTGCAGAACTGGCGCGCGGACCTGGTGGAAGAGTCCAAGCAGACCATCGAGAACCTGCGCGAGGAAGTGCGTGACATCGGCGACGAAGCCGAGCGTGCGACCCGCGAGACCGAGAACTCGCTGGAACTGCGTACCCGCGACCGCTACCGCAAGCTGATCGGCAAGATCGACAGCACCCTGAAGCGCCTGGAAGCCGGCGACTACGGGTACTGCGTCGACACCGGCGAAGAAATCGGCCTGGAGCGCCTGGAAGCGCGCCTGACCGCCGAGCGTACCATCGACGCCCAGGAGCGTTGGGAGCACCTTCAGAAGCAGCAGGGCGACTGATTCCAGTTCGTTGTCTGGTCATGCGAAAAACCCGGCCTTGGCCGGGTTTTTTGTTGGGTTCGAGTTGGCTGTGTAGAGCAGCGCCTTCCGGGTATCGGGTGGAGCCTGCGGGTGGGTCCGGGCAGGACACGCTGCAAGTACATCCCTGTAAGCTCGGCCGCGGCATCCATGCCGCGGACGGTCCCGCCCGGACCCACCCCCAGGCTCTCGACGGTTTCCTGCGTGCGCGGCCGATGTAGAGCCGAGTCCACGCTCTGCTCAGGCCGACAGGAGCGGTCATGCGTGCTCGCGGCTGTTGAGTCCGCCTTGTAGCGAGCCGAGCACCGCAGGGGAATCCGGGGCGAAGAGGCGCCGCTGTTTGAGCGCAGCGAGTTCGGCGCCGTCCCCTGATTCACCGAGGAGCACAGGGCACCGGCGCGCAGCGCCGGCTCGCGGATGGCGGAGCGTTTCTTTGGTTACTTTCTTTTCGCGAAAAGAAAGTGACAAGCCCAATCATCGAGGGAGAGCAACGGCCCCAGCCAAACACCCGGCGCCGCCGAATCCGCTGTTAGCAGCGTCACTGCAGGTCGCGAAGATTCAGTTTCCGCAGCGTTGGGTTCTTCCACGCGGTGATCCCGGCCACGCTCAGCACCGCGAATCCGCCCAGCACCACCGCCGGCACCAGGCCGAGCAGCTTCGCCATCGTGCCGGCATAGAACGCGCCCAGCTCGTTGGACGAACTGATGAAGATGCCGTTGATCGACGATACGCGACCGCGCATCTCTTCCGGCGTAGCCAACTGCAGGATGGTCGAGCGGATCACCACCGAGACACCATCGAACGCGCCGTAGAACAGCAGGATCAGCGCCGACAGCCAGAAGTGCTGCGACAACCCGAAGCTGATCACGCACAGGCCGAAGCCCGCCACCGCGAACAACAGCACGCGGCCAGCATTGCGGTGCAGCGGGTGGCGCGCCAGCCACAGGCCTACGCACACCGAGCCCAGCGCAGGCATCGCGCGCAGGATGCCCAGGCCTTCCGGGCCGTGGTGCAGGATCTCGTGCAGGAACGCCGGCAGCATCGCCACCACGCCGCCCAGCAGCACCGAGAACATGTCCAGCGCCATCGCGCCGACCATGATCCGGTTGCCGACCACGAAGCGCGCGCCTTCAGCGATGCTCTTGAAGATCGGGGCGGCCGGACCGGTATGCACCGGTTCTTCCACCTTCAGCGTGGCCAGACAGGCCATCGCCACCAGCGCAAAAGCGGTGGCCACTGCGTAGGACAGGCCCTTGCCACCGAAGCCGACCAGCACGCCACCCAGTGCCGGGCCGGCGATCATGCCGGCCTGGAACACCACCGCGCCCAGGCCGGCGCCACGCGCGAACTGGTCACGGGCCAGCACGCGGGCGAACAAGGCGTTGTAGATCGGCGACAGGAAGGCGCGGACCATGCCGGTCAGCGCGATGGCCGCGTAGATCGGCCACACGCCGTCAATCGGCAACCAGCCCATGGCCACGCTGGTCAATACCAGTGCAGTGGCGATCAGCCCGCAACAGGCGACCATGCCCAGCCGACGGCGCGGCAGGTGATCCACCAGGTAACCGGCGAACGGAGCCACGCAGAAGAACGGCACGACCTCGGCCAGGCCGATCAGGCCCAGCGAGAACGGATTGCGGGTGACTTCGTAGATGTGCCAGCCGACAGTGACCGCGACCACCTGGTAGGACAGCATCGCAAAGATGCGGTAGGCCAGCAGCCTGGCGAAACCGGGCCGGGACAGCAGGCCCAGTGCACTGTCTTCGGCCGTGGCGGGCTCGCTCACGACGGGTCGCGCTGCAGCTGCGCCTGCGCCGTCTCACGGATGAACGCCAGCATCGCCGCCACGCCGTTGCTGCGGGTGGGCGAGAGGTGGCGGGCCAGGCCGATGTCCTGGATGTAGCTCGGTTCGGTGGCCAGGATCTCCTGCGCCGAGCGCCCGGAGTACACGCGCAGGGCCAGGAAGATCAGGCCGGAGACAATCGCCGAATCGCTGATGGCATGGAAGCGCAGCGACTGCGCGTTGCCTTCCGGCACGATCCAGACCATCGACTGGCAGCCGAGCAGGCGATGCTCTTCGGTCTTCCATTCTTCCGGGAAGGCCGGCAGCTTGCGGCCGAGGTCGATCAGGTACTGGTAGCGCTCGGACCAGTCGCCGAAGAAGCCGAATTCCTCGGCGATGGCGGTCTGGGCCTCGGCGGCGGTGGATTCAAGCGGGAACGGGGAGTCGGTCACAACAGTCTCTACGGTGGGGGCCTGGCCGGCGGACCGGCCACGGGGCAGGGCAGGTCAGCTGCGCTTGCGCGACCAGCGAACGCCCTGCGGGGTGTCATCCAGCACGATGCCTTCGGCGGCCAGCTGGTCGCGGATGGAGTCGGCACGGGCGAAGTCGCGTGCCTTCTTGGCCGCGGCGCGCTCGTCGATCAGGCCCTGGATGCGGGCATCGTCGCCGTCATCGCTGGCCGCGGTGCCGAACCACTGCGCCGGATCGGCCTGCAGCAGGCCCAGTGCCAGGCCGGCGCCGAGCAGTTCACCCTTCAGGCGCGCCTGCTCGGCCGGGTCGGTGGCACGACGCGCATCGGCGGCGATGCGGGCCACTTCGGCCAGCGCCTGTGGGGTGTTGAGATCGTCGTCCAGGGTCGCCTCGACCGTGGCCGGAATCACTGCCGTGGCCTCGATCGACGCCAGTTCGCGCAGGGTGCCGTACAGGCGGTCCAGGGTGCGCACCGATTGTTCGATCAGCGCATCGGACCAGTCCAGCGGCTGCCGGTAGTGGGCCGACAGCAGGGCCAGGCGCAGCGCTTCTGGCGGATGCTGGCGCACCAGATCATGCACGCGCTCGATGTTGCCCAGCGACTTGCTCATCTTGGCGCCGCCGAAGTTGAGCATGCCGTTGTGCAGCCAGAAGCGGGCGAAGATCTTGCCGCCGTGGGCGCATTCGCTCTGCGCAAGCTCGTTCTCGTGGTGCGGGAACTGCAGGTCGACGCCGCCGGCATGGATGTCGATGGTCTCACCCAGGTGAGCCGCGGCCATCGCCGAGCACTCGATGTGCCAGCCCGGGCGGCCACGGCCCCAGGGCGACGCCCAGCCGGGCAGGTCGTCGCTGGACGGCTTCCACAGCACGAAATCACCCGGGTCGCGCTTGTACGGGGCCACGTCGACGCGGGCGCCGGCCAGCATTTCGTCGGGGTCGCGGCGCGAGAGCTTGCCGTAGCCGTCGAAGCTGGCCACTGCGAACAGTACGTGGCCCTCGGCGGCATAGGCATGCCCGTTGGCGATCAGCTGCTCGATCATGGTGATGATCTGCGGAATGTGCGCGGTCACCTCCGGTTCGATGTCCGGCGGTACCACGCCCAGCGCGGCCATGTCTTCACGGTAGGCGGCGGCGAACTTGCCGGTGATGGTGCTGATCGGCACGCCCTGCTCGCGGGCGGCGGTGTTGATCTTGTCGTCCACGTCGGTGATGTTGCGGGCGTAGCGCAGCGCGCCGAAACGGCGCCGCAGCAGATCGGCCAGCACCCCGAACACCACCGGGCCACGGGCGTTGCCGATGTGCACGTAGTTGTAGACCGTGGGGCCGCACACATACAGGGTCGGACAGGCCGGGTCGAGCGGAGTGAACGGTTCGAGCTGGCGAGTCAGGTTGTTGTGCAGGCGCAGGGTCATGGGGCTGTGGCTGGGGGACAAGCCTGTGATTTTAGAACGTGTCGGCCCCCTTTGGGGGCACTGGCTGCCACCGGTGGACGCCGGTTCCTCCGGGTGGGGTGGGCAGGAGCAGCGTGGACGGGTAATGTTCAGCCCCTTGCGCTCGCCACTGCCTACACTATTGCCGTGTCCTTGCTCCCGTCGCCAATGAAATCCACCGCGTTGCTGACCCTGGCCTACCTGTCGGCGCTGCCCGCCGTGGTGCTGGCCCAGGAGGCCGAGCCCCGCAACCGGGTGGTGATCGTGGAGAACGTGAAGTTCGACTACGCGCAGGTGCTGAACGTCGAACCCGTGTTCCAGACCCTGCGTGCGACCCGCACCGAAGAGCACTGCGAGCCGGTGTCGACCCGGACCCTGGCCCCGGTGAACGTGACCGGCGAGGAGCCGGTCGAGGACAAGGGCCGGATCAGCCGCTTCTGGGACTCGGTGCGCTCGATGTTCAAGCGCAGTGACGAGGAGGCCGTTGAGGAGGTCGGAACCGAGTCGCCGGCCCCGGCGCCGGCCAACAACGGCCCCATGCTGACCCGCGACTGCCGCATCGTGCCGGTGGGGCGTGAATTCCGCCGGCCCATCGCCTACGACGTGGATTACGTCTACAAGGGCACCAAGTACCGCTCGCGGCTGCCGGAAGACCCCGGCAACCGGCTCAAGATCCGGGTGTCGATCACCCCCTGGGTCGGTCCGGAGCAGGGCGCCGCCGGCAATCCCTGATTCTGCGACCCCGGCCCCTTGCGCCGGTCACGGCCGCATGCAAAGATATTCGGCCATGAAGCTCACCGACTTCCAGCACGACAGCAGCGCAGCCCGACAGGCGTCTGGCATGACCTCGCGTGCGCGTCGACCGGAACCCCACATTCTCGCTGGGTAACCGGAGCTTTTTGCTGTTCGTCCGAAAAAAACCCAGCCCGCCGGCTGGGTTTTTTCGTTTCTGCGTTCTGAAAGCTGCAACTGCAACCTTTTCGCTCCACCTTTGGTTCCTGCTTTTCCCTTCCACTGCGTCGAACCCGGCGCCGCCACGCAAGGAAAGATGATGTCCCCCAAGCACTTCCTGAACACCCAGGACTGGAGCCGCAGCGATCTCGACGCGCTGCTGACCCAGGCCGCGCTGTTCAAGCGCAACAAGCTCGGCGACCAGCTCAAGGGCAAGTCGATCGCGCTGGTGTTCTTCAACCCGTCCATGCGCACCCGCACCAGCTTCGAACTGGGCGCGTTCCAGCTCGGCGCCCACGCGGTGGTGCTGCAGCCGGGCAAGGATGCGTGGCCGATCGAGTTCAACCTCGGCACGGTGATGGACGGCGATACCGAAGAGCACATCGCTGAAGTGGCCAAGGTGCTGGGCCGTTACTGCGACATCATCGCCGTGCGCGCGTTCCCCAAGTTCGTCGACTGGGCCTACGACCGCCAGGACATCGTCCTCAACAGCTTCGCCAAGTACTCGCCGGTGCCGGTCATCAACATGGAGACCATCACCCATCCGTGCCAGGAGCTGGCCCACATCATGGCGCTGCAGGAGCACTTCGGCACCCAGGACCTGCGCGGCAAGAAGTACGTGCTGACCTGGACCTACCACCCCAAGCCGCTGAACACTGCCGTTGCCAATTCGGCGCTGACCATCGCCACCCGCATGGGCATGGACGTGACCCTGCTGTGCCCGACCGCCGACTACATCCTCGACGACCGCTACATGGGCTGGGCCGAGCAGAACGTGGCCGAGAGCGGCGGTTCGCTGAAGATCAGCCATGACATCGACAGCGCCTACGCAGGCGCCGACGTGGTCTACGCCAAGAGCTGGGGCGCGCTGCCGTTCTTCGGCAACTGGGAACCGGAAAAGCCGATCCGTGACCAGTTCAAGCACTTCATCGTGGACGAACGGAAGATGGCGCTGACCAACAACGGGGTGTTCAGCCACTGCCTGCCGTTGCGCCGCAACGTGAAGGCCACCGATGCGGTGATGGATTCGCCGCAGTGCATCGCCATCAACGAAGCCGAGAACCGCCTGCACGTGCAGAAGGCGATCATGGCCGCGGTTGCCGGGCGCTGATCCAACACTTCAGCCGACCAGCGGTCGGCTCTACCGAATTCCCATCCCCCAAGTGGACCTGACCCCCATGAGCAACAAAGACGTCGTTCTCGCCTTCTCCGGCGGCCTGGATACCAGCTTCTGCGTGCCGTACCTGCAGGAGCGTGGCTACAACGTGCACACCGTGTTCGCCGACACCGGTGGCGTGGATGATGAAGAGCGCGATTTCATCGAGAAGCGCGCCGCCGAACTGGGCGTGACCAGCCACGTCACCGTCAATGGTGGCCCGGCCATCTGGGAAGGCTTCGTCAAGCCGTTCGTGTGGGCCGGCGAAGGCTACCAGGGCCAGTACCCGCTGCTGGTTTCGGACCGCTACCTGATCGTCGATGCCGCGCTGAAGCGTGCTGCTGAGCTGGGTACCCACATCATCGCCCACGGCTGCACCGGCATGGGCAACGACCAGGTCCGCTTCGACCTGGCTGTGAAGGCACTGGGCGACTACCAGATCATCGCGCCGATCCGCGAGATCCAGAAGGAACACACCCAGACCCGCGCCTACGAGCAGAAGTACCTGGAAGAGCGCGGCTTCGGCGTGCGCGCCAAGCAGCAGGCCTACACCATCAACGAGAACCTGCTGGGCGTGACCATGTCCGGCGGTGAGATCGACCGTTGGGAAGCCCCGGGTGAAGGCGCGCGTGGCTGGTGCTCGCCGCGCAGCGAATGGCCGGAACAGGCGCTGACCGTGACCCTGAAGTTCGTTGAAGGCGAAGCCGTGGAACTGGACGGCAAGGCGCTGCCGGGCGACCAGATCCTGGCCCAGCTCAACAAGCTGTTCGCCCCGTACGGCGTTGGCCGCGGCGTCTACACCGGCGACACCGTGATCGGCCTGAAGGGTCGCATCGTGTTCGAGGCCCCGGGCCTGGTTTCGCTGCTGGCCGCGCACCGCGCGCTGGAAGATGCCGTGCTGACCAAGCAGCAGAACCGCTTCAAGCCGGACGTCGCACGCAAGTGGGTGGAGTTGGTGTACGAAGGCTTCTACCACGACCCGCTGAAGACCGACATCGAGGCCTTCCTGAAGTCCTCGCAGGCCAAGGTCAACGGCGAAGTGGTGCTGGAAACCCGCGGCGGCCGCGTCGATGCAGTGGCGGTGAAGTCGCCGCACCTGCTCAACGCCAAGGGCGCCACCTACGCGCAATCGGCCGACTGGGGCGTGGAGGAGGCTGAGGGCTTCATCAAGCTGTTCGGCATGAGTTCGACGCTTTACGCGCAAGTCAACCGCTGAGCGGTTGACCTGTGACGGGGGCGCCGGCCGCTGGCCGGCGCTTCGCAGCGTCAATGGAGGGTAGTGCCGGCCGCTGGCCGGCTCGTGGCACGGCTGGATCATTGCGGAGCCGGCCAGCGGCCCGC
>NZ_JAXBQQ020000001.1:305065-349993 GCF_047520695.2 Stenotrophomonas sp. AR029 | reverse complement strand
CCCCCCCCCCCCCCCCCCCCCCCCCCCACTACCGATTTCGAACCCTACGGATATTCAGACACATGCTTGAACAGACGCTCGATCACCTGCAGGCCCTGGTGTCCTTCGACACCCGCAACCCGCCGCGTGCGATCACCACCGGTGGCATCTTCGATTACCTGCGCGCGAACCTGCCCGGCTTCAACGTCGAGGTGATCGACCATGGCGCGGGTGCGGTCAGCCTGTACGCCGTGCGTGGGACGCCGAAGTACCTGTTCAACGTGCATCTGGATACCGTCCCGGACTCGCCGCACTGGAGTGCCGATCCGCATGTGATGCGCCGCCTGGACGACCGTGTGGTCGGCCTGGGCGTGTGTGACATCAAGGGCGCCGCCGCTGCACTGGTGGCGGCCGCCAACGCCAGCGATGGCGACGCCGCGTTCCTGTTCTCCAGCGACGAGGAAGCCAACGACCCGCGCTGCATCGCTGCATTCCTGGCCCGTGGCCTGCCGTATGAAGCCGTACTCGTGGCCGAACCGACCATGAGCGAAGCAGTGCTGGCGCACCGTGGCATCAGTTCGGTGCTGATGCAGTTCGCCGGTCGGGCAGGGCACGCCTCGGGCAAGCAGGATGCGGCCGCCAGCGCATTGCACCAGGCCATGCGCTGGGGAAACCGCGCGCTGGATCATGTGGAATCGCTGGCTTCGGCGCGCTTTGGCGGACTGACCGGACTGCGCTTCAATATCGGCCGCGTCGAAGGCGGCATCAAGGCCAACATGATCGCACCGGCTGCTGAGGTGCGCTTCGGGTTCCGCCCGCTGCCGTCGATGGACATCGATGGCCTGCTGGCGACCTTCGCCGGTTTCGCCGAGCCGGAAGCCGCCGTTTTCACCGAGACGTTCCGTGGTCCCAGCCTGCCCGCCGGTGACATTGCCGAAGCTGAGAACCGCCGCCTGCTGGCGCGCGACGTGGCCGATGCGCTGGAGCTGACGATCGGCAATGCGGTGGATTTCTGGACCGAGGCGTCGCTGTTCTCGGCCGCTGGCTACACCACCCTGGTGTTCGGCCCGGGTGACATCGCCCAGGCCCACACCGCCGATGAGTTCGTGACGCTGGACCAGCTGCAGCGCTACACCGACGCCGTGCATCGGATCATCACCGCCGGCGCCTGATCGACCCCACAACGCCGCCATGCCCCGGGCATGGCGGAACTGCAACGCGGCGACCGCCGCCTGTGACGAAACCGAAATGTCTCCTGCCCTCCAGCCCCACCGCCAGACCCGCCAGACCATCGTGCGCCTGCTTTCCAGCATGGCCAGCGCGAAGGAGATCAGCCAGTACCTCAAGCGCTTTTCGCAGCTGGATGCCAAGCGCTTCGCCGTGGTCAAGGTCGGCGGCGCGGTGCTGCGCGACGATCTCGACGCGCTGACCTCTTCGCTGTCGTTCCTGCAGGAAGTCGGGCTGACCCCGATCGTGCTGCACGGCGCCGGCCCGCAGCTGGATGCCGAGCTGTCGGCGGCCGGCATCGAGAAGCAGACCGTGAACGGCCTGCGCGTGACTTCGCCGGAAGCATTGGCGATCGTGCGCCGGGTGTTCCAGCAGTCCAACCTGCGCCTGGTCGAGGCGCTGCAGCAGAACGGCGCACGTGCCACCTCGATCACCGGTGGCGTGTTCGAGGCCGAGTACCTGGACGTGGACACCTACGGCCTGGTCGGCGAGGTGAAGAAGGTCAACCTGGCACCGATCGAGGCCAGCCTGCGTGCCGGCTCGATCCCGGTCATCACCAGCCTGGGTGAAACCGCCGGTGGCCAGATCCTCAACGTCAACGCCGACTTCGCCGCCAACGAGCTGGTGCAGGAGCTGCAGCCGTACAAGATCATCTTCCTGACCGGCACCGGTGGCCTGCTGGACGAGGCGGGCAACGTGATCGATTCGATCAACCTGTCCACCGAATACGACCACCTGATCGCGCAGCCGTGGATCCACGGTGGCATGAAGGTGAAGATCGAACAGATCAAGGACCTGCTCGACCGCCTGCCGCTGGAATCGTCGGTGTCGATCACGCGTCCGGCCGACCTGGCCAAGGAACTGTTCACCCACAAGGGCTCGGGCACGCTGGTGCGCAAGGGTGAGAAAGTACTGCGCGCCACCGCCTGGAGCGAGCTCGACCTGCCGCGGCTGAAGGGCCTGATCGAATCCAGCTTCGGCCGCACCCTGGTGCCGGACTACTTCGAAAAGACCAGGCTGCTGCGTGCCTATGTCAGCGAGAACTACCGCACTGCGGTGATCCTCACCGACGAGGCCGAAGGCGTGTACCTGGACAAGTTCGCCGTGCTCGACGACGCGCAGGGCGAAGGCCTGGGCCGCGCGGTCTGGAACGTGATGCTGGAGGAGACCCCGCAGCTGTTCTGGCGCTCGCGCCACGGCAACCCGATCAACCACTTCTACTACGCCGAGTCCGATGGCTGCTACAAGCAGGACCATTGGAAAGTGTTCTGGTTCGGCGCCGATGGCATCGACCGGATCAAGACCTATGTCGATCATTGCGCGCAGCGCGCACCGAGCCTGCAGGGCTGAGCGATGACCAATCCTGACGTTTGGAACACGGTGCCTACCCTGCGCGGCCAGCACGTGGCGCTGCAGCCGCTGCAGCTTGAGCATGTCCCCGGCCTGCGCGCTGCCCTCGAAGGCAGCGGCCTGGACCAGCTCTGGTACACCCAGGTGCCGTCACCGCAGCAGGTCGAGCACTATGTACAGGCCGCGCTGCAGGCGCACGCCGAAGGCAAGGTGCTGCCGTTCGTGATCCGCGACGCCGCCGGTGACATCATCGGCAGCACGCGCTTCTACGACATGGATGCCAGCGTGCCCAAGCTCAGCCTCGGCTACACCTGGTACACGCCGCGCGTGCAGCGCACCGGCGCCAACACCGAGGCCAAGCTGTTGCTGCTGCAGCACGCCTTCGAGGCCATGGGCTGCATCAGCGTGGTGCTGGAAACCAGCTGGTTCAACGTCACCTCGCGCACCGCCATCGCCCGCCTCGGCGCCAAGCAGGATGGCGTGCTGCGCAACCACAAGCGGCACGCCGACGGCACGCCGCGCGACACCGTCATCTTCTCCATCATCGATGCGGAATGGCAGGGCGTGAAGCGCCACCTGCAGTACCGCCTGGACAGTCACGCATGAACGATTCGACCTTCACCCTGGGCATCGTCGGTGCCCGCGGCCATACCGGCGCCGAGCTGATCAAGCTGGTGGCCGCCCACCCGCGGCTGAAGCTGGCTTTCGTCTCCTCGCGCGAGCGCGCCGGGCAGCGCCTGTCCGACCACCACCCGGAATTCCAGGGCGAGCTGCAGTACGAAAACCTGGACGCCGATGCGGTGGCGGCCAAGGGCGTGGACGCGGTGATCCTGGCCCTGCCCAACGGCCTGGCCGCGCCGTTCGTGGCTGCGCTTGAAACCGCGAAGCCGGACACCGTCATCGTCGACCTCTCGGCCGACTACCGTTTCGACAACAGCTGGTACTACGGCCTGCCGGAGCTGACCCGCGGCCGGTACAACGGCCAGAAGCACATCAGCAACCCGGGCTGCTATGCCACCGCGATGCAGCTGGCGGTGCATCCGCTGCTGGACCTGCTGGCGGGTCCGCCGCAGTGCTTCGGTGTCTCCGGCTACTCCGGTGCCGGTACTACGCCGTCGGACAAGAACAACGTCGAACTGCTGGCCGACAACCTGATGCCCTACGCGCTGACCAACCACGTGCACGAGCGCGAGGTGTCCGTACAGCTGGGCGTGGCGGTCGAGTTCATGCCACACGTCGCGCCGCACTTCCGTGGCATCACGCTGACCGCCAACCTGTGGCTGAACCGCGTGCAGACCCGTGAGCAGATCGTCGAGCGCTTCCAGCAGGCCTATGCCGGTGAACCCTTGATCGAAGTGCTGGACGAAGCGCCGTGGGTCAGCCGCATCGCCGGCCGCCACGGTGCCCAGGTCGGTGGCTTCACGCTCGCGCCGGGCGGCAAGCGCGTGGTCGTGGTGGCGACGCTGGACAACCTGCTGAAGGGCGCGGCCACCCAGGCCATGCAGAATCTCAACCTCGCGCTGGGCATCGACGAACTGACGTCGATCCCGCACTGAACACGCATTCCGGAGCCCCCATGGCAGACCTTCTTTGGCAGAAGCCCGGCGTCGCCGTCGACGCCCAGATCCAGACCTTCCTCGCCGGCGACGACGTGATCCTCGACCGCGAGTTCTTCCTGCATGACATCGCTGCCAGCGCCGCGCATGCGCAGGGCCTGCAGCACATCGGCATCCTCAGTGCCGATGAGCTTGCCGGACTTCTGCGCGAACTGGAGATCCTGGCGCAGGACTTCCGCGAAGGCCGCTTCGTGCTGGATACGCAGTACGAGGATGGCCACTCGGCGATCGAGGCGCGCCTGACCGAACGCCTTGGTGATGCGGGTCGCAAGATCCACACCGGCCGCAGCCGCAACGACCAGATCCTGGTCGCCACGCGCCTGTGGCTGAAGGAGAAGCTGCAGCGCGTTGCCCAGCTCAGCACCGAAGTGGCAAAGGTCGCGCTGGACCGCGCGCAGGCCGAGAAGGACCTGCCGATTCCCGGTTACACCCACATCCAGCGTGCCGTGGTGTCCTCGGCCGGCATGTGGTGGGCGGGCTGGGCCGAGGCCTTCATCGACAACGCCATCCGCGCCCGTGACACCCATGCACTGGTCGATGCCAATCCGCTCGGCACCGCCGCCGGCTACGGCGTGAACCTGCCGCTGGACCGCAAGCACACCACCGCCGCGCTGGGCTTCGCGCGCATGCAGATCTCGCCGATCTACGCGCAGCTGTCGCGTGGCAAGTTCGAGCTGGCTGCACTGGAAGCGCTCGGTGGCGCCACGCTGGACCTGCGCCGCATTGCGTGGGACCTGTCGCTGTTCACCAGCGCCGAGTTCGGCTTCGTCGCGCTGCCGGCGCAGTACACCACCGGCAGTTCGATCATGCCCAACAAGCGCAATCCGGATGTGATCGAGCTGATGCGCGCCACCCACGCCAGCGTCGCCGCTGCGCGCACCGAGATCGAGCAGCTGCTGTCGCTGCCGTCCGGCTACCATCGCGACCTGCAGTCGTCCAAGGGTGCCATCTTCCACGGCTTCGGCCGTGGCCTGGCCGCGCTGGAGCTGCTGCCGGCGCTGCTGGCCAACCTGGAATGGCGCGACGACAGGCTGCGTGCGGCGATCGATTCGGGCATGTATGCCACCGACGTGGCGGTGGAAGCGGCCGTGGCCGGTGTGCCGTTCCGCGAGGCCTACAAGGCGGCTGCGGCCGGTGCCGACAGTGCAGGGCAGGGACGCACGCCGGAAGGCAGCCTGGCTGCGCGTGTATCGCCGGGCTCGGCCGCTGACCTGCGCCTGGACGAACTTCGCGCGCGCTGGCAGGCGTTGTCCTGATGGCGGCCACGGTGTATCTGGTGCTGGCGATGCGCCGGCCGGACTTCAACGATGCAGCGGTGCAGCCGCATCGTGATTTCCTCGATGCGTTGCAGGCGCAGGGCAAGCTGCAGCTGACCGGTGGCTTCGCCGATGGCAGCGGTGGCGCCTACGTGCTGTGCAACGTGGACAGCCTGGCGCAGGCGCGGGCCATCGTCGCCACCGATCCACTGGTGACGATGCAGGCCTCCGACCTGACCGTGCACGAATGGAACACCCGCTGAGAGCCTGACCGATGATCCAGCACGCTGCCCTTGTCGCCTCGCCGTTCCCCGAACAGGTGCTGCCGCCGTGGCGGCGTGCGGTGCTCAAGGTCGGCAGCAGCCTGCTGGCAGCCGATGGCGGCGGCCTGTCGCCACGCCACGCGCTGGGCCTGGCGCAGTTCGTCTCGGCCAATCTCCTGGCCGGGCGCGAGGTGGTGATCGTATCTTCCGGCGCGGTCGCTGCCGGGCGCGCAATCCTGCCGCGCGCCGATGAACCGGGCGCGGCGATGGCGGCGCGGCAGGCCCTGGCCGCGCTCGGCCAGGCCCAGCTGATCGGGCTCTGGCAGCGCTTCTTCGAGCGCCCGGTGGCGCAGGTGCTGCTGACCCACGACGACCTGCGCAACCGCCGCCGCTACCTCAATGCACGCGCCACGTTGAGTGAACTGTTGCGCCTGGGCGCATTGCCGGTGGTCAACGAGAACGACACCGTGTCGGTGGATGAGCTCAAGCTCGGCGACAACGACAACCTGGCTGCCACCGTGGCGGCGCTGGTCGACGCCGATGCGCTGTTCATCGCCACCGACATCGATGGCCTGTACAGCGCCGACCCGCGCACCGTGGCCGATGCGCGGCCGTTGCACGACGTGCCGGAACTGGGTGACGAGGTGCTGGCGATGGCGGGCGGCGCCGGCTCGCGCGCCGGTACCGGCGGCATGCGCACCAAGCTGGAGGCGGCGGCGAAGGCCGGACGCCTGGGCATCGAAACCTATCTGTTCAATGGCCGCAGCGGTGACGTGGTGCGCGCGCTGGCGCAGGACCGCCTGTTCGGCACCCGCATCCATGCCGCACGCAGCCGCGAGGCCGCCCGCAAGCACTGGCTGCGGCATGCACCGCTGGCCGAGGGTGTGATCGTCATCGATGCCGGTGCGGCACAGGCGATGCGCGAGAAGGGCGCCTCGCTGCTGCCCGGTGGCATCACCGGTGCAGAGGGCGTGTTCCGCCGTGGCGACATGGTGCAGGTGTGCTGGAACGCGCCGCAGGGCCGTGTCTGCGTCGCGCGCGGCGTCAGCCAGTACGCGGCCGATGATGTGCGCCGGATCGCCGGCCGCCATTCGCGCGACATCGAGGCCGTGCTCGGCTACAACTACGGCGGCAGCGTCGTCCATCGCGACGATCTGGTGCTGCCATGACCGGTTTGAAGGACACACCGATGAGCGAGATCGAAGCGCAGGCGCGTGCCTGCCGTGATGCGGCGCAGATCGTTGCCGGCCTCGACGGCGCGGCACGACGCACGCTGCTGCTGGCGATGGCGCAGGCGCTGGAAGTGAATGCAGGGTTGATCCTGGCCGGCAATGCACGTGACCTCGCCGCCGCGCGCGAGAAGGGCGTGGGCAGCGCCATGCTCGATCGTCTGGCACTGGACCCGCCGCGCCTGTTCGCGATGGCCGAAGCCGTGCGCGAAGTGGCCGGATTGCCAGATCCTGTCGGCGAGGTCACCCGCGATGACGTGCGCCCGAATGGCATCCGCGTGCAGAAGGTGCGCGTGCCGCTGGGCGTGATCGCGATGATCTACGAGGCGCGCCCGAACGTGACCGCCGAAGCCGCGGCGCTGTGCCTGAAGGCGGGTAACGGCGTGATCCTGCGCGGTGGTTCCGAGGCAATTCACTCCAACACCGCGATCGCGCAGGCACTCGCCGGTGCATTGAAGGCCAATGGCGTGCCGCCGGCCGCCGTGACCGTGCTGACCGACCTGCGCCGCGAGGCGATGCTGGAACTGCTGCAGCTGCATGAGCTGATCGACCTGGCGATTCCACGGGGTGGCGAAGGCCTGATCCGTTTCGTTGCCGAGCATGCGCGGGTACCGGTGATCAAGCACTACAAGGGTGTCTGTCATCTGTTCGTGGATGCCAGCGCCGACCTGGGCAAGGCTATCGACCTGCTGGTGGATGGCAAGTGCAGCCGGCCAGCCGCCTGCAATTCGCTGGAGACACTGCTGGTACACCGTGACGTAGCCGATTCCTTCCTGCCGCGCGTGGCGCAGGCGCTTGGCCAGCGTGGCGTTCAGCTGCGCGCCGATGCGCAGGCGCAGCCGCTGCTGCCGGGCAGCACGGCGGCGACCGAGGAGGACTACGCCGCCGAGTTCCTCGACCTTGTGCTGGCCGTGCGCGTGGTGGACGACCTCGATGCGGCCATCGCGCACATCCGCCGCTATACCTCCGACCACACCGAAGTGATCGCGACCGCAGACGCCGACCATGCCGAGCGCTTCGTCACTGCGCTGCGCTCGGCGGTGGTGATGGTCAATGCCTCATCGCGCTTCTCCGATGGTGGCCAGCTGGGCCTGGGCAGCGAAATCGGCATTTCCACCACGCGCCTGCATGCCTATGGCCCGATGGGTCTGGAAGCGCTCACCGTCGAACGTTTCGTGGTGCGTGGCGAAGGGCAGACGCGCACATAAGTGGAACCACGCCATGCGTGGGTGTTCTTCGCGGCAGACCCCGGTGCCGACCATGATCGGCACCCACCAGGCACAAGCGCCGACCAGGGTCGGCACCCCACCGGGTTGTCGGGCTACACCACCTCGCGGCGGATGCCGACCGGACGTGCGTGATCATCCATGTGCAACGTGGCGGCCTTGCAGCCCATCAGGCGTTCGGCCAGCCCCGTGCTGGCACCCAGATCGGCGGCCACTTCGTTGAGGCTGGCCAGTGGCCGCGGCAGGCGGCGTTCGTGGCCACGGAAGCGGGCGCGGTTGTACTCGGCCCAGCCGATCAGCAGCACGCTGGCGCCCAGCAGCATCAGTGGCAATGCCACCAGCACGTAGGGATCGAACTGGCTTTGCCGTTCGTACAGCTGCTGCCAGGCCAGCTGGCCGCCAACCAACCACGAGAACAGGGTCACCAGGGGCGCCCACAGGTAGAAGTAGAAGCCCCAGAACGCCAGGGTGACGAATCCCCAGGCGGTGCGCTGGAAGCGCGGCTGGCGGTGTGGCTTGCGGATCATCCGTGAGTCGAAGCGGTTGGACGGGCGTTGCGCGTTCATCGGATCCCCCGGTCAGGGCTGGTCCAGGTGGCGCGCTTGCTGCGACGGCGCAGCAGTGTCTTCGGCAACGCCACCAGGGTGGTGGAAAGGCTGATCAGCCAGTACGCCATCGGGTACCAGATGACCCAGAAATAGTTGCGTCCAATCTGTGTTTCGTAACGTCGGTCGATGATCAGGCTGCTGGCGAACTGCAGCAGGCAGACCAGCGCCAGGATCACGCCATGCCACTGCGGCAGCAGGCTGGCGATATGCAGCTGCGGCGGCAGCTCGACGAACTTGCCCAGTGCCCACAGCAGCACGATGAACAACATGGTGTAGGCCCAGATCACGCTCAGCACGTACTCCAGAAGCACGCCCCACATGCGCCGCTCTTTCCAGTGCAGCAGCGAGCGCGCGTGGCGCAGCATCACCTCCACGCCGCCCTGGGCCCAGCGCAGGCGCTGCCGCCACAGGCCCTTGAGGGTCTCCGGCATCAGGATGAAGCACAGCGCATTGGGTTCGTAGCGGATGTCCCAGTGCGCGCGCTGCAGGCGCCAGCTGATGTCGATGTCCTCGGTCACCATGTCATCCGACCACCAGCCGACCTGATGCAGGGCGGTACGGCGGAAGCCGGCGATCACCCCGGAGATGGTGAAGATGCGCCCGTATACGCGCTGCGCGCGCTTGATCATGCCGATGATCGACGAAAACTCGGCCACCTGCAGGCGTCCGAGCAAGGTGGAGCGGTTGCGGATGCGCGGGTTGCCGGTGACCGCACCGACCCGGTTGCCGCTGACCAGGTGCCAGATCATCCAGTGCAGCGCATGTTCCTCCAGCATTGCATCGCCGTCGATGCACACCAGGTACTCCGAGCGAGCGGCCAGTGCGCCCATGCGCAGCGCATTGGCCTTGCCCAGGTTACGATCCAGGTGCAATACGCGCAGCCGCGGGTGCCTTGCCGCCAGCACATCCAGCCGCGCGCCGGTGTCATCGCTGCTGCCATCATCGATGGCGATCACTTCGTAGTCGGCGGGGTAACGCTGGGCCAGCGCCGCAGTGAGTGTGTCATCCAGATTCTCTGCCTCGTTGTGGCAGGGCACCAGCAGGCTCGCGAAGGGGGGATCGACCATCAATGGAGGGTCGTTGCGCGGGCGCGAGTGGCGTTCGCGCCGGTAGTAGTAGTAGAGGCCGCCGGACATCCAGAAGAACGCCATCACCATCGGGTAGTAGAAAGCGAACTGGAACAGGACCTGCAGCAGCGGATGCATGTCCATGTCACTTCTCCGGGTACGGGAAGGTGCCGGCGGACATCGCCGCGCGGGCATCGCGGGTGGAGGGCTGGTCGGCGATGAAATCGTCCGGGTACCAGGCGAAGTGGTGCACGCCCTGTGCCTGCAACTGGCGGATCTGTGCGCGCAGGCGCTCGGCGGGAATCGGTTGCCCGTTGCGCCAATCGACGGTCTGCAGCTCGAACAGGGTGTGCTGCAGCTGCGGGTCGTGTGCGCGTACTGCGGCCAGCAGCTGGTCCAGCCAGCGCTCGGGGTGCTTGCTGCCTTCCATCCACGGCATCGCCATCAGCGCGGTCTGGTCATAGGCCTTGTTGAACAGGTCCAGGCGCTGCGCGAACCAGGCCTCGCTCTGCGGGCGGAGTACCGGCTCAGCGTACAGGTTGCGCACGGTGGCCAGTTTCGGGCGCCAGCGTTGCGCGCTGTCGCGCAGCGCCAGGGTGAAGCTGATCAGCGCCTGCGTGCGCGCACTGCCATCGCCGCCGGCTGCCAGTGCCGGCAGCTCGGTGTCGCGCAGGTAGCCGTCGTCATGGAACAGCAGGCCTTCAAAGTAGGAATTGACCGCCAGATCCTCGTAGATGTCGAGCATGATCTGGCGGGCCTTCGGGTTGGTGAAGTCGAGCCGGTACATGCCGTCGGCATCGCCGTTGCGGATCGCCAGCGCCTCGCGCTGCGCCGGGTCGGGCAGCTCGAAGCCAAGCACCGGCAGCCATGCGTAGACCTTCACGCCGGCGCGGGATTTCAGTTGCCAGGCGACGCGGCTGAACAGGTCCGCCCGCATCGGCATGTGACGGTTGGGGAAGTACAGTGCATCGGCCGTGTTGTTGCCGTCCGGATCGGCGAACGCCTGCAGGTAGACGTGCGTCGGCGCGATGCGCTTGACCCGTTCGACCAGCGCATCGAGGTTGCGTGCCTGCTGCGCCGGGTCAGCGTCGTAGACATCATCCAGGTCGATCTGCAGGGCACGGATGCCATCGAGCGCGACATCGCGGCGCAGCTCGTAGGCCAGGCCTTCCACGGTCGGGTTGTCGCTGACCAGGAAACGCGCCAGGCCATGCAGGTCGCTGGCCACCGGCGTGCTGCGGCCCTCCAGATCGAAGGACACCGGCATGCCCAGCTGTTCGGCGATGTCGTTGCTCAACTGGTTGTAGGCCGCGTACGGCCAGACGATGGCGCGCGGGCGCACGCCCAGGTGCTGCTCGATGCGCTGCACGCTGCGCGCGAGGTCGGTGCGCAGGCGCTGCCCATACTGCGCTTCAGTCTCGTAGCTGTGCGTGGCCGGGCTGTAGATGCGGGTGACCACGGCGGGCGTGGAATTGCCCTGTGGATTGGCGAGCACGCCGTGGTGCAGGTCGTCGGTGTGGCTGGCCACTTCGATCAGGCCGCTGTCGTGCATCTGCTTCAGCTGCGCCCAGGTGACGAAGTCATCGCGGCCGAACGGCCGGTACCCGTAGTCGATGGTGCGTCCCGGAGCCATGTCCACGTAGTCGGTGATTACCGCCACCAGTGCCGGGTAGCGGTAGGCCTGCAGCAATGGGAAGGCCTTGTCGTAGACGCTGCGCAGGCCGTCATCGAAGGTCAGCAGCACAGGCTTGGGCGGCAGCGTGGCCCGCCCCTGCGAGGCATCGATCACCTGCGACAGCGAGACCGGGTGATAACCATGCGCGCCGAGCCAGTCCAGGTGTGCGGCGAAGTTCTGCGTGCTCACCGCATAGGTATCGGCATCGCCCTTGGCCGCGACCTGGTCGCGGATGTCGTGGTAGCTGAGGATCAGCAGGCCATTGTCGATCGCATCGAGATGCGCGGCCTGCTGCGCGAACGCCGGCGGCATGGCGGCCAGCAGCAGGAGCACGATCAGTCGCAGGAAGCAGGCCATGTCAGTCTCCCCAGCGCAGTGCGGCTTCGAAGCCGATATGACGCTCGCGGTGGCCGTCGTAGACCGGCCGCGACCAGCGCACGCCGTATTCGAGCACGCGGCCCGGGCCCAGCTGCCACTCGTGCATGTAGGACACCGTCGGCACCAGCGCACTGCCGAACCCGTCCTGCCAGTAGTCACCCAGCGAGACGGTCAGCCGGTGCCGGAAGTGGCGCTCGTAGTGGCGCCACAGCTGCTGGTCGATGCGCAGGCCGATCTCGACCATGCGGTCGCGCTTCGGATTGAAGTAGGGCGCGTCGTCGCGGCTGCCGCGGCTGGTATAGGCACTGGCCAGGCCATCGAGCAGCCAGCGCGGGCGGATCAACAGGCGCTGTTCAATGCTGGTGCTGAACAGTTCGCGATGGTTGCCGTCGTCGTAGCGGAAGCGGCTGGCACCGAGCATCCAATGGGTGAGCTCGCTGCGCCGGTAGTCCACCTGTGCGCTCACGCTGTCGGCGGTGATGCCGGCCGCGCGCGCCTGCATCGAGGCGTCTGGATCATTGCGCGCGGCCACCAGGCCGGCGTGCCAGTAATCGTTGAACTGCCAGCCGACGCCGACCCGCAGGCCGGTATCGCCGATGTGGTCGTTGGCGCGCAGGACGGCCGCTTCCGCATCCAGCTGCCCGAAGCGGTAGCGCACGCCCGCACCCAGCCACAGGGGATCGATGCGCTGGTCCTGGAAATCGGTCGAGCGCCGGTCGGCCAGGGCGAACAACCGCCAGCGGTCATCAAGGATCGGTGTCTCCACTTCCACACCATAGTGGCGATCGTTGTTGCCCAGTGGCGAGGTGCCACCGCCACCGGAGCTGCGGCCGATGTCGGTCCATGCCTTCAGCTGCCAGCCGCGATGCGCACGCCAGGCCTGGTCCATGCGTTCGACAGCCGGTTGGGTGGGATAGCGTGCGACCAGGTCATCGTGCAGCGGCCGCGCCAGGTCGTCGCGCTGCAGGGCGACGTAGGCCTCTTCCATGCCCAGTCGCGGTTCGATGTCACGCGGGTCCAGCGCGTGTGCCATCTGCTGCCGCTGCAGCGCCCTGCGTGGCCAGCCGCGCATCATGTAGACGCTGCCCAGCGCACTCTGCAGGCCTCCGTTGCCGGGTGCGATGTCCACCATCGACTCCAGGTCGTGCTGCGCGGTGACCAGGTCGCCGCTGTAAGCGCGCACCATTGCCAGGTTGAGATCGGCCTCGTAGCGTGACCAGTTCGCGTACGGTGATTTGCGGTTGCTCCAGCGCCACGCCGGCTCCTTGTCGCGCCATGCCTGTAGCAGGTCGATCGCTTTTTCCTGCTGCTCGCTTTCCAGGTAGGCGTAGGCCAGTTCCGAATGCGAGGCGTCGCGCGCCGGATCGCCAGCGACGGCTGCCTGCAGTACCGGAATGGCTTCTTCCGGGTGCAGGGTGCCCATCAACGAATCGCCCACGGCAGGCAGCACGTAGTCGGGCAGGGTGTGGCCTTCGGCCTGCAGGGCTCGTGCTTCCTCGCGGACCTGCGCATGGCGGCCCAGCCGGTTGAGCAGGATCAGCCGGTCCATGCGGATGCGCAGTGGGGCCTGCGAGGGTGGGGTGCCTTCGCCGCCGACGTAGCGCTGCATGCGCGCCAGGGTCGACTCGGCTTCTTCCAGGCGGCTGTCCTCGCTGCTGCTGTAGGCCAGGCTCCAGACCACGAGTTTGGCCAGGTAGTCGCCTTCCAGGCGCTGCTTCTGGGCGTCGTCGAACAGCTGCGGCCGCTGCTGGTACAGCTCCCAGGCGCGCCAGGCATTGCCGATGTCGCCCAGGGTCAGCACGCGCAGCTTGAACAGCAGATCGTCGTTGGGCTGCTGCTGGCTGGCGCGCTCGATTGCGCCGAGCGCATCCAGCCAGCGGGCCTGGTCGCGGTAGCGGGCGATCTCGGCCAGGGCCGCGTCGCGGTCGGTCGGAGCGGCGCCGCTGGCCCAGGCCAGAGCGGCGCATGCGAGGCCGACGCAGAGCGCCAGCCGGCGGTGGACGACCATTGGGGACCCCCTTGGCTTCCGAACCAGACAACCTGCGAAAATGTGACGCAAGTCACATGCCAGTATTTGGCGTGGCCGTGGCCCGCGTCACTCCCTTCGTGCGTTCCCGCCCATTGAAGACGGATACAACCCGGACAGCGACCTGCAATGTCTTGTCTGAAACGAGAGTCCCCCGCACACCGAGTGGTGGCCTGGGCGGCGCTGCCGCCCCCATGCCCGATGCCGGCACGCGGCAAGGAAGGGCATTCGTGGGCACTATCCGCCCGGAATTGTCAGTTCGGCGTCAAGATTGCCCGGTGTCTGACGAGCGGTAGGCGGGGCCGTCTGGCGGCCCCGGCCGGGCTACCAGAGATCTTCCAGCTTGCGGGGCTTGCAGGCGACCCACGAGGCGCACAGCATCAGGGTGGCGCAGCCGAACAGGAAGCTGAACGGGAGCGTCCAGCCATTGCTGACGGTATGCAGCCAGCCGACCAGGAACGGGCCCAGGCAGCTGAAGCTGTAGCCCACGCCCTGCATGAAGCCCGACAGCGCGGCCGAGCCGGCCGGGGTGCGGGTGCGCAGGTTGATCAGGGTCAGCGCCAGCGGGAAGGTGGACGGGCCGACGCCGAGCAGGCAGGCCCACAGCAGGGGAGCCTTCATCGGCGCCAGCAGCAGCCCGGTGAAGGCGATCACGAACGAGAAGAAGCCGATCAGCACCAGCGGGAACGGGTTCTGCATGCGTACCGCCATCGACGGAATGACCAGTGACGGCAGCAGGCCCAGTGCCGAGAACACCGCTACCATCACGCCACCGAATGCAGGCGTGCCACCGGCCTCGACCACGATGCGCGGCAGCCAGGTGAACATCGAATAGGTCATCAGTGAGGTCATGCCGAACATCAGCGTCATGCTCCAGCCCAGCGACGTGCGCCAGACCTTTCCGTGCGGCTGCGCGGTGGGATCGGCGGCGTCGGCCAGCGGCTTCGGTGCGCGCCTGGCCAGCACCAGCCACGGCAGCGCGGCGGCCAGTGCAAGCAGCGCCCACATGCCCAGCGACACGCGCCAGCCTGCAGCGTTGGCCACCGGTACTGCCAGTAGCGCCGGCAGCATCGTGCCCAGCTGCAGCACGCTGATGTAGAGCGTGCTCATGGTGCCGACCTTGTTGGCGAAGTAACGCTTCACCAGCGGCGGCACCACCACGTTGCCGATGCCCATGCCGGCCAGCGCGATTACCGAGCCCAGCAGCAGCGTGCCGACGTTGCCGGCGCTGGAGCGCAGCAGCAGGCCGGCCATCGCCATCAGCATTGCCAGCAGCGTAGTGCGTTCCAGACCCAGGCGCCGCGCCAGTGCCGGCGTGGCCACGCCGAACAGCGCGAACGAGGCGGTCGGCAGCATGCCCAGTACGCCGGTCATGGTGGTACCGAAGCCGAACTGCTGGCCGAGCACGTCCAGCAGGGGCGTGATCGACGTTACTGCGGTGCGCAGGTTGATCGCTGCCAGCAGGATGGCGGCGAAAGCCAGCACGCGCCCGTGCAGCAGCGACGGCGAATCGGAAGTGGAGGAACTCATCGGTGGTCCTTGCAGGTGTCGCACGCCGCGGCAATGGCATGCAGCGCCGGCATCGGTCTACGCCGAAGCGGCAGGTGGGGGAGTGGTGGCTGCAGGTGGGCCGGCAGCGCGGCCATTGTACGTGTGCGCTCCGGCAAGGTCCCGTCATGCGGGCGGCCTGGCGCCGGGTACAAAAAAACCCGGAGGACAGTGATGTCTTCCAGGCTTCTTGGTGACCACCGAAGTGGTCGGGGAGACAGGATTCGAACCTGCGACCTCTACGTCCCGAACGTAGCGCTCTACCAGACTGAGCTACACCCCGAAGGGAGCCGCCTATTCTAGCGATTCACCCCGATGGCGGCAAGGGGTGAATGCTGTTTTCTTCACACTGCCGAAGCAGTGCCACCTCAGGGAACAAAAAAGCCTGGATGACTTCACCAGGCTTCAATGCGACCACGTGAGTGGTCGGGGAGACAGGATTCGAACCTGCGACCTCTACGTCCCGAACGTAGCGCTCTACCAGACTGAGCTACACCCCGAAGGAGCCGCCTAAGATACCGTGTGAAGGCCAGGGCGGCAAGGTTTTTTTACAGCTCAGCGACGATTTTCTTTCTCGATGCGGTTCTGCTCGCGGGCTTCGAACCACATGCCGTTGAGGATGGCCACCGTCGAGGCGAGGCCGGCACCGAGAATCCAGGCGAAGTACCACATGGTCAATCTCCTTTGTTCAAGAGTGTGCCGACCGTCGGCCGGCACACCGGCAATCAGTAGGCGTTCGGGTTGTTGCCCATCTCTTCGGTGGTGGTCTTGCCCTTCAGCACGCGGTACACCCAGGTGGTGTAGACGAGGATGATCGGCAGGAACACCGCCGTGGCCAGCAGCATGATCCACAGGGTCAGGTGGCTGGACGAGGCATCCCACACGGTCAGGCTGGAGGTGGGCTGGCTCGAGGACGGCAGCAGGAACGGGAAGATGGCGAAGCCGACGGTCAGGATGATGCCGGCGATGGCCGCACCGGAGGCGATGAAGGCCAGGCCACCACGACGGGCACGCAGCAGCACCGCACTGGCCAGCAGACCCGCCAGGCCGAGCAGCGGGGCCAGGATCGTGGCCGGCATCGCGCTGTAGTTGCGCATCCAGCCACCGGCGGCGCCGAGTTCGGCGGTCTTCAGCAGCGGATTGGTGGCGCCATCGGTAACCACCTGCGAGGTGATCTGGTAACCCGGCAGGCCGAAGGCCACCCAGGCGCCACCCACTGCGAACAGCACGAAGGCGATGATTGCCGCGATGCTGCCGAAGCGGGCCGCACGCTCGGCCACCGGGCCGTCGGTCTTGATCACCAGCATGGCCGCACCGTGGGCGACCAGCATCGACACGCTGAGCAGGCCGGCCAGCAGCGCGAAGGGCATCAGCAGGCCGAAGAACGAGCCGGTGTAGAAGATGCGCATGCTGTCATCGAAATGGAACGGAACGCCCAACAGCACGTTGCCCACGGCCACGCCCATGATCAGTGCGGGAATGAAGCCACCAATGAACAGCGCCCAGTCCCAGGTGTTGCGCCAGCGTTCGCTGGGCATCTTGCTGCGGAACTTGAAGCCGACCGGACGCAGGATCAGGGCGAACAGGATCACGAACATCGCCAGGTAGAACCCGGAGAAGCTGACCGCATACAGCGGAGGCCAGGCGGCGAAGATCGCGCCGCCACCCAGGATCAGCCACACCTGGTTGCCTTCCCAGACCGGGCCGATGGTGTTGATCACCCGGCGGCGCTCGGCATCAGTGCGGGCGACGAAGGGCAGCAGGGTGCCCACGCCCAGGTCGAAACCATCCATCACGGCGAAGCCGATCAGCAGGATGCCGAGCAGCAGCCACCAGATCACGCGCAGCGTGGTGTAGTCCAGAAGAATGAAATCCATCTTGGTTCTCCTGCCTCAGGCCTGGCCGGCGGCCGGCGCCGAGGCATTGTGGGAAGCATGCGGCTGGGGCGACTGCAGCGACGGCAGCAGTTCGTCCGGCCCCTTGCGGATCGCCTTGAGCATCAGCTTGATCTCGACCACGATCAGCGCGGTGTAGATCGCGGTGAAGCCGGCCAGGGTCAGCACGATTTCATGCAGGGCCAGGCCCGATGCCGCATAGAAGGTCGGCAGCACGCCATCGACCGCCCACGGCTGGCGGCCGTATTCGGCGACGAACCAGCCGCACTCGATCGCGATCCACGGTGCCGGCAGCGTCCACAGGGCCAGCTTGAGGAACCAGCGCTTGTCCTGGAAGTTGTTGCGGCACGAGTAGTAGAAGGCCAGCGCGAAGAAGGCGATCAGGTAGAACCCCAGGCCGGCCATCACGCGGAAGGTCCAGAACAGCGGCATCACGCGCGGCACCGTGTCCATCGCCGCCTGCGAGATTTCCTGCGGGGTGGCGTTGAGGATGTCATCGCGATAGCGCTTGAGCAGCAGGCCGTGTCCCAGGTCCTGCCAGTGGCGGTCGAACATCTCGCGCGCTTCCACGTCGTTCTTGTTCGCACGCAGGCGTTCCAGCGCGCCGTAGGCGAGCTGGCCACCGCGCACGCGGTGTTCGGCGCGCTCGACCAGTTCCAGGATGCCCGGAATCGGCTGGTTCAACGAACGGGTGGCGATCAGGCCCATCAGGTACGGGATCTTCACCGCGTAGTCGTTCTGGTGGGTGTCCTGGTTCGGGATGCCGAAGGCGGTGAAGTCGGCCGGCGCACGCTCGGTCTCCCACATCGCTTCGATCGCGGCCAGCTTCATCTTCTGGTGTTCACTGGCGGCGTAACCGCTCTCGTCACCCAGCACCACCACCGACAGCGATGACAGCAGGCCGAACGCTGCGGCCACCGCGAACGAACGACGGGCCAGGTCCTTGTGCTTGTTGCGCAGCAGGAACAGGGCGCTGATCGCCATCACGAACACCGCACCGGTCACATAACCGGCGCTGACGGTGTGCACGAACTTGGCCTGCGCCACCGGGTTGAACACCACCGCCATGAAGTCGACCACTTCCATGCGCATGGTTTCCGGGTTGAACACCGCACCGGTCGGGTTCTGCATCCAGCCGTTGGCGACCAGGATCCAGATCGCCGACAGGTTGGTACCCAGCGCCATCAGCCAGGTCACCATGAGGTGCTTGACCTTGGTCAGGCGGTTCCAGCCGAAGAAGAACAGGCCGACGAAGGTGGCTTCCAGGAAGAAGGCCATCAGGCCTTCGATGGCCAGCGGCGCACCGAAGATGTCACCGACGTAGTGGCTGTAGTAGGACCAGTTCATGCCGAACTGGAATTCCATGACGATGCCGGTGGCGACGCCCATGGCGAAGTTGATGCCGAACAGGACGCCCCAGAACAGGGTCATCCTGCGCCAGATCTCCTTGCCGGTCATCACGTACACGCTCTCCATGATGGCCACCATGAAGGACAGGCCGAGGGTGAGCGGTACGAATAGGAAGTGGTACATCGCGGTCAGCGCGAATTGCAGCCGCGACAGTTCTACGACTGTCTGATCAATCATGGCCTGGCTACCTCGTTGGATAGTGCCGTTGCAGGTGGCGGGAAGGGTGGTCTACGACGTGAATGATGTGACCGACTACTTCAAACAGCCTTGATCCAGATCAATGTATGAACAGGTGCCCCGGTTGATCGTATGCCAACCTGATGAAGACTGCGACTGCTGGCCGCAGAGGCCGGCCATTGCCTGCGCCTACAATGCCGTGTCTCCCCCGTTGCCCGTGAAGACCCCTTGAGCGCTGCCGAAACCTCCTCCGTCGCCCTGTCCCAGGACGCCGAAACGACCCGCCAGCGGCGCGCCCGCAGCGCGTGGCTGGCCGATCTGGCGCGGCCTGCTCGAGGCCGCCAGCGGCTGGCGGCACTGTGCATCAGCCTGTCCGGTGCCCTGTTGATCGGCCAGGCGGCCGCCATCGCCTGGCTGGTGCAGCAGGTGCTGGTGGAGCGCGCGCCGCTGGCCTCGGGGTTGCCGGTGCTGGGCGGTCTGGCGGCGATCCTGGTGGCGCGCACGCTGCTGGGCAGCGCCACCCAGGCCGCCGCCGGTGATGTGGCCGATGCCGCGCGGTTGGCCCTGCGTGAACGCGTGTTCGGACGCCTGCTTGGCCTGGGGCCGCTGTGGCTGCGCCAGCGCCGCACCGGCGAACTGGGCGAACTGATGCTGCATCACGCTGATGCGATCGAGAGCTATTACAGCGGTTTCCTGCCGGTACGCACCGAAGTGGTGGTGGTGCCGCTGCTGATCCTGGCCGCCGTAGCCTGGGTCGACTGGGTGGTGGCGCTGATCCTGCTGTTCACTGCACCGTTGGTACCGTTCTTCATGATGCTGGTGGGCTGGGGGGCCGAAGCGGCCGGCCGCGCGCAGCTGGGTGAGCTGGCGCGGATGAGCGGCCATTTCGCCGACCGCATCAAGGGCCTGGGCCTGCTGCGCCTGTATGGCCGCGGCGAGGCTGAGCTGGAGGGGATCGAGGCAGCTGCCGAAGGCGTGCGCGTGCGCACCCTGAAGGTTCTGCGCATCGCTTTCCTTTCGTCCACGGTGCTGGAGTTCTTCGCCTCGGTCAGCGTGGCGATGGTCGCCCTGTACCTCGGGCTGAGCTATCTGGGCATGATGTCGCTGCATGCAGCGGTACCGACGCTGGGGGCGGGCCTGTTCTGCCTGCTGCTGGCGCCGGAATTCTATGCGCCGCTGCGACGGCTGGCCGCGCACTACCACGACCGTGCCAATGCGCTGGCTGCCGCTGCTGAGGTGGAGCGCCTGCTGCAGTCGCTGCCCGGTGAGCAGGGCCTGATCGAGAACGAAGCCGCGCCGCTGGCGGTGGAGCCGGCCGAGGCCGCGCTGCCGCCGCTGCGGGCACAGGGTCTGGTGCTGCGTCCGCTGGGCGCGCCGCACGATGTGCTGCAGGATCTGGACGTGCTGCTGGAACCGGGCCAGCGCCTGGCCCTGGTCGGTCCCAGCGGGTCCGGCAAGAGTACGTTGCTGGAGGCGCTGGCCGGTTGGCTGCCGCCGCGTGCCGGCAAGCTGCAGGTGCGTCCCGGCGTGCAGGTGGCCTATGCCAGCCAGCGTCCGTACCTGTTCCACGGCAGCATCGCCGACAACCTGCGCCTGGCCGATCCCGGCGCCAGCGATGCGCGCCTGCGCGCGGTGGCCGAGGCTTCGCAGGTACTGCAGTTTGCGCAGCGCCTGCCGCAGGGGCTGGATACGGTGATCGGCGAACGTGGCTTCGGCCTGTCCGGTGGTGAGGCGCGTCGCATCGGCCTGGCCCGCCTCCTGCTGCGTGATCCGCAGGTGCTGCTGCTGGACGAACCCACCGCGTTCCTGGATGCCGATACCGAAGCGGCATTGCTGCGCAGCCTGGCCGCATATGCACGTGGCCGCAGCGTGGTGGTCGCCACCCACAGCCCGGCGGTGATCGCCTGGGCCGATCGTTGCCTGCTGCTGCCGGAAGGCCGCCTGGTGGAACCGGCACAGGCGGTGCGCGCATGAGCCGTTCGCCCGATTCGCTGCGCGCGGTGTTCCTGCGCCATCGTCCGCGCCTGTTGCTGACGATCCTGTTGTTGTGGACCACGATGCTGGCCGGCACTGCATTGCTGGGCCTGTCCGGTGGTTTCCTCACCGCGGCCGCGCTGGCCGGTGCCGCAGGCCTGGGGCAGGGATTCAATTTCTTCTCGCCGTCTGCGGGTATCCGTGGCTTGACCCTGGCGCGCATCGTGTCGCGCTACTTCGAAAAGCTGGTGGGCCACGATGCCACCCTGCGCATCGCCCGCGATCTGCGCGTCTGGTTCTTCCGCCGCGCGCTGCCACTGGCGCCGGCACGGCTGGGCGCTACGCGCACCGGCGAGCTGCTGGCGCGACTGCTGGGCGACATCGGCGAGGTGGATGGCCTGCTGGTACGGGCGATCGGGCCGCTGGTGGCACTGGGTGCGCTGTCGGTGGTGGCGGTTGCATCGGCGGCGCTGATCCTGCCGTCGGCGGCAGTGCTGCTGGCGGTGCTGGCGCTGCTGATCGCCTTCGGTGTGCCGTGGCTGGGCGTGCGTGGCCACGATGAGGAAGAAGCCGACCGCGCCGCGCATCGCGCCGCATTGCGCACCGCGGCCTTTGAAGGGTTGGAAGGGGCGGGAGATCTGGCCGCGCTGCATGCCGATGCCGCGTGGCAGCTGAAGGTGCGCGTGGCAGCCAAGCAGTTGGCCTCGCGTGACCGCCGCCGTCGCTGGCGCCTGGTCGCGGCCTCGACCCTGCACGGCCTGGTGGCCGGTCTGGGCCTGGTGGCGATGCTGGCGTTGGCCCTGCACGCCGCCGAACGGCAGCGCATCGCGCCGGAGATGGCGGCGGGCCTCGTGTTCCTGACCGTGGCGTTGATCGAACTGTGGGCCGGCATGGGCCTGGCCTGGCAGTCGCTGCAGTCCGGGCGCATTGCCGCAGATCGCCTGCAGGCGATCGTCGAGCAACCGCCGACGGTGGACGATCCGCAAGTGCCACAGCCGGTGCCGCAAGCCGCGCGCGTGCATTGGGACGATGTGCATTTCCAGTGGCCGGGCGCGGCGCGGCCGGTGCTGTCCGGTCTCCAGCTGACCCTGGCGCCAGGCGAACGCATTGCCATCCGCGGCGACAGCGGCAGTGGCAAGACCACGCTGTCCAGCCTGCTGCTGCGGCTGTGGGATCCGCAGCAGGGGCGAATCACCTATGGTGGCCGCGATCTGCGCGACGTCGCCCAGGCTGAGTGGCACCAGCAACTGGCGTGGCTGCCACAGAACGCACCGGTGTTTGCCGGCAGCGTGGCAGAAAACCTGCGGTTGGGCGATCCCGATGCCAGCGACGCCGCCTTGTGGGCGGTCCTCCGTCGCGTGCGCCTGGGCGACTGGGCCGAGCGCAACGGTGGCCTGCAGGCCTGGGTGGGCGAGAACGGCGCGACGATGTCGGCTGGCCAGGCGCGACGGCTGGCGCTGGCGCGGGCACTGCTGCGCAACGCGCCGATCCTGCTGCTGGACGAACCAACCGAAGGGTTGGACGTGGATACCGCACGTGCGCTGCTGCAGGATCTCTCCGGGTTGCTGGACGGGCGCAGCCTGTTGATGATCACCCACGACGACCTGCCCGAAGGCGTGGTCGATGCGCAGTACCGGTTGCGTGATGGGGTGTTGGAGCGCGAAGCGTGACAACACCCCGGTAGTGGGGGGGGCTGGCCGGCAACCACGCATCCGCGTCGAACATCATGACGTTGCCGGCCAGCGGCCGGCACTACCGATTGCGGGCGTTACCGCGAAAATTCGCGCAGCAGTACCGCGATCGAGGCCACGTTGGCCAGCACGCACAGCCAGAACACCCATTGGAACGCGGCCTTGCGATGCTTGTGGCGGAACATCGCCTGGCCCAGCAGCGCGCCGGGCCAGCCGCCGGCGAACGCCAGCAGCTGCAGCGTGCGTTCGGGAATCCGCCACTGCTTTCGCTGCGCCGCGCGCTTGTCATGGCCATAGAGGCCGAACGACACCGCGCTGGCCAGCACGCACCAGCCACCCAGCCACAGCGGCAGCACGCCGCTGATCATCAATGCAGCCAACGCGCCGAAAGCAGCCAGCGCGAGATTACGCCGCCACGCCACTTACAGCGCGTCGAGGAAGCCGCGCACGGCCGGGCCGAAACGCTCGAAATCGACGAGAAAGGCGTCGTGGCCCTGCGGAGATTCCAGGCCGATGAAGTGCGCATCGGCACCGCCGGCGCGCAGGCCATCGGCAATCTGTTGCTGCTGCTGCACGGGGAACAGGATGTCGGTGTTGGCGCCGATCGCCAGCGCCTTCTCCACCCGGATCTTCGCGAGCCCGGCCAGCACGTCGCCGTCGGCATACTCGGCCAGGTCGAACCAGTCCATCGAGCGGCTCAGGTACAGGTAGCAGTTCGGATCGAAGAAACGCACGAAGCGCCGTGCGTGGCCTTCCAGATAGCTTTCCACCTGGAATTCCAGGCCGAACGGATCGTCGTCGGTCTGGTCCGAATCCAGCCGTACGCGGCCGAAGCGGCCATCCCACTCCAGTGCGGAGCGGTAGGTGATCACGCCCAGCTTGCGCGCCATGCGCATGCCGGACTCGGGGTACTCGGCATCGTCGTAGTGGCCGCCATTCCAGCGCGGGTCAAGGCGGATCGCCTCGCGCTGCAGCGAGCGGATGGCGATCGAGAACGGCAACGCCTGCGCGCTGCCGGAAATGTTGACGTGGCTGCGCGCGATGCCCGGATGCAGCATCAGGATGGCAAGGGCCGTCATGCCGCCCATCGAGTTGCCGACCACGCAGGCCAGCTGCCCGATGCCCAGCGCACGCACGACCTCGACCGCAGCACGGGCACCGTCTTCGATTGACAGTTCGGGGAAATCAAGGCGGTAGGGCTCACCGCTGGCCGGGTTGAGCGAAGCGGGGCCGGTCGAGCCCTTGCAGCTGCCCAGCGAATTCACGCACACCACGAACCAGCGGTTGGTATCGATGGGTTTGTCGGGGCCAACCATCGCTTCCCACCAGCCCGGTGCCGGGTTGGCCTCGTTGGCCGCTGCATGCGCGTCTGGGGACAGGCCGGTCACGATCAGGATCGCATTGCTGGCATCGGCGGCCAGCGTTCCCCAGGTCTCGTAGGCCACCCGTGCGCCATGCAGGGCGCCACCGCGCTTGAACGGGAAGGGCGAGGGCAGAGCGTGGAAGCGGGTGCCGGGTGGGATGAATTCAGTCATGCGGGCATTCTAGCGGGGCCGCATGTGGAGCTGGCGACACGCTGGTTTCCATCGGCACTACCGGGCGGCGCGTTATGGAAACCGCAGCTCCACCACGCCCTCATGCGGCAGGCTTACCTTCACCGGAACGCTCTGCAGGTCATCCTCGCTGCGGTTGGCGCTGCCGCTGCGCGAGATGCGTGCCAGCACTTCCACTTCGCGATGGGCCGACAGCGGTGCGGTTGGCATCGGACTGTCAGCGTCGCCCAGCGCAACCGTGGCCGGGAAGCCGGCCAGCGGCAGCTTGCGAGCGGCCACCGGCATCGGCGGTCCATCCACGGCGCGCGCCAGTACGAACACCTGGGTGCTGGCTGGCCAGTCGGCGTTCTTCAGTGCCGGCAGCTGCACGCGCACCTGCAGCAGCGCCGCTGGCGCCGCAGCGCCAGCATCGGGCGCCTGGCCAGCGGCCTCGCGGGCAATCGCGATCTGCGCCTGCAGCGCCCGCGCGGCGCCCGGTTCCAGTCGCGGCAGCAGGCCGCTCCACACGTCCGCAGCCTCGGCGTTCTTTCCGCGCTGCCGCAGGGCGATGCCCAGCAGCCAGCTGGCGCGCTCGGCGTCGGGGGCCAGTGTACGTGCCTGCTGCAACCAGGCCATCGCGGTGTCGTCGAACTGCTTGCCGGCATCAGCCTGCGCGCGCGCCTGCGCGGCTTCCACCAGCACGCCCGGATCATCCGGTGCCAATTCGGCGGCCTTCGCGAAGGCGTCTGCCGCAGCTGAGGCATTGCCCAGTTCGGCCTGCGAACGCCCGAGCAATGCCCAGCCATCGGCACGCTGAGGGTCGCGCTTCAGTGCATCCTGCAGGGCCTGCACGCCATCGCGCAGGGTGGCTACCGACGGCGTCGGCTGCACCTGTGCTGCACGCGGATCACCGACCAGCAGGTACAGGCAGGCACCGGCCACGCCCAGTGCGAACACGCCGACCACGAAACCGCGACGACCTTGGTGGCGCAACGGCCACAGCACCAGTGCTGCCATCAGCGCAGCAACCAGGCCGGCCAGCACCGGCAGCCAATGGTTCACCATTCGTCTCCTTCATCGGCCTTGCCGGCCGGTGCCGCGCCGACGGTGCGTCCACGTCGGCGGACGATGCCCAGCACCACCAGTGCACCGGCGCCGAGCACCAGCAGGGGGCCACCCCACAGCAGCCAGGTGCCCGGCTGCAACGGTGGTTGATAGAGCACGAACTCACCGTAGCGGGCGACCAGGAACTGCTTGATCTGTGCGTCGTCGTGGCCCTGCTGCATCAGCTGCAGCACCTCGCGGCGCAGGTCCTGCGCGATCTGCGCATTGGAATCGGCCAGCGACTGGTTCTGGCACTGCACGCAGCGCAGCTGCGCGGCCAGGTCATGGAAGCGGCGTTCCTCGGCATCATCGCGGAACTGCAGCGGCTGCGGATCGTGCAGCGGCTGCTGGGCCAGTGCGGCCAGCGGCACCATCAGGAGCAGCAGCGCCAGCAGCCAGCGCATCGGCTCAGGGCGCCGTATGCAGGGTGTTGCCGGCACTGCCCTGGGCCTTCTCGATCTTCTGCAGTGCCGGGATCAGCTTCTCGTCGACCACGCGCTGGGTCATCGCGCCACTGTACTTCCAGCGCACGATGCCACTGCCATCGACCAGGAACGTCTCCGGTGCGGCGGTCACGCCCCAGTCGATCGCGGTGCGGCCCTCGACGTCGCTGAGCACCACCATGAACGGGTTGCCCAGCTGTTCCAGCCAGTGCAGCGCGTCGGTCGGGTCATCCTTCCAGTTGTAGCCGATCACGCGCACGCGCTTGCTCTCGGCAAAGCGGGTCAGCACCGGATGTTCTTCGCGGCAGGCCGCGCACCAGCTGCCCCAGACGTTCAGCAGATAGGGCGCACCGCGCAGGTCGTCGCTGTGTACGATCATTTCCGGGTCATGCAATACCGGCAGCGCGAACGCCGGCGCCGGCTTGTCGATCAGGGCCGACGGCAGCACGTCGCGCTGCGGGTCGCCCGATTTCATCACCCCGTAGATCATCAGCCCGAGCAGGCCGAAGAAGAACAGCACGCCGATCACGATGGCTACCGGCGGCAGCGGGCGGGAGGGGCGCGGGGCGGGGGACTCGGACATGGGAACTCCTACGGACGACGGAAACGGCGGTCGGCGGCGGTGATGAATCCGCCCAGGGCCATCAGCAGCGCGCCCAGCCAGATCCAGCGCACGAACGGCTTGATGTGCACCCGTACCGCCCATGCATTGTTGCCCAGCGGCTCGCCCAATGCCACGTAGACATCGCCGTCGAAGCGTGCATCGATGCCGGCCTCGGTCATCACCTGGCCGCCGCTGGCGTACTGGCGCTTTTCCGGATGCAGCAGGGCCAGCTCGCGGCCGTCGAGGAACACGCGCAGGTGGCCGCGGTCGGCGATGAAATTCGGCCCTTCGCGATGGTCCACGCCCTCGAAGCGCACTTCGTGGCGACCGATCACCAGCTGCTGGCCAGGCGCCAGCGCCACTTCGCGTTGCACGTTCAGCGCTTCCACCAGCAGCGCGCCCGCCAGGAACACGGCGATGCCGGCGTGGGCGACGATCATGCCGAGCATCTCGGCGGTGAAGCGGCCATTGCCGCGCAGGCGCTGCCAGACGAAGCGTGCGGTGCCGAGTGCGACCCAGGCCGCAGCGGCGACGCCGATGCCGGCCTTCCAGCCGTTCTGCGGCGCCTGCCACCAGGCCAGCGCGCCCAGCAGCAGCGCCAGTCCCAGCCAAGGTGCCAGCAGCGCGAAGGCGCGCGAGGGCTGGTCACGCTGCCATTTCACCAGCGGGCCGAACGGCAGCAACAGGATCATCGGTGCCATCAGCAGCAGGAACAGGCTGCCGAAGTAGGGCGGGCCGACCGAGATCTTGCCCAGCGACAGCGCATCGGCCAGCAGCGGGTACAGCGTGCCCAGCAGCACCATTGCGCAGGCGGTGGCCAGCAGCAGGTTGTTGGCCAGCAGCAGGGTCTCGCGCGAGGTGGCGGTGAAGCCACGGCGCGGATCGTCGGCGTCCACGCTCAGCTGGCTGGCACGCAGCGCATACAGCAGCAGGCTGCCGCCCACCAGCACCGACAGGAACACCAGGATGAACAGGCCGCGCGAGGGATCGGCGGCGAACGAATGCACGCTGGTCAGCACGCCCGAGCGCACCAGGAAGGTGCCCAGCAGTGACAGCGCGAAGGCGGCGATCGCCAGCAGCAGGGTCCAGCTGCCGAAGGTGCCGCGCTTTTCAGTGACGGCCTGTGAATGGATCAGTGCCGCACCGACCAGCCACGGCATGAAGCTGGCATTTTCCACCGGGTCCCAGAACCACCAGCCTCCCCAGCCCAGCTCGTAGTAGGCCCACCAGCTGCCCAATGCGATGCCCAGGGTCAAAAAGCCCCAGGCAACGTTGGTCCACGGCCGCGTCCAGCGCAGCCAGCGCGCATCCACGCGACCTTCCAGCAATGCCGCCACCGCGAACGCGAACGGCACCGCAAAGCCCACGTAGCCGATGTACAGCATCGGCGGGTGGATGATCAGGCCCGGATCCTGCAGCAGCGGATTGAGGTCGCGGCCTTCCAGCGGCGCCGGGTTCAGGCGCAGGAACGGATTGGAGGTGAAGATCAGGAAGGCGAGGAAGCCGACGCTGACGATGCCCATCAGCGCCAGTACGCGCGCCTGCACCGATGCCGGCAGGTGCCGCGAGAACAGCGCCACCGCGCCGGTCCACAATGCCAGCACCAGCGCCCACATCAGCAGCGAGCCCTCATGCGCGCCCCACACCGCCGAATAGCGGTAGATCAGCGGCAGCAGCGAATTGGAGTTCTCGGCCACGTAGCGCACCGAGAAATCCTGCTGCACGAACGCGGCGGTCAGCACCGCGAAGGCGCCGGCCAACAGCAGCAGCTGCGCGAAGGCGGCAGGCCGCGCCACCGCCATCCATGCCGCGTTGTTGCGATGCGCACCGACCAGCGGCAGGCCGGCCTGCAGCAGCGAGGCCAGCAACGCACACAACAGCAGGATCTGACCCAGTTCGGGCAGCACTCAGCGCACCTCGGGGGCCGTCACCGGCACGTCGTGCTTGCGATGGGCATCGCCCATCTTGTCGGCCACTTCCTTCGGCACGTACTTCTCATCGTGCTTGGCCAGCACTTCGTCGGCGACGAAGACACCGTCCTGCAGGCGGCCACTGGCGACCACCGCGGTGCCTTCGGCGAACATGTCCGGCAGGATCCGCGAGGTGGTCACCGCCAGCTGTGCATCGCCGTCGGTCACTTCGAAGCGCGCCTCCAGCGAGCCGACCGGGCGGTTGAAGGAGCCCTTCACCACCATGCCGCCCAAGCGGAAACGCGACTGTGCATCGACATCGCCGCGCAGCACTTCCGAAGGGGTGTACAGGTAGGCGATGTTGCGCTCGAGCGCCATCGCCACCAGCGCGGTGGCCAGGCCGGAGGCGAGCAGGGCCAGCAGCACCCACACCAGGCGGCGACGCTGCGCCGGGGTCATCGTTCCAGCTCCGTCGACAGCGTCGTCGCCGCGTCCTGCCTGCCAGCGCGGGTCTGCTGCCGCTGCTGGCGGGCCAGTGCCAGCCGGCGCGCCACGCGCAGGCGCAGCCACGAACCGAGGGCATCGGCGCTGAGTACCAGCACGAATACGGCGTAGGCGCCGATCACATAGGGCAGGTGGGTCATGGCTGGGCCTCCCGGGAGGCGCGCGCGGCATCGACACGGCCGCCGACCCAGGCCTTGCCGGCCTCGCGGTCGAGATTGTCGGCGCGGGCCTTGGCCAGCACCGAACCGGCGAACCAGAACTTGGTGCCGATCACCATCCACCACAGCGGCGCGATCATCGCGCTGCTGATCGCCGATTCACCGAACACGCTGATCGACTGGCGCTGGTGCAGACCACCCCACCAGTCCACCGAATAGCGGATCACCGGCAGCAGGCTGACACCTACAATGGCCAGCAGGCCAGCGGCGCGCGCGGCGCTGCGGCGGTCTTCGATGGCGTGGTACAGACCGATCACGCCCAGGTACAGGAACAGCAGTACCAGTTCGCTGGTCATGCGCGGGTCCCAGTCCCACCAGGTGCCCCAGGTGCCCTTGCCCCAGATGCTGCCGGTCAGCAGGGTGATGAGGGTGAAGCCGGCGCCCATCGGCGCGCAGGCCATGGCCAGGATCTCGCAGACCTTGATCCGCCAGATCAGCGCGATCGCGGCATACAGCGCCATCAGCGCGAACACGAACAGGCTCATCCAGGCACTGGGGACGTGAATGTAGAGGATCCGGAAGCTGTCCAGCTGCTTGGCTTCCGGCGGCACCACCAGCAGCGCCTGCCACATGCCGACCAGCAGCACCGGCACTGCAGCAAGGTAGAACACCCGCGACCAGCGGGCAGCGAAACGGTCGAACGTGGGAGGCGAACCGAGTTGGTGGAACCAGCGGACAATCGGATTCATGCGTGGCGGCTATCCAGCAGGGGTGGATTGGCTCTCAGCTCGGTCAACTCAGAGAAATACGTATTGCAGCGGCGGTGGCCAGCGGCGCCAGCACCAGCGCGACCAGCAGGCCGGCGCCCAGCATCAGCAGCGCACCGACCGGATCCTGCCCGCGCCCGGCTGCCGCCAGGCTGCCTGCGCCGAACACCAGCACCGGCACGTACAGCGGCAACGACAGCAGCGCCACGAGAATACCAGAGCGCCGGATGCCAACGGTCAGTGCGGCGACCACGCCACCGATCAGGCTCAGCAAGGGCGTGCCCAGCAGCAACGATGCCAGCAACATCGGCAGCTGGTCATGCGGCAGATGCAGCATTTCGGCCAGCAGCGGGCTGATCACGATCAGCGGCAGTGCCGTGGTGGCCCAGTGCAGCAGCACGCGCACCAGTACCAGCCAGGGCAGCGGCACCGGCGCCAGCAGCCACTGCTCCAGCGAGCCATCTTCGGCGTCGGAACGGAACAGCGAATCCAGCGACAGCTGTCCCGCCAGCAGCACGGCCAGCCACAGCACGGCGCCGGCGGTGGCGGCCAGCAGTTGTGGCTCACGACCCTGGGCCAGCGCGAACAGCACCACCACCAGCACCGCGAACAGCAGCGGTTGCAGCGCGTCGCCGCGGCGGCGCCAGAGCAGGCGCAGGTCGCGCTTGAGCAGGGCGCCTGCGGTCTGCCACAGGCCTGGTTCGGTACCCGGCGCGATCATGCGGCACCGCCGAGGTCGAGCTGGCGGGTACGTACCGGCGGTGCGGCATAGGCGCCATGGGTGGTGACCAGCGCAGCGCCGCCGGCGCGCAGGTGCGCCGAAATCATCCGGTTGACCAGGGTGATGCCCTCCAGGTCGAGGTTGGCGTAGGGTTCGTCGAGCAGCCACAGTGGCGCCGGCGACAGCCAGATGCGCGCCAGTGCCAGCCGCCGCTTCTGCCCGGCCGACAGGTGGCGTACCAGAGTGTCCTCGTAACCGGCCAGGCCGACGATGGCCAGCGCGTTGCCGGGCATCTGCCGCGCACGGCGGCCGTGCAGGCCACACAGGAAGTGCAGGTTTTCCAGCGTGCCGAGGTCCGGCTTCAGCGCCGGCAGGTGGCTGAGATAGGCGACATAGCGCGCACGCTCTGCGTTGCTGGAGGGCTTGCCGTCGATCCGCACCTGGCCGGCGCCGGGCCGGGCCAGGCCGGCCAGAACGCGCAGCAGGGTGGTCTTGCCGGCGCCGTTGCCACCCTGCACCAGCAGGGCTTCACCCGCGTCCACATGGAAGTCCAGCGGGCCGAACACCGGCTCGTCATTGCGGGAGAAGCTCAGGCCGCTGGCGGCCAGCAATGCAGGGGTGTTCAAGGGGCAGGGGTCTTCATGCCGGAGTGCGGTCGCAATTGTAGCGGTGAATTCGCAGGGTAGTGCCGGCCGCTGGCTGGCAATTTCTCCAACTGCCAGCCGAGGTTGCCGGCCAGCGGCCGGCACCACCGACGCGCGGATTGCGTAAACTCGGAGGCCTTGTTCCCCACAGTCCAGGCCGATGCAACCCACCACCAAGCTGCCCAAGGTCGGTACCACGATCTTCACCGTGATGTCCCAGCTCGCCGCCGAACACGGCGCGGTCAACCTGGGCCAGGGTTTCCCGGACTTTTCCGCGCCGCAGCGCCTGATCGATGAGACTGCCAAGGCGATGGCCGCCGGGCTGAACCAGTACCCGCCGATGACCGGCGTGGCCCCGCTGCGCCAGGCCATCGCCCAGAAGGCGCTGGACTGCTACGGCGCGCAGGTGGATGCGGACAGCGAGATCACCGTCACCAGCGGCGGCACCGAGGCGATCTTCAACGCCATCCACGCCGTGGTGCGTGCGGGCGAGGAAGTGATCGTGCTCGACCCGGCCTACGATTGCTACGAGCCGGCGATCGACCTGGCCGGCGCCAAGGCGGTGCATGTGTCGCTCGATCCGCAGACCTTCGCCGTCGATTGGGATCGCGTGCGTGCAGCGATCTCCCCGCGCACCCGCATGTTGATCGTCAACACCCCGCACAATCCGTCCGGCGCGATGCTGTCGGCGCAGGACATGCAGGCGCTGGCCGAACTGCTGCGCGGCACGCAGATCTACCTGATTTCCGATGAAGTGTATGAGCACATCATCTACGACGGCCGTCGCCATGAGTCGGCGCTGCGCTACCCGGAGCTGCGCGAGCGCGCATTCGTGATCTCCAGCTTCGGCAAGACCTACCACTGCACCGGCTGGAAGATCGGCTATGCGATCGCGCCGCCGGCGCTGACCGTCGAGTTCCGCAAGGTGCACCAGTACAACACCTTCACCAGCTTCGGCCCGGCGCAGTACGGTTTCGCCGCGATGATCCGCGACGAACCCGAACACCACCTGGAACTGGGCGCCTTCTACCAGGCCAAGCGCGACCGTTTCCGCGAGCAGCTGGCCGGTACGCGCCTGAAAGCGCTGCCGGTGCCGGGTGGCTACTTCCAACTGGTGGACTACTCGGCCATCAGCGACCTGCCCGACCATGAGTTCGTGAAGTGGTTGACCATCGAGAAGGGCGTGACCGCCATTCCGCTGTCGCCGTTCTACGAGACTCCGCCGGCCGGCCAGCGCCTGGTGCGCCTGTGCTTTGCCAAGAACGAAGCGACCATGGACGCGGCGATCGAACGCCTGCGGCTGCTGTGAGCGGAGGCGTAGACATGCAGGACCTGCGCATTTCCCTCGTCCAGGGCGACACCCGCTGGCACGACCCGGCCGGCAACCGTGCCTACTATGGTGCGCTGCTGGCGCCGCTGGCCGGCACCACCGACCTGGTGATCCTGCCGGAGACCTTCACCAGTGGTTTCTCCAACGAGGCCATTGCCCAGGCCGAAGGCATGGACGGCCCGTCCGTGGCCTGGGTGCGCGAACAAGCGAAGGCGCTGGACGCGGCGGTGATCGGCAGCGTGCAGCTGCGCGACGGCGAGGGCGTGTACAACCGCCTGCTGTTTGCCACGCCCGAGGGCGAGCTGCAGTACTACGACAAGCGCCACCTGTTCCGCTACGGCGGCGAGCACGAACGCTATGCTGCTGGCCGCGAGCGCCTGAGCGTGGAATGGAAGGGTTGGCGGATCAATCCGCAGGTCTGCTACGACCTGCGTTTCCCGGTGTTCTGCCGCAACCGCTACAACGTCGAACGCCCGCAGCAGCTGGATTTCGACCTGCAGATCTTCGTCGCCAACTGGCCGTCTGCGCGCGCCTATGCGTGGAAGACCCTGCTGCGTGCGCGGGCAATCGAGAACCTGTGCTTCGTGGCGGCGGTAAACCGCGTCGGCGTGGACGGCAACCAGCTGCACTACGCCGGCGACAGCGCGGTGATCGACTTCCTCGGCCAGCCGCAGGTGGAGATCCGCGAACGCGAACAGGTGGTGACCACCACCATCTCGGCCGATGCCCTGGCCGCACATCGCGCGCGCTTCCCGGCGATGCTCGATGCCGATGCCTTCCACCTGGACGAACAGGCCTGAGCCACGGCCTGAACAACGCCGCACCAGCGCGCGCGCCTGCATCCAACGTGCACGCGCGCGCTGCTAGATTCGCCGGCAGTCCGACCGAACTGGAAGTCCTGCCATGAACAAGCCCTTCGCCCTGCTGCTGGCCCTGTCTGCTGCCACGCTGGCCCCTGCTGCACACGCCGCCGGCAATCTCGATTGCCAGCTGCGCTACAACCTGTCCGGCTGGTCGCTGATCTACAAGACCGCCTCCGGCAATGGCACGGTCACCTGCAGCAATGGCGCCAGCATGCCGGTGCGTATCGAAGTGAAGGGCGGCGGCCTGACCGTGGGCAAGTCGAAGATCACCAATGGGCGTGGCAGCTTCACCGGCGCGGTCAGCGTCAACGAGCTGCTGGGCACCTACGCCTCGGTCGGTGCGCATGCCGGCGCAGTGAAATCCAGCAATGCGCAGGTGATGACCAAGGGCGACATCTCGCTGGCCCTGTCCGGCACCGGCAAGGGCTGGGACCTGGGCGTGGACGGCGCTGCCTTCACCATCAGCCGGCGCTGAGGCGCGTCGGCTCGGCAATTCCCCAGCTGATGCGGATGTAGTGCTGTTCGGAGTCGCTCAACAGCCGTTCGACATCGAAACCATTCTTCAGCAATTGTGCGACCGCGTCTTCGACGAGCTGCTCGCTGGCCATTACCTGGCTGAAGCCGAACACGATGTAGCGACGGCCATTTTCCGAGCCGGCCTGGATGGCGTTGTCGAGGTCGCGGTAGAACAGCTCGATCGGGCGCTTGGCGGCGTCAGCATTGGCGCGGGCCTGTTCGGCGGTGATGGTGATCATGGGCATCTGCCTTGGGTGGGACAGCGCGCACGATAGCCAGCGAATCAAAGCCGTTCCCGGAAGCCGCGCACAGTGCGCTCCATTTGCAGCAATTCCTAGGTCGCAGCGGGACGCCGTCGCTGCAACCACAAGGCCAGCAGGCCACACACGATGAGCGTCGGTCCCAGCAGCTGCACTGCACCGACCAGCGCCATTGCCGCACCGATCAACAGGTAGTAGAGCAGGCCGAACAGCGCGCCTGCGCTGCCGAGACAGTGTGGATAGCCGCGCAGGGCCTGGCCGAGCACATTGGGAATGGCCAGGCCGAAGCCCGTCACCACTGGGACCATCGCCGCGACCAGGGCAGGGTGATCATGCAGCAACGCGGCCAGCAAGCCTCCCGTGAGGACCAGGCCTGCGGCGATGCGGATGCGCGTTGTTGTGGCAACGCCTGCACGCAGCAGGCGGCCATTGCCCCACGCGCCCAATGCCGAGCCCAGTGCCAGCACCGCGCCGCTGGCGCCGAACCAGACGGCGGGCCAGTGCAGGCGCGCAAACACGAAGGGGCCGAGTACATACCAGCTGTACATCGCCACGTTGAACGCCGTCACCAGCAGCGCCTGTGACCAGATCCAGCGATCGCGCAGCAGTTGCCGCAGCAGCGGCAGCATGGGCGTGTGCGGGATATGTGCAGGGCGGCTTTCACGCAGGCCCGCCAGGCATGCGACTGCCAGCAGGGCAGCGATCAGCAGCAGGCCGGACTGTACGCCGACGTAGCCATGGGCGGCGACCAGCAGCGTGCCCAGTGCAAGGCCGATGGCCGGACTCAGGGCCAGGGCCATGCCGATCCAGGAGAATGCCTGCGCCAACGCCGGCCCCTGCAGATGGTCGCGCAGCACGGTCTGGGTGACCACCGAAGCGGAGGCGGCGCCGACCGCAGCCAGCGCTTGGGCCAGCAACACCGGGCCGAAGCTGCCAGCCAGCAGGCCGCACAGTGCAGCCACGGCAAAGACGCCGAGGCCACAGAGAAGGGCCGGGCGACGACCGATACGATCAGCCAGGCGCCCCCACAGCAGCACGCCTGCAGCGAAGCCGAACAGATACAGGCTCATGGCCTGGCTGGCGGTACCCGGCGGCAGGGCGAAGCGTTTGGCCAGATCGGCCAGGGCCGGGCTGTACAGGGTCTGCGCCAGCTGGGGAAACATCAGCAGCGCGATGGTGAGCAACAACAGGCGACGCGACATGCGGGCGCTCCACGAACAGGGCCGCGCATTGTGGTCGCGCCTGCAATGGCGCACTCTCTGCATCCTGTCATTGGATATATGAAATCGGACATGGCCTGGTTGCAGCCGGACACGCCCTTCGACGCTGATGCCTGGAGCGCTCCGGTGCTGGGGATCGCGGCGTCACTGGCGGATCACGATTCGGGTTGGCACCAGCATGCACGTGCGCAGCTGCTCTACACCCGGCAGGGCTGTACGCGCCTGACCTACGGTGATCGCATCAGCCTGCTGCCGCCTGCGCGCGCGGCGTGGATTCCGGGCGGGCTGCGCCATCGCGCGCAGATGCGCCAGGCGGTCGACTACCGTTCGTTGTACTTCGACGCCACCCTGTCGGCCCAGCTGCCCCGGCAACCGGCGATCATCGGCGTAGGTCCGCTGCTGCAGGCCTTGCTGGAGCCGATCGCGCAGGCACCATTCGACCATGACTGGCAATTGCCGCGCGCACACCATCAACTGGCGTTGTGCGTGCTGGAAATCGCCGCTGCACCGGTGGCGCCGATGGACCTGCCTTTGCCGCGTGATCCACGCATTGCACGTTGCCTGCCGCTGGCCGAACAGGTGCCGCCCGAACTGGGCGAGCTGGCCGAGCGCGCGGGTCTGAGCGTGCGCACCATTGGCCGGCTGATGCAACGTGATACCGGCATGGGCTATCAGGCCTGGCGCCAGCAATGGCGCCTGATGCGGGCCATGGAGCTGCTGCTGCTCGGGCATCGCGTCGCGCATGTGGCGCAGGACACTGGCTTCTCCGCCGAGAGCCCGTTCATCGCCTTCTTCCGCAGCATGGCCGGCACCACGCCCGCCGCTTTCCAGCGCCACGCAAAAGGGGACGGAGGGGATTAAGTCGTTTTCGCCACGCCATGTGTCGAAGGGGCGAAAACGACTTAATCCCCTCCGTCCCTTTTTTAAAGAAAAACCCCGGCCTGGGCCGGGGTTTCTCATTTCAGCGTGGCCTGTGATCAGCCGCCGCGCGGGCCGCTACGGCGCGGGCCGCCGGGACCGCGGTTGCCACCGGGGCCACGGTGGCCCCCCGGACCGCCGGGACCACGGCTACCGCCCGGGCCACGGTTGCCACCACCACCCGGACCACGACCGCCCGGACGGGCGCCCTGTGCCGGCTTTGGGCTGCCATACGGGTTGAAACCCGGGGTTGCATGGTCGGACGGGAAGCTCGGGGCGTTGCCCGGATGACCGTACGGGTGCTTGTTGCCCTGGCCCTGCGAGCGGTTGCCGGCACCGGCCGGACGACCCTGACCGCCTGCGCCGCCACGGCCTTCACCACCGAAACCGCCACGGCCCTGGCCGCCACCGGCGCCCGGGCCCTTCGGCTTGCCGTACGGACGGCCTTGGCCGCCTGCGCCCGGACCACGGGCACCCGGGCCACGTGCGCCCGGGCCGGCATTGCGATGGCCGCTCGGGCCGGTGCTCACGCCATCGGGCACGTACCAGGTGCGGAACGCGGCCGGATTGCCTTCCGGCAGCGAACGGTCATTCTTCGGCGCGCGCTGCTTGAACGGCTTCTGCGACTGCTTGGCCGCTGCTTCACCGCTGACCGTCAGGCCGCCCTTGAAGCCGCCACCCTTGCCGCCGCGACCACGGCCGCGGTCTTCGCGGACGTTGTCGAAACGGCGCAGCTCGCGACCTTCGTCAGCGGTGTTGTGGCCATTGACGTAGGCATTGCCGCGGCCACCTTCGCGCACGCGCACGGTGGTCTTTGCGGCGCGGCGCTGGCCGATCACCGGCTGCAGCGTCAATGCCGACGGAGCGCCTTCTTCCAGCTTCAGCTGCGCACGCAGCGCTTCCACCTGAGCGGTGCCCAGTTCCACCGAATGGCCACGGGCCAGTTCGCGCGGCAGGCTCACCTTGCCATAGCGGGTGCGCTTCAGGCGGCTGACCTGGCAGCCCTGCGATTCCCACAGGCGGCGCACTTCGCGGTTGCGGCCTTCCTTCACCACGACGCGGAACCAGTCGTGAGAATCGGTGCCGCCGATGCGTTCGATCTCATCGAACTTGGCCGGACCGTCTTCCAGTGCGACGCCACGGCTGAGGCGGTCGACGATGGCGTCGGAGACCTTTTCCTCGCCTTCCGGTGCACGCACGCGCACCACGTACTCGCGCTCGACCTCGAACGACGGGTGCATCATGGCGTTGGCCAGCTCACCGTCGGTGGTGGCCAGCAGCAGGCCGGTGGTGTTGATGTCCAGGCGGCCGATGGCGATCCAGCGCGCGCCCTTCAGCGGCGGCAGCGACTCGAACACGGTCGGGCGGCCTTCGGGATCTTCGCGGGTGGTCACCTGGCCTTCCGGCTTGTTGTAGACCAGCACGCGCGACGGCTCGGCCAGGGCAGTGGCGACGAAGCCGCGGCCATCCAGTTCGATCCTGTCGCCGCTCTTGACCGACATGCCGGTCTGCGCGACTTCACCGTTGACCTTGACCAGGCCTTCGGCGATGCGCTGTTCCAGCGCGCGGCGCGAGCCGAGGCCGGCCTGGGCCAGCACCTTGTGCAGGCGCTCTTCCAGCTTGAACTGTTCGGAGGTGGCTTCGCGCTTCAGCGAGAGCTTGTTACGGGGGGTGTCACTCATCAGTTTTGCTCCGGCCGACGGTTTCGAGGTCGGCCTCTGGTTCGGAATCGGCTTGGTCAACAGCCACGGTCGTCATCGCGACGGCGTTGTCTTCGCGTTCGTTCACTGGCACCGCGCGCTCGCCCGGCGCGGAATCGGGGTGCCCATCATCGAGGGGCGAAGGTGCTTGCTCATCGGAGGCCGATGCAGGGGCTGCATTGGCGGAATCGGGGGTGTCACTGCCGGCCAGGCCGGCGTCATCGTTCGCGGCAACGCCATCGGCGCTGGCCGAGATGTCCGGACCCTCGGCACCGGCCACGGCCGGTGCATCACGATCCAGGGCCAGCTGCGGTTCCAGCTCGCCCAGGTCCTTCAGTTCCGACAGCGGCGGCAGTTCGTCCAGCCGCTTCAGCCCGAAGTAGTCCAGGAAGCCCTTGGTGGTGCCGAACAGCGCCGGCTTGCCGGGCACGTCGCGGTGGCCGACCACGCGGATCCATTCGCGTTCTTCCAGCGCCTGGATGATGTTGCTGCTGACCGCCACGCCGCGCACCTGCTCGATCTCGCCGCGGGTGATCGGCTGCCGGTAGGCGATCAGCGCCAGGGTTTCCAGGGTGGCGCGGGTGTAGCGGGTCTTGCGTTCGGTCCACAGCCGGCTGATCCAGCCATGTACTTCGCTGGTGACCTGGTAGCGGAAGCCGGAGGCGACCTCGACCAGTTCCACGCCACGACCTTCGCAGGCCTCGCGCAGGCGCTCCAGCGCACGTTCGATGCTGCCCGGCGGTGCCGGTTCCTCTTCCGGAAACAGGTCCTTCAGCTGGGCCAGGGTGAGTGGCTGGCTGGAGGCCAGCAGGGCACCCTCGACAATGCGGTCGATCAGCGATTGATCCATCGGCAGTCAGCGCTCACTCGTTGGCATTGGCGGCGTCGTTGTCGTCAAACTCGCTGCTGAACTGCAGCGGCGCGTTGGTGTTGCCAGCAGCCAGCGACTTCACGTAGATCGGCGCCAGCGGTTCTTCCTGGACGATGTCCAGCAACTGTTCCTTGGCCAGTTCCAGCACTGCGAGGAACGTGACAAGCACGCCCAGCTTGCCTTCTTCGGCGGTGAACAGCCCTTCAAAACGATAGAACTTGCCGTCTTCCAGGCGTCCCAGTACTTCGCCCATGCGTTGCCGCACACTCAGTGCTTCGCGCTTGATGGCGTGGCCGCTGAACAGCTCGGCGCGCTTGAGCACGTCGTGCAGGGCCAGCAGCATTTCCTTCAGGTCCACCGGCGGCGGCAGCTTCACCGTGGCGCGCTCGGGCATGAAGGCATGCGCCACCGTCGTGTCGCGGTCCTGGCGGGGCAGGGCGTCGATGTCCTCGGCGGCCTGCTTGAAACGTTCGTACTCCTGCAGCCGGCGCACCAGCTCGGCGCGCGGGTCGGCCTCATCGCCTTCCTCGCTGACCGGGCGCGGCAGCAGCATCCGCGACTTCACCTCGGCCAGGATCGCGGCCATCACCAGGTACTCGGCCGCCAGCTCGAAGCGCAGCTCGCGCATCACGGTGATGTATTCCACGTACTGCCGGGTGATTTCGGCCACGGGAATGTCCAGCACATCCAGGTTCTGGCGGCGGATCAGGTACAGCAGCAGGTCCAGCGGGCCTTCGAAGGCGTCCAGGATGACTTCCAGCGCGTCCGGCGGGATGTACAGGTCCTGCGGGATCTGCAGGACCGGTTGCCCATGCACCACGGCCAGCGGCATTTCCTGCTGCTGGGGGGCGGGCGGCCGGGTTGGCGGGTTCGCGTCGAGCGCGAGTTCGGAAGTCATCTAATGGACATCAGGATTGCAACGGACCAGTCGCGGCACCGGGTTCGCCGGGCCAACGCCACGGAGCCCCAGGGCACCAGACGCGCCGGGATCGGCGCGATTCCACACATATCAAACAGCAGGACGCGCCGCAGTAAACGGCAGCGACAGAACTACGGGGAGGTCGTCTACGTGGCCCGGCCAGGTGGTCCGGTTTGAAGCAGCGGATCTGTCGTCGGGGGCTGCGTGGCCGCAGAAACCAACGGGCTGCTGCATCCAGCCACGTGCAATGGAGTCTAGGGTAAGCCTTTGCTGCGCCAGTGTCCAGCCGGACCGGGGCAGGGGCTGCATTGGCTAGAATCGGCGGACCCGACAATGCAAGCGAGGAAATGCCGGTGTGGTATGTGATCGAAGGGTATGACGGCCAGGATGTGCTGGCGCAGCGGCTGCAGGCGCGGCCGGAGCATCTGGCGCGGCTGCATGCGCTGCGCGACGCGGGACGCCTGCTGCTGGCCGGGCCGTGCCCGGCGGTGGACAGTGAAGACCCGGGCCCGGCCGGTTTCAGCGGTTCGGTGGTGATCGCGCAGTTCGAGTCGCTGCCGCAGGCCCAGGCCTGGGCCGATGCCGACCCGTACGTGGCTGCAGGCGTCTACACCCGCGTGCAGGTCCGCCCGTTCCGCAAGGTGCTGCCGTGAACGCGGAACGGATCGAGCGGATCCGTGATGCGCTGCAGCAGGCGCTGGCGCCGAGCGTGCTGGAGATCGAGGACGATAGCCATCGTCACGCCGGCCATGCCGGTGCGCGCGACGGGCGCGGCCATTTCAACGTGCATGTGGTCAGTGAGCGCTTCGCCGGGCTGGGGCCGCTTGCCCGGCACCGCGCGGTCTATGCCGCGCTGGGGTCGATGATGGAGACCGATATCCACGCGTTGTCCATCCGCGCGCAGACCCCGTCAGAACAGGGCTGAGCCCTTGTCCCACGCTGTCCTGGCGGGTCCTTCATGGCCTCGCCACGGACAGGTTTTCATGTCCATTTCGGGACATTCGCCTAACGGACTGTTTACAAGCCTGGATGGAAACGCTTACATTCCGCGCCAATGCTGGTAGGTCCAAGCCGTGGAGGGCGGCTTCGTGAACAAGGCAGCTATCACAATCAAAGACGTCGCACGCGAAGCCCGGGTCTCCGTGGCCACGGTTTCCCGCGCGCTCAACGGGCATGAAAATGTCGCCGAACCGGTCCGCCAGCTTGTGCTGGAGGTGGCCGCACGGCTGCGTTACACCCCGCACGCCGCCGCCCGCAGCCTGAGCAGCCGCCGCACCAATACGGTGGGCGTGGTGCTGCCTGACCTGTACGGCGAGTTCTTCTCCGAGCTGATGCGCGGCATTGACGGGGTGGCCCGCAACCGCCGCCAGCACCTGCTGGTGTCCAGCTACCACGGTGACCAGGAACAGCAGGGCGCCGCCCTGCGTGCCATGCGCGGCCGCGTCGACGGCCTGCTGGTGCTTTCGCCCTATGCCGAGAGCCCGGGCTTCCTGACCGACAACCTGCCGCAGTCGTTGCCGACGGTGTTGATCAACACCTATCTGCCCGGGCAGGACCACCCGGTGCTGAGCATCGACGACCACGCCGGCGCAATGGCGATGACCCGCCACCTGCTGGATGCCGGCCACCGCCGCATTGCCTTCATTTCTGGTCCGGACCTCAACTTCGACGCGCGCGAGCGCCTGCGCGGCTTCCGTGACGCGCTGGCGGCTTCTGGCGGTGGCGCCGAAGGCATCGAGTTGCCCGGTGATTTCGACGAAGCTTCCGGCCATCGTGCCGGTCAGGAGTTGCTGGCAGCCGGAGCGCTGCCCGATGCCGTATTCGCCGCCAACGACATGATGGCCCTGGGCTGCCTGTATGCGTTCACGCAGGCAGGGGTCCGCGTCCCGGCCGATGTGGCCTTGGCGGGTTTCGATGACATTCCACTGGCGCGTTTCGTCCACCCGTCGCTGACCACCATGCAGGTCAGCATCGCCGAGCTCGGCGACCGGGCCATGACGCGCCTGATGCAGTTGATGGACGGCACCTCCACGGATGGGGCAGGGGACAAGCAGACCCTGGTTCCCCGCTTGATTGTTCGCGATTCCACCACTCCGCCATCCGGCCGTTGAAGCCAGAGGCGTTTCTTCTTTTTTTGACTGATCGCAGGGACCGCGCAAGCGGTTACCGCCACCCGGAGATTGAGTTGATGATGCATACCACCTTCCGCATGCCGGCGCGCCGGCTGCTGAGCACCGCTCTGGTCAGCTGCCTGATGCTGGCTGCCGCCCCGAACGTCATGGCGCAGTCGGCCAACGCCAGCCTGCGCGGCCAGGTTGCCGGTGCCCAGGCCGGCACCGAAGTGACCGCCACCAACGTCGCCACCGGTACCGTCCGCCGTGGCACCATCCGCGCCGACGGCAGCTACTCGCTGATGGGCCTGGATCCGGGCACGTACAACGTGGTCGCCAACGGCCAGACCCAGAAGGTCACCGTCACCGTGGCTTCGACCGCGACGCTGAACTTCGCTGGCGCAGCCAGCAGCACCCCGGGCTCGACCGCGGCCACCAACCTGGACACCGTCAACGTTGTTGCGCCGACCCTGCTGCAGGAAGTGCGCACCTCCGAAGTTGGCAAGACCGTCAGCCTGCAGCAGATCCAGACCACCCCGCAGGTGTCGCGCAACTTCCTGGAGTTCGCCGACGCGGTGCCGGGCCTGATCTTCACCCGCGATGCCAAGGGCAACACCTCGCTGCGCGGCGGCGCAACCAATGCAGATGGCACCAACGTCTACATCGACGGCGTCGGCCAGAAGAGCTACGTCAAGGGCGGCGGCGTGGCCGGCCAGTCCGGCAGCGCCGGTAACCCGTTCCCGCAGCTGGCCATCGGCGAATACAAGGTCATCAGCGGCAACTACAAGGCCGAGTATGGCCAGGTGTCGAGCGCCGCCGTGACGGCTGCGACCAAGTCCGGCACCAATGAGTTCAAGGGTGAGGCGTTCTACCGCTACACCGATGAAGACATGCGTGCCAAGACCCCGGCCGAGCGCCAGGGTGGCAAGGAGAAGATGGTCTCGGCCGAGAAGGAATACGGCTTCGCCCTGGGTGGCCCGATCATCCAGGACAAGGCGCACTTCTTCGTGACCTACGAAGCCAAGCGCTTCGACCTGCCGGTCACCATCGCGCCGGATGGCGCGGTCACCGGCGCTGCCGGCCTGCTGCCGCCGGCCGGCGCCGCCGGCCTTGGCCCGGCCAGCCAGCCGTTCCAGCAGGACCTGATCTTCGGCAAGATCGACTTCGAGCCGACCGACAACGATCGCATCGAGCTGACCTTCCAGGACCGCGACGAAACCCAGTCGCAGTTCAGTGGCCAGACCTCGCCGGAAGCCGGCCGTGAAGTGGTCAACACCGACCGTCGTTACGCCCTGCGCTGGAACCACAGCGGTGAGCGCTACTACAACGAGTTGATGGTCACCCACGAGGATTCGTTCAACAACCCGACGCCGCTGACGCTGGCCAACGGCATCACCTACACCGCACCGGACGGCCCCGAAGACCGCACCATCGTGAAGATCGGTGGCGCCTCGGCACTGGATTCGCAGGTGAAGGGCCAGAAGGGCTGGTCGATCGAAGACAACCTGACCCTGGATGGCATCCAGTGGGCCGGTGACCACACCATCAAGATGGGCGTGAAGTACAAGCAGATCGACCTGTACGCATCCGATGCGGCGCAGATCAATCCGACCTTCACCTACTCGCTGGGCGATCCGGACTTCCCCGATTCCATTCCGTACAAGGCGCAGTTCGTCAAGCCGGTGACCGGCGTGACCGGCGTGTCCGGCGAAGTGCGTTCGAAGTCCAAGCAGTACGGCGTGTTCATCCAGGACGACTGGCAGGTCAACGATCACCTGCAGCTGAACATCGGCCTGCGCTGGGACTACGAAAAGACCCCGTCCTACCTGGACTTCGTGACCCCGCAGCAGGTGGTCGACGCCATCTATTCGCAGGATCCGCGCGCTCCCGCCGGCCAGACCTATGCCGATTCGCTGGCACTGGGCGGCCTGGACATCAGCGACTACATCAGCAACGGTCACAACCGCAAGGCATTCAAGGATGCCTGGCAGCCGCGCCTGGGCTTCTCGTATGACATCAATGCCGACGAGCAGCACGTGATCCATGGTGGTGCTGGTCGTTCCTACGACCGCGACCTGTTCGACAACCTGCAGCTGGAAACCACCAAGCTGGCCCTGCCGCAGCCGACCATCTACTTCCGCAACCCGGCCACCGGCGCCTGCATCAACGGCCAGGCTGCCTGCTATGACTGGAACCCGAACCTGCTCAACGGCATCGGCAACCTGCAGGCACTGGTCGGCGCGACCAGCAATGCCGGCCTGGAAGTGGACCTGCTGAACAACAAGCTGAAGGCGCCGTACTCGGACCAGTTCAGCCTGGGCATGAGCAACCAGATCGGCGACTGGCTGACCGACGCCACCATCGCACGTACCCTGAGCTACGACGGCTTCGCCTTCACCTTGGGCAACCGTTATCCGACCGGCCAGTTCTTCGATGATCCGCGCCTGTGCGGTGGCACCTCCCCGGGCCTGAGCCAGGCCTGGAGCTGCAACGTACCGGGCTTCGGCAGCCTGATCATCGGCCAGCAGGGCATCAAGACCCGTGCCACCCAGGTCCTGCTGTCGGCGCAGAAGCCGTTCACCAAGGAAAGCGGCTGGGGCACCTCGATCGCCTATACCTGGACCACCGCGCGCCACAACCGCGACATCAACGAGAAGTACGCCTTTGATCGCGGTCTGATCGGTGACTACCCGACCATCCGCTCCAACGGCGCACCGCGCCACCGCCTGGTGGTGACCGGTTCGTACGCGGGCTTCTGGGGCATCACCTTCGGCGGCAAGATCACCCTGGCCACCCCGACCGCCGTCAACGACTGGTACCCGGTGATGCAGGCCAGCGGCTACACCCTGCCGACCCCGCAGGCGGCCGTGCCCAACGCAACCGGCAAGTTCCTGGTGGGTGGCAAGATCTTCGGCTACCGTTCGGTCGACCTGCAGGCGACGAAGACGTTCAAGCTGGCGGGCAACACCGAGCTGTACGCCCGCCTGGACATCATCAACGTGTTCAACTTCGACAACTTCTCCACCTACAACTACGTCAAGACCAACGGCAAGCTGCAGGCCAGCTACAACGAGACCGGCGACATCATCGGCACTCCGCGCCAGGTCAAGGCCGAAGTGGGCTTCCGCTTCTAAGCGGCGCCGCCTGTTGCTGTATCCGATGCCGCCGGTCCGCCGGCGGCATCGATTGTGTGAGAACGGCAATGGCCGGCCCCGTGCCGGTCCATTGGCCACGCCGC
>NZ_JAXBQQ020000001.1:37512-305055 GCF_047520695.2 Stenotrophomonas sp. AR029 | reverse complement strand
ACGGGATGTTCTGCACATCCACCTTGATGCCGGGCAGGGGGCAGCGGCGTGGGCAATGATCGCGGTGTCAAACCACGTTTTTCGTGGTTTTTTAAGAGCGCATCTTGTAAACGATTTCAGATCATTGGACGGTATGCTTTCCCATCGATCAGACCACCGGAGGAACCGCGCCATGCAGGCACGCCATCTGTTGTCCGCGGCAGCGTTGAGCCTGGCCGTCGCCGCCTGCCAGCCGGCCCAGCAGGAGCCTGCCAAGCCGCGTCCGCCGGTGATCCTGATCGAGGCCGATGCACCGCCGCGGCCGATGAAGCCGGAGCTGCCGCCGCTGTTCGATGACATCGAGCGCCGCACCTTCCAGTTCTTCTGGGACACCACCAACGAGATCAATGGCCTGACCCCGGACCGCTATCCGTCGCGGCCGTTCGCAAGCATCGCGTCGGTGGGTTTCGCGCTGACCGCTTATCCCATCGGTATCGAGAACGGCTGGGTCAGCCGCAACCAGGCGATCGACCGGACCCTGACCACCCTGAAATTCTTCCGCGACGTGCCGATGGGCCCGCAGCGCACCGGCAAGGCGGGCTACAAGGGTTTCTACTATCACTTCCTGGACATGCAGGAAGGCCGTCGCTACGACAGCTGGGTCGAACTGTCCTCGGTGGATACCGCACTGCTGATGATGGGCGTGCTGTTCGCGCAGTCGTACTACGACGGTGACGATCCGCGCGAGAAGGAAATCCGCCAGATTGCCGATACCTTGTACAAGAAGGTCGACTGGCCGTGGCTGCAGCAGCGTGCACCGCTGATCTCGATGGGCTGGTTCCCCGAGAGCGGCTTCATCGACCACGACTGGATGGGCTACAACGAGGCGATGATGGTCTACATCCTCGCCCTGGGCTCGCCCACGCACCCGGTCAGCCCGGACGCGTGGACGGTGTGGACGCGCACCTATGACAACGACTGGGGTGTCTACCAGGGCCAGGAATACCTTTCCTTCGGCCCGCTGTTCGGCCACCAGTACAGCCACGTCTGGATCGATTTCCGCGATATCCAGGACGCGTACATGCGCGAGCGCGGCAGCACCTATTTCCTCAACAGCCGCTCGGCCGCGCTGGCCCAGCGCGAATACGCCATCGCCAACCCGATGCAGTGGAAGGACTATGGCGAGAACGTCTGGGGCCTGACCGCCAGTGATGGCCCGCAGAACACCACGCAGGAGTACCGCGGCGAACAGCGCCAGTTCCGCCATTACTCCTCGCGCGGCGCCGGCCTGCGCGAGAACTTCGATGACGGCACCATTGCCCCGACTGCGGCGATCGCCTCGGTGGTGTTCGCGCCCGAGCAGGTGATCCCGGCCACGCTGGAAATGCACAAGCGCTACGGCGACTACATCTATTCCAGCTACGGCTTCCTGGATTCGTTCAATCCCAGCTTCAACTATGACATCCCGATCAAGACCGGTCGCCTGGTGCCGGATCGCGGCTGGGTCGCCAGCGACTACATCGCCATCGACCAGGGGCCGATCCTGACCATGATCGCCAACTACCGCAACGACTTCGTCTGGGAAGTGATGAAGAAGAATCCGTACATCCGCAAGGGCCTGGAGCGGGCCGGATTCAGCGGCGGCTGGCTGGCGCCGGAAGGGTCGTTCCAGCCGCTGGAACTGCAGAAGGACGAAAAGGCCGCGGCAGCACGCGCGGTGGGTATCGCCGAATCACGCGCGGCTGCCGCGCAGGAACAGAAGAACAATGCCAACCGCACCACAGGCCAGGGCAAGTAACCCGATGCCGAACTGGATCGACCGCCTGCGCCGCTGGGCGCTGCCTGCCCTGGCCGCCCTGGCCGTGGCCGGCTGCGCCCGCACCGAACCGGGCACCACCACCGTGCGCTTCTGGGCGATGGGCCGCGAAGCCGAGGTGGTCAGCGAGCTGATCCACGAGTTCGAGGCCGAAAATCCCGGCATCAAGGTGGATGTGCAGAACATCCCGTGGACCGCCGCGCACGAAAAGCTGCTGACCGCGTTCGCTGCCGACGGACTGCCGGACGTGTGCCAGCTCGGCAATACCTGGGTGCCGGAGTTCGCCGAACTCGATGCATTGACCCCGCTGCAGCCGTTCGTGCAGCGCTCCACCGTGGTCGACCCGAAAGATTACTTCCAGGGCATCTGGGACACCAACGTGATCCACGGTGAGCTGGTCGGCGTGCCGTGGTACGTCGATACGCGCCTGATCTACTACCGCAAGGACCTGCTGGCCAAGGCCGGCTACGACCACCCGCCGCGCACGTGGCCGGAGTGGGAGGAGCAGATGGCGGCGATCAAGCGCATGCAGGGCCCGAACCGCTACGCGGTGCTGATGCCGATCAATGAGTTCGAGCAGCAGCTGTCGCTGGCCCTGCAGCAGCCCGATCCGCTGCTGCGCGACGACGATACCCGCGGCAATTTCGCCAGCCCGGGGTTCCGCCGCACGCTGTCCTTCTACGCCAACATGTTCGAGCAGGGCTGGGCGCCGAAGATGTCCGAGACACAGATCTCCAACGTCTGGGATGAATTCTTCCGCGGCTTCAACGTGTTCTACATCTCCGGTCCCTGGAACATCCGCGAGTTCAAGAAACTGCAGCCGAAGGAACTGGAAGGACAGTGGGGCACCGCTGCGCTGCCGGGGCCGGACGGTCCGGGCGCGGGCATCGCCGGTGGCACCAGCCTGGTGATCTTCCGCAAATCGCATCAGAAGGAGGCGTCCTGGAAGCTGATCGAATTCCTGTCGCGCCCGGAAATCCAGGCACGCTTCCATTCGATCATCGGCGATCTGCCGCCGCGCCGCAGTGCCTGGAACGCGCCGTCGCTGGCCAACGATCCACTGGCCGCCGCGTTCCGTGATCAGCTGGAGCGGGTCAAGCCGACGCCGAAGGTGCTCGAATGGGAGCGCATCGTGCAGGAAATGCGCATTGTCACCGAGAAGGTCGTGCGTGGTGGCCTGCCGCAGGACAAGGCCGTGGCCGAACTGGACCAGCGCGTGGACAAGGTGCTGGCCAAGCGCCGCTGGATGCATGAACAACAACGCCTGCAGGAGCGCGCGCCGTCGCCGCGCTCGAGCAGCGCAGTGGCCGCCGGGAGCGCGCAATGAAACGTACTTCGCTGGCCGGCTGGATCTTCGCCGGCCCCTCGCTGATCGTGCTGGGCGTGTTCTTCGGCCTGCCGGTCGCCTCGGCGCTGGCGCTGAGCGTGACTGACTTCGACCTCTATGCACTGGCCGACAGCAGCAACCTGCGCTTCGTCGGCCTGGGGAACTACATCGACCTGCTGCAGACGCCGATGTTCTGGAAGTCGCTGTGGAACACCACCTACTTCGTGTTGATCGGCGTACCGTTGTCGATCGGCGTGTCGCTGGGCGCGGCCATGCTGCTCAACGCACCGGCCGCGCGCTTCAAGGCGCTGTTCCGTACGGCACTGTTCGCGCCGGTGGTGACCACGCTGGTGGCGGTGGCGGTGATCTGGCGCTACCTGTTCCATACCAGCTATGGCCTGGTGAACTACGGGCTGGGCCACCTGGGCATCAGTCCGATCGACTGGCTGGGTGATCCCAACTGGGCAATGCCGACCATCATGCTGTTCGCGGTGTGGAAGAACTTCGGTTACAACATGGTGATCTTCCTCGCCGGCCTGCAGGCGATCCCGCATGACCTGTACGAAGCCGCGCGCATCGACGGTGCTTCGCGCTGGAAGCAGTTCCTGCACATCACCCTGCCGATGCTCGGCCCGGTACTGCTGGTGGTCGGGGTGATCACCGTGTCCGGCTACTTCCAGCTGTTCGCCGAGCCGTACGTCATGACCCGCGGCGATCCACTGCAGAGCACCGTCAGCGTGCTGTATTTCATGTTCGAGGAAGGCTTCAAGTGGTGGAACCTGGGACGCGCATCGGCTGTAGCGTTCCTGCTGTTCCTGATCATCCTGGCGGTGACCACCGTGATGCTGCGTTTCGGCCGCAAGAGGCAGTTGGTATGAGTCGTGAAATCGGCCAGTCGCGCTGGTATCCGTGGATGATCAATGGTGCGCTGCTGGTGCTGGCCCTGGTCAGCCTTGCACCGCTGCTGTGGATGCTCTCGGTCTCGTTCATGCCGCAGGGTGAGGCCAGTCATTTCCCGCCGCCACTGCTGCCTTCGAGCATCACCACGCACAACTACCACGAGCTGTTCGCGCGCACCGGCATGGGCGGCAACTTCGCCAACAGCCTGCTGGTGTCGCTGGCTATCACGCTGGGTTCGCTGCTGCTCAACACCATGGCCGGCTACGCCTTCGCCAAGCTCAACTTCGTTGGCCGCGAACGCCTGTTCCAGGTGCTGATGGCAGCACTGGTGATTCCGGCGCAGGTGGCGATGCTGCCGCTGTTCCTGCTGATGAAGCAGCTGGGCCTGGTCAACAGCTTTGGCGGGGTGATCGTGCCGGCGCTGGCCAGCGTGTTCGGCATCTTCCTGGTGCGCCAGTACGCGCGTTCGATCCCGGACGAGCTGCTTGAAGCGGCGCGCATCGACGGCGCGGGGGAGTTGCGCATCTTCTTCCAGATCGTGCTGCCGATGCTCAAGCCGGTACTGGTGACCCTGGCGATCTTCACCTTCATGGGTGCATGGAACGATTTCATGTGGCCGCTGATCGTGTTGACCGACCAGGAGCACTACACTTTGCCGGTGGCGCTGGCCACCCTCTCGCGCGAGCACATCATGGACGTGGAAATGATGATGGCTGGCGCGGTCGTCACCGTGGTTCCGGTGCTGGCACTGTTCCTGGTGCTGCAGCGTTACTACATCCAAGGTCTGTTGCTGGGGAGCGTCAAGGGATGAAGCGAGCGATCGCCGTTGGACTGGGCCTGTTGTGGACTTCCCTGGCGATCGCCGCACCACCGGCACTGCCGGCGCCGAAGGTACTGGACGATTTCGACGACATCGGCGCCTGGAAGCTGGTGCTGTCCGACCAGGTCAGCGGTTCGCTGCGGCCGGTGAGCGGTGCCGGTGGCGGCCGCGCGCTGTGCCTGGACTACGATTTCCACAAGGTGTCGGGCTACGTCGGCATCCGCCGCGCGCTGGGCATCGAGTACCCGGCCAACTACCGCTTCGGCTTCCAGCTGCGGGGAGATTCGCCGGGCAACGACCTGCAGTTCAAGCTGATCGATGCCAGCGGCGATAATGTCTGGTGGGTCAATCACCCGGGCTACAGCTTCCCCAAGGCGTGGACGCCGGTCGAATACCGCCGTCGCCAGATCGACAAGGCGTGGGGGCCGTCGCCGGAGAAGGAGATGGCGCGCAGCGCTGCGGTCGAGTTCACGATCTACAGCAAGGTCGGCGGCCGCGGCACGGTGTGCTTCGACAAGCTGACCCTGCAGGGCCTGCCGCCGCAGGATGATTCGGCGCTGGTGCCATCGGTGATCGCCGACACCGCCACCGCGCTGCAGGACCGGATGATTGACGGAAAGAGCGATACGTTCTGGATCAGTGGCGGGGTCAAGCAGCAGACCATCAGCCTGGACCTGCACAAGAGCCGCGAGATCGGCGGTGCGGTGATTGACTGGCTGCCGAACCTGGAAGCCAATCGCTACACCGTGCGTACGTCCGAGGATGGCCGGGACTGGCGCACCGTGCGCGAGGTGGCCGGCGGTGCGGGCGGCCGCGACTGGCTGGCGCTGCCGGATACCGACGCGCGCTACGTGCGCTTCGATCTGCACGATGGCCCGAACTGGCGCTATGGCATCCGTGACATCACGCTCAAGCCGCTGGCGTTCGCGGCCACGCCGAACGCATTCCTGTCCTCGGTGGCGGCCGACCTGCCGCGCGGCTCGCTGCCGCGCGCATATGTGGGCGAACAGCCGTACTGGACCCTGCTCGGCCTCGATGGCGGCCAGGAGCAGGCACTGATCAGCGAGGACGGTGCGCTGGAACCGGCCAAGGGCAGTTTCAGCATCGAGCCGTTCATCCGCGTGGACGGCAAGTTGCTGGACTGGTCGAAGGTGGCCATCACCCAGTCGCTGCAGGATCGCTACCTGCCCATCGCCAATGTCGACTGGGTGCATGAGAAGGCCGGCCTGGCGGTAACCAGCTTCGTGCAGGGCACGCCGGAGCGCGCGCAGCTGATCGGTCGCTACCGGTTGAGCAATCCGGACAAGGTGGCGCACGAGTACACCCTGGCGCTGGCGATCCGGCCGTGGCAGGTGAACCCGCCGACCCAGTTCCTCAACACCGTCGGCGGCTTCAGTCGCATCGATGCGCTGGATGTGGGCGAACAGCTGGTGCGCATCAACGGTGAGCCGCGCATCTATCCGTTGCAAGTGCCGGATGCGCGCTTCGCCAGCACGTTCGATGGCAAGCTCGACGCGATGCATCTGGCCTCCGGGAAATACCCGGCCAGCACGGCGGTGAAGGACAGCACCGGCATGGCGTCCGGTGCGCTGCTGTATACGATCAGGCTGGAGCCTGGCCAGAGCCGAGAAGTGGCGGTGGTGTTGCCACAGACCGGAGGCTGGGCGCCGCAGGCGCTGGATGTGGCCAAGGCGCAGGCGCAGGTCGCAGAGCAGTGGCGGCAGAAGCTGGGGGTGGTCTCGTTGCAGGTACCGGCTGCGGGCCAGGCACTGGTCGATACCCTGCGCACCGCCGTGGCGCATATGCTGATCTCGCGGGTCGGCCCGCGCCTGCAGCCGGGCACGCGCTCGTACGCGCGCAGCTGGATCCGCGATGGCGCGATGATTTCCGAGGGCCTGCTGCGCATGGGGCGCAGTGATGCGGTGCGTGATTACATCAACTGGTATGCGCCCTATCAGTTCGAGAATGGCAAGGTGCCGTGCTGTGTCGATGCACGTGGCAGCGATCCGGTGCCGGAGAACGACAGCCATGGCGAGCTGATCTACAGCATTGCCGAATATGGGCGCTATACCGGTGACAGCACCTTCGCCGAACTGATGTGGCCGCATGTGCAGGGCGCCTATAACTACATGGAGCAACTGCGCGCCAGCGAGCGCACGGACGAGAATCGGGCGCGCAATCCGGCGTTCTACGGGATGATGCCGGCCTCTATCAGCCATGAAGGCTATTCGGCCAAGCCGATGCATTCGTACTGGGACAATTTCTGGGCGTTGCGCGGCTACAAGGATGCGGCATCGCTGGCGGCCCAGCTGGGCAAGGTCGAAGCCATGCAGATTGCCGAATCGCGTGACCAGTTCCGTGATGACCTGCAGGCCTCACTGCTGTCGGCGATGCAGCAGCACAACATCGATTACCTGCCGGGCTCGGCCGAGCTGGGCGATTTCGATGCGACCTCGACCACCATCGCGCTGGCTCCGGGCGGTGAACAGGGGCGCCTTCCGCAGCAGGCGCTCGATGCCACCTTCGAGCGCTACTGGAAGGAGTTCGTGGCCCGTCGCGATGGCAAGCGCGAGTGGAAGGACTACACGCCCTACGAGTGGCGCAACGTGGCCGCCTTCGTCCGCCTCGGCTGGCGCGATCGCGCCTGGCAGGCGACTGAGTTCTTCTTCAAGGACCGTACGCCGCAGGCCTGGAACCAGTGGGCCGAAGTGGTCTCGCGCACGCCACGCAAGCCGTTCTTCGTCGGTGACCTGCCGCATGCCTGGGTGGCCTCGGACTTCGTGCGCTCGGCCCTGGACATGTTCGCCTACAGCCGTGACATGGACGATGCGCTGGTATTGGCCGCCGGCATTCCGACCGCCTGGCTGCAGGGCGAGGGCATCGCCGTGCAGGGCCTGCGCACGCCGCAGGGCCAGCTCAACTACCACCTGCAGCGCAGCGACAAGCAGCTGGTGCTGGAGGTGCAGCCGGGCCTGGTGCCACCGGTCGGTGGCGTGGTCTTGCCGTGGCCGTACGCCGGTGATCCGGGCGAGGCGACCATCAACGGCGAAGCGGCCGAATGGACCAACAGGGAACTGCACGTGCACCAGCTGCCGGCGCGGGTCGAGATCGATGTACCGGGCGCGGTGCGCCGCGCCGAGCGCAAGGGGCAGTAACGATGAAGCAGCAGGGGGCAAGGGTGCGCGCGGCCGTGCGTGCCCTGGGACTGGCCATTGCATTGGCATTGCCGGGTGCCGTGATGGCAGCCGTGCCAACCGCCGCGACGGCGGCTGACGTCGCCAGCGCGCCAGGCATGAGCATGGTGACCTTCAACCTGCATCACGACCGCGAGGACTGGCCGAGCCGCCGCCGCACCATCCTGGCCGAACTCAAGCGCCTGCAGCCGGATGCGGTTGCCCTGCAGGAGGTGATCCAACGCCGTAACGTGCGCAACCAGGCACAGTGGCTGGCCAGCCAGCTGGGCTACAGGTACATCTTCGTCTCCACCGATCCGGTGGGCGCGCCGAAACGTTACGGCAACGCGCTGCTGAGCCGGCGCCCGATCCTCGCCCAAGGTGAGCACCTGTTGCGGCCGCTGGACGATTATCGGACGGTCGCCCATCTGCGCATCGATGTGGACGGCAAGGCGGTCAACGTCTATGCCACCCACTTCAACGAGCGCAGCGACGAGAATGGCCAGCGCATCCGTCGCACCCAGGTCGAGGACCTGCTGCGCTTCATCGCCAGCACCTCGGCCGGCGCACCGGTGGTGATCGCGGGCGACTTCAACGCACTGGTCGATGCCAGTGACCTGAGCGAGCTGCGCAGCCATTACGGTGACAGCTACGGCAGCGTGCACGTCAACACCGACCTGGCCGGGGTCAGTACGCTGAACAGGCACTACTACCCGGTGGCCTCGCGGATCGACCACATCTTCTTCCAGCAGGACGCGATGGTTGCACGTGAGGCCAAGCTCCTGTTCGACCAGCCCGATGACAGCGGTCGCTGGGCCTCGGACCACTACGGCGTGTGGACCCGCCTGCAGTTCGCTCCGACGCGCTGATGTCCTGGTAGGTGCCACCCTGGGTTGGCACGGACGTGTCCGCGTTCGCTCCAACAACGGCGCCGACCAGGGTTGGCCTCCCAGAGCGCTGCACGCGCCCAGCGCACAAACAGAAGCGGCGGGGATCATCGATCCCCGCCGCTTTTTCACGCGATCAAAGCGCGATCAGTTCGCCGGCGGCGTGCGCTTGGCGCCTTCTTCGCCTTCTTCGTCGGCCTTGGCTTCGGCCGCCTGGGCTGCCGCATCGGCGTGGCCATCGGCGACCGGATCGATCGACGGTGTCACCACTGCATTGGCAACCGGGGCCGCAGCTTCCACCGGTGCCGCTTCAACTGCCACCGGCGCGACCGGCTGTTCGGCGACCGGTGCGGTCTCGACGACCGGTTTGGCTTCAAATGCAGGAGCGGCTTCCGCCACCGGGGCAGCCTCAACGGCCAGCGGCTTGGCTTCGACCGCCGGAGCGGCTTCAGCGATCTCCGGCTTCGATTCCACGACCGCAGCAGCCTCGGCCTCGGCCACGGCCGACTTCACTTCGACCACCGCAGTGGCTTCAGCGACCGGGGCAGCCTCAACCACCACCGGCTTCGCTTCGACCGCCGGGGCTGCCGCTACCGCTGGCTGGGCCGGGGTTGCAGCGTCGATGGCATCAAGCATGCTGGTCTGCACCGGCGACGCCGCCGGTTCGGCCTTGGCGACGGCTTCGACCGGAGCCTGTACCTTCGCCACGACCGGTGCAGGAGCGTCGATCACGGCGCTGCTCACCACCGCGACCGGTGCGGCGACAGCAGCGGCGGCGGCGCGGACCGGCTTCTCGGCTTCGGCAGCGGTCGGTTCGGCTTCGTCATCGAATTCGAACTCCGGCTGCGAACGCGCCGGCTGTGCCGCGGCCACCGGAGTGGTCCCGGCAACGCTGTCGTTGCTCTGCCCGGCGACATCAGCGGCATCGGTGTCATCACCGTCGTCCGCGTCGTCCTGATCATCGCCCAGGCCATCGCTGCCGGCAGCGTTCTCGGCGCCACCACGACGGCGGCGACGGCCACCACGACGGCCACGGCGGCGGCGGGTTGCGCCTTCACCGGCCTGCTCGCCGTTGGCGTCGAGGGCAGCCTCTTCACCGGTCACGGCAATCGCCTCGGCCTCATTGGCGGCGTTGGCAGTGCTGTCGGCCGGTGCAGTGACTGCCGCCGGAGCGGAGGCAGCCGGTGCAACCGGCGCCACCGGCGCAGTGGCTTCCTGCGCGGTCACGACGTTGGCAGCGACGGCCGTAGCGGCTACGGCTGCCGCCACGGCCTCGGCCGGCAGCTCGGCGGCGCTGCGCTGCGGCTTTTCGGCCGGCTTGTCACCGTCCTGCTGCTGGCGCGGCTGCTTGGGCTGCTTCAGCTTCGGCTGGTTCTGGTTCTGGTTCTGGCCCTGCTGCTCGTTGCGCGGCTTGTGCTGCTGCTGCGGCTGCTGCTGGCCATCCTTCTGCTGCGGTTCTTTCTGCCTGCCCTGCTGTGGCTGCTGCTGGGCATTGCCGTTGTTGCCGTTGCGGCCGTCCTTGTTGCGCTGCTCACCACGGTCCTTGCGGTTGCCGCCATCCTTCTGCTGCTGCGCGTTACCGTTGCCACCGTTGCCACGGTTTTCGTCGCGACGGTCCTTGCGATCCTTGTTGCGATCCTTGTTGCGGTCCTTGCGACCACCGTCCTGCTGCTGGCGCGGAGCCGGGGCGGCCGGAGCCGGCGCTGGTGCCGGCTCGCCACCGAACACGCGCTTGAGCCAACCGATCACGCCGCCGCTCGAAGCCGGCGCCACTGGCGCTGCCACGACCGGAGCCGGAGCGGCTGCAGCCGGAGCCGCTTCCTCGCGCACCGGGGCGGGAGAGGTGTGCTTGACCTGGGTCACGGCCGGCGGCGGGATGTTCAGCTGGCCCTTGGTCAGGGCGTGCACCGGCAGCTTGCGCGGGGTGCCGCGCTGGTAGCTGGGCTTGCTGCTCTCTTCACCGAGCTCGTTCTCACGCAGGCGGGTGACGGCATAGTGCGGGGTGTGCAGCTGCTCGTCGGCGACGATCACGATCGGCGCTTCGTGGCGCTGCTCGATCTCGCGCAGGGCGCTGCGCTTCTCGTTCAACAGGTAGTTGGCGATCTCCACCGGCGCCTGGACCAGCACCTGCCCGGTGTTCTCCTTCATCGCGTGCTCTTCGGCGACGCGGATGATCGACAGCGACAGCGACTCGACGCTGCGCATGCGGCCGTGGCCGTCGCAACGCGGGCAGACGATCTGGCTGGATTCGCCCAGGCTCGGGCGCAGGCGCTGGCGGCTCATTTCCAGCAGGCCGAAGCGCGAGATGCGGCCGACCTGCACGCGGGCACGGTCGTACTTCAGCGCGTTGGCCAGGCGGTTCTCGACCTCGCGCTGGTGCTTGTTGGAAGCCATGTCGATGAAGTCGATCACCACCAGGCCGCCCAGGTCGCGCAGGCGCAGTTGGCGAGCCACTTCCTCGGCCGCTTCCAGGTTGGTCTGGAACGCGGTGTCCTCGATGTCGCTGCCCTTGGTGGCGCGCGAGGAGTTCACGTCGACTGCGGTCAGTGCTTCGGTCTGGTCGACCACGATCGAGCCACCCGACGGCAGGCGCACGTTGCGCTCGTAGGCACCTTCGATCTGCGACTCGATCTGGAAGCGGTTGAACAGCGGGATGTCGTCCTTGTAGTGCTTGAGCTTGCGCAGGGTCTGCGGCATCACCTGCTGCATGAACTCGCGGGCGTGCTCGTACATCTCCTCGGTGTCCACCAGGATCTCGCCGATGTCGGCGCGCAGGTAGTCACGCAGGGCGCGCACGATCAGGCGTGATTCCTGGTAGATCAGGAACGGGGCCGGCTTGCTCAGTGCGGCTTCGGCGATGGCGCGCCAGACGTTGAGCAGGTAGTCCAGGTCCCACTGCAGCTCTTCCGCATCGCGACCGACGCCGGCGGTGCGGATGATCACCCCCATGTCGTCGGGAATGTTCAGCTTGTCCAGGGCCTCCTTCAGCGCGGCACGGTCTTCGCCCTCGATGCGGCGGGACACACCGCCGGCGCTGGGCGAGTTCGGCATCAGCACCATGTAGCGGCCGGCCAGCGAGATGAACGTGGTCAGGGCGGCGCCCTTGTTGCCACGCTCTTCCTTGTCGACCTGGACAACGATCTCCTGGCCTTCCTTCAGCAGCTCGCGGATACCGGCCTTGTTGTGGTCGACACCGGCCTGGAAGTAGTCGCGGGAAATCTCCTTCAGCGGCAGGAAGCCATGGCGGCCACCGCCATACTCGACGAAGGCGGCTTCCAGCGAGGGCTCGATGCGGAAGATCCGGCCCTTGTAGATGTTGGACTTCTTCTGTTCCTTCGACGGCTGTTCGATGTCGATGTCATACAACGACTGGCCATCCACGATGGCAACACGCAGCTCTTCAGCCTGCGTGGCGTTGATCAGCATTCGCTTCATTGTTGCGTTCCTCGCAAGCGGCTACCGCGCGGAACGCCATGGGGTTTCGCCTCTGGACACGGCTCGCCGCCCATTCGCGCAAGCGCGGGGAGGGCGGCTTGGGTTTCCAGCGCTACGACACCACGGCAGGCCGCGGGAGCGCTTCACTCTTATGGGTTTTTGGGTGTTGCAGGGCCGCAGGCAGCTGTCAGCCAGGCTGGAGCGCCACGCGGGACATGTTCAGCACGGTTGCGTGTCAGGCATCCGGCGATGGCCGGGAAGGCCGGTGAGCCGCTAACATGGCCGCCCCGCGGGCGGTGGTCGCGCACTGTGCCGGATTCGTCGGAAGCTGGGCTTCTGGCCCTGAGTAACTTCCAACGAAATCAATCCCTTATCTCGCCCCCCGAGTGTAACAGAATAAACAGCCTGATGACCGCCCAAGACCCGACCAAACCCGCTGGCGACAAGCCTTCCGTGCGCATGATCACCGTTCCCGCCGACCGCGCCGGCCAGCGCCTGGACAACTTCCTGCTCGGCCAGCTGAAGGGAGCCCCGCGCAGTCTGGTGTACAAGCTGGTGCGCAGTGGGCAGGTTCGGGTGAACGGCGGCCGCGCCAAGGCCGAGCGCAAGCTGGAGGCGGGCGATGAGGTGCGTGTGCCGCCGGTCCGTCTCAGCGAGGAAGGAGACAAGGCCGGTCCGCCAGAGGCGTTCATGCGCCGCCTGGAGCAGGCCATCGTCTTCGAGGACGCCCGGCTGCTGGCCCTGAACAAGCCCTCCGGCGTGGCCAGCCACGGCGGCAGCGGCATCAGCTTCGGTGCCATCGAGACCCTGCGCGCCTTGCGCCCGGGACAGACACTGGAGCTGGTCCATCGGCTGGATCGCGACACCTCGGGCCTGCTGATCGTGGCCAAGAAGCGTTCGGCACTGAGCGAACTGCAGGCGCTGTTGCGTGAAGACCACGGCGCCGGCATCCGCAAGCGCTATCTGACCCTGCTGGCCGGCCGCATGCCGGACGGCGTGATGACCGTCGACGCCCCGCTGCACGTGGGCCTGCGCCAGGGCGGCGAGCGCCATGTACAGGTCAATGCGATCGGCAAGGAATCGATCAGTCACTTCCGGGTGCTGGAGCGCCGCGGCGGCCATTCGTACTGCGAGGTGCGCATCGAAACCGGCCGCACCCATCAGATCCGCGTGCATGCCCAGCATCTGGGCCATCCGGTGGCCGGTGACGACAAATACGGCGATCCTGCGGTCAACAAGCGGCTTCGTGAGCAGATCGGACTGAAGCGACTGTTTCTGCACGCGGCCTCGCTGGAGTTTGCACTGGACGACGGCAAGAGTCCGTATGTGCTGAACGCGCCGCTGGCCGATGAGCTGGTCGAGGCGCTGGACCGGCTGCGCTGACGGCGGTTCGGCGGCGCCGGGTGCTTGGTCGGCGCCGTCGCTTCCCTGCGGAGAGTGGGCTTGTCACTTTCTTTGCTCGTGCAAAGAAAGTAACCAAAGAAACACGCCGCCATCCGCGAGCCGGCGCCGCGCGCCGGTGCCCTGCGCTCCTCGGTCCGCCGAGGGACGGCGCGGAACTCGCTGCGCTCAGACACCCGCGCCTCTTCGCCCTCGCCGGACCTGCGGTGCTCGGCTCGCTACAAGGCGGACCCGGACATCCGCAGCGTAGGCCCATACCCGCCCGTGACCTCTCGATACTGTGGGACGTACCAGCCGCGAGGGGGCTCAGCCCGTTGGCTGCAAACCCCTCACCACTTGAACAGCACCAGGCTGATCGCCAGCGTGCCCATGCCCGCCACCAGCCCATAAACGGTCTCGTGGCCCTTCGCATAGCGCTTGGCGGCCGGCAACAGTTCATCCAGTGCCAGGAACACCATCACGCCGGCAATCAGCCCGAACACCCAGCCGAAGGTGGCGTGCGAAAGCGACCCGGACAGCAACCAGTAGCCGAGCGCCGCGCCCACCGGCTCGGCCAGACCCGACAGCAGGCTGGCGCTGAATGCATAGGCCTTGTTCTGGGTGGCGAAGTACACCGGCACCGCGATCGCGATGCCCTCGGGGATGTTGTGGATGGCAATCGCAAAGGCCAGTGGCATGCCCACCGACGGGCTTTCCAGCGTGGCGAAGAAGGTCGCCAGCCCTTCCGGGAAATTGTGCGCGGTGATCGCGACGGAAGTCAGCAGCGCGACCCGCTTCAGGTACTCGCGGCTGTTCTCGCGGAACGCAGGATCCTGCTTGTCCAGGCTGTCATGCGGGTTGGGAATGAAGTGGTCGATCAGCACGATCACGATCACGCCCAGCAGGAACGCCAGGGTGCCGTAGGTGAAACCGGTGCGTTCGCCATGGGCCAGTGCGAACGAAGCAATGGACTTGTTGAGGATTTCCGACAGCGACACATAGACCATCGCGCCGCCGGCGAAGGCCAGGCCGAAGGCCAGCAGGCGCGGGTTGGGGCGGCGCGAGAACAGCACCAGCAGGCTGCCGATCGCAGTGGCGAGGCCGGCCGCGAGGGTGACCGCCAGCGCAATCCAGATGTTTTCGGGGGGAATCTGCAGCATCTACCGACGCAGTCCTGGTCAACAGACAACCGCCCCGGACAGGGCCGGGGCGGCGAGGGCGAGGCGGGCGCCGGCTGGCCTCGTCGGGTGCGTGCGATCAGCCGCCGCGGCGCAGGCGCTCTTCAATGGCGAAGCACTGGTCCGGCTTCGGCTGCGGCGGGTTGAAGCTGACCGGCACCTGGATGGTGGCCGGCACCGCCTGGCCATTGCGTGTCGCGGCCTTGAACTGCCAGCCCTGCACGGCGGTTTTGGCCAGTTCGTCCAGCTGCGGGTTGCCCGCGCCAGTCAGCAGGGCGACCTCGCTCGGCTTGCCGTCGGTGCCGATGGTCACCTTGAACGTACTGGTGCCGCCCACGCCCATGCAGGCCAGTTCAAGCGGGTACTGCGGCGGCGGCGTCTTCACTGCTGCGACTTCGGTTGGCGGCGGCGGCGGTGGTGCCGGCGGTTCGGACGAGCCGCAGCCGGCCAGGCCGGCCGCAGCGATCAGGGACAGGCTCAGCAAGCGTACGTTCATGGCAGTTGCTCCGTCAGGGTCGAAGTCTTGGCCGCGCAGATGAAGTCGTTCTCGCTCAGACCGCCCACGTCATGGGTGGAAAAGCGCACGACCGCGCGGTCGTAGTGCACGCCCAGGTCCGGATGGTGGTCCTCGCGATGGGCAATCCAGGCCAGCGCGTTCACGAAGGCCATGGTGGCGTAGTAATCCTTGAAGCGGAAGGTGCGCGTCAGGGCCTGCCCGCCCTCGCTCAGCTCCCAGCCGGGAACCTGCGGCAGCAGTTCGGCCAGGCGGGCTTCGCCGAGCTTGTGGTCGCTGCCTTTGCGTGGCACGCAACGGGCCTGGGCCAGTGGAATCAGGTCGGCCATGGGAATCTCCACCTCGTGTTGACTGAACGATGCGCCGGACGGTGTATAAACCGAATGAGCGGCTGACGCTTACTTGGCTAGAATAGCCCGATGATCCAGATCTCCGACACTGCCCAGACCCATTTCCGCAAGCTGATCGAACGCGAGGGCGTGCCTGGCATGGGCGTGCGCCTGAGCGCGGTCGACCCCGGTACCCCGCGCGCCGACGCCCGGCTGGAATTCGCCGAACCCACCGACCTGCTGGGCGACGAGTGGGCGGTGGACTGCGATGGCTTCACCCTCTATGTCGATGCTGGCAGCGTTGGCTGGCTCGACGGTGCCGAGATCGACATCGTCGCCGGCACCGCCGGTGCCCAGCAGTTGACCATCAAGGCGCCGCGCATCAAGGGTGAAGCGCCCGGTGATGCGGCCTCGCTGGTCGAGCGCGTGCACTGGGTGGTGGAGAACGAAGTCAATCCGCAGCTGGCCTCGCATGGCGGCAAGGTGGCCGTGCAGGAAGTCTCGGCCGACGGCGTGGTGCTGCTGCGCTTCGGTGGTGGCTGCCAGGGCTGCGGCATGGCCGACGTGACGCTCAAGCAGGGCATCGAAAAGACCCTGATGGGCCGTGTGCCGGGCGTGACCGCCGTGCGCGACGCGACCGACCACGACAGCGGCCACGCGCCGTACATCCCGCGCGACAACGTCGCCTGATCGCTGACGCGTGCCTCTGACCCGGGCCGAGCAACTCATCGATCTGCTGCTGGCCCGCCAGCAGCCCCGCGCCGTCCTTGAGAAGACCACGCGCCTGCCTTATGGCTGGGCGCTGTGGCTGCGCTCGCTGGGGCCGCTGCCGCGGCCGTTGCATGCCCGCGAAGTGATTGTGGTATTGCTGCCGCGTCCGCTGCCCGGCCGGCCAGGCCAATCGCCGCAGTTGTCACCGTGGCAGGCGTTGCGCCGTCTGTTCTGGCAGGACTGGGACGCTGCGCCGCGCGACCAGCGCTGGATGCGCTGGACCTCGGCGCTGATCAGCGCACTGCTGCACCTGCTGTTCTTCATGCTGCTGCTGTGGGTGGCGGTGATCCGCACCACTGCGCCAGACGAAGAGGGCGCCGAGGGCGAGCGCGTGCAGGTGGAGTTCGTCGGCCGCGCGACCCAGGAAGGCGGGGGCGATCAGCCCGGCGCCGAAGTCGCTGCGGCCGCTGCGGCAGGTCGGGTTGCGACGGGGCAGCAGGCGGACGCCGCCACAGCTCCTGCCCCGCGTCCGGCGGCTGCCGAAGCCGCCGCATCTTCCCCTGCATCCGCGCCGACCGCCGGTGTTCCTCCGCCGCCAGCCGAAGCCGAGCCGGCGCCGGTTGCCGCGCCGCCGCCTTCACCGGTCCAGGCCACCGAGGTGGCGCAGGCCAGCACGGATTTCGTGGTGCCGCCGGTCAGCGTGCCGCGAACCGAAGTCAGCGTCGTACCACGTGACAGCACGCCCGTTGTGCGCGAGCGCAGCGTGCAGCCGGTGCAGGCGCCGCCGACGCCAAGCCAGATGCGCAGCCCGGAACTGGCCGTGCGCACGCCGCAGGTGCGTGACATCCAGGTGCGCGAACGCGAAGTCAGCATCGTCGAAGCGCCCGTCGCGCCCAAACCGCTGCGCAGCCCTGAAATGCAGGTGCGCGTGCCACAGCAGGACGTGCAGGTGCGTGAACGTGAAGTGCAGGCCGTGGCCGATCCGCAGGTGCGGATGGCGGCGGTGGCCGGGCGTGAGCCCGCCGTACGCGCGCCCACCGGCCGTGATGTACAGGTGCGGGAGCGTGAAGTGGCCCCGGCACCGGCGGTGGCACCGGCATCCTCCAGTGGCAGTGCCACCGTGACGCCTGCGGCTGCGGCCCAAGGCCGCGCGGCGCAGACGAGCAGCAGCACGCGTCCGTCAGCCTCCAGCAGCACACCGGCAAACGCAGGAGCGCGCCCGGCCCCCGATCCCGGCAACTGGGCGACACCGGCCAAGGGCGATGACTGGGGATCTTCCAGCCGCAGCCGCGACGGCAGCAATGGCGGTGCCCGCCAGGCCAGTGCCGCCGGCAGGGGCAATGGCCTGTTCAATGCCGATGGCAGCGTACGCGTGCCGGGCCAGGACCGCGACGGCCACGCCGAGCGAGGTGCGCCCGGTGGCGCCAACGACGGCTGGAGCAAGGAGCGCATCGCGCAATCGGGCACATGGCTGAAACGTCCGCCGTACGACTACACGCCGACGTCGTTCGACAAGTACTGGGTGCCACAGGAATCGCTGCTGGCCGAATGGGTGCGCAAGGGCGTCAAGGCGATGGAGATTCCACTGCCGGGCACCAACACGAGGATTTCCTGCGTCATTTCGATCCTGCAGGCCGGCGGTGGCTGTGGCCTGACCAACCCCAACATGCAGGACCAGCCGGCCGTGGCACGGCCGCCGCCGGACATTCCGTTCAAGAAGGAACTTCAGGAAGACAACGGCAGCCGCTAGGACGGCGCATCCACGCATGGCGTGGATCTACTGTGCATCCAGCTGCGCCGGGTAGATCCACGCCATGCGTGGATGATCCATGGGGGGGCACGCCCATGCCGACCAAGGTCAGCCTCTATCAGGGCGTTGCCCTTACGCGCTCTGTGACAGGAACACCCAGAACGGTACATCGCGACCGACCCAATCGCGGCTGGCTTCATCCATCACGTCCAGCAGGGTGGCGAAGTCCCTCTGTGCGTTGGCACGCAGTGCATCCACGTCGGCCAGGAACAGCGCGTAGCCGTTGGCTGGCAGCCATTGCAGATCACGCAGGTTGTCCGACAGTGCATCCCAGTTGCCGCCGAAACCGGCCGGGAAATCCAGCTGCGCGGCGAGCCGGGCGAGCAGGGTGCGCTTGTCCGTCACGCCCTCCAGATCGATGCGGATCACCTTCAGGCTGGCATCGCGCATTGCTGCGGCCAGCGCGCCGATGTCATCGCTGTCGATGGCATAGACGCCGGCATTGTTGATGTCATGCAGGCCGAGGCCGAAATCATCGTGGCTCATCACTGCGCTCCCTGGGCCGGTACGGTGAAGCTGCGGAACGATTCGTAGTGGTCGTCGGTGTAGTACCACGCCTCCGGCGGATCGCCGCCGGTGACGATGCGGCGCGTGCCACGCGTGCGTGCACCGGGGGTGTCGACGGTGTACTCGCGGTAGTAGCCACGCGGACGTTGCGGCAATTGCTGTTCACGGTTGCCGAAGGTGGTGCCGTCCTGGCGGTGCGGGAATGGACCGCCTCGCTGGATCAGGGCAATGGTCTGGCGTGCTTCGGTGGGCAGGAACGCGGGCAGGCCGTTGTCCCGTCCGGGCGTGGCCGTGGCAGGCGCCCGGGCGGTCGGTGTTCCCTGCAGGTCCGGTGCGAACTGTGGCGCCGGCGGCCGTTGCAGGAAATGGTTGGCGACCAGGCCGAGCAGCAGCAGGGCGATGGCGGTGATCAGCAGCCGGGGGTTGCGCATGGGCAGGGGCGGGCGAGGGTGGTACATGCACTGTAGCGCCTGCGCGCTGCATGGCACATGAGGAGGGCGCCGCGTCACTGCTGCGTAACAATTGCCGTCGTGCTCACTGGCAGGACGCAATTTCCTTTACATCCCCCTTGGTAATCTGCGGGTCTGTCCCCATCATTCACGGCGCACCGCCCGACATCGTCGGGTGCCCTCGCAATCAGGAGATGCATCATGGCCTACACCCTGCCCAAGCTGTCCTACGCCTACGACGCGCTGGAGCCGCATATCGATGCGGCGACGATGGAAATCCATCACACCAAGCATCACCAGACCTACATCAACAACGTCAACGCGGCGCTGGAAGGCACCGAATACGCTGACCTGCCGGTCGAAGAGCTGGTGAAGAAGCTCAAGTCGCTGCCGGAGAACCTGCAGGGTCCGGTGCGCAACAACGGTGGTGGCCATGCCAACCACTCGCTGTTCTGGACCGTGATGGCCCCGAACGCAGGTGGCAACCCGGTGGGTGACGTGGCCAAGGCCATCGACAAGGACCTGGGCGGTTTCGACAAGTTCAAGGACGCCTTCACCAAGGCGGCGCTGACCCGTTTCGGCAGCGGCTGGGCGTGGCTGAGCGTGACCCCGGACAAGAAGGTGGTGGTCGAGAGCACCGGCAACCAGGACAGCCCGCTGATGGAAGGCAACACCCCCATCCTCGGCCTGGACGTGTGGGAACACGCGTACTACCTGAAGTACCAGAACCGCCGCCCGGAGTACATCGGCGCGTTCTTCAACGTCATCGACTGGAATGAAGTCGAGCGCCGTTACCAGGAAGCGATCGCCTGATCGCGGTGACGGGATGAGTGGAAAGGCCGGGGGAGACCCCGGCCTTTTCTGTTGCAGGATCCCGGCACGACCTATTCCGCCGTGGCCGTAGCGTCCTGCAGGCGCAGGGTTGCCAACACGCCCAGGCGCAGTCCGGGCAGGTCGCCGTCGGCGGGCAGCAGGATCGGCTGCTGGCGTATGCCGCCGAAGTGCTTGACCTGGAACAGCACGTCCAAGCCGTGGCCACTGGCGCCGCCACCACTCGCTGCAGGCGGCTCGGCGCGGCCGCCGGGATTGCGCCGTGCCGGCTGGAAGCCGGGCGTGCTCCGCACCAGCTCCACCGTGCTGGCCGAAAAGTCGCCCGCGATCAGGCTGGGCATGCCTTCGGCGGTGGCGCCGATCCAGGTCATCAGGTCGCTGGTCTGGTGTTGGCGGGCGGTGGCCTCGTCCGGGTCCGGGCGCAGCCGCGCCACATAGATGTTGACCAGCGCCTCGCCCAGCTTCAGCCGCATCATGCCGGCCGCACTGAAGGTGCCGGGAGGATGCAGCAGGGTCACGCCGTCCTCGCTCACCGGCAGCCGGGTCAGCATGGCGTTGCCATGCCGCAGTGGCTGGCTGGGTGGGTCGGCAGTGACGAAGTCGCAGCTGTAGCGCAGCCGGCTGGCCAGCCAGCAGGCCGGGTTGCGGCCTTGCTGCTGCAGCACCTGCTGCACCGAGATCACGTCCGGCTGCAGGTCGGTCAGCAGTTGTGCGACCTGCTCGCGGCGTTGCTTCCATTGCGCGCCATCGCGGCTGGGCAACTCCAGCGCGGCCACGGTCAGCTGCCGGGGCGCGCTCTCACTGGCGGCGGCCGGCGCCTGCGGCCGCGCCTGTACCTGCAACGCCGGCAGCAGCACGAGACAGCTGAGCAGGAGGCGGGCGGGGGCGAGGGGGCGCATAACGATAAGTTTACGCTTTTGTCGTGCAGGTGCCGTGACTTCCGGCAGGGCCTGCACTGCCTGCCATGGATTGGCACCGTTGTCATGCAGCCCTGCAGCGTGCTTCGCAAGCCCCGGTTCCGGTAACCTTGCGCCTTTCGCTTTGCAGGAATGCCTTACAGGATGAGCCACGACGCAGTCGCCCCCATCGCCGGCCAAGGAAAGATGCCGCGCCAGATTCCGTACATCATCGGCAATGAGGCCTGCGAACGGTTCAGTTTCTACGGGATGCGCAACATCCTGGTGCAGTTCCTGATCACCTCGCTGCTGCTGCAGGAAATCACTGCGGAAGGCCGTGCCGGTGAAGCCAAGGACATCATGCACAGCTTCATGATCGGCGTGTATTTCTTCCCGCTGCTCGGTGGCTGGCTGGCCGACAGGTTCTTCGGCAAATACCACACCATCCTCTGGTTCAGCCTGGTCTACTGCGCCGGCCACCTGTGCCTGGCGCTGTTCGAGAACAGCCGCGAGGGCTTCTTCCTCGGCCTGGGCCTGATCGCGCTGGGTGCCGGTGGCATCAAGCCGCTGGTGGCCTCGTTCATGGGCGACCAGTTCGACCAGAGCAACAAGCACCTGGCCAAGATCGTCTTCGACGCCTTCTACTGGATCATCAACTTCGGCTCGCTGTTCGCCTCGCTGCTGATCCCGCTGGCACTGAAGAACTGGGGTCCGCAGTGGGCGTTCGGTATCCCGGGCATCCTGATGTTCATTGCTACCTTCGTGTTCTGGCTGGGCCGCAAGCGCTACGTGCTGGTGCCGCTGCCGCCGAAGGATCCGCATTCGTTCGCCAACGTGGTGCGTACCGCGCTGACCACGCGCGTGGCCGGCCAGGGCCGTCCGGGCCTGGTGATCGCCGTGCTCGGCCTGGCGCTGGCGGCGGCCTCGTTCGGCCTGGTCGGCTCGCTGGGCATCGTGATCTGCCTGTGCCTGGCGCTGGTGGCCATCCTCGCCGGCATCGGTGGCGGTACCTGGTTGCAGCTGGACCGCGCCCGCGGCCAGCATCCGGCCGAAGCCGTGGAAGGCGTGCGCTCGGTGCTGCGCGTGCTGGTGATCTTCGCGCTGACCACGCCGTTCTTCTCGCTGTTCGACCAGAAGGCCTCGACCTGGGTCCTGCAGGGCCAGCAGATGCAGATGCCGAGCTGGTTCACCGCCTCGCAGATGCAGGCGCTGAACCCGCTGCTGGTGATGATCCTGATTCCGTTCAACAACCTGGTGCTGTACCCGGCCCTGCGCCGCTTCGGCTTCGAGCCGACCGCGCTGCGCCGCATGACCGCCGGCATCGCCTTCAGCGGCCTGGCCTGGATCGTGGTCGGCGGCATCCAGGTGGTGATGGACGGCGGCAACGCCATGTCGATCTTCTGGCAGATGCTGCCGTATGCGCTGCTGACCTTCGGTGAGGTGCTGGTCTCGGCCACCGGCCTGGAGTTCGCCTACAGCCAGGCGCCGCAGGCGATGAAGGGCGTGGTGATGAGCTTCTGGAACCTGACCACCACCATCGGCAACCTGTGGGTGCTGCTGTCGAACGCTGCCGTGCGCAACGATGCCGTGACCCACAGGATTGCCAGTACGGGCCTGAGCGAAGCGGCGTTCCTGATGTTCTTCTTCGCCGGTTTCGCCTTCGTCGCGGCGTTGGCCTTCGGTTGGTACGCGAAACGCTATCGTATGGTCGATAACTACCGTAGCGCCTGAGCCTGACATGACCCCCGTCAATCTGCTGTTGATCGCCATCACCGCCATCCTGTCGTGGATGGCCTTCAACAACCGCAAGCTGGCCGATCGCCTGATCCTGTGGCCGCCGGCCGTCGACCGCCATCGCCAGTACGACCGGCTGGTGACCTATGGCTTCATCCACGCCGACTGGTCGCACCTGATCTTCAACATGATCACCCTGTTCTTCTTCGGGGGATTCATCGAGAGCGTGATGGTGCAGCTGACCGGCAGCTACCTGACCTACCCGGCGTTCTACATCGGCGCGCTGCTGGTCTCGATCCTGCCCAGCTACCTGAAGAACCAGAAGAATCCGAACTACCTCAGCCTCGGGGCATCCGGTGCGGTGTCGGCGGTCCTGTTCGCCTTCATCCTGATCAAGCCGTGGTCGATCATCCTGGTGTTCTTCATCCCGGCACCGGCGATCATCTATGCCGCGTTCTACGTCGGCTACAGCATCTGGATGGACAAGCGCGGCGGCGATCGCATCAACCACAGCGCGCACCTGGCAGGTGCGGCGTTCGGCGTGATCTTCATGCTGGCCATGCAGCCGAGCATCTTCAACCACTTCCTGCGCGAACTCTCCAACCCGACCTTCCGCCTGGGCGGCTGAAGCGTGCCAGGGTCGGATCCTGCGGATCAGACCCTGGCGTATCCGGTTTCAGGCCTGGGTCGTGTGGCCGTAGGTATCCAGCAGGCGGGCGAATACTTCCTCGCCGATGCGCTGGAAATCCTGATCCTCGGTCTGCCCTTCCACCGCCAGTTGCAGCAGGCCCTCCAGCAGGGCGCGGTCGGTATCGGAATGGGAATCGCTGGCGTGCATGGGAGCCTCCACGGTGGTGCGCATGATCAACGGTCGCAAGGGTCGTGCCAGCCTGGCCGTACCCCGCCATAGGCGATAGCGGCCGGCGACCCTCCAGCTTGAGGGCGAAAACTGACGTGAATGGACTGGACTTGCCCCTGTTCAGGCTTCACGCGATCATGGCGCCCGGCTGCGCACCATCCACGCAGTCGCCGCAGGAGACAGTTCCATGGCTTCGGTCACGCCCCCCGGTCTGGCCTACGAGGTCGAACACGATCTGGCCAACCACCGCTTCACCGCCCGTGTGCGAGGACAGCTGGCGGTGCTGGACTACCAGATCAAGCGCAAGCGCATGGTCATCACCCACACCGAGGTGCCTGAGCCGATCGCCGGCCGTGGCATCGCCGGTGAGCTGACCCGCGTGGCACTGCGTTTCGCCCGCGAGCAGAAGTACAAGGTGGTGCCGGCATGTTCCTACGCCGAGGCCTTCCTGCAGCGGCACGAGGAGTACCACGACCTGCTCGTTGGCTGAATGCCAGCGGGCCACGCTTCAGCCATGGCAGGCGATGATGTACAAACATGAACAGGGGATCCCGATGAAGATTGGAAACAACCGGCCACTGCACGGCAGCGTGCTGGCCGGCGTGGTGGGCGTGCTGTTGCTGGCCGGTTGCCAGCGTGAAAGCGAGCCGGCGCCGGTAACCGACGCGGCGCCCGCCGCCGAAGCCACCGCCGCCGGCGAGACGCCGGCCACGGAAGCGCCGCTGGACCTGCGCGACGTGATCGAAAACAACGAGCGCGAAGTGGTGGGCATCAGCTACCCGGCCGGTATCGACCGCTACCCCGGCCTGGCGCGCGCGCTGCAGAGTTATGCGACGAGTGCACGCAGTGACCTGCAGCAGGCTCTGGACGGGCTGGGCAATGACAAGCCGACCATGCCCTACGAGCTGTCGCTGAGCTTCGAGAAGCTGCTGGAAACCCCGCAGCTGGTGGTGGTCAGTGCCGATGGCAGCCGCTACACCGGTGGCGCCCATGGCGAACCGCTGGTGGCGCGCTTCGTATGGCTGCCGCAGCAGCAGCAGATGCTCAGTGCCGACAAGCTGGTGACCGATGCCAAGGGCTGGAAGGCAATCAGCGATTTCGTCTCCGACCAGCTGCGCGAACGCGTGGCCACGCGGCTCAGCGGCGAGGACATGGACCCGGCCCAACTGCAGGAATCGCTGCGCAACGCATCGCGCATGATCGCCGACGGGACTGGCCCGCAGGCCGACAATTTCAGCCAGTTCCAGCCACTGACCGACGACAAGGGGCAGATCACCGCGCTGCGCTTTGTTTTCCCTCCGTACCAGGTGGGTCCATACTCGGACGGCACCCAGACCGCCGATGTACCGGCGGCGGTGCTGTTGCCGCACGTGGCCAAGGACTACGTGGAGCTGTTCGCACGCGGTTGACCGCAGTCGAGGAGGTGACGTGGATACAGGGTTGCAGGAGCGGGTCGCCGGCCTGCTCCACGAAGCCGGGGTCCGCATCGGCGGTACCCAGCCACAGGACATCCAGGTGCATGACCCGCGCTTCTTCGCGCGGGTCATGGGCCAAGGCTCGCTCGGCCTGGGCGAGAGCTACATGGAAGGGTGGTGGGATGCGAACGTCCTGGATGAATTCCTCGCCCACCTGATGCAGGCGCACCTGGATGAACGGGTGCACGGCTGGCGCGAAGTGGCCGATGCGCTGAAGGCGCGCCTGTTCAACCTGCAGGCGGGGCAGGGCAGCTACGAGGTCGGGCGCCGTCATTACGACCTGGGCAACGATCTCTACCAGGCCATGCTGGGCCAGCGCCTGGTCTACAGCTGCGGCTATTGGCGCAACGCCGATGATCTCGACGCCGCACAGGAAGCCAAGCTCGACCTGGTCTGCCGAAAGCTGGGCCTGCGCCCGGGCCAGCGCGTGCTGGACATCGGCTGCGGTTGGGGCGAAGCGCTGAAGTTCGCCGCTGAGCGCTACGGTGTGAGTGGCGTCGGCGTGACGATTTCGCAGGAGCAGGCCGAGTTCGCGCGGAACCTGTGCGCGGGCCTGCCGATCGAGATCCGACTGCAGGACTATCGCGAGCTGGACGAACCGTTCGATGCGATTTTCTCGATCGGCATGTTCGAGCACGTCGGTGACAAGAACTACGCGGGCTTTTTCGAGGTGGCCAAGCGCTGCCTGTCGCAGCGCGGCCTGCTGCTGTTGCACACCATCGGCACCAACATCTCCCGGCATCGCACCGATCCGTGGATCGCGCGCTACATCTTTCCCAACTCGATGCTGCCGTCGGCGGCGCAGATCACCCGGGCGTTCGAAGGCCGTTTCGTGCTGGAAGACTGGCACAACTTCGGCACCGACTACGACCTGACCCTGCAGGCCTGGCGGCGCAACGTAGAGGCGGCGTGGCCACGGCTGGATGCGCGCTACGACGAGCACTTCCGCCGCATGTGGCGCTTCTACCTGGCCGGGTCGATGGCCACCTTCCGCTGCCGGCACGCGCAGCTGTGGCAGCTGGTGCTATCGCCGGATGGCGTGCCGGGCGGGTACGTGGCGCCACGTTGAAGCCAGCGCGGGGTCGGAGACCCCGGGGTCAGATCCCTTTTCACAGAAAAGGGCTCTGACCCCAACCACAACAAAAAAACCGCCCGGTCTCCCGGGCGGTTTTCGTTTCACGCTACCGCGCAGGTGATCAGTTGCCGGCGCCGGTCAGGCCACGCTTTTCCAGCAGCGGTTCGATCTGCGGCTCGTGGCCGGCGAAATCGCGGAACAGCTGCATCGCGTCGACGCTGCCGCCCTTGGACAGCAGCGTGGCGCGGAAGTGGTCGCCGTTCTTGCGGCTCAGGCCGCCATTGTCCTTGAACCACTTCTGGGTGTTGGCATCGAGCACTTCCGACCAGATGTAGGCGTAGTAGCCGGCCGAATAGCCGCCCATGATGTGGCTGAAGTACGGGGTCTTGTAACGCGGCGGAACCGGCGCGTAGTAGATGCCGTCCTTATCCAGCGCGGCGCGCTCGAAGGCCATCACGTCCTTGGCCGCCGGCACCTGGTCCGGGCCGATCTGGTGCCAGCGCTGATCCAGCATGGCCGCACCCAGGTACTCGGTGGTGGCGAAGCCCTGGTTGAACTTGGCCGCCGCCAGCACCTTGTCCAGCAGCGCCTGCGGCATCGCCGAACCGTTCTGGTAGTGCTTGGCGTAGTTCTTCAGGATGACCGGGTTGTCAGCCCACATCTCGTTGACCTGCGAGGGGAACTCGACGAAGTCACGCGGCACCGAGGTGCCCGAGAAGTACGGGTACTTCACGTTGGAGAACATGCCGTGCAGGGCGTGGCCGAACTCGTGGAAGGTGGTGTTCACCTCGTCCCAGGTCAGCAGGGTCGGCTGGCCGGCCGGCGGCTTCGGAATGTTCAGGTGGTTGGCGACCACCGGCTTGAAGCCGGTCAGCTTGGACTGCGAGACGTAGGAGTTCATCCACGCACCACCGCGCTTGGAGGCGCGTGCATACGGGTCGAAGATGAAGATCGCCAGCTGGCTGCCGTCGGCATCGAACACGTCGTAGACGGTGACGTCATCGTGATAGACCGGCAGGTCGGTGCGCTGCTTGAAGGTCAGGCCGAATTCCAGGTTGGCGGCATGGAACACGCCGTTCTCCAGCACGTTCTTCATTTCGAAGTACGGCTTCAGCTGCGACTCGTCGAAGTTGTACTTGGCCTGGCGCACCTTCTCGCTGTAGAAGGCCCAGTCCCACGGTTCCAGCTTGAACGTCGGCTTGCCGGCCGCCTTCTGTTCCTGGTCGATCATCGCCTGCAGGTCGGCAGCTTCGCGCTTGGCGTTGGCCACGGCGGCCGGAGCCAGCTTGCCCAGCATCGCGTTGACCGCTTCGGGGGTCTTGGCGGTCTGGTTGGTCAGGTTGTAGGCGGCGAAGTTCGGGAAGCCCATCAGCTTGGCCTTGTCGGCACGTAGCTGCATGATGCGCGAGACCAGCGCGGTGTTGTCGAACTCACCGCCACGGCTGCCACGGCTGACCGACGCTTCGTAGATCTTCTGGCGCAGGGCGCGGTTGGCCAGGTTGGTCAGCGGCGGCTGGCCGGTGGTGTTGAGCAGGGTGATCACGTACTTGCCGTCCTGGCCGCGGGCCTTGGCGGCTTCGGCGGCGGCGGCGATCTGCTCCTTGGACAGGCCGTCCAGCGCCTTGACGTCGTCGACGGTGATTGCCGAAGCGTTCACTTCCGACTGCACGTTCTGGCTGAACTTGGTGCCGAGGTTGGCCAGCTCGGCGTTCATCTCCTTCAGCTTGGCCTTGTCGGCCTCGGACAGCTTGGCGCCTGCGCGCACGTAGTTGTCGTAGTACTTCTCGACCAGGCGCACGCCTTCGGCGTCCAGGCCCAGCTGGCTGCGGGTGTCATACAGCGCCTGGATGCGGGCGAACAGCTTGCCGTTCAGCGCGATCGCATCGCTGTGCGCGGCGAACTTCGCCGAGTAGTCGGCCTGCAGCTTCTTGCGGGTGTCGTTGGTATCGGCGCCGACCAGGCTGAAGAACACGGTGGTCGCGCGGTCGAGGATGTCACCGCTTTTTTCCAGGGCGATGATGGTGTTGTCGAAGGTCGGCTTGGCCTTGTTGTTGGCGATGGCCTCCACTTCCTTCAGCTGCTGCGCCATGCCGGCGTCGAAGGCCGGGGCGAAGTCGCTGTCCTTGATCCTGTCGAACTGCGGATAATGCAGGGGCAGCGGGCTTTCGGCGAAGAACGGATTGGCCTGCTGGGCATGGGTGCTGGCAGACGGGGTGACGGCGCTGGCCGAGAAGGCGGGCAGGGCAAGGCCGAGGGACATGGCCACGGCAAGGGCAAGGCGGGTGGTCAAGGCAGGGACTCCGGTAAGGCAAACAAGGGCCCGAGGGTAACCCGGCCGGCGGCGCCCGCACTTGTGTCAAAAGGCATGTTGCCGGCTCCGGGCGCGGGTACCATGCATTCACCGCCCACGGCCCGCCATCATGACCAGCGCCTACGATTTCAGCTTCCGTGACCTCGACGGCCAGCCGCAGGCGCTGGCCCGTTATCAGGGCCACCCGTTGCTGCTGGTGAACGTCGCCAGCCGCTGTGGCTTCACCCCGCAGTACACCGGCCTGGAACAGTTGTGGCAGGACTACCGCGAGCGCGGCCTGGTGGTGATCGGCTTCCCGTGCAACCAGTTCGGTGCGCAGGAGCCGGGGGACGCGGCGCAGATCCGCCAGTTCTGTTCGCTGGACTATCCGGTCAGCTTTCCGCTGTCGGAGAAGATCGAGGTCAACGGCGAGGGCGCTGATCCGTTGTGGGCCTGGATGACGCACGAAAAGCGTGGCCTGCTCGGCAGTGCCCGCATCAAGTGGAATTTCAGCAAGTTCCTGGTCGATCGCCAGGGGCAGGTGGTGTCGCGGCATGCGCCCACCACCAGGCCGGAGCAGTTGCGCAGCGCGATCGAAGCGCTGCTGTGAGGTAGTGCCGGCTGCTGGCCGGCAATCCCATGGTGCCAGGAAGCGCGGGCCAGCGGCCGGCACTGCCGTTGCAGCATCATTTCTCGACGAACGCGCGCTCGAACACGTAGTGGCCCGGTTGGCCGATGCGCGGCGAAACCTGGAAACCCCGGGCATCGAGCACGGTGCGAAGGTCGGCCAGCATCTGCGGGCTGCCGCAGATCATCGCGCGGTCGTTTTCCGGGCTCAGTTCCGGCAGGCCGAGGGTGCGCTGCATCTCGCCGCTCTCCATCAGCTGGGTCAGGCGGCCCTGGTTGGCGAACGGCTCGCGGGTGACGGCCGGGTAGTACAGCAGCTTGTCGCCGATCATCTCGCCGAGGAACTCGTGCTCACGCAGTTCCCTCTCGAAGTAATCGCGGTAGGCCAGGTCCTTTTCGTAGCGCACGCCGTGGCACAGGATCACCTTCTCGAAGCGCTCGTAGGTTTCCGGGTCCTTGATGACCGACAGCCACGGCGCCAGGCCGGTGCCGGTGCCCAGCAGGTACAGGTTCCTGCCGGGATGCAGGTCGCTGATCAGCAGGGTGCCGGTGGGCTTCTTGCCGACCAGTACCTTGTCGCCCGGCTTGATGTGCTGCAGGCGCGAGGTCAGCGGGCCGTCCTGCACCTTGATGCTGAAGAACTCCAGCTGTTCTTCCCAGTTGGCACTGGCAATGGAATAGGCGCGCAGCAGCGGTCGCGCCTCGGTTTCCAGGCCGATCATCACGAACTGGCCGTTCTCGAAGCGGAAGCCGCTGTCGCGGGTGGTGGTGAAGCTGAAGTAGGCATCGGTCCAGTGGCGGACCTCAAGCACCGTTTCGGCGCCGAAAGCGGAGGACATGGGCGTATCTATCGAAAGTCGTCGGGGGTGATTCTATCTCAAATGAGACAAGTTCTCATTGGGCGGAACGAGAGGCGTTCTCAGCGGTAACCCGCCGCCTGCAGCTCGAACAGCTCGGCATAGCGGCCGCCCTGCGCCATCAGCTGCGCATGGGTGCCGCTGGCCTCGATCCGGCCATCGGCCAGCACCAGGATGCGATCGGCCATGCGTACCGAGGAAAAGCGGTGGGAAATCAGTACTGCGGTGCGATTATCCGCCAGTTCCCTGAACCGCTGGAACACCTCGAACTCACTGCGGGCATCCAGCGCTGCCGTTGGCTCATCCAGGATCATCACCTGCGCATTGCGCATCCATGCGCGGGCAATGGCGATCTTCTGCCACTGGCCACCGGACAGGTCCACGCCCTGCTTGAAGCGGCGGCCGATCTGCTGGTCGTAGCCGCCGGGCAGGTCGTCGATGACTTCCTCGGCCATGCCGCGTCGCGCCGCGTCAGCGATGCGTGCCTGGTCGTCCATCGCCTCGACCTGGCCGACGCCGATGTTCTCGCCGGCGCTGAGGTTGTAGCGCACGAAGTCCTGGAAGATCACCCCGAGGTTGGCGCGCAGGTCATCCAGGTCGTAATCGCGCAGGTCGCGGCCATCGAGCAGGATGCGGCCTTCGTCCGGTTCGTACAGCCGCGCCAGCAGCTTCACCAGGGTGGTTTTGCCGGCGCCGTTCTCGCCGACCAGGGCCAGCACTTCGCCGGCGTGCAGCTGGAAATCCAGGTGACGCACCGCCCACTGTTCGGCATCGGGGTAGCGGAAGCCGACGTTCTCGAATACGAAGCCCTGGCGGATCGGTTGCGGCACGCGCACGGCCCCATCGCGCGAGTGGATTTCCGGCTGGATCTGGAAGAACGAGAACAGGTCATCCAGGTACAGCGCCTGGCTGGCCACCTGCGAGAAGCCGATCAGCAGGCCTTCCAGCAGCTGGCGCAGGCGCAGGAAGCTGCCGGCGAGGAAGGTCAGGTCGCCGATCGAGAAGTCCCCGCGCACCGTGCGCCATGCGATGTAGGCGTAGGCGGTGTAATACCCCAGCGTGCCCAGCGCAGCCAGCAGCGTGCCCCAGAACGCGCGGCGCCGTGCCAGGGCGCGGTTGGCCTGGAACAATGCCACCGACAGGCGCCGGTAGCGCTCCACCAGGAAGCGGTGCAGGTTGTAGATCTTCACTTCCTTGGCCGTTTCCACGCTGGCGCCCAGCTGGCGCAGGTAGTCGAGCTGGCGGCGCTCGGGCGTCCACTGGAAGTTGAGGCTGTAGCCGGCCGCGTTGAAGTGCGATTCGCCGATGAAGGCCGGCACCAGTGCCAGCGCCAGCAGCAGGATCAGCCACGGCGCGTAGACCAGCAGGCCGACGGCGAGGCTGGCCACGGTGATCGCGTCCTGCACCTGGCCGAACAGCTGGCTCATCAGGTTCATCCTGCCCATGGTCTGGCGGCGCGCACGGTCCAGCTTGTCCTGCAGGTCCGGGTCTTCGAAATCCTCCAGGTCCAGCGTCGCGGCGTGTTCCATCAGGCGGATGCTGGTGGCGTTGGCGAACAGTTCGGAAAGCAGAACGTCGGCATAGCTGACCAGCCGGCCGAGCAGGTCTGAGGCGATGGCCAGGCCGAATTCCAGTGCCAGCAAGCCCAGCAGTGGATTGAGCAGGCCGCTGGACAGCGCCTCGCCCAGCGGCGGGAAGCCGGCATCGTGCTGGCTCAGGTGCAGGGCGCTGTCGATGATCAGCTTGCCGACGTAGAGCATCGCCACCGGCAGCAGCGCACGGATCAGGCGCAGCCCCAGGCTGGCCAGGGTCAGCGCCGGACTGGTCTTCCAGACCATGCGCAGGAAGGGGGGCAGATTGCGCATCGCCCTGAAGCGCTGGCGCAGGCTGGGTTTCTTCGCGGCGGCAGTAGGCATGCCGCCATTGTGCGCGCGCACGGCGTGCAGATGGGGTCATATGGGGTCAGATCCCTTTGCAGCGCAAAGGGCTCTGATCCCGCCACCGCGCCTCGGAGTCAGAGCCCTTCGCCATGCGAAGGGATCCGACCCCGCTCTCCGTTACGGCAGCGGTGGCAGCAGCCCCGCACCCAGCCGGTTCCAGGCATTGATCACCGCAATGCCCATGCTCAGGTCGCTGATGCCCTTCGCATCGAAGTGCGGTTCCAGTGCATCGAACGCCGCTTGCGACGGCGCTCCGTCGGTCAAGCGGGTCAGCGCCTCGGCCCAGCCCAGTGCTGCGCGTTCGCGCGCATCGAAGAAGCGGCTTTCGTGCCAGGCGGGCAGGGTGTCCAGCTTGCGCGGCTCGATGCCACCCTTGCGCAGCGCGGTGCCGTGCATGTCCATGCAGTAGCCGCAGCCGTTGAGCTGCGACACGCGCAGGAACACCAGTTCCATCAGGGTCGGGTCGATCGAGCTGTCATGCACCGCCTGGCTGGTGGCCAGCAGGCCCTTGAAGGCCTCGGCGGCCAGGCGGGTGTAGGGGACGCGGGGGAAGGTGTGATCGGACATCGTGGGCTCCACGGCGGCCACGATGGCCGCCTTTCATCACAAGGACGCCGCAGCGTCGTGGTGCGTGACAACCTTCGGCAATTTTTCTGGATTCAGCACGCTGTACACGTTGGCGATGCGACCATCGACCACTTCGATGGTGGTGATCGAGTGCAGGCGGTCACCCTGGAAACGCAGGATCGCCGGTTCGCCGTTGACGTAGCCCAGCTGCGCCGGATGCGCCGCGCCGCGGCGGGCGATGGCCCAGAACAGGCGGCCGATGCGTTCGGCGCCCAGCAGGGGCCGTACCGCCGCAGTGACTACGCCACCGCCGTCGGAGACCAGTACCGCATTGGCGTGCAGCAGGGCCTGGATCGCTTCGCTGTCGCCGCGCTGCGAGGCATCCATGAAGCGCGCCAGCAACTGCCGGTGCTGGATGGCATCGGCGTTGAAGCGCGGCCGTCCGGCCTGCAGGCGCTGCCGGGCACGGTGCACCAGCTGCCGGCAGTTGGCTTCGCTGTGGCCGATCAGATCGGCGATCTCACGGTAGTCGTGGTCGAAGGCCTCCTTCAGCAGGAAGGCGGCGCGTTCTTCGGGGCCGAGCTGTTCGAGCAGGGTCAGGAAGGCGACCGAGACCTCGTCGGCCAGCGCATGCAGCTGGGCCGGGCCGGGCGAGGGGTCAGGCTCCAGGGTGACCGCCAGCGGTTCGGCCAGCCATGGGCCGACATAGTGGACACGCTCGCGCTTGGCCGCTCGCAGGCGGTCCAGGCCGAGCCGGGTGGTGGTGGTGACCAGCCAGGCCTCTGCATCGCGGACGCTGGCGGGATCGGCGCCGGACCAGCGCAGCCAGGCGTCCTGGACCACGTCTTCGGCGTCGGCGCGGCTGCCGAGCAGGCGATAGGCCAGCGCCATCAGGCGCGGGCGGTGGGTCTGGAAAACGGTTTCGGCGTTCATGTGTGCAAGGACGCCGCAGTGGCGCGTGGCGTGACAGAGCGTCGGGGGGAATCTTGCCGGCCAGCGGCCGGCACTACCACCCCGGGGCCGGGGGAGGGGGTAAAATGGGCGGATTACCCCCGCCAGCCTCGAGCAAGCGAGCAAGCCGTGACATCGATCAAGCAGGAAGACCTCATCCAGTCCATCGCCGACGCGCTGCAGTACATCTCGTACTACCACCCGGTCGACTACATCAAGAACCTCGCCGCCGCGTACGAGCGCGAGGAGTCGCCGGCCGCGAAGGAAGCGATGGCCCAGATCCTGATCAATTCGCGGATGTGCGCCGAAGGCCACCGTCCGATCTGCCAGGACACCGGCATCGTCACCGTGTTCCTGGAAATCGGCATGGACGTGCGTTGGGATGACGCCACCATGGGCGTGGAAGACATGGCCAATGAAGGCGTTCGCCGCGCCTACATGCATCCGGACAACAAGCTGCGCGCCTCGGTGCTGGCTGATCCGGCCGGCAAGCGGATCAATACCAAGGACAACACCCCGGGTGTGGTCAACGTCAAGGTGGTGCCGGGCAACAAGGTCGACGTCATCGTTGCCGCCAAGGGCGGTGGTTCGGAAGCGAAGACCAAGTTCGCCATGCTCAACCCGTCCGACTCCATCGTCGACTGGGTGCTGAAGACCGTGCCGACCATGGGCGCCGGCTGGTGCCCGCCGGGCATGCTCGGCATCGGCATCGGTGGCACCGCCGAGAAGGCGATGCTGCTGGCCAAGGAGGCGCTGATGGAACCGATCGACATCACCGAGCTGCAGGCCCGTGGTGCCTCCAACCGCATCGAGGAGCTGCGCCTGGAGCTGTATGAGAAGGTCAATGCATTGGGCATCGGTGCGCAGGGCCTGGGCGGCCTGACCACTGTGCTGGACATCAAGATCAACGACTATCCGACCCATGCGGCCAACCTGCCGGTGGCGATGATCCCGAACTGCGCCGCCACCCGCCATGCGCACTTCACCCTGGATGGCAGTGGCCCGGTGATGCTGGACCCGCCGTCGCTGGAAGACTGGCCGAAACTGACCTATGACGCGTCCAAGGGCACCCGCGTGGACCTGGACACGATCACCCCGGAAGACGTGGCCAGCTGGAAGCCGGGCCAGACCCTGCTGCTCAACGGCAAGCTGCTGACGGGTCGCGATGCCGCGCACAAGCGCATGGTCGACATGCTCAACAAGGGCGAGGAACTGCCGGTCGACCTGAAGGGCCGCTTCATCTATTACGTCGGCCCGGTCGATCCGGTGCGCGACGAAGTGGTGGGCCCGGCCGGCCCGACCACGGCGACCCGCATGGACAAGTTCACCGAGCAGGTGCTGGCGCAGACCGGTCTGCTGGGCATGGTCGGCAAGGCCGAGCGCGGCCCGGCCGCGATCGAGGCGATCAGGAAGCACAAGTCGGCCTACCTGATGGCCGTTGGTGGTTCGGCCTACCTGGTGTCCAAGGCCATCAAAGCCGCCAAGGTGGTCGGTTTCGCCGACCTGGGCATGGAGGCGATTTACGAGTTCACCGTGCAGGACATGCCGGTGACCGTGGCGGTGGATTCCACCGGCGAATCGGTGCACAAGACCGGCCCGCGCGAATGGCAGGCCCGCATCGGCAAGATTCCGGTGGTTGTGGAGTAAGCCCTCCATCCCGGAGCAGACAACGGCGCCCCTGTGGCGCCGTTGTTGTGTGGGCAGAAGGATTAACGCGCCTGTAGCCTCTGTTCTGCTACGGTCGGTACACCCTCGCACAGGACGTGTCCATGGCGCTGCATCGGTTCATCGTGGTAGGCGTGCTGCTGGCCCTGGCCGGTTGCAGCACCCCGGCGTCATACGAAGGCGCGGATTTCCCAGCATCCGCGCAATGCCGCGTGCAGTGCCAGGCCGGCTATCGCAGCTGCATGGCGCAGAATGACTCCTTCGGCAGCCGCCAGAGCAACTGCGAGCAGCAGGTGGTGCCGGCGCCGGACAAACGCTGCAAGGACGTGGACAATCCGGACCTGCGCCGTGCCTGCGAACTGAAGACGCACGACTGCGCGATGCGCGCGCCGATGATGTCCTGTGGCGAGCGCCGGGATTCCTGCATGAGCAGCTGCGGCTGAGCAACGATCGCGCGCGTGGGCGCATAATCGGCTGATCCCCCTGCACAGGATCTTCCGCATGAGCACCACGCTGTATGGTTCGACCAGTACCGCCGCGCTGGTCGTGCACTGGCTGCTGATCGAGTTCGGCATCGAGCATGAACTGGTGCTGCTGGATTTCGACGCGCGCGAGCACAAGTCGGCGCAGTACCTGGCGCTCAATCCGGCCGGTGTGGTGCCGACACTGTTGATCGATGGCCTGGTACTGACCGAAGCGGCGGCCATCGCCCTGTACCTGGCCGATCGCCACCCGGAGGCCGGCCTGCTCCCGGTACCGGGCACGCCGCAGCGTGGCGATGCCTACCGCTGGATGTTCTGGTGTGCCAATACGCTGCAGCCGGCCTATCGGGCCTGGTTCTATCCGCATGAAATGGCCGGCCAGGCGAACGTCGAGGCCAGCCGCGAGAGGGCGCGTCAGCGGCTCGAAGCGGCCTGGCAGCACGTTGCCGCTCACCTGCAGGCGCACGGCCCGTACCTGCTGGGCGCCACGCCCTGCGTGGTCGACTACATGCTGGTGATGCTGATGCGCTGGTCGCGCAACATGCCCAGGCCCAGTGACACCTGGCCGGTGCTCAAGGCGCATGCCACCTCGATGAAGGCGCGCCCGGCGTTCGCCGAGGTCTACCGCCGCGAAGGCATCACCGACTGGCGGTAACCAAAAAAGGGGACGGAGGGAATTAAGTCGTTTGTGCACAAACGACTTAATTCCCTCCGTCCCCTTTTCCGGGCTATAGGATCTCCAGCACTGTTTCCGGTGGGCGGCACAGCCGCGTGCCCTTGGTCGTGCGCACCACGGGGCGATTGATCAAGCGGGGATGTTCGCTCATCGCCGCCAGCAGCGTGGCGTCGTCGGCGCCGTCCAGGCCCAGTTCGGCGAACAGCGCCTCCTTGCTGCGTACCAGTTCCTGTGCGTGCAGCCGGGATTCGGCCAGTACCTGGCGCAGCGTGGCTGCGTCCGGCGGGTTGCCCAGGTAGTCGATCACCACCGGCTCGAAGCCCGCATCGCGGATCAGTTTCAGTGCGCCGCGCGAGTTGCTGCAGGCCGGGTTGTGCCAGATCGTCACGTCCATCAGAACCACTCCAGCAGAGACACGCCCACACCCACGTAGGTGGCCTTGTGGTTGTAGTCGATCAGGCTTTCGCCGTAGCCGTCGAAGACCTGCACATGGCCACGCAGCAGGTTGCTGATCGGGAAGCCGTAGTCCAGCTGCAGCGCACCGTGCGAACGGCTTCCGGTGCGCAGTGAATGGCGCGCCATCAGCGAGACCTCATGCCCATTGCGGTTCCAGGTCAGGGTGGCGTCGCCGCGGCCCATGTAATCCTCGATGTCCGGATTGTTGTCTTCGCTGCGGCTTTCCGGAATGCGGTACCAGGGACGCAGCACCAGCGCCCAGTTCTCGCGGTCCAGGCCGATGTTGAGCATGACCCGGTTCCAGCTGCGTGACAGCGGGTCGGCGCGGCCATTGGACTGGTGGTTCAGCGCGATGCCGGTCATGCGCCCGCGCCAGCCACCGATCGAGTAGCCGTTGCGGAACACCATCATCACTTCCGGCTCGTAATTGGTTTCGCGGAACGGGCGCGAATCCTCGCTGTTGTAGGCCTGCCAGCGCGAACTCTGGGTGTAGCCGGCCCAGATGTCGCCGTTGTCGCCGAACAGGTTCTCGACGATCTTGGTCTTGAAGCTGATCTGGAACTTCAGCTCGGCACTGTCGAGTACCTGCGGGGTGGTTACGCTGTTGGCCGGGTTCGGCGAGTGCGGCATGGTGTTGCGATCGCTGGTCCAGAAGGCGGGCAGCAGGTACACCGGCTTGTAGGCGCGCAGTTGGAACGGCCCCAGCTTGGAGTCCTCGGCCAGTTCCCAGCGGCTGTCCAGCAGCGAACCGCGGCCGGCGTTGGCCAGCGCGCTGTCCGGCGTCGCCGGGCGGAACAGGTCGCTCACCCGCTCGCGCAGCTTTTCCTCGCCCTGGCTCACGCGCGCGGTCTCCCGTTCTTCGCGGCGGGCCTGTGCAGCCGCTTCGGCGGCAGCATCAGCGGCGGCGGTAGCCTCCGGGGTATGCCCGAACAGGCGGTCATAGCAGGCCAGCCGGGCCGCGTCGGTGGTAATTGCCGCGCAGGCGGCCGGTGAGGTATCGGCGGTGGGCGCGAACTCCTGCGCAGCCAGCGGTGCACTGGCCAGGGCAAGCGCCAGCGGCGCCAGACGGGGAAACAGCGTGGGGAGGGTCATTGCAGCAGGCCCTTCGATGAATTCGGGAATCACACAGTGTGGCGGCTGTGCCGGATCGCGGCCAGCCCCACGGTTTATGCACGGTCACAGCGTGCGCGTGGCGTGAAGGCCCGGTGGCTCAGAAGAACCAGGCGAACGCGAACAGGCCCAGCATCGCGATCACAACCGCCAGTTTCAGTGCCAGGCCAAGCAGGATGCCGAGCCAGGTGGCCAGACCGACCCTGGTCGAGCGGCCGAGTTCGCGGGTGTGCCAGTACTCGCCGAGCAGGGCACCGACCAGCGGTCCGGCGAACAGGCCGATGGGCATGAAGAACAGGCCGACGATGCTGCCGACGAAGGTTCCCCACAGCGCCTTGCGGCTGGCACCGACACGCTGCGCGCCGACCACCGTGGCCAGCACGTCCACCAGCAGCGAAAGCAGGGTCAGTAACCCAAGCGCGACCAGGGTAGGCCAGCCGACGTGGGCAAAGCCGTCGGCCCAGGCGGCCAGCAGCAGTCCGATGAACACCAGCGGGATGCCCGGGAGGGCCGGCAGGATGATGCCGGCGATGCCTATCAGGACAAAAATGACCGCTAGCAGATACAAGATGAATGAGAGTCCCATGCTGTCCCGTATGGAGTCCGTTTTGGGGTTGACAGTGAAAGATTTTGCCAGTTGCTTTTTCGTTTTGGCCGGGTTAAGTTGCAGTCGCTGAGCTTGGCAAGGTCACCGTGGATCGTGGCCTGATGAAGCAAGATCTTCCCGATCCGCTGCATCGATGCACCTCGCTTCCCCCTTGCTTGTCAGCCGCCCACCAGGCGTTTCCAACAACAAGAGAGAGTCAAAGGGAGTTAGTGAGATGGCTGATCGCGAGACCGGTACCGTAAAGTGGTTCAATGATGCGAAGGGCTTCGGCTTCATCAGCCGGCAGAATGGCGAGGACGTGTTCGTGCACTTCCGCGCCATCGAGACCCAGGGCTTCAAGAGCCTCAAGGAAGGCCAGAGTGTGAGCTTTGAAGTCGTGCAGGGCCAGAAGGGCCTGCAGGCTGACAAGGTCCAGCCGATGTAACACCTGCCGTCCGTCGGCATGAAAAAAGGCCCGCGCAAGCGGGCCTTTTTCTTTGCTTTTGGCCCGCTGCAGGTCAGCGCAGGATGACCTTGCCGTTGACCACGCGCACATAGGTGTTCTCACGGATGCCACCCAGGTCACGCTGGTTGACCACGATGGTGCGGCCATCATCCATGCGCACGCTGATGTCGTAGGTATCGCTGGTCACATTCTTCTGGATCTGGTTGCCGGCCAGGGCGCCACCGACTGCGCCTGCAGCGGCGGCAATGTTCTTGTTGCCACGGCTGCCACCGGTGTGGTCGGAGATTTCATGGCCGGCCACGGCGCCAACGATGCCGCCGAGGATCGCGCCGGTCGCGCTGGGCGCGGTGCGGCCCGAGGGCACGGTGTTGATGCGGGTGACGATGCCACAGTCCGCGCAGCGGCCCTGGTTGTAGCCGCCGTTGTTGCCGTAGCCGCCGTTGTTGTAGCCGTTGTTGTAACCACCGCCACTGTAACCGGGCGAGGTGGCACAACCGGCCAGCGCGAGGGTAGCGATGGCGCTGGCGGCGATGAGCTGGATCTTCATGGGGCGTCTCCTGGCCGTGAAGGCGGGTATGTTGGGTGGTACTGCGTCATGCAGCAGGGTGGACGAATCCTCTCCCTTCGAACGTGAACAACGCGCCAACCACGCACCCGATGCCCGGCTGCAGGATGAACGCGCCTCAGCGGAAATCCTGGTGGCAGGCCCGGCAATCGGCCTGCAGCGTTTCCACGAGCTGGGCCAAGGCCCTGCAGTCGCCTGGCGGTGCAGCCAGCGCCGTGTTGAGGTTGCCGCGAAGTCGGCTGGCGTGCTGCTGGAACTGCGTGCTGTCCTTCAGCCCGGGAAACGCCAGGTCCAGGTCATTGGACAACAGGCGTAGCGCCTGCAGCCGCGGCACGCTGTCGGCCAGGCTGCAGCGGTTCTGCTGCTGGGCCCGCTGCAGCAGCTGCGACTGCCGCTGCATCACCTGCATCAGGCTGTCCGGGAACGGGTCGCGACGCGCCTGCAGGGCGCGGCCTACCATCACCGTGGCGACCAGGCCGATCAGCAGGCCCAGGCACAGTACGAACAGGTAGCGATGGGCAGGGGACAGGCGGCGGGGCGGGCTGGCGTTCATGCGGGCTCTCCGGGCGTGCAACGGTGGGTTCGACGCCGGCGTGCTTTGGGGGCTGGCACCTGCACGTTAAAATAGCCCGATGAACGAACAGGTCAAACAACGCTTTGCCGGCATCGAACGGCTGTATGGCGTGGGTGCGCTCGAGCGCCTGCAGGGCAGCCGCGTGGCGGTGGTCGGCATGGGCGGCGTCGGCTCGTGGGTGGTGGAGGCGCTGGCCCGTTCGGCGGTCGGTCATCTGACCCTGATCGATGCCGACGACATCTGCGTGTCCAACACCAACCGGCAGCTGCCGGCGATGGAAGGCAATTACGGGCGCAACAAGGCCGAGGCGATGGCCGAGCGCTGCCGTGCGATCAATCCGGGGATCGACGTCGATGCCGTGCAGGCATTCCTGACGATGTCCAACATGGCTGAGCTGCTGGACCGCGGGTTCGATCTGGTGATCGATGCCTGCGACAGCTTCCGGGTCAAGGTCGAGACGATCGCCTGGTGCCGCCGCCGCAAGCTGCCGCTGCTGACCATCGGCGCTGCCGGTGGCCGCACCGACCCGACCCTGGTACGTATCCGCGATGTCTCGCGCACCGAGCATGACGCCATGCTGGCGCTGATCCGCAAGAAGCTGCGCAGCGAGTTCAACTTCCCGAAGAACGCCAAGCGCTATTTCGGCGTGCCGGCGGTGTATTCGCTGGAGAATGTGAAGTACCCGCAGGCCGATGGCAGCGTCTGCGGGATTCGTCCGAACCTGGGTGCCGATGCGGCGTTGAAGCTGGACTGCGGCGCCGGTCTGGGCGCGGCGACCCACATCACCGGCGCGTTCGCCTTTGCGGCGGTGGGCAAGGCGCTTGAGATGCTGCTGGAGCCGAAGAAGGCGAAAACCGAGGTGGCCGAGGCTTACGCCGACGCGTGACGGTGGTGCCGGCCGCTGGCCGGCATCGGGTTCGTCGCCGTCGTTACAGCGTGCCGGCCAAGGTCGGGCCCCCGCCGTCACATTGCCGGCAGCGCGAACAGCCGCCGTGCATTCTCTGTCGTGGCCTGTGCCAGGGCCTCCAGCTCCATTCCGCGCAGCGCGGCCACGTGCCGGGCAATGGTTGCCAGCCGTGCCGGTTCGTTGCGCTGGCCGCGGACCCCTGCGTCGGGCTGGTCGGGCGCGTCGGTTTCCAGCAGCAGCTGCTCCAGCGGCATCCCGCGTACCAGCCGTTGCAGGCGCTGCGCCCGCTCGTAGGTCAGCGGACCGCCAAGGCCCAGCAGGAAGCCGTGCCTGTGCAGTTGCGCGGCCTGTTCGGGGCTGCCGGAAAAACTGTGCACCACGCCGCGCAGGCCGCCGACGCGACGGATCGCGGCGATCACCGCATCCACCGCGCGTCGCGCGTGCACGATCACCGGCAGATCGAATTCTCGGGCCAGTTCCAGCTGACCGATGAAATACGCCTGTTGAGCCTCGGCATCCAGTCCTTCGACGAAGAAGTCGAGGCCGCATTCGCCGATCGCGCAGGGGCGTTCGCGCTCGATCCACTCGCGCAGCAGTGGCAGGTGCCCAGGCTGGTGATCGGCCAGGAACATCGGGTGCAGGCCGAAGGCCGGGTACAGCCCGGGCGCCTGCTGGCAGACCTCGCGCAGTTTCGGCCAGCTGGCAGCGGTGACCGCTGGCACCACCTGTTGGCGCACACCTACGGCCTGCGCCCGCTCGATCACCGCGGCACGGTCAGGGTCGAACGCGCTCGCGTCGAGATGACAGTGGCTGTCGACCAGCACGCTCAACGCTGTTCCAGCGGCGGTGGCGTGGTGGCGTTGCGGCTCTTCCAGTTCGCCAGCAGCAGCGTGCCGAAGCCCAGCACCAGCTCATCGATGAACGGGATCGGGTCCGGGATGAACAGCGTCAGCACGAACAGGCCGGCGGTGAGCTTGAACAGGGTGGGGTAGCGCAGCCGGCGCGCCCATTGCAGTACTGGCAGCAGCATCGGGTTGGCCATGGCGGGGATCCTCGTGGGGAATATGCAAACGCTACCACGGGCCCTGCATTTCCCGATGCTGAATGGGTTACAGCAATGAGCAGGAAATGTGGAGATTCCGTTCAGGCAGCGCGTGCTGCAATCTGTCCCGAGAACGTTGCGGATGGTCCGCAAGGAGCAGGTCATGAAAAGCACAACTACAACTGTCCTGGTCGCAGCGGGCGCGCTGCTGGTTGGTGGCATCGCCACCGCCGCCTTCATGAAGAGTGGCGACCGCTCGCCCGACTCCATCAGCGCCGCAACCCCCAATGGCGAGTCGCGCCTGGTCGATGGCAACGCCACCGACGATGGCGTACGTGGTGACAAGCTTGACCCGTCCGCGCCGCGCGGGCTGGAATATGCCGATGTGCTGAAGGTCGACCCGATCACCGAGAAGCAGAAGGCCTATGCCACCGTGATCGGCACCGATCCGGTGCGCGAGACCTCCACCACCCAGACTCCGCACGAGGTCTGCCAGGACGTGACGGTGCAGGAACGCCTGCCGGAGCGTGATGGCAACGTCGGCGGTACCGTGGTCGGCGCGGTGGTGGGTGGCCTGCTCGGCAACCAGGTCGGTGGCGGCAACGGCAAGAAGGCCGCGACCGCAGCCGGTGCGGTGGCCGGTGGCTTCATCGGCAACCAGATCGACAAGCGCCATGTGGGCGGCCGCGTGGTCAATCGTACCGAGCGCCAGTGCCACACCGAAACCGCAACGTCCGAGTCGAGCCGCGTCACCGGTTACAACGTGACCTATCGCAACGAAGACGGCACCACCGGCACCATGCGCATGGCCAGCAAGCCGGGCAGCCGCATCGCCATGGGTACCAATGATGTGGTGAAGGGCTACAACGTGACCTATCGCTATGATGGCGCCGAGAAGACCGTGCGCATGGACAACAAGCCGGCCAGCGATCGCCTGCCGGTGGTCGATGGCCAGCTGGTCACGCAGACCGCTGCTGCCGGCGCCACTGCGGCCACGCGCCAGTAATCCAGAACACCCTGCTGCACCCGACGGGCCGGCTCATGCCGGCCCGTTTCGTTGTGCGCACGGGCATTGATCCGGGGGGAAAGGGAATCGACCATGATGGATGCCCCCCTTCGACAAGGAGTCGGCATGAGCATCTTCGACCTGCGCCTGGAAACCGAGCGGCTGATCCTGCGCCCGCCGCTGCGCGAGGACTACGAACCGTACCTGGCATTCTGTGCCGACGAGGAAACGATGCGCACCCTGGGGGGTGTTCAACCGCCCTCGGTGGCATGGCGCGGCTTCTGCAGCCTGGCCGGCGCCTGGCAGCTGTTCGGCTTCTCGATGTTCAGCGTGATCGAGAAATCCAGCGGTGACTGGATCGGCCGGATGGGACCGTGGCAGCCGCAGGACTGGCCTGGAACCGAGGTCGGCTGGGGTATTCGGCATGCGAGCTGGGGCCGGGGCTATGCACCGGAAGCGGCGGTTGCTGCCATCGACTGGGCATTCGACACGCTGGGCTGGGACGAGGTGATCCACACCATCGCCGAGAACAACGACAACTCGAGGGCGGTCGCTCGCAAGCTGGGCAGCACGCTGCTGCGCATGGGAGAGCTGCCGCCGCCGTACAACGACAAGCCGATGCAGATCTGGGGCCAGTCGCGCGAACAATGGCGCCAGCGCGCGCGCTGAGCGTTGCCGGTAGTGCCGGCCGCTGGCCGGCAACCTCGATGTGGCAGGATTCGTGCGATTGCCGGCCAGCGGCCAGCGTTACCGTGTTGCCATGCTGCATCCGCGCTTGGCATTCACCGGCGGGCTTGCCAGACTGCGTGCAGCTGGCCGCCGGCCGGATCCGAGGAAGCAGGCAATGGTGGAAGAGCGCGTCCCGTTGACGGTGCATGGCATGTCGGTGTCCGGCAATTGCCACAAGGTCCGCCTGCTGCTGGAGCAGCTCGGCAGCCGCTACCGCTGGGTGGAAGTGGACAGTGCCCATGGCCAGACCCACACCGCCGAGTTCCTTGCGCTCAATCCCAACGCCAAGGTGCCGTTGATCGTCCGCGACGATGGCCGCGTGTTGACTGAATCCAATGCGATCCTGTTCTGGTTGGCCGAAGGGACGCCCTACCTGCCTACCGACGGTTGGGAACGCGCGCAGGCATTGAGCTGGATGTTCTTCGAGCAGTACACGCACGAGCCATGCGTGGCGGTAGCGCGCTTCATCCGCGGCTGGACACCGCCCGATTCACCGCGCCGTGCTGAACTGCCACGCCTGCACGAGCGCGCCGCCACCGCGCTGGCGGTGATGGAGCAGCACCTGCGCGAAGCGCAGTGGTTCACCGGCAGCGCATACGGTATCGCCGACATTGCGCTGTTCGCCTATACCGACGTCGCAGGCGAGGGCGGCATCAGCCTGGCGCCCTTCCCGGAAGTGCGCGCCTGGCTGCAGCGCGTGCGCGCGCAGCCGCGCTTCGTGGCGATGCCAGCGGTGACCGCCGAGGTGCGCGCGCGTTTCGAGGCTGCCTGATCCCACAGGGTAGCGCCCGGCGTTGCCGGGTGGAATGCAACAACGACACGGAGGGTGTTCGATGTTTGCTGTGGTCCCAGATCCGATTCCTGCGCGCATGCGCGTGCTCAACCGCGCCGAAGTGTGCGACGCCAATTTCCTCGACGCGGTGCGTGGCTGGCGAGGCACACCGCGCGCACGTCCTGCACCGGACGCGCCGATCCTGCCGGGCAGCTCGCTCAGCGCTGCGGCCTTCGGTGAGCTGTTCGATTCCCAGCTGGCCAGCCGCCAGCTGGACCTGATGGCGCGCGTATTGCGCGTGCAGAACAAGGTCTTCTATACCATCGGGTCGTCCGGCCATGAAGGCAACGCGCTGCTGGCGCGGGCCTGCCGGCATACCGACCCCGCATTCCTGCACTATCGTTCCGGCGCCTTCATGGTCGAGCGCTCGCGCCAGGTGCCGGGCATCGACCCGTTGCGCGATGCGGCGCTTTCATTCGCGGCCAGCGCCGATGACCCGGCCAGTGGCGGCCGGCACAAGGTGTGGGGCAGCAAGCCATTGTGGGTATTGCCGCAGACCTCGACGATCGCTTCGCACCTGCCGAAAGCGCTGGGCACCGCGCTGGCCATCGAGAGTGGCAAGCGGCTGGGCCATGCGCTTCCCATTCCGGCCGACAGCATCGTGCTGTGCTCGTTCGGCGACGCCTCGGCCAACCATGCCACTGCGCAGACCGCATTCAACACCGCGATGTGGGCGGCCTACCAGAAACTGCCGGCGCCAATCCTGTTCGTCTGCGAGGACAACGGGCTGGGCATCTCGGTGAAGACGCCGGACGGCTGGATTGCCGAGCGCTTCAGCCACCAGCCAGGGCTGGACTATTTCTTTGCCGATGGCCTCGACCTGGCCACTGGGCACGCCCAGGTGCAGGCCGCAGTGGACCACTGCCGGCGGACGCGGCGACCGACCTTCCTGCATCTGCGCACCACGCGCCTGATGGGCCACGCCGGCACCGACTTCGAGGTGGAATGGCGTGCATTGCCGGAATTGTGCGCGGCCGAGGCACAGGATCCGCTGTTGCGCTCGGCGCAGATCGCGCTGGAATCGGGCTGGATGGATGCAGGCGCCATCGAAGTGGCCTACGAGACGATGCGCGCGCGCTGCATGGCCGCCGCTGCCGATGCCGAAGGCCGTGCGAAGCTGCAGTCGCTGCAGGAGGTCATGGCGCCATTGGCACCCTATACGCCCGCAGCGGTGCAGGCCGAAGCCCGGCGCGAGGTCGCCGACGAAGCGCGCGAGGCACTCTATGGCGGTACCGAGGCCTTGCCGGAACGACAGGCGCCACGGCATCTCGCGATCCAGATCAACCACGGCCTGCTGGAACTGCTTGCGAAGTATCCGCAGAGCCTGCTGTTCGGCGAGGACGTGGCTCAGAAGGGCGGTGTCTACACCGTCACCAAGGATCTGCTGCGCCGCTTCGGTCCACGCCGGGTGTTCAACACGCTGCTGGATGAAACCATGATCCTGGGCATGGCGCAGGGCCTGGCCAACCTGGGCATGCTGCCGATTCCGGAGATCCAGTACCTGGCCTACCTGCACAACGCCATCGACCAGCTGCGTGGTGAAGCCTGTTCGCTGCAGTTCTTCTCCAACGACCAGTACCGCAACCCGATGCTGGTGCGGGTGGCCGGGCTGGGCTATCAGAAGGGTTTCGGCGGGCACTTCCACAACGACAACTCGATCACCGCGTTGCGCGACATCCCCGGGCTGGTGGTCGGCTGCCCCTCGCGCGGTGACGATGCGGTGATGATGCTGCGCACGCTGGCCGCATTGGCGCGGGTGGATGGGCGCGTGGCGGTGTTCCTGGAGCCGATCGCGCTGTACATGAGCAAGGACCTGCACGAAGCAGGGGATGGCCAGTGGCTGTTCGACTACCCGGCACAGGGCCAGGCGCTGGTGCCGGGCGAGGGCCGGGTGTATGCACCAGAGGCCGGAGACCTGGTGATCTACACCTATGGCAATGGCGTGCCGATGGCGTTGCGCGCGGCGCGGGCGATCGAGCAGCAGCTGGGCTGGCAGGTGCGGGTGGTCGACCTGCGCTGGCTGGTACCGTTGGATGCCGGCTTCATCGCGGCCCAGGCCGCGAGCGCGCGGCGGGTGCTGGTGCTGGACGAAGGCCGCCACAGCGGCGGAGTGGGTGAGGGCGTGGTCACGGCACTGGTCGAGGCCGGCTTTGGTCACCTGCCGCTGCGCCGCGTCTGTGGCGCCGACACCTACACGCCACTGGCAGGGGCAGCAATGTTCGGGCTTCCAAGCGACAATGCGGTGATTGGCGCCGCCCTCGACCTGGCGCAGGAACCCTGATGCATGTGTGGATTGGCGGGAATGTTGTTGCCGGCGCCGCTGGCGTCGGCCGAGGCGCTGCAGGCGCAGGCGCTGGCCATGGGCCAAGCGCTGCACCATCGCGGGCCGGATGATGGCGGCAGCTGGGTCGATGCCGAGGCGGGCATCGCGCTGGCGCATCGACGCCTGAGCATCCTCGACCTGTCCCCGCTGGGCCACCAGCCGATGGCCTCGGCGGACGGCCGCTACGTGATGGCCTACAACGGCGAGGTCTACAATTTCGCGGCCCTGCGTGAACAGCTGGAGCCGCTGGGGCACACCTTCCGCGGCCATGCCGACACCGAAGTACTGCTGGCGGCAATCCTGCAGTGGGGCGTCGAAGACACCCTGCAGCGCTGCAACGGCATGTTCGCCATCGCGCTGTGGGACCGTCAGGATCGTTGCCTGTGGCTGGCCCGCGACCGCGTCGGCAAGAAGCCGCTGTACTACGGCTGGGCCGGCGACACGCTGGTGTTCGGTTCGGAACTGAAGGCGCTCTGGCAACATCCGGCGTTCGACAACGACATCGACCGCGATGCGCTCACCTTGCTGCTGCGGCTGGATTACATCCCGGCGCCGCACAGCATCCACCAGCGCTGCTACAAGCTGATGCCGGGCCGGGTGCTGCGGCTGCATGCAGCGGCTGTGGCCGCAGGCGCCGCGGCACACCGCCCGGAGCAGGCGCAGCGCCCGTACTGGGATGCGCGCGCACGCATGCAGGCGGCGTTGGCCGCCCCGTTCCAGGGCCGCATCGAGGAGGCCGAGGAACAGCTGGATACGCTGCTGCGCGATGCGGTGGCGCTGCGCATGGTGGCCGACGTGCCGGTCGGCGTATTCCTGTCCGGCGGCACGGACTCATCGCTGGTGGCAGCGCTGATGCAGGCGCAGAGCGGGCAGCCGGTGCATAGTTTCAGCATCGGCTTCACCGACTCGGGACATGACGAAGCTCCGCTGGCCAGGGAGCTGGCGGCTCATCTCGGCTGTGATCACACCGAGTTGTACGTCAGTGGCGCCGACGCGCTGGCGGTGGTGCCGCAGTTGCCGGCGATGTTCGATGAACCTTTTGCCGATGCGTCGCAGGTGCCGACCGCGCTGGTGGCACGGCTGGCACGGCAGGGCGTGACCGTCGCGCTGTCCGGCGACGGTGGCGATGAGCTGTTCTTCGGCTACACCCGCTATGTACGCGCGCTGCGCAACTGGCAGATGCTCGGACGCGTGCCGGGGCCGCTGCGGCGCTGGATGGGCGCACGCTCGCAGCAGCAGGGCGAGGCCTCGCGGACCGGTGGCCTGGCGGCGCTGCTGGCCGAGACAGGCGCACGTGGCATCGGCGACGTCTACCGCAACCGCATCTCGCGCTGGCGCGACCCTGCCGCGGCGGTACCCGGTGCGCAGGCGGCCGGCAGCTTCTACGACCTGGCCGATCCGCTGCACGGCGCGGGGACACCGGCCGACGCGATGATGCTGGCCGATTTCGTGACCTACCTGCCCGATGACCTGTTGTGCAAGGTCGACCGGACCTCGATGGCAGTCAGCCTGGAGGCGCGCGCGCCATTGCTGGACTGGCGCGTGGCCGAGTTCGCCTGGTCGCTGCCGCTGGGCTTCAAGCGCAGTGAGACGACCAGCAAGGTGCTGCTCAAGCGCGTGCTGGGCCGTTACGTGCCGCATTCAATGGTGCACCGTCCCAAGCGCGGTTTTGGAGCACCGGTCAGTGACTGGTTGAAGGGCGACCTGCGACCTTGGGCAGAGGACCTGCTGCAGCCGGCGCGGCTGGAGCGTGAGGGCGTGCTGTCGGCGGCGGCGGTGCAGCCGCTGTGGCAGCAGTTCCTGGCGGGGCAGCGCAAGTGGCATACCCACTTGTGGAACGTGCTGATGTTCCAGGCCTGGCAGGCGCATTGGCGGCAGGCGCGGACCGGCGTGACCGGCGGCTGATCTTCACCGGATGGCACGGGCCTGGCGACTAGGCTGGGCCTCCCGCACCGTGAGGAGTATGTCCCGATGTCCGTCCCCACCATCGCCGTGTTCGTTGGCAGCCTGCGCAAGGATTCCTGCAACCGCAAGCTGGCCCATGCGCTGGAGAAGCTCGCCGGTGATCGCGCGCGCTTCCAGTACGTGCAGATCGGCGATCTGCCGTTGTACGACCAGGATTTCGACGCTGATTATCCGCCGCAGGGCACCCGGCTGAAGGATCAGGTGCGCGCCGCCGACGCGGTGCTGTTCGTGACACCCGAGTACAACCGGTCGGTGCCCGGCGTGCTCAAGAACGCCATCGATATCGGATCGCGCCCGTACGGTGACAGTGCGTTTGCCGGCAAGCCGGCGGCGGTGATCGGCGCCTCCATCGGCCAGATCGGTACCGCCGTGGCCCAGCAGCACCTGCGCAACAGCCTGGCCTTCCTGGACATGCATGTGCTGGGCCAGCCCGAGGCATTCATCCACTTCAAGGACGGCCTGATCGATGCCGATGGCACGATCCACAACGAAGGCACGCAGAAGTTCCTGCAGGGCTACGTGGACCGGTTCCTGGCGTTGATCGCAGTGCACGTCAAGGGCGATTGACGCCTGCGGGGTCAGAGTCCCCTGCGTCGCAGGGGATCCGACCCCGGGGCGTTGATCTGCGATAATGTCCCGCTCGGGCGCCGCAACGGGGCCCGTCGCAGGCAGTGCGACGCTTTCACGCCAGTCTGGCCAGGTACCGGCGGATATCCCCCGTTTTCCCACGGCTTATCCACAGGCTTGTCCATGGCTGCCGGGGTCGGCACATGCCTACACTCGTCTGGCCCACTTTTGCAGGAAACACCGCAGCATGTCCGCTCGTCCCGGCTTCCGTTCCAACCGCAGAGAGCGCGGTGATGGCTTCGATCGCGATCGCGACGAGTCGCGCATCGACCAGTTGAGGGTACCGCCCCATTCGGTGGAAGCCGAGCAGGCGGTGCTGGGTGGCCTGATGCTGGCGCCCGAGGCGTATGACCGTGTCAACGACCAGCTGACCGAAAGCGACTTCTATCGTCGCGATCACCAGATGATCTATCGTGCGATCCGCGAGCTGTCCGAGCGCGAACGGCCGTTCGACGCGGTGACGCTGGGCGAGTGGTTTGAATCGCAGGGCAAGATGGAACTGGTGGGTGACGGCGCCTACCTGATCGAACTGGCCAGTACCACGCCGTCAGCGGCCAACATCGTGGCCTACGCCGAGATCGTGCGCGACAAGGCGGTGCTGCGGCAGCTGATCCAGGTCGGCACCGACATCGTCAACGACGGTTTCCAGCCGGAGGGGCGTGACAGCAGCGAGCTGCTGGCCTCGGCGGAAAAGAGCGTGTTTGCAATCGCCGAACAGGGTGCGCGTGGCCGTACCGATTTCGTGGCCATGCCCGGTGCACTGAAGGATGCCTTCGAGGAGCTGCGCAACCGCTTCGAGAACGGCGGCAACATCACCGGCCTGCCGACCGGTTACAACGATTTCGACGCGATGACCGCTGGCCTGCAGCCGACCGACCTGATCATCCTCGCGGCGCGCCCGGCAATGGGCAAGACCACCTTCGCGCTGAACATCGCCGAGTACGCGGCGATCAAGTCGAAGAAGGGCGTGGCGGTGTTCTCGATGGAAATGTCGGCGTCGCAGCTGGCGATGCGCCTGATTTCCTCCAATGGACGCATCAACGCGCAGCGCCTGCGTACCGGCCAGCTGGAGGACGAGGACTGGAGCCGCGTCACCAGCGCGATCAAGATGCTGAAGGAAACCAAGATCTTCATCGACGACACGCCGGGCGTGTCGCCTGAAGTGCTGCGTTCCAAGTGCCGCCGCCTCAAGCGCGAGCATGACCTGGGCCTGGTGGTGATCGATTACCTGCAGCTGATGAGCGTGCCGGGCAACAGCGAGAACCGCGCGACCGAAATCTCGGAAATCTCGCGTTCGCTGAAGGGCCTGGCCAAGGAACTGAACGTGCCGGTGATCGCGCTGTCGCAGCTCAACCGCTCGCTGGAAACGCGTACCGACAAGCGCCCGGTGATGGCCGACCTTCGCGAATCGGGCGCAATCGAGCAGGACGCGGACATGATCGTGTTCATCTACCGCGACGACTACTACAACAAGGAAAACTCGCCGGACAAGGGCCTGGCCGAAATCATCATCGGCAAGCACCGTGGTGGCCCGACCGGCTCGTGCAAACTGAAGTTCTTCGGTGAGTACACCCGCTTCGACAACCTGGCCCACGACTCGGTCGGTTCGTTCGAATAGCGGTCATGCCGGCCGCTGGCCGGCAACCACCATCGGGCGAGCCAAGGCACCGGCAGGAGCTGCTGTCAGCGCGGGTTCCATGCGGTCGCCACGAAGCGCAGCCGCGCGTGGGCGTGGCGTTGCGCTGCGCTGGACCGATTTCATCGCCGCCAGCCCGGTTTCGTCGCAAACTGTTTGCCGGCGCCAGGGTAGGGCGCCAAGGTGTCCGCAGGCGGCAGGGTGCCGTCCCAAGGAGACCGTGATGAAGACCCTGTTCGCGCTCGGTGTGTGGTGCCTGCTGTTCGTACTGTGCTGGCCGCTGGCGATCCTCGCCCTGATCGCCTGGCCGTTCGTGTGGCTGCTGAGCCTGCCGTTCCGACTGGTCGGCATCACCTTCTCGGCGCTGTTCGCCTTCCTGCGCGCGCTGTTCATGCTGCCGGCGCGCATGCTCGGTGGCCGGACGGTGCCCGCATGAGGGCGGTGGTGCTGGTCGGTCTGGCCCTGTTGGCGGGCCCGCTACAGGCCGCTCCTCCAGCACCGCCTTCGGTGTGGCTGGAGCGCCAGCAGGCAGCCGGTGCCGACGAAGCGAATGCTGCTGGGGCGAAGGCTTCGACGAGGCCCGGGGACAGGGAGCGCTGCCGGGTCACGAAGGAATGGAAGGTCGGCGAGACGGTGGTGCAGCATCGGATCTGTGACGATCCACCGAAGAAGCCCGCTGGAAAGGTGTAGCGCCGAGCCCAATGCTCGGCGCTACAGGAAAATGAGCAACAAAAAACCCCGCCAAGGCGGGGCTTCTTGAATCCGGGTGAAGCCGGCCAGCGGCCGGCACTACCAGGTGGACGATCAGTTCGCTTTGTGGATGGCGCGCTTGCTGACCGCCATCGCGGCGTCGTGGATCACTTCCGACAGCGACGGGTGGGCGTGGCAGATGCGGGCCAGGTCATCGGCCGAGCCGCTGAACTCCATGGTCAGCACGCCTTCGTGCACCAGTTCGGAGACGTTGGCGCCAACCAGGTGCATGCCGAGGATGCGATCGGTTTCGGCATGGGCCAGGATCTTCACGAACCCCGCCGGCTCGATCATCGCTACGGCACGGCCGTTGGCGGCGAACGGGAAGCTGCCGGCCTTGTACGGAATGCCCTCGGCCTTCAGCTGGGCTTCGGTCTTGCCGACCCAGGCCAGTTCCGGCTCGGTGTAGATGACCCACGGGATGGTGTCGAAGTTGACGTGGCCCGGCAGGCCGGCGATCAGCTCAGCCACCGCGATGCCTTCCTCGAAGCCCTTGTGCGCCAGCATCGGGCCGCGCACGCAGTCGCCGACCGCCCACACGCCGTTGACGCCGGTGTGGCAGTGCGCGTCGACTTCGATCTGGCCGCGCTCGTTGACCTTGACGCCGGTGCCTTCGGCCAGCAGGCCCTTGGTGGCGGCGCGACGGCCGACGGCCACCAGCAGCTTGTCCACGGTCAGGGTCTTTTCGCCTTCCGCGTCAGTGTAGGTGACGATGACTTCCTTCTTCTTGCCCTTGCCGGTGATCTCGGTCTTGGAAACCTTGGCATTGAGCTTGATGTCCAGGCCCTGCTTCTTGAATTCCTTGGCAGCGGCCTTGGCCACTTCGGCGTCGGCAGCCGCCAGGAACTCCGGCATGGCCTCAAGGATGGTGACTTCAGCGCCCAGGCGCTTCCACACGCTGCCCAGTTCCAGGCCGATCACGCCGGCACCGATCACCGCCAGGCGGTTCGGCACTTCGGTGAAGTCCAGGCCGCCGACGTTGTCGACGATGGTCTCGCCGTCGAACTTGGCGAACGGCAGTTCGATCGAATCCGAACCGGCCGCGATGATGACGTTGGTGCCCTTCAGCTCGACTTCCGAACCGTCGTGCTGCTTCACCTTGACCACGTTGCCGGGCTGCAGCTGGCCGAAGCCGTAGTAGGCGGCGACCTTGTTGGCCTTGAACAGCATGCCGATGCCGCCGGTGAACTGCTTGACGATCTTGTCCTTGCGTCCAATCATCGCCTCGACGTCGATCTTGGCATCCTTGAAGCTGATGCCGTGGTCGCCAAAGATGTGGCCCATGTTCCAGAACTGGCGCGAGGAATCGAGCAGCGCCTTGGACGGGATGCAGCCCACGCGCAGGCAGGTGCCGCCGAGGGCCGGCTTGCCGTCCTTGCCCAGCGCTGCGTCGATGCAGGCGGTCTTCAGGCCCAGCTGGGCCGCGCGGATGGCAGCGTGGTAACCGGCCGGGCCGGCACCGATGACGACGACGTCGAATTGTTCAGCCATTGAATTATTCCTTGATGCATTACCAGAACCCCTCCGCGCAGGCGCGGAGGGGCGGGAGGTTTCTTACAGGCCGAACAGCATGCGGCCCGGGTTTTCCAGCTGGTTCTTGATGTCCACCAGGAACTGCACCGAGTCCTTTCCGTCGATGATGCGGTGGTCGTAGGACAGCGCCAGGTACATCATCGGCGCGATCACGACCTGGCCGTTCTGGGCGATCGGACGCTCCTTGATGGCGTGCATGCCCAGGATGGCGCTCTGCGGCGGGTTGATGATCGGGGTCGACAGCAGCGAACCGAAGGTGCCGCCGTTGGTCACGGTGAAGGTGCCGCCCTGCAGTTCTTCCAGGCCCAGCTTGCCGTCACGTGCCTTCTTGGCGTAGTCGGCGATGGTCTTCTCGATGTCGGCGAACGACATGCGCTCGACGTTGCGCAGGACCGGCGTGACCAGGCCCTTCTCGGTCGACACGGCGATCGAGATGTCCGAGTAGCCGTGGTAGATGATGTCGTCGCCGTCGATCGAGGCGTTGACCAGCGGGAAGCGCTGCAGCGCGTTGGCAGCGGCCTTCACGAAGAAGCTCATGAAGCCCAGCTTGATGCCGTGGGCCTTGACGAACTCGTCCTGCAGCTCCTTGCGCGCCGCCGACACCTTGGACAGGTCGACTTCGTTGAAGGTGGTCAGCATGGCGGTGGAGTTCTTCGACTCCATCAGGCGCTCGGCGATGCGCTTGCGGATGCGGGTCATCGGCACGCGTTCTTCCGGACGTGCGCCACCGGCCTTGCCGGCGCCGCCGTTGCGGGCGAAGTTGACGATGTCTTCCTTGGTCACTGCACCACGACGGCCGGTGCCGTCGACGTCGGCCGGGTTCACGCCTTCGGTGATGGCGGTGAAGCGGGCGCCCGGCGGCAGGGTGTCGGCGGCCGACTTGGCAGCCGGAGCCGGAGCGGCGGCAGCGGCCGGAGCAGCGGCGGCCGGTGCGGCTTCAGCCTTCTTCTCTTCAGCGGCCGGAGCCGGAGCCGCAGCCACGGCGCCTTCTTCGATGATCGCCACGACCTGGCTGGAGGTCACGGTATCGCCTTCCTTGAACTTGATTTCCTTCAGCACGCCGTCAACCGGCGACGGCACTTCCAGCACGACCTTGTCGGTTTCCAGGTCAAGCAGGTTTTCGTCGCGCTTGACGGCGTCGCCCACCTTCTTGTGCCAGGTGGCGATGGTGCCGTCGGCGACGGATTCGGGCAGTACCGGGGCTTTGACTTCGGTGGCCATTGCGGGAGCTTCCTGGTTTGTCTTCTAAATAGGGGGAGGATTATTCAGCGAACGTGTCGTTGAACGGGTTGACCAGTGCGTCGGCAATCAGCTGCTGCTGCTCGCGGACGTGGTCAGCCATGTGACCGGCAGCCGGCGACGCCGAACGTGCGCGACCGGCGTAGTGCAGGTTCTGGCCATCGGCCAGGCAGAACTGCAGGTGGTGGCGGATCTGGTACCACGCGCCCTGGTTCTGCGGTTCTTCCTGCGTCCACACCACGTCGGTGGCCTTGCCGTACTTCTTCAGCTCGGCAGCCAGCAGCGCACGCGGGAACGGATACAGCTGCTCCACGCGGATGATCGCCACGTCGTCCTGGCCACGCTTGGTCTGGTCTTCCAGCAGGTCGTAGTAGACCTTGCCCGAGCACAGCACCACGCGCTTGACCTTCTTGGCATCGGCATTGGCGTCGCCGATCAGGTGCTGGAACTCGCCATTGGCCAGTTCGTCCAGGGTCGACACGGCCAGCTTGTGGCGCAGCAGCGACTTCGGCGACATCACCACCAGCGGCTTGCGGGTGGTCATGTGCAGCTGGCGACGCAGCATGTGGAAGGCCTGCGCCGGGGTCGACGGCACGACAACCAGCATGTTCTCCAGGGCGCACAGCTGCAGGAAGCGCTCCAGGCGCGCCGAGCTGTGTTCCGGGCCTTGTCCTTCATAGCCATGCGGCAGCAGCAGGGTCAGGCCGGAAATGCGGCCCCACTTGGCTTCACCGGCGGCGATGAACTGGTCGATCACCACCTGGGCACCGTTGGCGAAGTCGCCGAACTGGCCTTCCCAGATGCACAGCGTGTTCGGATCGGTGGTGGAGAAACCGTACTCGTAGGCCATCACCGCTTCTTCGCTCAGCAGCGAGTCGATGACGGTGGCCTTCTCCGGCGAGTCCACCAGCTGCCGCAGCGGCATGTAGTAGTTGTCGGTCTTCTGGTCGTGCAGGATCGCATGGCGGTGCGTGAACGTACCGCGGCCGACGTCCTGGCCTACCAGGCGCAGCGCGTGGCCTTCGTCGAGCAGGGTGGCGTAGGCCAGGTTCTCGGCAAAGCCCCAGTCGCCCGCGATCTCGCCGGCGGCCATCTTGCGGCGGTCGTCGTAGACCTTGGCCACGCGCGAGTGCAGCTGCACTTCGTCCGGGATGGTGTTGATCAGCTTGGCCAGCTCGACCAGCTTGTTCTTCTCGACCTTGGTCGAGACCGGGTCGGACAGCTTGCCTTCCAGCAGCTTCGGCCAATCGACGAACAGCGGGCTGGTCGGCGGAGTCTTCTCGACCTTGGCCAGCTCGGTGGTCACTTCACCGGCGTCCAGCTTCTCGCGGTAGGCATCGACCATGGCCTTGCCGGCACCGGCGGCGATCACGCCCGCCTTTTCCAGCTGCTCGGCATACATCTCGCGGGTGGTGGGGTGCTTGCGGATCACCTGGTACATCAGCGGCTGGGTGATCGCCGGCTCGTCGGCCTCGTTGTGGCCCCAACGGCGGTAGCACATCAGGTCGATGACCACGTCCTTGGCGAACTTCTGGCGGAACTCGAAGGCCAGCTGCGCGGCGAACACGACGGCTTCCGGATCATCGCCGTTCACGTGCAGCACCGGGGCGGCGATCATCTTCGCCACGTCGGTGGCATAGCGCGTGGAGCGCGTATCCAGCGGGTTGGAAGTGGTGAAGCCGACCTGGTTGTTGACCACGATGTGCACGGTGCCGCCGACGGCGAAGCCGCGGGCCTGCGACATCTGGAACAGCTCCATGACCACGCCCTGGCCGGAGAAGGCCGCGTCGCCGTGGATCAGGATCGGCATGACCTGCTTGCGTGCGGTGTCCTTGCGGCGCTCCTGGCGCGAACGCACGGAACCGGCCACGACCGGGTCGGCGATTTCCAGGTGCGACGGGTTGAACGCCAGCGCCAGGTGCACCGGGCCACCGTCGGTGGCCACGTCGGCGGAGAAGCCCATGTGGTACTTCACGTCGCCGGCCGACGCGTGCTCGTCGTGCTCGAACTTGCCTTCGAATTCGTCGAACAGCTTGCGCGGGTTCTTGCCCAGGGTGTTGACCAGCACGTTCAGGCGGCCGCGGTGGGCCATGCCGATCACCACGTCCTTGACGCCATCCTTGCCGGCGCTGCGGATGATGGTGTCCATCATCGGGATCAGCGAGTCGCCGCCTTCCAGCGAGAAGCGCTTCTGGCCGACGTACTTGGTGTGCAGGTAGCGCTCCAGGCCTTCGGCCGCGGTCAGGCGCTCCAGGGTGCGGCGCTGGGTGTCAGCGTCCAGCTGGTAGTTGCCACCGGCCGCTTCCAGCTTCTTGTAGATCCACTGGCGCTGCTCGACCTCGGAGATGTGCATGAACTCCGCACCGATCGAGCCGGTGTAGGTCGCCTTCAGGCGTGCGAGCAGGTCGCGCAGCTTCATGCGCGGCTGGCCGCCGACGCCGCCGGTGCTGAACTCGCTGTTGAGATCGGCATCGGACAGGCTGTGGAACGGCAGGCCCAGGTCCGGGGTGTTGACCGGCGCGGCCAGGCCCAGCGGATCGAGGCGGGCGTCCAGGTGGCCGCGCGAGCGGTAGGCGGTGATCAGACGACCGACATTGCGCTCGCGCTCGTCGCCCGCACCGGTGCCGGTGCCAGCTTTCAGCGCATCCTTGGCCGCGTCCGCGATGTGGGAGATGACGGCCGAGTGCGGAATGTCACCTGCTTCGCGGCCCTTGAAGCCGTCGAAGTAGGTTTTCCATTTGGGATCGACACTATCCGGGGAGACCAGGTACTGCTCGTACAGGTCCTCGACATAGGAGGCGTTGCCGCCGGCGAGTTGCGAAGATTGCGCAAACTGCTTCAGTTGATTGTCCACGATGGAGGGTGTTGATTCGCTTTGTGGGGTATGGCTTCAGAAGGACCCGGCAGGAAGATGAATAGCCCTGCGCGGGCGCGTTCAAACAGCCAAATTGTACCCCCAACGGGACACGAAGGGGCACCACCACAGGTATCCCGCGTCCGCTGGTGCCGGTTCCAGACAGGTTGGGTCAGCGGTGCCGGCTCAGATGCCGAGCGCGCGCAGTTCGCTGCAATCGCGCGAACGGTCCCAGACGCGCTGCAATTGCTGCCCGAACGGCTGCGAACGTGCCGGCAGCGCGATACCGGCCTCGCCGTCGAGGCGATGGCCGATCAGACGAAAGTAGAAGTCGCCCGCATCGTTGAGCAGGCAGGAAGAGGCCAGCGCGCGGTCGACCGGGTCGCTGACCTCGCGGAACTGGATCACGCTTGGCAAGCGCTGGGCCAGCGCCAGCAGCGGTGCCCCGGCAGAGGCGATCGCAGCGGCATCGTGCACGATCACCCGCAGCTGCTTGTCGTGGCGGGCGGTGACGAAGCGGCGCAGGGCGGCCTGTACCGACGGCGCGTCGAGCAGTCCCGGGTCCAGCTGACGGCTGTGCAGCCACACTTGGCGGCGGGCGCGGTGGACGATGGCCGTGGTGATGGCCACCGCCTGCTCGCGGCTGTCGATGGCACTGGCCGCGCCCAACCGGCGGCGCATCTGCTGGTGGCCGATGCCGGCCTCCTCGAATACCTCGCCTTCCGGCAGGAAGCCCTGGCGGGCATAGAAATCGCGGGCGGGCAGCTGGGCGTGCAGGTGCAGCTCGGCCAGGCCGAGCCTGCGCCCGGCCTCGACCAGTGCCTCCAGCAGGGCCTCACCGACCCCGTGGCTGCGATGGCTGGCCAGCACGGCCATACGGCCGATGCGGCCGTCCGGGGCCAGCCGGCCGGTGCCGACCGGCTGGTTGTCACTGTCCAGTGCCAGCACATGGACGCTGACCGGGTCCAGCGCATCGCGTTCCAGTTCCGCGGCGATGCCCTGTTCCTGCACGAACACGCGTTGGCGCACGTCGTGGATGGCAACGTGGGCGTCGGCGTGGCTGACCTGCTGGACCCGGACCATGGCGGCAGGGCTCAGGCGCGACCGTCGTCGCTGTCGTCTTCGTCGTGATCCTCGAAGTTGACGATGACTTCGATGCCGTCGTCGTGCACGGTCACGGAGTGGACATCGTCGGACACCGCGTCGGCGTCGATCGCGTCGACACGGTCACGGCCTTCGACCACTTCGCCGAGGACCACGGCGTCTTCGCCGTCATCCTCATCTTCAGCGTCATACACCTCGTTCGGATCGATCAGCTGGAACACGCCACCGACCAGCAGCTGCTGGAGCACGGCACGGCCCTTGTCGGACAGGCCGCGATAGGCGGCGGCGTCGAGCTGCTCGGCACCGGCCAGACGCTGGGCGTCCTTCACCGGCAGCGCGAAGTCCTGGCCGCTGACGTACAGGCTGGCGCCGCGCTTGGCCCGGCGCCAGGCCAGGCGTGCCCACGGGTGGCGCTGCAGCAGCAGGCCGGAGGCCAGCGCCTGGACCACTTCCTCCGGTGCCGGTGCGGCTTGGTGGGCCATCACTTCGCCGGCGGCGCGGTAGGTGGTGATGAAGCGACCGAACCAGTCACCCAGCTTGTCCGGGTCGTTCATGCGGATGGCGTTGAGCGCGGTGATCACCCGCGCCATCGCCACCGTGTCGATTTCGTTCGGGTCGGCCGGCACCTTGAGGTCGGCATCCTGGTAACGGATGTTCTCGTCGGCATCGGCGATCAGGGTGTCGAGGTAGTCGCTGATCAGCTCGGCCGAGGACGGCGCGCGCATGCCGAAGGAGAACGTCAGGCAGGGATCCTCGGCGACGCCGTGGTGCGGCACGTTCGGCGGCAGGTACAACATGTCGCCCGGCGCCAGCACCCAGTCGTGGGTCGGCTTGAACACCTTCAGCAGCTTCAGTTCCACGTCCGGGCGGAAGCCCAGCGGTGGCTGCTTGCCCTTGATCGATTCGCTGGCGTCGATCTGCCAGCGGCGGTGGCCGTGGGCCTGCAGCAGGAACACGTCGTACTGGTCGACATGGGCGCCGACCGAGCCGCCGGTGGCGGCGAAGCTGATCATCACGTCATCCATGCGCCAACGCGGCAGGAAGCTGAAGTGCTCGATCAGGGCGCGCACGTCCGGGTCCCACTTGTCCACGTCCTGCACCAGCAGGGTCCAGTCGTGGTCGGGCAGGGCGGGGAACACGTCTTCCTGGAACGGGCCGGTGCGCACGCGCCAGCCGTCCCGGGTCTTGTCGTGCTCGATCAGGCGCGCCAGCACGCCTTCCTCGCAGGCCAGCCCGGCCAGGTCTTCCGGCTGCACCGGGGTCTGGAAGTTGGGGAAGGCGTTGCGGATCAGCAGCGGGCGTTTCTGCCAGAAGTCGCGCAGGAAGGTGGCCGGCGCCATGCCCAGCGGCTGGCCGGGGCGGGCGGTGACTTCGATGAGGGGGGCGGAGGACTTGCGGGCGGCCATGGGGGGAATCCTTGCAGCGGAAAGCGGGAGGGGCGGCGTGGCGGGCCGCCGAGGTCTCCATTGTCCGACGTTCGTGGGGATTGCGCACGTGTGGTGGTTTGTCGCGGGGTGTCCGGCCAACGGCGGAGCCCCTCGTGGCGGGGACGGGTTCACAAGCAAAAGCCGCGCTTGGCCGGGCGGGTGGGCTGCGCGGGGGACGCTGCAAGTACGTCCCTGTAAGCTTGGCCGCCGCATCCATGCGGCGGACACCCCCGCGCAGCCCACCCGCCCGGCCCCTGACAGTTTCCTGCGCGGCCCGCCACGGAATGAAAGAAGAAAATCAAAGGCAAAAGCGGGTCGCGCGCTGCGCTTGCTCATGTAGAGCAGAGCCAACGCTCGGCTTGCTGTTGCCCGTGCCCAAAAGCAGCCGAGCACGGGCTCGGCTCTACAAAAGACCCTCAAACAAAGAGGGACGCGGCGAAGCCGCGTCCCTCTTTCAAATTCCGTCCCGACAACCCAATGCTCTTCGATCCGTCACCGGGAAACTGTCAGAGGTGGGGCGGGTTGGGTTCGCGGGGGTGTCCGCGGCATGGATGCCGCGGCCAAGCCCCCAGGGACGGGTTCACGGCGTCCCCCGCGAACCCAACCCGCCCCGCCAAGCGAGGCAGTAACCCAGAGCCGCCTTTGACGTTGCAGTTGCAGTTAAGCCTGCCGCAGGCAGCGCCCGCGGCCGCCGCCGCAAGCAAACCCCTTAGATCTTCTTTGCCAGCGCCTCGGCCAGGCCGGTGTAGCTGCCCGGGGTCATCTCGAGCAGACGCTGCTTCGCATCCGCCGGCAGCTCCAGCCCCTGCACGAACGCACGCATCGACTCGGCCGTGATCCCCTGGCCGCGGGTCAGCGCCTTCAGCTGCTCGTACGGGTTCGGCAGGCCATGGCGGCGCATCACCGTCTGCACGGCCTCGGCCAGCACTTCCCAGGCCGCGTCCAGATCCGCATCCAGGCGCTGCGGGTTCACCTCCAGCTTGCCCAGGCCCTTGGCCAGCGAATCCAGTGCCACCTGGCTGTGGCCGAACGCGGTGCCCAGCGCACGCAGCACGGTGGAATCGGTCAGGTCACGCTGCCAGCGGCTGATCGGCAGCTTCGCGCTGAAGTGCTCGAACAGGGCGTTGGCGATGCCGAAATTGCCTTCCGCATTCTCGAAGTCGATCGGATTGACCTTGTGCGGCATCGTCGACGAGCCGACTTCGCCTTCCTTCAGGCGCTGCTTGAAGTAGCCCAGCGAGATGTAGCCCCAGATGTCGCGGGCCAGGTCGATCAGGATGATGTTGGCGCGGCGTGCGGCATCGCCGATCTCGGCCACGTTGTCGTGCGGCTCGATCTGCGTGGTGTACGGGTTGAATACCAGGCCCAGGCCGGTCACGAAGCGCTCGGCGAAGGCAGGCCAGTCCACGTCCGGGTAGCTGGCGATGTGGGCGTTGTAGTTGCCGACCGCACCGTTGATCTTGCCGGTCAGTTCGACCGCGGCAATCTGCCTGCGCTGGCGCTCCAGGCGGGCGACCACGTTGGCCAGTTCCTTGCCCAAGGTGGTCGGCGAGGCGGTCTGGCCGTGGGTGCGCGACAGCATCGGCTGGCCGGCCTGGGCGTGGGCCAGGCTGCGCAGGGTGCTGGCGATGCCGTCCAGGGTCGGCAGCAGCACTTCACGGCGGGCCTGTTCCAGCATCAGGCCGTAGCTGAGATTGTTGATGTCTTCGCTGGTGCAGGCGAAATGCACGAATTCCAGCGCCGGAGCCAGCTCGGCGTCGTCCTTCAGCTGTTCCTTGATGAAGTACTCCACCGCCTTGACGTCATGGTTGGTGGTGCGCTCGATCTCCTTCACGCGTGCAGCCTGGGCCGGGCTGAAGCTGGCGGCCAGGGCGCGCAGGCGGGCGACGGCGGCGTCGGAGAACGGGGCCAGTTCGACGATGCCCGGCTCGGCGGCCAGCGCCAGCAGCCATTCCACCTCGACCGTGATGCGGGCCTTGATCAGGCCGTACTCGGAGAAGATCGGGCGCAGGGCGTCGACCTTGCCGGCATAGCGGCCATCGAGCGGGGACAGGGCGAGCAGGGCGGAATCGGACATGTCGGCAGGGCTGGGGCGAGCGGCGGGGGCCATATTCTACGACGTGCCGGTCAGGTAGTGCCGGCCGCTGGCCGGCAACCACGCCCGGCCTACGCTTCCATGGTGCCGGCCAGCGGCCGGCACTACCCCTGCGCGTGCACAACGGCCGTGCAGACGGAACGATCTGGCCCGCGCTCGTCATCCCACGCTGCGGGCAAGGGAGTATCGTTGGCGCAGCCGCCAGCCCGGGAAGCGACACCCTGCCAGCCGCCGCTTCCCTTTCCCCCACTGAAGTAGTGCGGAGTTGATGCAATGAGCAAAGCTGCAAGCAAGGGTTTCAGAATCGAACACGACAGCATGGGCGAGCTGCAGGTGCCTGCCGACGCCCTGTGGGGCGCGCAGACCCAGCGTGCCGTGCAGAACTTCCCGGTGTCGGGCCAGCGCATGCCGCGCGGTTTCATCCGTGCCCTGGGCCTGGTCAAGGGCGCCGCCGCGGGCGTCAACGCGGAGCTGGGCCATCTGCCGAAGAACGTGGCCAAGGCCATCCAGACCGCTGCCGCCGAAGTGGCCGCCGGCAACTGGGATGCGCAGTTCCCGATCGATGTCTACCAGACCGGTTCGGGCACGTCGTCGAACATGAATGCCAATGAGGTCATCGCCACACTGGCCAACCGTGCCGGCAAGGCGGGCAAGACCGCCGTGCACCCCAATGACCACGTCAACCAGGGGCAGAGCTCCAACGACGTGATTCCGACCGCGCTGCGCGTGTCGGCGGTGTTGGCGACGCATGAGCAGCTGCTGCCGGCGCTGGTGCACCTGCGCAAGACCCTGGACAAGAAGGGCCGCAGCCTGCGCAAGGTGGTCAAGACCGGCCGTACGCACCTGATGGACGCGATGCCACTGACCTTCGAGCAGGAGTTCGGCGCATGGTCGGCACAGCTGGCCTCGGCGCAGGAGCGGATCGAAGACAGCCTCAGGCGCGTGCGCCGCCTGCCGCTGGGTGGCACCGCCATCGGCACCGGCATCAATGCCGACCCGCGCTTCGGCGCGCAGGTGGCCAAGGCACTGAAGCAACAGACCGGTTTCAAGTTCGACAGCGCCGAGAACAAGTTCGAGGGCCTGGCCGCGCAGGATGATGCCGTGGAACTGTCGGGCCAGCTCAATGCACTGGCCGTGGCGCTGATCAAGATCGCCAATGATCTTCGCTGGATGAATGCCGGTCCGCTGGCCGGGCTGGGCGAGATCGAACTGCCGGCGCTGCAGCCGGGCAGCTCGATCATGCCGGGCAAGGTCAACCCGGTGATTCCGGAAGCGACCGTGATGGCCTGCGCGCAGGTGATCGGCCACCACACGGCAATCACCGTGGCCGGGCAGACCGGCAACTTCCAGCTCAACGTCACCCTGCCGCTGATTGCGGTGAACCTGCTCGATGGCATCGGCCTGCTGGCCAATGTGTCGCGGCTGCTGGCCGACAGCGCGATCGCCGGGCTGAAGGTGCGCGAGGACCGTGTGGCCGAAGCGCTGGCGCGCAATCCGATCCTGGTAACGGCATTGAATCCGATCATCGGCTACGAGAAGGCCGCGGCCATCGCCAAGCGTGCCTACAAGGAACAACGCCCGGTGCTGGACGTGGCACTGGAAGACAGCGGGCTGGAGGAGGCCGAATTGCGGCGCCTGCTGGATCCGACCGCACTGACCGCAGGTGGCATCCAGGCTGGCGGTGGTGGCGCCGGCGGTTGATCTGCTGGTTGTAGAGCCGAGCCCATGCTCGGCTCAGGTTCCGGGCAGCAGCCGAGCATGGGCTCGGCTCTACAAAAGGAAACGCCGCCCTGGGGCGGCGTTTCTGCTTCAGCGACGGTCGGCGACGATGTTGCCGAACGTGTCGGTGTAATCCTTGAACTCGGGTATGCGCTGGATCAGGTCCGCCGGAATCACTTCCATGCCCTCCGGCGGCTGGATCTTCACCGGTTGCATGTTGGGATCGGCCGGGGCGGCGACCAGGGTGTTCTGGCGCAGCACCTGCAGCCTGCCGAACATCGTCTGCAGCATCTGCTTCTGCCCTTCGTCCAGCGGGATCTGGATCTCGTCCACCTTCATCGTGCCATCGCCGAGGATGATGATGTTCGGTGCCGGCGGGCGACGCACGGTCACCATCCCTTCACTGACGGAAATCTTGGGCTTGCCGCGCTCGGCGCGGTGGTTGCGGTAATCCTTGTCACAGCCGACCAGGCCCAGGCAGAGCAGGGCGGCCAGCAGCAGGAACAACTTCTTCATGGCATTCGGTTCGGGGGCGTCCGGGGCCGCCATTGTAAGCCGGTCGGCACGCTACGGCCGGCAGCGGGGCGCCGCTGCCGGCCGGGTGCGCTGATCTGTCACAGGCCTAGCGCTGGACCACGGTGTCCTTGCCGCAGTCGTCGACGTCACTCTGGTCCATTGTGGCGTAGGGCTTGAACGCGGGCAGCGAAGCGGCCAACGCCTGCTGGCTGGCCAGCATCGCCGGCATGCGGTTGCAGATGCGCTTGGCCTGGGCTTCGATCTTCTCCGCCTCGGCATTGATCCGCTTCTCGATGCCCTCGCTGTCGCCGCTGAAGATGCCCTTCAGGGCCTCTCCGGCAGCACTGGCGCCGAGCTTGGCACCGGCCAGGCCGACATCCATGCCGTCCATTGCAATGGCGACCACGTGGCCGCGGTACTCCTGCAGTTGGCGGCGCTGGGTTTCGTTGGCGGCCACTTCCTTGCCGGCGATCAGCAGGCGGCCATCCGGGGTGATCTCGGCACGCGGCTGCTTGTCGGCCGAGATCTTGATGTTGCCCTCGGTGATGTCCTTGCGGGCATCGTCCATGGCCTCCTTGACAGTCTGGCCGACGCCGCTGGTGGCCTCGGCGACGCTCTTGCCGATGGTCTTGTCGGGTGCGGAAGAAGTGCCGCCGCAGGCGATCAGCGGCAGGCACAGCAGGGTGGCAGGCAGCACGCGCAGCAGATTCATGGCAGTTTCCTCGATCGATCCGTTAGCGGTTACTTCTTACGGGGCAGGGTGACGGTGCCACTGACGTTGCGGTGGCCGACATCGCCGCTGCCGCTGTGGTCGACGGTCAGGCTGCCGCGCACGCCATCGACCTGGATGTCCCCCGAGCCGTGGCTGCGCACATGCACATTGCCGCCGATGTCGGACAGATCAACATCGCCCGAGCCGACCACACCGACCTCGACGTTGCCTTGCACGCGCTTGAACCCGATGTCGCCGGAACCGACCGTGTCCAGTCGTGCGTTGCCGCGGACATCGTTGATCTTCAGGTCACCCGAACCGACAGTGCCGGTGACCGCATCGCCACCGATGTTGCGCACCTTGACGTCGCCGGAACCCAGCGAAAGCAGGTTCAGCGAACTGCCGCCATCAATGTCCAGGTCGCCCGAACCCACCGCTGCGTGGATGCTGCCGCGGGTGCCACGCACGATGGCATCACCGGAGCCGACATCCACGCTCAGCGACTGCGCGTTGTCCACGCTGGCGTCGCCGGAGCCGACCTTCAGCTGCAGGGGCAGGTTGTCCGGCACGCTGCCACGGATGTCCAGCCAGGCGTAGCTGCTGCCCAGGCTGATGCCGCTGTCGCGGCCCTCGCGGCGCAGGCTCACCACCAGCTTGTCGCCCACCCTGCGCTGGTCCAGTACCAGCTGGTCCAGCCATTCCTGGCTGGACGCGCAGGCGCGGCCATCGAGCTGGCCAGTGCCCTTGCCGGCGACGACCTTCAGGTCGTGCTGGTTGACCTCGAGCACCACAGCCCTGGCACCGGCCACATCCAGCTTCAGCGTGCGGGCGGCGGTGAACTTGCAGTTCGGAGCATCGGCGGCCAGCGCCGACAGCGGCAACAGCAACAACGCAGAACAGGCGAGCAGGGAACGCATGGGTGGTGCCTCCGGGTGGATGGAATCAGATCTCGCCGGCGCGCTTGCGCAGACGGATGGCAAGGACGATGAACACGGCGCCGACGGCGGCGCCGATCCACAGTTCCGGCATCGCCAGTGACTTCAGCTGCGAGGCCGGCGACATCAGGCTGACCACCGATTCGAGGTCGCGACGCGTGCCTTCCTCGGCGCTGAGGCGATACACCAGGTCCGTGCCCGGTACGCCGCCCAGCAGCAGCCGGCCAACGATGTTCTGCCAGAACCAGCCCGTGGTCAGGCCGATCAGCGGCATCACCTTGGTCGTGCTGACGATGACGCCGGCGAACAGCGGCAGCATCACCGCCCACAGGAACGGCTTGCTGCGGGCCCAGGCCGAGCACAGCAGCAGCCAGCCGGCGGTGGGCAGGGCCCACAGGGCGTAGACCGGGATCCAGGCCAGGTGGCCGGCGGCCAGGGTCAGCGGGCTGGCCGGGCCCCAGATCAGGGTCATTGGGCTGCCGCCGTGCATCAGCGCGACGATGCTGATCACCAGCATGAAGCCGAACATGGTGATGATGCCGGCGATCACCGCGATCAGCGGGGCCACGATCAGTGCGCTGATCACCTTGGACAGCACGGTCTGGGTATCCGACAGCGGCAGTGACTTCCAGAACAGGATGCTGCGGTCGCGGCGGTCGTCGTACAGGGCACCCAGGCAGTAGAAAAACACCACGAAGGCCAGTACCAGGAACGGCCAGGCCGAGCTGAGCACCAGGGTCAGGTCGAGGCCGTTGCCGAGGTCAGCCAGGTCCTTGGCACTGATGTCGCGGGTCAGCAGGGCCAGGTCCAGGCCGTTGATGTTCACGTCTTCGCCGTCGATGTGCAGGCCACCATCACGCGCGGCCCGGTGCAGGGCGAACAGGCCGAAGGCGATGCCGATGGTGCTCATCACCAGCGAGATCAGGCCGGCGATCAACGGTGCATACAGGAAACCGCCACGGTTCTCCCAGTACTCGCGCTTGAGCAGCCAGCGCAGGGTGCCCATCGGGCTGACGGGGTGGTTGACGGCATTCATGCGTAGGTCCCCTTCATGATGGCGACGAACAGATCGGCCAGGCCCGGGCTGCGGGTCTCGCCAAGGGTGGAGAGCTGGGTGCGCGGCACGCCATCGAACAGCATCACGGTCTTTCCGAACGCCAGGCTGCGCTCGTCGATCGGCTTCAGCGCACGCGCGGTCTCCAGCTGGTCGGCGTTGACCAGCAGCTCGGTGTAGCGCTGGCCGACATCGTCCATGTCCGCGTCGAGCACGATGCGGCCATCACGGATGAACATGACGTCGCTGAGGATGTGCTCGATCTCTTCCACCTGATGGGTGGTGACGATGATGGTCTTCTGTTCGTCGAAGTAGTCCTCCAGCAGGCGCTGGTAGAACTCCTTGCGATAGAGGATGTCCAGGCCGAGAGTCGGCTCGTCCAGCACCAGGATGCGGGCGTCGATGGCCATCACCAGCGCCAGGTGCAGCTGCACGATCATGCCCTTGGACAGTTCGCGCACGCGCTGCTTCGGTTGCAGCTTGGTATTGGCCAGGAAGCGCTCGCAGCGGGCCCGGTCGAAGCGCGGGTGCACGCCGGCGACGAAGTCGATCGCCTCGCGCACCTTCAGCCAGCGCGGCAGCACGGCGACGTCGGCGATGAAGCAGATGTCATTCATCAGCTCGTCGCGATGCAGTCGCGGATCGCGGCCGAGCACGCTCAGGTCGCCTTCCACCGAGGTGAGGCCGAGGATGGCCTTCAGTGCGGTGGTCTTGCCGGCGCCGTTGGGGCCGATCAAGCCGACGATGCGCCCGCTCGGAATGCTGAAGCTGGCGTTGTCGAGGGCTACCGTGGTCCTGTAGGCCTTGCGCAGGCCTCGCGCGGTGATGACGGGTTCGCTTGCAGTGCTGTTCATCAGACGTTCCCCTGGGGCAGCAATTCGTCGAGGCTCAGGCCCAGGCGCTGAATGCGCTCCAGCACCGCGGGCCATTCTTCGTTGAGGAAGCGCTCGCGCTCGCTGCTGCGCAGCTGCGTGGCCGCCTGCTCGGTCATGAACATGCCCAGGCCGCGGCGCTTCTCGACCAGGCCTTCATCGGCCAGTTCCTGGTAGGCGCGCGAAACGGTGATGGGGTTGAGTTGATAGTCGGCGGCCACCTGGCGCACCGAAGGCAGGGCATCGCCCGGCTTCAGGATTCCGTCGAGCATCATGGCGATCACGCGCTCCTTCAATTGACGGTAGATGGGAGCGCCGTCGCTCCACTGGATGTCGCTCATATTCAGCTCCGTGGGGTCAGCGGCTGGGCGAACGAGAAATACGGCATGGACAGGGAGCTGTGCAGCCGACGCGGGGGAGGGGGGGGGGAATCGGCGTTCCCGGCCGGTGCAGCGGTTGCGTCCTGCGCACTGTCGGGAGAGGCGGGGGTGGTGGGCGTGGCCAGCCAGGCCAGCACGATCAGGGTCGAAACAGCAGCGGCCGCGGGTGCGGTGAGGTTGCGACGGATGCGGGCGTTCACGGCTTCCCCCTGTCTCAGGTGACTGGTGTTGTATGCAACTATAACACCGGCACGCCTGGGTGCAACCCCCTGCCGTCCCCAACTGATGGCAGGGGTGGTCAAATTGCTGAAATATCCTCTTATCCATTTGATTGGAAAGGGAAATAAATTTGATGTGCGGGCTGGTCCAGTTCCGCCTGCCATTCAGTGTTGTCCATGCTATGTCATCACTGCGCCGTCGTTGGCAAGGCCAGCGGGAAGACGCCACGCCGCGCAAAGCCGCTGGCGCTTGCCGCAACGGGGGGGGCGGGGGGCGGTGCTATAGTTCGGCCGATTCCCGGCCGCTACCGGCCGGCCCTGTGAATGGCTACCGCGGACCGCTCTCGATGCCCCTGCCGACCGTTATCCCGCGCCGCCTGCGCGGCCTGTCCCTGCTGACCCTGCTGGTGGCCGGCTTGGCCGGTTCCTCCCATGTGCTGGCGGCCGATCTGCTGGACCTGGAGTACCGCCCACTCGCGAGCAAGCAGCAGGTCAACCTGCAGCAGCGCTACCACGGGCAGGTACTGCTGGTGGTCAATACCGCAAGCAAGTGCGGCTATACCCCTCAGTACGAAGGCCTGGAGGCGCTGCAGAAGCGTTATGCCGGCCGCGGCTTTGCCGTGCTCGGTTTCCCGTCCAACGATTTCAAGGGCCAGGAGCCCGGTGACGAAAAGCAGATCCAGGATTTCTGCACGCTCACCTACGGCGTCAGGTTCCCGATGTTCGAGAAGGTGCATGTCGTCGGTGCACAGGCCACGCCGCTGTACCAGAGGCTGACCGCGGCCACCGGCGTGGCGCCGGGCTGGAACTTCCACAAGTACCTGGTCGGCCGCGATGGCAAGGTCATTGCCCAGTTCGCCAGCAAGGTAACGCCGGACGATCCGCAGCTGACCGCCGCCATCGACAAGGCGCTGGCCGCAGCCGCCACGCATTGATATCCGGCACGGATGCCTCGACATCGACGGCATGCGTGCGACAATGTTTCTTTTCGCGCCGACGTCGGCGCCCAGACACTTCCAGGAATGCAGCGAATGAAGATGGGAATGCGCGGCGCCGCGGCGTCGGTTCTGATTCTGGCGATGGGCACTTCGGGTGTCGCTCTGTCGCAACAACCGGCTGCCCCCGCAGCCGCCAAGGAGACCGCAACCTTGAATTCCCCCAAGCAGAAGCTCGGCTACGCCATCGGCCTTGATGTCGCCAAGTCGTTCACCCCGATCGCCGATGAGATCGATGTGGCCGCGCTGCGCACTGCCGTGGAGCGTTCGTTCGAAGGCCTGCAGCCGCAGATCACCCAGGAACAGGCCAAGGCCACCGATGCCGCGTTGCGCCAGGTCGTGATGGCCCGCAGTGGCCAGCAGGTGCCGGGCATGGCGCCGGGTTCGCAGCCGCCGAAGGTCGATCGCGTCAAAGTGTCGCAGATGATCGGTTCGTACTCGGTCGGCCCGTCGCTGGCACAGCTGAAGGACGACATCGATGTCGCCTCGCTGTTTGACGCGATCAGCACAGGCCTGAGCAAGGGCCAGCCGAAGATGACGGAAGCTGACGCGACCGCCACCATCCAGGCCTTCATGGGCAGCAAGCAGGCCGAGATGCAGGCCAAGGCCGCCGCCGCTGCGCAGACCAACCGCGAGGAAGGCAACGCGTTCCTGGCCAAGAACAAGACCCAGCCGGGCGTGGTGACCACCCCGTCTGGCCTGCAGTACCAGATCATCCGCCCGGGTAGCGGCGAGCGCCCGCTGCCGAGCAGCAAGGTGCGTGTGAACTACGAAGGCAAGCTGCTCAACGGCACCGTGTTTGACAGCTCCTATGGTCGCCAGCCGGCCGAGTTCGGCCTGGACCAGGTGATCAAGGGCTGGACCGAAGGCGTCGCGCTGATGCCGGTCGGTTCGAAGTACCGCTTCTGGATCCCGGGTGAGCTGGCTTACGGTGAGAACGGCACCCCGGGTGGCCCGATCGGCCCGAACGCGACTCTGACCTTCGACGTCGAGCTGCTGGGCGTCCTGCCGTAAGCGACCACGGAGCCTGCACGGACATGCGCGTTGCGATTTTCGGTACCGGTTATGTAGGGCTGGTGACCGGTACCTGCCTGGCCGATGTCGGCCACCAGGTGGTCTGCGTCGATATCGACCAGGCCAAGGTCGATGGCCTCAACCAGGGCATCATCCCGATCTATGAGCCGGGCCTGGAGCCGATGGTGAAGGCCAACCACGCCGCGTCGCGGCTGGCGTTCACCACCGATGCCGCGGCCGCGATCGGCCACGGCCAGGTCGTGTTCATCGCCGTCGGCACGCCGCCGGACGAGGATGGCAGTGCCGATCTGCAGTACGTGCTGGCTGTGGCCCGCACCATCGGGCGGCACATGAGCGTGCCGACCGTGGTGGTCAACAAGTCGACGGTGCCGGTGGGCACCGCCGACAAGGTGCGTGCTGCCATTGCCGCAGAGTTGGCGGCACGTGGCGCGGACATCGCCTTCGATGTGGTGTCCAACCCGGAATTCCTGAAGGAAGGCGACGCTGTCGCCGACTGCATGCGCCCGGATCGCATCATCATCGGCGCGACCAGCGCCGAGTCGGTGGCGGTGATGCGGCGCCTGTACGCACCGTTCAACCGCAACCACGACCGCGTGGTGGAAATGGACGTGCGTTCGGCGGAGCTGACCAAGTACGCCGCCAACGCGATGCTGGCGACCAAGATCTCGTTCATGAACGAAATCGCCAACATCGCCGAACGTGTCGGCGCCGATGTCGAGCAGGTCCGCCAGGGCATTGGCTCGGATCCGCGCATCGGCTGGCATTTCATCTACCCGGGCGCCGGTTACGGCGGCTCGTGCTTCCCCAAGGATGTGCAGGCGCTGGCCCGCACCGCGCAGCAGGCCGGCCTGGAGCCGAAGCTGCTGAACGCCGTGGAAGCGGTCAACGACGCGCAGAAGGGCCATCTGTTCGCTCTCATCCAGCGTCATTACGACAAGGGTGAAGACGAAGGTGTGCGTGGCAAGACCTTTGCCGTGTGGGGCCTGGCGTTCAAGCCGAACACCGATGACATGCGCGAAGCCTCCAGCCGTCGCCTGCTGGCGCAGCTGTGGGAAGGCGGCGCGACGGTGCGTGCCTACGATCCGGAAGCGATGCACGAGTCGCAGCGCATCTTCGGCGAGCGCGATGATCTGGTGTTCTGCAGCAGTGCCGATGAGGCGCTGCAGGGGGCCGATGCACTGGTCGTGGTGACCGAGTGGAAGCAGTTCCGCAGCCCCGATTTCCAGAGGCTGCGCGAGCAGTTGAAGGACGCGGTGGTGTTCGACGGCCGCAACCTGTATGAGCCGGCGGATGTGGAAGCGGCGGGCCTGGCGTACTACGGCATTGGCCGGGGGCGCTCGCTGCATGTCTGATCTGCTGCCAACCGAACGCGAGCAGGCGCTGGAAGCGCGCCTGGTCGAACTGGAAATGCGCGTGTCCTTCCAGGAACAGGCGCTGGCCGAACTGAGCGATGCGCTGGCCGATGCCCGCATGCAGGGCATGCGCAACGCCGACGTGCTGCGCGTGCTGCTGGAAGACCTGGGCAAGGTCCGCAACGCGCTGAATTCTTCCGATCCGGCGAGCGAACCGCCGCCGCCGCACTACTGATCCGAATCCTATGAGCGATACCCTCCGCGACCAGCTGATGGGCCTGGGCTTCAAGCCTGCGCCCAAGCCCGAGCGCAAGAATGATGGCCCCCGCCGTGATGGTCGCCCGCAGGGCAAGGGTGGCAACGGCAATGGAAAGCCGCAGGGCGCTGGCAAGGGCGAGCACAAGCCCGGCGAGCGTCGTGGGCATGGCCACGGCGGCCCGGGCAAGCCCGGTCAGTCACGTGGCCCAGGCCAGCAGGGCCCGCGCAAGCCGCGCAGCGCCGAAGAGATGGACCTGGCCAAGGCCTACGCCATCCGCGCGCAGAAGGAAAAGGAAGAGCGCATCGAGACCGAGCGCCTGAAGCAGGAAGAGGCGCGTGTGCGCCGCGAGGCCAAGGCCAAGCTGGAAGAACTGCTGAAGGACAAGAGCCTGAACTCGGAAGCGGCCGATATCGCCCGCCACTTCCCATATGGCGGCAAGATCAAGCGCATCTATGTGACCGCCGAACAGCTGACCGCGCTCAATGCCGGCGAGCTTGGGGTGGTCCAGCTCAATGGCCGCTACCTGCTGGTGACCGCCGAGGTGCTGGCGCAGTCCGAGGCGGTGTTCGCCGCGTCGGTGGCGCTGAAGGTCGATCCGAATGCGCCGGCCGAGGAGGATCCGTACGCGGACCCGCAATACCAGGTGCCGGACGACCTGGTCTGGTAAGCGCGTGACCGCCGCGGGCGCGCTGCCGTCGCGGCCGTGGGGGAAGGGATGACCGCTGATCCAAGCCGCGGCTACGTGCCGCACATTGACGGCCTGCGCGCGATCGCGGTGCTGGCCGTCATCGTGTTCCACCTGGACCCGGCCTGGTTGCCAGGCGGGTTCACTGGCGTGGATGTGTTCTTCGTCATCTCCGGTTTCGTGGTCAGCGCATCAGTACACCGGCTGCCGCCGCTGTCGCTGGGGCAGTCGATGCTGCGCTTCTATGCGCGTCGCATCCGTCGCATCGCACCAGCGCTGCTGGCGTGCGTGTTGCTGACCGCTGTGGCGAGCGTGCTGTTCATTCCCGAGTCGTGGCTCAGCGAAGCCAGCGACAAGACGGGGCTGATGGCGTTGTTCGGCTTCAGCAACTGGGTGCTGGCGGCGATCGGCAACGATTACTTCGCGCCCAAGGCCGAATTCAATCCCTATACCCATACCTGGTCGCTGGGTGTGGAAGAGCAGTTCTACCTGCTGTTCCCGTTGCTGTTCCTGGCCTGGGCACGTGGCGCGCGCGGGCGTTGGATCAGCCTGGGCCTGTTCGCACTGGTCAGCATGGCATCGCTGCTGCACGCTGCGGTGCTGGGTCTGCGCGAGGCGCCGCCATCGTGGGCGTTCTACGCCACCAGCACCCGTCTCTGGCAACTGGGGGTGGGCGTGCTGTTGTTCCAGCTGCTGCACGTGCGGCAATCGCTGGACCCGGCAACCAGTCAGGCACTGAAGCGCGCTGCGCCGGTGTTTTCCCTGCTGGCCATGATGGCGCTGGCCCTGCTGGGGTGGGCGCTATGGTCCTCGCGTGCCGGGCGCTCGCCGTGGCCTGACGGCCTGCTGCCGGCCTTCGCCACCGCGGGCCTGCTCTGGGCGCTGCATCACCATCCGCAGGCATGGGTGGCGCGCCTGTTGGCCAGCGCTCCGATGCGCCGCATCGGTCTGCTTTCGTACTCGCTGTATCTGTGGCACTGGCCGGTGTTCGTGCTGATGCGCTGGACCGTGGGCCTGCAGGCACCCTGGCAGATGACCGCTGCGATGGTGCTGGTACTGGTGCTGTCATGGGCGTCGTGGCGCTGGGTGGAACAGCCGTTCCGCGGCACGTTGGCGCAGCGCCTGCGCCCCGGGCGTTGGGTGCTGGCCGGCGCGGTCGTACTGCTGTGCGCCGCCGGTATCCAGGCATTGCTCTATCAGCAGGCGCCACGACTGTCGCTGAGTACCGTCAGCCGGCATCCGGCCGATTGGTACCCCAATGGCAAGAGCGTGGCTGGCGATTATCCCAATTGCGCTCTGCTGGCTGCCAAGCATCGTTTCGAAGGCGGCAGTGCGCGGACCTTTGCCCGTGGAAACTGCGACCGCCCGACGCCGGCCGGCGCGCCGAAGCGGGTGTTTGTTGCCGGTGATTCGCATGCGATGGCTTACATCGAGCTGCTGCAGCGGCTGGCGCTGGAAACCGGCTCGGAGGTCTCCCTCTATGGCCGCGGCGGATGCCCGCAGGTGAGCCTGCAGAAGTGGCGTGGGGCGGGTGCCGGTTGCGCTGATTTCGATGCCGCGGTGTTCGCCGATATCGCGCGGCGCGCGCAGCCGGGCGATGCCGTGGTGCTGGTGTCGCTGCGGATGCCGCGCCTGTCCGATCAGTTCGTGCTGTTCGATGCGCGGGCGCAGCTGGCGGGCGAACTGACAGCGGAGGCCACGGCAGGGCGTGAGGCCGAAGCGGTCGAGGCGATCAAGCAGTGGAAGCCACTGGCCGAGCGCGGTGTGCGCATCGTGCTGGAGGCGCCCAAGCCGGTGCTGCCGGCGCCGCCCTATCGCTGCTCGGACCAATTCAATGCGCGCAACGAAGTCTGCCGCAATGGCCTGGACAGCACGCGCGAGGCGATGGAAGCGCTGCGTGCGCCGATGCTGGGCAGCCTGCAGCAGGTGGTTGATGGACTGCCGGGTGGCGTGCTGTGGGACCCGATGCCGGTGCTGTGCGACGACGCGCTATGTCCCGCGCAGCGCGATGGCCGCCCGCTGTTCTTCGATGGAGATCATCTCAGCGCGCATGGCAACCGCGTGCTGCTGCCATCGCTGCAGCAGGTGTTGCTGCAGCGCTGAATCGGAGCGTTGTCAGTGTGCGCCGTGGGTCCGGCGCGCGCGTATCAGCGGCAGGCTCAGCGCGAAGAAGCAGAGCAGGGCGCCAATCAGGGCGAAGCCGCTGCCGGCCAGGAACGCGGTGCGGCCGTCGTCGATCTTCCACAGTTGGCCGGCAATGAGCGCGCCCAGCACACCGCCGACACCGGACGAAAAGCCGTACAGCAGTCCTTGGCCGTGGCCGTTGAGACGACCGGGGAAGTAGGTCGCCAGCATCTGCATCGCTGCAGCGAAGAACGCGGCAAAGCCCAGCGCGTGCGCGGTCTGCGCCAGAAGCATCACCGGCAGGTTCTCCGGGAACAGTGCGGTCACGGCCCAGCGCAGGCAGGAACTGACCAGCGCGATCAGCAGCATCCAGCTGGCGTCGTAGCGGCGGAAGAAGCGGCCGATGGTGAAGAACACGCCCACTTCGAAGACCACGCCGATGGTCCACAGCAGGCCAAGGGTGGAGGTACGGTAGCCGTGATGGTCCATGTAGACCGAAAAGAACGTGTAGTACGGGCCGAACGACAGCTGTTCCATGAAGGCGGCCAGGAAGAACGCCAGCACCGGCGGTCGGCGCACGATCTGCCAGAAGCCGCTGGTGTCACCCGCAGTCTTGCCGATGCCGCGCGCGTAGTGGTTGCTGAAGGCCGAGGCAACCAGCAGCACGAACAGGGGCAGCATCATCCACGGCAACAATCCGGCGTGGTTGCCGGCGCCATCGCCCTCGATCAGCCAGCCGAACAGGGTGACCACGGCGATGAAACCGAGCGAGCCCCAGACCCGGATCAACCCGTAGCGATGGCTGTCGTTGCCCAGGTGGGTGAGGGTGATCGACTCGAACTGCGGCATCACCGCGTTGTAGAAGAAGCAGAACACGATCATCGCCGGGTACATCCACGGCTGCGGCAGTGGCAGCAGGAAGGCAGCGAAGCTGAGCAGGGTCAGCACGCAGCCGACGCGCAGCAGGCGGATCGGCCGCGGTGATGCGGCCGCCAGCGAGGTCCAGGTACTGGGTGCGATCACGCGGGTGGCGTACCACAGGCCCATCATCACGCTGATCGCGGTCACGCTCATGCCGCGCGCGGTCAGGAACAGGCTCCAGTACGGCGTGAACGCGCCGAGCGCCGCGTAGTAGAACAGGTAGAAACTTGAGAGGCGGGCAACGGGAACGGTCATCGCCGAATGATGAAGCAAAAAAGGGGACGGAGGGGATTAAGTCGCTAATGCACAAACGACTTAATCCCCTCCGTCCCCTTTTTGTGTCATTCGGGGTCGTAGTCGAGGTTGGAGGCCAGCCAGCGTTCGGCTTGGGCGCGGTCCACGCCCTTGCGCCGGGCATAGTCGGTGACCTGTTCGCGGCTGAGACGCCCGACCACGAAGTACTGGCTCTGCGGATGGCTGAAGTAGTAGCCCGAGACAGCGGCCGTGGGCAGCATCGCGAAGCTCTCGGTCAATTCCATGCCCGCGTTCTTCTCAGCCTGCAGCAGGTCGAACAGGCGGCGCTTCTCGCTGTGCTCGGGGCAGGCCGGGTAGCCCGGTGCCGGACGGATGCCGCGGTACTGCTCGTCGATCAGGGCCTCGTTGTCCAGCGTCTCGGCGCGGTCGTAGCCCCAGAATTCGGTACGCACGCGCTGGTGCAGGCGCTCGGCCAGCGCCTCGGCGAAGCGGTCGGCCAATGCTTTCAGCAGGATCGCGTTGTAATCGTCATGCTCGGCCTCGAAGCGCGCGACGTGGGCGTCGATGCCGATGCCGGCGGTGACAGCGAACGCGCCGATCCAGTCCTGCTTTCCGCTGTCGGCCGGTGCAATGAAATCGGCCAGGCAGAAATCCGGGCGTTCGGCTGGCTTGTCCACCTGCTGGCGCAGGAAGTGCAGGGTGGTTTCGCCCTGTGCGTGCTGCACGCGGACATCGTCGCCGATGCTGTTGGCCGGCCACAGGCCGAACACGGCCTTGGCCGTCAGCCACTTCTCGCCGACGATGCGCTCGAGCATCGCACGGGCATCCTTGTACAGCTCGCTGGCCTGGGTACCGACGATCCCGTCGGTGAGGATCGCCGGGAACTTGCCGGCCAGCTCCCAGGCCTGGAAGAACGGCGTCCAGTCGATGTAGTGGACCAGTTCGGCCAGGGGATAGTCGTCGAACACGTGCAGGCCGGGCTGATTCGGTGTCGGTGGAGTGTAGTTGTCCCAGCCGCCATGGAATTTCTGCGCGCGCGCATGTTCCAGTGTGACCAGGCGCTTGGCGTCGCCCCGGTTGCGGTGGCGTGCGCGGATTTCGGCATAGTCGGCTTCGTTGGCGGCAACGAAGGCCTCGCGCAGATCACGCGAGATCAGCGACTGCGCCACGCCAACCGCGCGCGACGCATCCTTCACCCACACCGTCGGCGCCTTGTAGTGCGGGTCGATCTTCAGCGCGGTATGCGCACGCGAAGTGGTCGCGCCCCCGATCAGCAGCGGCAGGTCGAAGCCCTGGCGCTCCATCTCGCGGGCGACGTGGCTCATCTCCTCCAGGGACGGGGTGATCAGCCCGGACAGGCCGATCAGGTCTGCGTTGTGCTCGCGGGCAGCATCGAGGATCTTCTGCGCCGGCACCATCACGCCGAGGTCGACCACGTCGAAGTTGTTGCAGGCCAGTACGACGCCGACGATGTTCTTGCCGATGTCATGCACATCGCCCTTCACCGTGGCCATGATGATCTTGCCGTTGCTCTTGGCGGTGTCACCGCTGCGCGCCTTTTCCGCTTCGATGTAAGGCAGCAGGTAGGCCACGGCCTTCTTCATCACGCGCGCGGATTTCACCACCTGTGGCAGGAACATCTTGCCGGCGCCGAACAGGTCGCCGACGATGTTCATGCCGTCCATAAGCGGTCCTTCGATCACGTCCAGCGGGCGGCTGGAGGCCTGCCGGGCCAGTTCGGTGTCTTCCTCGACGAAGGCATCCAGGCCGTGTACCAGGGCATGTGCCAAGCGCTGTGCCACCGGCTTGTCGCGCCAGGCCAGATCTTCGGTCTTCGCCGCGCCCTTCTTGCCCTTGTAGCGCTCGGCGATCTCCAGCAGGCGCTCGGTGGCATCGCTTCGGCGGTTGAGGATCACGTCCTCGACACGCTCGCGCAGGTCCGGCTCCAGTTCGTCGTAGATCGGCATCGCGCCGGCGTTGACGATGCCCATGTCCATGCCGGCGGCGATCGCGTGGTACAGGAACACCGAATGGATGGCCTGGCGCACGGTTTCGTTGCCTCGGAACGAGAACGAGACGTTGGAGACGCCGCCGGAGACATGGCAGTGCGGAAGGGTCTGCTTGATGATGCGGGTGGCTTCGATGAAGTCCACCGCGTAGTTGTCGTGCTCTTCGATGCCGGTGGCGACGGCGAAGATGTTCGGGTCGAAGATGATGTCCTGCGGCGGGAAGCCGATCTCGTCGACCAGGATGCGGTAGGCGCGTGTGCAGATCTCGACCTTGCGCGCACAGGTGTCTGCCTGCCCGGCCTCGTCAAACGCCATCACCACTGCCGCGGCACCATAGCGTAGCACCTTGCGCGCGTGCTCGCGGAACAGCGCTTCGCCTTCCTTCAGCGAGATCGAGTTGACCACGCTCTTGCCCTGCAGGCATTTCAGGCCGGCCTCGATCACGCTCCACTTGGAGGAGTCGACCATCACCGGGATGCGCGCGATGTCCGGCTCGGACATGATCAGGTTGAGGTAGCGCGTCATCGCCGCTTCCGAATCGATCAGGCCCTCGTCCATGTTGACGTCGAGGATCTGCGCGCCGCTGGCCACCTGCTGGCGGGCCACGTCCACCGCCTCCTCGTAGCGGCCTTCCTTGATCAGCTTGCGGAACTGCGCGCTGCCGGTGACGTTGGTGCGTTCGCCGACATTGATGAACAGCAGGTCCGGGGTGATGACCAGAGGTTCCAGGCCGGACAGGCGGGTAGGGCGGACAGGCGTCATGGCAGGCGTCGGCTCAACAGCAGTAGGGCGGGAAGTGCGGGACAGTGGCGGCAACGTTCATGCGGCCTGCTCCCGGGTGCCGGGCAGTGCGCGCGGCGGCAGTCCGGCCACGGCATTGGCAATTGCACGGATATGCTCGGGGGTGGAGCCACAGCAGCCGCCGACCAGGTTCAACAGGCCATCCTCGGCGAAGCCGCGCAGGGTGGTGGCCATCTCTTCAGGGGTTTCGTCGTACTCGCCGAACGCGTTGGGCAGGCCTGCATTGGGGTGGGCGCTGACGTAACAGTCGGCGACCTGCGAGAGGGTTTCCACATGCGGGCGCATCGCATCGGCACCCAGCGCGCAGTTCAAGCCGATCGACAACGGCCGGGCGTGGGCGAGAGATGCGTGGAAGGCCTCGGCGGTCTGCCCGGACAGGGTGCGACCGGAAGCGTCGGTGATGGTGCCGGAGATCATCACCGGCAGCCGCGCGCCGCGCGCATCGAACGCTTCCTCCAGCGCATACAGCGCGGCCTTGGCGTTGAGCGTGTCGAAGATGGTCTCGACCATGAGGGTGTCGGCGCCGCCGTCGATCAGGCCCTCGATGGCTTCGCGGTAGGTGTCGCGCAGCTCGTCGAAGCTGGTATTGCGGAAGCCGGGATCGTTGACGTCGGGGCTGATCGAAGCGGTGCGGCTGGTCGGGCCGATCACCCCGATCACGAAGCGCGGCTTGCCCGGAGTGGTTGCGGCCACTGCATCACAGCACGTGCGCGCGACCGCAGCGCCGGCCTTGTTCAACTCGTACACCAGGTGCTCGAGGTGGTAGTCGGCCTGGCTGACCGAGGTTGCATTGAAGGTGTTGGTTTCGACCAGGTCCGCACCGGCCTCGAGGTAGGCGGTGTGGATATCGGCGACGATCTGCGGCCGGGTCAGCAGCAGCAGATCGTTGTTGCCCTTCAGGTCATGGCCTTCCGGTGTGGCGTGATCACAGCCGGAGCCATGCAGATGGTCATAGCCACCGGCGAAGCGTTCGCCACGGTAATCGTCTTCCTGCAGGCCGTGGCGCTGGATCATCGTACCCATCGCACCATCGATGATCAGGATCCGCTCGCGCAGGGCGTCGAGCAGGGCGTTGGCACGATCGGGATGCAACCAGGGCAGGGCGGGCATGGCGGTCTGTGGCTCAGGGCTTGTTGGCGATCAGCGAAATCACTTCGAAGTGCGGCGGCCGCTTCTCGCGGGTGACCGTCTCCAGGCTGGACACCTGCAGGCCGGCCTTGTCGACGAACCTGCGCAGCTCCTTGTCGCTGAAGCCGAGGTTGACGTGGCCATAGGCCTCCACCGCTGCCTTGTGCTCGTGGCGGGCCAGGCTGCACAGCAGCAGGCGGCCGCCCGGGCGCAGTACGCGTGCAGCTTCGGTCACCGCCTGCGCCGGTTTGCTGGCGTAGGTGAGCGCATGCATCAGCACGACCAGGTCGAAGCTGGCATCCTTGAACGGCAGGGCATGCATGTCGCCCTCGCGCACTTCCACATTGGGCAGGCGGCGCAGGCGTTCACTGGCGGCGGCAACCACGCGCGCGCTGGTATCGATGCAGATGTAGCGCTTGGAATGCGGGGCAACCAGTTCGGCCAGCACGCCATCACCAGAGGCGATATCCAGCACGTCGCCGGTCTCAAGCAGCGGCAGCGCGGTGCGGGCCAGCGCCTCCCAGGTGCGCCCGGGCGAGTAGTGGCGTTCCATGTCGCCGGCCACGCTGTCGGCCCAGTTCTGGTCGGAGGCGCGGTGGGCCAGCACGGCGGCCACGCGTTCAGCGTCCTGGCGCAGCAGCGGGTCATCGCTTCCGTTGCTCAAGGCATGCCACAATGCACGCTGCGCGGGGTCCAGCTGGGCCTCGTCGAAGCGGTAGTAGGCCGACACGCCGGCACGGCGGTCGCGGACCAGGCCGGCTTCCTTCAGGCGTGCCAGGTGGGTGGACACGCGCGGCTGCGCCAGCCGGGTGATCGCCGACAGTTCGGCCACGGTCAGTTCCTCCTGCTCCAGCAGCGCCAGCAGGCGCACGCGAGTGGCATCGGCGAACACCTTCAGGCGGGTCGACCAGTCTTCCAGATCCATAAACATCTACCTATCGCGATATAGAGATATATTCGCTGAAGGGGCTGTCGCGGTCAAGTCGCCAGCGTACGGAAACTGCCGGGCCCCGGTACAATCGGAGCACCTGGGCGCGCCGTATGCGGCCCATAACTTCATGTACCCGGGAGGGTGTTGTGGATTTCAGCTTTACCGAAGAGCAGTTGATGCTGCAGGACGTTGCGCGGCGTATCGCGCAGGAAAAGATCGCCCCCAGTGCGGAGCATCATGACCGCACCGGCGAGTTCCCGCTGGACAACATCCGCCTGCTGGGCGAGAACGGCCTGATGGGCATTGAAGTGCCGACCGAATACGGCGGTGCGGGCATGGACCCGGTTGCGTACGTGCTGGCGATGGTGGAGGTCGCCGCCGCCGACGCAGCCCATTCGACCATCATGTCGGTCAACAATTCGCTGTTCTGCAACGGCATCCTGACCCACGGTACCGAGCAGCAGAAGCAGACCTACGTACGTGCCATCGCCGAAGGCACGGCCATCGGCGCGTTCGCGCTGACCGAGCCGCAGTCCGGTTCCGATGCCACCGCCATGCGCTGCCGCGCGGTGAAGCAGGCCGACGGCACCTTCGTCATCAATGGCAAGAAGAGCTGGATCACCTCCGGTCCGGTGGCCAAGTACATCGTGCTGTTCGCGATGAGCGAGCCGGACAAGGCCGCGCGCGGCATCACCGCCTTCATCATCGATACCGACAAGGCCGGTTTCGGTCGTGGCAAGACCGAGCCCAAGCTGGGCATCCGCGCCTCGGCCACCTGCGAGATCGAGTTCAACGACTACGTGGCGCAGGCCGAAGACGTGCTGGGCCAGGAAGGCGAGGGATTCAAGATCGCCATGAGCGTGCTCGATGCCGGTCGCATTGGCATCGCTTCGCAGGCCATCGGCATCGCCCGTGCCGCCTATGAAGCGACGATTGAATACGTCAAGGAGCGCAAGGCATTCGGCGCGGCCATCGGTACCTTCCAGATGACCCAGGCCAAGATTGCCGACATGAAGTGCAAGCTGGACGCAGCGCTGCTGCTGACCCTGCGCGCGGCGTGGGTGAAGGGCCAGGGCAAGCGCTTCAGCAATGAGGCTGCCATTGCCAAGCTGACCGCCTCTGAGGCGGCGATGTGGATTACCCACCAGGCGGTGCAGATCCACGGCGGCATGGGGTATTCCAAGGAAATGCCGCTGGAGCGCTACTTCCGTGATGCCAAGATCACCGAGATCTACGAAGGTACTTCGGAGATCCAGCGCCTGGTGATCGCCCGCAACGAAACCGGGCTGCGCTGAGTCGCAGGGCCGCGCCGCCGCAATGGCGGCGCGGCGGTAGGTCCACGCCACGCGTGGATGATGGTCATCCAGATGACGTCATTGCCGTTGGCCTGCAGAGACGCATGCTGCTCTAATGCAGTCCGTTTCTTCGAGGATGACGACGTGATCTATCGCGGTTGGGGAATCATGACGCTGGTGACGCCGATTGCAGCGATCCTGCTGCTGGCGTACTTCTTTCCGCATGACGGCCCCAGGGGCAATACTCCGCTGTCACAGGTTCTGTTGGGCTCAGGCCTCGGCGCAGCGGTGAACGTGGTGCTGGGCCTGTGGCTCAACCGTGCGCCGCGGCGGAAGGGGGAGGCCGCGCCCCACCATTTCTTCTTCGTACCCATGCAGTGGGCCTCGCTGATTCTGGTGGCGGTGTGCGCCGTGGTCGCGGTGATGCGCTGAGGCGTTGCCCGAACAGCGCCAACCAAGGTTGGCGGCTACCGGCAATGCCGTTGTTCCGGTAGATGCCAACCTGGGTTGGCATGAATTCAACTGTGGCAATAAAAAGGCCCCGGATCGCTCCGGGGCCTTCTCGTTCTCAGCGCAGCACCGGATCAACGATCCGGACGATGTGCGGCATCCGCATCGCGCTGGCGTTCCATGAACTCCTTGGACGGTTCGTCCAGCTTGTCGCCCAGCATGCGGCGCACGACCACGAAGAACACCGGGATCATCAGCAGGCCGAGCAGGGTGGCGAACAGCATGCCGCCGATCACGCCGGTACCGATGGCGTGGCGGGAGTTGGCGCCGGCACCGGTGGAGATCGCCATCGGGATCACGCCCATGATGAACGCGAACGAGGTCATCAGGATCGGGCGGAAACGCAGGCGCGCCGCTTCGATGGTGGCATCACGCAGGTTCTTGCCTGCTGCGCGCTGCTCCACCGCGAACTCCACGATCAGGATCGCGTTCTTCGCCGCCAGGCCGATCACGGTGATCAGGCCGATCTTGAAGAACAGATCGTTGGGCAGGCCGCGCAGCATCGACAGGCCGAGGGCACCCAGCACGCCCAGCGGCACCACCAGCAGCACCGCCACCGGGATCGACCAGCTTTCATACAGGGCGGCCAGGCACAGGAACACCACCACGATGGACAGCACCAGCAGCAGGGTCGCAGCGTTTCCGGCCAGGATTTCCTGGTAGGACATGCCCGACCAGTCGTAGCCGAAGCCGGCCGGCAGGTCGTCGTTGACGATGCCTTCCATGGTCTGCATCGCCTCACCCGAGCTGGTGCCCGGTGCCTGCGAACCGACGATGTTGATCGCCGAGTAGCCGTTGTAGCGGCTCAGCGACGGCGGCGCCGACACCCATTCGGACTTGACCACCGTGTTCAACGGGATCATCGCGTTGGTGCCATCGGCGTTCTGGGTCAGGCTGGACGGGCTGTAGAAGCTCTTCAGCGATTCCTGGCCAGTGCGGTACGGGCCATCGGCCTGCATGGTCACGCGCTTGATGCGGCCTTCGTAGAAGAAGTCGTTGACGTACACCGGGGCCAGCATCAGCTGGATGGTGCTGTACACGTCCGACACCGACATGCCCATCGACTGCGCCTGCACGCGGTCCACGTGCAGCTGCAGCTGCGGCGCGTTTTCCAGGCCGTTGGGGCGCACGCCAACCAGGTGGTCCGGCTTCTGCGCGGCCTGGCCGAGCAGGATGTTGCGGGCCTGGGTCAACTGTTCGTAGCCGGCACCGCTACGGTCCTGCAGCCACATGTCAAAGCCACCGAACTGGCCGAGGCCCTGCACGGTGGGCAGGTTGACCACGAAGATCTGCGCTTCCTTGATGCCGTAGAACGCGCCGTTCATGTTCTGGATGAACTCGGGCGCGGTGAACTTGCGTTCCTCCCACGGCTTCAGGCGGATGAAGCCCATGCCCACGTTCTCGCCGGAACCGACGAAGCTGAAGCCGGCCACCTGCAGCATGCCTTCATAGCCATCCTGCTTTTCCAGGATGCCACGCATCTGCGCGAACACTTCGTTGGTCTGGCCCTTGGTCGAGCCCGGCGGCAGCTGCACGATCGCCAGCGCATAGCCCTGGTCTTCTTCCGGCAGGAAGCTGCCCGGCATGCGGGTGAACAGGAAGCCGCACAGCGCGGTCAGCACCACGAACAGGATCATCCAGCGCGGCGCATGGCGCACCGCAGAGGTGATGTGGCCCACATAGGTGTGGCTGATCTTGTCGTAGTACTTGTTGAAGGTGCGGTAGACGATGTTCGGGTTGTCGTTGTGCGTCGGCTTGAGGAAGGTCGCGCACAGCGCCGGGGTGAAGCCCAGGGCCAGGAACGCCGAGAATGCCATCGAGATGGCGATGGTCAGCGCGAACTGCTTGTAGATCTCACCGGCGGCACCGCCCTGCAGGGCGGAGGGGATGAACACCGCGGCCAGCACGACGGTGATCGCCACCACCGCACCGGTGATCTGGGTCATCGCCTTCTGCGTGGCCGGCTTGGGCGCCAGGCCCTCCTCGGTCATGATGCGTTCGACGTTCTCGATCACCACGATCGCGTCGTCGACCACGATGCCGATCGCCAGCACCATCGCGAACAGCGTCAGCTGGTTGATCGTGAAGCCGATCATCCACATGCCCAGGAAGGTACCGAGCAGCGCCACCGGGATGACCAGGGTCGGGATCAGGGTGGCGCGGAAGTTCTGCAGGAAGATCAGCATCACCAGGAACACCAGGAACACTGCTTCAAACAGTGTCTTGACCACTTCCTGGATCGAGATCTTGACGAAGGTGGTGCTGTCGTACGGCGAGAACCAGGTGACGCCGGCCGGGAAGCTGGGCTGCAGCTCGTCCATCTTGGCGCGCACCGCTTCGGCCACGTTCAGGGCGTTGGCGCCCGGCAGCAGCTGGATGGCGAAGGCGCCGGTCGGCTTGCCGTTGTACTGGGTGTCGAAGCCGTAGTTGTTGGCACCGAAGGCGACGCGGGCGATGTCCTTCAGCAGCACGCGCGAGCCATCAGCGTTGGCACGCAGGATGATGTTCTCGAATTCCTGCGGCGAGCTGAAGCGGCCTTCGGCCGAGACCGTGGCGGTGAAGTGCTGGCCTTCCGGCGACGGATCCGAACCCAGCGCGCCGGCGGCGAACTGCACGTTCTGCGCACGCACCGCGGCCAGTACCTGGCTGGCCGACAGGCCGTAGCCCTGCATCTTTTCCGGGTTCAGCCAGATGTTCATGGCGTACTCGGAACCGAACTGCTGGGTGCTGCCGACGCCGGGGATGCGCGAGACCTGGTCGAGCACGCGCGAGCCCACGATGTCGTTCAGCGCGTCACGGTTGATGGTCGGGGTATCGGACTGCAGCGCCACCACCATCAGGAAGCCGGCGTTGGCCTTGGCCACCACCACGCCCTGCTGGGTGACTTCCGAAGGCAGGCGTGGCGTGGCCAGCGAGACCTTGTTCTGCACCTGCACCTGGGCGATGTCCGGATCGGTACCGGTCTCGAAGGTCAGGGTGATCTGTGCACGGCCGTTGGAGGCGGACGAGGAGCTGAAGTACAGCAGGTGATCGATGCCGGTCAGCTGCTGCTCGATCACCTGGGTGACCGACTTTTCCGTGGTATCGGCGCTGGCGCCCGGATAGGTCGCCGAGACGGTGACCTGCGGCGGGGCGATGTTGGGATAGGACTCCACGCCCAGGTTGAGGATCGCGATCACGCCGCTGAGCGAGATCAGGATCGCAACCACCCAGGCGAAGACTGGATGTTCGATGAAAAATTTAGGCATGACGGAAGGTTCCCGTTACTGCTTGTTCGAATCGGTGGCGGCCGGCTTGGCCGCATCGGCCTGCTCGGGCTTGGCCGCGTCGGCCGGTGCCTTGCCTGCAGCCGGTGCAGCGCCCGCCGGGGCGGCGCCGCCTGCGGCCGGCTTGCCGTTGGCGTCCTGGCCAGGGGTCCACGGCTTGGCCACCGCCGGTGCACCTTCCTTGACCTTCTGCACGCCGGCCACGATCACCTTGTCACCGGCGGCCAGGCCGTCGCTGACCAGCCAGTTGCCGTTCTGCGCGCCATCGGTCTTCACGTTCTTGCGCACGACCTTGCCGTCGGCGCCGACCACCATCACGTAGCCGCCGGTGGTATCGCGCAGCAGGGCCTGCTGCGGCACCAGGAAGGCGTTGTTGCGCTCGCCCAGGTTGGCCTGGAAGCTGACGAAGGCGCCCGGCAGCAGGATCTGCTGCGGGTTCGGCAGCAGCGCGCGCAACGACACGGCGCCGGTGGCCGGGTCGACCGTGGTCGAGGAGAAGTCCAGCGTGCCCGGCTCACCATAGGTGGTGCCGTCGGCGAGCTTGACGTTGACCGTGGCCTTGCCGTCGCCGGACAGCGCCAGCGCGCCCTTGGCCTGCTGCGCGCGCAGCTGGGTCAGCTCGTCCACGCTCAACGAGAAGTTGACGTACAGCGGGTCGAGCTGGTCGACGGTGGTCAGCAGGGTCACATCGCCCTGGCCCACCAGCGCGCCCTCGGTGACCTGCTGCTTGTTGGCCACGCCACTGATCGGCGCGGTCACTTCGGCATAGCCCAGGTTGATCCGCGAGGAGGTCACTGCCGCTTCGGCCTGTTTGACCGCGGCCAGCGCGGTGCGCTCGGCCGATTCGGCGTTGTCCAGGTCGGACTTGGAGACGAACTGCTGCGGGGCCAGCGAGCGTGCGCGGTCGGCGGCGACCTTGGCGTTGGCGTAGGTCGCGCGGGCCGAGGCCAGCTGGGCCTCGGAGGCGTTGAGCGAGGCACGCAGCGGCGCCGGGTCGATCAGGAACAGGGTCTGGCCCTGCTTGACCTGCGAGCCTTCCTGGTAGACGCGCTTGAGCAGCACGCCGGGCACGCGTGCGCGGACGTCGGCGCTGCGGAACGGCGACAGGCGGCCGACCAGTTCGCGCTGCAGCGGCAGGGTCTGCGGCTTGGCGTCGATCACGCCCACCTCCGGCGGCGGGGGCGTCTGCTGTTCCGGCTTCTTGCAGGCAGCCAGCGCGACAGCAACGGCGCACGTCAAGGCAAGGGTGCGGAGTGGGGCGGTCATCAGGAGGAACTCCGGGGTTGGTTTGTAGACGGGGCCGGCGACGGCTGAGGCGCGAAGGCGCGCAGGAAGCTGTCGACGGAGAACTCTGCCCAGCGCCGACGCGAGAGCGCGTCATCACGGTGGGGGGTATGGAAGCGCTGTTTGTCGAAATCCTGACCGGCGATCATGCTCAGCAGCAGTTCGGCCATGAAGTGCGGGTCGTCATGCCGGAGCTGGCCCTGCATGCAAACGGTTTCAATCCATTCAGCAAGATGAAGCGACAACGCGCCGGCACCATGCCGGTACAGCGTACGCGCCTCTTCGGGAAACTGGGCCGCCTCGGCCGCGATCAGCCGGCAGGCCTGCCCTACGTGCGGTTGGTTGAAATGCTCCAGGAAGTCGGTGGCGAACTGGAGCAGGCTGGCACGCAGGTCGTCACTGCGGAGTGCACGAACCATGGCCCCGGTGGCGTGGCCGACGTGGCGCTGCATTACCCGGCGCAGCAGTTGCTGCTTGCTGCCATAGCGCGAGTAGAGGGTCTGCTTGGAACAGCCGGCATGCTGGGCCACCGCGTCCATGCTCATCTGGATGCCCTGCTGGGCCAGCAGTTCGCGCACGGCATCGAACACGCGCTCATCGCGTGCGTCGAGGGCAACGGGGAGGTAGGCCGGGTTCACGCGGTGGACTATACCGTCCAGTTCAGGATTGTGGAATCGAATCGGCGTCGCCGCGTGTGTCTTCCGGTAACACGCTTTGCCGATCCTGTCGGCAGTGCTGAAGCAGGCGCCAGCTCCATACCGGAGCGAACTGAATAGGCGTCTAAACCGCAGCAAACCCGAATCTGCTTATTCCGTCCTGCAGCAAGGCCTTTTCGTGCGGTAGGGCTACAATTTCATTTTCCCAACTGAGCAAGCGCATCGCTCTGCCATGAAACCGCAAAAAACCGCAGCCAAGACCGTGAAAAACAAGACGAAACCAGCAGAGTCGGAGGTCGCAGTGACCGCTGGTTTCTCCCTGGAGCCGGTGTACACGGCCTTGCGCAAGCGCTACCCCGCGGCCGCACAGGCCGAAGCAGTGGCCTTCGCCACTGACTTCTACAAGCGCATGGAGTCGGACGAGTTCCCGCACCACAGCGCTGAAGAGTGGGCCGCTCTCGCGGCTGAGACGCTGGAATTCGCCCGGGCCCGCAAGGCTGGCAAGGCCAACGTCCGCGTGTTCAATCCGACCGCGAAGGCCAACGGTTGGGAATCGCCGCATACCGTGCTGCAGATCGTCAACGACGACATGCCGTTCCTGGTCGATACCGTCACCATGTCGCTGGCCGAGCAGGGCGTGGGCGTCCACGTGCTGGGCCACCCGGTACTGCGTTTCACCCGCGACAAGGCCGGCAAGCTGGTCAAGGTCGGCGAAGGTGATGCCGAGTCGGTGATGCTGCTGGAAATCGACCGCCAGCCGGCCGATGCGATGGCCGCCATCGAGCAGGCCATCAACAAGGCGCTGGATGAAGTGCGTGCGATCGTGCGCGACTGGCAGCCGATGAAGGACAAGGCGCTGGCACTGGCCGACGACCTGGGCAGCCGCCAGCTGCCCGTCGACGACGCGTCGCGCAAGGAAGCACAGGAGTTCCTGCGCTGGGCCGCTGACAACCACTTCACCTTCTTCGGCTACCGCGAGTACCGCGTCGAGAAGCAGGGCAAGGAAGAGGTGCTGGCGCCGCTGAACGACACCGGCCTGGGCCTGATGCGCGGCAAGGACAAGTCCGCCGCCCGTCCGGTCAAGACGCTGGCCGCGCAGGGCCTGAATACCACGTCAGGTTTGAAGGATGCGCTGATCCTGACCAAGACCAATGCCCGTTCGCGCGTGCACCGCGCCGGCTACATGGACTACATCGGCGTGCTGGAGTTCGACGCCAAGGGCAAGATCATCGGCGAGCAGCGTTTCCTCGGCCTGTTCACCTCCAGCGCCTACAACCGTCGCCCGTGGGAAATCCCGCTGGTGCGCCAGCGCCACGAGCATGTGATGAAGCAGTCCGGGCTGGCCCCGGCCAGCCACAGTGGCAAGGCCCTGCGCCATATCCTGGAAACCCTGCCGCGCGAAGAACTGTTCCAGTCCAGCGAGGACGAACTGTTCCGCACCGCGATGGGCGTGCTGGGCCTGCAGGAACGCGTGCGCAGCCGCCTGTTCCTGCGCCGTGACAAGTACAGCCGTTTCATCTCCGCGCTGGTCTACCTGCCGCGCGAGCGCTTCAACACCGATGTGCGCCTGCGCATCGAAGCGATGCTCAAGGACGCGCTGCACGGCGAGTTCGTCGACAGCTCGGTGGTGCTGGGCGAATCGCCGCTGGCGCAGGTTCACCTGATCGTGCGCCCGAAGCCGGGTGAAATGCTCGACGTCGATACCGCCGAACTGGAGCAGAAGCTGGCCCAGGTGCTGCGCAACTGGCAGGACGACCTGCGCGAAGCGCTGGTGAGCCGCCACGGCGAGACCGAAGGCCTGCGCATCGCCGCCCGCATCGGCAAGGCGCTGCCGGCCGGCTACATCGAAGACAACAGCACCGCCGTTGCCGCCAACGATGTCAGCCAGCTCGACGCGCTGACCGGCCCGGACGACCTGCGCCTGAGCCTGCAGGCCGTGCCGCGCGAAAGCGGCGATGGCCTGCGCCTGAAGCTGTATCGCCAGCTGGATGACATCCCGCTGTCGGACGCGCTGCCGATGATGGAAAACATGGGCCTGCGCGTGATCGCCGAGCGTCCGTACCGCCTGTCGGTCGACAACGCGCCGGTGTACGTGCAGGACTTCGAGGTCGAGTCGACCGCTGGCGTGATCGATGCCGCCAGTGTCGATGAAGCCTTCGGCGAGACCTTCGCCCGCGTCTGGCACGGCGACGCCGAGAACGACGGCTTCAACCGCCTGGTGCTGGCTGCTGGCCTGCACTGGCGCCAGGTCGCCATGCTGCGTGGCTACTGCAAGTACCTGCTGCAGACCGGCGTGCCGTTCTCGCAGGCCTACGTGGAAGGCACCTTCGCGCGTTACCCGCTGCTGGCCCGCCTGCTGGTCGAACTGTTCGAGGCCCGCTTCGATCCGGCCACCGGCCATGAGAGCAAGGACGACATCGCGGCCGGTCAGGCCCAGCTGAAGGCCCACTTCGATGTGCTGGCCGCTGGCGACGATGCCACCCTGAAGGTGCTCAAGAGCGTGGTCGATGCCCGCAAGGGGGACCGCGACGCGCAGATGCAGGCCACGCGCGATGCACTGCTGAAGCTGATGGATCGCGTGTCCAGCCTGGACGAGGACCGCATCCTGCGCTCGTTCATGGGCGTGATCGACGCGACCCTGCGTACCAGCTACTACCAGACCGATGCCAACGGCCAGCACGGCCATGTCATCAGCTTCAAGTTCGATTCGGCGCTGGTGCCGGACCTGCCGAAGCCGCGCCCGTACCGCGAGATCTTCGTGTACGGCCCGCGCGTGGAAGGTACCCACCTGCGCTTCGGCGCGGTTGCGCGTGGCGGCCTGCGCTGGTCGGATCGTCGCGAAGACTTCCGTACCGAAGTGCTGGGCCTGGTCAAGGCACAGATGGTCAAGAACACTGTCATCGTGCCGGTCGGCGCGAAGGGCGGCTTCTTCGCCAAGACCCCGCCGGTGAACGGCGACCGCGATGCGATCTTCGCCAACGGCGTGGCCTGCTACAAGCTGTTCATCCAGGGCCTGCTGGACATCACCGACAACATCGTCAACAACAAGATCGTGCCGCCGGTGGATGTCGTGCGCCACGACATGGACGATCCGTACCTGGTGGTGGCCGCGGACAAGGGCACGGCGACCTTCTCCGACATCGCCAACGGCCTGGCCATCGCGCACGGCTTCTGGATGGGCGATGCGTTCGCCTCCGGTGGTTCGGTCGGTTACGACCACAAGGGCATGGGCATCACCGCGCGCGGCGCGTGGGAATCGGTCAAGCGCCACTTCCGTGCGCTGGGTCGTGATAGCCAGAGCCAGGACTTCACTGCGGTCGGCGTCGGCGACATGTCCGGCGACGTGTTCGGCAACGGCATGCTGCTGTCGCGCCATATCCGCCTGGTCGCTGCGTTCGACCACCGCCACATCTTCCTGGATCCGAATCCGGATGCGGCCACGTCGTTCATCGAGCGTGAGCGCCTGTTCACCCTGCCGCGTTCGAGCTGGGCGGACTACGACACCAAGCTGATCAGCAAGGGCGGCGGCGTGTACCCGCGCAGCCTGAAGTCGATCGAGATCACCCCGCAGGTGCGCGAAGCGCTGGGCCTGGACGAGAACGTCAAGGCGCTGTCGCCGAACGATCTGATGAGCGCGATCCTGAAGGCACCGGTCGACCTGCTGTGGAATGGCGGCATCGGTACCTACGTCAAGGCCGCCAGCGAGCAGCACAGCGATGTCGGCGATCGCGCCAACAACGCGCTGCGCGTGAACGGTGGCGAGCTGCGCTGCAAGGTGGTGGGCGAGGGCGGCAACCTGGGCATGACCCAGCTGGGCCGCATCGAGGCTGCCCAGGCCGGCGTGCTGCTCAACACCGACTTCATCGACAACTCGGCCGGCGTCGATACCTCCGACCACGAAGTCAACATCAAGATCCTGCTCAACGATGTGGTGCGGGCCAAGAAGCTGACCGTCGAGCAGCGCAACAAGCTGCTGGCGTCGATGACCGATGAAGTCGCCGAGCTGGTGCTCAACGACAACTACCGCCAGAACCAGGCGCTGAGCCTGATGGAGCGGATGGCGGTCAAGCGCCTGGGTTCCAAGCAGCACTTCATCCGCACCCTGGAACAGCAGGGCCTGCTCGACCGCCAGATCGAGTTCCTGCCGTCCGACGCCGAGCTGTCGCAGCGCAAGGCACGCGGCCAGGGCCTGACCCGTCCGGAACTGTCGGTGCTGCTGTCCTACTCCAAGCTGGTGGCGTTCAACCAGCTGCTGGATTCGGACATCCCGGAAGACCCGTACCTGTCCAAGGAACTGCAGCGCTACTTCCCGACCCCGCTGCAGAAGAAGTACGCCGACGCGATGGAGCGTCACCGCCTGAAGCGCGAAATCATCGCCACGGCCGTGACCAACCAGACCATCAACCGCATGGGCGCCACCTTCCTGATGCGCATGCAGGAAGACACCGGTCGTTCCATCGCCGAGGTCGCCAAGGCCTACACCATCAGCCGTGAAACGCTGGATGCACGCGCACTGTGGGCGCAGATCGACGCGCTCGACGGCAAGGTGCCGGAGTCGGTGCAGATCGACGCACTGGAAGTGATCTGGAAGCTGCAGCGTTCGTTCGTGCGCTGGCTGCTGTCGCGCCCGGGCGCGATGCCGGGCATCACCGAGGCGGTCAACCGCTACCAGGGCCCGTTCAACGACATTCGCGTTGCTTCGGGCGTGCTGCCGGATTCGCAGCGTCCGACCTACGAAGCCCTGGTGGCCGAGTGGAAGGAAAAGGGCCTGCCGTCCGCGCTGGCACAGCAGCTGGCCGAACTGCACTTCCTGGAGCCGGCGTTCGACATCATCGAACTGGCCCGCACCCGCAAGCTGAAGCCGGTGGACGTGTCCAAGGTCCACTTCCGCCTGGGCGATGCCCTGCAGCTGCCGTGGTTGTTCGAGCAGGTCGACGCGTTGGAGGTCAACGGTCGTTGGCACGCGGTGGCGCGTGGCGTGCTGCGTGACGAGCTGGCAGCCAACCACCGCAACCTGGCCGGGCAGGTGCTGGGCACCAAGGGCAACAGTGCCGAGGCCAAGGTCGCTGCCTGGATGGGCCGCGACGACAACAGCCTGCGCTTCACCCTGGCGATGCTGGCCGAACTGGCCGAGCAGAAGACCCTGGACTACCCGACCGTCTCGGTCGCGGTGCAGCGCCTGGGCCAGCTGGCCGCGCATGGTGCATAAGTGACGTAGTGCCGGGCCGTGCCCGGCGTGCGTGGAGAAAAGGAACGGCCCCGCGAAAGCGGGGCCGTTCTGTATCCGGGGCCGCTGGCCGCCGATGGCTGCCAGCAATCAGTCCATCAACGCGCGTGGCCGTAGCGGGCGACTTCGGCGGCGACACCGTTCATGTGCTGCACTTCGTCGCGCTGGCCGGGGTTGATGGCGCGGTTGCCATCGTCCACGAAGCGCAACGGCGTCGGGTACAGCGGCAGCTTGTTGCCGGCGCCGATGACCGGAACGCCCTGCATGCCATTGACCTTCAAGCCCAGTGCCTTGCCCATTTCCTCACGAAGCATGTCGGTGGAGCAGAGCAGGTTCATTGCCACCGCAAACTGCTTGCGCGGCTTGGAGTGGTGGACGCCGTTGCAGCCATCGGCCACGCCACCGAAGAAGACCCCATCGGCACCGCTGTCGCTGATCACTTGCGATGCGTGGTTGGCGATCCACTCGGGAATGGCATAGGTCGGCAGGTAGTACGGCACGGTGATATTTCGCACCGCCGCTTCACGGAAGCGGAAGGTCGCGCCGGAGTTGTCCAGTGCATCGTTCGTCTTCTTCAGGCTTTCACGCATTAATTCCAGTGCCATGTCCTTCGAACCGATCTCGCCGAGGCGGTCGGAAACGGCAAGCACCACGTCGACAGTGGTCGTTTCACGAATCCACTTGTAGTCCCTGAGGCGATAGGACACCTGCTCGCCCGGCAGGATTTTGTCCGACACTCCGGGGCCGACAATCGTGGTCGTCCTTGGTGTCGGATGCGGCCGGACGCCGGTGACATTCTCCACCACCAAGCGTGTCAGGCGCTGGTGCGCATTCGGCAATGTGACCGTGCCCCCGCCCGTGGACACCCAGGTGAGCTGTGCGGCGGCGTTGTCGACCTCGCCACCACGCTCCTTGTCGACGTCGATGCGCTGTACCGGGAAGCGAAGTGCGTGCCAGTAACCGGAGCCAGGGCCGTTGTCGTTGACGAAGATGAACTCGAACGCTTCGCCAGGGCGGGTCCAGATGTGGGCCTCGCGATCAAAGATGTTGCCAGCGCTGATCTTCAGTCCATAGCCTGGGTCGATCACCTTCGAGTCAGCGATCTTGAACCTCCGGCGATCACGGTCCGAGGGGCTATCGGGGAAATTCAGATAGTAGCCCCGGAAGTTCTCGTTGGTGGCCGTGACCAGTGTGCGTGCCGTACTCGTCTTTCGCGATGCGTCATTCGGAAGTACGGGGCGATAGGTTGCATGATTCAGTTTCCACACGCGGAAGAAGGGATCAAAGACGTAGTGGTGCACGTCACCCGACTCGATCCGCAGGTTCGAGCGCGGGAACTGCGTATCGGCTGCGATGACCGAGCTCGGCCACGTTGCCGTGTGCCGAATGGTAACCGTGTCATAGGAGTGTGCGCCGTCGGGCAGGCCCACCTGGCCGACATGCTGCCCATCACGGAGATTGAGTACCGTTGCGAGCTTGCGTCCGTTTGAAGGAATGCGCCAGCGCGCTTCGTTCGGGCCATTGATCTCGCGCAGGTGCTTCGGGGACAGGCGCCAGGCCATGCTCATCCTGTTGCTGACGGCCAGGTTCTGGCCGGCGGGCAACATCACCTTTCTGACCTCTGAGGGCAGATGGGTGAATACACCGTCGACCTCCAGATGGCGGGGCGATGTCGCCAGGTTGGCCAGATAGATGGAACGCTCGGACAACGACAGCGAGGTGGGCAGCCGCACCCGGTCCTGCCAGTCATCATTGCGTAGCGTGAAGTACAGATTCGTATAGTTGCCCGGCAGCAGCTCCCGGTAGGCGTTTGATGCCGGGCTCAGGAAGCCGATATGGGCCTTTGCCGCTGCGGTTTGCTGAGAAGTGGCTGCGTCTTGGGCAAGACTGGCCCAGGACGGCAGTAGTGCCGCCAACGCAAGGCTGAGGTGCTTGAAGTTCATGTGTCCTCTCTCTCTGAAGGGTGGAGCGCAATCAGCCGCGGAACGGCGAGTACGCTGCTGCATGGTCGGTGCAGTACCGGACGGGAGCTATCGGACGTTGTCGGTAAACGATGCGAGCAGCCTTCGATGTGTTGGATTTTTTACAGAGTCACCTCGAGCAGATGGAAACCTCCGCGACGTTGTTCGCGTGTGCCAAGCGGTCACGGCTGCCCGCAAAAGTGCGGCTTCCGTCATCCACGATGTAGTTGGTATCGGGCCCAACGCGATTGTTTCCCCGCACATCCAGGGAGCGAAGGAACAATCAGCCTTGGGCGTAGGCCGGTTCTGGAGGGCTGTGGCCGCCGTCGCCCAGGCGTTCTACTTGGTGGCGTGCAGAGGAGGGCATCGCTTGGGAATCGGAAGTCAGACAGGCAGCATTGGAATCGGCAACCTCAGTTGCGTTGGAGCAGTGGCGAGGTATGCTCTATCCACACTTCCAGGGCCCCACGCCTGATGAGCGACACCCCCCGCATCGCTTTCCTGGCCAGCACCGCCGAACCTGCACAGATGGCCCGCGCGGCGATGATCTCGCGTTATGGCGATCACGCGCCCGAGCAGGCCGACGTGCTGTGCCCGCTGGGTGGCGACGGTTTCATGCTGCAGACCCTGCACCGGCACGGGCACCTGGGCAAGCCGGTGTTCGGCATGAAGCTGGGCACCGTTGGCTTCCTGATGAACCAGTACCGTGGCGACGATGACGTGCAGGCCCGCATTGCGCGTGCCGAACCGGCCAACCTGCGCCCGCTGGAAATGGTGGCGCTGACCGAGTCCGGGACCAGCACCGGCTCGCTGGCGTACAACGATGTCTCGCTCCTTCGCCAGACCCGGCAGGCGGCCCATATCGGCATCGACCTCAACGGCCAGGAGCGGGTGGCCGAGCTGATCGGTGACGGCGTGCTGGTGGCCACCCCGGCCGGCAGTACCGCCTACAATTATTCCGCGCACGGCCCGGTGTTGCCGCTGGGGTCGCATACCATCGCGCTGACGCCGCTGGCTCCGTATCGGCCGCGACGCTGGCGCGGGGCGATCCTCAAGGCCGACACCGAAGTGCGCTTCCGCGTGCTCGATCCCTACAAGCGTCCGGTCAGCGTCACCGCTGATTCGCACGAGACCCGCGATGTGGTCGAGGTTACCATCCGCGAGTCGAGGGACCGTCGTGTGACCCTGCTGTTCGACCCGGAGCACAACCTGGAAGACCGGATCCTGAGCGAACAGTTCGTTTTTTGAGGACAATGGGCGGCCGGCCCCGCCGACCGCTTGAAGGACCCCCACCGATGGGCGACAACTCCCCCCGTTTGCTGACCGTCGCGGTCACCTCGCGCGCGCTGTTCGACCTCGAGGAAAGCCACGCGCTGTTCGAGAGCGATGGCGTGGCGGCCTATGCCGAGTTCCAGCGCCAGCATGAGGACGACATCCTCGGTCCCGGCGTGGCCTTTCCCGTAGTGCGCAAGCTGCTGGCACTGAACCAGGGCGCCAGCCCGGAGAACCCGCGGGTCGAGGTGATCCTGCTGTCGCGCAATTCGGCCGATACCGGCCTGCGTATCTTCAACTCGATCCAGCATTACGGCCTGGGCATCATCCGTGCGACGTTCACCGCTGGCGAGCCGACTTGGCCGTATGTGAAGCCGTTCGGCACCGACCTGTTCCTGTCGGCCAACCCGGAATCGGTGCGCAGTGCGCTGCGCCATGGCATCGCGGCGGCGACCATCCTGCCCAAACCACCGGGCGAGACCGCTGCGGCAGCGGCCGACCAGATCGATACCGGTCGCCCGGCCGGCCAGCTGCGCATTGCCTTCGACGGTGACGCAGTGATCTTCGGTGACGAGAGTGAGCGCATTTCGCGCGAGCAGGGCGTGGAAGCCTTTGGCCGCCACGAACGCGAACGCGCCCGCGAGCCACTCAGTGGCGGCCCCTTCCGCGGCTTCCTGTCGGCCCTGCACACGCTGCAGGAAGTGTTCCCGGCTGGCGACAGCGCGCCGATCCGTACCGCACTGGTGACCGCGCGGTCGGCCCCGGCGCACGAGCGGGTGATCCGTACCCTGCGGGAGTGGGGCGTGCGCCTGGACGAAGCACTGTTCCTCGGCGGCCGGCACAAGGGGCCGTTCCTGCAGGCCTTCGGTGCCGACATCTTCTTCGATGATTCGCAGCACAACATCGACAGTGCCCGCGAGCATGTAGCCGCCGGCCACGTACCGCACGGCGTCGCCAACGAGGGCTGAGCCCGGTAGCTGTTGGCATCGCGGCGCAGCCGCGCCCACCAAGGTGGGCGTCTACCAGAGCGGGGTACAAGGCGGCGGCAGCGCCGGGCCATGCCCGGCGAGCGCAGCGGCATGGGGCTACGGGCTGCCCGACATCCCCAGCTGCAGGTCCACCACTTTCCAGCGCAGGCCCTGCGGCTCCAGCACCACCTTCATCGGTGGCTGGCCGGGGCCGCGATCCACATCGATCACGAAGCGGTCCAGCGCTTCGAAATGATGTTCGGCATTCTTCAACGGCCGCGCCGGTTCAGTTGCGCCGAAGGCGTCGCCACCCTGCAGTTCATTGCGGCCACGCTTCCACAGCACGTGGCCCTGCAGCATCGCGCCGATCCCGGTCGGGGTCACCATGGTTTCCACCGCGGCCCCCCCGAGCTGGTCGCCGAGGCCGTGGAGGAGGGCACCGAACGGGCTGGCCGCCACGTCTGGGCCGGCCTGGCGCACCAGGTAGTCATTGAGCTGCGCGCGCAGGCTGCTGCGCACGCGCGGGAAATCGACGTAGCGCTCCAGGCGCGCAGTGTCGCGCTGCTCGATGGCCTTGGACAGGCCATTGACGGTCAGGTACGGGCCGCCGAACCACCAGGCCGCCAAGGCCAGGACCAGCAGCACAAGCAGTGCGGTGAGCTTCTTCATGCCGGACAGACTGCCGCAACGGCGGCAGTGCCGGGTGAAGACTCACTGACTGGGCGAACCACGGCCATCACCGAAGGCATCGACCAGCCGTTGCCGTTCCGCCGGAGTCAGCGCCTCCAGCCGCGTCGCCAGCACTTCGTCCAGGCTGCGGGTGCGGGTGGTGCCGAGGATGCCGCTGGCAACGCCGGGATGGCCCAGCGTATAGGCGAAGGCGGTCTGGGCCGGGCGCTGGCTGTGGATCGTGGCCACCGCGCGCCGCATCTGGCGGGCACTGCGCATCAGCTGGCGGCTGCTGGGCTTCAACCACGCGCGCGCCAGATACCAGCCATCGGCCAGCCGTGGCAGGCGCGCACGCGCGGGCAGCAGGTGTCCTTGCGCCAGCACGGTGCCGGCCAGCACGCCGATGCCCACTGCCTGCAGCCGATCGATAAGCGGTTCTCGGTCCTGCTGCAGGGCGTTGTAGTCCAGCAGTACCACATCGAAGGCGTCCGGATGGGCGATCATCCAGCGCAGGGTCGAGGCCGAGTGGGTGTTGATGCCGGTGTACCGGATCAACCCACGTTCGCGCAGGCGCTGCAGTGCCGCCAGCAGGTCGTCACTGATGTCGTGTTCGCTGGCGCCATGCAGCTGGTAGACATCAAGATGGTCCAGGCCGAGGTTGCGCAGCGACGCCTCGCAGCTGGCGGTGATGGCCGCGGGCGAGAAGTTGCGTTGCTCGGCGCCGCTGATGCCGGCCTGGCCGGTCAGCGTGCCGCCCTTGCTTGAGATCACCAGTGAATCGCGCGGGTACTGCTTCAGCAACGGGCGCAGGATGCGGCCCAGGCGCGGCTCGGCATGGAAGCCGGAATAGTTGTGACCGGTATCGAGCAGGTTCACCCCGTGGGCAAGCGCATGTTCGACCACGGCAGCCGCCTCATGCTCGGGGAAGCGGCGATGACCCCAGAAGCCGGAGCAGCCCAGGCCGATCGGTGAAACGGCCAGGCCGGTGCGGCCGAGCACGCGCCGCTGGCGGGCCAGCGGAAGATTCTGCGACATCAGAATTCCAGGTCCAGCGCAGCGCACAGGTAGTCGACGAACGGGCCGAGCGCGGCCAGGTCCTTGCCCAGCGTGGACAGCAGGCGTGGGCCGGTCATCGTGGCGTCATCCAGCGAGCGCCACATCACCCAGTTGCGGTGCTTGAGGTCGTCGATGAACTCGAAGTCGGCCGGGAAGCCACGAGGGGGGCGCACCAGCTTCTCGCTCTCCTCGAAATCGAAGCGCTTGCGCAGGGCCGGCGCGTGCGCGGCGGCCTTCCAGCTGCCCGGGTTGTCGAGGATGAAATGGCGCACGCGGCGCTGGGTTTCCGGTTCCGGATGCCACAGGCCGGCGCCGACGAAGCTCTCGCCGGGTTGCAGGTGCACATAGAAGGACGGCGCGGCCACCTCTCGGCGGCGCTCATGGAACAGGCGCGCACCCTGCCAGGTCTTGTACGGTGACTTGTCGTTGGAAAAGCGCGCGTCACGGTGGATGCGGAACAGCGAGCCACCGACGCCGCGGGTATCGGCGCGGAAGTGCTCGCTGACCTCGGCCAGTGCCGGCTGCAGGTCGCCCAGCAGGCGCAGGAACGGCTGCCGGACGTGGTCTTCATACTGCTGGCGGTGGTCGTTGAACCAGGTCTTGTCGTTGTGCCGCGCCAGGCTGCGCAGGAACTTGAAACTGGCGTCCGAGAAATAGGTGCTCACAGCGTCTCCTGCAGGTGCTGGCCCCAGTCGCGCAACGATTGCAGCAGGGCCTGGCGCCGCGCGTCGCCGGGCGCTTCGGCGGCCAGTGCATCAAGCTGTTGCTGGTACTGGGGCAGGTTGAGTTCGCCCAGGCCGCCGTCGCCGAGCAGGCGCTGGCGGCGGTAATCCTGCCAACGCTGGTGTTCGGCCGGCGCGAGGCTGCCGGGATGGTTGCGTGCGCGGTAGCGGAACAGCAGCTCTGGAAGGCGCGGGTCGCGGAAGCGGCCTTCCAGCGCGGCCAGCTGCTCCGGCGCGGTGGTGCGTGCCAGCGCGAGCAGCGGCTTGTCGCCGTTGCCGAGGAATCCGTCGTACAGCGAGGCATCGACATCGGCCACGGTCGCGACGCGGGGCTGGTTGTAGACCTGGCGTGCCTTCTCGGCCAGCTGTGGAGCGAACGCGCGCAGCCGTTCCACCTTGGCCTCGATCGCGGCCACGTCCAGGCCGAGGCGCGCATGATCGTCGGCGCGCAGGTGGTTCCATGCGATCAGTGCCGGCACCTTGTTCAGGTGTACTTCCTTCAGCGGCACGCGTGTCACGCCTTCGGGCAGCTCGCTGGCCCGCATGTACAGGCGCTGTGCGATCACCTCGGCCGGCAGCTCCAGCAGGTCGTCGATCTCGCCTTCCAGGTCGAACACGATCACCCGGTTGTTGATGGTCGGGTGTACGGCCAAGGGCAGAACCGGTGCGGCGCAAAGGCGGCTGGCAGGGTAGCGCATGGAAATGTGCAGGACCGGCTTCATCGCGGCCACGTCCAGCAGGCCGCCGACGAAGCGCTTGTCGCGCAGCTTCAGTGCGTACTCCCACAGGCGCGGCTGCGACTGCTTGAACAGCCGAGCCATGCCGATGGTGGCGCGCACGTCTGACAGCGCTTCGTGCGCATCGCCTTCGCGCACGTTGTTGGCCTCGGCCAGGTGCTCGAGCTTGAACGAGGTGGCGCCGTCTTCGCGCAGCGGCCACCGGATGCCGTCCGGGCGCATCGCGCGCATCAGCCGCAGCATGTCCAGCAGGTCCCAGCGCGAATTGCCATTGCGCCACTCGCGCTCGTAGGGATCGTGGAAGTTGCGGAACAACCCGTAGCGGACGAACTCATCGTCGAAGCGCAGGGTGTTGTAGCCAAGTGCGCAGGTGCCGGGGCGCGACAGCTGCTCGTTGATGCGGTCGAAGGCTTCGGCCTCGCTGATGCCCTCGGCCAGGGCCTGCTGCGGGGTGATGCCGGTGACCAGGGTGGCCATCGGCGAGGGCAGCAGGTCGTCTGCCGGGCGCACGAAGAAGCTGACCGGCGTGTCGATCTCGTTGAGGTCGGCATCGGTGCGGATCGCGGCGAACTGCGAGATGCGCGTGCGCCGCGGGTCCTGGCCGAAGGTTTCCAGGTCGTAGAACAGGAAGCTGTCTGCCATCAGTGCGCGCCCTCCAGGACCGGCAACTGCGCGTGGACCTGCGTTTCCAGTGCGGCCCAGTCGATGTTGTCCAGTGAATCGTGACCGGCGGTGGCTGCAACCAGCAGGTCGCGCTGCAGTTCGGTGCGGCGCAGCGCCTCGGCGTAGGGCGTGTGCAGGAAGGTGACCATCGTGTAATGCGGCACGAAGCGGGTCGGCCAGCGCCGCTGCAGTTCCTGCTCCAGCTCGCGTTGCAGTAGGAATGCAGGGTCGGCCACGCGGTCGCGCATCTCCAGGTAGTTCTCAAGCGCCATCTGCTGGATGGCACGTGCATTCGGTTTGCGCTCGGCTTCGAACGCGGCGAACGCGCTTTCCAGGTCATCGGCCTCCATCAGCTGGCGGGCCAGTGCAACGCAGTCCTCGAATGCGCAGTTCATGCCCTGGCCGTGGAACGGCACCATCGCATGCGCGGCGTCACCGATCAGCACGGCGCGGCCCTGCTGATGCCAGCGTTCCAGGGTGAGCGTGCCGAGCAGGCCCGGCGGGTGTTGTTCCCAGTCCTTGCGCAGGTTGGGAATCAGCGGCAGGGTATCGGCGAACTCGCGCGCGAACAGCGCCTCGGCCTGCGCGCCGGTGTTGACCGTGGCAAAGCTGGGATCGCCCTGGTTGGGCAGGAACAGGGTGACCGTGAAAGTGCCTTCGTGGTTGGGCAACGCGATGCACATGTAGTGGCCGCGCGGCCAGATGTGCAGCGCATTGCGCTCGATGCGGAAGCCGCCGTCGGCGGCCGGCGGGATCTCCAGTTCCTTGTACGAATGGTCAAGGAAGGCGATGTCCTCGCCCAGCGGCGCACGACGGTTCATCGCCGCGCGCAGTGCCGAGCCCGCGCCGTCGGCACCGATCAGGGTGTCAAAGCGGATGTCGTGCGGGCTGTCGTCACGGTCATCGATGAAACGCGCGTAGCCCGCATCGAAATCCACGGTATGCAGGCGGCGATGGAAGCGCACGGTGGCACCGGCCTGTTCGGCCAGTTCCAGCAGCGTGGTGTTCAGATCGCTGCGATGGATCGACCAGATCACCTCGCTGTCGTCGCGGCCATAGCGCTGCAGCTGCGGTTCGCCGTCGCGTGGATGCACCATGCGCCCGCGCATCATCACCGCGCGCGCCATCACCTCGTCTTCCACGCCGGCCTGGCGCAGTGCATTGCGCCCGCGCTCGGCCAACGCCAGGTTGATCGAACGACCGCTCTCGTAGTCGGCAATGCGGGGATCGCCACGGCGTTCGTACAGGGTGATGCGCCAGCCTTGCCGTGACAGCAGGATGGCCAGCAGGGACCCGGCAAGGCCGGCACCGATAATGCTCAACGAGCGGGAGGCGTGTGCGATCAACGAACTGTCCAGCAGCAGGGGAGGGGTCGGCTTACAGGCCGGCCCAGGCTTCCACTTCCTCGACGAAATGGTGCACGTCCAGGTAGCGGTTGTAGAGCGGGGTGGGCGAGATGCGGATCACGTCAGGCTCGCGCCAGTCGCCGAGCACGCCGATGCCGCGCAGGTGCTCGAACAGTGCACGGCCACGCTCGCGGCCACCGATCACGCGCAGCGACAACTGGCAGCCGCGGCGCTGCGGATCGGCCGGGGTAATGATGTCCAGCACCTGCGGCAGGCGTGCGCGGACCAGTGCTTCGAGCAGGCCGGTCAGCGCCAGCGATTTGCTGCGCAGCGCCTCCATGCCGGCACGCTCGAACAGGTCCAGCGAGGCACGCAGTGGTGCCAGGCCGAGGATCGGCGGATTGCTCAACTGCCAGCCTTCGGCACCGATGGCGGGGGTGAACTGGGGCGCCATCTGGAAGCGGGTCGATTCCTCATGGCCCCACCAGCCGGCAAAGCGCGGCAGGGTGGTGTCGCGATGGTGGCGCTCGTGCACGAACGCGCCGGCCACCGCGCCCGGGCCGCTGTTGAGGTATTTGTAGTGGCACCACACGGCGAAATCGGGCGCCACCTCATGCAGGCGCAGCGGCAGGTTGCCAACCGAGTGCGCCAGGTCGAAGCCGATGCGTGCGCCCTGCAGGCGTGCGGCGCGGGTGATCGCATCGAGGTCGAAGGCCTGGCCGGTGCGGTACTGCACGCCGGGCCACAGCACCAGCGCCAGGCGCGGGCCGTGCTCGGCGATGGCGCGTTCGATCGCGGCCAGCGAAATCGTGCCGTTGGCTTCGTCCGGCTGCACTTCCACCAGACACTCGGCCGGGTCGAAACCATGGAAGCGGATCTGAGCTTCCACCGCGTGGCGGTCGGTCGGGAATGCGCCGGCTTCCATCAGGATCACCGGGCGCTGCGTGGTCGGCCGGTAGAAGCTGACCATCATCAGGTGCAGGTTCACGCTCAGCGTGTTCATCGCTACCACCTCGCTGGGCAGTGCGCCGACCACGCGCGCCAGCTGCGCGCTCACCAGGCGGTGGTAGGACAGCCACTGCGTCGGGCCGGTGAAGTGGCCTTCCACCGCCCGTTCGCCCCATTGTTTCATCACTTCCTGCACCGCTGCCTGCGCACCGCGCGGCTGCAGGCCCAGCGAGTTGCCGACGAAGTAGGTCTGCTCGCCGCCTCCATGGCGCGGAATCAGGAATTCGCCACGCAGCGGGCGCAGCGGATCGGCGGCGTCCAGGGCGATGGCGTGGGTGCGGCTGAGCAGGTCGGACATGGTCGGGCAACAGGCTGCAACGGGACCGCCAGTGTAGCGCCTGGGGCGTGCCTGCCGCCGAACCTGTAGAGCCGAGCCCATGCTCGGCTGCCGGGCCACGAAGCCGAGCATGGGCTCGGCTCTACAGGGGCAGGTGCTCAGCCCGCCGCCGGCACCGGCAGCGGATCCACGTGCCCGCACTGGCTGCAGGTACGCAGTTCCAGGCTGGCGTGGTAGCGCGCAAACACCTTGGGCAGGTCGGTTTCGATGTTCTGCAGCGGGAAATACTCTTCGTGCAGCTTGTGGTTGCAGCGCTCGCAGTGCCAGATCACGCCGTCCATCTCATGCGGCAGCCGCTTGCGCTCGACCACCAGGCCGATGCCCCCGGGCGGGCGCCGCGGCGAGTGCGGCACCTTCGCCGGCAACAGGAAGATCTCGCCGGCGCGGATCGGAATGTCGCGTACCGCGCCGTCCTCCTGCACCTTCAGCACCATCTCGCCTTCGAGCTGGTAGAACCACTCGGGGCCTTCGTCGTAGTGGTAGTCGGTACGCGAGTTCGGCCCGCCGACCACCATCACGATGAAATCGCCGTTGTCGATCATCTTGTTGCCCACCGGCGGCTTCAGCAGGTGGCGGTTCTCTTCGATCCAGGCGTGCAGGTTGATCGGTGGAGCGAGCATGGTGGTCATCCGTGTGGGGATCAGTCGCGACGGCCCTTGCGCGGCACGAAGGACAGCGCTTTTTCATACGCTGGCTGCAGCTCTTCCAGCGAACCGACGTCGATGCCCATTTCACGCACGCGTCCGTCTTTCAGGCTGTAGACCCAGCCGTGCACCATCAGCTTCTGGCCGCGGGCCCAGGCATCCAGCACGATGGTCGAGCGGCAGAGGTTGGCGACCTGCTCGATCACGTTCAGCTCGCACAGCCGGGCGTGCTTGAGTTCGTCGTCTTCGATGGCGTCGAGGATGCCCTGGTGCTTCTGCACCACGTCACCGACATGGCGCAGCCAGTTGTCGGCCAGGCCGACGCGGGTGTTGTGCAGGCAGGCATGCACGCCGCCGCAGCCGTAGTGGCCGACGATCAGGATGTGCTTGACCTTCAGCTGGTCCACCGCGTACTGCACCACGCTCAGGCAGTTAAGGTCGGTGTGGGCGACCACGTTGGCGACGTTGCGGTGCACGAACACTTCGCCCGGCGCCATGCCGATGATCTGGTTGGCCGGCACGCGCGAATCGGAGCAGCCGATCCACAGGTACTCGGGATGCTGCTGCTTGGCCAGCTGGTGGAAGAAGTCGGGGTCCTCCTTCTCGATGCGGTCGGCCCAGTCGCGGTTGTTCTGCAGCAGCTTGTGGATGTCTTTCATGTTCGGGTCCCTGGCGTCGGGTGGGGGCGCACCGCAGCCATCCAGCTGCGACGTCGCGGGAATCGGGGGTGTTCAGCCGCTGCGGGCGGCCTGTTCGCGGTGCCAGCGCATCCACTGCGCCAACTCGGTGGAGGAAGGGGTGCCCAGCTGTTCCAGTTCGGCGATCACGGCGCGCTGGTTGGCGTCGGGATGGTTCTGGCTCAGCTTCAGCTTCAGCTGCACGTGTTCAACCTGGAAACGGAAGCCGACGATGGCACGCAGTTCCGGGCCATGTTCGGCACGCGTGGCATCGAACTGCCAGGCCTGGCCGACGCTGGCTTCGAAGTGGTCGCTGATCGCGCCGACCAGCCCGGCCAGCGCATCGGTATCGTCGAAGGTGTGCAACTGGCCACGCAGCTCGGCGGCGGCGTAGTTCCAGGTCGGCACCCGTGCGGCAGGCTCCTTGTCCGGATACCAGCTGGCCGAGACGTAGCCGTGTGGTCCGTCGACCAGCACCTTGGCCGCACCGCCGTGGCGCGACTGCGGGTTGGCGCGGGCCCAGTGCCCGCGCAGCTCGATGCGCTCGCCCTCGCGCCGGTACAGCACCGGCATCCGGGTCAGCTCCGGCAGGCCATCGCTGCCGGGGGTGAGCACCGTGACGAATGGATCACGCGCCAGCAGGCGGTCCAGCCAGAGCAGGTCGGTCTCGGCGAAGGCGCGTGGAGTGAACATGCCTGGATCAGGCGCGCGCGCCCAGCGACTGGATCATGCGGCCGCGCAGGCCTTCGTCGTTGTCGGCCTGCGGCGGCTGCACTTCGTGCAGGCTGAAGCCGCGCACCAGCGCGTCTTCCTCGTCCAGACCGTCATACTCGACGAATTCGGCGTCGAACAGCTGCGAACGGGCGGTGTCTTCGCTGTCATAGCTCAGCGTATTGCCGTCGCTGTCGAGCACCTCAGCGGTGCCGGCCGGGCGAACGCGCAGGCGCGCCCAGATCAGGGTGTTGCCGAGGCTGGCCAGCCACCAGCTGTCGCGCGAGGCGGAAATGTCATTCATGGGGGTTACCAGAGCGAGGCCAGCCAGAGCAGGGCGGCCATGCCCAGTCCGGCCAGCAGGGTCAGCAGCGATACCCAGGCCGGCGTCGCCAGCCCGGACAGCGAGCGGTCCGGCTGCTGGCGATAGTCGCGGCGCAACAGCCAGGCCAGGGCATCGGGCTTGAGGAAGGCGCCGCTGCCGAAGCGCTCGGCGAGCGCCGGATGGCGGTCGCGAACGTGCACCAGGGTCAGCGGCCAGAAGATCACGAAGGCACTGAACCCGGCCACCGCAACGCCGACGAAACACAGGGCGAAGAACAGGGTCATGGGAGCCGTACCTCCGTGGACGTGTGGGGCTTAGAAGTCCGCGCTGCCCGGGGCGCGCGGGTAGGGGATCGCATCGCGGATGTTGGACAGTCCGCAGACGTACACCACCAGGCGTTCGAAGCCCAGGCCGAAGCCGGCGTGAGGCACCGAGCCATAGCGGCGGAAGTCGCGGTACCAGCTGTAGTGCTCACGATCCAGGCCGAACTGGGCCATGCGCGCGTCCAGCACGTCGAGGCGCTCCTCACGCTGGCTGCCACCGATGATCTCGCCGATGCCCGGGGCCAGCACGTCCATCGCGGCAACGGTCTTGCCGTCGTCGTTCAGGCGCATGTAGAAGGCCTTGATGTGCTCCGGATAGTTGGTCACCACCACCGGACGGCCGACATGCTCCTCGGTCAGCCAGCGCTCGTGCTCGGTCTGCAGGTCCAGGCCCCATTCCACCGGGAAGTCGAACTTTCTGCCGGACTTCTGCAGCAGGCTGACCGCATCGGTGTAGTCGATGCGCTCGAACGGTGCGTTGATGAAATCTTCCAGCTTGGTGATCGCGTTCTTGTCCACGCGCTCGGCGATGAAGGCCAGATCGTCGCTGCGCTCGTTCAGCACGGCGCGGAACAGGTACTTCAGGAACTCTTCGGCCAGGCGTGCGTCTTCGGCCAGGTCGGCGAAGGCGATTTCCGGCTCGATCATCCAGAACTCCGCCAGATGGCGGGTGGTGTGGCTGTTCTCGGCGCGGAAGGTCGGGCCGAAGGTGTAGACCTTGCTCAGCGCCAGGCAGTACGCCTCGACGTTCAGCTGGCCGGACACGGTCAGGAACGTTTCCTTGCCGAAGAAGTCGCGGCTGAAGTCGATCGCGCCCTTCTCGTCACGCGGCAGGTTCACCATGTCCAGGGTGGACACGCGGAACATCTGGCCGGCGCCTTCGGCATCGGAGGTGGTGATGATCGGGGTGCTGATCCAGTTGAAGCCGTTCTCGTGGAAGAAGCGGTGCACGGCCTGGGCCAGGCAGTTGCGGATGCGGGTGACTGCGCCGAACAGGTTGGTGCGCGGGCGCAGGTGCGCCACTTCGCGCAGGAACTCCGGCGACATCGGCTTGGGCTGGATCGGGTAGGTGAGCGGGTCTTCGACCCAGCCGACCACGTCCAGTGCGCTGGCCTGGATCTCGAACGACTGGCCCTTGCCCTGCGACTTCACCAGGGTGCCGGTGCCGATGACCGAGCAGCCGCTGGTCAGGCGCTTGATCTCGTCGAAGTTGGCCAGGGTGTCGTTGGCCACGATCTGGATCGGGGCGAAGCAGGAGCCGTCGCTCACATTCACGAAGGCCAGATTCGCTGAACCGCGCACCGTGCGCACCCATCCGCGTACCGTGACTTCGCCGCCTTCCGGGATCTTCCCGGCAAGCGCATGTTCAACGCTGACCACCGTCATGACTTGAATCCTCTGCTGATCGACTCGATCTGTGAACACGGGAGTTTACCGGTTGCAGCGTTCTGCTTGCGAGGCATTTTTCGTGGCAACGGCTCCTTATAATGTCCCCGTACCTCTGGAGTAGCCCCATGGCCGTCAGCCTGACCCCCATTGCCTTCGAGCGCGTGCAGCGCTTCGTCGCCCAGACCCCCGGCGCGCTGGGCCTGCGTTTCGGCGTGACCAGGACCGGCTGCTCCGGCTGGGGCCACGTGACCGACCTGGCCCGCGACGAGCGCGAGGGCGATACCGTGTTCGACCAGGACGGTGTGAAGATCTATGTCGACGCCAAGAGCCTGGCGTTGGTGGACGGCACCGTGATCGACTTCGGCAAGCATGGCCTGAGCGAGACCTTCACGTTCAGCAACCCGAACGCCACCGCCGAGTGCGGCTGCGGCGAAAGCTTCACCACCGACGCCGACAAGGCCTGACGCGCGGCTTTGGCGCCCGCCGGGCATGGCCGGCGCTACCCGCCTGGTGGGTGCCGACCTTGATCGGTACCGGGGCTGGGCATCCCGGTTCAGAAGGTCGGGTGCCCCCGGTTGCCCGCCATCCCCATCTGCGCCATAATGCGCGGCTTCCTGCCTTCCTGGCGGGAATCCTTGCCCCACCGCGGTCTCAACGGCGGGGGGCTGTCCGGCCGAAAGGCCACATCCGAAAGGTAGAAAAAACATGAGTCGTCATTACGAAATCGTGTTCATGGTCCACCCGGACCAGAGCGAGCAGGTCCCGGCCATGATCGAGCGCTACAAGTCGCTGGTCGAGAACGGCAACGGCACCATCCACCGCCTGGAAGACTGGGGCCGCCGCCAGCTGGCGTACCCGATCCAGAACCTGGTGAAGGCCCACTACGTGCTGATGAACATCGAAGCCGACCAGGCCGTTCTGAACGAACTGACCGAGAGCTTCCGCTTCAACGACGCCGTGCTGCGCAACCTGGTCATCAAGCGTGACGAGGCTGACACCGAGCAGTCGCTGATCATGAAGAGCAAGGACGAGAAGGGTGACAAGCCGGAGCGCGGTGAGCGCCGTCGTCGTGACGACGAAGAAGGCGAGTCCAACACCACCGCTGACAACGAAGCCGGCGACGACGCCGCTTCCGCCGCCTAAGGAGCCTTCCCATGTCCAAGTTCTTCCGTCGCCGCAAGTTCTGCAAGTTCACTGCTGAAGGTGTGAAGGAGATCGACTACAAGGATCTCAACACCCTGCGCCAGTACCTGACCGAGAACGGCAAGATCGTGCCGAGCCGCGTCACCGGTACCAAGTCGAAGTACCAGCGCCAGCTGGCGACCGCCGTCAAGCGCGCCCGCTTCCTGGCCCTGATCCCGTACACCGACAACCACGACGTCTGATGCCGGCGGGGCGGCCCGGTGCCGCCCCCGCTGTGCCAGCTATTCGGACAGCCTTTGTTGCGGGGCATCGCCTCGCTAACGAATAACTCATCTGGAGCAATACCATGCAGCTGATCCTCCTGCAGAAAGTCACCAACCTCGGCAACCTGGGCGACCTGGTCGACGTGAAGCCGGGCTACGGCCGTAACTTCCTCGTGCCGCAGGGCAAGGCCGTGCCGGCCACCGAGAGCAACAAGGCCGAGTTCGAAGCCAAGCGCGCCGAGTACGAAGCCAAGGCCCAGGCCATCCACGCAGAAGCTGAAGGCCGCAAGGCCAAGCTGGAAGGCGCGAGCGTGACCATCGCCGCCAACGCTTCGACCGAAGGCAAGCTGTACGGCTCGGTCGGCCCGCGCGACATCGCCGAAGCCTTCACTGCCGCCGGCCTGCCGCTGGAGAAGAGCGAAGTCATCCTGGGTGAAGGCGCCTTCCGCAACATCGGCGAATACGACGTGCTGGTCCACCTGCACGCCGACGTCGAGACCACCGTCAAGGTCGTCGTCGTCGCCGAAGCCTGATCCCACGCCGCAAGGCCTGGCATCACCGCAGAACGGGCGCCCGCAAGGGTGCCCGTTTTGTTTTATGGTTCCGTTTCGCCAGCTCGGGCCACGTGCGGCCGGCGGGGCAGGGCCGGGCAATGTTCCACGCCCATTCGTAGAACACGGCCACATCGGTATACTCAGGGCGTCACACCCGTTCCACGGGCATCGATCCCAACAGGATCAATGACTTGGAGGGTAAACGCAGGCCGCTTGCCGGCCCCAGTCCGGAACCCCTATGCGTCTTTCCACGATCAAGCTGTCCGGCTTCAAGTCGTTCGTCGATCCGACCACCCTGCACCTGCCGACCAACATGACCGGCGTGGTGGGCCCCAATGGCTGCGGCAAGTCGAACATCATCGACGCCGTGCGCTGGGTCATGGGCGAGAGCTCGGCCAGCCGCCTGCGCGGCGACTCGCTGACCGACGTGATCTTCTCCGGTTCCAACGCCCGCAAGCCGGTGTCGCAGGCCACGGTCGAGCTGATCTTCGACAACTCCGACCACACGATCTCCGGCGAGTACGCCGCGTTCAACGAAATCTCGGTCAAGCGCACGGTCAGCCGCGACGGTACCAGCAACTACTACCTCAACGGCACCAAGTGCCGCCGCCGCGACATCACCGACCTGTTCCTCGGCACCGGCCTGGGCCCGCGCAGCTACTCGATCATCGAGCAGGGCATGATCAGCCAGATCATCGAGGCGCGCCCGGAAGACCTGCGCGTCTACCTGGAAGAGGCGGCCGGCATCTCCAAGTACAAGGAGCGCCGCAAGGAGACCGAGACCCGCATCCGCCACACCCGCGAGAACCTGGACCGGCTGGGCGACCTGCGCGACGAGATCAGCAAGCAGCTGGAGCACCTCAAGCGCCAGGCCAAGCAGGCCGAGCAGTACCAGGCCCTGCAGGAAGAGCGCCGGGTCAAGGATGCCGAGTGGAAGGCGCTGGAATTCCGCGGCCTCGACGGGCGCCTGTCGAAGCTGCGCGAAGGCCTGTCGCAGGAAGAGACCAGGCTGCAGCAGCTGATCGCCGACCAGCGTGATGCCGAGGCGCGCATCGAGACCTCGCGCGCGCGGCGCGAAGAGGCCGCCGACGCGCTGAACACCGCGCAGGCTGCGGTCTACCAGGTCGGCAGTACGCTGGCGCGCCTGGAACAGCAGATCCAGCACCAGCGCGAGCTGTCGCAGCGCCTGCACAAGGCGCGCGATGAAACCCAGCAGGCGCTGGCTGAACTGGGCCAGCACATCAGCGGCGACGAGGCCAGACTGAGGGTGCTGCGCGAGGCGGTGGAGGCCGCCACTCCGCAGCTGGAAGCACTGCAGGAAGAAAACGAGATCAAGCAGGAAAGCCTGCGTGAGGCTGAAGAGCGGCTGGCCAGCTGGCAGCAGCGCTGGGAACAGCACACCTCGCAGAGTTCGGAAGCCTCGCGCGCCGGCGATGTCGAGCGCACGCGCGTGGACTACCTGGACAAGCAGATCCTCGACGCCGACCGGCGTCGCGAGGCCCTGGCCGCCGAACGCGCAGGCCTGGACGTGGACGCGCTGGAAGAAGCCTTCGAGCAGCTGCAGCTGCAGCACGACACGCAGAAGGCCGCACTGGATGAACTGAGCGAAGACGTCGAGCTGCGCAAGCAGGGCGTGACGGCAGTGCAGGAACAGCAGCGCAATGGCCAGAACGAACTGGCTGAACTGCGCAAGCAGGCCAACGGCCTGCGCGGTCGCCTGGCCTCGCTGGAAACCCTGCAGCAGGCCGCGCTGGGCCAGGAGCAGGGTGCAGCCGTGGCCTGGCTGAAGGCGCGCGGGCTGGATTCGGCGGCGCGCGTCGGCGAACGCCTGGACGTGGATGCCGGCTGGGAGAACGCGGTGGAAAGTGCGCTGGGCCAGCTGATCGAAGGCGTGCTGGTCGATGACCCGGCCAGCCTGGTCGGCGCGCTGGGCGAACTTGGCGAAGGCCACATTGCGCTGGTCGCCGACGATGCTGCTGAACTGAAGGTGGCGCCGACCTCGCTGGCGGCACGCGTGCGCGGCCCGGCGGCGATCCGTCGGCTGCTGGCGCACCTGCATGGTGCGAAGGACCTGTCCGAGGCGAAGGCCCTGCAGGCCAGCCTGCCGGAAGGCGATTCGATCATCACCCAGGGCGGCGAGCGGCTGGGCCAGGGCTGGCTGCGCGTGTCGCGCTCCGGTGCCGCCGAGCAGGGCGCGCTGCTGCGCGAGCGTGAGATCAACGAACTGCGTGAGCAGATCGAGCAGCTGCAGGACCGCGAGGCCGAGCTGGAAGAGCAGCTGAGCGGTTTCCGTGAGCAGCTGCAGGCGGCCGAGCAGCAGCGCGAGGACGCGCAGCGCGCGCTCTACCAGGCCCACCGCGCGGTGTCCGAGCTGGCCGGCCAGCTGCAGGGCCAGCAGGGCAAGGTGGAAGCGGCACGCACCCGCATCGACCGCATCGAGGGCGAGCTGAAGCAGTTGCAGGAAACGCTGGAAGCCAACAACGAGCAGGCGCGTGAAGCGCGCTCGCGGCTGGAGAGTGCGGTCAGCAGCATGGGCGACCTGGAATCGACCCGGCAGCGGCTGGAGGGCGAACGTCGGCAGTTGACCGAGGCCCGTGACCTGGCCCGCGATGCCGCCCGCGCGGTACGCGAGCGCGCGCATTCGCTGGCCTTGACCCTGGAATCGCAGCGCGCGCAGCTGGACTCGTTGAGCCAGGCGCTGGAACGCATGGGCACCCAGCGCGGGCAGCTGGACGCGCGGCTGGGCGAGCTGCACTCGCAGCTGGACGAAGGGGATTCGCCGGTCGAATCGCTGCAGGCCGAACACCAGAACGCGCTGGAAGAGCGCGTGCGGGCCGACCGTGTGCTGACCGAGGCGCGAACGCTGCTGGACGGCATCGACGCCGAGCTGCGCAACTACGAGCAGACCCGCCACCAGCGCGACGAGCAGGCGTTGGCCCAGCGCGAGCGCATTTCGCAGCGCAAGCTCGACCAGCAGGCCTTGGTGCTCAGCGCCGACACCCTGCAGGCGGCGGTGGAAAAGGCCGGCTTCGTGCTGCAGGACGTGCTCAATGCACTACCCGAGGACGCCCGCCTGGGCGACTGGGAGCAGGCCGTGCACCAGATCGACGCACGCATGCGCCGGCTGGAGCCGGTCAACCTGGCCGCCATCCACGAGTACGGCGAGGCTTCGCAGCGTTCGGACTACCTGGATTCGCAGCACGCCGACCTGACCACGGCGCTGGAAACACTTGAGGATGCCATCCGCAAGATCGATCGCGAGACCCGCGGGCGCTTCAAGGACACCTTCGACCGCGTCAACGCCGGCGTCCAGGCCCTGTATCCGCGCCTGTTCGGTGGCGGCCACGCCTACCTGGAACTGACCGGTGAAGACCTGCTCGACACGGGCGTGACCATCATGGCGCGCCCGCCGGGCAAGCGCGTGTCCAGCATCTCGCTGCTGTCCGGCGGCGAGAAAGCGATGACCGCGGTGGCGCTGGTGTTCGCCATCTTCCAGTTGAATCCCGCCCCGTTCTGCCTGCTGGACGAGGTGGACGCGCCGCTGGACGAAGCCAACGTCGGCCGCCTGGCCAACATGGTCAAGGAAATGAGCGAGAAGGTGCAGTTCCTGTTCGTCAGCCACAACAAGGCGACGATGGAGGCCGCGCACCAGCTGTCGGGCGTGACCATGCGTGAGCCGGGCGTCAGCCGCCTGGTCAGCGTGGACCTGGAAGAAGCCGCGCGATTGGCGGGCGCGGCCTGACGTGCCATCCTAGTTACCTGAATGAACTAGCCGGAGAACCTATCGAATGTCCGACACGGCACTGTTGCGCATCGGCATCCTGGCCGCCGGCCTGCTGTTGATCGCCGCGATCTTCCTGTTTGGCCGTCCGAAGAAAAAGCCCCAGGGGCGCCGCGTGGAAAACGCGGAACCGACCAGTGGCGAGCGCCGCGAACCGGTCCTGGGCGAGGACGGCGTCGTGGTGGCCGAGGGCCGCGTCGAACCGGGCATGGGCGGCGAAGGCGAGCAGGCCGAACTTGGCCTGGCCGACACCGATCCGGGCGCGGCCAACGACCTCGGCAAGCGCACCACCCAGGATTTCGACAAGATCGTCTCGCTGTTCGTGGCCGCCCGTGCCGGCGAGCAGCTGCGCGGCGAAGACATCGTGGTGGCGGCGGAGAAGACCGGCCTGGTATTCGGCCACATGAACGTGTTCCACCGCCTGGTGGAAGGCCACCCCGAGCGCGGCCCGATCTTCTCGATGGCCAGCATCATGAAGCCGGGCAGCTTCGACATGGCCAACATCCGTGCCATGGAAACCCCGGCCATCGCCTTCTTCCTGACCCTGCCGGCGCCGCTGACCGCGCTTGATGCCTGGGAGAAGATGCTGCCGACCGTGCAGCGCATGGCCGAGCTGCTCGATGGCGTGGTGCTGGATGACAGCCGCAATGCCCTGGGCCGCCAGCGCATCGCGCACATCCGCGACGAGCTGCGTGCCTACGACCGCCAGCACCAGGCACCGCCGCTGACCAAGACCCCGCGCTGGTGAGCGCCATGGCGTGCCGACCAACGGTCGGCACCCACCCCGACCAATGGTCGGCATCCACAACAGCAGATCCACGCCATGCGTGGATGGGGCGAACCAAGTTCGCCCCCACCAACGGGGTCAGGCCGGTACGCCGGCCACCTTGGCGAACGCACGGCGGAATGCGGCCATCTCGTCTTCGGTGCCGACGGTCACGCGCACGCGCTGTGGCCAGATCGGCCAGCTGCGGCCAATGATCACGCCGTTGTCTGCCATCGCCTTGGCAAAGGCGGCACCGTCGCGCTGCACATCCACCACGAAGCAGTTCGCTTCCGACGGGACGCAGCTGAAACCACGCTTGCCCAGCCACGCGATGGTGGCCTGCCGCACCTGGGCATTCTGCAGGCGCCGCTGCGCGATCAACTGGGGATCCTGCAGGCTGGCCAGTGCTGCGGCCAGTGCTGGCACGGGCAGTGGGTTGTCGCCCAGGCTGGCCAGTTCGCGCAGGCGGTCGGGATGTGCGGCCGCCACGCCCAGGCGCAGGCCGGCCATGCCGTACAGCTTGGAGAACGTGCGCAGCACGATCAGGTCATCGCGCTGCGCAACCTGCGCGATCAGGCTCGGCTGCTCGCTGTACTGCAGGTAGGCCTCGTCGACCAGCACGCGGGTTGATGCGGGCTTGTGGGCCAGCAGCCAGGCGAGCTCATCCGGTGGGCTGATCGAACCGGTCGGGTTGTTTGGATTGCACACATACACCAGCCCGGTCGGGCGCGCTTGCGCGGCGGCGACCATCGCACGCAGATCATGCGCGCCGTCGTCGCGCAGCGGCACCTTCTGCACATGGGCGCCGCGAGCAGCGGCGACCTCGCCCAGGGTCTCGAAGGTCGGGTCGGCCACCACCAATCCCGCCTGCGGCCCGGTCCACACCGTGGCGGCGCGGTTCAACGGCTCGCTTGAGCCGGGATAGAGGCGCACGTGGTCGGCCGGAATACGTGCCTGCTCGATGAAGGCATCGCGCACCTGTGCGGCCAGGGCGAAGCGGTAGCGGCCGCAACTGGCGATACTGTCGCGCGCGGCCTGCTGGGCCGCCGGCGAGGGGCCGTAGGGGCACTCGTTGAAGTTCAGCAGTACGACGCCTTCGGCAGGGGCCGGGGCGACGGCGGCCGCAGGTTGGGCCTGGCCAAGCCGCGGCAGTCCGCTGCCAGCGACGGCGAGGCCGGCACCGGCCAGTTGCAGGAAGCGTCTACGGGAAGCAGGCAGGGTCACGGGTGGGATTCCGAGGAGTAGCCTTCGCACGCTAGCGCTGGTTGCGGTGGGCGGCAAGCCCGCTTTTTGTAGTGCCGAGCCATGGTCGGCTGCAGGTGTGCCAACCAAGGTTGGGCACCTGCCGGGGCGGGGAGATGGTTGGCATCCACCAGGGCAGGGGGGGGCGCCCGTCGAGCATGGCTCGGCGCTGCGAAGGGGGGGCATTACAGGGCCTGACGGCCGGGCGCGGTAGAATCCCCGGCCATCCCAGAACCAGCGGATTCCGATGAGCTCCAGCCCCGCCGAACGCGCCGAAGATCTCCGCCGGCAGATCGCCCAGGCCAACCGCGCCTACCATGAGCTGGACGCCCCGGAGATCCCCGACATCGACTACGACCGGATGGTGCGCGAGCTGGAAGCACTGGAGCGCGAACATCCGGAACTGGCCCGGGCCGACAGTCCGACCCAGCAGGTCGGCGCGCGTCCCTCCGGCCGTTTCCCCGAAGTCCGCCATGCGGTGCCGATGTTGTCGCTGTCCAACGCCTTCAGCGATGAGGAAGTGGCGGATTTCGTGCGCCGCATCGATGAACGCCTGGGCCGCCGCAGCCTGCAGTTTTCGGCCGAGCCGAAGATGGACGGCCTGGCGATCAGCCTGCGCTATGAGGATGGTCATTTCGTGCTCGGCGCGACCCGCGGCGATGGCAGCACCGGCGAGGACGTGACCGCCAACCTGCGCGAGATCGGCGATGTTCCCAAGCGGCTGTACGGCAAGGACTGGCCGGATGTGCTGGAGGTGCGCGGCGAAGTCTACATGGCGCGTGCCGATTTCGAGGCATACAACGAACGTGCGCGCCTGCACGGCGGCAAGGTGCTGGCCAACCCGCGCAATGCGGCGGCCGGGTCGCTGCGCCAGCTCGACCCGAAGATCAGTGCGCAGCGCAGGTTGAGCTTCTTTGCCTACGGTACTGGTGAAGTGCAGGGCGGCGAGCTGCCCGATACCCATTCGGGCACGCTGGCGCAGCTCGGCGCCTGGGGCTTTCCGGTCAGCGCGCTGTGCAAGGTGGTGGAAGGCACCGACGGCCTGCTCGGCTACTACCGCGATATCGGCGAGCGCCGCGACGGCCTGCCGTTCGATATCGATGGCGTGGTCTACAAGCTCGATGACCGTGCCGGCCAGCAGGCGATGGGCTTTGTCTCGCGTGCGCCGCGCTGGGCCATCGCGCACAAGTTCCCGGCACAGGAACAGAGCACCACGGTGGAGGCGATCGAGATCCAGATCGGCCGCACCGGTGCGGCCACACCGGTCGCGCGGCTGGCACCGGTGGCCGTGGCCGGCGTGATCGTGTCCAACGCCACGCTGCACAACGCCGACCAGATCGCACGCCTCGACGTGCGCGTCGGCGACAGCGTGATCGTGCGCCGTGCCGGCGACGTGATCCCGGAAGTGGTCAGCGTCATCCTCGATCGCCGCCCGCAGGGCACCACGCCCTGGCAGATGCCGACGCGCTGCCCGGTGTGCGGCTCGGAGATCGTGCGCGAGGAAGGGGCGGCCGCATGGCGCTGCTCGGGCGAGCTGTCCTGCCCGGCGCAGCGCAAGGAAGCCATTGCCCATTTCGCTTCGCGCCGCGCGATGGACATCGACGGCCTGGGCGACAAGTACATTGAAACCCTGGTCGACGCTGGCATCGTCAAGAGCGTGGCCGACCTGTACCGGCTCAGTCGTGACCAGCTGCTGCACCTGAAGCTGGTGCTGGACGCTGAAGATCCCTCGGCGCTGGCCGCCGCACTGAAGCTGCACCTGCCGGCTGAAGGCAGTGGCGCGGTGCTCAATGCGGTGCTCAGGCTGGACGGCAACGATCCGGGCTGGCGCGCGCAGGCGCTGGCGCAGCCGGCCCGCTTCGAATGGAACACGAAGAAGATCGCGACCAAGTGGGCCGACAATCTGATCGCGGCCATCGACGCCAGTCGTGCCGCCACGCTGGAACGGCTGCTGTTCGCGCTGGGCATCGAGCACGTGGGCGAAAGCACGGCCAAGGCGCTGGCGCAGTGGTTCGGTGACCTGGAACTGATCCGCCACCTGCCGTGGCCATTGTTCAAGCGTGTGCCGGACATCGGTGGCGAAGTGGCGCGGTCGCTCGGCCACTTCTTCGAGCAGCAGGGCAACCAGCAGGCCATCGATGACCTGCTGCAGGTCGGCCAGGTCCGCATCAGCGATGTGCACGCGCCCAGCGCCAGGCTGCGCGAGGGGCTGGACCTGGCGCAGCTGTTGGTCGAATCAGAGATTCCCGGCATCACCCGCCTGCGCGCGGAGAGACTGGTGGCTGCGTTGCCCGGTGCCCAGGCGGTGCTCGACGCCGAGCATGGGCAGTTCGTCAACGCAGGATTGCCGGACGACACCGCGCGTGGCCTGGCCCAGTGGCTGGACAGCGAGGGCCATGGCGCGATGCTGCTGGCAGCCGAGAAGGCGATGCAGCAGATCCTGGCCAAGGCACCGGCGCTGGCCGAGATCGTGGCCGGCCCGCTGGATGGGCAGACCGTGGTGCTGACCGGCACCCTGGCCCAGCTCACCCGCGATGCCGCCAAGGAGCGCCTGGAGGCCCTCGGTGCAAAGGTCTCCGGCAGCGTTTCGAAGAAGACCAGCTTCGTGGTCGCCGGTAGCGAAGCGGGTTCCAAGCTGGACAAGGCGCAGTCGCTGGGCGTGCCGGTGTGGGACGAAGACCGCCTGCTGGCCTATCTGGCCGAACACGAGTGACGATCCCGCCGGGTGTCCCCGCGCCCGGCATGAAACACAAAGGAACACCGATGCAGACCGCCCCGCTGGATTTCCGCCTGGCCACCCGTGCCGACGAGGAGCTGTTGATCGCGCTGATGCGCGAGTTCTACGCCGAAGACAGGATCGACTTCGATGACGCGCGGGTGCGTCGCGGCGTGGACGCGCTGCTGGCCGATCCGCGCAATGGCGAAGTGCTGTTGTGGATGGACGAGGCGGGCGAGGTAGTCGGCTACGCGGTGATCGCGATGGGCTTCAGCCTGGAGCAGGGCGGCCACTTCATGCTGCTGGACGAGCTGTACCTGAGCCATCGTGCGCGCGGTCGTGGCCGCGGCAAGCAGGCGCTGGCCATCTGCGAACAGCGCGCTCGCGGTCGTGGCGTCAGTCGCCTTCGCCTGGAAGTGAACCACCACAACGAACTGGCACGCCGCCTGTACCTGGCCAGCGGCTACATCGACGATACGCGCGATCTGCTGACCCTGCCGCTCGACCATCCGCGCCCGGAGGGCATCCTGTGAGCGAGGCCCTGCTGCGCGCGCTGCAGCAGCGCGCCGCGCTCAACGCGCTGGTGCGCCGCTTCTTTGCAGAGCGCGATGTGCTCGAGGTGGAGACGCCGATCCTGTCGGTGGCAGGCAACACCGAGCCGAACATCGACAGCTTCCATACCGACTTCACCGGGCATGTCGATGCCGGCGGACGCCGCCGCTGGCTGCGCACCTCGCCGGAGTATCCGCTCAAGCGCCTGCTCGCTGCCGGCGTGGGCGACTGTTACGAACTGGGCCGGGTGTTCCGCAATGGCGAGGCCGGTGGTCGCCACAACCCGGAATTTACCATGCTGGAATGGTATCGGGTCGGTTGGGACCACCATCGGCTGGTACAGGAGACCGCCGAGCTGATCGGGCAGGCGCTGGCCCTGGTTGGACACCGTGCGACCCTGCGCGTGCTGAGTTACCGCGAGCTGTTCCAGCAGCACCTTGGCGTGGATCCGTTCGAGGCGGATGAGTCCACGCTGCGTGCCGCGTTGGGCGAGGTGCACATTGACCCGGTCGGATTGACCCGTGATGACTGGCTCGACCTGTTGATGACCCATTGTATCCAGCCGCATTTCGATGACGCGGTGATGACCGTAGTGCATGACTGGCCAGCCAGCCAGGCCGCGCTGGCACGCATCCGCGCCGGCACGCCGCCGCTGGCCGAGCGTTTCGAGCTCTACCTGGGTGCAGTGGAGCTGGCCAACGGCTATCACGAACTGAACGACGCCGACGAGCAGCGCGCCCGCTTCCGGCGCGACCAGCAACGCCGCCACGAACGCGGGCAGGTGCAGCCGCCACTGGATGAGGCGCTGCTGGCGGCGTTGCCAGCGTTGCCGGCCTGTGCCGGCGTGGCGGTGGGTGTCGATCGCCTGCTGATGGCGATGAACCGCACGCCACGCATTGCCGATGTGCTGGCCTACGACTTTGCCCACGCGTGACGCCCGCGTGTTGCTGAACATTGCAGGCTGAACGAAACGCGGGCTCTGTGCGCTTGCGTCGGTAAGCAGGATGATGCTCTTATCACGGCCAATGCCGGACACTGGCATGCAGTTCATCCATTCCTGCTGGGGAAGGCTTTGGTCAAGTGGTTTGCGGTTGTCGCTGCACCGATGTACTCCATTGCGCTATGGGGTGCCTGGCTGCCGTCGCCGGCGTCGGCCCAGCAGGTGGGCTACGACGATGAAGTGGTGACCTGCGAGTCCCGCGACATGGGCTGGGTGCACTGCGATATCGACGTGGCCAACGGCGTCGATCTGGTGCGCCAGCTCTCGAGCAACAGCTGCATCCGCGGCAGCGAGTGGGGCACCGACCGCAGCGGCGTGTGGGTCACCCTTGGCTGCCGCGCCGAATTCCGGGCGCGCCGTGCGCAGGGTGCGGCACCTGCGGCAACGGAAGGCAAGCGCCTGGTGCGCCGCGTGGTGCGCTGCGAATCCAATGGCCGTCCGCAGAGTTGCCCGGTACGCCTGGATGGCGCGCCGGTGCGCCTGCTTCGCCAGTTGTCGGTGCTGCCGTGCCGGGAAGGCCAGGGATGGGGCTACAAGCGCAATGAAGTCTGGACCAGCCGTGGCTGCCAGGGCGATTTCGAGGTGGCCGACGAGGATGGCCGCTTCGTCGATGTGCCGCGCCGCCTGACCTGCGAATCGAAGTCGAAGAAGCGCCGCTTCTGCGGCGCGAGCATCTCGGTGGGTGCTGTGGTCTCCGAGCAGCTGTCCAGCACGCCCTGCGAGGAAGGCAGCACCTGGGGCTGGAACCGCAACGGGATCTGGGTGGATGGCGGCTGCCGCGCCGAATTCTCGGTGAATTGAGCCGGGGCAGGCTCCAACCACGCGGGGCGTGGCCCTACAATGGGCCCATGAACACTGCCTCCGACATCGACTACGCCCGTTACGACCACATCCGCCCGATCCTGTGGACCGGCGATGCCTTGCAACTGCTGGACCAGCGCAAGCTGCCGTTCGTGGTCGAGCACGTGGTCTGCCATGACAGTGACGAGGTTGCCAGCGCCATCCACGCACTGACCGTGCGTGGCGCGCCGGCGATCGGCATTGCCGCCGCCTGGGGCGTGGTGCTGGCCGCGCGCGAGGTGCAGGCCGCCGACGGTGCGCACGCGTTGCAGCAGCTGGAGCCGGCACTGCAGCGCCTGAACGCATCGCGCCCTACTGCGGTCAATCTGGCCTGGGCGCTGGCACGGATGCGCCGTTGCCTGAACGCTGCCGGCGCCGACTGGAAGGCGTTGCTGGAGTCCGAAGCGCAGGCGATCGCAGAGGAAGACCTGGCGGCCAACCGCCACATGGGCGCACTGGGCGCTGGCCTGATCGAGGCTGGCAGCGGTGTGCTGACCCACTGCAATACCGGCTCGCTGGCCACCGCCGGCTTCGGTACCGCGCTGGGCGTCATTCGCGCCGGCATGGCCCAGCACCGCATCGCGCGCGTGTTCGCCGGCGAGACCCGGCCGTGGCTGCAGGGTGCACGCCTGACCGTGTGGGAGCTGCAGCAGGACGGTATCGATGCCACCCTGATCGCCGACTCGGCGGCCTCGCACCTGATGAAGACCGGTGCCGTGCAGTGGGTGATCGTGGGCGCAGACCGCATCTGCGCCAATGGTGATACCGCCAACAAGATCGGCACCTACCAACTGGCCATTGCCGCACGCCACCACGGCGTGAAGTTCATGGTGGTGGCGCCGTCCTCGACCGTGGACATGGAGACCGTGGACGGCAGCCAGATCGAGATCGAGCAGCGCGACCCGGGTGAGCTGTATGGCGTGGGCGGCACCCGCACCGTGGCCGAAGGCATTGCCGCCTGGAACCCGGTGTTCGACGTCACCCCGGGCGAGCTGATCGACGCCATCGTGACCGAGCGCGGGGTGATCCTGAACCCGACCGCCGAGAACATGCGCGCCGCCTTCGGCGGTTGAGGCGCAGGGGAGGGGCGGCGTGACCTCCGCCCCCGGTAGTGCCGGCCGCTAGACGGCAACCCCCTAAGTTCCTGATTTGTGCCGGTAAAATCCCCGTAAAGGGAGGCGGAAAACGGCCTGTTGTGGTAGTATCCACAGGTTGAATCGAGGTTCCGGCGCGACCCCCTCCCGCAGAGGGCTGCGCCGGACTGGACCGCTACCAGACAACGGAACCCGAATGGCAGAAACCGCCAAGGAAATCATCCAGGTCAACCTGGAAGACGAGATGCGCAAGAGCTACCTCGATTACGCCATGAGCGTGATCGTGGGCCGCGCGCTGCCGGATGCGCGCGACGGCCTCAAGCCGGTGCATCGCCGCGTGCTGTACGCGATGAACGAGCTCAACGCACACAGCAACAAGCCCTACTTCAAGTCGGCGCGTATCGTCGGTGACGTCATCGGTAAGTACCACCCGCATGGCGACCAGTCGGTGTACGACACGCTGGTGCGCCTGGCGCAGCCGTTCTCGCTGCGCTACATGCTGGTCGATGGCCAGGGTAACTTCGGCTCCATCGATGGCGACTCCGCCGCGGCCATGCGATACACCGAAGCGCGCATGTCGCGCCTCGCGCACGAGCTGATGGCCGACATCGACAAGGAAACCGTCGACTTCCAGCCCAACTACGACGAAAAGGAACTGGAGCCGACGGTCATGCCGACCCGGTTCCCGAACCTGCTGGTCAACGGCTCGGCCGGTATCGCGGTGGGCATGGCGACCAACATCCCGCCGCACAACCTGAGTGAATCGATCAACGCCTGCATTGCGCTGATCGACAACCCGGAGATCGACGTCGACGGCCTGATGGAGTACATCCCGGGCCCGGATTTCCCGACTGCCGGCATCATCAACGGCACCGCCGGCATCGTCGCTGGCTACCGCACCGGCCGTGGCCGCGTGCGTATCCGTGCCAAGGCCGATATCGAAGTGGCCGACAATGGCCGCGAATCGATCATCGTCACTGAAATTCCTTACCAGGTGAACAAGGCGCGTCTGATCGAAAAGATCGCCGAGCTGGTCAAGGAAAAGAAGATCGAAGGCATCAGCGAGCTGCGCGATGAGTCCGACAAGGATGGCATGCGCATCTACATCGAGATCAAGCGCGGCGAATCTGCCGAGGTTGTGCTGAACAACCTGTACCAGCAGACGCAGATGGAATCGGTGTTCGGCATCAACATGGTGGCGCTGGTCGACGGCCGCCCGCAGTTGATGAATCTGAAGCAGATGCTGGAGGCGTTCGTCCGCCACCGTCGCGAAGTGGTCACCCGCCGCACCGTGTTCGAGCTGCGCAAGGCGCGCGCCCGCGCCCATGTGCTGGAAGGCCTGACCGTCGCGCTGGCCAACATCGACGAGATGATCGAACTGATCAAGACCTCGCCGAACCCGAACGAAGCACGCGAGCGCATGCTGGCGCGCGTGTGGGAGCCGGGCCTGGTCGGTGCGATGCTGGGTGCCGCCGGTGCCGAAGCCTCGCGCCCGGAAGACCTGCCCAAGGGCGTGGGCCTGATCGAGGGCGGCTACCAGCTGACCGAGATCCAGGCCACCCAGATCCTGGAAATGCGCCTGCACCGCCTGACCGGGCTGGAGCAGGACCGCCTGACCGACGAGTACAAGCAGCTGCTGGAAGTGATCGCCGGGCTGATCCACATCCTGGAAGATCCCGACCGCCTGCTGCAGGTGATCCGCGAGGAGCTGGTCAACGTCAAGGCCGAGTTCGGCGACGAACGTCGCACCGAAATCCGCCACAGCGAAGAAGACCTGGACATCCTCGACCTGATCGCACCGGAAGACGTGGTGGTCACCGTGTCGCATGCAGGTTACGTGAAGCGGCAGCCGGTGAGCGTGTACCGCGCACAGCGCCGCGGTGGGCGTGGCCGCAGTGCGGCGGCGACCAAGGAAGAGGATTTCATCGAACAGCTGTGGCTGGTCAACACGCACGACACGCTGCTGACCTTCACCAGCTCGGGCAAGGTGTTCTGGCTGCCGGTCTACCAGCTGCCGGAAGCGGGTTCCAACGCCCGCGGCCGTCCGATCATCAACTGGATTCCGCTGGAACCGGGCGAACGCGTGCAGGCCGTGCTGCCGGTGCGCGAGTACGCCGATGGCCAGTTCGTGTTCTTCGCCACGAAGAACGGTACGGTCAAGAAGACCCCGCTGGGCGAGTTCGCCTTCCGTCTGGCCCGCGGCAAGATCGCGATCAACCTCGATGAGGGCGATGCGCTGGTCGGCGTCGGCCTGACCGACGGCCAGCGCGACATCCTGCTGTTCGCCTCCAACGGCAAGACCGTGCGCTTCGGCGAGGACAAAGTCCGCTCGATGGGCCGTACCGCAACCGGCGTGCGTGGCATCAGGATGCCGGCCGGCGAGGAAGTGGTCAGCCTGATCGTGGCCGAAAGTGCCGGTGGCATCGAGGACGAGAACGAGGACGACAACGGTGTCGAGGAAGCCGCCGCCACGGGTGATGCGGTGATCGATAGTGCCGACGACGCCAGCGTGCAGTACATCCTCACCGCCACCGAGAACGGCTACGGCAAGCGCACCCCGCTGCCGGACTACCCGCGCAAGGGCCGTGGCACGCAGGGCGTGATCGGCATCCAGACCACCGAGCGCAATGGCAAGCTGGTCGCCGCAGTGCTGATGGGCTCCCGCGACGAAGTCCTGCTGATCTCCGACGGCGGTACGCTGGTGCGTACGCGTGGCTCGGAAATCAGCCGCGTCGGCCGCAACACCCAGGGCGTGACCCTGATCCGCCTGTCCAAGGACGAGAAGCTGCAGGCGGTGGAGCGCATGGATGCCTCGATCGACGAGGACGAGGACGAGGTGGCAGTCGCCGCCCCGGCCACGACCGACAGCGCCCCGGCTGCGGCCAGCAGCGAGGACGCCGCACAGGACTGATCCTGCCGCGAGCCTGAGGCACCCGACGACGCCGGCCCTGTGCCGGCGTCGTCGTATCCGGATGCCACGCATACGCGCGCGCTTCACGCAGGCGGTGGGATAACGACGCATGCTGCCCCCGGAGATCGACGATGTCCGCCACGCCGCAGTCCGCTCCTGCTCCCGTCCGCGCTTCCCGGCACCCTCTCGTTACCGTGCTGTCGCTGCTGCTGGTCGTGCTCGGCCTGGTCATCGGCGGGCTCGGCGCGTGGCTGCTCAGCCTGGGCGGGTCTGCGTACTACGCCATCGCCGGGGCCGGCCTTCTGGCCAGTGGCCTGTTGTTGTTCGGCAATCGCCGCAGCGGCGCGCTGCTGTATGCGCTGGTGTTCGTCGGCACGCTGCTGTGGACCTGGTGGGAATCGGGCAGCGACTACTGGCGCTGGGTGCCGCGGCTGGGCCTGGTGACCGCGCTCGGCATCGTGCTGGCGCTGCTCGCGCCGACCCTTCGCGAACCGGTTTCAAAGCGCCTGTCGCGCAGCGTGGCGGGCGTCCTGATGCTGGTGTTCGTTGCGGCGTTCGGGTTGGCGTTCGCGCCGCACGGCGAAGTGGACGGCCACCAGCCGTTCCCGGAAGGCGCGGCCAGCGCCGGGCTGGAACCCACGCGGGATACCACCGGCCTGCAACCGGCCGACCTGCCTGCCGAAGGGGACTGGCCGGCGTGGGGCCGCAGCAATGCCGCCACCCGCTATTCGCCGCTGCAGCAGATCACCCCGGCCAACGTGGCCACGTTGCAGCTGGCCTGGCAGTTCCGCACCGGTGACCTGCCGAAGAAGCGCTGGGGTGCGGAAACCACGCCGCTGAAGATCGGCGGCCGTCTGTACCTGTGCACTGCCCGTAACCGCCTGATCGCGCTCGACGCCGCCAGTGGCAAGGAAGTGTGGCGCTTCGATCCGAAGGTGAAGGACGCCTCGATCCCGTACACCGCGGCCTGCCGTGGTGTGAGCTACTACGAGCAACCGGCAGCGCCGATCCTGGCCGATGCCACCCTGGCCGATGCCGCGGCCGATCTGGCGTTGCCCGAGCCGCCACCCAGCGTGAGCCGCAGCGCTGCACCGGGCAGTCGTCCGGCGTGCTGGGCGCGCATCATCGAAGGCACGCTGGACGGGCGCATCATTGCAGTGGATGCAGATAGCGGCCGTCCCTGCGCGAACTTCGGCAACAACGGCCAGGTCGACATCACCCTCGGCATGGGTGAGGTGCCACCCGGCTATGTGTCGATCACCTCGCCCCCGGCCATCGTGCGCGGCGTGATCGTCACCGGCCACCAGGTGCTGGATGGTCAGCGCCGCGACGCGCCATCGGGCGTGATCCAGGCCTACGACGCGATCACCGGCAAGCTGCGCTGGGCGTGGGACATGGACCAGCCCGAGCGCAGCGGCCTGCCGCCGCATGGGCAGACCTACACGCGCGGCACGCCGAACATGTGGACCACCGCGACCGGTGATGAGGCGCTGGGGCTGGTCTATCTGCCGCTGGGCAATTCTGCGGGCGATTACTGGAGTGGCTCGCGTACGGAAAACCAGAACCGCTATGCGACGTCGCTGGTGGCGATCGATGTGGCCACCGGCAAGCCGGCCTGGCATTTCCAGGCCGTGCGCAAGGACGTGTGGGATTACGACCTGGGTTCGCAGGCCAGCCTGATCGATTACCCGACGGCGGCAGGCAAGGTGCCGGCACTCCTGCTGCCGACCAAGCAAGGTGATCTCTACATCCTCGACCGCCGCAACGGCCAGCTGCTGACCGCTGCCGAAGAGCGCAAGGTGCCGGTCGGCGGTGTCGAACCGGAACAGCGCTCACCCACGCAGCTGTTCTCGCTGTACCACACGCTGCGCCGCGAGCATGACCTGACCGAGCGCGACATGTGGGGCATCACCCCGATCGACCAGCTGATCTGCCGCATCCAGTTCCGCAAGGCCTATTACGAAGGCTTCTACACGCCGCCGAGCAGTGATCGCCATTCCATCGAATACCCCGGCTACAACGGCGGTTCGGATTGGGGCAGTGTTTCCATCGATACGCGCCGCGGCGTGATCGTGGCCAACTACAACGATATGCCCAACTACAACCGGCTGGTGCCACGTGCCGAAGCCGATCGCTTGGGCTGGCTGCCGCGTGAGAAGATCCGTGCCGACAGGGGCGGTGGCGAGGGGGCCGGCGATCCGCAGGTGGGAACGCCGTATGGCATCCAGGTCAACGCTGGCTGGCGGCTGCCGTTCACGGGTCTGCTGTGCAAGCAGCCTCCCTACGGCGGCATCCGTGCCATCGACCTGCGCACCGGCAAGCTGTTGTGGGATCGTCCGTTTGGCAGTGCGCGCGGCAATGGGCCGTTCGGCATCCGTTCCGGCCTGCCGATCGAGATCGGCACGCCGAACAACGGCGGTTCGGTGGTAACCGCCAGCGGGCTGATCTTCATCGCCGCCGCCACCGATGATCTGCTGCGCGCCATCGACCTGAAGACCGGCAAGGAGCTATGGCACGCGGCGCTGCCCGCGGGCGGGCAGGCTACGCCGATGGTGTATGAACAGGACGGACGCCAGTTCGTGGTGATCATGGCCGGCGGCCACCATTTCATGGAAACCCCGAACGGCGATTACGTGATGGCGTTTGCCCTGCCGAACTAGCGGTTGCCGGCCTGAACACGCACGCGGGGCTGTGACCGCTGTAGCCGAAGTTGCGCTGGCGACCGGGCAGCATCCATCATCGGAACAGGACGGGGCCGGCCAACCCCCCCAGGGAAGGAAACGCATGCTGAACTCTGAACGCCTATCGGGGCGTGGCACCCGGTTGCTGGCAGGACTGCTTCTGCTTGGCCCCTGCCTGTGGGCAAGCGCTCAGGCGCAGCCCCAGCCCGCCGCACGCAAGGTGCCCAGTGGTGCCGAACTGATTGCCGGCGATGCACGCCTTCTGAGCCCTGCCTATGCGCCCTGCATGGCGGCCGCGGTCACCGCACTGGACGCCCGTCGTCGTTGTGTCGACGCTGAATTCAAGGTGCACGACGATGCGCTCAACGCCGCCTACAGTGCGGCGCGCTCCACGCTGACCGCCAGTGATCAGCAGGTGCTGCGCGATCTGCAGCGGCAATGGCTGCGCCAGCGCGACAGTCGTTGCCCGGAAGGCAGCACGGCCGTTGCCCAGCTGGATTCACAGCAATGCCGCACGCACATGACCCTGCTGCGTGCCCGCCAGCTGCAGGGCGGCGGTGCGGCGGCGCTGGTGGCGGAAGCCAGGGCGGCCCCGGCGCCGGCGCAGGCCGCTGTGCATACCGCCGATGCCGCGCCCGACAAACAGGGCAGGATCGTCCTGCGGCCCGGCGAGGGCAGGATCACGCCTGCATTGCAGGTGGTCTTCCAGGTGGCCGACTGCGGCGGCACCGACAACGTGACGACCTGCAGGGTGCGGAGCATGGGCGTGACCCGTGGCGGGCGCAACGTGGCGGTCACGGGCGTGCAGCCGCGCCTGACCCGCGCTGGCGCCGATGCCCAGGGTGCGGCGGCCGTGCTGCTGACCGTTTCGGATTTCAATGGCGATGGCGTGCCGGACCTGCAGGTGTGGCAGGACAACAACGGTGTCTACAACGTTCCGGCGCATGCGTTCTACCTGTTCGACGCCAAGGTCAACCGCTATGTGCGTGCCAAGGCATTGGAAGCGGCCATCGGCGGGCGCGACATCGACCATATCGACAATGGGCGGTTCGTGCTGCGCGCGAAGGTCAACCCGTGCGAGCGCGAGGACAAGGTCATCCAGCTGCGCGGAACCGGGCCACGCACGCTGCTGCAGCGCCGCTATGACACCTGCAGGGGCGAGGCCCCTACCGAATCGGACCTGCTGAAGTAGGTCTTCCCCCGACGAACGGATGCGTTCCGGAACTGGCGAGCTGAAGGATGAGCGAAGGCTATGGAAAAGGTGGGGTGGGCTTCGGCCTGACCCGGGACCAGTCGGTCGAGATGATCGTGCGTACCAGCATCGACAACGGCAATACCGACCATCGGCAGATTGCCTATGTGCTGGCCACAGCGCAGCACGAATCGCGGGATTTCGCCGCGCCCGAGGAAGCGGTGCGGTACCAGATCGGCATGGGTGTGGAATCGCTGCCGTATGAGCGGATCGAATGGCATCGCATCGAGGCGTTCGCCGTCACGGTCGAGGTGTTGCGGCAGAGTCCCTAGCGTGGATGCAGCTGGGGTGACGACCGTCATGGACCTGGCCAATCTGCGGCAGGTGAAGCGGTTCCAGATCGTGGGCGCTGAAACGCCGGACAAGATGAAGCTCGCCCAGGCCTGCAAAGCGGAGCGCTGGTCTCACCTGCATTGCTGCAGCGGGCCACCACGGCGCAGAACCACAAGGGCTGGTATGGCTTGGTTTCGTGGTGCAGGGCGAGGGTAGGGAGCACCGGTACGGCCACGAAGACGGTGCGCCTGCTTCCCGCGAACGGCAGTCGACCAGCGGTCGACTCTACCCAATCAATGTTGCTCGGTTGGTGCCGGTACCCGCACCATCTTCGTCATCAGGTGTTCCACCACACCCGCCGGGTCGGCAGTGCGGCCGACATGCGTGCTCGACATCTGCACAACCGAACTGCGCTTGGCGGTAAGGAAATGGAAGCGCGCACGCGCCGGCAACTGCGCGATGGGTCCGGCGCTGGCGTCACCACGGCAGATGGCCACGATCGCATCCAGCCACGGTTGCAACGCATCCTGATCAAGCGCTGGAGCGAACGCGTGCAGGCGTGCCGGATCGATCTCGATGGCCGCTTCCAGATGGCGCGCGCCGGGGCAGGAGACGATCACTCCGACGTTGATGAACTCCTCGCGTTCCACCCGCGGTACCACGCGGATGACCGCATAGTCATACGTGTGCAGCGTGGGCACGGACGGCCTCCTGCACGAACACCGCACGCACTTTCAGGCGATGCTTGAGATAGTCGATGTAGCCCTGGCGATAGGCCTGCGGACTGTCGAATGCCGGCTCGTTGACCAGCCAGCTGTCCGGCACCAGGCCGACGATGCGCTCGATCTCGGCATCGCTCAGGCGCGCGGCCAGTTCGGCATCCACCCCGGCGATGCGGCTGGCGAACGACAGCAGCACATGGTCGCGGATCAGCACGAACGGCTTTTCGCAGGCATCGCCGGCGTTGGCCCAGTCGTGATGGAAATACATGGCCGCACCGTGGTCGATCAGGTACAGCCTGCGGTGCCATACCATCAGGTTGGGGTTGCGCGTGGTGCGATCAACGTTGCTGGTGAATGCATCGAACCAGACGATGCGCGAGGCCAGGTCTGCATCCACCGGCATCGCCGCCGGATCGTAATTGATCGCACCCGGCAGGTAGTCCAGGCCCAGGTTCAGGCCCTCGCTGGCGCGGATCAGCTCCTGGATTTCCGGGTCGGGCTCGGTGCGGGCGAACTCGCGGTCCAGCTCGACGAACAGGATTTCCGGAATCGGCAGGCCCAGCGTGCGTGCCATCTCACCGGCAATCAGCTCGGCGATCAACGCCTTCGGGCCTTGGCCGGCGCCGCGGAACTTCAGCACGGCCATGCCGTCGTCGTCGGTCTCGACCACGGCGGGCAGGGAGCCGCCTTCCCGTAACGGGGTGATGTAGCGGAGGGCATGTACGGTGCGCATGGGCGCATTCTAGCGTGGGTGCAGGTACAACCCTCTGATCGGCGAGGACCGATTTCGGCCTTCACCTGTCCCTTCCGCCCGCGATGGCAGCATCGTGCTCCAGGAACCCTTGGGTTCATGGGCGCACTGGCACTCTCGATGCCGAGGCTTCGGGCTGGGCACCTGCTCGGCTGCCAGCGACGCGCACTGCGAAGCGGAAACCTCATCCACGATGTCCAGCAGGCTACGGAGGTGCACCGATGAGCGATGAATTCACTCCCATGCTGCCGCCCTTGGACGATGCCAAGGTCGAGGAAATGATCGGCAAGGTGGTGCTGGTGGGCGTCACCCGCTATGGCGGTGACGGCCAGGTGCAGGGGCTGGAACAATACGCCGGTACGGTGCTGCGCATCAGCGCCGACGAAGGCGTGGTGCTGGCGGACGAGAATGACGGCCATGAGCGCTATCTGCCGCCGATGCTCGACCAGTACCTGCCCGCCGAGCCCGGCGAGTACCGCATGCGGAACAGTGGCATGATCGTGGTCGACCCCGATTACCTGACTGCCTGGGACCTGCACGCCCAGCAGTGACGACAGACCACACCTGGCAGATGCCGGTCCATTGCCGGCCTCTCCGGGCGTGTCCCACTTTGCCCCATCCGGCCACTAGCCCTTCCGGCCCATTCACGACAACCCCTGCGGTGCTAGATTCGGGACCTTGCCCGATTCCGGGTACCCATTCACACCCAGGGGATAAGGATGCTCATCCGTCGAACCTCTCTGGCGGCGGCCGTTGCCGTTGCCACCTTCGGCCTGCTGGCCGCTGGCCCGGCGCTTGCGGACTACGCGAAGCCGCCGGAGCACCTGCTCAAGGTGTTGAAGGCACCGCCGCCGCCGGCGCCGAACGTGGCCCCGGGTGGCCAGCGCCTGCTGCTGACCACTGCGCAGACCTACCCGTCGATCAGCCGTGTCGCCCAGCCGTACCTGAAGCTGGCTGGCGTGCGCCTGGAACCGAAGAACCGCAGCCGCCATGACACCCCCGGTGGCTATGGCATCCCGGCCTGCGTGGCCGACTTCACCCTGGTCGACATCGGCAGTGGCCAGCAGACCAAGGTCAATCTGCCGCAGGGCTGTGCCACCGGCGCGCTGTGGTCGGCCGATGGCAGCCACTTTGCGTTCCAGAACGCGGTCGATACCAGCGTGCAGCTGTGGGTGGGCGATGCCGCTACCGGCCAGGTGAAGCAGGTGCCGAATGTGCAGCTGAACCCGATTTTCGGCTATACCGTGCAGTGGCTGGGCGGCAGCCAGAACCTGCTGGTGAAGCTGGTGCCGGCCAACCAGGGCCCGGCGCCGTCCAACGGTGGCGTGCCGACCGGCCCGGATGCGCAGGAGTCGCTGGGCAGCAGCGGCGAGAGCAGCACCTACGAAGCCCGCGATACGCTGACCAGCGTGCATGACGAAAAGCTGTTCGCCTACTACGGTGCCTCGCAGCTGGCCGTGGTCGATACCGTCGCCAACAGCGTGCGTCCGGTCGGCCAGCCGGCACTGTTCAACGACGTCAGTGCCGCACCCGATGGCGTGCACGTGCTGACCGAATCGATCAAGGCACCGTATTCGCACGCGGTGACCTACCAGCGCTTCGCCAACGACGTGGCCGTGCTGGATATCGCCAGCGGCAAGTCCACGCCGATCGCCAGCCTGCCGCTGGCCGACCGCGTGCCGGTGCACGGTGTGCCGGAAGGCCCGCGCGGTTTCGACTGGCGTGCTACCGATCCGGCCACCCTGGTCTATGCCGAAGCGCTGGACAAGGGCGACTGGAAGGTCAGCGTGCCGCATCGCGATCGGGTACTGATGCTGAAGGCACCGTTCAACGGCAAGCCGGTCGAGATCGCCCGCACCGCACAACGCTTCGAAGGCTTCGCATGGACCGCCGATCCGGCCGTGGCGTTCCAGTTCGAGAACGACGAGAACCGCCACTGGATGCAGACCCGCATCGTCGATGTGGATCAGCCGAAGAAGGAAGGCCGCCTGCTGTGGGACATGTCCAGCGATGAGCTGTACGGCAACCCCGGCAACCTGGTCTTCACCCGCCTGCCGAATGGTGCGCAGGTCGTACGCCGTGAGGGCAACCATGTTTTCCTCAGCGGCCGTGGTGCCTCGCCGCAGGGCGACCGTCCGTTCCTCGACCGCCTCGATCTCGGCACGCTGAAGAGCGAGCGCCTGTTCCGCAGCAGCGCTGATGCCTACGAGCAGTTCCTTGGTTTCAGCAATACGCCTGGGCGCTACCTGACCTGGCACCAGTCGGTGATCGATCCGCCGAACGCCTTCATCCGTCAGCAGGGTGAGGCGGTGGCCGATGCGAAGACCGGCGAGGCGCAGTTCGCGTCCACCGCGACCGCGCTGACCAAGCTGGTCGACCCGACTCCGGAAGTGCGCCAGATCAAGAAGCAGCTGGTGACCTACAAGCGTGCTGATGGCGTGGACCTGTCGTTCACCCTGTACACGCCGCCGGGCTACAAGGAAGGCCAGCGCGTGCCGGCGATCCTGTACGCCTACCCGGCCGACTTCGCCAACGCCGCGCAGGCGGGGCAGGTGTCCGGTTCGCAGCAGACCTTCACCCGCCTGCAGCCGTACCGCCTGATGCTGCTGGCCGGCTACGCGATCATCGACAACGCCTCGTTCCCGATCGTGGGTGACCCGAAGAACGCCTACGACACCTACCTGGAGCAGCTGGAAGCCGACGCCAAGGCAGCGGTGGACAAGGCGGTGGACATGGGCGTGGTCGATCGCAACCGCATCGGCGTGACCGGCCACAGCCATGGCGGCCTGATGACCGCCAACCTGATCGCCCATACCAACCTGTTCAAGGCTGGCGTGGCGACCAGTGGTTCGTACAACAAGACCTTTACCCCGTTCGGCTTCCAGAACGAGCGTCGCTCGGTGTGGCAGGCGCAGGACGTGTACCTGAAGGCCTCTCCGTTCTTCTATGCCGACAAGATCAAGCTGCCGCTGCTGCTGGTCCACGGCGAGGACGACGCCAACCCGGGCACCGAGCCGTTCCAGTCGCGCAAGCTCTACCAGGCGATCCGTGGCAACGGTGGTACCACCCGCTTGGTGATGCTGCCGAATGAACCGCACTGGTATACCGCGCTGGAGTCGAACGAGCAGCTGGTGTCGGAAATGCTGAACTGGTTCGATACCTACGTGAAGAACGCCAAGTAATGGAACGGGAAGGCCGCCCCAGGGCGGCCTTGCTGTATCGGGATGTGAGTGGGTAGACGGCCTGGATCCGGATGCGCAATCGGGAATCGGGAAGCCACCTGCCATGCGGCATCCGGGTCCACCCGGGCTGCTAAGCTGGGAGTGGAAACAGACCAGGAGACATCGATGCATCGCAATGGAATGCGCGCCATCACTTTTGTCATCGCGACGCTGTTGGCCGGGATGACACACGGAGTGGAAGCGCAGGCTCTGCGGGCAGATGACCGCAGCTACTTTGGCAGCGCCTCCCAGGAACGTGAGGCCTGGCAGAACCTCGAGCGCAGGACCCATGCCCTGAAAGCCCTTCAGGCGCCGGCGTACGTGCGGTTCCAGCAGGCCGAACAGCTGTATGGCGAGTGCCTCCGGCACCATGGCTACCTGCATCTTCAGGCCGCGCGCAATGCCGACGATGCCCGGCTGGCCAACACCCAGGGCGAAGTCGCCAGCGCATGTGGACGCATCGCGGCGATTGCCAAGCAGGCATTGCGTGATGCGCCCGCGCACGCTGCCTGGATCGGGCCGCATGCCGACCTGCGTGAACGGGCGTTGCGGGAGGATGTGCAGCCGGCCAATGCAGCGCTGGTGGATGCGGTCGACACGTTGGCTGACCCGGCGCTGGACAGCTTCGGGCGTCTGCACCGGCAGCTGCTGCAGTCGGCCCCCTTTGCGCGTTTCGAACATGAAGGCCGCACGCTCGACAGTCGCACCGACGCGAGAGCCCTTTCCCGCCTGCCGGACCGTTCACTGCGCGAAGCGGCATGGCATGCCTACTGGCAGGGAATGGCGTCGCGGCGCAGCGAAATGGCAACGGTGCTGCTGGGCCTGGTCCGCCTTAACGAGCATGCGTCGGAACTGCAGGGCGATGGAATTGCGCCTGACCGCAGCTACCGGCACATGGGCCTGGATCAGGCCGCCGTCGACGCGACACTGGCGGCGGTAGCGCGCCACGCGCTGCTGCGGCGGAACTACCAGCAGATGCAGTTGACCCATCTTGAGCGCATGGGCCAGGCGTCTCCACAGATCTGGGACATGGACCTGCCTGATGCGGGCTATATTCCTCCGCCGCTTGACCTGGCGCAGTTGCGTGATGCGGCGGCGGCATCAATGCAGGTGCTGGGGCCGGATTACGTGACAGGGCTGCGCGGGCTGCTCGATCCTGCGGGCGGACGCATGGATCTGGGCGGATCGGCAGGGCGGCGCGCGATGGATGCGTTTTCGATCAGCGCCCCCGGTGTACGTTCGTTGCTGTTCGTTGGCCATCGCCAGGGCGATCTGGAGGGGGATGTCCAGATCGCTCACGAAGCCGGCCATGCCATGCATGGCCAGTGGATGCAGCGCGGCGGCGCATCATCATTCCAGCGCAACGGCAACAAGTGGTTGACCGAGGCCTTCGCCATCTACAACGAACTGAAGTTCCGCGATCAGCTCTACCGGCAGGCCAGTGATCCACGTGCCAAGGCGTATTACCTGAAGTCGTTGCTTGATGACATCATCCTGCAGCTGTTCGTATCGTCTGAAGAGGCCGATCTGGAACAGTCCATCTATCAGGACGTGGCCGCCGATGAGGTTGGCAACGCAGACGCGCTTGATACGCTGACGATGAAGGTGCTGGGCAGGTACGGGGGCGCATCGGAGCAGTATCCCGAGCTGCGCAGCACCTGGATATCCAAGCGGCTGATGTATGAGGATCCGCTTTACCTGGCCAATTACCTGTATGCCGGACTGATTGCGGTGCAGCTCTTCGCCCAGGACCAGCAGGATCCGGAGGGATTCAGGGAGCGCTACCTGGCCGTCCTGGGCGAGGGCTTTGATCGCCCACCGCAGCAGCAGGTCGAGCAGTTGCTGAATGCGAAGCCTGACTGGTCAAGCCTGGTCGAGCAAGATCTGGGCGTTTTCCAGCAGTACCTGGTGAAGTTGCAGGGACTGCATGCGGAAATCGAGCGCCAGCGCGGTCGCTGAACAGGCGACAGCCTGCTGCTGCCGGCACCCGTGTGATGTACGCGGTGCGCAGCGAGCCGGACGCGCTTTCCGCGGTCCTCGACTCGGCCCGCAATGCGCTGGCCGCGCGCGAAGCGAACCGGATGCTGCCCCGGGTCCAGCGCTTCAGCGAACTGCGTGCGGAATACTTCCGGCGTGACCAGACCATGGCGATCATCTTCCTGTGCGCCGGCATCTCGCTGTTGATCGTGACCGGCACGGGCGTGTATGGGCTGGCCAGCTTCTGGGTCCGCAAGCGCTATCCGCAGATCGGCATACGACGTGCGTTGGGTGCCCGCAGGCGCGATGTGATCAGCTTCTTCATGATCGAGAATCTGATGCTGACCTTCGTCGGCGCGATCGCTGGCAGCGTACTGGCATTGGCGTTGAATGTCTGGGTTTCGCGCTACTACGAGGTACCTCGCATCGATCCCGGGTACCTGGTGCTGGGCGTCGGGCTGGTGTTCGCCCTGGGGCAGCTGGCTGCCTGGGTACCGGCGCGGCGGGCGGCGCGCGAGGCCCCCGTGGCGGTTCTCAACAGTACCTGATGGATCCGGAGGGTGACCTCGTGTCATTGGCGGTTGCGATTGCGTAACCATATGTGATGCGGGTGCCATGGCGTGCGGACGCTGCGATACGCTGCAGGCCTGTTGCTGTCTGCCATGGGTTTCACCTATGAAGTCCAAACGTGTTGCCGCAGTGTTGGCGCTGGTGATGATGCCGAGCCTGCATGCCCAATCACTCCCCTCCGAACTGGCGCAGCTGGGCATTGTCGCCGGCATGCCTTATGCCAAGGCCAAGCGCCTCATGGATGCGGCAGGGTGGCAGGTGAGTCCGGTTCAGGGCGCGCCTGAGTCACTCGAGGGCTTTCCGGAAGTCGGATGCCAAAGGGGCGCCAAGCAGTGCGCGACGACCTTCGAAAAGGAAGGTCAGCAGATCGCGGTGCGGCTGGGCACTACCCTGGCAGGGCAGCCGTTCGTGCAGGGCGTGGACTGAGCGCTCATTGCGTTCAGGCCAGCGGTAACCGGTCCTGCGCGTGCGACAGCCGATCGTGCAGCTCGCGCACATGCTCGGCCTTGGCATGCACCCGGGAGGTGTCGCCGAAGCTGCGCAGGTAGGTGCACGCGGCAAAGCCGGCACTCTTCTTTTCGTACTCGGCAATCCAGGCCAGTCGATCCGGATTGTTGGCCTGTTCGGCTGACCACGCGGCCACCGGCGGCCGGATGCGGTACTTCAGGCCGACGCGCCACGGCTTCGGTGTCAGTCGCGCACGGAAACAATGCTGCAGCCGGCACATGCGCGCGTACAGGGTGTCGGTGCCCAGTGCCTTGAAGAATGCCTGGAGCTGCTCGTCCTCGGGCGAGAAGGTGGCATGCATCGCCAGCACGCGCAGTCCGGCCGGCGTGCGGTAGGTGCGCAGATGCCAGTCCGGATGCTGTTCGCTGAAGGCTGCGACCCGCTGCAGCGCCACACCTTCGGCGCCACCGGCGGCGGCCAGGCGCCGCTTGCGCTGCATCAGCATCGCGGCATTCACCAGCACTACGGCCGCCACACCCAATACCAGGCCCACCAGCCAGTGCCAGAGCAGGGTGCCGATGACGGCGCCGGCAAGCAGCACGATCGCAGCCACGATGGCCGGTATCAGGCATCCGGCCGGTGGCTGCGCATGGTCGATGTCGGCAAACAGCACGTCGGGGCTGTTGAGGCACAACGCGCCATAGCTGTTGCGGGTGATGATGACATCGCCGTCGCGCTGCACGATCTGCTCGCGGATAGGTACACCTTCCACACCGTAGTTGCTGCGCACTTCGCGTCGCGGCAGCACCTGGCCGGCAAGGATGGCATTGAGTGCTTCGTTGGCACGGCGGTCGGCGTGGGCCTGGGCCTGGGCAGGACCCTCATCGGACCAGCCGAAGCGGCGCACGACCACCGGCCGGCCACGGAAACGGGCCTGCAGGCGGGCTTCGGCCCAGTACGCGGGAACGATCATCATCGTGCCGTGCTCCATCATCCATGGCAGGTGCCTGAGTGAGTCTGGCACAGCCCCGAAGGGCCTGCATGTGCCCGCTGCGGTGGCCGGGGCGGAGTGATAGATTGCGCGCTTCGCATGCACTCCACCAAGGACGGAGCGATGTCCAGTTTCCTGCGTTGCCTGCTTGCCCTGGCCTGTGCCGGGGCGGTCGGCGTGGCGTCGGCGGGTACCCCGCCGGGGCCGCAGATCCTCACCACCGATGCCAGCCGCTTCTACGCGCTCTACGACAGCACCGGCGGCAAGCCCAGCGTCGCCCAGCTGGCCGGTTACCTGGCCGAAGGCAGTCCGGGCCTGAGTGAACTGGCGAAGGCGCGCCGGGTCACGCCCGAACGCATGGCCGAAGCCATTGCCAGCCAGCCCGGGGTGTATGTGCAGGGCCGCAGCTGCCTGGCGGAGCTGCCGGCGGTGAAGCAGCGCCTGGTGCAGGTGTTCGGCAACCTGCAGGCGATCTATCCGCAGGCCGCGTTTCCTCCGGTGACTCTTGCGGTCGGCCGTGGTCGGCCGGTCGGGTTGACCTCGAAGAGTGGGGTGATCATCGGCCTGGAAGCGCTGTGTGCAGCCGATTTCATGAATCCCAACGTGCAGGACCGTTTCGTGCACGTGATCGCGCACGAGTACGTGCACATCCAGCAGACCGGCCTGACCGATTTCGAGCCCGGCGACCCGCATGCGACGGTGCTGCGTGTTTCGCTGGGCGAAGGCATCGCCGAATTCATCGCCGAATTGATTTCCGGCAACGTCGGCAACAGTCGCCATGCGGCATGGACGCGCGGCCGCGAGGTCCACATTGAAAGCGCCTTTGCGCTGGATGTGGACAGTACCGATCTGTCGCCGTGGCTGTACAACTACAAGCCCGGTTCGCAGGAGCCCTATGACCTCGGGTACTGGGTGGGCTACCGCATCGCCAAGGCCTATTACCTGCAGGCCAAGGACAAGCGCGATGCAGTGCGTGCGCTGATCCAGCAGGACAACCCGAAGGCAATCCTGGCTGCCAGTGGCTGGACGCCCGGCATGTGGATGCCGGCCAAGGTGACCGGCGTGGCCGCGCGGTCGGCGGCGCGGTAAGCGCGGGGCCGCGCGCTAGACTGGCCCGCACATTCAAGGGAGAGACCCCATGCGTTCCTTGTCCGGCGGCCTGGCCGCAGTTGCCCTCGGTATCGCGCTGAGCGCCCACGGGGTGGCGGCCGAGATGCCCGCGATCAACCCTTTGCTGCTGGAGCCTGTCGAAAGCCTGCGCGCGGACGAAGTGCGCTTCATGCAGCAGCGCCTGGCCGATTGGCCGCAACTGCAGCGTTATCGCGACGCCAACGCGCGACTGCCTGCCGCTGTACCGGGGCAACCACGCGTGGTGTTCTACGGTGATTCCATCACCGAAGGCTGGGGCAGGGAAGGCAGCGCATCGTTCTTTCCCGGCAAGGGCTGGCTCAACCGCGGCATCAGTGGCCAGACCACGGCGCAGATGCTGGTGCGGTTCCCGCAGGACGTGCTGGCCCTGAAGCCACAGGTGGTGGTGATCCTGGCCGGCACCAACGACATTGCCGGCAACACCGGCCCGTCCACGCAGGCGATGATTGAAGACAACCTGCACGCGATGGTGGACCTGGCACGCGCACATGGCATCGCCGTGGTACTGGCATCGGTGCTGCCGGTCAGCGATTACCCGTGGTTGCCGGGCACGGCACCTGCTCCCAAGGTGCGCGCATTGAACGCGGCATTGAAGCGCTATGCCGATGCGAAGCAGCTGGTCTATCTGGACTACTACACGCCGATGACCAATGCCGCCGGAGGGCTGGATCCGCAGCTGGCCGAGGATGGCGTGCATCCCACGGCGAAGGGCTATGCGGTGATGGCGCCGCTGGCGGAGGCTGCAATCAGGCGCGCAATGGCGCCGGACTAGGCACAGCACCCGCAATGCACAGCGTCCAGCCCGTCGAGGTAAAATGGCCCCGGAGCCGGCCACGCAGCGTGGCCGCCAGGGACGATCGGGTGGGTGATGCGGAAGGGAATCCAGGGATGGCTGCGCCGCAGCGGCGCGACGATGGCACTGCTGCTGGCGGCCGTGCCGGCGTTCAGTGCAGACACGGCGGCGCCTTCGCCGCTGACGCGTGAGCCGGTGGCCGGAGTTTCACTGGCCGAATGGACCGCCCGCTGGTGGCGCTGGGCCGACGCCCAGGGCGGCGCGCCCTATCTCGACCCGGATGGCCGTGTATGCGATGTGGGCCAGGAAGGCCCGGTCTGGAACCTGGCCGGCACCAATGGCCGTTTCCGGCCACATCGCGAATGCGTGGTGCCGGTGGGCAAGTACCTGTTGCTGCCGATCATCAACATGGCGCACTACCAGGTGGATGAGTCTGTGTCCTGCAAGGAGCTGCAGGCGGGGGCGGCGGTCAACAACGATTATCTGATCAGTGCAGTGGTGCTGCTGGATGGCCAACCCCTGGGCGACATGCGCATGCATCGGGTGCGCAGTGAAGGCTGCTTCCGCATGGATGACGATGACGCAGACTCACGGCTGGCCGCCGCCGACGGCTACTGGGTGATGCTCAAGCCGTTGCCGCCAGGCCGGCATACCCTCAGCGTGGGCGCCAACTACGGCGTGCCGGAGGGTGGCGCGTACAGCCGCATGCGGCAGTCCTTCGAGTACGTGCTGCATGTGGGAGGGCGCACCCAGGTCGTATCGCGCAATCTGCACGCGGTGCCGCTGGCCGCCCCCTGAAGCTCAGGCATTGTCCTGCTTCAACGCTGCATCGGCCGCCAGCAACGCTTCGGCGGCCGCACTGAGCGGCGGCGAGGGCGGGGCAACCACACCGATCGCTTCCATCATCTTCGGCATGCCCAGGAACTGGCGCGCGCGGCGGTCGTAGATGCCGGTGACCAGCAACGCGCGCGTGGCGATCTTCTGCTCGGCACCGATCAGCACGCGCTGCTCCATGATGCCGCGCGAGCCGACCCAGCCCACCAGTCGTGTTTCCAGGGTGAAGCGCTGGAACGGCTTCAATTCGCGGCGGAACTGGATGGTGCCGGCGCCGACGATCGGCGCCCATTTCTCGCGCAGCGCCACCCGGCCCAGACCCATGCGCAGGATCAGGTCCAGCCGGCCCAGGTCGAAGATGTTCCAGTAGCGGCCGTTGGTCATGTGCAGGTTGCTGTCCAGGTCGTTGGGCAGCACCCGGAACTGCAGCCGCGAGACCCCGAACGGGGCCTCCAGCTTCGGCCGGAACAGGCTGCACAGCAGCAGGTAGAGCAGACGGAACCAGAGATTCATGGCTATGACGACTGTTATAGAATCGCCGGTACGCTAATCTATGACGACTGTCTTAGCAAGGAGACCGCCGTGAGCCCGCGACCGTCCGATGCCCCACAGCGCGTGATCGATGCCGCGGCGCAGATGCTGGCGCGGGTGGGCCTCAATGCCACCAGCATCCGCGAAGTGACCAAGCTGGCCGAGGCGCCATTGGGCTCCACCTACCATCACTTTCCCGGCGGCAAGCAGGAGCTGCTGGCGCGCGCCACCCACATGGCCGGCGACAAGGTGGAGGCGCTGCTGGTGGAGCTGTTGAAGGATGGGGCGGTACAGGGCCTGCAGCAGTTCCTTGCGATGTGGCGCGAGCGTCTGCTGCGCTCCGATTTCCGCGCCGGCTGCCCGGTGCTGGCCGCTGCCGTGGAGGAGCCGGTGGAGGCGACACCCAGCCAACCCCGCGCGGCGGCCGCCGAGGTGTTCGCACGCTGGCACGGCCACCTCGCCTCGGCATTCGTCGCCGAAGGACACGCCCCGCCAGCAGCGGCTGAGCTGGCCAGCCTGGTGATCGCCAGCGTGGAGGGGGCGGTGGCGATGTGCCGTGCGCTGCAGGACATCGCCCCGTTCGATCAGGTGGCCGCGCAGCTGCTGAAGGCGGCCACGCGGCCTTGATCGGCCGGTGCCGACAGGCCAGACTCGCCAGCAGCCCACGACTGGATGCCGCCATGGACGAATTGCACCATCGTCAGTTGATCGAGCACTACCTGCAGGCCTACAACCGCTTCGATATCGACGCCATGCTGGCGGTGCTGGCGCACAACGTACGCTTCGAGAACCACAGCGGCGGCCAGCTGACGATGGTCACCGAAGGCGTCGATGCCTTTGGCGAACTGGCACGCCAGTCTGCGCTCCTGTTCCGGGAGCGCGAACAGCGCTTGCTGGCGCTGGTGTTCGATGGTGATCGGGCGACGGCGACGATTGGCTGGCGCGGCGTGTTCGCACAGGATGTTCCCGATGGACCGCGTGCGGGCACTGAGCTGGAACTGCAGGGCCAGAGCGAGTTCGTGTTCGCGGGTGACCGCATCGAACGGATCGTTGATCGCAGCTGAGGAACGGCCGCTTGGAACCGCCGTCTGGACAGCGGAGCTGCCCGCGGTAGAATCCGCCCAACACTGCCTACGCGTGCCCGGCAAGGATGTCCGCATGCAGCATCAGGTTCCCGAGGTCCCTGGCCGCGATGCCTCCTGCCCCCTGGCGGCGGCGTGAAGCGCTCGCGCCATTTTTCACGCAGTTCACTGATATTGCCGATGAACCGCGGCAGCGAAGTCGTGCGTGCGCGCCGGCACCTGCAGCAGCGTGGTTGGCCACGCCTGCAGATGGCGCTGATCGTCGCCCTGACCGGCGCTGCAGGTTTTCTTGCCTCGCACCTGCTGCGCCTGGCCGGTATCGACGAGATGTGGTTTCGCTACCCGATGGCCGTCGTGCTGGCCTACGGCGTGTTCCTGCTGCTGATGTGGATCTGGATCCGCTGGCGTTGGGACAACGTACTGGATGGCCTGTCGCCGGATGTGGGCGGTGGCAGCCCATCCCCTCGCGGCAGTGCCGTGGAATCACCGTGGAGCGGCGCCGGCGGCCGTTCCGGCGGTGGTGGTGCGTCGGCCTCGTGGAACGAGCCGGCATCGGTGAGCAGTGGCGACGCCGGAGAGTTGCCGTTGGCCGGGCTCGCTGAAGACGAAGCGGGCTTGCCGTTGCTGGCCGTCCTCGGCATCGTCGCGCTGGTGGCGACCGTCCTGCTGGTCAGCGTGTGGGTGGTGTGGTCGGCGCCGGTGCTGATGGCCGAACTGCTGGTGGATGCGGCGATCGCCGGCGGCCTGTACCGGCGCATGCAGGGCATGCACGAGCAGGGATGGTGGCGGGTATGCGTGTCGCACACGGTCTGGCCGCTGATCGGCCTGTTGCTGTTCTTCGCGGTGCTGGGCTGGCTTGCTCAGGAACTCGTGCCGGGTGCGAGCCACCTGCTGCAGGTCATCCAGGGGCTGTAATGCGGTTGCTTCCTTCATATGGCCCGGTCCCGACCTGTTTTCAGCCGCCCTGAACAGTGGGCTATGATCGCGGTCGCCGAGGATTCGTATCCTGGCGGTTTCACCTATCCGGAGCTTGTCGTACTGCATCGGGAACCGGGGCGCTGGATGGCCGAACGCCCACTGAGACACACAACCACTGACGAGGAAGAGCGCATGGATGTCGCTGTACGCAGGAACAGGACGTTGTTTCGTTGGATCATGGTGACGCTGCTGGCGGTGTGGTTGCCGTTTGCAGCACTGGCGCAGCCGGCAGCCGGGCAGGGCGATGGCGCTGAAGCCGGCACTGCCGCGGAAGAGGCGCAATGCCGCGCCTGCGCCTATGAGCGCATTGGACCGAAGGTTGATATCGGCCTGGTGGCACTGGTGTCGCTGCTGGTGGTGGGTCTGCTGGTAGCGGTGTCCCGCGAGTGGGGAACCACCTCGCAGCGCTGGACCTGCCGCACGCTGTCCCTGTTGCTGGTGGGCATCGGCGCAGCGTTGCTGTGGTGGGCCGGCAGCATCCTCTACCTGGGTTACAACCCTTGGCAGGAGCAGCTCGCACCCAGCGACGGCTCGCTCGGTTCCACGCTGCTGAGTACGTCGCCGAAGTGGCTGGCGGCACTGGTGCTGATCGGCTTCGCGCCTTCCATCTGGAAGCGCAGCGAGCGCCTGCCAGCGTGGCGTATCGGCTGACCCAGGAACGGCGGCGCCGGATCACGCCCGGCGCCGCCTTCTGCCATCAATCAAAGCGCCAGCGCACACCTGCGTAGACGCCACGACCTTCGCCCGGTGTCGAGCGGGCGACATCCCTGCCGGCATCGTCGTAGCCCGGTGTGACCGTGGCGGCATAGTGGCGGTTGCCGATGTTGCGCATCTCCGCCCAGGCCTGCCAGCGACCGCCGGGGGCGTCGTAGCCGATGCGGCTGCCGAAGATCACATGGCTGTCGGCCCAGTAGCTGTTGGCATAGTCCACCGCGATGCGCGAGGCGTATTCGGTGTTCAGTGCCGCGTACAGGCCGGATGCATGATCGAAGCGCAGCTCGGCCTGGTAGGCGTGGCGCGGCAGGCCGGGCAGGCGGTTGCTGCCGAAACGTGCATCGTGGCGGTAGCGGAAGTCGCGGAAGGTATACGCCTGGCGCAGCGACAGGCGGCCCGGTGCAGCCTGCCACAGCGTGCTGTCCAATCCGGCCTCGATACCGCGGTGCACGGTGGGGCTGGCATTGTTCTCGGCGATGAACAGGTTCGGCAGCGGTTGCAGTTCGACGCTCAGCAGTTCGTGGTTCACGTGGGCGTAGTAGCCGGTCAGTTCCCAGCGGCCCAGCGCCGCGTCACCGCGCGCGCCCAGTTCCAGCGTGGTGGCGGTCTGGTTCTGCATCGGCACCGGCGCGCGCTGGCGGCCGGTAGACGGGCCATTGCCCGGCCCGAAGTACTGGTTCGAGCCCCAGATCATCGACCACGGATGCGGTGCCTCCACTGAACGACTGAGGTTGCCGAACCACTGGGTCTGCGCGCTGTGCTGCCAGGTAAAGCCTAGTCGCGGTGCGTAGTCCCAGTCGTGGTCACGCAGGCGGCCGCCGCTGCTTGGCCAGGTCACCTGCACATCGCGACGGGTGTTGATCAGTGCCAGCCCGGTCTGCATGCGCAGGCGGTCATTGAAGGCGAGGGTATTGCCGACGTGCAGTGTGCTGTCGGTGCCGTGGTGGCGGAAGTCACGCGTGCGCGTGCCGGCAGCGTAGCCGTTGCTGGCAAAGCGCAGCGACTCGCGCACATCGGCATCCAGGTCATGGGTGACGCGCAGGCCGACCGTGGTCTCGCTATCCAGCCCGAACAGCCGGTGGCGGTGGCGGTAGTCCAGTGTGGCGTTGAGGTTGGCGTAGTCCAGCTGCTGGCGGTACAGGCTCTCGTTCAAGTCCATCGGGTAGGTGTGGTAGACCAGCCCGGCCTGCAGCGACGAATCCTCATCGATCTGCAGCGTGGTGACATTGCCCACCCAAGTGCTGCCCGGCTGCGGGCGGCGCGCATCGATGGCCAGGTTGGCCGCATTCGCGGCATGTGGATCGTTGCGGATCTGGTCGCGGGTCAAGCGACCGGGCGTTTCGTGATTGGTTTCGCGGTAGCGCACGAAGAAGCGCGTTTGCAGATCGGGCGTGATCTGCCAGCCGATGTTGGCCATCGCGCCCTTGCCGTCGCCGTGCGCATGGCGCTGGTAACCGTCGAACTCGGTATCGGTGTAGGCCAGGAAGTAGTCGACATCGCCGTTGACGCCGCCCCAGCTGAGGCCGCGCTTCTGGTAGCCACGGCTGCCGGCTTCGTAGTGCAGCTGCACGCCCGCCGAATCACGGCCGCTGCGGCTGACGTAGTCGATGGCACCGCCCAGCGCGAGCGCGCCGCGCTCGAAGCCGTTGGCGCCGCGCAGGACTTCCACGCGCGACAGCCACAGCGGTTCCAGCAGTTCGTAAGGCGTGCCACCTGGGCCGGTCAGCGGCAGGCCGTCGATCGACACCGCAATGCCCGAGGCATGCGCGCCCGGCCCGCGGTTGATGCCCGAGCCCCGGATCGAGATCTTGGTGCCCTCGTTGCCCGGCGACTGCGCGCTGATGCCCGGCTGGTAGGCCAGCACATCGGCACTGCTGGACAGTCGGCTGTCGGCTTTGGCCACGTCGATGACGTTGCTGGCGCCGGGTACGCGCTTCAGCGACTCGCGCGCCTGCGCGCTGGCATCGCCAGCAGCGGTGACCTGCACCGCATCCAGCGTGGTGGCCTGCGGGACTGCAGCGGCAGTGGAGGCGAGGCCAAGGGAAACGGTCAGAGACAGCAGCGAGGGGATGGGGCGGTACGACGAGAGCGACATGCGGAAATGCTGTAAACCACGAAAGTGGCGAGCAAGTTAACAGGTCGGTGGCCCCCACGTCACCCTCCACCTGCGTATGGCCACCTGTGGTGGCCCTGTAGAGCCGAGCCCATGCTCGGCTATCGCGCGCAGCGCGGGTTCTCTGCGATCGCCACGAAGAGCAGCCGAGCATGGGCTCGGCTCTACAGCAGGGTTTACGGCGAAGGCTTCGCCAGCGCCTTGGCCTTCGCGTACAGCGCTTTGGCAATCTCTGCATCGCCCAGCGCCGCATGACACTCGGCCAGGCTGTCCCACACATTGGCCGAATCCGGATACAGCTCGGTGTTGAGGGCGAATACCTTCAACGCCCTGCGTGCACCAAGGCTCTCGCGGATGGCATAGCCGCTGGCGTTGATCGCTCGTTCCAGCTCGCTGCCCGCCACCCGGTTGTTATCGCGCAACCAACTGCGTATCGCCTGGGCAGCGCCTGCATCATCATCCAGCGCATACGCGACCAGCCCCTCGGACAGCACCGCGTGCGGAAACGCCTGCGGCGCCGCGACCGCCATCGTGCTCTCCACCAGCGTGCTGGACCAGACATTGCGGGCGCTGCCGTTGGTCAGGTACACGAACACCCAGTAGCCGCTGGCCAGCGTGTCCTTGTACGCCAGCCGCGCACGTACACGGGTGCCGCCATCATGGCCGACCTGGGTGTAGCCGTCGCTGCGGGTGGTGTCCCATCCCGTGGAGAAGAAATTGCTGCCGCCACCGCTCAGTTTCTGCGGCTGCCAGAGCTTTTCCAGGGTCTTCGTACGCACCAGCGTGCCGGTCGCCAGCGCCTGCAGGAAGCGGTTCATGTCGCCCACGGTGGTCTGCAGATCGGCATGGCCCCAGCCGTAGTCCGGCCAGGGATCTTCATTGGCAGGCTGCAGTTGGCCATCCTTGCCGATGTACGGCACCGCCGCGCGCCGGGCCGGCACGCTGGCAACGCCCCACGAGGTGCTGGCCATCTTCAATGGCTGCAGGATGCGTTCGCGCGCGATGGCCGGGTAGGACTTGCGGTAGTGCGCTTCCAGCAACGCCGTCAGCACCAGGTAGTTGGCCTGGGTGTACTGCACGCGGCTGCCGGTGGCGAACTGCATCGGTACAGCGCCGGCCACCTTCAGCGCAGTGCCAAGGTCAGGCGCTACACCGGGGTAGCCCTTGCTCACCCAGCGGTTATCCACCCGGTTGTAGTACTCGCCGATACCCGAGCTGTGGTTGAGGAAGTCGCGCACGTGGATTGCCTGCCATGCAGTCGGCAGGTCCGGCACATAGCGGCTCGCCGGCGCATCCAGATCCACCTTGCCCTGATCGACCAGTTGCATCACCAGCGTGCTGGTCAGCAGCTTGGCCATCGACTGCGCGGCGAAGATGGAATCGACGGTGGCAGGTGTGTGCGTAGCGCGATCACGTTCGCCGCTGGCGCCCTGGTACAGCACCTGGCCGTTGTGGGCGACCAGTACCGCCTGACCGGCGATGCCGTAGCGTTCGAGGTTGGCCTGCAGTTGGGCGTCAAGCTGGGTAGAGAGGCCGGCGGAGAGGTCACTCGCTGATGCGGGCGGAGCAGCGAACAGGACGCAGAGCAATGCAGCAGCAAAGGTGCGGTACATCGCGGTGATCCATCAGCGGTGATGGCGCATCTTGGCATGTAGAGCCGAGCCCATGCTCGGCTGCCTTCGGGCCAGGCATCATGCACCCGGAAAAATGAGCCGAGCATGGCTCGGCTCTACAGGTGTTTCCGGGTAGTGCCGGCCGCTGGCCGGCACCCCTGCGATCAGCCCAGGATCCCCGGTAGATCCAGTCCCTTTTCCTTCGCGCAGTCGATCGCGATGTCATACCCCGCATCGGCGTGGCGCATGACGCCGGTGGCCGGGTCGTTCCACAGCACGCGGCCAATCCGCTTCGCCGCTGCCTCGGTACCGTCGCAGACGATCACCATGCCGGCATGCTGGGAGAAGCCCATGCCCACGCCGCCGCCATGGTGCAGCGAGACCCAGGTCGCGCCGCTGGCGGTGTTGAGCAGGGCGTTCAGCAGCGGCCAGTCGGACACCGCGTCGGAGCCATCGGCCATCGCTTCGGTTTCGCGGTTTGGCGAGGCCACGCTGCCGCTGTCCAGGTGGTCACGTCCGATCACCACCGGCGCCTTCAGTTCGCCGTTGGCGACCATCTCGTTGAACGCCAGTCCGAGTCGATCGCGATCACCCAGGCCGACCCAGCAGATGCGCGCCGGCAGGCCCTGGAACTTGATCTTCTCGGCGGCCATGTCCAGCCAGCGGTGCAGGTGGGGATTGTCCGGAATCAGTTCCTTCACCTTGGCATCGGTCTTGGCGATGTCTTCCGGGTCGCCACTCAGTGCTGCCCAGCGGAACGGGCCGATGCCGCGGCAGAACAGCGGGCGGATGTAGGCCGGCACGAAGCCGGGGAAGTCGAACGCGTTCTCCACGCCTTCTTCCAGCGCCATCTGCCGCAGGTTGTTGCCGTAGTCCACGGTCGGCACGCCGAGTGCGTGGAAGCCGAGCATGGCGCGGATATGGTTGGCCATCGACGCGCGCGCTGCTTTCTCCACTTCCTTCGGCGCGGACACGCGCTTTTCGTCCCATTGCTCGACGGTCCAGCCCTGCGGCAGGTAGCCGTTCACCGGGTCGTGCGCGGAGGTCTGGTCGGTCAGCAGGTCCGGCTTCACGCCGCGCTTGAGCAGTTCGGCCAGCACGTCGGCGACGTTGCCGAGCAGGCCCACCGACTTCGGCGTGCCGGCCTTGCAGGCTTCATCGATCAGGCGCAGCGCTTCGTCCAGGTTGTCGGTCCAGGTGTCCAGGTAGCCGGTGCGCAGGCGCATGTCGATGCTGCTCTTGCGGCACTCGACGGCCAGGCAGGAGGCGCCGGCCATCACGGCGGCCAGCGGCTGTGCGCCGCCCATGCCGCCGAGGCCACCGGTGAACAGCCACTTCCCGGTCAGGTCGCCACCGAAATGCTGGCGCCCCATTTCCACGAAGGTCTCGTAGGTGCCCTGCACGATGCCCTGCGCGCCGATGTAGATCCAGCTGCCGGCGGTCATCTGGCCGTACATGGCCAGGCCCTTCCTATCCAGCTCGTTGAAGTGGTCCCAGTTGGCCCAGCGCGGTACCAGGTTGGAATTGGCGATCAGCACGCGCGGCGCATCGGCGTGGGTGCGGAACACGCCCACCGGCTTGCCCGACTGCACCAGCAGGGTCTGGTCGTCGTCCAGGCGCTTGAGCGTTTCGACGATGGCATCGAAGCTCTCCCAGTCGCGTGCGGCGCGGCCGATGCCGCCGTACACCACCAGTTCCTGCGGGCGCTCGGCCACATCGGGGTGCAGGTTGTTCATCAGCATGCGCAGCGGCGCTTCGGTCAGCCAGCTCTTGGCGTTGAGCGTGGTGCCGGTCGGCGCGGCGATGGTGCGGGACGGGTCGTTGCGGGTCATGCGGCGCTCCGGTTCGTAGCGAATTCAAGGCAGGCATTGAGCACCTGCGCCAGGGTGTGGCGCAGCGGTGCGGCGTGGTCGGGGTCGAGCGGCGTGGGCCAGCTGTGCTCGTCCACCTGGTCCGGCAGGGGTTCGTGCATGTAGCCGCGGCAGGCCAGCTCCATCTGCAGGCTGTGCACGCCGCCGGCGATGTTGCTGTAGTGGCGGGTGATCCAGCCACCCTTGAAACGGCCGTTGCGCACCTGGCTCATGCCACTGATCTTCAGCAGGTTCTCCACCACGTCGCTCAAGGCGTTGTCGCAGGACGTGTCAGGTGCGCCGGACGGGCCAGCGGTGCCCAGGTTGAACTGCGGCAGCTCCCCGTCGAACAGATGCGGGATGTGTGAGCGGATCGAGTGCGCGTCGTACACCACCACGGTGCCGTGGCGTGCACGCAGACGCGTGATCTGCGAAGCCAGCGCATCGTGGTAAGGCAGGAAATACGTGTCGCGGCGACGGGCGATTTCTGCGTCGTCCGGTTCGCGCCCGGCGTGGTACAGCGGCTGGTTGTCGAAGGTCGTCAGCGGGCACAGGCCGGTGGTGTTCTGGCCCGGGTACAGCGACACGCCGCTGGGATCGCGGTTGAGGTCGATCACCGAACGCGAGATTGCCGAGCGCACCGTGGTCGCGCCCATGCCACGCACGAAGTCGTACAGCTCGTGCACCCACCAGTCGGCGTCGCGGCGTGCCAGCCACGGCGAGTGGTAGTCGCCGATCAGGTCGTGCGGCAGCTCGCTGCCGGTATGCGGGAAGCTGACGATGAGTGGGGCGTCGCCCTCGTGCACCGTCAGCCATTCGGGAAGGGTCGTCATGCCTGCGGTTCCACGGTCGGCAACAGATCGCCCAGGCCCTGCGCCAGCGCACCGCTGCGCACCAGATTCGTGGCGGTCACCATGTCCGGATGGAAGTAGCGGTCTTCTTCCAGTGTCGGCACCTGCGCACGCAGGCTGGCGCGCACGCTTTCCAGCGCGGCACTGGAGCGCAGCGGGGCGTGGAAGTCGCAGCCCTGCGCGGCGGCCAGCAGTTCGATACCGATCACGTTGGCGGCGTTCTCGGCCATCTGCATCAGGCGGCGCGCACCGTGCGCGGCCATCGACACGTGGTCTTCCTGGTTGGCCGAGGTCGGGATTGAATCAACGCTGGCCGGGTAGGCGCGCTGCTTGTTTTCCGAGACCAGTGCAGCCGCGGTCACCTGCGGAATCATGAAGCCGGAATTCAGGCCCGGGCGCGGGGTCAGGAACGCCGGCAGGCCGGACAGCGCCGGGTCGACCAGCATCGCCAGGCGGCGCTCGCTGATCGAGCCGATCTCGCACACCGCCATCGCCAGCATGTCAGCGGCGAAGGCGACCGGCTCGGCGTGGAAGTTGCCGCCGGACAGTGCTTCGCCGGTATCGGTGAACACCAGCGGATTGTCGGACACGCCGTTGGCTTCGATTTCCAGCGTGGTCGCGGCCTGGCGCAGGATGTCCAGCGCCGCGCCCATCACCTGCGGCTGGCAGCGCAGGCAGTACGGATCCTGCACGCGCACGTCGTTGTCACGGTGCGATTCTCGGATCTCCGAGCCCTGCATCAGCGTGCGCAGCGTCGCGGCGGTGGCGATCTGCCCGCGCTGGCCGCGGATGGCGTGGATGCGCGGGTCGAACGGCGTGTCCGAGCCCTTGGCCGCTTCCACCGACAGCGCGCCGGTGACCAGTGCGGCCTGGAACACGGTCTCGATCTCGAACAGGCCGGCCAGCGCGTAGGCGGTGGAGAACTGCGTGCCATTGAGCAGCGCAAGGCCTTCCTTCGCGCCCAGTTCGATCGGCTGCAGGCCGGCACGTGCCAGCGCATCGACCGCCGGCACGCGCTCGTCACCGATGAAGGCTTCGCCGACGCCCAGCATCACGCTGGCCAGGTGCGAGAGCGGCGCCAGATCGCCCGAGGCACCCACCGAGCCTTGTGCCGGCACTACGGGCAATACGCCCTTGACCAGCATCGCTTCGAGCAGCAGCAGGGTTTCCTCGCGGATGCCCGATGCGCCCTGCGCCAGGCTGACCAGCTTCAGCGCCATCATCAACCGCACCACGCTGGCCGGCATCGGCTCGCCCACGCCGGCGGCATGCGAGAGCACGATGTTCCGCTGCAGGGTGGCCAGGTCTTCGCGCTCGATGCGCACGCTGGCCAGCTTGCCGAAGCCGGTGTTGATGCCATACACCGGTGCGCCCTTGGCGACGATGGCGGCCACCGCCGCAGCACTGGCGCGCACCACCGGCAGCGCGACCGGGTCCAGCGACAGCGGCGCACCGCGATAGACCTGCCGCCATTGGGCGAGAGTGACATGGCCGGGGCGAAGAACCAGGGTGTTGCTCATGTGTTGCTCCAGGAGGCAGGCAGGTCGGGCTGTCCGCGCATCACGCGCGCGTGCAGCGGGTTGAATCCAATGCGATAGACCAGGTCGGCAGGGGCGTCGATGTCCCAGATCGCCAGGTCACAGTCCATGCCGACGGCGAGGCGGCCGATGCGCTCACCATGGCCGAGCGCGCGCGCTGCTTCACGGGTGAAGCCGGCGATGCACTCGTCCACGGTCAGGCGGAACAGGGTCGCGCCCATGTTCATCGCCAGCAGCGGGCTGGTCAGCGGCGAGGTGCCCGGATTGCTGTCGGTGGCCAGCGCCAGCGGCACGCCGGCCGCACGCAGCGCGGCGATCGGCGGCAGGGTGGTATCGCGGGTGAAATAGAAAGCACCGGGCAGCAGCACGGCGACGGTACCGGCAGCGGCCATCGCGGCGATCCCGGCATCGTCCAGATGTTCGATATGGTCGGCCGACAGTGCACCGAAGCTGGCCGCCAGCTCGGCACCGTGCTGGTTGCTCAGCTGTTCGGCGTGGATCTTCAACGCCAGTCCGTTCGCGCGGGCGGCCTCGAATACCTGCCGCGCCTGCGCGGGCGAGAAGGCGATGTTCTCGCAGAACACGTCCACCGCTTCGGCCAGGCCTTCGGCAGCAATGGCCGGAATCATCACCTCGCACACCTCGTCGGTGTACTCCTGTGCCTCGCGGCCCGGCGGAATCGCGTGTGCACCGAGGAAGGTGGTCACCACGTTGACCCGGCATTGCTCGCCCAGCGTGCGTGCAACCTGCAGCTGCTTGCGTTCGTCGGACAGGGTCAGGCCGTAGCCGGACTTGATCTCGATCGTGGTCACGCCTTCGGCGCGCATCGCCAGCAGGCGCGGGCGGCTCTCGCTGGCCAGTTGCTCGGGCGTGGCAGCGCGGGTGGCGCGCACGGTGGAGACGATGCCGCCGCCGGCACGGGCGATCTCGGCATAGCTCACGCCCTGCAGGCGTTGCTCGAATTCGTTGGCGCGGTTACCGGCGTAGACCAGGTGGGTGTGGCAGTCGATCAGGCCCGGCGAGATCCAGCGGCCTTCGCCATCGATGCGGGTGGTCGGCTGCAGCTGGGCATCGCTGCCGGCCGGGCCGACGTGGACGATGCGGCCCTCGGCGCAGGCCAGTACGCCATCGCGGATGACACCCAGGCCCTCGCCATCGAGGGTGATCAGGTGGACGTTGGACCAGAGGGTATCGACGTGCATGGCATCCACAACGCGGCTATGCTTATATGTCTATACAATATAGGTGTCCATTTCGGGTTGTCCAGCCATGTCCGATTCGCGTTCCCCGCACTGTTTCCATGCCGCCCACGCCCTCCTGGCCGATGGCTGGGCCCGTGATGTCCGCCTGCAGGTACAGGACGGTCGCATCACGGCAATCAGCAAGGGGCAGGCCGCGCAGGGCGGTGACACCCGCGTCGGCATCCTGGTGCCGGGCCTGCCCAACCTGCACAGCCATGCCTTCCAGCGCGGCATGGCTGGCCTGACCGAGATCGGCGGCGGTGACGGTGACAGCTTCTGGAGCTGGCGCGAGCTGATGTACCGCTTCCTGGCCCACCTGCGTCCGGACGCGGTGCAGGCCATCGCCGCCCAGGCCTACATGGAAATGCTGGAAAGCGGCTTCACCCGCGTCGGCGAATTCCATTACCTGCACCACGACGCCGATGGCCATGCCTATGCCAACCGCGCCGAGATGAGCGCGCGGATTGCCGCCGCTGCCGACCAGACCGGTATCGGCCTGACCCTGCTGCCGGTGTTCTATGCCCATGCCGATTTCGGCGGGGCGCCGCCGAACCCCGCGCAGCGACGCCTGATCCACGACGTGGACGGCCTCGCGCAGTTGCTGGATGCCGCCAAGCCGGCGTTGGCCGCGCTGCCTGATGCGGTGCTTGGCATCGCCCCGCACAGCCTGCGCGCGGTTACCGGCGAGGAACTGGGCGCGCTGCTGCCGCTCACCGACGGCCCGGTGCATATCCATATCGCCGAGCAGGTGCGCGAAGTCGAGGCCTGCCTGGCCTGGAGCGGCCAGCGGCCGGTGCAGTGGCTGTACAACCATGCGCCGGTGGATGCGCGCTGGTGCCTGGTGCATGCCACCCACATCACCGATGACGAGCGCGCGGCCATCGTGGCCAGCCGTGCCGTGGCCGGGTTGTGCCCGATCACCGAAGCCAACCTGGGCGACGGCCTGTTCCCGATGCAGGCCTTTGCGCGCGAGGGCGGGCGCTTCGGCATCGGCTCCGATTCCAATGTGCTGATCAACGCGGCCGAAGAGCTGCGCCTGCTCGAATACGGCCAGCGCCTGACCCTGCGCGGTCGCAACGTGCTGGCGCCGGATGCCACCCGCAGCACCGGCCGCTTCCTGTTTGAAGGCGCCCTGCTCGGTGGCGCACAGGCCCTGGGCGTGGCCGCTGGCCTGCAGGTCGGTGCCAGTGCCGACCTGGTCGAACTGGACGCCGCGCACCCGGCGCTGCAGGCGCGACAGGATGACGCATGGCTTGACAGCTGGGTGTTCGCCGCACGTAATGGCGCGCTGCGATCGGTCTGGCGCCATGGCCGCCAATGCGTGGCCGAGGGCCGCCACCTGCAGCGCGAGGCGATCACCACCGCCTTCGCCGCCGCCCTGCGTGGCGTGCTGGGCTGATCGCCTCCCGCTACCGAGACCCCATTACGTGAAGGCCAGCAAGTCCGCCACGCTCAACCAGCGTATCCGCAGCGATCTGGAAAGCCGCATCCTCAGTGGAGAGTGGGCGCCGGGCTTCCGGATTCCGTACGAGCACGAGCTGATGGAGCAGTACGGCTGCTCGCGGATGACGGTGAACAAGGTGCTGACCGCACTGGCCGAGAGCGGCATGATCGAACGCCGCCGTCGTGCGGGTTCATTCGTGGCGCGTCAGCCGCCGCACCTGGAGCAGGTAGCGCTGGAGATTCCCGATATCGCGATGGAGGTCGGTTCGCGCGGCCATCAGTACGCGTACCGCCTGCTGCAGCGCGAGCTGCGCCTGGCCGACGCCGGCAATGCCGGTGAAGTGGAGCTGGCCGGCAGCGAGAAGCTGCTGGCGATGCGCTGCCTGCACCTGGCCGATGGCCGTCCGCTGGCGCTGGAGCATCGGCTGATCAGCCCGGTGGGGGTGCCCGAGGTGCTGGAAGTCGATTTCAGTACCACCGCGCCGGGCAGCTGGTTGCTGCAGAACGTGTCCTGGACGCGCGCGCAGCATCGCATCAGTGCCTGGGGTGCGGACACCGCCACGGCCAGGCTGCTGGACGTGAAACCGGGCACCGCCTGCCTGGTGATCGAGCGCCTGACCTGGCGCGGTGAACAGCCGATCACCCGCGTGCGGCAGGTGTTCCTGGGGGATGCCTGGGACCTGGTTGCGCGCTTCGCGCCGGGCGCTCGCTAGGGATTCCATCCACGCATGGCGTGGATCTACTGGTCCGGTACGGCTGTCGTCTTGAACTCTGTTGGTGCGTGTGTACGATGTGTATCGTCCCTGCATGAAGAGCAGGGACCTCATCCGGGATCTGGAGGCGGCAGGTTGGACCTGTTGCAGGATTCGCGGATCCCATCATGTATTCGTGCACCCGCAGTGGCCTCGCATCATCACCGTGCCTCACCCCAGAAAGGATCTGGGCAAGGGGCTGGTTCAGGCGTTGCGGAAGCTCGCAGGACTGACGTAGGAGGTCCCATGCGCTATCCAGTCTTGATTGAGGCCGGCGATGAACGCACCGCGTGGGGGGTCATCGTTCCCGATCTGCCGGGGTGCTTCTCGGCAGCCGACACGCTTGACGATGCACTCAGCGCGGCCGAGGAGTCTGCGCTTGCCTGGATCGATGCGGCCCTGGATGAGGGGCGCTCGATTCCCAGTCCTTCTGCGCCACAGAAGATCGTCGCCGAGGCTCCCAGTGGTACGGCCTGGATTCTTGCCTACATCTGCATTGATCCATCTCTGCTGGACGACACCATCGAACGGGTCAACATCAGCCTGCCGCGTCGCATCCTGGCCAGGCTGGATGCGCAGGCCAGGGCGGCCGGCGAATCCCGCTCCAGTTACATCGCCCATCTCGCAGCATTGGGCTGAGCGGGCGCCCTGTAGAGCCCAGCCCATGGTCGGCTGCTGTTCGCGCGTTGCGTGATGAGTCGAGCGTGGCTCGACTCTGCAAAGGCATCCACGCATGGCGTGGATCTACCAGAGATTCGTGTGTCGGGATTCAGTAGGTCCACGCCATGCGTGGCTGTTGGTCCCCATCAATACGTGGCGCACTGCCGCCAGCGCACCGGCTCATCCACGCCAGGGCGGGCATTGAGCTGGATGCGCACGTTGCGCAGGGCAGGGTAGTGCAGCACTTCCTCACAGACCTGCGGCCAGACCTTTTCCAGTTCACCGGTGCGGTTGATCGCCAGCGTCTGCCGGGTCAGCCAGACACCGCTGGCGATGCCGGGCTTGCCGGCCAGGGCGCGGGCCAGATCGGCCTGGTAGCGATCCAGCGTGGCTGCATCCGGATTGGGGTTGCTGCGCGGGTCGGCCGCCGGGGCGACGGCAGCCGCGGGTGAAGAGGCGGCCGGGAGCACTGCCGCGGTGCCAGCAGGTTCCGCCGCAGGCGCGGTTGAAGGCGTCGCCACCACCGACGCTGCAGCAACCGGCGCGGCCTCTTCCACACGCAGGCCCTGCAGGCCCAGGCCAACCAGCAGCCCCAGCGTTGCCGAACCCAGTGCGGCGATGGCGATGCGGCGCAGCGCTTCGTGCCGGGCGCTGGCGCGCACGCGCGCTTCGATGTCGCCGGGCAGGTAAGGCTGCAGCAATGGCCACAGGCGCGGGCCGTCCAGCACTTCAACCGCCTGCTTCTCGGCGGCGCTGCGGCCGTCGCGCTCGATGCGGCCTTCGGTCAGCAGCACGCCGCCCTTGGCGCCGGCCAGGCGCGCGGCCGCACCCAGCTCGTTCACTGCGGCGGTGCCGATGCGGTAGGCCAGGCCATGCTTGCACGACACCAGCCAGTGGTTGGGGCCATCGCTGAGCATGAAATCGCTGCTTGGCTCGCGGGCTTCTTCCGCCGGATCGATCAGTTCACGCAGGCCGCGCTGTTCGCGCAGCATGCGCTTGACCAGAACGGAGAATTCGCGCCAATGCATGCCCGCCAGGGCCTGCAGGCCGAGTTGCATCTCCTTCTGCCGCCGCTTGACCCACCACAGATAGATAACGGCCAGGAAACAGCTAAGCAGGGCCGACAGCAGGGCCAGGATCCAGGGGAGCATGCAGGAGTAGGGCGGAAGGGGCGAAAGCGGAGAACGACAGTGTAAAGGTCGCCGTGCCTGGCCGGGTCAGGATGTTCCTGACAGAAAGCGTGATGGAGCGCGCAGATCGGCGTACAGCGGGCACGAAAAACCCGCCAATCCTGAAGCCGTGAGGGGAGGGAACAAACGGCAGCCGAAGCGATTGGCGGGTTGCTCGCGATTGTCAATCAATTTTTATTGCATTGCAACAATCGTGGTCAGGGCACCCTGTCCGGTGACTGATGGCTGCCCGGAGCAGGGGCATCGGTGCCGGACGCGGCGCGGTTTTCCAGCTTGGCCAAGCGCGCGTGCAGGGCATCAATGAGCGCCTCCAGCGCGGTCACTTCGTCGGCGGTGGGTACATGCAGGCGCTTGAGTACGCCCTGCACCTGGTCATCGAAGGCCTTCTCGACCTTGTTCCAAGTGCCGGAGGCCTTCTCGCGGGCCTCGTCCAGCGAGGTCTCGACATTGTCACGCCAGCCCGGGCCCTGGTCGCCGTTGCGTTCACGGCGGCGGGCTTCCCAGGCTTCGCCTTCCTTCACAAGGCCGTCGAAGAAGCGGCTGCCCTCGGCCTGGGCGCGACCCAGCGCACCCAACCCGGCCAGCCAGACCTGCTGGGCCGAATCGCTCAGCTTGCGCGAGAAGCGCTCGGCCTGGTCACTGAAAGAGGCATCGTCGTTGCGGCGGTCGTCGTTCTCGTAGTGGTTCATCGCACTTCCCGTGGGAGTTGGGCCTGCCCCCGAGAGTAGCGCGCACCGGCGTTGCACGGCCGTGACGGCCGCCGCCAGAGTTCAGCCCAGCTTTTCCTTCAGCACGCGCTGGATCTCGCCTTCGACCATGCCCTTCATCGCCGACAGCAGGAAGCCCAGCTTGGCGGTTACGCGCACGGCACCCGGCTGCAGTTCGATCGCACCGTCCACGCCGCTGCCGGAGAAGTTCAGTACGTCGGCGGTCCAGGACGACTTCAGGCCAAAGCGCTCGGACAGCTTGGCAGCGACCTGTTCGATCGCGGCGCGCGCCTGTGCATCGGGCAGGGCGTGGGCGTGGCGGACATCGATGGTGGACATGCAGGCTCCTGGCGCAGGGCGGGGATGGTCGAAGAGGGCAAGCATTGTGCGCATCAAGGGCCGCCGCGCCAAGCACTCATCGTGGGTTCTTCTTCGTTGGCGACCAACCTGCTAGGCTGCGCCGCGTGCAGAACCTGCTTGTTCACTTCAGTCAACAACAACAGCCCGACCAGCCCTTGCGGCCCGGGGTGCAGCGCATCGTGCGCCAGGCCAACGGCAGCGTGCGGCTCGGAGATCCTGGCCACGGCGCACTGCTGCTGGCCCAGTTCTGCATGGATGATCGCGGCCTCTGGCTGCAGGTCGGCAACGGCATCCGCGGCGTCCACGTCAACGGTCGCCCGGTACGCCGGATGGCCCTGCTGCGTGCAGGCGATGCGGTGTATGTGGATGGCGTGGAGATGGTCCTGCAGGGCGAGGTCGAAAGCCTGCTGCAGGCGCCTGCGCCGAAAGCCGAAGATGGCAGCGACGAGCAGCAGCGGCTGCTGCGCGGTGTCGGCGGTCTCCATCATGGCCGCAGCTTCACCCTGTCGCGGGCCCGCCTGATCGGGCGTGGCAACGAGGCCGACATCGCCATCGATGACCCGGCTTTTGCCGAGCAGCATGCCCGCGTGGAAGTGCACGGCGAACGCGTGCTGCTGCGCGATCTCGGCAGTGCCGACGGCACCCGCGTCAATGGCGTGGCCGTGCGCCATTGCTGGCTGCAGGCCGGCGACCAGGTGGTGTTCGATGGCCAGCACCGTTTCGTGCTGGAAGTGCCGCATGATCCGCGCCGACGGTCGTTGCCGGTCGAGGACGAGTCGGGCGAGGACGTGGAACAGGCGCCGGTGCTGCCGGCCGCGCCGCGCAGGGTGCGGCGCTGGCCGTGGCTGCTGGTCAGTGCGCTGCTGCTGGCCGCGCTGCTCAGCCTGCTGCTCTGGTTCGGCGCGCGCTGACGGTAGTGCCGGCCGCTGGCCGGCAACCTAACGGATTCGGGGCGGCGGTTGCCGGCCAGCGGCCGGCAACCGCCGCCCCGAATCCGTTAGGTTGCCGGCCAGCGGCCGGCACTACCTGGTCGCGTTGCCGATGGATTCCGATGAAACCAAATTTCCCTTGCCGCACAAGGCCGCAAGGCTGGTGCACTGCGGCATACTAGGGGTCTTGCCCCACAGGTGTGACATGACGCGCGCGTTCAACTTCAGTGCCGGCCCTGCGACCTTGCCGGAATCGGTCCTGCGCCAGGCGCAGGCGGAAATGCTGGACTGGCACGGGTCCGGCGCTTCGATCGTGGAAATGAGCCATCGCGGCGCGGAATTCATGTCCGTGGCCGCCGAGGCCGAGGCCGACCTGCGTCGCCTGCTCGATATCCCCGAAGACTACGCGGTGCTGTTCCTGTCCGGTGGTGCCACCACCCAGCAGGCGTTGATCCCGCTGAACTTCGCCGCCCCCGGCCAGCGTGCCGACTACGTGGTCAGTGGCCACTGGGGCAAGACCGCGGTCAGGCAGGCCGGTGTCTACGTGGACGTCAACATCGCCGCCAGCAGCGAGGCCGATGGCTATCGCACGCTGCCGCCGCGCGCCGACTGGCAGCTGTCACCCGATGCCGCCTACGTGCACATCACCGCCAACGAGACCATCCACGGCGTCGAGTTCCGTGATGTGCCCGACACCGGCAACGTTCCGCTGATCGCCGACTTCAGCTCGTCCATCGCCAGCGAGCCGCTGGACGTGCGCCGCTACGGCGTGATCTATGCCGGCGCGCAGAAGAACCTGGGCCCGGTCGGCATCGCGGTGATGATCATCCGCCGCGACCTGCTCGAGCGCAGTGGCCAGCCACGCGCGGACATCTTCGATTACCGCTCGCATGTCGCCCGCGATTCGATGCTCAATACCCCGCCAACCTGGAACTGGTACCTGGCCGGCCTGGTGTTCAAGTGGATGCTGGCCGAGGGCGGCGTGGCCGAGTTCGCCAGGCGCAATGCCGCCAAGGCCGCGCTGGTGTACGGCGCCATCGACGGTTCCGGCGGCTTCTACCGCAATGAGGTTGCACACGCGGCCCGTTCGCGGATGAACATCCCGTTCTTCCTGCCCGATGCCGATCTCGATGCCCGCTTCGTGGCCGAGGCCAAGGCCGCTGGCCTGCTGGCGCTGAAGGGGCACAAGGTCGTCGGTGGCATCCGTGCCTCGCTGTACAACGCCATGCCGCTGGCCGGGGCCGAGGCGCTGGTCGCCTTCATGGCCGATTTCCAGCAGCGTCACGGCTGAGCAATGAACGGCGCGCACCGTCGGGTGCGTGCCCCGCAACAAGGAATTCCGATGGCAAGCAGCAAATCCAGCAAGAAGGCGCCGAAGAAGGCCGAACCGGCCAAGGACAGCGTGCCCACCAAGGCGAAGGGCAAGGCCAAGGCCACCTCGAACCCGGCACCCACCCTGGCGCCGCTGGCGCTGGCCGATGTGCGCTCGAAGATCGACCAGATCGACCGCGACATCCAGAGCCTGATCGCCGAGCGCGCGCGCTTCGCCCACCAGGTCGGCAAGGCCAAGGGCAAGCTCGCCGCCGCCGTCGACTACTACCGCCCCGAGCGCGAAGCGCAGGTGCTGCGCATGGTGGTGGACCGCAACGAAGGCCCGCTCAGCGATGAACTGCTGGTGCACGTCTACCGCGAGATCATGTCGGCCTGCCTGGCCCAGCAGGAGCCGCTGAAGATCGGTTACCTCGGCCCGGAAGGTACTTTCAGCCAGCAGGCCGTGCTCAAGCACTTCGGCCGCTCGGCGCTGGGCCTGCCGATGGCCAGCATCGAAGAGGTGTTCCAGGAAGTGGAAGCGGGCAACGCCGATTTCGGCGTGGTGCCGGTGGAGAATTCGGGGCAGGGCACCATCCAGATCACCCTGGACATGTTCCTGACCTCCAACCTGAAGATCTGCGGCGAAGTGGAACTGCGCGTGCAGCAGTTCCTGATGTCGCGCAGCGGCCGCATCGAGGACATCGAGCGCATCTACGCGCATCCGCAGTCGTTCATGCAGACCTCGGCGTGGCTGCGCGCCAACCTGCCGAAGGCCGAGAAGATTCCGGTGTCGAGCAACGCCGAAGGCGCGCGTCGTGCGCGCAACGCCGACGACGCGGCGGCCATCGGCGGCGAGAGTGCAGGCCACGTGTACGGCCTGAAGAAGGTGGTCACCAAGCCGATCCAGAACGATGCCGACAACACCACCCGCTTCCTGGTGGTGGGTCGCAACATTTTCCCGACCTCCGGGCACGACCGCACCTCGGTGCTGGTGTTCATCCATGACAAGCCCGGTGCGCTGTTCGACGTGCTCAGCCCGTTCGCCCGCCACGGCATCAGCATGAACCGAATCGAGTCGCGGCCGTCACACCACGGCAAGTGGGAGTACGGCTTCTTCATCGACCTGGCCGGCCATATCGACGACGCGCCGATGCAGGCCGCGCTGGCCGAACTGGAAGCGCACTCGGCGCAGATCAAGGTGCTGGGCTCCTATCCGGTGGCCGTGCCCTGAGTGCTGCTGTGGCGGCAACAGCCGCCGCTCCCTGATGCATCGCCGGCGCTGCCGGTGTTTACGGAATGATCGAACGATGAGCAACGCGCAACACTGGATTGCCCGCAAGGGCCAGCCGCTGCAGGGCAGCCTGACCATTCCCGGCGACAAGTCGGTCTCGCACCGCTCGGTGATGTTTGCCGCGCTGGCCGATGGCACCTCGCACATCGAAGGCTTCCTGGAAGGCGAAGACACCCGCGCCACCGCGCGCATCTTCAGCCAGCTGGGGGTGCGCATCGAAACCCCCAGCCCGTCGCAGCGCATCGTGCATGGGGTGGGTATCGACGGCCTGAAAGCACCGCAGGCACCGCTGGACTGCGGCAATGCCGGTACCGGCATGCGCCTGCTGGCGGGCCTGCTGGCAGGCCAGGCCTTCGACTGCACGCTGATCGGCGATGAATCGCTGTCCGGCCGACCGATGCGCCGCGTGACCGGCCCGCTGTCGCAGATGGGCGCAAGGATCGACACCCAGGACGACGGCACGCCGCCGCTGCACGTGCATGGTGGCCAAGCGCTGCACGGCATCGATTTCGCCTCGCCGGTGGCCAGTGCGCAGGTCAAGTCGGCGGTGCTGCTGGCCGGGCTGTATGCGCAGGGCGAAACCAGCGTGACCGAACCGCACCCGACCCGCGACTACACCGAGCGCATGTTGTCCGCATTCGGCGTGGACATCGCGTTTTCGCCGGGCAAGGCCCGCCTGCGCGGTGGCCAGCGCCTGCGCGCCACGGATATCGTGGTACCCGCCGATTTCTCTTCGGCCGCGTTCTACCTGGTCGCCGCCAGCATCATTCCCGGTTCCGAGCTGCGCCTGAAGCAGGTCGGCCTGAATCCGCGTCGCACTGGCCTGCTGCATGCGCTGCGCCTGATGGGTGCGGACATCAGCGAAGAGAACCCGGCAGAACAGGGCGGTGAACCGGTGGCCGACCTGGTGGTGCGCTACGCCCCGCTGAAGGGCGCACGCATTCCGGAAGAACTGGTGCCGGACATGATCGACGAGTTCCCGGCGCTGTTCGTGGCCGCCGCGGCCGCCGAGGGCCAGACCGTGGTGAGCGGTGCGGCCGAACTGCGAGTGAAGGAATCCGACCGCCTTGCGGCGATGGCCACCGGCCTGCGTGCGCTGGGCATGCAGGTGGACGAGACCGAAGACGGCGCCACCCTGCACGGCGGCGTTCGGCTGGGGAGTGGCACCATCGAAAGCCACGGTGACCACCGTATTGCCATGGCGTTTGCCATTGCCGGCCAGATCAGCGACGGCGAAGTGCGCATCAACGACATCGCCAACGTCGCCACCTCCTTCCCGGACTTCGACGGCCTGGCACGCAGCGCCGGCTTCAACCTGGCCTGATCGGCCGATCAGGTTTTCCGGTAGGTGCCAACCATGGTTGGCACGCGCCCCCTGTCCGGTAGGTGCCGACCTCGGTCGGCGCGCTCACATCGCCCGGTAGGTGCCGACCTTGGTCGGCACGCTTCTCCGCATAAAAGGACGGAGGCCGAAGCCTCCGTCTAAACATCACGAACCCCTCGTCCGCGATCAACGCTGTCCGGTACGGAAATCCACCGGGACCCGCACCACACTGGCCACTGCACGGCCTTCATGCATCGCCGGCTGGAACTTCCAGTTCTGCACGGCGCTCAGCACCGCACGATCCAGGTCACGGCTGCGCTCGCCGCTGCGCGAAACAATCGCAGCATTGGTGACCTGGCCGCGGGCATCGACATTCAGGCTGGCGACCACGCTGCCCTGCACGCCATTGCGCAGCGCGGCAGCGGGGTAGGTCGGCTTGCTGTTGCCTGCCAGCGGGCGTGCCTCGCGATTGCGTACGGCAGGGGGGGCCTTGCGCTGGTTGCCGGCCGCTGCGGCCTGGCGGGCCGCAGGCTGTTGTACATCGGCGACCGGCGCCTGCTCGGGCGCGGGCAGCATGCGCTCGCCGACCGGTGCCGGCGCCACGTCTTCCTGGTTCGAGTGACGCAGCCAGAGCAGCGCGGCGGCAAACATCGCCACGATCAGCGCGATCCACATCCAGGGCGACGTGGGCTTGTGCTGTTCGCTGGCGTCCTGCTGCAGCTGCGGCGAATGAAGGTCTTCGTGGGTGGTGGCGGTCATCGCAAACTCCTTCCGTCAATGGACGACGGGGAGAGTGTTGCGCGGGCCAGTGGCGGGAAGTGTCAGCGTTGCGTCAACGCGACCGGCAGGGTTCAGTTTGCCTGCCGGGAAACGTTCAGTTACTGGGTCTTGAAGTCGAACGGCACTTCAATGCTGCCCGGTACGGCCTGGCCGTTGCTCTGCGCCGGGGTGAAGCGCCAGCGGCGCACCGCATCGGTCGCGGCACGGTCGAGCTCGCGTGAGCCGCTGCGCTGGATCACCGTGGCATTGTTCGGATAGCCGGTGGCATCCACGTCCACGCGCACCACCACGCTGCCGGTCTCGCCGGCGCGCAGCGCGGCGGCCGGGTAGGCCGGTGGAGGCGACTGGCCGGCGATCGGCATCGGCTGGCTGTTGCCTGTGGCAGCCGGCGCCGGGGCCGGTGCGACCGGGGCCGCTTCAGCGACGGGCGCCGGCGGTGGCGGCGGGGTTTCGACCAGCTTCGGGGCTTCCTCCTCGACCGGGGCCGGCTTGGCATCGGGCATGTCGCTGGAACCGGCGGCCGCAGCCAGCGGTTCGGGCAGCGGTTCCACCTGCGCCGTCTCCTGCGGGGTCTGTGCGGCCGGGTCGGCGCGGAAGAATTCCTTGTCGCGACCGGTGTACCAGACCAGCACGAACAGCAGCACGCCCACGCCGAAGGCGATGCCCGCGATCTTCAGGGCGTTGCGCGGGATATGCACGGTAAACGACTTGGCGGACGACGAGCGGGGTGCAGACATGGACCGGACCAGTACGGAATGCCCCGATTCTGCCACGGCGGGAATGAACCGGGCGGCAGAAATCCGTATAACAAGCGATAATCCCATCCCTGATACCCACCACGACACCTGCCATGCTTGATCCAGCCCTGCTCCGCCACCAGCCCGCCGACCTCGCCGAACGCCTGCGCACCAGCCGCGGCTTCGAGCTCGACGTGTCTGCCCTGGAGTCCCTGGAGGCCGATCGCAAGCGCATCCAGGTGCGTACCCAGGAGCTGCAGAGCCTGCGCAACAGCCGTTCCAAGGCTATCGGCCAGGCCAAGGCCAAGGGCGAGGACGTGTCGGCCATCATGGCCGAGGTCGCTGCATTCGCCGACGAGCTGAAGGCCTCGGAAGTGGCGCTGGACGAGCTGCGCGAGAAGATCGAAGCGATCTCTATGGGGATTCCGAACCTGCCGGCCGATGACGTGCCGGCCGGTGCCGACGAGAACGACAATGTCGAGCAGGCGCGCTGGGGTACTCCGCGCCAGTTCGACTTCAAGGTGCTCGACCACGTTGAGCTGGGTGCGCGCAACGGCTGGCTGGACGGCGAGACCGCGGCCAAGCTGTCCGGCTCGCGCTTCACCGTACTGCGCGGCCCGATCGCGCGCCTGCACCGTGCGCTGGCCCAGTTCATGGTCGACCTGCACACCGGTGAGCACGGCTATGAGGAAACCAACGTGCCGCTGCTGGTCAACGCCGATTCGCTGCGTGGCACCAGCCAGCTGCCGAAGTTCGAGGACGACCTGTTCAAGACCGCCGTGGGCGACTCCACGCGGTACCTGATCCCGACCTCGGAAGTGCCGCTGACCAACATCGTGCGCGACGAGATCGTCGACGCCGAGCGCCTGCCGCTGCGCATGACCGCCCACTCGATGTGCTTCCGTGCCGAGGCCGGCAGCGGTGGCCGCGACGTGCGCGGCATGATCCGCCAGCACCAGTTCGAGAAGGTCGAGCTGGTCTCGATCAGCCGCCCGGAAGACAGCGACGCCGAGCACCAGCGCATGACCCGCTGTGCCGAAGTAGTGCTGGAAAAGCTGGGCCTGCCGTACCGCAAGGTGCTGCTGTGCACCGGCGACATGGGCTTCTCGGCCATCAAGACCTACGACCTGGAAGTCTGGCTTCCGTCGCAGGAGACCTACCGCGAGATCTCCTCGTGCTCGAACTGTGGTGACTTCCAGGCCCGCCGCATGCAGGCGCGCTGGCGCAACCCGGCCACCGGCAAGCCTGAGCTGGTGCATACCCTGAACGGCTCGGGCGTGGCGGTTGGCCGCGCGATGATCGCGGTGATGGAGAACTACCAGAACGCCGACGGCAGCATCACCGTGCCGGAGGCCCTGCGCCCGTACATGGGCGGCCTGGAAACCATCGCCTGATTCTCTGGCTGGGTGGGTGCCATGCTTGCATGGCACCGTATCCACGCATGGCGTGGATCTACTTGAGGATGTTGCACGCGCCGGGAATGAATTCAACGATGCCCCAGTAGATCCACGCCATGCGTGGATGAACCCCCGCGATCACTCCACAGCGCGCAGCTTCTCCAGCGGTACCCATCCCGGTTCGCCGGTCTCCGGCACGCACCACGCCCAGCCATTGAGGGGGCGCAGCCCGCGCAAGATCTGCCCGGGATCCACATCCAGCTCCCGCGCGCAGTAATCCTCCGTGGCATAGGCGTCACCCTGCGCATCGTGACCGATCACCGGCGCCGGCACGAAACCGGGCTGCTGCCCTTCGGCTCGGCACAGGAACCAGTCGTCCCAGCCCTCCGGGCCTTCATAACGTTCGCCCACCACCAGCGCCTGGCCACGGCGAAGGGTGATCGGTTGGGGAAATTCGCTGCGGTGCGCAGCCGTCACGATGTAGTTCATGCCCCCAGCCTAGCGCGTCGCAAAAGAAGACGGCCCCGCATTGCGGGGCCGCCAGGGTGGGCCGGGATGGGGGAGGGGATCCCGGCCCGCGTTCAGCGCCCAGACGAGGAGAGAGGGGCGCCGAACGTTGGAACGCGTTACGCAGCGACGGCTTCGGCCGCTTCGTGCGACGGCAGTGCCGCCAGTGCACCGGCAATGGCGTCTTCACGGTGCTGCGGCGAATAGGCGATGCCCTCGGCGCGCACGAATTCGACCTCGTTGATGCCCATGAAGGCGAACACCTGGCGCAGGAACGGCTCCTGGAAGTCGGCCGGCGAGTCGGTGTAGATGCCGCCACGGCTGCTGGCGATGATCACCCGCTTGCCACCGGCCAGGCCCACCGGGCCGTTCTCGGTGTACTTGAAGGTGCGGCCGGCCACGGCCACGCGGTCGATCCAGGCCTTCAGCGTGGACGGAATGCTGAAGTTGTACATCGGCGCGCCGATCACCACGATGTCGGCGTCCAGGAACTGCTGCATCACCTGTTCAGCATCGGTCGCCTCGGCCGCGTCGGTCCTGGCCAGCGAGCTGCTGCGCAGATGCGGTACCGGATTGGCGTCAAGATCGCGATAATCGACCTGCAGGCCATCAATCTGGCTGGCGAAGCGGGCGACCACGGCGGCCGACAGCTGGCGCGAGACGGAGTTGTCGCCAAGCACGCTGGCGTCGAGATGCAGAAGCTTCATGGCAGTCACCTGTGTTCTGGGAGGAAGGGGCGGGGGGCCCCGCCGACGGAGAGAACGATAGGTTGTTGCAAAGGCGGGATAAAGGTGATTGAATGCCACGTATTGTTCTAGATATGGAACTCGGGTATGCATGACCTGAATGACCTGTATTACTTCGCGATGGTGGTCGACCACGGCGGATTCGCCGCCGCCGAGCGCGCACTGGGTATTCCCAAGTCGCGCCTGAGCCGCCGCATCAGCCAGCTGGAAACCGACCTGGGCGTACGCCTGCTGCAGCGCTCCACGCGCCGTTTCGCGGTCACCGATGTCGGCACCAGCGTGCATCGCCATGCGCAGACGATGCTGGCCGAGGCCCAGGCCGCCCGCGAAGTGGTGGACCGCCTCAGCGCGGAGCCGCGCGGCGTGGTGCGCGCCAGCGTGCCGGTGTCACTGGCGCAGATGCAGCTTCCCAAGCTGCTGCCCAAGTTCCTTGAGCAGTACCCGAAGGTGCGGCTGCAGCTGAACATCAGCAACCGCCGCGTGGATATCATCAATGAAGGCTACGACGTCGCCCTGCGCGTGCGTTCGCGCCTGGACGACGACGGCAGCCTGGTGATGCGCAGCTTCGGCCAGGTGCAGGAACTGCTGGTGGCCAGCCCCAAATACCTGGACCGCGCCGGCCGCCCCAAGGACCCGGAAGAGCTCACCCAGCATGTCACCCTCAGCATCAGCGAAGACGAAGCCCGCCAGCGCTGGGAACTGCATGGCCCGGAAGGCGAAGTGCGCCGGGTCGACCTGCAGCCGCGCGTGGCTGGTTTCGACTTCCCGCTGCTGCAGAGCATGGTGAAGGACGGTTTCGGCATCACCATGCTGCCGGAGACCGTGTGCGCCGACGCCGTGCGCAACGGCGAGCTGGAAGTGGTGCTGCCGGACTGGTCGCTGCCGCAGGGCGTGTGTCACGCCGTGTTCGCTTCGCGCCGCGGCCTGCTGCCGGCGGTGCGCGTGTTCATCGACTTCCTGGCCGAGCACCTGCCGCCGCAGCTGGAGGCCTCGCGCCTGGATTGCGGTGGCGCCTGTGAAAAGGCCAAGGAGCGGATCAAGGCCAGTGCGCTGGGTGCGCTGGCGGTGGATGCCGGCTGAGAGGTCTTGAAGGCAGCGCCGGGCGATGTCCGGCGTTGCTGTTCTACGGCGAAGGCCCCACCGTGCCGGATGCGGAGGGCAGGGGCATGGTGGTCTTGGGCAAATGCCCGTCACGTGCGAGAATACGGCGCTGCCCGGGCGACCGGGACCCGATTGGAGAGATGGCCGAGCGGTTTAAGGCACCGGTCTTGAAAACCGGCGAAGGGTCAAACCTTCCGTGGGTTCGAATCCCACTCTCTCCGCCAGTTGATTCAAAGAGCCCCTGGATTCAGGGGCTTTTTCGTCTCGTCAGTCCACGCCATCGATCTGCACGCGAGCCGGGGTAGCACGGCGGCCTTGCATGAGGAGCCCGACGCCGGCCACGAGGCAGGCCGCCAGCGTTGCGATGGAGAGCGGAAGCAGGAACTCGTCACGACCGGCCGCGGCGAAGCCCACATGAATCATGGCGGTGCCGGCGCCAACTGTCCCGCACAGGCTGGCATACGCCCGCGCGGAGGGCTTGGCCAGCACAACCTGGCGATAGCCATGCAGCAGGGCGCCCACAGCGATCAGGTTGAAAGCCAGAAACCCCTGGATGCCGCCGGGAACGCCGAACAGGGCCCACTCGTGCCAGAACGCTGCATCAATCTGGTGCAGGACCAACGCCAGCAGTGTTGCCAGATACCACCGTTCCATGGGGTCGTCCATTTGAATGTCGGCAAAGTCTAGCAGCCGGAGTGAGTAGTCGATCTCCGCCTGGGCGAAGCTCACGGTGACGGTGAGGGCAGTGCGCACATCGCCAGGAAAGCGCAGAGAATACGCTCACCCACGACGCTCACCCTTCGGCTTGTTATGGCACAACGGGTAACTCGAGCACGACCGGAACGCCCCATGCGGCCCATTGCGGTCCACGAACACGCCCACCTTGCACACCGGGCAGCGCTCTTCGTGGATGGCCGCGCCTGAAATCGCGGTCACTTCTACGGCCCCGTCCTTCACCAGCTCATCCAGGAATGGCGAGTGCCTGCCCTGCAGGGTGAACATCGCAACCGACCGTCGCGCACGCGTCAGCGCGACATAGAACAGGCGCCGTTCTTCGCTCAGCGGATAGGTATCGCCGTCCGGCATCGCCAGCGAAAGCACCGGGTCATCCGCGCGCAGGTTCGGGAAGCTGCGGTTGATCATGCCCGGCAGGATCACGTAGTCCGCCTCGCGCCCCTTCGATCGATGTGCGGTCAGGAACTCGACGTCCATCGTGCTGCCAAAGGCCGTCTTCCAATCCGAAGGCACTGCACCGCGATCCGCGCGATACCGCCCCAGAACAAAGACCGTCACGCGTCCATTGCGGCCCTGCGCCACCGCGCCTGACAACAGTTGCTGGTGCAGCTTCGAAAGGTACTGGCGAACGCCATCCTGCACCTCCTCACGCCGGTTCATCTGGAACGCCTGCAGCACCGGGCCGACTGCCGGCGCAGCAGAGCGGACCTTCTTGGCCATCTGCGCGGGGTTGCGGCTGATGAAGCGGCTGGAGACGTCGCACAGTGCCTGCGGGCAGCGGAACGTCTGCTCCAGTTTCAGCACCTGGCCATGCCCCATCCATTCACGGAATCCGGTCATCACCGAAACGTCGGCGCCAGCGAAGCGATTGATCGATTGCCAGTCATCGCCCACCGCAAACAGATAGCGGCCCGGTTGGCTGACCAGCGCACGGCAGAGGCGCGCACGGGCGCGCGAGGCATCCTGGAATTCGTCGGCCATCACCAGATCGTAGGGTGATTCATAGTGGCCCTGTTCCAGCAGCCCGGCGGCCATGTTGAGCATGTCCTCGAAGTCGATGCTGCGCTCGTCAGCCAGCGCGTTGTCCCAGGCCTGGAAAACCGGCCCGGCGATCTCCAGGAAGCGCCGGTAGCGTTCCTTGAACTGATCCTCGGGCATCTGCCGCAGGCGCGCCGCCATGTCATCCAGCGTCAGGCAGTTGCTCTTGGCATGCGCAATGAAGGTGCGCATCAGGCCAATCAGGTCTGCATCCGGCATCGGCTTGGCGCCCTGGTCAGGCAGCTCGCGGTCCGGGTGCGGGTCGAGTTCGACACCAGACGCACCCAGCCGCTCGGCAAGATGCTGCAGGGCCTGTCCACTGCGCAGGCCGAACGACGTCGTTTCGACCAGTGCGGTGCCGCGTGCCGCATGCTGCTGCCGCTTCCAGTGCATCCCTTCGCTGTAGTTGGCAAAGTGCTTCGGCGGATGGCCATCGGCATCCAGCGCAAAGTGCTCGTGATACAGCCGGGCGTCCGGATAGTAGAAGTCCGGACGATACTGGCGGTGGGTATCCGTCGCGGTATCGAACTCGTAGCGCCGCTCGTAGTCGTACGCCACTCCGTTGTAGAACAGCCAGTCGGCGATGACGCACTCTTCCAGGCTCTTCACCCGCTCACCCTGCAGTGTACGTATGTAGGGTGTGCCATCGCGGTCGTAACCATCGGCCATCATGTCGGCACCCAACGGCGGCAGATCGCGTCCGAACACCAGGCGGAACATGTCCCACTGGGTGCGGAAGTGGGTCGAACGGTCCTTCAGGTCGTCCACCAGTTCGGCCAGCTTGTTGAAGCCCAGCGTTGCGTCGACCGCCCATTCCGGGATATCGGGCTTGCGCCCTGTGGCCTTGGCGATGAGGGACAGGCCCAGGGCGTGGAAGGTCCGGGCTTCCACCACGGTGTCGCCCATGCCGAGCCGGTCGAAGCATCGCTGCGCGCGCTCTTCCAGCTCCTTGGCGGCGTCCTTGTTGAAGGCGAGCATCACGATCCGTTCGGGCTCCACGAAGCCGCGATCGATGGCATAGGCGGCCTTGGCAACCATCGTGGAGGTCTTGCCAGAGCCGGCCGCGGCCACGACCTGCACCCGGTTGTCGAAGCAGATGACGGCGCGGGCCTGCTCCGCGGTCAGCGGCCTGCTCTCGACCCGGTCCAGGAAGGGCTTGGCCAGACCCAGTTCACGGGTCGCCATTGCCTCATTGGCGTCCGCCCACATGGCGGGCCAATCCAGCTGCCAGTCGTGCAGTGCATCCAGTGCCATGCGGTGGCGGTCCGAGTGCAGGTCGTCATGCACCTCCTCGTCGAGGAACAGCTGCTCCAGCTCGGCTGACGGGAGGGGCAGGGACGGGCGTTCGGCCAGCAACGCCTGCTGCTGTTCGTACGTGATCCAGCGGCGGCCGGTGGTGCCTCGGTCGGTAAGCGCATCTGCCTCGGCCAGCCACGCCTGGATCTGCGCCAGAACGTGCTCAAACAGTGCCTTGCGCCCTCGTCTGGAGCGCGCGAAAAGCACGTGCTGAACGGCAGCGGCAAGCCGGGAGCCCTGGCTGTTCGGCAGCCCATCCACGGACAGTGCTTCACCGTGCTCGGTCGTCAGTTCGACCCGGGACCAGAGCACGCCGCGAACGACCCGCACGCTGTGTTCGTTCGCCACATGCTGGTGGTATTGCCTGCCGTCGATCAAAAGCGCGAGCTGTTCGCCATCCAGCCGCAACTGCCAGTCCGGCGAGCGGGTGGCACGCTGGCCCCAGACCGAGGGGCGCCATTCCATAGACATCCAGATACTGCCTTGCGTACGTCACCGGGCGTAAAGCGCCCTTGCCGCCCCATGATAAGGCGGCTTGGCGTGGCACGCTGCGTTTTCCGGTCAGTCGCGCGCGTGAGCCAGCGATGGCATTGCACCCTCGCCAGCGCGACAGGCCTCAGGCGTTCACATCCACGACGATGCGGCCGCGCACCTTGCCGGGGATGATCTGCTCATAGACATCCAGCACCTCGGCGAGGCCGATCTGCTGCACGGTGCTTTCCAGCTTTTGCGGGTCCAGGTCGGTCGCAAGCCGATCCCAGGCGCGCTGGCGAACCTCTTGTGGGGCATTCACCGAATCCACGCCGGCCAGGGTCACGTTGCGCAGGATGAAGGGCAATACCGAGCCGTGCAGAGCGTCGCTCTGCGCCAGGCCGCACGCGGCCACGGCACCGCGATACTTCGTCTCGGCGATGGCGTTGACCAGGGTAGGGCCGCCGGCCACATCCACCACGCCGGCCCAGCGTTCGGCACTCACCGGCCGCTCGCGCGGCTCCGAAAGCTGCGCACGATCGATGATCTCGGCCGCACCCAGGTTGTGCAGATACTCAGCATGCTCCGGGCGTCCGGTGGCGGCTACCACGCGATAGCCCAGCTTCGACAGGATCGCCACCGCAATCGAGCCGACGCCACCGTTGGCGCCAGTCACCAGCACATCGCCCTTCTCGGGCGTCACCCCGGCATGTTCCAGGGCCAGCACGCACAGCATCGCGGTATAGCCAGCGGTGCCGATGGCCATGGCATCGCGGGTGCTCAGGTTGCCGGGAATCCGGTTGAGCCATTCGCCGCGTACGCGGGCGCGCTGTGCCAGGCCGCCGTGGTGGCCCATGCTCAGGTCCCAGCCATTGAGCACGACGCGGTCGCCTGGCTTGAAGTCGGCCCTGCTGGATTCCAGCACCACGCCTGCCAGATCGATGCCGGGAATGAGCGGGAATGTCCGGATGATCGGACTCTTGCCGGTGAGCGCAAGCGCATCCTTGTAGTTGAGCGTGGAGTACTCGACCTGCACCAGGACGTCGCCGTCCATCAGGTCCGCCTCGTCGAAATCGACCAGCTCGGTCGAAAGCTGGTTGTTCGTCTTGCCGGTCAGCAGGGCTTTGAACGTCATGGATGGCCTCACATTGATGGAATGGGGCCATGCTAGGCTCGTGCCACTATTGCAACAAGAACGATGATTTTCCGTAGGTACTATGGTTTTCCGGAGTATGCATGCGTAGCAAACGGTGGGACGGCAAAAGCGGTTGCGCGGTGGAAGTCACGCTGTCGGTGATCGGCGGCGTGTGGAAGCCGATCATTCTTTTTCACCTGATGACCGGCAAGCGGCGTTTCATGGAACTGACGCGGCGGGTGCCCAATGCCACCCAGTCCATGCTGACCAGCCAGTTGCGTGAACTGGAAGCCGATGGCGTGGTGATCCGCCACGTGTATCCGGAAGTGCCGCCGAAAGTGGAATACGAGCTGTCCGAGTTCGGCCGCACGCTGGCGCCGGTGCTGCTGGCGATGCGCGAGTGGGGCGAGACCTACCGCGGCTATCAGAGCACCCAAGGCGATAGCTGAAGGCTGCGCGGCGTTGCGCTTGCCGCATGCGGGTTTCGCGAATGCCTACAGCCATCGGCGGGTCTTTGGCACCGCGAGCGCGCATGTCGTATACGGCTGGATAGGGCGTCCGGAAAGTACGCGTCGATGGTAGTCGCCTGCTGGCGAAGAACGCCAGTCAATGGACAACTCGACATCCACTGACGCAACTAACGTAGCGACGTGATCGATCAGGATTTCCCTGCTTTCCACCGCCGGTTCAGGGCGGTAACCATGTCCGCGCCAAGGCATTCGCCGTGGCCGGGATTGGCGTCCCGAACTTACGTAGTACAAGGCGTCGTAGTTGCAACGTATGTTGCGATCACGACAATGCACCTTCTGTCAGTTCATGGCGGATGGTGCGTGGGGGTCTTAGGGCCCGTCGGCTTTCGTACTACGTATCCGGCACGCCAACCCGCACCGTCCGCCACCTTGCATCTGCAGGTGGCCACATCGTGAGGTTGCCGTCATGCCCGAACGTCTTCCCGACCATCCCCGCCTGCATGCGCTGCTGGGCGCCGCCGTGCGCGAACTTCCCGCTGCCTTGGCCGAAACGCTGGAGGACGCGCTCCGCGAATCCACCGAGTTCGTCACGCCATCGGCATTCTTTGCACATCTGGCAGGCCACGGCAGGAACCTGCGCGCTGATGGCGAGGCCTGGAGTGAAATGTGCCTGAGCCCCGGCCGCGCCTTCGACATGGCCCTGGCGACCCGCAGCATTTCGGGCATCACGGCGTTGACCGCGGTGCTGCACGCTGCGCATGTGGCGCGGGAGAGCGACGATCCCGCCTGCTGTCCCTCCGCCGCCGTGGTCGAGGGCCTGTTCAACGCCTGCCAAGTGCTGTCACTGCAGGTAGAGCGCTGCCTGGTTCCATGAAGGGCTGCGATGCGGTTCCTGTTCGGTTGACGCCCGGCTCCTTATAGTGGCGCTGGAACCCTGCAATGGAATGCCCACGCACGTGATGTCCCCGAGCCGTTGCCTGACGCTTGCACTTGCCGTCGCGGTGAGCGCCAGCGCATGTGCACGGTCACCGTCCACCGAACACGAAGGGAATCCCGCCATGTCCGGCGCAACGCAGACCGGCCGCACGATCAACGGCCACACCTATACCGATGCGCCCGTGGACGTGAAGCTCGGGCCGAATACCTTCCGCATTCCGGCCAACTACCTGGACAGCCAGATCGCACCGTGGCCAGGCGAGGGCGTGACGCTGGTCATCGAGTGGCCGGACATGAAGCCGACGGCGCCGGGCGCCCGGGCCAATCCGCGTACGAATGATTTCCGGAAGGAGATTGCTGTGGCGATCGACTACATCGATCGTGCGCCAATCGAAACATCATTGGAGCGCTTGTCCTCCAACCAGGCATCCACCGAGGAGGGGTCGGTGGAGCGAAAGGATCCTCGGGATCGGCTCGATCTGCGGATTGCGCAGCCCGATGTCATGGGCCTGACGCCTTACGCCATCGATGAAACGAGGATGGCGGTTTTCTCGAAGGAGTACGAAGCACGCTATGGACAACCGCCCACCCGCAATCCTGCCTATGAAGATGACTGGTACATCGCGCGCGCTCCCAACGGCAACCTGACCACATTCATCAAATGCGAAAACACGGCGTTCCGGGGGGACGGCGTTCGACTGCAGGGCGATCAGGTCATCAGTGAGCAGGGACAAGCCGCCGCGGGGTGCTTCCACTATTTCTCGGATGTGGAGAACAAGCTTTCCATCTCGCTGAACTACAAGCGGGCCTTCCTGGCGGACTGGAAGCGGATGGAAGATGCGGTGCGGGATGTTCTCGCGCGCTCCCGGGTCCGGAAGTGAGTGCATTCAGGAGCAGGCGATGGGCGGATTGACGCAAGAAAATCTCAAGATTCTGGCCAGCTATGCCAAGGCTGGAAACCGCGAGTTGTACTGGAACTATCTGTCGCAGCTGCCGGACGCGGATGGCTATGGGACGCTTGCGCTGGGCGTGGTTCGCAACGACAGCTTGCCTGGCCGCGTTGCAAACAGCTATGCACAGGAGTATGCCCGGCATCAGGAAGGCAAGGGCTCCGGCTTTCCCGACGCGCAGCTGAGCGAGCGCCAATGGGAGATGTTTGGGCAGACGCTTCTGCGCCAGGACCTGGAGCGACGCCTGTTTTGGATGGAGCAGGGGCGATCCGACCTGGCACTGAATCTTCCCGGCAAAGACGTGATGCTGGCTCACGACCGCGCATTTGAACGGCATGAACTCGATCCCAACTGCTGGACGCCGCGCGTGTTGCTGCAGGCGGCTGAACAGAAGAGCGGCCCCGAGAAGCTGGAGCAGATCTGGACCAACATGCTCAACAACGACTATGCCGGCGGCCCGCGCGTAGGCAATACCAGTGTTGATGCCATCAGCCAGATGGGATGGGCGAAGGGCGGCCAGTACCTCACCCGGTTGAGCGTGCTGGAAGCCACTCAGGCATTGGAAGGGCGCTCGGCGGTCGATCCGAACGTCATCGGTGGCAACAGCTACTACGCAATGTATTTCGCAGCGGACAGGAAGTGGGCCAGTGTCAGCGCGGGCGGCGGCCACATGTCGATGCGGGAGATCACAGACCCCGCACGCATCGCCGAGCTCAACGACGCGCGCGAGGTTCGTCTGGAGCGCCAGGAAAAACGCACCCAGTTCCACCCGGACGACCCGTACCGGACCATCACCCGCAGCCCGCTGACCGCAGCTGTGGACGACGTGCCGGATTTCTCGCAGGCACCGACCCGCCTGGCCGACATTGGTCCGGGCCACCGCGACTACGCACTGATGCAACAGGTGCGCGAAGGCGTGGCCGCGATCGATGCCGGCGCCGGGCGTACCCACGACGAGAACAGCGAGCGCCTCGTAGCGAGCGTGATGGCATTGGCCCGTCGCAACCAGCTTGAACGGGCCGACCATGTGCTGCTGAGCGCGCAGACCGCCGAGCATCCGGCCGGCCGCAACGTGTTCGTGGTGCAGGGCGAGATGAGCGATCCCGCGCATCTGCGAGCGGTCATGCCTACGGACACGGCAGTGCAGACGCCGGTCGAACACTCGCTGCGGCAGATCGAGGCCGCCAGCCTGGAACGACAGCAGGCGGCCATGCAGCGCCAGCAGGACAACGACGTCCACGCGCGTGACAACCCTGCGATGCGGATGGGCTGAGGTTACGCAGCAGAGCCGAGCGGGCGCCCGGCTCTGCTGGAAGGCCTTCTCAGAAGCTGTAAGCCGCCTGCACATACACCCGCCGCGGCTCGCCCGGGAAATGCCCGTTGCGCTCGATGAAGCCGCTGGCCGCGTACACCTTGTCGAACAGGTTCTTGACGTTGGCCTGGAACTGCCACTGCTTCCACGTGGTCTTCCAGCTCATGTCGAATACCGTGTATGCCTTGACCGCCTGCCCATCCAGGCTGACACGCTCGCCCACATGGTCGGCGCCGAAGCCGATGGCCGAGTTGATTGACGGCAGGTCGTAGCGCGTCCACACGCCGAGCTTGTTGCGTGGCGCATTGGCGAAGCGGTCGCCGGAGGCATTGGTGATGCCGTTCGGTCCGGCATCCTTCACCCGTGCGTCGTTGTAGGCGTAGGTCAGGTTCACCACCCAGCGCTCGGTCACGTCGGCCAGCAGGTCCAGTTCCATGCCCGTGCTGCGTACCAGGCCCAGTGCAGCGAGTTGGTTTACCCCGCCGATCACCTCGCCGGTGGCCTGCACGATGTTGCTGCGGTCGATGCGGTAGGCCGCCATGTTCAGGGTCACACGGTCGGCCAGCAGGGATTTCAGGCCGATTTCCCATTGCCTGCTGCGCTCAGCGTCGAAGGGCCCACCGGCCGACGGATTCTGGTTGGCGGCACTCTGCGGCACGAAGCCACTGGCGACGTTGGCGTACAGGTTCACGCCGTCCCGGGCGGCAAAGGTGCTGCCCAGACGCCAGCTGAGCGCATTGCCATCGACGCTGCTGCGACCCATGCGGTCCTCATCCTTGAAGCCATCCCAGCGCAGTCCGGCCAGCACATGCCAGCGCGTGCCCAGTGCCAGCTCATCCTGCAGATAGCCGCCGTAGCGTTTGCTGCGGGTGGCGGTGCTGCGCCAGGGTAGTGCGGCCAGGTTGTAGTCGTGCCAGGTGCTCGCGCCATAGACCGGGTTGAACAGGTCGATGCCGCGCACAGGGCCGGCGCCGCGTGCCAGGTCGGCGCTGTTGGCGGTCTGCGCGGTGAAGTCGGCGTCGAGCTGATACACGTCGGCACCGAACAGCACCTTGTGTTCGATACGGCCGGTGTTGATCCGCCAGACGGCATTGCCGCTGGCGGTGAAGGCCTCGTTGTCGCGGATCTGGTTGCGCAGCTGGCGCGTCATCCACTCGGCCACGCCGTCGCGATCACGATCAATCAGCCCCATCGGCTCGTGGTACATCTGGTGCTCGTTGTTGCTGAACCAGCGCGCGGCAATGTCCACGTCCAGGTTGTCGCGCGGTGCGAAACGATACTGCGCCAGTGCGACCTTGGCGCGCATGTCGAGGAAGTCACTGGCCTCGTTGTGGTTCCATCGCCGGTCGGTCAGGAAGCTGCCGGCATCGTTCACCGGCACGCCGCGCAGGCGGTTGCCGCCCAGGTTCTGGGTGATGTCGGTGAACTGCAGCACCAGTTCGCCGGTCTGGCCGACATCGAAGGCCAGCGAGGCATCGCCGATCACGCTTTCGCTGTCGGCATTCCAGCGCACGCCCTGCTCGCTGTCGGCATACAGGCCGGCGCGATAGCGAATGCTGCCGCTGGCATTCAAGGGGCCCGTGCCTTCGATCGATCCGGCGCGGAAGTCCTTGTCGCCTGCCTGCAGCTCGATGCGGCGTTCGGCGCGCGCCTTGGGCTTGCGCGTTACATAGTTGATGACACCGCCCGCATCACCACCGCCGTACAGCGCACCGGCCGGACCTTTCAGCACTTCCACGCGTTCGATATTGAACAGTTGCGGCACCGAGAAGCCTGCATAGGGATCACCGCGCAGGCCGTCGTAGAGCACGTTCTCCTGGCGGAACCCGCGCAGGGTGACGCCGGCATAGCTGAAGAAGCTGATGCCGCTGATGCTGCGGTACAGATCGGTGACCTGGCGCGCCGCCTGGTCGTCGATCAGCTCGCGCGGCACGACCTGGATCGACTGCGGTACCAGTTCCAGCGGGGTATCGGTGCGGGTGCCGACGGCCGCATCGTTGGTGCGATACAGGGTCTGCGCGCGGCCGCGGACTTCCACTTTGTCCAGGTCCTTCGGGGTGTCAGCGAAGGCCTCGGAAGCCAGTGCAGGTGTAGCCAGGGAAAGGGGCAGCGCCAGGCAGAGGGCGCGCTTGAGCGGGGTTGGAAAGGGCATGAGGGACGAGGCTGGGCTGCAAATGAGAAAGATTAGCATTTGCAGTGCTTCGGGACCTATCCCCCGGATGCACTATGGACGCGGGCCCGGGTCGGTATACGGGGTGCCGGCCAGGGCCACCAGCACGCCGGTGCCGCCGCGTACGATCAGCTGCAGCACCGCCTGGCGCGGATCCTCACCCTCCTGCTGGCTGGCCAGGCCTCCCTGATAGGCCGCCACCATCGACGCCAGCAGCATCGCCGCACCCAGGCGTGCCTCGGCATCATCCGCTGGCCGCCCGACCGCGCTTGCCATCAACAGCGTGAGGTCGTCGGCCAGCAGTGCCTGCAGCCGTCGCGCGTGCGCGACCAGCACCGGACTGTCGGCCACGGTGGCCCAGAAGGCCGCTGCACCGGAGTTGATCCGCAACAGGGGATGGCCGCTGTCGAGCAGCTCCCTCACCAGAGACTGGAAGGCGGCCAGCGGCGTCATGCCGCGGCGCGCCGCCATGCCCTCGCGCAGCAACGCCCGCGCCTCCTCGTCGCGGTCGAATACCAGGTCCTCCTTGCTGGCGAAATAGTTGAAGACTGTCTTGCGCGAGACCCCGGCGGCCTTGGCGATCTCGGACATCGACACCGCCTCGAAGCCACGCCGGATGATCAGCGCGGTGGCGACATCGGAAATTGCCTGTCGGGTCTGTGCCTTGCGTTGCTCGCGACGGCCTTGGGGCGGGGTCATGGCGGTTGGCTTGTGTAAACGTACACCGAGTGTAACATTGTGCGCACCAGAGCGCCGGGCCGGCGCAGGCGGGGGAACCTGATGCTGTACGACGTTGTCATTGCCGGGGCCGGCCCGGTCGGCCTGTTCCTGTCCTGCGAGCTGGCCCAGGCCGGCTGTTCGGTCCTGCTGCTGGAGCAGGCTGAGTCGCCCGATTCAGCCCTGAAGCGCCTGCCCTTTGGCCTGCGCGGCTTGAACGCGCCCACGTTGGAAGCGCTGGATCGGCGCGGCCTGCTGGACGCGGTCGCAGCCCGCCAGGTGCTGAAGCCGGACAAGGGCGCACCGCCGCCCGGCACCGCCCATTGGTTGGCACAACCGCGGCCGCTGGGAGGCCACTTCGCCGGCATTCCGTTCGCGCTGGATGACGTGGACAGCGGGCGCTGGCGTGATCGCCTGCCGACCCCGGTACCCACCCAGATGGCGGTGGAGCTGCAGTCGCTGGAGACGGTGCTGGCCGAGCGCGCAGTGTCGCTGGGTGTGCAGATCGAGCGTGGCTGTTCGGTGCAGGCAGTGCAGGCACACGACGCACAGATGCAGGTGCAGACCGGTCGCGGGCTGATGCGGGGCCGATGGCTGGTCGGTTGCGATGGCGCCCGCAGCACGGTACGCAAGCACTCCGGCTTCGAGTTCGCAGGGACGGCGCCCGAGTTCACCGGGTACACGCTGCAGGTTGAACTGGCCGATCCGTCGGTGCTCACCCCGGGGCGTCGGTTCACCAAATACGGCATGTGCAATTTCAACCCGCCGGGCGTGCTGGCGCTGGCCGATTTCGACGGTGGCGCAGGCCACCGCAGGCCACTGGACCTGCACGCCGCCCAGGCGTTGCTGCGGCGGGTGTCCGGGCGCCAGGCAACGATCACCGCGTTGCATCTGGCCACCACATGGACCGATGCCGCGCGCCAGGCCACGGCCTATCGCAGCGGCCGCGTGCTGTTGGCTGGTGATGCGGCGCACATGCATTCGCCGCTGGGAGGGCAGGGCCTGAATCTCGGCATCGGCGATGCGATGAACCTGGGGTGGAAGCTGGCCGCCGTGGCGCGAGGCGACGCCGCCGAGACGCTGCTGGACAGCTATCAGGCGGAGCGCCATCCGATCGGCGCGCGGGTGCTCGACTGGTCGCGTGCGCAGGTGGCGTTGATGCGACCAGGCCCAGGGCAGCGCGCGCTGGCGGCGGTCTTCGCCGACCTGGCCGCGACCCGCGACGGTGCCACCTATCTCGCTGAGCGGTTGTGGGGCGTGGCACAACCACCGGTGTTCAACGGCGAGCATCCGTGGGTTGGCCAAAGCGCGCCTGACGTCCAGCTGGCCAATGGCGATCGCATGGGGGAGCTCCTGCGCGCAGGGAAGGGCGTGCTGCTGGGGCTCGATACCGGCGTTTCACTCGGCCCGGTCTTTGCGCGCTGGCAACGCTCGGTTACCTGCGTGATATCCACGGCGCGCGATGCGATGGGACTGGGTGCGGTGCTGGTCCGCCCTGACGGTATTGTGGCCTGGGCCTGCGATGCTGGCGGCGACACGTCGGGGCTGGAGTCTTCGCTGGAACGCTGGTTCGGTTTGCCGTGGTGAACGGCGCGCTAGGGGGATGCCATCATGGCCTGGGCGCGGTGCCCGGTCTCGGTCATCACCGAGGCCAGCTGCTTCAATGAGTACGGCTTGCGCAGCAGGGTGAAGCCATGGCCAGGATCCCGCGCCAGCAATTCGCTGTAGCCGCTGGTGAGGATCACCGGAAGCTCCGGGAAGCGGGCGCGGATGGCACGGGCCAGATCCAGGCCGTTCATGCCCGGCATTACCACGTCGCTGAAGACCACATGGAAGCGCGCGGCATCCCGTTCCAGCTCGGCCAGGGCCTCGTCCGCATTGCGTGCAAGGACCACGCTGTAGTCGAGTTCGCGCAGGGCGCCCACCGCAAATTCGGCCACGTCGACGTTGTCTTCCACCACCAGCACGCAGACGCCATGACCATGCTGCAGCCCCGATTGCGCCGCCGGCCGTTCCGCCGTTTCTCCTGCCTGCGCCAGTGGCAGATACAGCGTAAAGCGGGTACCGGCGCCGGCCTGGCTCTGCACGTCCACCTCGCCTTCTGACTGCTTGACGAAGCCGAATACCTGGCTGAGACCGAGCCCGGTCCCAGCGCCCACGCTCTTGGTGGTGAAGAAGGGCTCGAAAATGCGGTCAACCACCGCAGGGTCGATGCCCGCTCCTGTGTCGGTCACACTGATCGCGGCAAAGTCGCCCTTCATCGGCGCGGCGAAGCGCACCGAAGGCACGGCGGTTACCCGTTCCACTTCGATGGTCACCCGGCCGTGTCCCTCGATCGCGTCGCGGGCATTGACCGCGATGTTGATCAATGCGGTGTCCAGCTGGGTCCGGTCCAGCAGTACCGGCATCGGTGTATCGGGCAATGTCAACGACACCTGGATGCGCGCGCCAAGTACCGTGGTGATGATATCCGAGAGCGCGTGCACGCTTTCGCAGAGGTCGAAGACTTCCGGCGACAGGCTCTGGCGACGCGAGAATGCAAGCAGTTGCGCGGTCAGCTTGGTGGCGCGGTCCGACGCTGTTGCAATGGCCTGGATGTAGCGGCGCCGGGTGTCGTCTGCCGGCCACGTGTGCAGGAGCATGTCTACCGAACCGGTGATGACCTGCAGCAGGTTGTTGAAGTCGTGGGCCACCCCGCCGGTGAGCTGGCCGATCGCCTCCAGCTTCTGCGACTGCCGCAGCTGCTCGCGGGCGCGCACCAGTTCCAGATGGGCCTCCCGCGCCTGCTCGGTGATCGCCGCGACCTGGCGGCTGTGCAGGTCGCGCTCGATCACCCGTTCGGTCTGTTCGCTGACCACGCACAGGATGCCGGCCACACTGCCGCAGCCGACGCGCAGCGGCGAATAGGAGAACGTCCAGAATGTTTCACGCAGCGTGCCGTCGCGATCCATCATCAACGGGAGGTTCTTGAAGCTGCGGCTGGTGCCGGCGAAGGCATCGTTGACGGCCTGCACCACGTCCGGCCATACGTCCGCCCAGACATCCTCCAGGCGATTGCCCATCGCGCGGTGCAGTTTTTCCCCCAGCATGGGCAGGTACGCATCATTGAAGAAGAACGCCTTGTCTTCCTTGCCCCAGGCAAGCCACAGGGGTTCTGGCGAATCCAGGATCATCGCCAGTAACGTGCGAAGTTCGGCGGGTGCGCTTGCGGCAGTGGCCGAGCGGGCCCAGTCACTGTCCTGCAGCAGTCGGTAGGCGAGCTGATCAGGTGCAGAGACTGGCAGGGGAAAAGGATGCATGGCCGCCATTGGCGCAGGAAGGTGGCGCAGCATAGCCGAGCGCATGTCATGACGCTCTGCACACCGCCGACATGAAGGCCTCGCCACTTCGCCGCCGACGTGGCAGCGATGCACCCCTTGTTCCGCAGGTTGCCGCTATCGCGGCGCAGCGCGAAGGGAGGCGGAGCTGGCCTGAGCGGCGGGTCTAGCCCTCACGACCTGCCTGCGCGGTGAGCGCATCCCGGCCAGCCTCGGTGAGATCGATATCCCCGTCCTCTGCCTGTACAGCCCATCCGGCGGTCACCGCCCAGGTTGCGGCATCACCGCGCACCGGTTCTGCAGCGGCGATCGCTTGGAGTATTTTCCGCTGTTCCGCAGTCATTATCACGTCGCGGTCCTCAGATACCCAGCAACGACGCCGGTTGCCAGTCCGACAGCCGGGCATGGCTGACCGGCTGATGGCAGCCGCACCCGTCGCAGCGGAACAATGCTCCACCTGGCAAGTGCACCAGATTGTCCTCACTGGCCGAACTGGTCGATGTGCAATGCCGGCAGGTGACCGTGAGCGCGGTGATGCGCTGCACGCCCCCTGACAGATCGAACACGGCCTCGAACGCGCGAATGACAGGGTGGGCAGTGTCCGGCATCTGAATCTCGACAGGGTGGGGAGACCTCATCGTCGCGCGCCGGTTGTGATGGGCCAGTCAGCCAGGTGCATGGACATGATCAAGACAGCTGCGGCAACCGGCAGCGCTCCATTTCAGAGATCCTTTTTCTTTCCGCTCAGGTCCAGCGGTTTGTCACTGCCGCCGCGCTCGCTCGACCACACTTCCACACCCTTGTTGCAACGGCTCTCGCGGGCAGCGACCTCGCGTGGCAGATCCTTCAGATGGGGTGACTCTTGGCAGGTCGGATGCATGGCGCTGTCGTCGTAGGTGGCGCAGGCGCTGAGCGACGCCAGAGCGATGGCAGTGAGGGTGGCGCGGAATGAAGGCTGCAGGTTCATGGGGTGGCCTCGGGTAATGCCAGGATGGTCATGGAATTCAAATCCGTGACGCCGGGCATGCACAATCGGACCCATTGCACTTGTTATTCTGTAACAAATGCGCGATAGTCCGGCCCCTGCTGGGTCAGGCGATGCAGATCATCAGCACCATGCACAGCGCCACCATCAGCACGAACACACGACGGCTCAGCGCCAGGCAGGCCAGATAGGCTGCGAGCGCCCAGGCAGCCAGCAGTGCGCAGGCCACCACCCACAGCCCGATCCCCATCATCGAATCGGCTGCCAACGCGGACAAGGCGATGGCCTTGGACAACGCCACCCCCAACACGCTGCCCAGCATGCCGGCCTGCAAGGCGATGGCATCGTGGCGGGCAGGGGCGCGAGGGTGGTGCATTGCGGGTCCGGTGCAGGCCGAGAAAACGGCGTCGGCTGCACTGTGCCCAAATGCACATCCACGAAATGTGTTCATCGCGCGTCAGGAGCGCGACGAAGCCGGCTCAGTCGAACGGTTGACCTGTGGATGCGGTCGTCCGTTCTTCAGTGGTTGCCGGCGGCGACGGTCTTGCGCTTCCTGTCCAGCATCACCGCCACGCACCACAGCAGCAGGCCGCCGATCGCGGTGGCTGCACCGACATAGCCGGTACTGGCCGGGCTGAAGCCGGCGCTGATCGCCATGCCGCCCAGCCACGGGCCGAGTGCGTTGGCGGTATTGAAGGCGGCGTGATTGGAGGCCGCCGCCAGCGTCTGCGCTTCGCCGGCCACGTCCATCAGGCGCGTCTGCAGCACCGCCGCCAGCGCACCCATGGTGCCGACCGTGATGATCATCGGGCCGATGGTCCACACCGACTGTGCGGCCAGCGGATACAGCAGCAGCATCACGATCGACCACAGCAGCACCACGGCGGCGGCCTTGAAATGGAACTTGTCCACCAGCCAGCCACCGGCGATGTTGCCGATGATCGCGCCGATGCCGAACACGCCTACTGCCAGCGGCATCCACGATTCGGCCACGCCGGTGACCTGCACGAGGGTGGGTGCGAGGTAGGTGAACACGCAGAACATGCCGGCGAAGCCGACCGCACCGATCGCTAGCGCCAGCCACACCTGGGGAGTGTTGAAGGCGCGCAGTTCGCGCATCGGCGAGGTACGCACTTCGTCCGGGTCCGGCAGCAGGAAGCGCGCGATCATCGCCACCGTGGCAATGGCCAGCACGCTGACCAGGGCAAAGGCGGTGCGCCAGCTCAACTGCTGGCCCAGCCAGGTGGTCAACGGATTGCCGACCAGGATCGCGATCGACAGGCCCAGCAGCACCCGCGACATCGCCTGGCCGCGCTGGCCGGCAGGGCTGATCGCAGCGGCCACCAGCATCGCAACGCCGAAGTAGGCGCCATGCGGCAGGCCGGCGACGAAGCGTGCCACCAGCATCGTGCCGTAATTCGGTGCCAGCGCGCTGGCCAGGTTGCCGATCGCGTAGAAGCCCATCAGCGCCAACAGCAGCTTGCGGCGCGGGAAGCTGGCACCCACGAAGGCGAGGATCGGGGCACCGACCACCACGCCGATGGCGTAGGCGCTGATCAGGTGCCCGACCTGGGTTTCGGAAATCGACAGGCCGCGGCTGATCTCCAGCATCAGCCCCATGCTGGCGAATTCGCTGGTGCCGATGGCAAATCCACCCAGCGACAGGGCGAGGATGATCAGGGGGCGCTGGCGGGGCGTCAGACGCGCAGCCAGGGAAGAGTTGGGGCTCATGCGGAGGCGCGATGGGGCGGGGGAGCCGTCCATTGTACTGCTGCACTGCAACAGGAGCAGCAGCACTCAGGGTAAATCAGCGTTTGATCGGTGACACGCCGGCCCTCCGCGCCGCCTCGCGGCGGGCTCAGATGCCCAGCGCCGCCCGGGCATGAGCGTATTTGTCGCGAAGGCGCCCTGCCGTGGTCCCGTCCAGCATCGCCAGCCGCTGTGGATCGGCGTTGTCATCCAGATCGGCGCGCTTCACTTTCAATGCAAGCGGGTGGGCGGCAATGCGCGCGTAGTAGCTGTCCGCGTCAGGAGCCGCATCGCGGTTGAGCAGTTGCACCGCCTCGCGCAGCGGCGCCGGAAATACCTCGATCCGCGCGGCAAACGCCGGGCAGTCCTCGGCCACGTCATGCAGCCAGGCCACCACTTCGGCGTCATCGTCGCCGCGCACGGCGGCCGCCACCCGCGCCACATGGCCGATATAAGGCTGGCCGGCCTTGTCGAACTGCCCCGCGTGGGCCTCGGTGGCCAGCGTACGGGCAAGTGCTACCCAGTCCATTGCAGTCTCCTTGGATATCCGCGCACAGTTTCGCGCAAGAGCCGCAGCGGTTGTGGATGCGCCCATGACGCTGCCACGGGCATGATGGCGAGGCAGGGGACGCAGTGTTGCCCCGACAAGGAGGAGTGAGATGCAGGAATTCAGGCATGTGCTGGAAACCCGTGGGCGCTATCAGCTGGTAGCGGTGTCCTACGAGCCGGTGTACGCTCCCGGCGATGTGGTCGGCCATGCGGTCGTCGCCGACGATGGGGATCGTCTGACCGACCTGATATCACTGGCCGAAGCGCGCCAACGCTTGCTGCAATTGGTGCGTGAAGAGGGCGAGGAGCCCGGGCTGGAAAACGAGAACCACCTGCGGAAGAAGGCGTCGCGCTGGCGCCACCGCTAGGCCGTCGCGCCGCGTGCGCATCATGGAGGATTCGGGTGTTGCCCAGTAAGAAGTATCTGCTCATCGCCATCATCACGCTGGCGACCCTGCTGCTCGGTTTCGTGTTTTCCGGCTATCTGACCCTGCTGTTCCTGGGGCTGGACACCCAGCTGTTCACCTGGAACACCTACTACCAGTACGTCCACGCCATCGGCCAACCGCAGGTCGCGCCCTTCGTGGGCAAGATCAAATGGGCTGGCTACGTGGGCTTCGGCCTGCCCCTGCTGGTGCTGCTGGTGGCCGGCCTGGTGCTGCTGCTGAAGAAGGACAAGCGCTCGCTGCACGGCGATGCGCGCTTCGCCACCGGCGCCGACCTGGCCAAGCACGGCATGTTCAAGAAGACCGGCCAGAGCATCGTGGTCGGCAGCCATGGCGGCAAGCTGGTGCGCCTGGATGGCCAGCAGTTCGTGATCCTGGCCGCGCCGACCCGCTCGGGCAAGGGCGTGGGCGTGGTCATCCCGAACCTGCTGGAGTACGGCGAATCACTGGTCGTGCTGGACATCAAGCAGGAGAACTTCGACCTGACCAGCGGTTGGCGCGCCAGCCAGGGCCAGGAGATCTACCTGTTCAATCCCTTCGCCGAAGATCGGCGCACGCACCGCTGGAACCCGCTCAGCTACGTCTCCGATGATCCGGCCTTCCGCGTCTCGGACCTGATGAGCATCGCCGCGATGCTGTATCCGGACGGGGCCGAGGACCAGAAATTCTGGGTCAGCCAGGCGCGCAACGCGTTCATGGCCTTCACCCTGTACCTGTTCGAGAACTGGGACGACGAGCGCAGCAGCGGTTTCCCGGGCGGCGCCGGCACGCCCACGCTCGGTGCGGTGTACCGGCTGTCCTCCGGCGACGGCACCGACCTGAAGAAGTACCTCAAGACCCTGTCGGAGCGGCCGTTCCTCAGCGCCAACGCCCGTTCGGCGTTCGCCAACATGCTGTCGCAGGCCGATGAGACCTTCGCCTCGATCCTGGGCACCTTCAAGGAACCGCTCAATCCCTGGATCAATCCGGTGCTGGACAAGGCCACCAGCTGCAACGACTTCCTGCTGACCGATGTCCGCAAGAAGAAGATGACCATCTATATCGGCATCCAGCCGAACAAGCTGGCCGAGAGCCGGCTGATCATCAACCTGTTCTTCAGCCAGCTGATCAACCTCAACACCAAGGAACTGCCCAAGTCCAACCCGGACCTGAAGTATCAGTGCCTGCTGCTGATGGACGAATTCACCTCGATCGGCAAAGTGGAGATCATCGCCTCGGCGGTGTCGTACATGGCTGGCTACAACATCCGCCTGCTGCCGATCATCCAGAGCATGTCCCAGCTCGACGCCACCTACGGCCGGGAAGTGTCACGCACCATCATCACCAACCATGCCCTGCAGATCCTGTACGCGCCGCGTGAGCAACAGGATGCCAATGACTATTCGGACATGCTGGGCTACACCACGGTGCGCAAGAAGAACGTCACCCATGCCCGCGAGAAGACCCACAACTTCACCGAGGAACGGCGCGCGCTGATGCTGCCGCAGGAGCTGAAGGCAATGGGGCCGGACATGGAGGTGTTCCTGTATGAGGGCATACCGCATCCGGTGAAGTGCGACAAGATCCGCTACTACAAGGACCGCTACTTCACTTCGAGGCTGCTGCCGAAGGTGGACGTTCCGATGCTGAACGTCTAATTCACGACGCTTAATTTGTGAATTTGATTCGAAGTTAAGAATGTGAATTCGTGATTTCGGTCAAGAATTTGGCATTTGTTCATGGATTTTCAGACTTGTCTGACATGGAATTGACGCGTGGTTGTGCGACCCTGTGCATGTCGTCCAGAAGTGTGTGCTGGATGTCGAAGATGTAGCAGCAGGGTGGCCAGGAGTTTGTGCCATGGAAACAAGGATGGTTTCGACGTTGGTGAGGTATGCGGATGTGTTGTCGGCTGCGCCGATGGCCCCGCGACCTGGTTGGCAGCCTTTGGGCTGCAGGGGAGCCGGAGTGGGTGCGCTGCACACAGCGTGTCCCTCCGATTCCGGCGTGCGCGATGCAGCGCCGGACGACCAGGGGACCAATGCTCGGGACTGCTTTTTCGTACGTCAAAGTGAAGCCCGTATGAATCAGGCGTTTATCGCGAAAATGTCCATCGCCGCAGTGGCGGCGCTGATGGTGGCCGGTTGCGCCACCAAGTCCGCTCCGGATTTCGGAGGCCGCTGGAAGCCGGTCAACCGCTTTGCTGCGACGACGACCGAAATTCCGCTGTACTCCAGCTACGTCTACCAGGCCTCGCCGATGGATGGCACGCTCAAAGCCATGCTCGAGCGTTGGGCCAAGGATTCCGGGCGCACGCTGGACTACCGCCTCAGCTCGGATTTCACCCTGTATGGCGCGGTCTCGAACATCGACACCACCAACGCACAGCAGGCCGTGATCGATCTGACCGCAGCCTATGCGGCGCAGGGCATCTCCGTCTCCATCGTTGGCAACCAGATCGTTGTGCAGAGCGCTGGCTCGACGCCGACCGCGTCGGCGCAGGGCGCTGATTCCAACAGCGGCACCTGAGTCCACCTCGAAATCATCGAACGTGCCGCTCCCCGCGCCTGTCGCAGGGGTGCCACGCCCATTGATGTTTCAGCAGTACGGAAGAATCCATGTTCCGCAAGAAGGATCCCGGCAATAGTCCCAAGGTCGAGCAGTCGGTCGCCAAGGCGGTCAGCTACGAGATCACCGTGGCCGACATGGCGCGCCGCAGCGAGCGGCGCGCGTGGTGGGTCGCCACGGGCTCGTTGTTGATGTCGCTCGCCCTGGCGGGCGGCTACTACTACATGCTGCCGCTGAAGGAGAAGGTGCCGTTCCTGGTGATGGCCGATGCCTACACGGGTACCGCGACCGTCGCGCGCCTGAGTGGCACCTTCCAGGGCGAGACGATCACCACCAACGAAGCGATCAATCGCAGCAACGTCGCCCAGTACGTGCTCGCGCGCGAATCGTACGACTCGGCGGTGATGGGGCTGCGTGACTGGGAACTGGTGTTCGTGATGTCCACCGATCCGGTGGCGCAGTCCATGCGTGTCCGCTATGCCGGCAACAATCCGCAGAACCCGTTCGTGATGTATGGCCGCGAACGCGCGATCCGGGTCAAGATCCTCAGCATCACGCCGCTGGGCGCAGAACCGAACGGCAGCTTCCGCGGCGCTTCGGTGCGCATCCAGCGCAGCCTGCTGGACAAGCGCACCGGCGTCTCTACCTACCTGGACAACCAGCTGGTGACGATGCGCTTCGAGTACAACCAGAACCTGGCGTTGTCCGAGCAGGATCGCATCCTCAATCCGCTGGCGTTCCAGGTCACCGAGTACCGCGTCGACAACGACTACTCGCGTGGCGTGCCGGTGCCGGATGACGGCGCCATGCAGGCACAGGCGCAGCAGGCCGCGCAGGCCGCGCAGCAGGCGCAGGGTGTCTACGATCCCAACAATCCGGCCGCGGCCACCATGATCGACCCGGCCACCGGCCAGCCGGTCGCGGTGCCAGCCAACGGCCAGGTACCGGGTCAGGCAATGCCGGGACAGCCTGTACAGGGCCAACCGATGCCGGGTCAGCCGGTGCAGGGGCAAGCAATGCCGGGGCAGGCCATGCCCGGACAGCCGGCCATGAGGCCGGCGCAGAACAATTCCACCGGAACTGCTGATGGAGCAAGCAACCGATGAGTAGTCGAAATATCAGGGGAAGCGCGCTGGCGCTGCTGTCGATGTTGTCGTTGCTGTTCTCAGCAGCGGCGATGGCGCAGGCGGTTGACCACTACGAGTACGAGAAGGACCGCATCTATCCGGTTCGCACCGGCCTGGGCCTGACCACCCAGATCGAGTTGAGCCCGAACGAGAAGATCCTCGACTACAGCACCGGCTTCAGCAGCGGCTGGGAACTGACCCGTCGCGAGAACGTGTTCTACCTCAAGCCGAAGAACGTCGACGTCGACACCAACATGATGGTGCGCACCGAGACCCATTCCTACATCTTCGAACTGAAGGTAGTAGCCACCGACTGGCGCCAGCTGGAGCAGGCACGCCGTGCAGGCGTGCAGTACAAGATCGCCTTCGTCTATCCCAACGACACCGTGTTCGGTGTCGCCCAGGAAGCGGTCGAAGAAGAGGCCAAGCCGTTGTTGAGCTCGGAACTGGCCAAGGACCGGCAGTACAACTTCAACTACTCCTATTCGACCAGCAAGGCGAAGAAGATGGGGTGGCTGATCCCGGTCAACGCCTACGACGATGGTCGTTTCACCTACCTGAAACTGCCGAATTCGCCGGAGTACAAGACCGGCATCTTCCCGGCGGTGTTCGGTCGTGAAACGGAATACGGTGAAGACTTCGTGGTCAACACCACGGTTGAAGGCAATACGCTGATCGTGCACGGGACGCACCCGTACCTGGTCATCCGCCACGGCGACTTCGTCGTCGGCCTGCGAAGGAACGTGAAGAAATGAGCCAGCAGAACACTCCCGGAAACGACCCGAACAACGGACGCGACGAAAGCCAGAGCCCGTACGGCGCACAGGGTGCCGCGGACGCGCCGTCGAATCCCTACTTCGGCACGACCCAGGCCGAGCCTGCGCCGGATCTGGATGCGGCCGCACCGCAGCTGCGCTCTGCCGAAGAGCAGCGGTTGAACCGCAAGGCGCTGCTGTTCCTCGGCGGTATCGTGCTGCTGCTGGTGGCCATGGGCTTCCTGCTGTTCCGGAAGGGGCAGGATGACAAGAATGCCGTGCAGAAGGTGCCGGAAGTTGCGCGCGTGTCTACGCCGACGCTGCCGGACGCCGTGCAGACGGATCCGGTTCCGTCGCAGGCGATGCAGCCCGCTGACCCGATTCCGATGCTGCCACCGCTGCCGCCGCAGGAGAGCAATGCCATTTCGCCAGCGATGATGGGCACGCGTCAGGAGCGCGAGATCGAGCGTGGCCCCTCGCTGCTTGATCGCCGCATTGCCGGGTCTGGCGGTGGCGTGGGTGGCATGGGTGAAGGGCAGGGTCAGGCTGGGGGTCCTCCTTCATCCTACGAACAGGCCATGCTCGCCACGCTGCAGGCGCAGAACGGCAACACCGCTCCCGCAAAGGTTCGCCGCGGCCCGGACGTCGAGGATGTCTCCAGCGCCACCTACATCCAAAGCCCCGATGCGCTGCTGGTGCGTGGCACCTACCTGCGTTGCGTGCTGGAAACCCGCATCATCACCGACCTCGCCGGCTACACCTCGTGCCTGCTGACCGAGCCGGTGTACTCGATCAACGGTCGCAACCTGCTGCTGCCGAAGGGTTCCAAGATCTATGGCGCCTACGGCGGCGGTCCGATGGGCAAGCGCGTGGAAGTGATCTGGGATCGCATCACCACACCGAATGGCATCGACGTTGCGATGTCCAGCCCGGGCGTGGATCAGCTGGGTGGCGCCGGTCATCCGGGCCAGTACAGCGCGCACTGGGGTAGCCGTATCGCATCGGCGCTGATGATCAGCCTGATTTCCGATGCCTTCAAGTATGCGGCCGCCGAGCACGGTCCGGAGACCACGACCATCGCCAACAATGGCATGACGGTGCAGTCGCCCTACGAGAGTGCTACCGCACGCACGATGGAGCGCCTGGCCAACGAGGCACTCAGCAGCAACCGTCGTCCGCCAACCGTCACCATCAACCAGGGCACGATCGTGAACGTCTACGTTGCCAAGGACGTCGACTTCACCAACGTGCTGCATCCCCGCCGGTAACCCAACGAACGATCATGGACGCCGAAGTGTCACCCCTCGCCCTCGTCTCCAGCGATTTCCTGCGCTATCAGTACGAAGTGCTGGGCATCGCCGAGTACATGACCTCTCCGGAAGTGACGGAAATCTGCATCAACCGTCCCGGTGAGCTGTACCTGGAAACCCGGGCGGGGTGGCAGCGGGTGGACGTGCCGAGCCTGACCTTCGAGCGGGCCCGGCAGTTCTGCACGGCGGTGGTGAACGAGAGCAACACCGGCCAGCGCATCACCGATGCCGATCCGGTCGTGTCGCTCACGTTCCCCACTGGCCAGCGTGCGCAGTTCGTGATTCCGCCTGCATGTGATGCAGGCAAGGTGTCGATCACCATCCGTCTGCCGTCCAAGCACACCAAGTCGCTCAGCCAGTATCACGAAGACGGCTTCTTCAATCAGATCCTGGAAAGCGATGGCAGCATCAGCGAGCAGGATCGCGAGCTGCTGGAGCTGCGTCATTCGCGAGAGTACGCCGAGTTCTTCCGGCGTGCGGTGATGTACCGCAAGAACATCGTGGTATCCGGTGCGACCGGTAGCGGCAAGACCACCTTCATGAAGGCGCTGGTCAACCATATCCCGGACAACGAGCGCCTGGTCACCATCGAGGACGCACGCGAGCTGTTCCTGACCCAGCCCAACGTGGTGCACCTGTTGTATTCCAAGGGCGGGCAGAGCACCAGCAATGTCACGGCCAAGAGTTGCATGGAAGCCTGCCTGCGCATGAAGCCCGAGCGCATCATCCTGGCCGAGCTGCGCGGTGACGAAGCGTTCTACTTCATCCGCAACTGCGCGTCCGGCCACCCGGGCTCGATCACAAGCTGCCATGCCGGCAGCCCGGAGCAGACCTGGGACCAGCTGGCACTGATGGTGAAGGCGTCGGCCGAGGGTTCGGGCCTGGAGTTCAACGTGATCAAGCGGCTGTTGATGATGACCATCGACATCGTGGTGCATATCAAGGCGCATGCCGGCTCGCGCTACATCACCGGCATCGACTTCAATCCTGGGCGTGCCCAGGGGCAGGAGGGCTGAGGGATGCTGCCAGGACTGGAAATGATGGCGTGCCCGGAGATGGCCGTATCGATGGATGTGATGCAGCACGTCATCAACGTCGAATCGTCGCGCAATCCCTACGCCATCGGCGTGGTCGGCGGTGCACTGGTGCGGCAGCCCAAGGCGTTGGATGAAGCGCTGGCGACGGTGCGCATGCTGGAAGAGAAGGGCTACAACTTCTCCATCGGGCTGGCCCAGGTCAATCGCTACAACCTGGGCAAGTACGGCCTGGATTCCTACGAGAAGGCCTTCCAGCAGTGTCCGAACCTGCAGGCCGGTTCGCGCATTCTCGCCGAGTGCTACAAGCGCTCCGGTGGTGACTGGGGCAAGTCGTTCAGCTGTTACTACTCGGGCAACTTCGAGACCGGCTTCCGTCACGGCTACGTGCAGAAGATCTACGACTCGATCCGCCGCGGCCAGCAGGTTGCCAGCAATGCTGTCGCACCGATCGACGTGGTCAGTCGAGGTGAGCGCCGCGCGGTGAAGGTCGAGCATCACCCGCAGCTCGCTTCGCCGGCGCAGGCGCGCATCGTTGCTCAATCCAATGGCCCGGTGTACGTGCCGTCCGAAGATCCCGCACGCGCCTATGTCGTGTACCCGTCCACCGGGGCGATGGCGCGGGGTAGTTTGCTGAATCTCGCCGACCAGGCGCTGTCCAAGGTGGTGCTGGGTTCGGTGGACAGAATGATGCAGCCCCAGGCGCAACCCGGCCAACGGGCCGCCTATCCGCAGCAGCAGGCCGGCGGCACGCCGCAGCAGCTGCCTCAGCGGGGTGCTGCGCAGGCCATGGCCATGCCGCAACAGTTGCCAGGCGCGGCTGGCGCCGGCAACGAGGGTCCGGTGATGCTGCGGCCCTGGAGCGAGCGTAACCAGCCTGTGGCGGGTGCCGACAATTCGTACAACGCGCCGGTGCAGGCCGCACCGGTGCAACAGATTCCCGCAGGGGATGCGGCCTTCGTGTTCTGACGAAGTCGTGGTGCGGCCAGTCCCCCGGCTGGCCGATTCAGTTGTGTTAGTCCATCAACAAGGAAATCAATCCATGAAGCGATCCAATCTCGACCTCGTCCAGGCCCAGCGCACGCTGAAGACCCTGCTGATGGCCACGATCTTCGTTGGCGCACTGTTCGCCCCGCAGGTGTTCGCCACCGGCACCGACTTCGGCGGCACCGACAAGAAGGTCTGCGGTTTCTTCTCCAACATCAACGGCCTGCTGAACATGGCCTCCATCGCCGTCGTGACCATTGCGGTGATCTTCGCCGGCTACCAGATCGCCTTCGCGCACAAGCGCATCGGTGACGTCGCGCCGATCCTGATCGGTGGCGTGCTGATCGGTGCCGCTGGTCAGATCGCGCGCATGCTGCTGGGCGAGGGCAGCGACGGCAAGTGCACCGGCGGCAGCACGACGTACTACCTGATCAACAACGCGATCCAGTACTACAGTGCATAAGAACGTCGTGTTCCGCGGCTGCACGCGCCCGGCCATGTTCCTGGGCGTTCCCTACCTGCCATTCTTCATGGTGGCAGGTGGGTTGCTGCTGCTCAGCATGTACACGAACTTCTGGTTCCTGCTCACCATTCCGGTGGCGGTCTTCATCATGCGGCAGATGGCCAAGCGTGACGAAATGATCTTCCGCCTGTTGGGCCTGCGCCTGATGTTCAAGCTGAAAGTCCGCAACGTGCAGGAACACGATGGCATGTGGGTGTTCAACCCCAACCATTACCGCGACAAGCCGGCCCGAATGGATTGAGGTCCGGATCCGGCCCGGCGGGCGCCAGCGCCCGTCGGGTCTGTTGAAACTTCTTGGCAGTACCTCTTTGGAAGCAGTCGTATGTTCAGCCCAGACACCTCCATCAGCGAGTTCATTCCATTGTCGTCGCACGTCGCCCCGAACGTGGTCAAGACCACGGGCGGCGACTACCTGCTGACCTGGCATCTGGAAGGGTTGCCGTTCGTCGGCCGTGAGGAGTGGGAGCTGGAGCATCGCCACAACACGTTCAACCGCCTGCTGCAGACGCTGCGTGCTCCCGACTTCGTGAACGTGGCGTTCTGGGTGCATGACATCCGTCGTCGCCGCACGCTGAAGGGCAAGAGCAACTACAAGCAGCGCTTCAACCAGGACGTGTCCGATCAGTACATGGGCATGCTGTCCTCGCAGCGCATCATGCAGAACGAGCTGTACCTGACCATGATCTATCGCCCCGTGGTGGCGGGTAAGCGCTTCGTCGAGAAGTCGGCGAACGTGGACAAGCTGCGCGCGGAGCAGGAGCAGGCAGTCGAAAAGCTGATGGAACTGGCCGGCAACGTCGAGGCCGTGATCCGCGACTACGCGCCGTACCGCCTGGGCATGTACGAGGCAAAGAACGGCGTGGTGTTCTCGGAAACGCTGGAGCTGTTCGGCTACCTGATCAATCGCATTGACGAGCCGGTCCCGGTGCTGTCGGCACCAATCAAGGACTACCTGCCGGTCAGCCGGCACATGTTCTCGTCCAAGACCGGTGACTTCGTCATCAATACCCCCAATGGTGCCAACCACTTCGGCGCCATCCTGAACATCAAGGAGTATGCCGAGGGGACTTACCCGGGCATCCTCAACGGCCTGAAGTACCTGGACTACGAGTACGTCATCACCCATTCGTTCAGCCCGATGGGGCGTCAGGACGCGCTCAAGGTGCTCGACCGCACTAAGGGCATGATGATCTCCTCCGGTGACAAGGCAGTCAGCCAGATCGTCGAGCTGGACCAGGCGATGGACCAGCTGTCGTCGGGTAATTTCGTGCTGGGCGAGTACCACTTCATCATGACGGTCTACGGCGACAGCCAGGCCAAACTGTCGCAGAACGTGGCCACGACGCGCGCCGAGCTGTCCAATGCCGGTTTTGTGTCGACCAAGGAAGATCTGGCGGTTACCTCGTCTTTCTACTCCCAGCTGCCGGCCAACTGGCGCTACCGCACCCGCCTGGCCAATGTCAGCTCGCTGAACTTCCTGGGCCTGTCGCCGCTGCATAACTTCGCGACCGGCAAGCAGCACAACAACCCGTGGGGCGATTGCGTCACCACGCTGCAGACCACCAACGGCCAGCCGTACTACTTCAACTTCCACGCGACCCATCCGTCGGAAAACTCGCTGGGGGAGAAGGCGATCGCCAACACCATGGTGATCGGCAAGTCCGGTACCGGTAAGACCGCGCTGATCAACTTCCTGCTCAGCCAGGTGCAGAAGTATGAGCCGTCGCCGACCATCTTCTTCTTCGACAAGGACCGTGGTGCGGAAATCTTCGTGCGGGCCTGCGGAGGCAACTACCTGGCCCTGGAGAACGGCGCGCCGACCGGCTTCAACCCGTTCCAGTGCGAGAACAACGAAGCCAACGTGCAGTTCCTGGCCGACCTGATCAAGGTGCTGGCCGGCAAGCGTGAGTACAGCGCCCGCGAGGAAGAAGACATCTATCGCGCGGTGGAAAGCATGCTCGATACGCCGATGCATCTGCGCAGCATGACCAATTTCCAGAAGAGCCTGCCCAACATGGGTGACGATGGGCTGTACGCGCGCATGCGCCGCTGGACCTCGGGCAATTCGCTGGGCTGGGTCTTCGACAATCCGGTCGACACCGTTGATCTGAGCAAGGCCAACATCATCGGCTTCGACTACACCGACATCATCGACAACCCCGAAGTGCGCGTGCCGGTCATCAATTACCTGCTGCACCGCCTGGAGTCGCTGATCGATGGTCGTCCGCTGATCTACGTGATGGACGAATTCTGGAAGATCCTGGACGGCGAGGGTGGCCTGAAGGAATTCGCGAAGAACAAGCAGAAGACCATCCGTAAGCAGAACGGTCTAGGCATCTTCGCAACGCAGAGCCCGGAAGATGCACTGAAGAGTGACATCTCCGCCGCGCTGATTGAACAGACCGCCACGCTGATCCTTCTGCCCAACCCGAACGCCAGCAAGAGCGACTACATGGACGGCCTGAAGCTGACCGAGGCCGAGTTCAGGGTGGTTACCGCCCTGGACGAGCGCTCGCGCTGCTTCCTGGTCAAGCAGGGTCATGCGTCCAGCGTCTGCCAGCTCAACCTGCGTGGCATGGACGACATCCTGTCGGTGATCTCGGCCTCGACCGACAACATCGACATCATGCATCGGGTGTTGCAGACGGCTGCAGTCCGCAATCGGATCACCGTGGACGAGCTCACGCCGGAACAGTGGCTGGAAGATTTCTACAAGAATCGAAAGGGTTCGGGCAAGACGGCGAGTACTGAGGCCGTGGCATGAGTCGGGTGTCCCGACGCTCTTGAACGACCGACTATGGAGACGATGATGAACAGTCTGAGCAAGAACAGGAAGAAGGCCGGTATGCCGCGCAGCACTCGACTGAGCGCGTTGGCATTGGGCGCCGTGATGTCGTTGGCAACCACGACGGCAAACGCAGGCTGGCCGGTGTTTGATTACTCGAACCTGATGCAGGCCATCTATGAGTACAAGAACTCGATCACCAGTTACGCGGCCGACGCTGCCGAGTATGCCGAGCAGGCAGAGCGTTGGAAAAGGACGCTGGACCAGTACGCTCAGGCGCTGGTGAAGGTGCAGGCTCAGATGCGCAAGATCGGCCTGCCGGAGGGGCAGCCGTTGGTACCCGTGCCTGCGGACTATCTGGTGGCGGAAACCTGTGGCAGCAAGAGCAGTTTCTCGCCCGGCGATCTTTTCAAGAGTCTTGTGTTCAATCCGACCGGTGACATGAAGGAGCAGCAGACCCAGATCTGCGTGAACATCCGCATGATGCAGAATCGCAAGTACAACGATTCGGTGATGTTCCTCGTGCAGTCCATTCCCCAGATGGAGTCGGGCCTGAAGGAAATTTTCGATCTGCGCATCCTCAGCAATGATCAGGGCAACGTCCAGGGTTCGGACAGCGAAGCGACGCGCATGGCCAACAATCTGGAAGTGGCAGCACAAAGCTGGGAAGGGCGCATGCGTTCCTACGACGCCTACATCGAAGTCATGGAAGCCAACCAGAAGATCGTGGCACAGGCGGCGCTCAAGGGTGATCCCACCAAGACTCTTGCGAGCGATCTGGTGAAGACCGTCGCGCTGAAGACGGCACTGTCCATCGATTAAGGCCGGCGGTGGGGTAGGCGGAGCAAGTGCATGGGCGTCGCCACCGGTGGAAAAGCAGTATTACCAAGGGATTGCAGGAATGACGATCAGGTCGATTGCCAACTTTGATTTTTCGGGCGGGTTCCAGGATCTGATGGAGCACGCTGTGCGTATCCAGTCGATCGGCGACTTCGTGTTCTTCAAGCTGATTCTTGACTACCTGCGCGACAGGATTGGCAAGTTCGGCTTCCATTTGATGGAGAACATGATGACGTGGGTCGGCGGCATCGCGCTGACCCTGATGACCCTGTGGGTGCTGGTGCAGGGCTATCGGATCGTCACGGGCCGCAGCCGGGATTCGATGATGATCCTGGTGACCAACATGGCGCGCGCCGCCTTGATCGTGGCGGTGGCGACGAGCATGGGCATGTTCGGCCGCGACCTCCATGAATTCCTGACGGAAGACGTGAAGGGGCTGATCACGCACGTTGTGACCGGCAAGGACGAGAAGCCCGAGGCGCAGATCGACAAGAGCCTGGCCTGGATGCAGGTGGCGCTGTCCAGCATCGATGGGATCAAGATTCTCAATGATCCCGAGCTGCAGGCTGACAAGACCCGCGCGATGTGGTTCATCGGCCTGGGCACGGGTGGCCCTGCGGTGACGGCAGGTTCAATGCTGCTGCTGTATGAGGTCGCCATGGCCCTGTTCATCGGCTTGGGACCACTGTTCATTCTTTGCCTTCTGTTCGACCAGACCAAGCAGCTGTTCCAGCGATGGCTGTTCTACGGCATTGGAACCATGTTCTCCATGGCGGTACTGGCGGCGATGGTATCTATCGCGCTGGACATGGTGATCCGCGTGTCGGCCTCGTTCTGGATGACGGCGCTTGTGAACAAGTTCCCGCTCATGGGCGCGTCCAGTGACGGCATGACCAGTCAGGCGATGCAGCAGGGCGGCATGGGATTGATCCTGACGACCTTGATTCTGACCGCTCCCCCAATGGCAGCGATGTTCTTCCAGGGAACCTTGGGCAGCTTCATGGCATATTCGCAGATAGGCGGTAGCCCGGTGGCACAGGCGCCGGGCCCGAATGGGCAGCCGCCGGGTAGCTACTACACGCCCGCGCAGGAGAAGAATTCATCGCAGGGGTCCAGTGGTCCCTCTCCGCAACTTGAAGGGCGCTCGGTGATGGGTTCTGGTCAAAATCAGCATGTTGAATCCAAGTCGCCGGGTGCCTTGGGCAACGCGTTGGTGAAATGAAGACCCGTTTTTCGTTGAAGGTGAAGATGATGAAGACTCTGTTGCTCTTGGCGATTTTGTCGATTCCTGCAGCGGCATATGCCGAGGGCAGGTGTCCGCCAGGCCAGTATCCCGTGGGTGGTGCTCAGGGTGTTCTTGGGTGTGCCCCGATTCCGGGGGGAGCTGATTCTTCGTCATCGCCGACCGCACCCGCTCCATCTGGGAAGTGGGAAAAGCGATGGGGCGCGATTGCGGAAGACTCCAGCGCCAATGCTCGGAGGGTCGTCAGCGCTACAGGCGTTTCGGAATCTCGCAAAAGCAAGTCCGAGGCGATCTCTGTGGCTCTGGATCAATGCCGTTTGGGAGGAGGGCAGAAGTGCCAGGTTCTCATCGTTTACAACAATCAGTGCGTGGCGCTTGCGGATACTCCTAAAGGCGCGACTTCGGCAAGCTCGATAGCTGCCCGCGCGGAAACCTTGGAGCTTGCAAGGCGTAACGCATTGGAACAATGTAAGGCGGCTGCGAATGGTACCGAGTGCAGCGTCATCTACTCGGCCTGTAGTGAGTCTGAGTTCAAGTCTTTCCGTTGATGTGATTCCTGACACTGGCTGGGCTTGGTTGCATACTGAAGGTCTGCTTTTTTTATTTTAGGGGTGGCCCGCTAAGACGTGGGCCATTTCTATTTTCGCTTTCGCTTTCGCTTTCGCTTTCGCTTTCGCTTTCGCTTGAGATGGCGAAGTTGCGCCAAGGGTGGGCGCTGTTGTCCACGGGTTCGGTCAACGTGAGCGCGAGGTGATTACTCTTGGAGATAAAACGTCGTTCTGTAATTCATTTGTCTACTAGCTTCTGCCTTTGGCGCTGAGTTGATTGGTTCGGGGCGCAGTTCATCCTTAGTCTATTGTTCGATCAGACCAAGCAGTTGTTCCAGCGATGGCTGTTCTACGGTATTGGAACCATGTTCTCCATGGCGGTGCTGGCGGCGATGGTCTCGATCGCGCTGGACATGGTGATCCGCGTGTCGGCCTCGTTCTGGATGACGGCGCTTGTGAACAAGTTCCCGCTCATGGGCGCGTCCAGTGACGGCATGACCAGTCAGGCGATGCAGCAGAGCGGCATGGGATTGATCCTGACTACCTTGATTCTGACCGCTCCCCCAATGGCAGCGATGTTCTTCCAGGGAACCTTGGGCAGCTTCATGGCATATTCGCAGATAGGTGGCAGCCCGGTGGCACAGGCGCCTGGCCCGAGCGGGCAGCCGCCGGGTAGCTACTACACGCCGGCCGCTCCGGAGAAGGGGCATTCTGGCCAAGACAGTGGTGCGCATGATCGTCATGCGACTGCACGTTCAACTCTTCCATCATCAGATTCCACCAGGGTTGCCGAAACCGGCCTCAGAGCTGCACATCCCGGCAATCAATAGCCGCCACACATAACGGAGTAAAAGTGTGAAATACATATTGCCCTTCATTCCTGCCGGCTTGCTCCTATGTTTTTTTATGACGGGTGAGGCGAAAGCGGAAGGGCGTTGTCCGCCAGGGCAGTACCCGGTCGGTGGTCAAGGAGTAGGTGGATGCGCACCTATTCCGGGCTCCGGTGCTGAAGGCGTGCAGAGCAGTCCTATTGCTACTGGGCGTTGGATCAAGACTTGGGGGGCAATTGCGGGGGCGGCAAGCACGGGCGATATGGGGGCTTCCGTTGGAAGGCGCTCCAAGCGAGAAGCCGTCTCAGAAGCGCTTGCTCGGTGCGCGACACACGGGGCGAAAGACTGCAAGATCGATACAACTTACAAGAACCAGTGCGTCGCATATGCTGACCCTGAGCCGGGCAGTAAGGGGATAGTTTCCATTTCAGTCGCCGGCTCAAGAGAGGAGGCGACCAGTCGGGTTCTCTCCTACTGTGCGAAGAACGGTGGTGGGCAATGCAAGGTGTTGTACACGGATTGTGCTGAGCCAATATTTGAATCTTTCTGAGCTATGTCAGTTGAATCACGGGCGGAATCCCTGAGTCGGCCTTTGCGTGATGGGAACGGCCTGCTGAAGATCAGCCCACTTCATTGGTGGTGAGCTGGCACAGCAGATCTAGTTGGTAAGGTTGGGTGTCGCCACTAGTCACTTCGACGGCCCCCCGGGTTTTGAGTGGCGGGGCTCTTTAGAGTCCGGGTTTCATCGTAGCGGCTTTGGCCGCCAGCTGTTGGGCATAGGCGGTCGGGGTCAGGCCGCCCAAGATCTTCTTCGGTCGCTCCTCGTTGTGTTCCCGTCGCCAGGTCTCGATCTCGGTGCGGGCGTGCAGCAGCGTCGGGAACCAGTGCTCGTTGAGGCATTCGTCGCGCAGGCGGCCGTTGAAGCTCTCGATGTCGGCGTTCTGGTTCGGCTTGCCTGGCTGGATCAAGCGCAGCTGAACACCGCGCTCGTGCGCCCACGTCACCATCGTCTTGCCGCAGAACTCCTTGCCGTTGTCAGTGCGGATCACCTGTGGCAGACCCCGTGTCAGCGCCAGCCGATCCAGCACCCGCGTTACGCCGTGGCCGGAGATGGCCCGCTCCACCTCGATCGCCACCGCCTCGTGTGTGGCATCGTCGACGATGGTCAGGGCCTTGAGCACCCGGCCCTCGGCGGTGCGGTCGAACACGAAGTCCATCGACCAGACTTGGTTGGCCGTTTTGACCTGCCCCCGGTTTTCAGGGCCAGCCTAACTTAAGTAGAGTCCGTCCCCATACCGAGGACGGACATGAAGAAGCGTTTCACTGACGAGCAGACCATTGGCTTCCTGAAGCAGATTGAATGGTAGAGGTGGGTACATGAAGTGCTTTGCAATGCATTTTCTGCTTGTCATTTCTAACGTGGCGTCGGCAGAAGGGCGTTGCCCACTGGGGTAGTACCCAATTGGAGGGCAGGGCGTGGGCGGTTGTGCGCCCATGCCTGGTGGACAAGCCAGTGCTGAGAGTGGTAGCCCGGTGCCAACGGGTAGATGGGAAACCCGGTGGGGTGCGCTAGCCCAGGATGCGGGTCGTCGAACAAGTCAGGTTTTGGCGATTGGTGTGGCGGAGGCCAGAAAATCAAAGCGAGAAGCGAAGTCTCTAGCGCTCTCTGAGTGTCGGCGGATGGGTGGGCAAGAGTGTGAAATTGCTCTCGAATATCACAATCAGTGCGTTGCACTAGCCGGACCGGTGATTGGTTATGTTCGCCTAATGAACGTGAAGACTGTGGCGTATCGCTCGCCGAATGAGCGCGATGCGAAGGCAGAATCACTGCGGCTCTGTGAGGCCGAAGGCAAAGGGCGCAGTTGTACCGTTATCTACTCTGCGTGTGGATCTACACATGTTGCCGATACGCAGTCGGATACAGGCCGATTTGCCAAGGCGCCTATTTAGTTCGCGGAGATTCGCGTTGTTTGTGTAAGGAGAGTTGCCTGATGAGAATCATTCATTTGCTAGCGCCGTTGGTGTTCATGATCGCTACATCGGCCTTTGAGGCTCACGCTGAGGGGAGGTGTCCTCCGGGGCAGTACCCCATCGGAGGCCCGGGTGTCGGTGGTTGCGCACCGATTCCCGGAGGCGAAGGTGCAGCGACCAGTGAGCCTAGAGCGACGGGTAAATGGATCAAGACCTGGGGCGCAATTTCGTTGGCGCCTTCGGGCGCCTCTGGCACCTCAACAGGGCGAGTACGGAAGACGGAGGCTGTTGAAGAGGCGCAGAGGAATTGTGCTGAATCCGGCGGAGTGGGATGCAAGGTCACAATTGCATATAAGAATCAATGCGTGGCTGCCGTTGTAGCCAGCTCGGGTACAGATGGAACCACGCAGTTTGGTACCGGCGCGACGATCGAGAGTGCTAAGGAGTTTGCCTCCCGGCTATGTGCCTCGAAAGGAGGAAGCGATTGTGCTGCCGTCTATTCCGCTTGCTCTGAGCCGATCTTCGAGAAATTCTAGAAGTCCTATAGCGGGTCTGTGGTCGTCCGGCTCGATTGAATGTGAGCCAGATCGAAATGGTTAGGTGCCCCATAGTCGTGCGCCGACTCAGGTGGCTGGATTAGGGGCGAATCCGCATGCTTCCGTAGCTTGATTGCGTGGTGCCGGAAAGATGAATGACAGCGGATCAGAGACTGCATCTAGCATTGCCCCGGGATTGAGTGGCGAGGTACGCGTTTCTGACGACGCGTATACGATGAGCGAGAATTGGATTGTTGAGCTTGGGCTCACTTCGTGGTACGTGCTGAAGGGATATCGGCTCATCAATGATGGCCCTGTTGATTCAAGAGACGAACGCCAGCCCTGATCGTGGCGGTTGCGACGAGCATGGGCATGTTCGGCCGCGACCTCCATGAATTCCTGACGGAAGACGTGAAGGGCCTGATCACGCACGTTGTGACCGGCAAGGACGAGAAGCCCGAGGCGCAGATCGACAAGAGCCTTGCCTGGATGCAGGTGGCGCTGTCCAGCATCGATGGGATCAAGATTCTCAATGATCCCGAGCTGCAGGCTGACAAGACCCGCGCGATGTGGTTCATCGGCCTGGGTACGGGTGGCCCTGCGGTGACGGCAGGTTCAATGCTGCTGCTGTATGAGGTCGCCATGGCCCTGTTCATCGGCTTGGGACCACTGTTCATTCTTTGCCTTCTGTTCGACCAGACCAAGCAGCTGTTCCAGCGATGGCTGTTCTACGGTATTGGAACCATGTTCTCCATGGCGGTACTGGCGGCGATGGTCTCGATCGCGCTGGACATGGTGATCCGCGTGTCAGCCTCGTTCTGGATGACAGCGCTTGTGAACAAGTTCCCGCTCATGGGCGCGTCCAGTGACGGTATGACCAGTCAGGCGATGCAGCAGGGCGGCATGGGATTGATCCTGACGACCTTGATTCTGACTGCGCCCCCAATGGCGGCCATGTTCTTCCAGGGCACCTTGGGTAGCTTCATGGCATATTCGCAGATAGGTGGCAGCCCCGTCGCTCAGGCGCCGGGCCCGAGTGGGCAGCCGCCGGGTAGCTATTACACGCCAGCGACGCCAGAGAAGGGACGAACTGTCGACTCCGGTGACTACAGTAGTCAGTCAACAAGCCGCATGACATTGCCGCAGTCGGATGCGACAAAGATAGCGGAAACTGGCCAGCGAGCTGCTCATCCTGGTAGATAGTGATTCAGGCGTATTTGGAGAGTTAACGTGAAGCGCATTGTGATCTCCCTCTTTTGGATTTGCTCTGCTTTGTTCTTGCTTGTGACAGAAGATGCTCAAGCGGAGGGGCGCTGCCCGCCCGGACAATATCCGATTGGCGGCCAAGGGGTTGGTGGATGTGCGCCAATACCGGGCTCTAGTGGAGGCGATGCAGGGTCGAGTGGTCCGGTCGCGACTGGCCGCTGGATCAAAACCTGGGGAGCTATTGCAACCGCAGTAAGTACAGGTGATATGGGGGCTTCGGTTGGAAGGCGTTCAAAGCAGGAAGCTGCGTCCGAGGCGCTTTCCCGTTGCGCAAGCCATGGCGCTAGAGATTGCAAAGTCGGAACTACCTACAAGAACCAGTGTGTTGCATATGCTGATCCCGAGAGGGGGAGTAAGGGCCGTGTCTCCTATTCGGTTGCAGGCTCCAAGGAGGAGGCTGCAAATCGAGTCCTGTCCCATTGCGCGGACATCGGTGGCGGCCAGTGCAAAGTTCTTTATACAGATTGTTCTGAGCCGATCTTTGAGTCGTTCTAGTCTCATGACTGCCGTGACATCTTTGATGGTATGAGCGTACCTGAGCCAAGCTGCTCAAGAGCCTGGGGTAGAACGCGCGGCTGAAGAAGCCGCTCGGCGAGAAGTTGAGCGAGAACGACTTCATCAAGGTTGCATTGCGACTCGTGCACCTTCTTTAGTGGGCAATTGTTCTTCTACTGCGCTGTGGAAAAGTGGTAAAGGGCTATCGGATCGTCACCGGCCGCAGCCGGGACTCGATGATGATCCTTGTGACCAACATGGCGCGCGCCGCCCTGATCGTGGCGGTGGCGACGAGCATGGGCATGTTCGGTCGCGACCTCCATGAATTCCTGACGGAAGACGTGAAGGGCCTGATCACGCACGTTGTGACCGGCAAGGATGAAAAGCCCGAGGCGCAAATCGACAAGAGCCTTGCCTGGATGCAGGTGGCGCTGTCCAGCATCGATGGGATCAAGATTCTCAATGATCCCGAGCTGCAGGCTGACAAGACCCGTGCGATGTGGTTCATCGGCCTGGGCACGGGCGGACCTGCAGTGACGGCAGGTTCCATGTTGCTGCTGTATGAGGTCGCCATGGCCCTGTTCATCGGCTTGGGACCACTGTTCATTCTGTGCCTGCTGTTCGATCAGACCAAGCAGTTGTTCCAGCGATGGCTGTTCTACGGTATTGGAACCATGTTCTCCATGGCGGTGCTGGCGGCGATGGTCTCGATCGCGCTGGACATGGTGATCCGCGTGTCGGCCTCGTTCTGGATGACAGCGCTTGTGAACAAGTTCCCGCTCATGGGCGCGTCCAGTGACGGCATGACCAGTCAGGCGATGCAGCAGGGCGGCATGGGATTGATCCTGACGACCTTGATTCTGACTGCGCCCCCAATGGCGGCCATGTTCTTCCAGGGCACCTTGGGCAGCTTCATGGCATATTCGCAGATAGGTGGCAGCCCAGTGGCGCAGGCGCCGGGCCCGAATGGGCAGCCGCCGGGTAGTTACTACACGCCGGATAAGCCTTCGGCGAGTGGTGGGCATGTCGATAGCAATAGTACAAGTCGTGCAAGCACGCCTGTCATTCCAATGGCTAAGGATGGAAATAGCTTGACCGACGGGAAGTTCGGATCTGCCCGTTAAGTAAAATTCTCTGCTTTTGGTGTTAGGAGATTTCCATATGATCAGGCGTTCAATGGCAGCATATTTGGTCGCAGCAATTGTGGTGGCGGGTGCTGCGCTCACGTCTGAGTCGGTCCGGGCAGAGGGGCGGTGTCCACCTGGCCAGTATCCCATCGGTGGTCAGGGTGTTGGTGGGTGTGCTCCTATGCCTGGTGGCGCAGCTGCTGCGGACACTGGGCCCAAAGCAACCGGCCGTTGGATAAAGACTTGGGGTGCCATTGCGCTATCCCCAAGCGGCGCATCTGGTGCATCGACAGGGAAGAAGAGTAAGTCTTTGGCTGCGAAAGAGGCCGAAGCAGTCTGTGCGCGAGGAGGGGTTAGCGGCTGCAAAGTTGCTTTTACCTATAAGAATCAGTGCGCGGTTGCAGTGGTGCCCAAGTCGGGGGCAGGGGGAACTCTTTTCAGTAGCTCGCCGACAGTTGAAGAATCAAAAGCCCGTGCATTGAAACAATGTGAGAATGGTGGGGGCAGCGATTGCCAAGTGATCTTCGAGAATTGCGCTGAACCTGAATTCCAGGAGTTCTAGTGGATGGGCGCCGGGGAGCTGCGTTGATACATCCGACGTCCACCGCCTATTGCATTTTGGCAGATGGATCTGAGTAGCTTGGGATATTATGAGGCGAACTTCCGAAGCTGAGCTCGGGAGTTCGGCTCCACGCTCGAAGAACAATCTTGGTAGAACGAGCCGCAAGCCAAAAAATCTGACGCGTTAGGGGTTTCTGTCTTTAGGTAAGACTACTGATTGGCGCTTGAGCCGCGTAGGAAGCCACTCATGGTAATTGCTCTCTTTTCAATCAAGAGCGCTTCTCAATTCAAGTCCCGTTAGACGAGCAATCTGTCCTCGAAGGAGGATGCGCCCGCGTCAAAAATGTTGACGCATCGCCCCCTCAAACGTAGGAACTTTTTCGTCGTTGACGGCTCTGGGGGCGAGTGCTGCGGGTGACGCTCACGGCCCTGATCGTGGCGGTGGCGACGAGCATGGGCATGTTCGGTCGCGACCTCCATGAATTCCTGACGGAAGACGTGAAGGGCCTGATCACGCACGTTGTGACCGGCAAGGATGAAAAGCCCGAGGCGCAAATCGACAAGAGCCTTGCCTGGATGCAGGTGGCGCTGTCCAGCATCGATGGCATCAAGATTCTCAATGATCCCGAGCTGCAGGCTGACAAGACCCGTGCGATGTGGTTCATCGGCCTGGGCACGGGCGGACCTGCAGTGACGGCAGGTTCCATGTTGCTGCTGTATGAGGTCGCCATGGCCTTGTTCATTGGCTTGGAACCACTGTTCATTCTGTGCCTGCTGTTCGATCAGACCAAGCAGTTGTTCCAGCGATGGCTGTTCTACGGTATTGGAACCATGTTCTCCATGGCGGTACCGGCGGCGATGGTCTCGATCGCGCTGGACATGGTGATCCGCGTGTCGGCCTCGTTCTGGATGACAGCGCTTGTGAACAAGTTCCCGCTCATGGGCGCGTCCAGTGACGGTATGACCAGTCAGGCGATGCAGCAGGGCGGCATGGGATTGATCCTGACGACCTTGATTCTGACTGCGCCCCCAATGGCGGCCATGTTCTTCCAGGGCACCTTGGGTAGCTTCATGGCATATTCGCAGATAGGTGGTAGCCCGGTGGCGCAGGCGCCGGGCCGAGCGGGCAGCCGCCGGGTAGTTGCTACACGCCTCCGGCTCCAGAGAAGGGCGGGACACATGGTGCCACTACCGAGCAGGTTGTTGGTTCGCGAGTGACTGGCGGTAGTTCATCGCCGGGTTCGGCGGTGGTGGACTCGGGGCGTCTTGGTCTCGCAAAGAACAACGGCTGATGGGAAGTTTGAGGGTCTAACGATATGGTCTCGATACTTGGCCGCCGATGTGCGCTTATCTTCGGCGCTGCAGCTTGCATGCTATTTCTTGGCTTCCCGCCCGTTGCTGGTGCTGAAGGGCGTTGCCCGCCAGGCCAGTATCCAATCGGAGGTCAGGGTGTTGGTGGGTGTGCGCCGATCCCGGGAGGGGACGCGGGATCGGGTCAGACGGGCCCTATCCAAACAGGACGCTGGAATAAGACTTGGGGCGCGATTGCCATGGCTTCCAATGGTGACGTCGGTGTGTCAGTCGGAAAAGTGAGAAAGGCTGACGCCTCAAATGAGGCCTTGGCCAATTGTAGTCAGCACGGGGCATCGGATTGCAAGGTTACTCAGACTTACAAGAATCAATGCGTCGCGCTGGTCTCTCCCCGAACTAGCGCATTCGGCGGTTCCACGTTTGGACGCGCTGAATCTGTCTCTGCCGCGACTTCATTGGCGATGGGGCTTTGCACTAAGCGCGGCAGTGAAGGTTGTAAGGTGATCTACTCGGCATGCAGCGAACCGGAATTCCAGTCGTTCTGAGTGGTAGTCAGTGAGGCGCCGCAGGTTGCAATTGCTGGAAGAATTTAGGTTTACCTGCTCTCATGTTTCGCTTGTCAACTCAATTTGACCTGCCCCCTGCGTTAGGGCCAAGGTCTACTTCGTAGAGTCCGTGGTTGTGAGCTTATCGCCCGGGTTCGTGGTTGCAAGGGATCCATGCTCGCGGAGTAAGGCGGCGAACTCGGTGGGGGCGCTCTTGCCTAGCGAGTTGTGCGGGCGTACTTCGTTGTAATCGCGTCGCCAAGCAGAGATCGTCGCCTTGGCATGCTCCAGTGAGGTGAACCAGTTTTCGTTGAGGCATTCGTCGCGGAACTTGCCGTTGAAGCTCTCGATGTAGGCGTTTTGGGTGGGTCTGCCAGGCTGGATCAGCAGCAGCTTCACGCCGTTGGCAACGGCCCACTGGTCGAGAGCTCGTCCGGTGAACTCCGCCCCTGATCGGTCCGGATCATGGCCGGATAGCCGCGGAAGTGGCACACCGTTTCCAGGATGTCGGCCACGCCCTGCCCGTTGATGCGGCGGGCGACCGCGATCTCCACGGCCTCCTTGGTGCAGTCGTCGACCACAGTCAGACACTTGATCGGCCTGCCGTTGGCCAGGGCGTCGAACACGAAGTCCATCGACCAGTTGTGGTTCGGACCGGAAGGGGCGTGCAACGGTCAGCGTTCGACCGCGACGCGCTCGCGCTTGCGCCGTGCCTGCGCACTACCAGTCTTAGCGGAAGGACGACGTCCCCCCGGTTTTGAACGCCCGGGCACACTCCAGCGCGGTGCCCGACGTCAGGGGCGGGTAGGCATCCATTCACGTTAACCGCGCTTTTTCTGTGATCAAGTGCGCTTTTCATCCCAAGCCCCCTTCGACGAGCGCTGCCTCCTCGAAGTAAGCTGCGTGCGCGTCAAAATCCCGGCGCGCCGGTGCCATCGAACGCAGGAGCTTTTCCGTCCATGAGGACTGTGTCCCCCCGCGATGCGGGTGACGCTTGCCACCATCGCGGTTGCCGTGGGCTCGGGGCTATCATCCGCCATGGCGGCCGCAGGACACGTGCGAGGCATCGCCCCGTTTCCGGCCTCCGCTCGGGAACTGGCAGGACGGGATTGAAGGAGTTGCAGGGGATGGAGAAGGGGAGTGGCGTACACATGGACAATGCCTTGGCGTTCGTTCCGTCCGGCGCGAACCTGCTGGAAGCCGTGCGCGGTGATCTGACTGGCAATGGTTTCCAGGACCAGCTGCTGGTGATCGACCAACCTCCTCCGGAGGGCTTGCTGCCCGGCGAGCACGGTCCCAACCGGGTGCTGTTGCTGCTGCTGGGCGACGCCACGGGCCGATGGCAGTTGGCGGCGCGCAACGACAAGCTGGTGCCGTGTTCCACCCGGGGAGGCATTGCCGGCGATCCCTTCGCGTACGTGACCATCGAGGATGGTGCGTTCAGTGTGATCACCAACGGCGGCAGTCGCGAACGCTGGAGCAGCGTCTACACGTTCCGGTATGCACCTGCCGAGCAGGCGTGCTGGGTGCATGGCGTGCAGCGCAGGGTGGTCGACACCGAGACCGAGGCCACCCATACGCGTGACTTCTCGGCTGCCGAACTTGGCCGGGTGCGGTTCGAGGATTTCGATCCGTCCGTCGTCGCCGACGTCAGCTTGCCCTGAGTGCCATGCCGGTGAGGAGGCGGGAGTATCCAACGATGATCGAGCAGGAGTTTCACCGTGTCGCAGGATAGGGAGTCGCAGCTGTTGCGGCAGGCCACGGAGGCCGGCATGACCTCGTCCCGGGAACTGGCCAACTTCATGGCGCAGGCCGGGCACGAGTCCCGTGGCCTGAGCCGGCTCAATGAAAGTTTCAACTTCACCCGGGGTATCTCGCAGATCCCGGTGGAAGCGGCGTGGCGCAATGGCAATGGTGCGCTTGAGAGCGCGCGCCAGGAGGCGCTGCGTGGTCGGCCGGAGAACCTGGCCGAACTGATGTATGGCGGGCGTATGGGCAATGACGCGCCTGGCGATGCGTTGAAGTATCACGGCCGTGGCTATCTGCCTCTGGTCGGCAAGGAGAATTACGAGCGTGCCGGCAAGGCGCTGGATCTGGACCTGGTGAACCACCCGGAACTGGCCGCGCAGCCCGAGCACGCTGGCCGCATTGCCGTGTGGCAGTGGCAGACGCGGGTGCCGGAAGCGGCGCGCGAGGACGTGCGCGAAGCGACGCGCGCGATCAATGGTGGCCTGAACGGCATCGAGGCCCGCCAGCAGCGATTCGAGGTGTGGCAGCAGAAGCTGACGCCTGATGTGATGGCGCGGCTGGAGCGGGGCGAAGTCGGGGCGCCGGCCCAGCAGGCCACCGTGCGCGACATGTCGCAGCCTGGCGCGCCGGGGCATGCCCTGTTCCAGGGCGCCCGCCACCATCTGCAGCAGATGGGACCACAAAGCGGTCTGCGCAGCGTGCAGGAACTGGACAATGCTGCCGGCGCACTGGCGCTGAGCGCGCAGAAGGCGGGGATGTCGCGCATCGATCATCTCCTGGCTGGCAACGACGGCCGCACGTTGTTTGCCGTGCAGGGCGCGCTGGGTGACCCGGCCATGCTGCGCGCTTCGGTCGAGCGCGAACAGGCGGCACAGCAGCCGCTGGCACAGAGCAGCCAGCAGTTGGCCGCCAGTGTCGCCCAGCAGGACCCCGCGGCCGCGCTCGCCCGCGAGCAGGAGCAGCGCTCTCGATCCCTGTAGCACCTGATGCCGGCGGGCAGAGTGCCCGCGGGCGCTTTACGTACGACGCGTGGCGCCCTGTGGCGCCGACATGGAAACCCACTCGTAAGGACACCACATGCGAATCGTTCCCTCGAATACCCGGCACACCGCTGCCCGCTGCACTGCATCCGTGCGCCGGCTGCCGCCGCTCTGGCTGCTGTCACTTGGACTTGCCGCAGCGTCGGCACAGGCTCAGGAGGCAGCGGTACCTGTGGTGGAGACGCCCCCCGCTGCCGAGGCTACCGTTGAGGCGCCTGCAGAGGCGGCGGCCGTTGCAGCGCCCGCGGCGGCCGACGCCGTTGTCGTGGCGCCGACGCCCGAGGTGTCGGCTGCCGTGACACCCCCTGCGACACCTGTGGTGGACGCGCAGCCGGCGCCGACTGCGGATCCGGCGCCGGCGCCCGTTGCGCCCGCAGCGGCGGCACCTGTGGCTGCACCGCCTGCCGCCGTCGAGCCAACCGTTCCCGCGGTAGCCCCCGCTCCGCCCGCATTGGCCATCGTGCCGTTGCCGCCAGAGCAGGCGACCGAGCGGGCGCTCGGTGCCCGCTGCCCGGTGGATCTGGCCGGGCGGCTGGCGACCCAGGGCGACCTGCTGATTGGCGCCTGCCAGGGCACCATGCCGGCGCATCTGGCCGCGTTGCTGGTCGCGCTGCCCGTGCAGGACATCCACCTGCCGCGCAGCTGGCGCGAGCGTGAGGTGCGGCAGAAGGCCTGGTTCAAGGCTGTGCCGGGCTATGGCCAGCGCCCGGACTTCATCGTGCGGATGGGCGACATCTGGGTGCGTTCGCTGGAAGGGCGCGACGCCGACAGCACGTTCTATCTGGTGTCGGCGCCGTTCACCTGCAGCGACCAAGTCGCCAACCGTGATGAGTACGGCGCGGAGCCGGTCCGCGTACCCGCAGGTGATTGCCGCGAGGCTTATGTAGCCCAGCGTGTGTACCAGGTCCGCGGGGATGCGGCGCCGAGGGATGTGACCGCCGATGCCATGCCGACGATGCCCCCGGTCACGGAGGCCGATCGTGCGCGCCAGCTGTCGCGTGAGGGCCGGATCAGCCTGGACCACAGCAAGCTGCAGTACGGCCCGGCCATGCGTTGGTTCGTGCAATACCCGGAGTCGGCGCAGAAGGGTGGTCCGCGCGCCTACAGTGACTGGAACCGTGAACACATCGCGTTCGTGGTCTGGACCGGCGATCGCTTCGAGCTGCGCGAGAAGGTCGCGCGCGCGCAGTGGCCCTGTGACCCGGTGGCACCCGGCGATCGCGCCTGCGGCGGATTCCCGGATTCCGGGCCGGATCTGTTCGTGACGGCCGGAGCATCGCTGCCGGTGGCGGCCTCCAGCCCCTGAACCAGAGTGCCGATGTACAACGGGAGCCGGAAAGACCGGCTCCCGTGCTGTCCATCAGGCCTGCAGGCTGCGGGTCTGGTTCTGCTGCTGTTCCAGCTGCTGGTCGCGCTCCAGTGCAAGGCGCTGACCTGCGGCCTGCTGGTCGATGCGCTGGCTGCTCTGTTCCAGCGGTGTGTTCATCGCCACCGCCGTATCCACTGACACGCGAAGGTGGGCCGGGTCACCGCCCTGGCCCTGCACGGCAAAGCTGCGCGAGGCATCGGCATTCATGACCACTTCGTCGATGCGCTTGCCGCCTGCTGCGTGCATTTCGGCGGCCAGGCTGCCTGCCAGTTGCGTGCTCATCACGTCTGGTACCCGGCCGACGCGGACATCCTGCGCGTGCACGCCACGGATCGCGTCGTTGAACAGTGGGTTGCCCACATGGTTGGCATCGTCCATTCGCAGCATGCTGGTGTGATGGCCGTTCTTCTCCGCTTCGCGGCGTGCCGGCTCACCGGGCTGCAGCGGGCCGCGGATGTGGTCGTACAGGTCGACGGCGCCGCCTGGAATGCCCCGCGCCGCACGGGTGATACCGCTGCGCAGCGATTCCAGGTTGTCGCGGTACTCCTCGATCATCCTGGCGTTGTCTTTCGCCAGCGTCTGGGTTTCCGGGTGCTTCAGCACCGAGCCTTGATCGAGGAAGTTACCCAGTTTGTGGGAGCCCAAAGAACTGGCTGCCGCGATGACCGGGTAGTCTGGAATCAGGGCGCGCAACGAGTGGTTGCTGAAACCGGCAGCAGACAGCGTCCTGATCTCCTCCGGCTTGGCATAGATGCGCACCTGGCCGAAGTGCGGCGAGGCGGCGCTGACCGGATCGGAGGCCATGACATGATTGATCATGGTGTTGCCGCCTTCCGGGATGCGGTAGCCGAGGCTGACCGCGCCGTAGGCGTTGAAGGTTTCGCCCTTGACGTTGAAATGGTGCGAGGTGATCTGGGCCAGCGCGCCGCCGAGGGAGTGGCCGGTGACGGTGACCTCCGGCGGACGTTGGCCGAGATCCTGCCCCTCCTTCTTGGCGTAAGCGAGGGCGCGTTGGGTCAGCGCGATTGCGTCTGGCGCCTGCACATTGGTACGGGCGACGACCATGCCACCATCGGTCAGAATCGCATCGCGTGCGATTTGTTCGGTTCCGCGATGTGCGACGACAATTTCATTGGTGTCGACTCGCTGGTAGATCGTTCCCTGATAACCGTTCAGCCGATTATCAACGTGCTCTAGGATCTTGTACTTGTGCCCGTTGATTGGAACGATTTCTTCTTGGCCCGGTGCTCGACGACCGACCGCGTAATCCTTGTATGCATCTTCGGATAGCGCAGCGTAGTCTTGGCTGTTGAGGCTCATTGGCGGACCTCGCTGGCTTCAAGCGAAGCGGAGAACAGCGCATTCCGCAGTTCAGGGCGAAACTTTGTCGGATCCTTTTGGCCGCTTGCACCGTAGTCCGGAATCTCGCTGACTCGGGGATAGTCGGCACGCGGATAGTGGCGGGTCTCGACGTGGCCTTCGATAAGGGCCGAGGCTTCAATAAATGACAGGAAGCGCGTCTCGCCTTCAGCGCCCGTCGCCTTCAACATCGCCCCAGCGCCAGTGAACTCCCAATGGCACACGCCACGGCCGTAGTAGTCCTCGTCCAGCATCCGGTCCACATACAGCGTGCCGCGGTACTCGCCATCAGCGACCTTGCGCAGTTCCACCGGCTCTTGGCTGGTGATGCGAGCAGCCGTGCCGGTGGCCGGCTCGATGTGGCCGCACTGGTCTTCGTTGGTGACGTCGTACTGGGCCACGCCTTCAACCACAGCGAAATCACCCGGGGCGTCCTTCAGGCGCAGCACCAGTTCATAGGCCTTGCGCGGGCTGGGGTTGAGCTTGGCGAGGCCGCGCCCACCCTGGGCGACATCGGCTTCAGCAGCGGCACGTTCCTGGTTCATGGCGGTCTCCGGATGGCAGGCGGTCAACAGAAGCAGAGCAAGGCACGGAATCATCTTGTGGCGCAATGTCGGCCTCCTTGGGGATAGGGGTGAATGAGGCACTGGCAGCTCATGGCGTGAGCTTCTGCACAGTGGTGGTGGTTGAGAACAGCGCGTCGCGCAGATCTTCGCTGTACCCCGACGGAGCTTCCTCGCCACTGGCACCAAAATTGGCGACAGTGTCGGCGCGCGGATAGACAAGGTTCGGGTAATAAAGCGTCAGAGGCGAGTCGTTCTCCATGCGCTTCTTGTCGACGAACGTCAGGAATCGCGTATCCGCCTTGCTGGTCGTGGCGCGCAACATCGCACCGACGCCCGTCAGCGTCCAAACGCAGGCGCCGCGCCCGTAGTAGTCCTCATCCAGCATGCGGTCCAGGTAGAACGTACCGCGGTACTCGTTCTCGCTGACCTTGTGCAGGGTGACGGGCTCTTGGCTGGTGATGCGGCCCGCAGTGCCTGTTGCAGGCAGTATCCGCCCGCAGTCTTCGTAGTTGCTGACGTCATACTGGGCCACGCCCTCCACGATCGCGAACGGGCCCGGCGCGTCCTTCAGTGTCAGCACCAGTTCGTAGGCCTGCTTCGGCGCCGGGTTGAGTTTGGCCAGGCCGCGTCCACCCGCGGCGACGTCACGCTCGGCGTCGGCGTAGGGCGAACATGCCGCCAGCGGGACGAGGGCGAGCAATGCCAGGAGCGGCCGCCCCTTGGGTTCGGGGCGAGCTACACGCATGGCGCGAGCCTGCATCGTGCGTCCATGTCCATCTGTCCTTCCTGGGTGGCAGGTTTCTCGATTATGGAACGTGCCGGGAGCGCTGTGCCACCCTTGGAGACGGATTTTTGACGCCCCGGCGAGGCATTGCCCGGGCGGATCGCTTGCCGCACAAGGCTCGCGATCATCACGTTGGCATTGCTGCCGGAGGCAGGTCTGCTGCTGAATCCGTGACTGAAATCAATCATTCACATGTCCATCACTTCATTGAAGGCGCCCTCCTTGAACTGCACGATCCGCCCTGAAATCCGCGAAGACCGCGCTGTCATCCACGCACTCACCGAGGCAGCCTTCCGCGAAGCCCCGCACAGCAGCCACACCGAGCAGTTCATTGTGGATGCACTGCGTTCGCGTGGAGAGCTGAGTCTCTCGCTGGTCGCCGAGAAGGACGGGCAGGTCGTCGGGCATGTTGCCTTGTCGCCGGTGACGATCAGCGATGGCAGTACGGGCTGGTTTGGCCTGGGACCAATCTCGGTGCTGCCCGGATGGCAGGGGCAGGGCATTGGCGCGGCGCTGATGCACGCAGTGCTCGACGCTTTGCGTGAGCAGGACGCGCAGGGGTGTGTAGTGCTGGGAGAACCCGCGTACTACGGTCGATTCGGATTCCGCGCCGAGCCCGGCCTGGTGCTGCCGGGTGTTCCGCCAGAGTACTTCCAGGCGCTGCACCTGAGGCCGTCGATGGCGCAGGGAGAGGTGCAGTACTCACCGGCATTCGAAGCCACGGCCTGATGATCGGGGGCGGGCCTCGAATATCCGTCCAATGTCAGCCGTCGTGCCGGAGATGGATCAGAGGATACGGACGGCCTTGCGAATCGAGCGGTGAGCGGCCGGTTTCGACGAAGCCCATGCGCAGGTAGAAGCCGACGGCCTGTGCGTTCTGCTCATTGACGTCGGTACTCAACTGCGGATGCCGGGCCAGCGCGTGCTGCAGCAGTTGCCGGCCGATACCAGTGCCGCGCACGTCCGGATCGATGAACAGCGCTTCCATGTGCGTGCCGTCGATCAGCATGAAGCCCAGTGGCCGATCCTGTGCATCGACCGCAACGGTCATCGGCGCCTGCGGCAGGAAGCTGGCGACTTCGGCATCGATGGCCTGCCGGTCTTCGGCGCTGAGGAAGTCGTGGGTGGCGTCGACGGCACGGCGCCAGAGGTCGACGAGGGCGGCGCCGTCATCGGCGCGCGAGGGACGGAGGGTGGTCATGGGTTCACCAAGGTGCTTGCGGAAGGGCTCAGTATGAGGCCTGCAGCCTGGCTTCAGCGCGCTCGCTGCTTGGACCGCCGGTCGCGCGCAATGGCACCGCCGATACCCGCGCCGCCTGCACGGCCGCGGGCGTACAATGCGGCCCCGGCGGCCATCCTGGCCCTGCAGACACGCGAGAACCGCCATGACCGATGCCCTGGGTGTACCGGTGCACGACGCCGATGAACACTGGATGCGCCATGCGCTGGCGCTGGCCGAGCGTGCGCAGCGCGAGTTCGACGAGATTCCGGTCGGTGCGGTACTGGTGGGCGCCGATGGCCAACTGCTGGGCGAGGGCTGGAACCTCAACATCGCCTCGCACGATCCCAGTGCGCATGCCGAGATCGTGGCCATGCGCGCCGGCGGCACGCGGCTGGCCAATCATCGGCTGCTCGGCAGCACCCTGTACGTGACCCTCGAACCCTGCGCGATGTGCGCGATGGCCATCGTGCATGCACGCGTCGCCCGCTTGGTCTACGGCGCCAGCGACCCCAAGACCGGCGCCTGCGGCAGCGTGTTCGACCTGCTGGGTGATGCCCGGCACAATCACCGGGTGGAAATCCACGGTGGGGTGCTGGCCAAGGAGGCCAGCATGCGCCTGACCAATTATTTCCGCGCCAAGCGCGGCAAGCCGCCGTTGCTGCTGGAAGACCATGCGGGCGAGGGCTGAGGGGCGAACGGGTATGATGGGCGCCTCTTTCCTTCACCGGTAGGCCGCGCGCCTGCCCAGCAACGAGGCGACACAATGGCGGACACCGGCGCGGCCAACGAGCGACTGATCTGGATCGACCTGGAGATGACCGGGTTGGATACCGACAACGATTCGATCATCGAGATCGCCACCGTGGTCACCGATGCCCAGCTCAATGTGCTGGCTGAAGGCCCCGAGTTTGCCATCCACCATCCGCTGCAAACGCTGGAAGCGATGGATGAGTGGAACCGCAACCAGCACCGTCGTTCCGGCCTGTGGCAGCGCGTGGTGGACAGCACCACCACCCTGGGCCAGGCCGAAGCGCAGACGGTGAACTTCCTGGCGCAGTGGATTCCGGCCGGTCTTTCGCCGATGTGCGGCAACTCGATCTGCCAGGATCGCCGCTTCCTGCATCGCCAGATGCCGAGGCTGGAGAAGTACTTCCACTACCGCAACCTGGACGTGTCCACGGTGAAGGAACTGGCCAAGCGCTGGGCGCCGAGCGTGGCCGCCGGCGTCGGCAAGAACAGCAACCATACCGCGTTGAGCGATGTGCACGATTCGATCGCCGAGCTGCGCCACTACCGCCAGTTCATGGGCGCGCTGTCGGGGTTGCCGGCTGCCTGAACGACGCCGTCGGGCATGGCCCGGCGCTACCGGGTGACACACCAACGGGTAGTGCCGGCCGCTGGCCGGCAAGGCGCGGGATCCGCGCCTTACTGTCGTGACCCGCGACGAACCGTTCAACTTCCGGGCGCTAACATCGGCGCCATGAACGAGCCCATCCTGCTTCCCCGCGACATCGCCCATGACGCCCGCGACTGGTCCGACCTGCAGCGCGCGGTGGCCCTGCTGGAAGCGCCGACCCTGACCGCGCGCATGGCGAACCTGGTCGGTACGCCGCTGGAGTTCGCGGTGAAGGCGCTGCCCAGTTCGGTCTCCAACCGCATCCACGGTGCGGTGCAGGCGGCACTGTCCAAGTCGGCGCAGGCAGCCCTGTGGAGCATGGACAACTCGCCCGGCAAGGGAGCGTCGACCCGCTGGCACAAATTGGCGGCAGCCACCTCCGGTGCGGTCGGCGGTGCCTTCGGCTTTGCCGCCCTGCTCATCGAGTTGCCGGTGTCGACCACGATCATGATGCGTGCGGTGGCCGACGTCGCCCGCAGCGAGGGGTTTGACCTGTCCGAGTTCAGCACCCGCCAGGCGTGCCTGGAAGTGTTCGCGCTGGGCGGCAACTCGCCGCGTGATGACGCCAGCGAGACGGGCTATTACCTGGCCCGCGGCTTCACCACCGATGTGATGCGCCACCTGTCGGCCGAGCTGGCCGGGCGGGTGGTGACCGGCCGCGACCTGACGCTGGGCGTGGCGCCGAAGGAAGCCGGCAAGCTGCTGGCGAAGATGGTGGAGAAGGTGGCGGCGCGCTTCGGCGTGGTTGTTACCGAGAAATTCGCTGCGCAGGCGGTGCCGATCGTTGGTGCGGCCGCGGGTGCAACACTGAATACCATGTTCACCGATTACTACCAGGACATGGCGCGTGGTCACTTCATCGTGCGCCGGCTGGAGTTGAAGTATGGGGAAGATGTGGTGCGCGCCTGCTATGACCGGGTGGCGCATGGCGGCGTGCTGATCGAACCCACGCTGTAACCGGCTTCGGGGTCGGAGCCCTTTGCGGTGCAAAGGGATCCGACCCCGGTTGCGCGCGGGGCCGGATCCCGTTCCGCAGGAAGGGGCTCTGCCCCCCGGCGGGCCATCCTTGCCTTCGGGGAACAATTGTTTTGCCAGTGCATGCCTGTTGCCTGGCAGCTGGCATCCCCATCCTTTGCGGCAGTCCCCCCCGCAAGAGATCGCCGCCATGTTGTTCACTCCCCACCGCTTGGGCGCCTTGACCCTGCCCAACCGCATCGTGATGCCGCCGATGACCCGCTCGCGCTCGTCGGCCGGCAACGTGCCCACTGCCGAAATGGCCGCCTATTACGCGCAGCGCGCCAGCGCCGGCCTGATCGTCAGCGAAGGCACCCAGATCAGCCCTCAGGGCCAGGGCTATGCCTGGACCCCGGGCATCCATAGCCCGGACCAGGTGCAGGGCTGGCGCCGGGTGACCGATGCCGTGCACGCTGCCGGTGGTCGCATCTACGCCCAGCTGTGGCATGTCGGCCGGGTCTCGCACGTGGCGCTGCAGCCGGGTGGCGCCGCGCCGGTGTCGTCGTCGGCGTTGTTGGCGGAAGGCGTGAAGGTGTTCGTCGACCCGACCGGGGCAGGTCCCGAAGCCGGGGTGGGCGAAATGATCCAGCATTCGATGCCGCGCGCGCTGCGCGAAGACGAGATTCCGGGCATCGTCGCCGACTACGCCCAGGCGGCACGCAACGCGCTGGACGCAGGCTTCGATGGCGTGGAGTTGCACGGTGCCAATGGCTACCTGATCAACCAGTTCATCGACTCGCAGGCCAACCAGCGCACCGACGGCTATGGCGGCTCGCTGCAGAACCGGCTGCGTTTCCTGCGCGAGGTAGTGCAGGCGGTGACCGCGGTAGCCGGTGGTGACCGCGTCGGTGTTCGTCTGGCGCCGCTGACGACGTTGCAGGGCGCGGTTGACGATACGCCGCAGGCCACCTATCTGGCCGCGGCGCACCTGCTGGGTGAGCTGGGCGTGGGTTACCTGCATATCGCCGAAGCTGACTGGGACGATGCACCGCTGATGCCGGTGGCGTTCAAGCAGGCGCTGCGCATGGTCTACCCGGGCACGCTGATCTACGCCGGCAAGTACACCGCCGAGCGCGCCGAGCAGGCACTGGCTGAAGGCTGGGCCGACTTGATCGGCTTCGGTCGCCCGTTCATCGCCAACCCGGATTTGCCGGAGCGTCTGCGTCTGGGGGCGGAATTGAACCCGCCGGATCGGGCGACGTTCTTTGGCGGTGGTGCGGTGGGCTTCATCGACTACCCGGCGCTGGAAGAGATCGTCGCGGCCTGATCCTGAAGGCTGCCGGCCAGCGGCCGGCACTACCGGTGCATGGAGATGGGTGGGTGCCGGCCAGCGGCCGGCACTACCAGGGGGGCGCGGGGCAGGATAGTGCCGGCCGCTGGCCGGCATTTCTGTTTGGGATCAGGGCTTGTCGCGCACCAGCGCGTCCGCCTCGACCACACCGCCATCCTTCCCATGCAGGTACAGGTGCATGTCCTGCTGCGGGTACGGGATGTTGATGCCGGCCCTGTCAAAGCCCAGCTTCAGCTGCTCCAGCAGCGTGACCTTGGTGCCGAACCAGTCGGCTGACTTCACGTAGCAGCGGATGCCGAGGTTGATCGCGTGCGCCCCCAACTCGTACACCACCACGTCCGGTGCCGGCGTCTGCAGCACGCGCGGGTCGGCCTTCATCAACGCCAGCGCGGTATCGCGCGCCAGCTGGATGTTGTCCTCGTAGCCGATGCCGATCACCAGTTCGACGCGGCGGGTCGGCTCGGCGGTCAGGTTGATGATCGGTGCGGCGGTGATCAGCGTGTTCGGAATGGTGGTGTGCTGGTTGTCGGCACCGGTGATGACGGTCTGGAAAATGCGCACTTCGCGCACCGTGCCGGTCTGTCCGGCCACGGTGACCACATCGCCGACGCGGAACGGCCGCAGTGTCACCAGCATCACGCCCGAGGCGATGTTGGACAGCGAATCCTTAAGGGCAAGGCCAACGGCCAGGCCGGCGGTGCCGAGCACGGCCAGCAGCGGCGTGATCTGCACGCCCAGCGTGCCGATGGCCAGCACCACCACGATCACCAGCGATGCGGCGTACACCACGTTGCGCAGGAAGCTGCCCAGCATCGGGTCCACGCCCATGCGCGCAGTGGCGCGCGGCATCGCGTTGGACAGGCGACGCGCCACCCACAGGCCCACCAGCAGCACCACGATGGCGGCCAGTAACGGCACACCGTAGGTTTCCAGCAGGCGCTCCCAGTTGAGCGAGTGGAACCAGGGCGTTGCGGCGGGGGCGGGGGTGGGAGGTGCGGCGGCGATCATGCGGAAGTCCTTTGCTGCGTAGCGATGTCTGCGTGGGGCCGGGCGTGCGTGGACGCCAGAAACAGCAAGCCCCGCAGAGGCGGGGCTTGCGTGCAGCAGCAGTATGGGCGGACGTCGATGAAAGCGACGTCAGCCCATCACGGCATCAGCCGTTGGCCTTGAGCTTGGCCAGGCGCAGCCAGGTATCAACCACGGTGTCCGGGTTCAGCGACACCGACTCGATGCCTTCCTGCATCAGCCATTCGGCCAGATCCGGGTGATCGGACGGGCCCTGGCCGCAGATGCCAACGTACTTGCCCTTGGCACGTGCCGACTTGATCGCCATCGACAGCAGTTTTTTCACCGCCGGGTTACGTTCGTCGAACAGGTGCGCGACGATCGACGAGTCGCGGTCCAGGCCCAGGCTCAGCTGGGTCAGGTCGTTGGAGCCGATCGAGAAGCCGTCGAAGATTTCCAGGAATTCATCGGCGAGCAGTGCGTTGGACGGCACTTCGCACATCATGATGATCTTCAGGCCGTTCTCGCCCTGCTTCAGGCCGTTCTGTTCCAGCACCTCGATGACCTTGCGGCCTTCTTCCAGGGTGCGCACGAACGGAATCATGACCCACAGGTTGTCCAGGCCCATTTCGTTGCGCACGCGCAGCACGGCCTTACACTCCAGCGCGAAGGCGGCCGAGAAGCTCGGATCGACGTAACGGCTGGCGCCGCGGAAGCCGATCATCGGGTTCTCTTCGTGCGGCTCGTAGTTGCTGCCGCCGATCAGGTTGGCGTACTCGTTGGACTTGAAGTCCGACAGGCGCACGATCACGGCGTTCGGGGCGACCGAGGCGGTGAGGGTGGCGATGCCTTCGGCCAGGCGGTCGACGTAGAAGCTGACCGGATCACCGTAGCCGGCGATCTTCTCGTCGATCTTCTTCTTGGTCGCCGCATCCTGGCGGTCGTATTCCAGCAGCGCATTCGGATGGATGCCGATGTGGCTGGCGATGATCATTTCCAGGCGGGCCAGGCCGATGCCGGCGTTCGGCAGCTGGCCGAAGTCGAAGGCACGTTCCGGGTTGGCCACGTTCATCATGATCTTCAGCGGCGCCGGCGGCATGTTGCCCAGATCGGTGGTGGTGCGTTCAAAGCCGAGCTTGCCTTCGTAGATGAAGCCGGTATCGCCTTCAGCGCAGCTGACGGTGACCAGCTGGCCATCTTCGATGACCTGGGTCGCGTTGCCCGAACCAACCACGGCCGGCACGCCCAGCTCGCGCGCGATGATCGCGGCGTGGCAGGTGCGGCCACCGCGGTTGGTGACGATGGCCGAGGCGCGCTTCATCACCGGTTCCCAATCGGGATCGGTCATGTCGGCGATCAGCACGTCGCCCGGCTGCACGCGGTTCATGTCGTCCAGCGTCTTCACCACGCGGGCTACGCCCGAACCAATCTTGGCGCCGACGGCACGGCCCTCGGCCAGCACCTTGCCGCCCTTCTCGGTCAGCGCGAAGCGCTCGATCTGGGTGGCGTGGCTGCGCGACTTCACCGTTTCCGGGCGCGCCTGCACGATGAACAGCTTGCCGCTGACACCGTCCTTGGCCCACTCGATGTCCATCGGGCGGCCGTAGTGCTTTTCGATGACCAGCGCCTGCTTGGCCAGTTCCTGCACGTCCTCGTCGCTGATCGAGAAGGTGGTGCGCAGTTCGGCCGGCGTGTCTTCGATACGGACGCGCTCACCGGGGACATCCGAATACACCATGCGGATCGCCTTGCTGCCGAGCGAGCGGCGCAGGATCGCCGGCTTGCCGGCCTGCAGGGTGGGCTTGTAGACGTAGTATTCGTCCGGATTGACCGCGCCCTGCACGACCATCTCGCCCAGGCCGAACGAGGAGGTGACGAACACCACGTCGCGGAAGCCGGACTCGGTGTCCAGGGTGAACAGCACGCCGGAGGAACCGACGCCCGAACGCACCATCAGCTGCACGCCGGCGGACAGGAACACGTCCTCATGCTTGAAGCCGTGGTGCACGCGGTAGGCGATGGCGCGGTCGTTGTACAGCGAGGCGAACACTTCCTTGACCTTGTGCACGACGTCGTCGGCACCGGTCACGTTGAGGAAGGTTTCCTGCTGGCCGGCGAAGGACGCATCCGGCAGATCCTCGGCAGTGGCAGACGAACGCACGGCCACGGCCACGTCGCCGCCGCCATTCTCGGCGCTCAGCTTGGCGTAGGCGGTGCGGATGTCCTGGTCCAGCTGCGGCTGCAGCGGGGCGTCGATTACCCAGCCGCGGATTTCCTTGCCGGCGGCGGTCAGCGCGTTGACGTCCTCGACGTCCAGCGTGGCCAGCCTGTCGAAGATGCGCTTGGACAGGTCGTTGTGCGCGATGAAGTCCTTGAAGGCTTCAGCGGTGGTGGCATAACCGCCCGGCACCGAAACGCCCAGACCGGCCAGGTTGCCGATCATCTCGCCCAGGGACGAATTCTTGCCGCCTACGCGGGCCAGATCGGCCAGACGCAGTTCGTGCAACCACAGGATGTTCTCGTTCAAGCGCGATGCTCCGTTTGGCCATCGCCCGAGGCGGGCTGAGTGGCCGCGTCCGTAGGAAGAAGCCGATATGATGCCGGGCAGAGCACCGTCGGCACAAGCTTGTGCTGGCGGCCTTTTTAAGCTTCGTAGGGGGTAAAAGCGCGCATGTCGACCATCCGTCCGGTGTTCTACGTTTCCGATGGAACCGGTATCACCGCTGAAACCATTGGGCATAGCCTGCTGACCCAGTTCTCCGGGTTCAGCTTCATTACCGATCGGATGTCGTTTGTCGATGACCCTGAAAAAGCGCGTGAAGCCTGCGCCCGGATCCAGGCGGCGGGGGAGCGGTACCAGGTCCGGCCGATCGTGGTGAACTCCTGCGTGGACCAGAGCCTGAGTCTGATCCTGGCCGACAGCGGTGCCCTGATGCTGGATGTGTTCGCGCCGTTCATCGAGCCACTGGAGCGCGAACTGGCCAGCCCTCGCCTGGCCCGGGTCGGCCAGGCCCACGGCATGGTCGATTTCGACACGTACCACCGCCGCATCAACGCGATGAACTTCGCCCTGACCCATGACGACGGCATCGCAGTGAACTATGACGATGCCGACGTGATCCTGGTGGCGGTGTCGCGCGCCGGCAAGACGCCCACCTGCATCTACCTGGCTCTGCATTACGGAGTGCGCGCGGCCAACTACCCGCTGACCGACGAGGACCTGGAAAGCGACCGCCTGCCGCCGCGCCTGCGCAACTACCGGCGCAAGCTGTTCGGGTTGACCATCGATCCGGACCGCCTGCAGCAGATCCGCCAGGAGCGCCGTCCGAACTCGCGCTACGCGAACCTGGACACCTGCAAGCGGGAGGTGGCCGCGGCCGAGACCATGTTCCGCATGGAGCGGATCCCGACCCTGAGCACCACCCACACCTCGATCGAGGAGATTTCCAGCAAGGTGCTGGCCACATTGGGGCTGCAGCGCGAGCTGTATTGATCCTTTCCGGCGCGCCTGGCTGCGCCCGTAGAGCCGAGCCCACGCTCGGCTGGGCCACCGGGTTCTGGCCGAAGCGCAGCCGAGCGTGGGCTCGGCCCTGCAGGGGGATCGTCGTCGTCGGGTTGGCTGTGGCTTGAGGCGCCCCCACGTTGAAGCACCAACGTGTAGGATCGACCCATGGCCCGAGCCTTGCCCCGTACCGAACGCATTCCCCGCCTGAGCCGGCTGAGCTGGCTGATGGGCCTGTACGCGGAGAACTACCGCCATCTGGTGCGCCTGTTCGAACCGGCGGGACTGGCGGCGGGCAGCTACATTTCCTCGATCGGCGACGGCCTGGATGTCCGCCTGGACGTGATCGAGTGCCACCGCTATACGGTGGAACTGCGGCTGACCTACGACATTGCCGACCCGGTCACCGGCGAGCCGGATCCCTCGGCCTATGTTCGCCTGTACCGTGACGCGCGCCAGGCCGAGACCACCCATTGCTACGTCGGCCGCCGCTGGCAGGACACCATGGGCCTGTACCCGCCGCCGGCGGAGTTGATCAGTCATCGCATGCGGATGAACACCTTCCTCGGCAAGTGGCTGGAATACCTGGCCGAGCGCGGCCACGGCGTCGCAACGCTGCGCCGTGACCCCGATGGCGCCGGCGCGCCTGCCGAGCGCCGCCTGTCGCTCGTGCGCTGATCGGCCATAATCCAGGGCTGACCTGCCGCTGGATGCCGCCCCATGCCGTACACCCCGATCGTCGCCACTCTGGGCTATGTGCTGTCGCCCGATCGTCGCCAGGTGCTGATGATCCATCGCAATACGCGCCCCGGTGACCATCACCTCGGCAAGTACAACGGCCTGGGTGGCAAGATCGAAGCGGACGAGGACGTGGCGGCCAGCATGCGCCGCGAGATTGCCGAGGAAGCCGGCATCGACTGCACCGGCATGCGCCTGCGCGGCACTCTCAGCTGGCCCGGTTTCGGCAAGCACGGCGAAGACTGGCTGGGCTTCGTGTTCGTCATCGACAGCTTCGAAGGTACCCCGCACGGCGGCAACCACGAAGGCACGCTGGAGTGGGTAGATCTGGACAAGCTGGACACGCTGCCGATGTGGGAAGGCGACCGCAACTTCCTGCCGCTGGTGTTCGACGCCGACCCGCGCCCGTTCCACGGCGTGATGCCGTACAAGGACGGGCGCATGGTCAGTTGGTCCTACAGCCGGCTGTGACCCGGTGAATCGGGGAGGTGCCAACCATTCCGGGGAGTGCCAATCTGGGTTGGCACGCTCTTTTGGTCGATTAATGCCCGGGCAATATTGACAGCCATAAATTACCCGGGCAATATTCGCGCATCACCTCTGATGCCATTGCCATGCCTGCGTCCCGACTCCCTCCCTTCAGTTGTTTCGACGGCCATCGCCTCGTTGCCTGCGGCAGCCCGGAAGTGGCGGCACTGGCGCTCAAGCGGCTGCGCGCCGACAACGCTGCCGGACCATTGCTGGTGTTCGACAACGCCACCGGTCGCACCCGCGATTTCGATACGCGCGGCAGTGACGAGGAACTGCTGGCGCGGGTAACCGAAGCGTTTCCCCCCTCTGACGAGGCGGATGCCGAAATCACTGCCGAAGACGCTGCGACCCCGCGTGGCCGTGGCCGCCCCAAGCTGGGCGTGGTCGCCCGTGAAGTGACCTTGCTGCCGCGCCATTGGGCCTGGCTGGCCGAGCAGCCGGGCGGCGCCTCGGTGGCATTGCGAAAACTGGTGGAGACGGCCAGCCGCGCCGGTGCGGACAAGGACCGCCGGCGTCGCGATGCCGAACGCGCCTATCACTTCCTGCAGACCATCGTCGGCGACCTGCCGGGCTTCGAGGAGGCCATCCGCGTGCTGTTCGCGCACGACCGTGCGGGCCTGGAAGCGGTGCTGCATTCCTGGCCCAGGGATGTGCGCGACCACGCCCTGCGTCTGGCGTTCGACAGCGCTGACGGCTGATCCATCGCGCCGTCGTTGAACGGCGGCGCCACCTGATCGCGGGCCACGGCCCGGTCCCCTGTGCTTGCTTTGCTGGTGGAAACGCCGGGCAGGGCAGCGCCTTGCCCAGAGAACCCCATGAACTCCCCTGTACATCCCACGCCCCTGGTCGCGCCGCCTCTGTGGCGCACCTACCTGGCCCTGCTGCTGCCGATGCTGCTGACCAATGCGCTGCAGCTGGCCGCAGGCACGCTGGACAACATCTACCTCGGCCATCTGCTCGGTACCCAGGCGGTGGCCGTGGCCGCTGCGTTCTTCCCGGTCTTCTTCCTGCTGCTGGCCCTGGTGATGGGCCTGGCGACCGGCGCGATGGTGCTGATCGGGCACGCCTGGGGCGCGGGTCGGCCGCAGCAGGTGCGCGCGGTGGCTGGCAGTGCGGTGGCGCTGATCCTTGTGCTGTCGGTGCTGGTGATGGCTCTGGGGAGCGGTTTCGCACCACAGCTTCTGATGTCACTGGGTACACCGGCACCGATCCTCGGTGAGTCCATCGTCTACGCGCGCGTGCTGCTGCTGGCGGCGCCGGCGTTCTTCCTCCTGTGGCTGGCCACTGCCGTGAGCCGCGCAGTAGGCGATGCGAAGACGCCGCTGCATGCGCTGCTGCTGGCCACGGCGGTCGGCCTGCTGTGCACGCCGCTGCTGATTCTGGGCTGGGCCGGCCTGCCGCGGCTGGGATCGGCCAGTGCGGCGGTGTCGGCGGCGTTTGCCTCGCTGTTGGCCCTGGGCTGGCTGTTGTTGCGTTGGCATCGGGCAGGACATCCCCTGGCACCGGGCCCTGAGTTGTTGCATGCCATTCGTTTCGATGGCGCGATCATCCGATCGATGCTGCGCATCGGCATACCCTCCTCGCTGCAGATGCTCAGCCTGGCCGTCGCCGAAATCGTGTTGCTGGGCTGGATCAACCGTTACGGCTACACCGCTACGGCCGCCTACGGTGCGGTCAACCAGCTGATGAACTGGGTGCAGTTGCCGGCAATGTCGTTGGGGATCACCGCCACCATCCTCGCGGCGCATGCGATGGGCGCCGGGCGTACAGCACGGCTGCCGGCCATCGCCCGGACTGGTGTGCTGGTGGCGCTGGCGACGCTGAGCGTGGTGGTGGTGCTGGTTGTGGCGCTGGCGCGCGGGCTGACCGGGCTGATCCTGGCGGCAGCCGACGTGCGCGAGCTGGCTGCGTTGCAGCTGCGCACTGTGGTGTGGGGCGTGCTGGCGATGGGAATCAGCGCGGTGCTTGTCGGGGTGATGCGCGGCAGCGGCACGGTATGGTTGCCAGCGTTGCTGGGTATGGCAGCGGTGCTGCTGGTGGAACTGCCGCTGGCGATGTGGATGCAGGCGCAGCACGGGCTGGCCGGCGTGTGGTGGGCGTGGCCGCTGGGGTTGCTGGCCATGCTGGTGCTGCAGGTGTTGTGCTTCGCGCGTTGGCGGCGGGTGCAGGCTGGGTAGTTGCCTGCCGCCGTCCGGCACCCCGGAATGGCAGGGGCAGCCGGCCAGCGGCCGGCTCTACCACTTCAGCGCCGCTGCGCCAGCAGCAGGCGGAAGTACAAGCACAGGGTGTTGACCGCCAGTGCGGCGCTGCGGCGGGGCCTTCGCAGCTGCGCGGCCAGGGTGGAAGCATCCGGCATCATCATCGCCCGTCACCAGGAATCGGGCGTGGCGGCGGCGGGCCCGCCGGTGACCATAGCGCCGACCTCGCGGCTTGGGAAGTAGGGAAACCCCGCGTCAGGGTGATGAGGAAATGTCCACCGTCGCAGTCGGTGAGATCTGGTTGTCCACAGGGGGTGTGGATTACGCGTGGGCAACTTTGTGGATAAGCCGCGACAGGCGCCACCCCCCTAGGCTGTCAAGATGGGTGGCGAAAAATTCACCGCCGGTGAGGGCGGGTGAGGGGGCGGTGAAGGGTGGACCCCGTCAGCGCTGTCACCAGCGACGGCGCTCGCGGTAACCTGTGGGCCTTGATGCTCCGTGAGTCCCCATGAAACGTCACTTCTCGATGCTGCGCGAGTTCCAGCTGGCCGACTGGTTCACCCTGGCCAATGCTTTCTGCGGCACCGGTGCGGTATTTGCCGCCATGCGCTTCCTGCAGGACGGCGAGCGTGGCTACCTGCTGTTCGGCATGGCGCTGATCCCGTTGGCCTTCATCTTCGACGCCCTTGATGGGCGCATCGCGCGCTGGCGCAAGTCCAGCTCCACCCTGGGCCGCGAGCTGGACTCGCTGTCCGACGTGATCTCCTTCGGGGTGGCCCCAGCGGCGCTGGCCTATGCCTGCGGCATGCAGGGTGGCTGGGACTGGCTGGTGCTGAGCTACTTCGTCTGCTGCGGCGTCAGCCGCCTGGCACGCTACAACGTCACAGCCGAGGCAATGACCGGCGATGAGGGCAAGGTCACGTATTTCGAGGGCACCCCGATCCCGACCAGCCTGGTGCTGGTGATCGTACTGGCGATCGCCGCGGGCACCGATGCCATCGGCCAGAACATCTGGTTCGGCCAGTGGCAGATCGGACCGTGGCAGCTGCACCCGATGGTGCTGTTGTTCGCCCTGTCCGGGTCGCTGATGATCAGCAAGACCCTGCGTATCCCCAAGCCATGAGCCAGCCCTGCGGAGGCCTGCGATGACCAGCTCGGCCCACGATGCCGGCAGTAGCGATTTCGAGACGCTGGCCCGGCAGTACTTCGGCGCCTGGGGTGATGCTCTGCGCCATGCGGGCGCGCCCGCTGCACCTGCCGGTGACGACCCCGGCAGCTGGCAACGGTTGTTTGACTGGTGGGGCCAATTGCTGCCCGAACAGGCGCCCGGCGCGCCGGAAGATGCCGTGCGCCGGTTCCGCGAACAGGCGGGCAGCTGGTACGGCACCATGCAGGAGGTCGCCGCACGGTTTGCCGGCCGCGACGCCAGCAGTGCCGACGTCGCCCAGGCCTGGCGCGAGGCGGTGCAGGGGCAGGGCGACGGCATGCTGCAATGGATGCTGCAGGGCGCCCGTGGCAGCACCCACGCCGGCGCCGCGGTTCCGGAGTTCGCCGCCTGGCTGCAGCAGTTCCAGCTGCAGGCGGGCCCGTGGCTGCAGAGCCCGGCATTCGGCCCCGGCCGCGAGCACCAGGCGCGTTGGCAGGCCCTGCTGCGTGCGCAGGAGGAATACCAGCAGCATTCGCGCGCCTATGTCGATCAGATCAAGCAGGCACTGGACGAGGCCTTCGCGCTGTTCGAGCAGCGCCTGGCCGAGCACGAGCAGCCCGGCAGCCAGCTGACCAGCGCCCGCGCGATGTTCGACCTGTGGATCGAAGTGGCCGAGGAGGCCTACGCCAAGGTCGCCATGTCCGAACCGTTCCAGCAGGTGTACGCCTCGCTGGGCAACGCGCAGATGCGTCTGCGCGCCGGCCTGCAGCGCGAGGTGGAACAGATGAGTGAACGTATCGGCCTGCCGACCCGCAGCGAGATGGATGCCGCACACCGCCGCATCGCCGAGCTGGAGCGCAGCCTGCGCCGGCTGCAGGCACAAGTGGCGGTGCTGGCTGGAACCGCTGCGGTCGATCCGGTGGCGCAGCCGACGCCGGCGAAGGTGAAGCCAGCCGCCCGCAAGGCCGCGAAGAGGGCCGCGCCGGCAAAGAAGGCGGCTGCCAAAAAGTCCGAATCTCGCACCACCTCACGGGCACGTGACCGATGAAGGGACCGCTGGGCTTCAACGCCGATGACCTGATGCAGGAAACCCTGGCGATGCAGCGCAAGCTGATGGAAGGGCTGAAGCTGCTGCCGCAGGTGGAAGACGTTGACTATGGCGTGACCGCCCGCGAGGAAGTGTGGCGCGACGGCAAGGTGGTGCTCTACCGCTTCGTCGGCGAACAGGCGCCGACCCGGCGCACGCCGCTGCTGATCGTCTACGCGCTGGTCAACCGGCCGTACATGGTCGACCTGCAGGCCGACCGCTCCCTGGTGCAGAAGCTGTTGGCGCTCGGGCAGGACGTGTACGTGCTGGACTGGGGCTACCCGGATCGTTCGGAGCGCTTCCAGACGCTGGAGGACTATCTGCTGCGCTATATCGATGGTGCGGTGGATGCACTGCGCGTGCGCAGTGGCGGCCCGATCGACCTGCTCGGCATCTGCCAGGGCGGTGTGTTCGCGCTGTGCTATGCCGCGCTGCGCCGGGAGAAGCTGGGCAAGCTGATCACCATGGTCACCCCGGTCGATTTCCAGACGGCCGACAACATGCTCTCGCACTGGGCGCGGCAGGTGGACGTGGATCTGCTGGTGGATACGCTGGGCAACATACCGGCTGACCTGATGAATGCCAGCTACCTGATGCTCAAGCCATTCCGCCTGAACGTGCAGAAGTACGTCGGTCTGCTCGATATCCTCGACGACAAGGCGGCGCTGGAGGATTTCCTGCGCATGGAAAAATGGATCTTCGATTCGCCGGACCTGGCGGGCGAGGCGTTCCGTGACTTCATCAAGCAGTTCTACCAGGGCAACGGACTGGTGAACGGTACGGTGCGGATCGGCGAGGAAGCCGTGGATCTGTCGCAGGTGACCTTGCCGGTGCTGAACATCTATGCCGAGCAGGACCATCTGGTACCGCCGGACGCCTCGCGCGCGATGCGTGGGCGCCTGGGCACGGACGACTACACCGAGTCCAGTTTCCGCGGTGGCCACATTGGTATCTATGTGTCCGGCCGCGCCCAGCGCGAAGTGCCGGCCACGATCGATGGCTGGTTGAAGGCGCGTGACCTGTAGAGTCGAGCCATGCTCGATTGACCTGGGGGGGATGATGACGTACCGGATTTCGTTGATTCTTGCGGCACTGCTGGCAGCACAATTTGCCCACGCCGTACCCAGTGCCGATGCACGCCGGGAGATCGCCCAGCTGATTTCCAGCCTGGACGGCTCGCAGTGCCGTTTCCAGCGCAATGGCAGCTGGTACGACGGCGGCGATGCGCGCGCTCATCTGCAGCGCAAGTACGACTACCTGCTGAAGAAGGACATGGTGGACAGCGCCGAGCAGTTCATCGAGCGCGCCGCCAGCCAGAGCAGCATGAGCGGGAAGCCTTACCGCATCCAGTGCCCGGGGCAGCCTGAACAGACCGCGGCCGCCTGGTTCGGTGCGCGCCTGCAGGCGCTGCGTCTCCGCACGCCGTAGACACGGAGGCGGTGTAGAGTCGCGGCGTGCTCGACTGATTCTGCCAGCAAGCCGAGGAGACACCGCCGTGAACACCACGCCCAAGACGCTGTCGCGTTCATTGAACGACCGCATGATTGCCGGCGTGATGGGCGGCATTGCCCATCGCTTCGGCTGGAACCCCACCCTGGTGCGGATCGTGTTCGTGCTGGTATCGATCGGCTCGGCCGCCTTCCCCGGCATTCTGATCTACCTGATCCTGTGGCTGCTGATTCCGAACGAGGCGGATTGAACACCGCCGCTCGATCCTGGCCGCTCTGGCTGCGCGCGCTGCAGATGCTGGGCGCCGCATGGACGCTGCCCAACACACTGATCGGCCTGATCGGCGGCTTGGCCGGCATGCTTGGCGGCGCGACGCTGCGATGGAGCGGGCGGGACTGCGCCGTGGTGTTCGATCACTGGCCGTGGGGGCCGGGCGGTGCGATCACCCTGGGCAACGTGATCCTGCATACCGGCCATGACCTCGGCATCTGCTGCCGGACCTATGCGCATCAGGCGGGGTGGGGCGTGGAGCCGCTGATCCGGCTGGACGACCACGAGCGCGCGCACGTTTACCAGTACATGGTGCTGGGGCCGCTGTACCTGCCGGTGTACCTGCTGTGCGGCGGGGTGAGTGCACGCAATCCGTTCGAACGCGCGGCCGATCATTTCGCCCGGTTCGGGCGTGGTTGGTGGCCGTAGTTTCCAGCCAACGGCGCAGCCCCTCGTGGGTGGTGATGCCTGGTTGTCAAATGCAAAACCCTCGCGCTGGTCGGTCGGGTTGGGTTCACGGCGTCCCCGGCCTACCCACCCTCCCGGCCAGCCCACAGGAAACCGGCTTTCCGCGACCAACCAAACCACCCACGAGGGGCTGCGCCGTTGGCGGGAATCCCCCACCGATTCGTTAGCCGGAAGTTAAAGATCCGTAAGCATTCTGCTGCGATCCCGCAGTCATCTGCATGCAACCGATCGTCATTAGCCTTCGTGACGTTCCAGTCAGGTTCGACGCGGTAAGCTCTCCCTCGATGAGCTCGCAGCATCGCTCATCGAACGCAGTACGCAGTAGCAATTTGGAGGAATACATCACATGGCAATCGTTCTTTATGTCGGTGGTAGCAAGGATGGCGAGAAGGGCGTGGTGCCCTACGGCTTCAGCAAATCCCGCGCCGACACCGCGCTGGGGCCGGAGTTCTACACGGAGCGGTTCATGGAACTGCAGGGTGTCGGCAAGGTCCGCCTGATGGCCCTGGAAGGCATGCGTGACGACATCGTCATGCAGCGCGCCGCCCGCCACTACCGCTGACCGTCGCAACACGCGGCAGGGCGCGCCCACCATCGCGCGCCCGCGCCGGCATCCCAGCCCCGGGCCAGTCCGAGCCCGCTCTTTGCCAGGATGCCGGCGTCCAATCCGGCTTCGCCGCTGAACCTCGCCGCCTGTCAATGCCTTGTCCGGCTCCGTCGTGGGTTGCCAGAATGGGGGCTTCCCGAAACGCGGCACAGACCTGAAGCAATGCACGACGCCAAGAACGCCCAGAGCGCGCTCGCCCAGCAGATCGCCCAGACCATCGCCGACGAAATCGGTGCCCAGTCCGCCCAGGTACGCGCCGCCGTCGGCCTGCTCGACGAAGGCGCCAGCGTTCCGTTCATCGCGCGCTACCGCAAGGAAGTGACCGGTGGCCTGGACGACACCCAGCTGCGCAACCTGGAAACCCGGCTGACCTACCTGCGCGAGCTGGAGGACCGTCGCGCGGCGGTGCTGGCCAGCATCGGCGAGCAGGGCAAGCTCAGTGACGAGCTGCGCAATGACATCCTGGCCGCCGATACCAAGAGCCGGCTGGAAGACCTGTACCTGCCGTACAAGCCCAAGCGCCGCACCCGTGCGCAGATCGCCCGCGAGGCCGGCCTGGAGTCGTTGGCCGATGGCCTGCTGGCCGACCCGACGCAGGACCCGCAGACGTTCGCGGCCACCTTCGTCGACGCCGACAAGGGCGTAGCCGACACCAAGGCCGCGTTGGAAGGCGCGCGCGCGATCCTGATGGAGCGCTGGGGTGAAGACGCCGCGCTGGTCGGTGAACTGCGCACCTGGCTGGGCGAGACCGGGGTGATCCGTGCCCGCGTCGCCGAGGGCAAGGAAACCGAGGGCGCCAAGTACCGCGACTACTTCGAGCATGCCGAGGCGCTGGCGAAGATTCCGTCGCATCGCTTGCTGGCACTGTTCCGTGCGCGCCGCGAGGAGATCCTGTTCCTGGAACTGGACCCGGGCAGCGATGCCGAGGCTGGCCATCAGTACGCCGAAGGACGCGTGGCGCGCAAGGCCGGCATCGCCGACCAGGGCCGCGCCGCCGACCGCTGGCTGCTGGATGCGTGCCGGCTGACCTGGCGCGCCAAGCTGCACACCCATCTGCTGCTGGACCTGTTCAACCAGGCCCGCGAAAAGGCCGAAGCCGAAGCCATCGCGGTGTTCGGCGACAACCTGAAGGACCTGTTGCTGGCGGCACCCGCCGGCCCGAAGACCGTGCTCGGACTGGACCCGGGCATCCGCACCGGCTGCAAGATTGCGGTGGTCGATGCGACAGGCAAGCTGGTCGCCACCGACACCATCTACCCGCACGAGCCGCGTCGCCAGTGGGAGCAGTCGCTGCAGACGATCAAGCAGCTGTGCGCCAAGCACAACGTGGAACTGATCGCGATCGGCAACGGCACTGCCAGCCGCGAAACCGACAAGCTGGCCGGCGAAGCGATCAAGGTCGCTGGCAACCCGAAGCTGCAGAAGGCAGTGGTCAGCGAGGCGGGCGCGTCGGTGTACTCGGCGTCCGAGTTCGCGGCCAGGGAGTTCCCGGAGCTGGACGTGTCGCTACGTGGGGCAGTGTCGATCGCCCGCCGCCTGCAGGACCCGCTGGCCGAACTGGTGAAGATCGAACCCAAGGCGATCGGTGTCGGCCAGTACCAGCACGATGTGGACCAGTACCGCCTGGCGCGCGCGCTGGATGCCCGCGTGGAGGACTGCGTGAACGCGGTGGGCGTGTACGTGAACACCGCTTCGGCTGCACTGTTGTCGCGGGTGTCCGGCCTGTCGGCCACGGTGGCCGAGAACATCGTGCGCCACCGTGATGCGAACGGCCCGTTCAAACGCCGCAAGGACCTGCTGAAGGTCGCGCGCCTGGGCGAGAAGACCTTTGAACAGTGCGCGGGCTTCCTGCGCATTGCCGACGGTGATGAACCGCTGGATGCTTCGGCGGTACACCCGGAAGCCTACCCGGTGGTCGAGCGCATCGTGGCCAGCACCGCGCGCCCGATCAAGGCGCTGATCGGTGATGGCAGCTTCCTGCGCGGCCTGAAGGCCGAGCAGTTCACCGATGCCACCTTCGGCGTGCCGACCGTGCGTGACATTCTCAAGGAACTGGAGAAGCCGGGCCGAGACCCACGCCCCGAGTTCAAGGCGGCACGCTTCGCCGAGGGCGTCGAGGACATCAAGGACCTGCGCGAGGGCATGGTGCTCGAGGGTGTGGTCAGCAACGTGGCGGCCTTCGGTGCCTTCGTCGATATCGGTGTGCACCAGGACGGCCTGATCCACATCTCGGCGCTTTCCGATACGTTCGTGAAGGACCCGCGCGACGTGGTCAAGGCCGGTGATATCGTCAAGGTGAAGGTGCTGGAGGTGGACGTGGCGCGCAAGCGCATCGCCCTGACCCGGCGCCTGGACGATACCCCCGGGCAAGCCACCAGCCGCCCGGGACAGCGTGATGAGCGCGGCCATGGGCAGGGTCCGCGCCGCGATGCAGGCGGCCAGAACCGCGGGCTGAACCGGGGCCAAGGCAATGGCGGCCGTCCCGCCGCGTCCGCGGCCCCGGCCAACAACGCCCTGGCCGAGGCCTTCGCGCGCGCCAAGCGCAGTTGAGGACCGCGTTCCCCGTCACACTTGATTCGTGGCGGGGGACTTGTCGATTTTCCCCGTGATTGCGCACACTTGCGCTTGAGGGGAGGCGTCCGGCCACCCCGCTGTTGCTGGGGAGGGCCATGACGCCAGCACCACCCGTTGCTCGTACCGGCGGTCGCAGCGTTCCGCTGCGGTCGGCGCCTGCCCGTGCCGGCAGGGGACCGGATTGATGCCGGGCCAGGGCACCCACGGCAATGGACTGCTGGAGCGCCGCCTGCAGGAGCTGGCGGAAGAGCGTCGCCGCCTGGCGATGATCATCGACGGTACCGCCGCGGGAACCTGGGAATGGAACGTGCAGACCGGCGAGATGCGGGTCAACGCGCGCTGGGCTGAGATCGTCGGCTACCGCCTGGAAGAGCTGCAACCCATCTGCCAGAAGACGTTCCTGAAGCTGGTCCATCCCGATGACATCGCGCTGTCCGATGCGGCGCTGGATGAGCATTTCGAAGGCCGCAGCGACAACTACGCCTGCCTGCTGCGCATGCGCCACAAGAACGGGCAGTGGATCTGGATCCAGGACCGCGGGCGGGTCTTCGAATGGGATGGGCAGGGCAAGCCGCTGTGGATGGCCGGCGCGCATGCTGACGTCACCGAGCTGCAGCAGGCGAGGCAGGACGCGGCCGAGACCCGGCAACGCCTGCAGGCCGTGGTCGATGCGTCCGATGAGGTAGCGGTGATCGCCACCGATACCGATGGCACCATCACCCTGTTCAACACGGGTGCGGAGCGCCTGCTGGGCTACAGCGCAGCGGAGGTGGTCGGCCAGCGCCGGCTCGATGCGTTCCACGATCCGGAGGAACTGAAAGCCTGGCTGGAGCCGCTGGCCGATGCCGAGGGCAACCTTCCCGACGTGTTCGAAGCGCTCAGTGCTCGCGCTGACGGGCAGACCTACTCGCGGCAGTGGACGTTGCTGCGCAAGGAGGGCCTGCCACGCCAGGTGCGCCTGTCGATCAGCCGCATGGAAGGTGCCGATGGCGCACGCATCGGCTACGTCGGCATGGCCATCGACATCACCGAGATCCTGCAGGCACGGGCTGAGGCGCGGCTGTCGGCGGAGAAGTTCGCCGGTGCATTCACGTCGGCGGCGTTGGGCATGGCGCTGGTGTCGCTGGAGGGGCGTTGGCTGGACGTCAATGATGCGCTGTGCCGGATCCTGGGTTACCCGCGCGAAGAGCTGCTGCAGGTCGACTTCCAGCGCCTGACCCATCCCGATGACCTGCAGACCGACCTGGCCCTGGTGCAGGACCTGCTGGCCGGACGGCGCAGCCATTACCACCTTGAAAAGCGCTATCTCGACCGCGACGGCCGCATCATCTGGGCGCGGCTGTCAGTGTCGCTGGTGCGCAGCGAGCATGGCCAGCCACTGCATTTCGTGTCGCAGATCCAGGACATCACCGCCCAGCGCAGCAGTGAGCAACGCCTGTTCGAGAGCGAACAGCGCAGTCGCATCACCCTGGATGCGGTGGCCGACCTGGTGCTCAGCGTCAACCTTGACGGCCGCATCGACTATGCCAACGCGGCCGCGGTACGCACCCTGGCCGGTGATGGCGCGCTGTCGCTGGCCGGGCACAGGGTGCAGGACGTGCTGGCGCTGACCACCGAGTACGCGCCCGGCTCGGTGCTGGATGTGCAGGTACTCCTGGACCCGGAAAGCAACGCGGTGGACCTGCATGCCGACCTGCTGCTGCGCCTGGGCACGGCAACGGTGCCGGTGGATCTGACGCGGGCCTGGCTGCGCGATGACGAAGGCCATGTGCGCGGCGCGGTGTGGGTGCTGCGCGACGACACCCAGCAGCGGGCGCGGCAGCGCGAAGCCCGCCACCTGGCCGAGATCGATCCACTCACCGAACTGAGCAACCGCCGCGGTTTCGAGGTGCACCTGCAGCAGGCGATCACCCGCGTCGAGCGCACCGGGCAGGCCGCCTCGCTGATGTACATCGATCTGGACCGCTTCAAGCCGGTCAACGACACCTGGGGCCACCTGGCCGGCGATGCCGTGCTGTGGGCGGTGGCCAGTGTGCTGCGACATGGTGTGCGTGATTCGGACGTGGTGGCGCGGCTGGGCGGCGACGAGTTCGCGGTGATCCTGTCCGGGTGTACGCCGCGTCGTGCCGCACGGATCGGCGGTGAGCTCCTGCAGACCCTGTCAGCGCTGTCCATTCCATGGGATCAGCACCGGCTGCGGGTCGGTGCCAGCATCGGCATCGCGCCCCTGGCGGGGGGCATGAGCGTGGACCAGGCAGTGGCCGCTGCCGATGCACAGTGCTACCGGGCCAAGGCGCTGGGGCGCAACAACGTGCAGGTGCAGGGCGAGCTGTCGGGGCTTCCAGGCGACGATGCCGATGCCGCCCAGGACTGATCTCAGCCTGTGAGAGGACGCGCGCGAATACTGCGCGCATCTCCACTCAAGCAGGTGAACCCATGAATGCCTGGAACCCGGTTGCGGTGCGCATGTTCATTCCGGCCCTGATCGGCTGGTGCCTGGCGCTGGCCACCTGCCTGCGCGCCGAACAGCTGCGCGGCGACCCGTACGCGCAGGCGTTGTTGCCCGTGCTGCAGCAAGGCGCGGTCGCGCTGCTGGTCCTGAGCCTGGCGTGCACGGTTGCAGCCTGCCTGTTGCTGTGGCGGCATGGCCGCAGCGTCGGCGGGCGTCTCGCTTCCGGCACTACACCCGTGCGGCGTCCATCAGCAGGACCCGGCACGGTGCGCGCTGGAACGCGTTGATCTGAGGCACCAGACGCTGGAAGTGCTCGCTGGCGCAATGGATATCCAGTGCGTCGCGGTCCGGCCATTGCTCGATGAAGACGAAATGCCCGGGGTCCTTCTGGTCGACGAACAGTTCATAGCCGAGGCAGAGCGGCTCTCGCTGCGTGCATGCGACCAGCTCGCGGTACAGGGGAAGCACGGTATCCACGGCATCGGGATGGATGAAATCCTCGGCGATCACTTTCAGCATGTCGGCACCTGCAGACGGGCCTTGCAGGATAGTGCCAGCGCATGGCCGGCACCTATCCTGGTCAACGCAGTACTGCGTCCGTACTGACCAGCTGCACGTCGTGCATCTGATTGAGGTAGGCCTCGTAGTAGCCCTTGTGCGAGGCACCGACGATGGCCAGCATTCGGCTGCCAGGGTGCAGGCCCAGCACGTCGCGGATGTTGGCGACCATGCGCAGGTTGCGGGTTTCCCAGTAACCGACATACATCCGGCCGAACGCCTTGGAGGACGGCTCGACGAGCGTCGCGCCGAAGTCGCTCTGGTACGCTGCCATCGCTGCCGCCGGGCTGTTGTAATCCTGATACAGCGCCATGACGCCACCGGGCTTGTCCAGATTGGCCACGAGGCGTTCATCGGCCTCCCGTCGCGCCCGCAAGTACGTATTGTTCCAGGCACCGGTGATGGCTGCACTGGCCGCCGCCTTATCCTCCGCCGGTGTGGGAGAATCGGCCGTGTGGTCGTCCACGGCCCACAGCCGTTCATGCCCGAGGCGGGCGGCAACGACGGCGGCGATCAGGCTGGTTTCATTGCGGCGGACCAGGCCTTTGCCGAGGATCTCGACCAGGGCCGGCGTCAGCCCATCGCCGGCTTTGCGCTCGGACGCAGGCAGGCGCAGCCATTGCACCTGCGCCGAGCCGCGTTCGCCCGCAGCCAGGAACAATGCGGCGAGCCGACGACGCTGGGCGGGCGTCGGCTCGTCCGGCCAGGTCGCAAGCAGGCGCTCGGCCTGGGCGTTCGCTGAAGGCACGTCCAGGCCGGTGGCAGCCTGCGCAGCGGTGGTGTCGAAGCAGTAGGTGGCCACGCTCTCCGCATAGCGTTCCGGGTAGCGACGCATGGAATCGCACTGGAGGCCGGACAGGTCTTCGGTGGCGATCAGCCCGGGCTTCCAGGCGACCAGTCGCTGCAGCAACGGTTCAAGCAAGGCGGGCTGGAAGGACTTGGGCAGGCCGGACAGGTGGGCGGTGCCCAGTACCAGTACCTCGTTCGGTCGCCCTGCAGGCGGCCCCTTCAGCTGGTCCGGCTGGAAGGCGGGCCGATAGGTGGCATCGGCAGCGAGGGCGCCGGTACTGCACAGGCCCAGGATCAGGAAGCTGGCCAAGCGTGGGAACATGCGATCTCCGTGTCAGTGAGCGTCCTGCGGTTCGCTGCATGCTGGCCATTTTCACCTGCCATGGAATCGCCCGTTGGTCATGCAAACCTTTTGGGCTTGAACTGCATCGGCGTGCCGGGCAAGGCTATGCCCAGTGACGGCGGCAACGCGCGATATGTTCCGTGACGACACCCCGTGCCCCGCCGAGCGTGAGCAGAATGTGAAGTACATCGCGATTGTCTACCGCGTCCCTGCAGCCGCATCTGAAGTTGCGACGGACGTCGCGTAATCCGGCTAAAGCCACCGATCGCCTCGCCGATACTCCCTCTGGATCCCGCTCCGGTCACCCGCCGCAGGACCCCAGGCCGTCCCCGATGGGCGGCCCGCGCTGTGTGTTCCGCCGCTCCCAGATGCCGATCGCACCCGCAGCAGACGTTCGTGGCAGTCGCTCGAGAGGTGCCGGTTGGCACCTGTAGTCCCTGGCACCTGAAGTTGCCGCCGGGCATCCCGCCCGTCGGGTCGCAACCGCTTACCGGACACCGAGGATCAGACAATGCTCATTCCAGGCTTCACGGCGGGCGCGCAGGCGCCGGCCGAGCTGCATACCCGTTGGTCGCCGTGGCGTGCCCTGCTGGGCGCGCTGGCTCCCCAGCACCGCACCGGCGCCGAGGCCGTGTCCGATGGCCGTGCCGAGCTGGAAGCCCAGGTCGCGGCGCTGCACCGGGTCCAGGCGGTCATCGAGTTCGCCCTCGATGGCACCATCCTGCAGGCCAATGACAACTTCCTGCAGGCGATGGGCTACCGGCTGGAGGAGATCCAGGGAAAGCATCATTCCCTGTTCGTCGATCCCGAGCAGGCGCGCAGCGCCGAGTACCGCGAGTTCTGGGCGCGGCTGGGGCGTGGCGAATATGACGCTGGCCAGTACCGGCGCTTCGGCAAGGGCCAGCGCGAGATCTGGATCCAGGCCTCGTACAACCCGGTGCTGGACCGGCAGGGGCGGCCTTACAAGGTGGTCAAGTTCGCCACCGACATCACTGCGCAGAAGCTGCAGGCAGCCGACTCGGCCGGGCAGCTGGCGGCGATCGACAAGTCGCAGGCGGTGATCGAGTTCGGCATGGACGGCCGCATCCTTTCGGCCAACGACAACTTCCTGGCCGCCACCGGCTACAGCCTGGACGACGTGCGTGGCCAGCACCACTCGCTGTTCGTCGAGCCCGAGTATCGTGGCAGTGCCGAGTATCGCCAGTTCTGGGAGAAGCTCGGCCGTGGCGAATACGATGCCGGCCAGTACCGGCGCCTCGGCAAGGGCGGGCGCGAGGTCTGGATCCAGGCGTCCTACAACCCGATCCTGGATCTCAACGGAAAGCCGTTCAAGGTGGTCAAGTACGCCACCGACATCACCGCGCAGGTGCATGAGAACCAGGCCATGCAACGTGCCGTGGCGCAGACCCGTGAAGTGGTGGCGGCCGCGAAGGAGGGCGACCTGACCCGGCGCGTGGCCACTGCCGACAAGAACGGGCCGATCGCCGAGCTGTGCGAAGGCGTGAATTCGTTGGTGGAGGCGATGGCCGCGATCATCGCCCAGATCAAGTTCGCCGCCGACACCATCGCCGTCGGTGCCACCGAGATCGCGCAGGGCAACAGCGATCTGTCGCAGCGCACCGAGCAGCAGGCCGCGTCGCTGGAGGAGACCGCGGTGTCGATGAAGGGCCTGGCCGAGACCGTGCAGCGCACCGCGACCAACGCACGGCAGGCCAGTCAGCTGGCCGGTGGTGCTGCTGATGTCGCTGCCCGCGGTGGCAACGTGGTGCACGAAGTGGTCGAGACCATGGTCGTGATCAACGCGTCCTCGCGGCGCATCGTCGACATCATCGGCGTGATCGACGGCATTGCTTTCCAGACCAACATCCTTGCGTTGAACGCGGCGGTGGAAGCAGCGCGTGCGGGCGAACACGGGCGTGGCTTCGCCGTGGTCGCCACCGAGATCCGCGAACTGTCGCAGCGCTCGGCCAGTGCCGCGAAGGAGATCAAGCAGCTGATCGATGCGTCGGTGGCCAATGTCGGCGCCGGTACCGCGCAGGTTGAGAGCGCCGGACGCACCATGGACGAGATCGTGGTCAATGTGCGCCGTGTCAGTGATCTGATGTCCGAGATCAGCACGGCCGCGCAGCAGCAGAGCGACGACATTCAGCAGATGAATCATGCCGTCGATCTGATCGATCAGGGCACCCAGCAGAACGCCGCGCTGGTCGAGGAAGCCTCGGCCGCAGCGCGCAGCATGGAAGAGCAGTCGGCGCAGCTGCTGCAGACGGTGGCCAGCTTCCGGGTGCAGGGCGGGGCCGGGCACCTGCACGGTGGGGCGGTGCTGCGCGCGGTCTAGGCCCGGCGGTCGGAGTGCTGTTCCCCGGCCTTGTTGGGCGGCCTGCTCATGTGCAACCTGCCAGGCTACGCCGATGCTGATGGTCACATGGGCCTCAGCGGCGGGCAGCGCGGTGGCTTCCACGGCGGCGCGCAGGCGCTCGCAGGGCGGCGATGAATTCCTCGCCGCCGTCGCGGGCCAGCAGGTCATCACCGCGTTGCGGGCAGCCGTCGAGGATCGCGGCAGCCGCCTGCAGGTTGTTGGCGTCCCAGCGCCCGGCGCTGATCGGATGCGTCAGGCAGATGGCGGGCGATCTGCAGCGCCATCGCCCGTTCGGAAACGTCGCCCCAGCTGGTGTGCTCGATCACGCCTGGCAGCGAGAAGTAGTGGGACCGGGCGACGGCGTCGGACGCCCGCAGGAGGGGCAGCGCGCGGGCAGGGCATGCTGGGGCATGCTTGCCAGTGTCGGGCGCTCGGACCCGGGAAATGCAAAAAGCCAGGTCATGGACCTGGCCTTTGATGCAGTGGTGCCGGTGAAAGGACTCGAACCTTCATGGGGTCACCCCCGGCTGATTTTGAGTCAGCTGCGTATACCATTCCGCCACACCGGCAGGCAGCGTGCGAGTGTAACCGAGGTCGGCAGGCGATGCATAGTAGGAGGGCCTATGAGGGCGGTTCCTGTCGGCATTGGCCCCTTGATAGCTATACTCCCAGCGTGCAATTGCCTCCAGGAGCGGTAGCCGATGACAGTGTTGCAGGACCTGAGGGTGCTGGTGGTCGAGAACGACGAAATGAGTGCGGCCCTGCTGCAGATGCAGTTGGTGCATGCCGGCGCGACTGTGGTCGGGCTTGCAGCGAGCGTGTCCGAAGCCCTGCAGCTGCTGGAGCAGAGCACCCCGGACGTGGCCCTGCTGGACTACCGGCTGGCCCGCAACGAGACCAGTGAACCGGTGGCTGCAGCGCTTTCGGCACGTGGCATTCCGTTCGTGCTGGCCACCGGAACGCTGGCCGAGCAGCTGCCAACACCGATGTTGGCCGGCCTGTTGCTGGTCAAGCCCTACCTGTCGGCCGATCTGTCACGCGCGCTGGCGCGTGCGGTGGGTCGCTCCAGCGTCAAGGCCTGAGCCGTCCGCCACGGACCTGCAGGGGATACTGCCGGGGGGTGAATGCTCGCGTCTGCGATGTTCGGCGGCAACCCCTGATCCAGGAACCCCGCCCAGGCGGGGTTTTTCAATTGCGTCCGGCGCTCAGCCCGCTTCCTTGTACACGTAACGGATCTCCTCGCGGTCGTCGAGGATGCGGTACTGGCGCGCCAGGTCATCCGGTTCGGGGTTGAGCCAGGCGTCGAGGTGTTCCTTGCGGATCGGCACTACGCCGCGGTCATGCCCGGCAGCGGCGACGTCGCTGGGCGGTGCGTCGGTGATCGTGGCAAACGACAGCAGGCGGCCTTCCGGTCCTTCCCATTCTGCCCAGAGGCAGGCCAGCAGCAGGTCGCGCGGCGGATCGGGACGGAATTCGAGTACCACGTCCTGTTCCTTTTCGTCGGCACCGAGGGTGCGGCCGGCGATGGCGTGGCGGGGCACGTGCTCGTAGAACGCCTGTACCACCACCACGCCATGGCGCAGTCCGAACGCACCCCGCCAGTAACCTTCCAGGCTGTCGCGCCGCGCATTGTAGGTGCCGGGGTAAAGCACGTCGTTGCGCGCCGGCTTGTCCGGCAGCCGGCACTGGTAGCGCATCGGCCTGATCACGCGCTGGCCGTTCTCGCTGACCATCACCGGTGCGTAGGTGCCGGGGAAAATGCGGTTGTCACGCGGCAGCAGCTGCACCCGATGCAGGTCTTCCAGCCGGGCCTGTGCGCGCTCGATGCGGTTGCCGGCCACGCGCAGGTCGTTGCGCGCCTTCTGCGTGGGCCGGGTGGCCAGCGTGGCATGGGCAATATCGCGTCGTTCGCGTTGCCGGGCCAGTTCGGCCTCCAGTGCCTGTTGCTCCTGCGCATGCCATTGCTGGATCTTCGCCACGATGTCCCGCCCCTGTTCGGTACGCGCACCGGCGAATCCGTCATCCATCGCCTTCGGGGTCTTCGGCCGCTTCTTGCCCGGATCGTGTGCGTACAGCTCGGCGAAGTCCTCCAGCGACAGGATGGCGCCGAACTCGCGTACCAGCTTGGCGTAGTCAGCGCGGATCAGGGCGGAATAGCACATGGGACTCTTTGGGCCTGGGTCGCAGCGGCTGCGACGTGGATGCGGCAGGATAGCCCGACCCATCCGGAGATGCCGCATGAATGGTTCCATCACCTGCCAGTTCCGCGAAGCCGTACCCACGGTCGAGGACTACTGCCAGTTGCGCGTGCTCGCAGGCCTCAGCGCCAAGTCCCGCGAAGCAGCCGCCCGCGCGCTGCCCAATACGTTGTTCGGCGTGTGCGCTTACCAGGGTGCAGAACTTGTGGCGATGGGCCGTATCGTCGGCGATGGCGGCTGCCACCTGCAGGTCTGTGATATCGCGGTGCTGCCGCGTTTGCAGGGGCAGGGCCTGGGCAAGGAAGTGATGCGGCGGCTGGACGGCTGGATGCAGGCCAACCTGCCGCCGTCGGCTTACGTCAGCCTGCTGGCCGATGGCGAGGCGCATCGGCTGTATGCACAGTTTGGTTTCGCACCGACTGCGCCGGCATCGATCGGGATGTATCGGCGGTTCTGAGCCGTGGGCGGGGTGAAGTCATCTACGCGCAGGGCGGTTTGATGGCAGATCGCGGGCAAAGAAAAACCCCGGCCGAAGCCGGGGTTTTCAAGAATTGGCGTCCCCACGGGGATTCGAACCCCGGTCGCCACCGTGAAAGGGTGATGTCCTAGGCCTCTAGACGATGGGGACGCACGAAAACTTCAAGTTGTAGATCCTTCGACGGCCTAATGTCGAAGTGGTGGAGCCAAGCGGGATCGAACCGCTGACCTCCTGCATGCCATGCAGGCGCTCTCCCAGCTGAGCTATGGCCCCATGAAACTCTGGATATCTGCCAGGAGCAGAGTCCGTCTTGAAACTGGCGTCCCCACGGGGATTCGAACCCCGGTCGCCACCGTGAAAGGGTGATGTCCTAGGCCTCTAGACGATGGGGACGCACGAAAAACTTCAAGTTGTAGAACTTTCGACGGCCTAATGTCGAAAGTGGTGGAGCCAAGCGGGATCGAACCGCTGACCTCCTGCATGCCATGCAGGCGCTCTCCCAGCTGAGCTATGGCCCCGTGTTACCGAGCCGCCTATCATACCTGCGTGTTCACGTTTGTGGAAGCTTTTTTCGAACTTTTTTCGTCCCGGTTCAACCTTCGCCACCAAGGGCAGGGGAACCGCAACGCCACAACCTGAATGCCAGTAGGCGGTGAACAAAAAAGACCCGGTTATCGGCCGGGTCCTCGTTGTTCGTGATGAGTGGCGTCCCCACGGGGATTCGAACCCCGGTCGCCACCGTGAAAGGGTGATGTCCTAGGCCTCTAGACGATGGGGACGCAATTCTCATCAATGTTCTTTAGCGACCTTTCGACGGCCTAATGCCGAAAGATTGGTGGAGCCAAGCGGGATCGAACCGCTGACCTCCTGCATGCCATGCAGGCGCTCTCCCAGCTGAGCTATGGCCCCACGTCGCTGAGGAGCGAAATAATAGCCTTGCCCCAGAGGGTTGGCAAGCATTTGTTGCACTTTTCTTCACGTGCGTTGCGAGGGGGGCGACGATCGCACGTACTCAGTCGGCGCCGTCGGTCAGCGCCGCCAGGATCGGGCACTGATCCAGGGTGCCGTGGCCGGGGCAGGCGTCGACCAGCTGCGAGAGCGCGCTGTGCATGCGTTGCAGTTCAGCCATGCGCTGCGCGATGTCCTGTAGGCGGGCCTGTGCCGCGTCGCGCACGCTGCCCATGTCCTGCGGGTGGCGATCACTGAGTGCCAGCAGTTCGGCGATTTGTTCCAGGCTGAAGCCCAGCGTCTTGGCGCGGCGGATGAAGCGCAGCCGGCGCAGGTCCTGCTCACCGAAGATGCGGTAGCCCCCGGCCGAGCGTGCCGCGGTGGGCAGCAACTGCTGGCGCTCGTAGTAGCGCACGGTATCGATCGGTACGCCGGCCTGGCGCGCCAGTTGACCAATGTTCATGGCGGATTCCTGCGGATGCTGCCGGTCATTCTGAAGCCTGGAGTCAGGTCCAGGGTCAAGCTCCCGTCGCTGACGGCGCATTCAGCGCACTTTGCAACTTTCTTCATAGCCCCGCCGTCGTGGCAGTTCCTACCCTGCGCCTGAACCGGCCGCTGGATGGCCTGCAACGAACCGAGGAGATGCTCTGTGGAAGGATTCAGGAACGAGGGATTCGTAGAGGTCGCGGTGGTCGAGTACCCGGGAGGGGACCCGTCGGCGGCCTCGGTGCTGACCGAAATGGCACACGTCGCCAACCGGCTTGCCCAGCAGCAGCGTCGCCCGTTCAAGCGTGTCCTGGTGACCCGCTGGGGCGTGCCAGCCAGCCAGACCGGCGTGCATCGCATTGCCGGCGCGGAGATGCTCGAGGCGGACATTCCCGCCGTGATCGCCGTGCCTGGCCAGATCAGTCAAGGCGTCTGCCTGCGCGCCGATGAGGTCCTGCTGGATTGGCTGCGCGCGCATTACGATGGCGGCAGTCTGCTGGCAGCTGCCAGCGATGGTGTCAGCATGCTGGCACGCGCGGGTCTGCTTGCCGGGCGCACCGTCAGTGGGCCGGACCTCGGGCGCCATCCGGGCCTGCAGGGGCAGTCGGCCAGCTGGGTGCCCAGTGAGCGCGCGCTGGTCGACGACGGTGATCTGCTGACAGTGGCCGGTTCCCAGGCCTGGCGCTTCCTCGCCCTGCGGCTGCTGTACCGGCTGCACGGCCAGGGCGTAGCGAGTTCCGTGGCGCAGCAGTTGGGGATCACGGTGCCCGCGGCGATCCAGCAGGATCTGGAGCGTTTCAGTGCCAACTTCGCCCACGGCGATCGCGACGTACTGAAGGCGCAACGCTGGCTGCATACCACCGCTGCGCGTGGGGCCACGCTCGGAGCGATCTGCGAGGTTTCCGGACTGGAGCCACGGACTCTGCAGCGGCGCTTCCTGAAGGCCACCGGCCTGCGTCCGATCGAGTATTGCCAGCGGTTGCGTATCGCCAAGGCACAGACATTGCTGCAACAGGGGGCGGGTATCGATGAAGTGGCCTGGGGTGTGGGCTATGCAGACCAGAGCGCATTCCGCCGCCTGTTCCTGCGCATTGTTGGAATGACGCCGGCCAACTATCGGCGGCAGGTCAACAACAAACGGCGCGAACGGCCGCTGTTGTCGTCGGTGGCGGGCAGCCTGCGCGGGCTGCAACCGGCGCCTGGCATGCAGATGCCGCGCAGCGCGGCCTGAAGCCTGCGGTGGGCGTCGCACTTGCAACCTGGGCGCGACGCTTTGACCATGCAGGCAACGAGATGATGTGACAGGTGGGTTGATGTCGAGTGTTGGACCGGTGCCGATACCGGTGGTGCTGATCCTGATGTGCGTGCTTATGGCCATGGCGGTGGCCCACCTGTGGCCGCGGCCGAAGGACGGGATGGCAGTGCCTTCCGCGGCCAGCCTGGTCCTGGACATGTTGCTGATCGGCCTGCTGTGTGGACGCATCAGCTTCGTGGCCTTGAACTTCGCGCTCTACCGTGAGGCCCCCTGGAGCATCCTGCAGATCGCCGACGGTGGGTATCACCTTGCCGTCGTGCTGGTTGCGGGCCTGGCGTGGGGCACCTGGCGGCTGCGGCTGTGGCGCGCGTTGCGTGCGCCGGTGCTGGCGGGGGCGCTGGTGGGTGTGGTGCTGTGGGCGGCGGGCAGCCACCTGCTGGCAACATGGCAGGAGCGGCGAATGCCGCTGCCGGCGGTCCAGGTGGCCGATCTGCAGGGGCGCAGGATCGACCTGCAGCAATTCCGTGGCAAACCGGTGGTGCTGAATCTCTGGGCCAGCTGGTGTGGTCCCTGCCGTCGCGAGATGCCGGTACTGGCATCCGCACAGCAGACCCACACTGACGTGCAGTTCGTGTTCCTCAACCAGGGAGAAACCCTGGACAAAGTGAAGGGTTTCATCGCATCCGAACAGCTCCGGCTGGGCAATGTATTGCTGGACGATACCGCCTCGGCGTCAACCGTGCTGGGTGTACAGGCCTATCCATCGACGCTGTTCTTCGACGCCGAAGGCCGCCTGCGTGAACTGCACCTTGGCGAACTGACGGCGGCGGGTCTTGAACACAAACTGCGCCGGCTGCGGTAGCCTGCGCGGGCATCTCACTACGGAGTTCCCATGTTGTCGACTTCCCTGCGCATCGCTTCGGCGGTGCTGTTGCTGCCGGTCATGCTGGCATTGGCCGCCTGCAGTCAGGCCCAGACCCCGCCAGGCAAGGCAACGGCAGCGCCGGCAGCGAGCGCTCAGGCCCCAGCGGCCAAGGGCGAGCGCCCCGCAGTGCTGAAAGGCATCGAGAAGCACGGTTTTGAAGTCGTTGCCGAGTTCGATGCACCGGGTGGCCTGCGTGGATTCGCTGGCGTGGTGGGTGGGCAGCAACCGGCCGCAGCCTATGTCACCGCCGACGGCAAGCATGTGCTGGTAGGCAGCCTGTTCGATGCCGAGGGCAACGACGTGGCCGCCGAGGCGGTGGAGAAGCTGGTTTCAGCACCGATGTCGGCCAGGATGTGGACCAAGCTGGAGGCCAGTGCCTGGGTGCGTGACGGCAAGGCCGATGCGCCGCGCGTGGTCTATACCTTCAGTGATGCCAACTGCCCGTACTGCCACAAGTTCTGGGAAGCAGCGCGTCCGTGGGTCGACGCCGGCAAGGTGCAGTTGCGCCACATCATGGTCGGCGTGATTCGCGAGGACAGCCCGGCCAAGGCTGCGGCCATCCTGTCTGCGCGTGACCCGAGTGCGGCCTTGCTGGAAAACGAACACCAGTTCGACCGTGGTGGCATCAAGGCCCTGCCGAGCATCAGCCGCGAGATCGCCGCCAAGCTCGACGCCAACCAGGTGCTGATGATTGAAATGGGCTTCCAGGGCACGCCGGGCATCCTGTTCCAGGATGCACAGGGCCAGGTGCAGCGTCGCGCCGGCCTGCCACAGGGCGCTGACCTGCAGACAGTGCTGGGCCCACGCTGATCGGCACCCATGTCGTGATGCGACACCACAGGCCCGCATGGCAGCATGCGGGCCTGTTGCGTTTCGTCACTTGTGCGGGTGATGCAGGCTGCGCACCACCTGTTCGTCGTCACGTCTGAATCGTGACTGACATCAAGCATCGCGCCTTGATTCCAATCAAGGCCAAAAACGACAGGCGGACTAGCCTGTGACGCATGGAATACAGCGTCAACGCGCCAGGGATGCCGCGCCTGACACGCCCTGAACCGGGGCAGTCGGCACAGCCATTCACGACGTTCTCACTCCTTGGTTGTTACCCAGACTGCTGCGGTCGCCACCTCTCCGGCAGTGCGGCCCTGATGGCGTCGATATCGGTACGGGCGGGGCAGTGTCATCGTCCTGTTGCCTGCCACGCGCAGGCTGGCCGGTGTCGTCGACGCAGTACCCGCATTTCCAGCAACGGCAACGCAACGTCGGAGCTGCGCCTGCGCGCGCGCCGTCAGTGCGCTGCGAATGTTCGTCCAGGGAGGATGCAATGCGCTTTGCGGTACTGAGTCTGGCCTGCCTGACCGCGCTGGCGGTCACGCCAGCATATGCGCAGCAGAATGGCCAGGAGGATGCGCACGCATTGCGCCAGGAAATCGCTGCCATGCGGCAGGCACTGGAGGGCATGCAGAAGCGCCTGGATCAGCTCGAACAACGCGAGGGCGCTGTCGCGGCCGCTGCGCAGGTAGCGGCGCCGGTGACACCACCTGGCAGCAGCGCCAACCTGCTGCATCCCACCCAGGTGCCGGGTGTGGCGCAACCGGTGCTGCCGCAGCGCGAATCGGTGGCCGATCCCTCAACGGCGGCCTCGCGTCCCGACAGCGCTGCTGGGCCGACCGACCCGGATCTGAAGGGCTTCTTTGCCATTCCAGGTACTGACACGGTGATCCGCATTGGCGGCTATGCCAAGCTCGATGCGATTGCAGATTCGCGTGCGGCCGGTGACGAGGATCAGTTCATCCCTTCGTCGATGCCGGTGGGCGGCAGCCATCGCGATGTTTCCAATTTCAACATCCACGCCAAGCAGACCCGCTTCAGCTTCGAGGCGCGGCGCCCGACCACGCACGGCAACCTGCGCTTCTACCTGGAGAATGATTTCTTCGGCAGCAGCGATGGCTACGCGTTCCGCCTGCGCCACGCGTATGGCCAGCTTGGCAATACCTATGCCGGCTACGGTTACTCCAGTTTCATGGACCCGGACAGCCTGCCCGACACGCTCGACTTCGCCGGTCCCGGCGGCGCCGGCTATCTGCTGGTGGCCGGCATCCACCACAGCTTCGCGATGGGCAAGGGCAACACCCTGACGCTGGCCGCCGAAGACCCCAAGACCGAACTGGCCGGTGCCAGTGATGAACGGGCCGCAGTGAACCGGCTGCCGGATGTGACCGTGACCGCACGCATGGAGCGTGACTGGGGCCATCTTCAGCTGGGCGCGGTGGCGCGCAGCCTGGCCTATGACGGCGAGGGCGAGCGCGACCGGCGCATGGCCGGCGGCCTGCAGTTCAGTGGCTCGGCATCGGTAGGCGAGCGCGATCTGTTGCTGTTCGGCGCGCTCGGCGGGCGCGGCCTCAGCCGCTACACCGCGGACCTGACCGGCTCCGGGCTGGACGCGGTGGTCGGTGCCGATGGCCGTCTCGACGCGCTGGACCTGCACGGCGGCTTCGTCGGCTACACGCATTACTGGTCCGAGCTGTGGCGTTCGAACCTGATCTTCGGCCAGCTGACCCTGGAGCGGAACGCGGCACTCGCTGCCGACGCCTTCCGGCAGAGCCGATACGGCGTGTTCAACCTGATCTGGAGCCCGGCGCCGTCGTGGACGATGGGCATGGAGCTGCTGTACGGCCGCCTGGAACAGCAGGGCGGCGCGCGCGGCGACACGGTCCGGGTGCAGGGCAGCCTGCAATACAACTTCATCAAGTAAGCGCCAGCGGCGTTACGCCAGCGCAACCGTCCCCACGCCCGGCCGCACCGGGCTCATGCCAGTACAGGAGATTGTCATGGCAGAAGCAAAGAAAATCGGGGTGGTCGGAGCCACCTTCCTCGTCGCTGGCAACATGATGGGCTCAGGCGTGTTCCTGTTGCCGTCCAGCCTGGCCAAGATCGGTACCGCATCGATCTGGGGCTGGCTGATCACCACGGCCGGTGCGCTGTTGCTGGCCTTCGTATTCGCCAAGCTGGGCAAGCTGGCGCCGAAGGCGGGCGGTCCGTATGCCTATGCGCGTGACTGGTTCGGGCCTTACATGGGCTTCCAGACCAATACCATCTACTGGTTCGCCAACTGGATCGGCAACGTTGCCATACCGATCGCCGCGGTGGGCTACTTCAGCTACTTCTTCCCGATCCTGTCCGAGCCGCTGGTGCGCTGCATCGCGGTGCTGATCCTGGTGTGGGCGCTGAGCTTTGCCAACGTGATCGGCCCGGCCTTCGTCAGCCGTGTGCAGACGGTCACCACCAGTTTCGCGCTGGTGCCGATCCTGGGCATCGCCATTTTCGGCTGGTTCTTCTTCGATGCCGAAATTTTCAAGGGCGCCTACAACGTGTCCGGTGAGTCCAACTTCGGTGCGATCTCCAGTGCCGCGGCACTGACCCTGTGGGCTTTCATCGGTGTCGAATCGGCTTCGGTCACGGCTGGCGTGGTCGAGAACCCGGAGAAGAACGTGGCCCGTGCCACTCTGGCCGGTGTGTTCCTGGCTGCCATCGCCTACATCGCCAGTTCCTCAGTGATCATGGGCATGGTGCCCAATGGCGAGCTGCAGACCTCCGACGCGCCGTTCGCGCTGGCGGCGGCCAAGGCGGTCGGCGGCTGGGGCGGCGCGCTGGTCAGCCTGTGCGCCTTCATCGGCGCCGCCGGTTCGCTGGGCGGCTGGATCCTGCTGACCGCGCAGAGTGCCAAGGCGGCCTCGGATGATGGCCTGTTCCCGAGCATCTTCAGCAAGACCAACAAGGACGACGTGCCGGTCAAGGGCGTGCTGATCGTGGCGGTGCTGATGACCCTGGCGGTGCTGGTGACGTCCACCTCGGAAACCGCGTCGGCCCAGTTCGACGTGATCACGTCGGCGGCCGTGGTGCTGACCCTGCTGCCCTACATCTACTCGTGCGTGGCCTGCTACTTCGTGGTCGAGCGTTCGCACACCCTGGTCCATACCGGTGCGTTCTGGACCCTCACCAGCCTGACCGTCGTGTACTGCCTGTGGGCGATCTACGGCTCGTCGGGAACCATCGTGCAGTACGCCTTCCTGTTCGTGCTGTTCATCACCGTGTTCTATCCCTTCTTCAGCGAGGAGCGCCGCCAGCAGCGGCAGCGCGCCCGCGAGGCATCGGCCATCAGCGCCGGCGCCCAGCGTTCCTGAGTTCGACAAGGAGAATCAACGTGTACTTCAAGTCCCTGGACTACCCGGTCATTGTCATCGACAACGACTACGAGTCGCCGCGCATCGGCGGCATCCTGATCCGCGCCCTGGTGGAAGAGCTGCGCAGCAACGACCAGCGGGTGCTGTGCGGGCTGAACCTGGATGATGCGCGTGCCGGAGCCCGTACCTACGTGGCGGCCTCGGCGGTGCTGATCTCGATCGATGGCAGCGAAGAGGTGGATGGCGAGTTCCAACGCCTCACCGCCTTCCTGCGCGAGCAGAGTGCGCGCCGCGCCAACCTGCCGGTGTTCCTGTACGGCGAGCGTCGCACCATCGAAAAGGTGCCGAGCAAGCTGCTCAAGTACATCCACGGCTTCATCTTCCTGTTTGAAGACACCAAGAGCTTCATCTCGCGGCAGGTGATGCGCGCGGCCGAAGACTACATGAAGAATCTCTTGCCGCCGTTCTTCAAGGCGCTGATCCATCATGCGGCAGAGTCGAACTACTCCTGGCATACGCCGGGCCATGCAGGCGGCGTGGCATTCACCAAGTCGCCGGTCGGCCGTGCGTTCCACCAGTTCTACGGTGAGAACACCCTGCGCAGCGATCTGTCGATCTCGGTGCCGGAGCTGGGCTCACTGCTGGATCACACCGGCCCGATCAAGGATGCCGAGGAAGAGGCGGCGCGCAACTTCGGTGCCGACCATACCTTCTTCGTCACCAATGGCACCTCCACCGCCAACAAGATCGTCTGGCATGGCACGGTGGCCCGCGGCGACGTGGTGTTCGTCGACCGCAACTGCCACAAGTCGCTGCTGCACGCGCTGATCATGACCGGCGCGGTGCCGGTGTATTTCACCCCAAGCCGCAACGCACACGGCATCATCGGCCCGATCAGCCTGGATCAGTTCACACCGGAATCGCTGCAGCAGCGCATCGCCGCCAACCCGCTGGCCAGCCAGGCCTACAAGGCCGGTTCCAAGCCGCGCATTGCGGTGGTGACCAACTCGACCTACGACGGCCTGTGCTACAACGCCGAGAAGATCGCCGACGAAATCGGCAGCGCGGTCGACTTCCTGCACTTCGACGAAGCCTGGTACGCCTACGCCGCGTTCCATCCGTTCTATGAGAACCACTACGGCATGGCCAAGGGCAAGCCGCGCGAGCAGGATGCGATCATCTTCACCACGCATTCCACCCACAAGTTGCTGGCCGCGTTCTCGCAGGCGTCGATGATCCACGTACGCAACTCGGCGCAGCGCGACCTGGATGCCGAGCGCTTCAACGAGTCGTTCATGATGCACACCTCGACCAGCCCGCATTATGGGGTGATCGCGGCCTGTGACGTGGCCTCGAAAATGATGGAGGGCGAGGCCGGCCGTTCGCTGGTGCAGGAAATGCATGACGAGGCGATCGCCTTCCGCCGCGCGATGCTGCACGTGCGTGACGACCTCGGGCGCGACGATTGGTGGTTCAGTGTCTGGCAGCCGACCAAGGTCGAGCGCAGCCTGGACAAGGGCGATACGCCGGCTCCGCTGGTGGCCAAGCGCGAGGAGTGGTACCTGCAGCCGGATGCGCACTGGCACGGCTTCGAGAATCTGGTCGATGACTACGTGCTGATCGACCCGATCAAAGTGACCCTGCTGACCCCGGGCCTGGCGATGGACGGCAGCATGGGCAAGCTGGGCATTCCGGCGGCGGTGCTGAGCAAGTTCCTGTGGGGCCGCGGCATCACTGTGGAGAAGACCAACCTGTATTCGGTGCTGTTCCTGTTCTCGATGGGCATCACCAAGGGCAAGTGGAGCACGCTGGTCACCGAGCTGATGGCCTTCAAGGAGCTGTACGACTGCAACGCGCCGTTGAGCCAGGCATTGCCGACGCTGGCGGCGGACTATCCGATTGCCTACGCTGGCTGGGGACTGCGTGACCTGTGCGATGCATTGCACGCGTTCAACCAGGAATTCGAGGTCGCCAAGGTGATGCGCGAGATGTACGTGGATCTGCCGACGCCGGTGATGACCCCGGCCGATGCCTACAACCACCTGGTGAAGGGCGAGATCGAGCGGGTCGACATCGAGCAGCTCAGTGGTCGCGTCGCGGCGACCATGCTGGTGCCGTATCCGCCGGGCATTCCGACCATCATGCCGGGCGAGCGATTCGGCGACAGCGACGAACCGATCATCCAGTCACTGCGTATTGCCCGTGAACAGAATGCGCGTTTCCCGGGCTTCGAGTCGGATGTGCACGGGCTCATCATCGAGCACGATGGCGATGTGACCTCGTACAGGGTGGAGGTGCTGAAGGCCTGACCGGGGACGGTCGGCCCTTCGGCGAGCGATGGATACCGCGCGCGAGCAACGCATCCTGAAGTTCTCCATCGGGGTGACCATCGCGGTGAGCGCGGTCGGCTTCATCGGTGGCCTGCTGGTGGGATCGCAGGCCATCCTGTTCGACGGCGTGTACAGCCTGGTCGACGTTGCCTTGACTCTGGTTTCGTTGTCGGTACTGCGGCTGGTGGCGCGGGAGCAGAGCCCGCGCTTCCAGTATGGCTATTGGCACCTGGAGCCGATGGTCGAGGCACTCGGTGGGGTGATCCTGTCGCTGGCCTGCGTGTACGCGCTGGCCAACGCGGTCATCGGCTTGACCACGGGCGGGCACGAAGTGAAATTCGGGCCCGCGCTGTGGTGGGCGGCGCTGCTGAGTGCCTGCAACCTGGCAATGGCGACGTTCGTCGCGCAGCGTGCGCGGCGCCTGCGCTCGGCGTTGTTGTGGCTGGATGTAAGAGGCTGGCTGCTGGGTGGATTGATGAGCCTGGCGGTGGTGCTGGCCTTCGTGCTGGCCCTTGTCCTGCATGGCGGCAAGTGGCACCACTGGGTCCCGTACCTGGATTCGATCGTGCTGGCGTTGATCAGCCTGGCGGTACTGCCAGTGCCGGCGCGCAGTGCATGGAAGGCCATGCGCGAAGTGCTGCAGGTGGCGCCGGATGACCTGGACCGGCGCGTGCAGCAGGTAATGCAGGCATTCGTGTCCGAGCGTGGCTATGCCGGTTTCACCAGCCACGTGGCGAAGATGGGGCGGATGCGCTTCATCGAGATCCATGTGCTGGCAGACCCCGGTACGCCATTGGGCTCGGTGGGCGAGGTCGATGCGATGCGCGATGAGATCGCCGTGCGGCTGGATGCGCGGGGCAGCACGTTCTGGTTGACCATCGATTTCACTGCGGATCCGGCGTGGACGTAGCCCTGCCTCTTTCGCGCCGGGGCCTCGCCCGGCCAGGTTCTGTTCCCCTGTAGAGCCGAGCCCATGCTCGGCTGCCGTTCGCATGGAGCAGCCGGGCATGGGCCCGGCGATACAGCACGCTGCGATCGTTGCACACGGCGGACTGCTCTGTTGCGCCGGATGTGTTTGACCTGAACCTGGGTTGAGGTTGCAGACTGCAGCACAGTTCCACAACGCCTAGCGCAGGTAGTACTCCACCGGCACCACCAGTTCCTGTGGTGCCTTCAGTTCATCGGGAATGGGCGGCAGCGGCTGCGCGCGGCGGAAGGTCTGCAGTGCGGCGCCGTCAAGCATCGGCTGGCCACTGGACTGCTCCAACCGCAGGGCCAGCAGGCGTCCCTGGCGATCGATGCTGGCCCTGACCCAGGCAGTGCCCTGCTGGCGCCGTGAGCGGGCCGCAGCAGGGTAGTAGCGATAGCGCTCCAGCCGCGCCATCAGGCGGGCTTCCCACTGGTCGCTGGCGGCGCCGGCCTGGAAGTCCGCCGGTGGGGCGTCGGGAGCGGGCGGCGCGGCCGTGATCGATGCCGGTGCGGGACTTGCATCGGTCGCGGCCGCAGGCGGGGCGACCGGCAGGGCTTGCCGGCCAGCGCCACTGCGTTCGCTGGCGGCCACTTCGCCCTCGCGTGCGGCGGTGGGCTTCGGTGGAGGGGGCGACTTCGTGGGTTGGGATGCGCGCGCCTGCTGCGCCTGGCTGGGGGTGTCGGCCTGGCGTTCTTCCACTGGCTGCGGCGGCGTCGCCGGTGCCAGCAGGCGCAGGCTGATGCGCACGTCCTGCTCGGGCGGCGGCAGCAATGGCGGCGCGGCCACCCAGTGCACCAACAGCAGCAGGGGCAACAGGTGAAGCCCGATGCTGATGGCGATCGCCTGCCAGTGTTGGCCGCGCTCACTCATCGTCCAGCACCCATAGCAGGTCGGCGTCGGTCGCATCGACGGATGCACCGACTGAAGCGAGCGCGATCACCAGCGCTGGTGTGCCCGCTGGCAGGTAGCCCGGCATGCCAGTACCGCGCAGTACATGCCAGCGACCGGCCACCAGCAGCGCGGGTGCCGCGGCTCAGGTTGTGGGCGACGCGGTACAGGTAGGCGCGGCCATTGCTCAGCAGGCCACTGGCGGCGATTCTGACGACGCCCAGCCAGGTCTCCTGGACGACATCATCGGCGTCGCTGCGTTGCGGGAGCTTACGGCGGACATGGGCGTGCAGCGGCTGGTAGTGGGCCGCGCACAGCTGCGCGACATCCGTCGGTTCGACAGGCGTGGACACGGGGCGGGCGACAACTGGGAAAGGGAACAGCCCGCGGCGGCAAGGGCAGCGGCTACACCTTACAGCAAAAGAGAATCATTTGCATCCATGGGCGCGAGGCGCGGCATGCGTGGCCGACTGCGAGGTCAGCGCGGACGAAAGTCGCAGTGGATCTGCAGGGCTTCGGTGGGGTTGTGATGCAGCTCGAAACCGCAGTGCTGGAGGCTGCGCTTCACCCGGGCGATCGCTTCGGCATGGCGGGCGGTGCGACGCTGCTGCCAGCGCGGCGGGGTGAACACGCCCAGTGGCAGCAGCCGCAGCCGCTTGCCGTGCAATACCACTGAGACATCGATATGACGGCCATCGATGTCGTGGCCGTTGGCGCCGAAGATGGCATCGACTTCATCATGGCGCTGCGGATAGCAGGCGCGGAACACCGCGATGCCGAGCCAGCGCACGCCACGACGGAAGCCGCCGAGCCGGCTGTGGCTGGGTTCGAAGCCGCGCGTGACGAGCAGGCCCAGCCCGGCAGGCAGCAATGCCTGCGCGTCGAGCAAACGTTGCAGCACTTCTTCTTCCAGCTGGATGCGGGTAGAGGGCCAGCGCGGTGCGATGAGCAGTCCGTGGTGGCTGCCGCGTTGCAGGGTCAGCATGGGTGAAGCTTCGCACGCGGGCGAACAGCCGGGGTAGTGCCGGCCGCTGGCCGGCAAATCTGTTGCCCGTCAGGTGCCGGCCAGCGGCCGGCACTACCGTGACGATCGTCAGAGGTCGCGGTACTGGATCTGCGAAGCCAGTACGCGCAGGCCATCGGCATTGCTGGACAGGATGCGCTCTTCGCCGATGCCTTTCTGCCGTTTCAGCTGGAAGCCCTGGTCTGCAGGCAGCTGTGCGGCGATGGCGTCCATGCGTTGCATGGCATCGGGGCCGCTGCAGTCGAAGTGGCCCCAGTAGGCGCCATCGCGGTGGATCTGCAATCGGTAGTTCATCGCGGTAGCTCCGGCAGGTCCTGCAGCCAATGGTCGAACATCGCGGTGGCGGCCGCGGCCAGTGGCGCGCCATAGCGACGCGCCTGCGTGCGCAGGTCGTTCGGATCGATGCCGGCCTGCGCCAGTTCCAGGGTGTGACCGATCAGCCAGCGCTCGAACTGGCGCGCGTCCAGCTCCGGATGGCATTGCAGTGCCAACGCATGGTTACCGATGGCAAAGGCCTGGTGGCGGCAGGCCGGCGTGCTGGCCAGGCGGCGTGCACCCGCTGGGAGTTCGAACGCCTCGCCATGCCAATGCAGTACCGGAATGCCCTGCAGGGCCTGCAGTGGCGAGCGCTGACCGTCATCGGTGAGCAGCAGTGGCGCAAAGCCGATCTCCTTGCCACCACTGGCGGCGACATCGGCACCGAGTGCACGTGCCATCAGCTGCGCGCCCAGGCAGATGCCCAGCGTGGGCCGCTGCTGCTGCAAACGCCCTTGCAACAGCGCGATGCTATCGTTGAGGAACGGGTAAACATCAACATCGTTGACGCTGATCGGGCCACCCAGCACCACCAGCAGGTCAGCCGCTTCGGCCGGATCGAGTGCATCTACACCCGCCTGCAGCACCTGCAGCTGCCAGCTCTGGGCCAGCAGCAACGGTTGCAGGGTGCCAAGGTCCTCGAAGGCAACGTGTTGCAGGACAACCGCGTGCTTCATGCCGGGGCTCCATTGCTGGGCCAGTAGAAACTGTCCGGGGTGGCGCGTGCGCCGAAGATGGCCTGGCCGACACGGACCACGGTGGCGCCTTCCTCGATGGCCACTTCGAAGTCGCCGGACATGCCCATCGACAGCTGCGACAGGTCGATGCCGGGTGGGGCGGTACGCTGCAGCTGCTCGCGCAGTTCGCGCAGGCGCACGAAGCACGCGCGCACACGTTCGACTTCGGGAGTGAAGATGGCCAGAGTCATCAGGCCACGCACGCGTAGCCGGTCGAAGACTGGCAGCTGCTGCACGAATGCCTCGACGGCAGCGGGTTCCAGTCCGTACTTGCTGGGTTCGGCGGAGGTGTTGACCTGCACGAAAACATCCAGCGTGCGGTCTTCCAGCTGCAGGCGCTGCTGCAGCGCTTCGGCCACGCGCAGGCTGTCAAGCGCCTGGAACTCGCTGGCGAAGCGCGCCACGTAGCGCGCCTTGTTGGTCTGCAGATGCCCGATCACCGACCAGTGCACGCCCAGATCGGCCATCGTCTCGGCCTTGCGTTGCGCCTCCTGCACCTTGTTCTCGCCCAGCTCGCGGCAACCGGCGGCCACCGCCATGCGGATGCGGGCGTCATCGACGGTCTTGCTGACCGGCAGCAGGCGCACGCTGGCCGGGTCCCGGCCGACGCGGGCACACGCATCGGCGATGCGTTGGCGCACCGTGACCAGGTTGGCGGCGATCTGTTCAACAGACTGGGCGACGGGCCAGTCGGCGGCGGCAAGGGGCATGCGGGCACCTCCAATGCAGGGCGGCCAGGGTGGGATACACTGGCACAGGACAAGAATTATTTTGGCATAGGACAAAATGAAAATCACCGGGCATAGCGCCGAGTCGATCTTCGACAGCATCCGCGATGGCATCGGCAAAGGCCGTCTGCCGGCCGGCAGCGTGCTGCCGCCGGTTCGCGATCTGGCCGATCAGTTGGGGGTCAATCGCAACACCGTGGCCGCCGCCTACAAGCGATTGGACGCGGCCGGCCTGGCCAGCACCGCAGGCCGGCGCGGCACGGTGGTGCGTGGCCTGCCGCCGATGCTGGCGCGCGAGGGCAGTACGCCGGGGTTGGCGCTGCAGGACCTGGCCGGTGGCAACCCGGATCCGCGCCTGTTGCCCAGCCTGCGCCTGGCCGCGGCGGCACCGCGGTTGTATGGCGTGGGCACGGTCGACCCGAGGTTGCAGGCGTTGGCACGCGCCTCGCTGGATGCGGATTGCCCCGAGGGGTACGCGCTGGAGCTGACCCATGGCGCGGTCGATGGCATCGAGCGCCTGTTGGCGGCATGGCTGCTGCCGGGCGATCGCATCGCGGTGGAGGATCCATGCTTCCTCGGTAGCCTCAATGTGCTCAATGCCGTCGGCCATGCGCCGTTGCCGGTGACGATGGATGCGCATGGCATGCAGGTCGAATCGCTGCGACAGGCGCTGGAGGCCGGTGCACGCGCGGTGCTGTTGACACCACGGGCGCACAATCCGACCGGGGCCAGCCTGGATGCGAAGCGGGCACGGGCGTTGCGCCAGCTGCTGGCGGCCTATCCGCAGGTGGCGGTGCTGATCGATGACCACTACGCACTGCTCTCGCAGCAGGCCTACCACTCGGTACTGCCGCTGGATGGCCGGCGCTGGGCGCTGCTGCGTTCGCTGTCCAAGCCGCTCGGCCCCGACCTGCGCCTGGCCTGGCTGGCCTGTGATGACGAGACCGCGATGCGGTTGCGGTTGCGGTTGGCGTCCGGCATCGGTTGGGTCAGTCATCTGCTGCAGGATGCCGCCACTTCGGTGCTGGCATCGGCGCCGCAGCGGGCAAAGATCGCCTCGGCAGGCGAGCGGTATCAGCAGCGCCTGCAGTCGCTACAGGAACTGCTGCGCGTGCGTGGCGTGCCGACGCCGTTGCCGATGGAGGGATTGAACCTGTGGCTGCCGTTGCCGGCCGACAGCCATCCACAGGTGCTGGCGCTGGCTGCGCGCGGATGGCATGTGCGTGCTGGCGAAGTGTTTGCGGTGGCTGCACCAGCGCATGGCCTGCGCATCACCTGCGCGGCGCTGGGGGCGGCGCAGCTGCGGCAGCTGGCCGATGACCTGGCGGCGGTGTGTGGGGTATAGCGCCCAGCCATGCTCGACGCTAGAAGCAGATCAGGGCGCGGCGTTGGCGTTGGGGCGCACGTAGTAGGACTGGCCACTGTCATCGACGAACATCAGCTCCGGCTTGCCCTGCCAGGACGTGAGCATGGCGCCGGTATTGTTCTGGTGCTTGACCATCAGGCTGGCGCCACGGTCCGGATTGGCGACGACCTTGAAGACTTCGGTGGTGCCGGTGGCATCGTCCAGAGTGAGTAGGGCTTCGCCCCCGCGGTCGCTGGTGCCATAACCGCCGCGCTCGGAACCGTCGGGGCCAAGCAGGATCAGGCCGGACAGCGCGGTTGCACGCGGTCCTTGGGTGCGGCCCCTGCTGAGGGGGTCCGGCACCGGCGCACCGAGGATCAGCCGTGGTTGGCCAGTGCCATCGTGGATGACCAGGCCGCGCGCTTCGATGATCCGCTCAGGCGATTGGCTGCGATGCAGGCTCCAGGCGGTCCAGCCGGAAACGAGCAGGGCAAGGGTCGATACCACCAGGGTGGTCAGCAGCAGCACACGGGGCATCGGGTCGTCCTTCCTTGGATAGGCCGACGATAGCGGATGCCAGCGGGCAAAGGCCAGTTCGTTGTGTGACGATCTGTATCGTCAGTGGAAATCGCGGCTGTGGCTGCGCAGTCCCTGCAGCAGCTCATCCAGGCAGTGCATGCGCTGCACGATGACATGCTGCACGCCATCAACGCGCTCCAGGCGGCCATCGATCTGCATCAGCTGGGTGTCGACCAGCACCCGGTGCTGGCGGTCGGCCAGGTGGCGCCAGACCACGGCGTTGACCATCCCGGTCTCGTCTTCAAGGGTGAGGAAGGTAACGCCACTGGCGGTCTGCGGGCGCTGGCGCATGCGCACCAGTCCGGCGATGCGCACGCGGCGGCCATGGCCGTGCCCGGCCAGCTGCGCGGCATCCAGGCAGCCGCGGCTGCGCAGCTGCGCGCGCAGGAACGAGATCGGGTGGCGGCCGAGGGTGGTGCCGGTGCTGCGGTAGTCGGCCTGCATGTCCTCCCAGGCGCTGGGCAGTGGCAGGGGCACGCGGGCTTCGGCAGTGGCACGGGCCTGGTCGAACAGCGGCAGCCGGTTCTCTACGCCCGAGATATCCCAGCGTGCACGATGGCGATGGCCACTGAGCCCGCGCAGTGCGCCGGCATCGGCCAGCAGGCCCTGCTGGCGGCGGTCCAGCGCGGTGCGCTGGCACAGGTCGCCGACGTCGTCGAACGGGCGCCGCGCGCGCTCGCGCATGATGGCCTGCACGGCATCTTCGTTGCAGCCGTCGATCAGACGCAGGCCCAGACGGATCGCCGCCGGCCCCCTGCTGAAGTCCAGCGTGCAGTCCCAGTCGCTGTGGCGTACGTCCACGGGAAGAACGGTAATGCCATGCCGCCGCGCGTCCTGCAGCAGCTGGTCAGGGCTGTAGAAACCCAGCGGCTGGCTGTTGATCAGGCTGGCAGTGAACGCGGCGGGATGATGGCACTTCAGCCAGCAGCTGGCATAGGTCAGCAGGGCGAAGCTGGCGGCATGACTTTCCGGGAAACCGTAATCGCCGAATCCCTTGATCTGCTCGAACAGGTGCTCGCCGTATTCGCGGCTGAAGTTGTTTCTCAGCATGCCGGCCAGCAGTTTCTCGCGATGTGGTTCCAGCCCACCGCGGCGCTTCCAGGCCGCCATCGAACGGCGCAGGGCATCGGCCTCGCCCGGGGTGTAGCCGGCCGCATCCACCGCCAGCTGCATCACCTGCTCCTGGAACAATGGCACGCCCAGCGTACGCGCGAACACGCGTTCCAGCTGCGGTGGGTAGAGCGGGTTGTCCGGGTCGTTCAACGCGTCCGGGCCTTGTTCGCGCAGGATCCGGCGCCGCTCCAGGTAGGGATGCACCATGTCGCCCTGGATCGGGCCGGGACGCACGATCGCCACTTCGATCACCAGATCGTAGAAGTTGCGTGGCTGCATGCGCGGCAGCATCGCCATCTGTGCGCGCGACTCGATCTGGAACACGCCGATGGTGTCGGCGGCGCTGATCATGTCGTAGGTGGGGGTGTCTTCGTCGGGGATCGCATCCATGCGCCCGCTGTGCAGGCCATGCTGTTTCAGCATCGCCAGGCATTTGCGGATGGCCGTGAGCATGCCCAATGCCAGGCAGTCGACCTTCATCAGGCCGGTGGCATCCAGGTCATCCTTGTCCCACTGGATGACGGTGCGGTCGGCCATCGCCGCGTTCTCCACCGGTACCAGGGTCGACAGTGGATGCTCGGAAATCACGAAACCGCCCGGGTGCTGCGACAGGTGGCGCGGAAAATCGATCAGCTCTGCGGTGAGTGCCAGCAGGCGCCGCATCAACGGCGTGTCCGGATCGAAGCCACGCTCGCGCAGGGTTTCCGGCAGCGGGATGTTGCCGCCCCAGTGGTCCATCGCCGCGCCCAGTTCGTTGACCTGGTCCATCGGCAGGCCCAGCGCGCGGGCCACGTCGCGGATCGCGCTGCGGCCACGGTAGCTGATCGCCACCGCGGTCAGTGCGGCGCGCTCGCGGCCGTAGCGCTTGAACACGTACTGCAGCACCTCCTCGCGCCGCTCGTGCTCGAAGTCGATGTCGATATCCGGTGGTTCGTCGCGCTCGGCGGAGATGAAGCGCTCGAACAGCAGGTTGCTGCGTGCCGGGTCGATCTCGGTCACGCCCAGCACGAAGCACACCGCTGAGTTGGCCGCTGAGCCACGGCCCTGGCAGAGGATGTCCTGGCTGCGCGCAAAGCGCACGATGTCCTGCACGGTGAGGAAGTAGGAGGCGTAGTTCTTCTGCTTGATCAGCGCCAGTTCGTGCTCGATCTGCGTGCGTTGCTTCGCTTCGATGCCGCCTTTCCAGCGCCACTGGATGCCGCGCTCGACCAGCACGCGCAGCCAGCTGTCCGGATCGTGTCCTTCGGGCACCAGCTCGCGCGGATAGGTGTACTGCAGCTGTTCCAGGGTGAAGTGGCAGCGCTCGGCGATGCGCAGGGTTTCAGCCAGCAGTTCGGGCGGATACAGCTGGGCCAGCGCGGTACGCGGGCGCAGGTGGCGCTCGCCATTGGGAAACAGGCGCCAGCCGGCCTCGGCCACGCTGCAGCGGTGGCGGATCGCGGTCAGCGTATCCTGCAGGGCGCGGCGGCGTCGCACGTGCATGTGCACGTCGCCACTGGCGACCAGGGGCAGGCGGTGGCGTTCGCCGAAGGCCTGCAGCTGCTGCAGGCGGCGTGCGTCATCGTGTTCGCGGTGCAGTTCCACCGCCAGCCACAGCCGATCATTGAAGCCGGTGCGCAGCAGTTCCAGGTCGGTAGCGGCCGGTTGCCGGTCCAGCCATAGACAGAGCAGGCCGTTGGGCAGGCCGAGCAGGTCCTCGCGCAGGCAGAGGTACTCGCCCTTGGCAGCCCGCCGCCGGCAGGTCGTGATCAACTGGCAGAGCCCGGCATAGGCGGCCTGGTCGGTGCACAGCAGGGCCAGCTTCGGCCCGTCCTCGACCTGGAATTCGGCACCGACGATCAGCGCCACGCCATGCGCCTTCGCCGCTTGCCAGGCACGCACGATGCCGGCCAGCGAGCATTCGTCGGTGATCGCCAACGCGCGGTAGCCCTGGCCAGCGGCGCGCGCGAACAACTCTTCGGCGATCGAAGCACCGCGCTGGAAACTGAAGGCCGACAGGCAGTGCAGTTCGGCGTAGCCGGGCAGTTCGCTGCGCATGGCGGCTCAGCCGAACCAGCCGTGCAGCATCCACGGCGCATGCGGATCGTTGCGCGCGCGGAAGGCCCAGCCGCGCTGGCCATGCGCGGTTTCCACCACGTAGTAGTCGCGGCGCGCGTCAGCCTGGTCCCACCAGCCCGATTCGATCCGCTCCGGCCCGGCGATGATGCGCAGGCGCGGGTCACGCAGCGGCTGTGGAGCGTCCAGCAGCCAACCGGGGCGCAGTGGCCAGTATGCCGGTGGCCTGGCTGCTGGCTGGGTGCCGCTGGCGCGTTCGGGGCGATGGTCGGCCTGCACTGCCAGCGGCTGCACGGCGTCATCGCCGAGCCGCGCGCGCAGGCGCTCACGCAGCTGGTTCCACGGCATCGCCTGCGCCGGACGGGTATCGAACAGGTCACGCGCGGCGGGCACGAACGGCGGCAGCTGTTCGGCCTGCAGGCGCAGTGCGCGGCTGCCGGCCGGCAGGGCGAACGCTTCCATGCGGTTGCGCGCGATCTCGAACAGCAACGCGGGATCGCGTTCGGGCGCCAACAGGCCGATGGTCAGCACGCTGGCCGGCAACAGGTCATGCTCGAAATGCAGGTCGAAGCGCTGCACGCCGCCATCGCGCGAACACAGGAACGCGGCCAGGTCGAGCAGCAGGCGGCGCAGCGGGAACAGCAGGGCCTGGCTGGATTCGATCTCGTATTCGAATTCGATGCGCGCATCGAAACGGTCCGGTGGCTGGTAGTAGCGCAATGGCGCGGTGGGCAGCCCGCGCAATGCATCCAGCTGCTGCAGGACCTCGGGGGCGAAGCGCCGGGCCAGGCTGTCGCGCGGCAGCTTGAGCACCGCGCCCAACGTGCGCAGGCCGGAACGGCCAAGCACCGTCACCGCCTCGCTGGGCAGGCCGCAGCGCGCCAGGGGCAGCTGCGCCAGCGCCGCCGGCAGCTGCTGCGCATCAAGGCCGAGGCCATCGTGGACGTTGGCCAGCACGCGCGCGGCATGTGGGGTAGGCGCGGCCACCAGGCGGTGGCGGAAGCCGAGTTCGTGCAGTTCGTTGCGCAGGCGCTGCTGGATCGTCAGCCAGTCACCGAACAGGGCGCGGCTGGCACCGATTTCCAGCACCAGCGCATGCGGAAAATCGAGGCTGACCTGCGAGCTGTAGGCATAGGCCCAGCTGGCCAGCAGCTGCCGGGTGTGCTGTTCGGCATTGGGGTCGTAGTCGTGCAGGTGCATGTCCTGCACCAGTACCTGTGCAGCCGACAGCAGCATGCCCGGGCGCAACCCCGCGGCGCGTGCTGACGGGCTGACTGCACGCACTACGCGTCGCTGTGCCGGCCCCTGCAGCAGCACCAAGGGCCGCTGTGGGTCGGGCTGCAGGCGCAGCACGCTGTCCAGCGCCAACTGCGGCAACAACAGGCAGGCCCAGTGCATGGCGCGTCCTCAGTGGGCGATGGCCAGCGGCAACGGTTGTGCCGGCGGCAGGCCGCCACGGCACTTCAGCACCCGCACCTGGCCGTGGTCGAGCTGCAGGCGCAGGCTGGCCGGGGAGGGATTGCGCGCGGCCTGCGCCTCGCGGAACACGAAGCCCAGGCACTGGCCGCTGTCGGCGGCCACCTGCAGGCGGCGCAGGGCGCGGTCGTCGGCTTGATGCGGCCAGCACAGTACCGCCGCGCAGGCCGCAGAGCGCAGGCACTGTTCGGCGGCCCACAGTGCCTGCTTCGGCGTGGCCTGGATGACCTGCAGCTGGGCCAGTTCCAGCCCGGCCGCTGCCCAGGCCGGAGCGTGCGGGCGATAGGGCGGAGCGACCAGCACGATCGGGCGGTCGCGCTGGCTCAGCCTGGCCAGTGCCGGCCAGACCAGCGCCAGTTCGCCAACGCCGGGCGCCGCCTGCAGTACCTCGCACAGCCCGCTGGCCGGCCAGCCGCCGCCGGGCAGGCGTGCATCCAGTGCCGGATGGCCGCTGGCCAGATGGTCGCTGGCGGGGCCCTGGCGGGCCGGGCCACGCCACAGCTGGCGCCCGTCCAGCAGCCGGTCGAGGGCGACGACGGCACCCATCAGTCAGCCCTCCAGGGGAGGCGCCGGGTGGGCTGGAAGCGGCAGGAACGGGCGGAAACGGCAGGCATGGCGCGAGTATCGACGGGCCGGTATCAGGGGCTGAGACCAGACATGCTACTCGCGTTGTAAGTAGAATTACTAATGAAATCGGAGGGTCCGGTTTCAGGTTGCTGAAGGGGGAAAGCATCCACGCATGGCGTGGATCTACTGGAGAGCCACGGCAAATCCATGCCGCAGCCTGGTAGATCCACGCCATGCGTGGATAGCGGTAAAGCGCGGTGCCGACCAAGGTCGGCA
>NZ_JAXBQQ020000001.1:0-37502 GCF_047520695.2 Stenotrophomonas sp. AR029 | reverse complement strand
TTAACGCGCGGGGCCCCCAACGGGCGCCCCCCACCCGGCATGGCCCGTTGCTACCCGGGGATGCCCCTGGTTACGGGCGCACCGGCAGCGCCACCGGGCGCAGCGGCGCGGCATCGCCACCGCGGATCTTCAGCGGGCCGCCGATGAAGGCGAATTCGTAGACCTTGTCGCGGGCCAGTTCGTCCAGCGCCACCAGCTCGATGATCGGCGCACCCTGCTGAGCCAGCAGGTAGGTGTGCAGCGGCACGTAGTCGTCGGACACCTCCGAAGGGAAGGTCTCGAAGCTGAGGTTGTCGGCGCCGACGATCATCGCGCCGCCGTCCTCGACCAGGAAGCGTGCCGCGTCCAGGCCCATGCCCGGCGGGTTGGCCATGTAGGCCCTGGGCTGCTCGAACAGGCGCATGCGGCCGGTGCGGATCAGCACCACGTCACCCTGCTGCAGTTTCACCTTCTGGCGTGCCAGCGCATCCTTCAGGTCCTGGCGGGTGACGCGGTAGCTGTCCGGCAGCATGTCCACGCCCTTGGCGCCGGCCACGTCGATCAGCACGCCACGCGCGATCAGCGGCGGGAATTTCTCGATGCCGGTGACATTCCAGCCGCGGTCGCCGAGGTGCTTGTCGGCCTCGAAGCCGTTCCAGATCTTCCCGTGGATGCCGAAGTGGTTCAGCGCATCGATGTGGGTGCCGGTGTGGCTGTACATCGAGAACGCGGTGCCGGTGTAGCTGCGGGTGAGGTTCATGGCCTCGCCCACGCCCATCGGATCGTCCATCACTGTGCCGCGCGGGGTGTGGGTCATCCAGAACTGGTAGTGCGGGTCGCCGGCATCCTGCCAGCTGGGCATGCCGACGTAGTAGTCGGTGGCCAGGTCATAGGCCTTGCCGCCGCTGACCCGCGACAGGATCGCCGCACGCGAGGCTTCGGTGATCAGGTTGAGGCGGCCGATCTCGTCCTTCGGCCCCCACGGGCTGGTGCCGACCTGCTGGCCGGAGGGAACGCGTTCGTGCGCGGACACGGTGGTGGACGCGGCGGTGGCGGCCAGCAGCAGGGCCAGCGCGGTGGACAGGGTACGTGGGGTCATGGGGAAATCTCCTTGCAGGGTGGGGGAGGGGGCGGCTCAGGCCGCGACCAGGGGCGCCAGGGCCTGGCGCAGGTGTGGGAGCGGCAGGGTCTGCAGGCGCAGGCCGTTGCCGCCGATCACGGTGGGGATGGAGCGGATGCCGAGCGCGGCAGCTTCGGCGCGATCGGCCTGCACGCGCTGGCGCACCGCGTCGCTGCGCATGTGGTCAGCGAAGGCGCCACGTGGATGGCCCAGCGATTCGGCAATATCCAGCAGCACTTCGGCATCGCCGATGTTGCGGTGCTGGTGCAGGTGCGCCCATTGCACCGCGTCGAACATCGCGCCATGGGCATCATTGCCACCGATCAGCCCTGCGGTCTGGCAGGCCAGTGCGCCGAGCCAGCCGGACGGATACTCGAAGTCCTGTGCGCGCATGCCTTCGATATCGATGCGCGCGATGTCTTCATGCGCGGCGCAGTCGGTCCAGTGGCGCAGGATGATCGCCTTGGCGCGCGCCATCGAGCCGAACACCTCGACCATCTGCGCGCGCGAGTCCTGCAGCACGAAGCTGCGGTGGCGCACCTGGATGCCGAGTTCGGCGGAGACCTGCTGCAGGCGCGGGGCCAGCACGAAGCACCAGCCGCAGACCACGTCGTGGAAGAAATCGACCACCGGCGCTGCGGTGGCGGGGGAAGGAACGGGAGACATCTGCCTGCCATCGGTGAGAGGAGAGGCGGCAGAGTAGGCAGCGCGGCGTGGCCGAAACAGCACGCTGCGGACAGCTCAGTTTTCGCTGGCAGTTACGAATCCAGGCCGGCGCAGCCGGGCAGCTCGGCGTGCAGGAAGTCGATGAAGGCACGCACCTTGGGCTGCAGGTGGCGCGAGGTGGGGTAGACCGCATGCACGAAGCGCGGCGGATAGCGGTGGTCGGGCAGCACCTGCTGCAGTTCGCCCCGCGCCAATGCCGGCGCGGCCAGGAACGAAGGCAGGGCGCCGATGCCCATGCCCGCCACCAGCAGGTCACGCAGCAGCAGGCTGTTGTTGACGGTCACGCGTGCCGGAAGGGTGATCGTCACCTGGCCATCCGGACCGAGCAGCGGCCAACTGCCCGGTGAGTCGGACAGGCTGTAGGCCAGCACGCTATGGGCCTGCAGATCCCCTACTGCCTGCGGTGCCGGATGCTGCCGCAGGTAGGAGGGCGCCGCGCACAGCACCTGCTGCAGCGAGGCCAGCCGGCGTGCCACCAAGCGTGAATCATCCAGCTCGGCACGCAGCCGCAGCGACACATCGAAACCCTCACCGACTGCATCGAGCAGGCGATCTTCCATCACCAGGTCCAGCGACAACTGTGGATGCTGCTGCAGGAAGCGCGGCAGCAGCGGCGACAGCGTGCTCAGTGCGAATGACTGCGGCGCGTTCACGCGCAGGCGCCCGGCCACCTCGCCGCGCTGTTCGGCGATGCCGCGTTCCAGCGCTTCCAGCTCGTCGAGCAGGCGGCAGCATTCGCGGTAATAGGCGTGGCCGGTTTCGGTCAGGCTCATGCGCCGCGTGGTCCGCTGCAGCAGCACCACGCCCAGATGCGTTTCCAGCGTGCGCAACTGCTTGCTCAGGCCGGCCGGCGACATGCCCAGGTCTTCGGCGGCACGAGCGAGCCCGCCGCGTTCGACGATGCGGCGGAAGGCGCGCATCAGGTTGAAGGAGTCCATGCCGGTCCCGGGCGCGATGAGAGCGTCATTGTAGATCCACGCCATGCGTGGATGTGGGAAGCGTGGTGCCCGCAGGGTTGCGCCGTTTGTTCAAGCCAGCAACCCACACGCCACGCCAGCATGCAGGCCCCTCACTTCCCGGGTTGCCCATGAAGCACTGGATGCTCCGCCTGTATGCCCCGCTGTTCCTGCTTGGATTCGTCGCCACTGCCGTCGTCTGGGTGGGCCACTGCCATGGCGATCCGTTGTGGCTGCTGGCCCTGCTGGCGATCGCCATTGCGGTTTCGTTCGTCGCCGAGCGCGCCTGGCCGTATGACCCTGCGTTCAACCGTGACCACGGCGACCGTGTGCGTGACGCCCTGCACGCGCTGGTCAACGAAGGCCTGAACCTGTTGTCGATCGCGGCGGTGCCGCTGCTGGCGGCGATCATTCCGTGGCAGTTGTGGCCGCTGCAGTGGCCGTTCGCACTGCAGCTACTGGTGGCGATCATCGCTGCCGATCTCGGCATCACCCTGGTGCACTACGCCAGCCATCGCATCGGCTGGCTATGGCGCCTGCATGCCGTGCATCACAGCGTGACCCGCATGTATGGCTTCAACGGGCTGATGAAACACCCACTGCACCAGGCCGCCGAAGCGGTGGGCGGCGTGCTGCCGCTGCTGCTGTTGGGCCTGCCGATGCCGGTGGCGGCGGTGCTGGCGTTTGCCATCGCCATCCAGCTGCTGCTGCAGCACTCCAACGTGGACATGCGCCCGGGTGTGCTGGGCCGGGTGATGGCGTGGGCACCGCTGCATCGCTTCCATCACATACGTTACGGCACCGCCGGTGACGTGAACTTCGGCCTGTTCCTGACCGTCTGGGATCACCTGCTGGGGACCGCCTTCGATGCGCCGGGCTATCGACTGCAGCAACGCGACCTCGGCATCGGCAGCCAACCTGACTATCCACGCGATTACGCGGGGCAGCTGCTGGCGCCGTTTCGTGAACTGCCGCATGGCGAGGTGCCGGAGCTGCCCGAAGGCCTGCGCAGGCGTGGGTGATCGGCCGTGTCAGGTCGCGCGCAACTGCAGGCCCTGCAGCTGTGCGGCACCGATGCCGAACATGCGGCGCAGGCTGCGCGAGAGATGGGCCAGGTCGGCGAAGCCGGCGGCATGCGCGCTGGCGGTCAGACTGTGCCCCTGCAGGTGGTGCGCGAGCGCGGTACGCAAACGCTGCCACAGCACCCAGCCGCGCAGGGTCACCGCCAGGTCGGACTGGAAACGCCGGTGCAGCTGGCTGGTCGACAGGTGCGCGGCTCCGGCGATGTCGGCAGCCGGCACCGGGCCAGGCAGGTAGTGGCTGATGCGGGCCAGCGCCGCCTCTACCCGCCGGTCCAGTGGCTGCGCGCGGCTCAGCCGTGGCAGCCAGCGGTGCAGCCCGGCCGCAGTGCCGGGCAGCGAGTGCAGGTGCTGCTGGATCTGTTCGAGGTCGGCATGCGCCGGCTCAAGGAACACCGTGCAGCCCGCGTCCGGTGCCGACAGGATCGCGTGCGGCCGGAACGACGGCACCCACAGCCGTTGGCCCTGCTGGCGCACACCGTCGATCTCGACGTGCCAGGGAGTGGCTTCGCTCAACAGCAGCTGATGGGCATAGTGCGCGTGTACATCGCTGTCACCGGCACGCCCCTGCAACACGGCCACGTGAGCATCCAGCAGCAGCGTGCCATTCCAGGGCAGGGCGGGGGAGGGCATGGAGGGATTGTAGATCCACACCATGCGTGGATGAATCTCCATCGAAATCGAGTAATTCGACGATTGATCGAAGAGCATCCACGCATGGCGTGGATCTACTGCAGATTGCGACGAACTGTCGAAGGCGGGGTGGGTCCGGTTGCGGGGGCGTGAGCGCCATGGATGGCGCGACCGAGCCTCCAGGGACGGATTCACGGCGTCCCCCGCAACCGGACCCACCCCGCCATCCCACAGGAAGCCCGCTTTTGCTTCGGCTGTTGCTTCTGAGGTTGCCGGCCAGCGGCCGGCACTACCGCGGGGGCCGGGCGCAGCCTGGCCGTTCGCCCCCTCACCGCCCCTGCGGATCCGGCCGGTGATGCACGTACTCGACCACCGTGCCATCGGGATGCACCGCATTGAACGCCGCCCCGGTCGGGACCACCTGCAACGGGAAGATGATCTCGGCGCCGGCGGCAACCAGTTTGTCGTGATAAGGCCGAACGTCATCGACCAGCAGTGTCCCCGTGGTCGAGGTGAACGGCGCCAGCGCCGCCTCGCTGCCCTCGATCAACAGGAACGCACCGACCATGGCCAGGCGCAGCCCGGCCTCCGGAAACGGAAAGCCCGCATCGGCCACCACGCCCTGCAGCTGCTCGTAGAAGGACACGCTGCGTTCCAGCTCACCGGGGGCCACGAACACCCGGATCAGCACGCGCGGTGCGCGCTGGCTGGAGGTATCGCAGCGGTCGCGCCAGAGATGGTCGAAGTCGCGGTGGACGGTCATGGGCTCGGTTCGTGGCCAGGGACCTTCATTATCGGCAGCCTCGCACGGCGCGCTGATGACCGCCGGTGATGGCCTGATAACTGCAGGCTGGGATCGCCCCTGTGACTTAGGTCCTGTTGACAGGTGTGAACGCCCTCGCACAATCTTCACAGGATTGGGTCGCCCTGCGCGGCCCGGGCAGGCAGGTTGTCACGGCGGGAGGAGGGTCCCGCGCGCAGACCGGCCCGTCCTTCGGCCTGCGGGAGGTTGCCTGGCAACCCCTGCGCGGCATGAACGCTGCACCCTTCGGCGGCACTTTCCCTGGACCGATTGCCTTGGCAACGGAATTACGCCCGTCGATGAAAACGTTTACAAAGCAGCTTGTACTGTCCCTGGCCCTGTCCGCTGCACTGGCCGCTCCGGCCTGGGCCGACCCTGCCGCGTTCACCGTGCTGACCCTGGAACAGGCCCCGACCGCCGAGGCGATGCCGGCCCTGGCCGCCCAGCTGAAGACCCTGCAGGTGGACGCGGTGAGCGTGCGCCAGGTGCAGCGCGGCATCGGCCAGGTCGATCCGCTGCAGGTGCTGGCCGACGGACTGGGTTACGAATACCGCTTCATTGCCGCGGGCAGGGATGATGGCCAGACCCAGCGCGGCCAGGCCGTACTGACCCGGCTGCCGATCGCCGCTGAATCCGGCCCGGACCAGCCGGGCCTGAACTACCTGCGCCTGGACGATGGCCGCCACACCGTGGCGGTCTATACCGATGCCGGTGCAGGTGCCGCGCAGCTGCCAGCGCTGGTCACCCGTTCGCGGCTGGGTGCACCGGCGGTGCTGCTCGGCGCGGTGGCCGGTGAATCGGCCAAGGCCGCCGGCTTCGATCCGGCGCGTGTGGCGCTGGAAGCCGATGCCAGCTATTTCAGCGATGGTTTCCAGGCCGCCAGCAGCGCGCCGTTCAAGGTGGAAGGCAGCGCCTTGCGCGCCACCCTGCTGACACTGGCCTATGCCGCCGACACGCATGGCGACAGGCCGTGGATGGACACCACCCTCAACGCCGATGCGCGCGCCGCGCTGCTGCTGAAGGCGATGACCGAGGATGAGAAGTTCCAGATGCTGCACAGCTACTTCGGGCTGGGCAAGGATGGTGGCCCACTGCCGGAAGGCGCGGTCGGTTCGGCCGGTTTCGTGCCGGGCGTGGCGCGGCTGGGCATTCCGTCGCAGCAGTCGGCCGATGCCGGTGTCGGCGTGACCAATCCGGGCGGCATCCGCCCGGGTGATTTCGCCACGGCGATGCCATCGGGCCCATCCACCGCGTCCAGCTGGAACCGCGAAGTGGCTTTCGCCGGTGGCGCGACCATGGGCCGCGAGGCATGGCAGCAGCGCTTCAACATCCTGCTGTCGGGCAGCGTCAACCTGCAGCGCGATCCACGCAACGGCCGCAACTTCGAATATGCCGGTGAAGATCCGCTGCTGGCCGGTTCGATGGTCGGCGCGCTGATCCAGGGCGTGCAGAGCCAGCACGTGATCTCCTCGATGAAGCACTTCGCGCTGAACGACATGGAGACCCGCCGCAACTTCCACGACGTGCGCATCGGCGAGCAGGCCATGCACGAGTCGGACCTGCTGGCGTTCGAGATCGCGCTGGAAGCCGGCCGCCCGGGCGTGGCGATGTGCTCGTACAACAAGATCAACGGCACCTACGGCTGCGAGAACGGCTACCTGATGAACCAGGTGCTGAAGCAGGAATGGAAGTTCCCCGGTTTCGTGATGTCCGACTGGGGCGGCGTGCACAGCGGTTCGAAGGCGGCGCTGGCCGGCCTGGACCAGCAGTCGGCCGGTGAAGTGTTCGACGCAGCGGTGTTCTTCGACGAACCGCTGCGTCTGGCCGTGCATGGCGGCGTGGTGCCGCAGGCGCGCCTGAATGACATGGTCACGCGCATCCTGCGCACGATGTTCCTGCACGGCAACTTCGACAACCCGCCGCAGCACCAGAAGGTGGATGCCGAGGCCGGCTTCGCCGTGGCCCAGCGCACGGTGGAAGAGGGCAGCGTGCTGCTGCGCAATGAAGGCAACCTGCTGCCGCTGGCCGACAGCGTGAAGCGCATTGTCATCATCGGTGGCCACGCCGACAAGGGCGTGATCGGTGGCGGTGGTTCGTCGATGGTGGGCGTGACCGCCAAGGGCACCAACGCGGTGCCGGGCGTACTGCCGACCACCTGGCCGGGCCCGGTGATCTTCCACCCGTCCTCGCCGCTGGAATCGCTGCGTGCGGCGCGCCCTGACGCAACCATCGAGTATGTGGACGGGACCAATGCCGCCGCTGCGGCCAGGGCCGCCGCGCAGGCCGATGTGGCCATTGTGTTTGCCACGCAGTGGGCCGCCGAATCGGTGGACCTGCCGGACATGCAGCTGCCGGACAACCAGGACGCACTGATCTCGGCGGTGGCCGCGGCAAACCCGAAGACCGTGCTGGTGCTGGAAACCAACGGCCCGGTGCGCACCCCTTGGCTGGGGCAGGTGCCAGCGATGCTGCAGGCCTGGTACCCGGGCATCCGCGGCGGCGAAGGCATCGCCGCGCTGCTGACCGGTCAAGTCAATCCGTCGGGCCGCCTGCCGGTGACCTGGGTGACGGACGAATCGCAGCTGCCGCGCCCGCATATCGATGGCCTCGGCTTCAAGCCGGCCAAGCCGTTCGGTGATGTGTTCGATTTCGATATCGAAGGCGCCAACGTCGGCTACAAGTGGATGGCGGTCAAGGGCCTGACCCCGACCTTCGCCTTTGGTCATGGCCTGTCCTACACCTCGTTCGCCTATGACAACCTGAAGGTGAGCGTGGAAGGCTCGCGCCTGGTCGCCAGCGTCGATATCCGCAATACCGGCAAGCGCGCCGGCGCCGATGTGGCCCAGCTGTACCTGAAGCTGCCGGCAGGCAGCACCACGCCGATCCGCCTGATCGGCTACGACAAGGTGAACCTGCAGCCGGGCGAACAGCGCCGCATCCGCATCGAAGCCGAGCCGAAGACCCTGGCCCACTACGATGCACAGGCGCGCCAGTGGAAGATCGACGGTGGCACCTACCAGGTGCAGCTGGCGCGCAATGCCGCCGAGCCGCTGCAGACCGTGGACGTGCAGCTGGTGGAGCAGGTGCTGCGCTGATGCCTGACGACACGGCCCGCACAGGGCCGTGTCTGAAAAAGGGGACGGAGGGGATTAAGTCGTTTATGCATAAACGACTTAATCCCCTCCGTCCCCTTTTTATGTGGCGAACCGGTCGCGCAGGAAATCAATCAGCTGCCGTACCTTCGGTGAGGGCTGCGTGCTGTGCGGGTAGACCGCGTAGACACTCTGCTGCGGGAAGCGGTGCTGGCGCAGCACCGGGCGCAGCCGGTCCTGGGCCAGGTCGTCCTCGATCAGCCAGCGTGGCAGCACGGTGACCCCGGCGCCGGCCAGGGCGAACGCGCGCAGGCTGCTGGCACCATCCACGCGTACCACCGCGTTGCCCGGGTTGGTGGCAAACAGGGCGCCGCTGCCATCAGGCGCGATCACCGGCACATCGGCCAGGCGCGGATAGCCCAGGCGGGGCAGGGTGCCCAGCTGTGCCGGGTCATCGGCAGCCTCGGCAGAGGGCAGACGCGCCAGCAGCGAGGGAGCGGCCACCGCGCACAGTGGGTGGCGCTCCAATTCACTGGCGTGAAGGCCCGAATCCGGCAGGCGGCCGAGGCGGATCGCCAGGTCGAAGCGTTCGGGAATGAGGTCCGCTGGCGCTGGAGAAGTTGATAGGTGCAGCTGCAGGGCCGGGTGCTGCGCGCGGAACGCCTCCAACGCGGGAATCAGGCGTAGCTGGGCGTACTCCGGTGTGGTGGTCAGGCGCAGCACGCCCTGCAGCTGGTGCTGGTCGCGGCGCGCGGCATCGATCGCCGCCTGCGCAGCATCCAATGCCTGCACGCAATGTTGCAGGAACTGCTCGCCGGCCTCGGTCAGGGCCAAGTGGCGGGTGCTGCGCAACAGCAGGGTCACGCCCAGCTCCTGCTCCAGCCGCTTCAGGTTGAAGCTGACCACCGCGCGGCTGAGGCCGAGCCGATCGGCCGCAGCGGTCAGGCTGCCGGCTTCGACCACGGCACGGAAAATATCGAAGCGATCGAGGCTGACCACGGCGATTCATTGTCAAAACAGTTTTGACAGTGTCGCAGGTGCTGTCGTGTTTTTCCAACAACCCCCCGGGCGGCATGCTGATGGCTTCTCTGTTGGAGCGCCGCCGATGCCGTCCCCCCGCCTGCGCCATGAGGCGATTTTCCTGCTGGTATTCGCCCTGGATCTGGTCAACATGTTCATCGCCACGGTGGCCTATCCGGCATTGGCAGCGGAGCTGCACGCCGACGTCAGCACCCTGGCCTGGGTCGGCACGGCGTACATGCTGGGCCTGAGCGTGGTGATTCCGCTGGCGCCGTGGCTGGCCGCGCGCTGTGGCGAGCGTCGCTTGCTGCTGGTGGCGTTGCTGTTGTTCGCGGTTGCCGCTGCGCTGGCAGGTTCCGCATCGGGGATCGGCTGGCTGCTCGGATGGCGCCTGCTGCAGGGGTTGGCCGGCGGTCTGCTGATTCCCGTGGCGCAAGCCGCGGCGTACCGGCAATGCACGGCCGGGCAACGTGGCGCGCTGACCCGTCGCATCCTGCTGGTGGCGCTTCTGGTGCCGGCCCTGGCACCGGCACTGGGCGGGCTGCTGGTGCAGTGGCTGTCCTGGCGCGGCGTGCTCTGGGCCAGCCTGCCATTGGCGGTGGTGGCCATCGGTCTGGTGCTGGCCTGGATGCCGGCCGACTGCGCGCGCAGTGCGCCGCGCCTGCAGGCCTATGCCCTGTCCACCGCGATGCTGGCGCTGGGCGCGCTGCTGCTGGCGCTGACCTGGCTGGGCGAATCGGGACATCGCGGTGCAGGTGCCGTGTTGCTGCTGGCCGCGCTGTTGCTGGCGGCGACGCACCTTCGGCATGCACGTCGGCAGGCGCAGCCACTGCTGCGCTGGTCGTTGCTGTCCCATCGCGGGCTGCGGCTGGCGATGCTGGTGTATCTCGCCGTACCCGGTGTGTTCATCGGCAGCCAACTGGTCAGTACCCTGCAATTGCACCACGCCGGTTACAGCGCGGCACGCATCGGCGCGCTGATGCTGCCCTGGGCGCTGGCTGCGGCCATCGCGATCATGGCCAGCAAGCGCCTGCTGGCTCGCTTCGGTCCGGCTGCGGTACTGCACGCCGGCATGCTCCTGCAGGCCGGCGGCCTGTTGTTGATGGCGCTGCTGCCGCAGCCGGCCTTCGTGCTGGCCGGATTGTTGTTCGCGCTGATGGGCGCCGGCGGCAGCCTGTGCAGCAGCACCGCGCAGACGCTGGCCTTCCATGGCGTGGAAGGTGAGGCGTTGGGCGATGCCAGTGCACTCTGGAACCTCAACCGCCAGCTCAGCTTCTGCCTCGGCACCGCCGCCATCGCACTGCTGCTGGCATTGGCCATGCAATGGCTGCCGGCACGCGCCACCAGCGTGGCGCTGGGTTTGGCCGCTGCAATGACGCTGCTGCCGATGGCGCTGCTGCGCCGTTCGCAATCGATCTCTCTTTCCCAACCCGAGACAATGCAATGACGATGACCGCAGAGAACGAGTTCCATGATCTGATCGCCAAGCTGCAGGCCTGGTTCCGTGCGGAAGCAGCCGCCAGTACGCTGGATGCGCTGATGGATCATTTCTGCACCGACTTCAGCATGGTCGGTATTGCTGGGCAGCGCCTGGACCGCGAAGCACTGGCCGGCATGTTCGCTGGCGGCCACGGTGCCCGCCCGGGCCTGTGTATCGAAATCGATGCCCTGCAGTTCATTGCGGTGCCGGCACCGTTGGCAATGCTGCGCTACCGTGAAGGGCAGGGCGTTGCTGAAGGTGGGATGGCCTGGCGTGAAGCACTGGCCGTGCTGCGGCAGGAAGACGGCCGTTGGCGTTGGCTGGCGTTGCATGAAGTAACGGCAGCCTGATCGGGTAGTGCCGGCCGCTGGCCGGCAACTTCATGATCCTGGGGCGCGTTACGCGGTTGCCGGCCAGCGGCCGGCACTACCTTTCGCCGACGAGCGCAGCGGCACCGCAGGCACATGTGCCATCAGTCCTGCCCGCATCCACCGAAGAATGCAAAGCCTGCGCACACTTCACGGCGCCAGGCAGGAGTAGGCTTGGGGCTTTCCTGCCGGGAGGGGTTGTCCATGCGTGTGCGTGCCGTCGCTGTAGCCATTGCCCTTTGCCTGTCCAGCACCGTGCTGGCCGCCGATACCCCGCCGATGACCCCGGATATCAGCGGCAAGCCGTTCGTTGCCCCGGATGTCGGTCGCGACTACGACAAGCGCGTGGTGATGGTGCCGATGCGTGATGGCACCAGGCTGTACACGGTGATCGTGGTGCCCAAGGGCGCCCACAATGCGCCGATTCTGCTGACCCGGACCCCCTATGATGCTGCCGGTCGCGCCAGCCGCAGTGATTCGCCGCGCATGCGCGACCTGTTGCCGCAGGGTGACGAGGTGTTTGTCGACGGCGGCTACATCCGCGTGTTCCAGGATATCCGCGGCAAGCATGGCTCCGAGGGCGATTACGTGATGACCCGGCCGCTGCGCGGGCCATTGAACAACACCCAGGTCGACCATTCCACCGACGCCTGGGACACCATCGACTGGTTGGTGAAGAACGTGCCGGAGAGCAATGGCAAGGTCGGCATGCTCGGCTCGTCGTACGAGGGCTTCACCGTGGTGATGGCGCTGACCGACCCGCACCCGGCACTGAAGGTGGCCGCACCACAGAGCCCGATGGTCGATGGTTGGATGGGCGACGACTGGCTCAATTACGGTGCGTTCCGCCAGGTCAACTTCAACTACTTCGCCATGCAGACCGAGAAGCGCGGCAAGGGTACGCCGCTGCCCAGCCTCGGCTACGACGACTACAGCACCTTCCTGCGCATCGGTTCGGCCGGTGACTATGCGCGCTTCACCGGCGTGGACCAGCTGACCTGGTGGAAGAAGCTGGTCGAGCATCCGGCCTATGACGGCTTCTGGCAGGGCCAGGCGCTGGACGCGGTGATGGCAAGGACACCGCTGAAGGTGCCGACCATGTGGCTGCAGGGCCTGTGGGACCAGGAAGACATGTGGGGTGCCAACCACGCCTATCAGGCGATGGAAGGACGCGATAGCGGCAACAACCGCAATTACCTGGTGATGGGCCCGTGGCGACACAGCCAGGTGAACTACAGCGGCAGCGAACTGGGTGCGCTGATGTTCGACGGCGATACCGCGCTGCAGTTCCGCCGCGACGTGCTCAAGCCCTTCTTCGACCAGTACCTGGTGGATGGCGCGCCGAAGGCCGATACGCCACCGGTGCTGATCTACAACACCGGCGAAAACCACTGGGACCGCTTGAAGGGTTGGCCGCGCAGCTGCGACAAGGGGTGTGCCGCCAGCAGCAAGCCGCTGTACCTGCGCGCCGGCGGCAAGCTGGCGTTCCAGGCACCGGCGGCGGGCGAGGGTGATTTCGAGGAATACGTGTCCGACCCGGCCAAGCCGGTGCCGTTCGTGCCGCGTCCGGTGCGCTTCGGTGACCGCGACATGTGGACCACCTGGCTGGTCAAGGACCAGCGCTTTGTCGATGGTCGCCCGGACGTGCTGACCTTCATCACCGAACCGCTGACCGCGCCGCTGCGCATCGGCGGCGCGCCGGTGGTGCATCTGCAGGCCTCGACCAGTGGCACCGACAGCGACTGGGTGGTGAAGCTGATCGACGTGTATCCGGACCAGGAAGCGTCGACGCCGGAAATGGGGGGCTATGAGTTGCCGGTGTCGCTGGCGATCTTCCGTGGCCGCTACCGCGAGAGCTTCAGCGATCCGAAGCCGCTGCCCGCCAACCAGGTGCTGCCGTACCGTTTTGACCTGCCCAACGCCAACCACACGTTCCAGAAGGGCCACCGGGTGATGGTGCAGGTGCAGTCCAGCCTGTTCCCGTTGTACGACCGCAACCCGCAGACCTACGTGCCGAACATCTACCTGGCCAAGCCGGGCGATTACCAGAAGGCCACGCAGCGCGTGTGGCACAGCGCGGCGCAGGCCAGCTACATCGATCTACCGGTGTATTGAGGCCCGCAGGGTGACGCCGGGCCGTGCCTGGTAGCACGTGGTAGTGCCGGTCGCTGGCCGGCATCCGCGATGGCGCAGGAGCGTGTCGACCAAGGTCGACACCTACCAAAGCTGGGCCATGGCATGCCGATCGACCAAGGTCGACACCTACCGGGCAGAGGCTTTCAGCCGACCTTCGAGGGGTCCGTACGCCAGCGGCTGGGGACCAGGCCGAAGCGCTTGCGGAACGCGGCGGCGAAGTTGCTGGGGTGGCGGTAGCCGCTGGCGGCGGCAGCCTGCTCGACGGTCCATCCGTTTTCGCGCAGGCCCTGTTCGGCATGGCGCATGCGCTGCTCATGCAGGTAGTCGAACACCGAGCTTCCATATTGCTGGGCAAAATGGCGGCGCAAGGAGCTGGGGCTCATGCAGGCCAGCTGGGCCAGTTCGATCAGGCTGTGGGCATGGCTGGGGTCGTCATGCAGATAGCTGCGCACTCGCTCCAGCCGCTCGCGCTGGCCGGCGCGCAGCGTGCGTATATGCTCGGTCTGCATATCCTCGGCCTGCAGGCCGACGGCCAACACCTGCAGGGCCACGCCTTCGCGCCACAGCGCATCGATGTCGTCCTGCCAGGGGCTGTCGAACAATTGGGCGAGCGTCGGCAGCAAGGCATGCGGAATGGCCCAGTGGCGGCACTGCAGAGGGGAATGAAGGACCCGTTGCAGTGCCGGCAGGCGCAGCATGTCCACGTCCAGATCGGCCGGTACGCTCAAGCTGACCCCGCGCAGGTGGCTGCCACCGGGATGCAGCCCGGCCATCGACACAGGTTCATGGTGGCTGGTGGTCATGCCTGTGCCGGCGCGCAGGGTGAACCCCTTGCGACGAGGAAACTGGACATCCACTTCGCCCTGAAGCATCAGGCGGATGGTCAGGCCGGCACCGTGCACAGCGGTGGCCGTGTAGGTGAACCGGTTGTGCACGTCCGAGGCGATCAGGCCCAGGCCACCGCGCAGTGACTGTTCGTGGACGTCGCCACGCCCTGCCCATTGGTCGTCGCGCAGTTCACTCCCTTCGATCCGGTAGTCGTAGCCATGGCGTTCGCCGAACTGGCGGTAATCAGCAAAAGTGAAATATCGGGACATCGCTCTGCGCAAACACAGGTTGAATTGAATGTGTCGAAGAATCTGGAAGCGTTTCCCATTGTCGCCGCGATTCGCGCGCTTTTGACTTCGATAAGGTCAAAACGATTGGCGATTACGGCCAAAGTGAAAATGCCGAAGAACATACGCCGGCGTTTTGCACGCATATCCGTACGTAGTTCCATACATAAACTGCGGTTGAGGTTTCATGGCTGGAACGATCTGGAGATGCGATGTCAGCCCGACCATCACGGGCGTGCGCGTAGGGTGGGTGGGTTGGCTGTTGCAGGCCACTTTGATACCCCCACCGATGGAGAATGGAGATGATTGATTACCAGTTGACCGGCAAGACCGCGATCGTGACCGGCGGCGTGTCGGGCATCGGCCTGGCCGTGGCCCAGACACTGGCCACATCCGGTGCCCGTATCTCGGTCTGGGACCTCAAGCAGGATGCAGTGGATGCCACCGTGGCGCAGTTGCGCAGCACCGGCACACAGGCCATCGGCATCGCGCTGGACGTCACCGACGACGCGGCGGTGGAGGCAGCGGTGCAGCGCACGATCAAGGAACTCGACGGCCTGCACGTGGCGGTCAACAACGCCGGCATCAGCGGGCCGGCGGCCAGCAGCGGCGACTATCCGATTGATGGCTGGCAGCGCGTGATCGATGTCAACCTCACCAGCGTGTTCCTGTGCCAGCGTGCGCAGATCCAGGCCATGCGCGCGGCCGGCACGGGCGGCAGCATCATCAACATGGCCTCGATCCTGGGCCAGGTGGGCTATGCCGGTTCCACTGCGTACGTGGCGGCCAAGCACGGCGTGGTCGGGCTGACCCAGACCGCCGCCTGGGAGCATGCGGCCGACGGCATTCGTGTCAACGCGGTCGGCCCGGGCTTCATCAGCACACCGCTGCTGGAGAAGATGGACCCGAAGGTGCGCGCCACGCTGGAAGGGCGGCACGCGTTGAAGCGGCTGGGTACGCCGGAGGAAGTGGCCGCATTGGTAGCCTGGCTGGCCAGCGACGATGCCTCGTTCGCGACCGGCACGTACTACGCCATCGATGGTGGCTACCTCGCGCAGTGATGCGCTGAACGCGGGTTGCGGCGTCGCCGGGCGATGCCCGGCGCTACCGGGTGAACGCACTGTGGGGTGGTCTTCACCTCTGTGCCACGCATGCCACGCGACGCTCGGGGAAATACCCGGAGCCTGCCCATGGAACTCACCCAGGATGTCTCGATCCTGCTGCGCGTAGCCGCAGCGATGCTGTTCGGCGGTGTGCTCGGTGTCGAGCGGGAAATGGGCAAGCACGCCGCCGGCCTGCGTACGCACATGCTCATTGCCGGAGCGGCGGCATTGATCGTCGGTCTCGGCGACTCGGTGGCCGAGCATTTCCAGCAGGAGCGTTACCGCGATCTGCTGCAGGTTGATCCGGTGCGCCTGATCGAAGCGGTGGTGGCCTGTGTCGGCTTCGTGGCCGCTGGCACCATTCTGCGCGGCTCACGCGAGGACCAGGTCAGCGGCTTGACCACGGCCAGTTCGCTGATCATGGCGGCGGCGATCGGGATTGCGGTGGGGATCAGCAAGTACGTGATCGCGATCGGGGTCAGCGTGCTGTGCGTGCTGGTGCTGGCGGTGATGCGGCGGTTGGAGAAACGGATCTCGTAGGGAAGGTCGAGTTGTCGGCCAGCGGCCGGCACCATAATGGCTCTAATGGTCGGACCAATATGAAGGCTAGCCCTATGGTCTAATAGGCTCTTCGTCGGAGAGGCGGTTAAATCCGCTGCAAGTGGTCTGATCTCGATCATTAATGGTAATACCAATGATCGACGGCCACGGCGACCCACCGCCTGCGGTGGGCTCCTTCCGTTTCCAGTCGAGAGTCTTCATGCAGCCCTGGCAACACCTGTACGACCCCGCCGGCAACCTGTGGTTGTCGAGCCTGATCGCGCTGCTGCCGATCGCGTTCTTCTTCGTTGCCCTGGCAGTGCTGCGCATGAAGGGCTGGCTGGCCGGCACGATCACCGTGGCCATCGCACTCAGCGTGGCCCTGTTGTTCTACCGCATGCCGGTGCCCCAGGCGCTGGGCGCGGCCGGCTTCGGTTTCGTCTACGGCCTGTGGCCCATCGCGTGGATCATCATCGGTGCGGTGTTCCTCTACAAAGTTTCGGTCAAGACCGGGCAGTTCGACATCATCCGGGCCTCGATCCTCTCGGTGACCGAAGATCAGCGCCTGCAGATGCTGATGGTCGGCTTCGCTTTTGGCGCCTTCCTGGAAGGGGCGGCCGGTTTCGGTGCGCCGGTGGCGATCACCGCAGCGTTGCTGGTCGGGCTGGGCTTCAAGCCGCTGTATGCCGCCGGCCTGTGCCTGATCGTCAACACCGCGCCGGTAGCGTTCGGCGCGATGGGCATTCCGATCATCGTGGCCGGGCAGGTCACCGGCCTGGACGCATTCGAGATCGGCCAGATGGCCGGCCGCCAGTTGCCGTTCCTGACCATCATCGTGTTGTTCTGGATCATGGCGATCATGGATGGTTGGCGCGGTATCAAGGAGACCTGGCCGGCGGTGCTGGTTGCGGGTGGTTCGTTCGCCATCGCGCAGTACCTGACCTCCAATTTCATCGGCCCGGAACTACCGGACATCACCGCGTCGCTCGCGTCGCTGGTGTGCCTGACCCTGTTCCTGCGCCGCTGGAAGCCGGTGCGGATCTTCCGTTTCGACACCGAAACCAGCGCCGAGGCGGCCGCACAGGCACTGGAGGCACCGCGCCACAGCGTCGGCCAGATCGCCAGGGCATGGTCGCCGTTCCTGATCCTCACCGCGATGGTCACGCTGTGGAGCATCAAGCCGTTCAAGTCGCTGTTCGCGGCGGGCGGTCCGCTGGAAGGCTGGGTGCTGAAGATCCCAGTGCCGGGCCTGGACCAGCTGGTGCAGAAGATGCCACCGATCGTGGATGCGCCGCTGAGCTATGACGCCATCTACAAGTTCGACTGGTTCTCGGCTACCGGTACCTCGATCATCCTGGCCGGGGTGATTGCCATCATCGTGCTGCGCATGCCTGCACGTTCGGCGCTGCAGACCTTCGGCGAGACCGTGCGTGAGCTGCGCATGCCGATCTACTCGATTGGCATGGTGCTGGCGTTCGCCTTCATCGCCAACTACTCGGGACTGTCTGCCACGTTGGCCCTGGCACTGGCGCATACCGGCGACGCGTTCCCGTTCTTCTCACCGTTCCTGGGCTGGCTGGGCGTGTTCCTGACCGGTTCGGATACCTCGTCCAATGCCTTGTTCTCGGCACTGCAGGCCACCACCGCACAGCAGATCGGCGTGTCCGATGTGCTGCTGGTAGCGGCCAACACCACCGGCGGTGTCACCGGCAAGATGATCTCACCGCAGTCGATCGCCATTGCCTGCGCGGCGGTCGGCCTGGCCGGCAAGGAGTCGGATCTGTTCCGCTTCACGGTCAAGCACAGCCTGATCTTCACCACGATGGTCGGCCTGATCACCCTGGCCCAGGCTTACTGGCTGACCTGGATGATTCCCTGAGCCATGCGCGGCTGGCCGACCACCCGCTGCGCGCTTCGGGCCACAATGGCGCCATGAGCACGCAACGTATTTCGGACAAGGTGGCTGCGCAGCTGCGCGGCCTGGTGCAGGAACAACAGCTGCGGCCGGGCGACCGGCTGCCGGCCGAGCGCACCCTGGCGGTGCAGCTGGGGGTCTCGCGCACCGCGCTGCGCGAGGCCATCGCGCAGCTGGCCAGCCAGGGCCTGTTGACCGCACGGGTCGGTGGCGGCACCTACGTGGCCGAGCCTGCGGCACGCGCGCGGCAGGCGCTGGATGAACCGCTGGCGCCGTACCTGCCGCTGTTCCAGGGCGACCCGGAATACCGCTTCGACGTGCTGGAGATCCGCCACGCGCTGGAAGGTGCCACCGCTTGGCATGCGGCGCTGCGTGCCACCGACGAGGACCGCGCGCGCATCGCACAGGCCTTCCAGACCATGATGGACGCGCACGGCAAGGACGACCCCACCGGCGAGGCGGAGGCCGACGCGGCCTTCCACCTGTCCATCGCCGAGGCCTCGCACAACCTGGTGCTGCTGCAGGTGATGCGCGGGCTGTTCGAACTGCTGCAGACCAACATCTCGCAGAGCCGCGAAAAGCTCTACACCTCGGCGAAGACCTTCTCGCCGCTGTCCGACCAGCACCGCGAGATGATGGATGCGGTGCTGGCCGGCGACCCCGAACGCGCGCGCGCCGCCGCGCATGCCCACCTCGAGTTCGTGCACACCACGCTGCGCACCCTCGATGACAACGAAGCCCGGCGTGCGCGGGCCTCGCGCCTGCCTTCCCCCCACGGTTGACCCCATGATCATCTCCGCCTCCACCGATTACCGTGCTGCTGCCGAACGCCGGCTGCCGCCGTTCCTGTTCCACTACATCGATGGCGGCGCGTATGCCGAGCACACGCTGAAGCGCAACGTTTCCGACCTGTCCGACATCGCGCTGCGCCAGCGCATCCTGCGCAACATGTCCGACCTGAGCCTGGAAACCCAGCTGTTCGGCGAAAAACTGGCGATGCCGGTGGCGCTGGCGCCGGTCGGCCTGACCGGAATGTATGCGCGGCGCGGCGAGGTACAGGCGGCGCGCGCGGCCGACAGCCGCGGCATCCCGTTCACCCTGTCCACGGTGTCGGTGTGCCCGATCGAGGAAGTGGCACCGGCCATCCAGCGGCCGATGTGGTTCCAGCTGTACGTGCTGCGTGACCGTGGCTTCATGCGCAACGCGCTGGAGCGGGCGCAGGCCGCCGGCGTGACCACGCTGGTGTTCACCGTGGACATGCCGGTGCCGGGCGCGCGCTACCGCGATGCACACTCGGGCATGAGCGGCCCGAATGCCTCGCTGCGCCGTATCGGCCAGGCCATCACCCATCCGCACTGGGCGTGGGACGTGGGCCTGTTCGGCCGCCCGCATGACCTCGGCAACATCTCCACCTACCGCGGCAACCCGACCGGGCTGGAGGATTACATCGGTTGGCTGGGCAGCAACTTCGATCCCTCCATTTCGTGGAAGGACCTGGAGTGGATCCGCGAATTCTGGAAGGGCCCGATGGTGATCAAGGGCATCCTCGACCCGGATGACGCGCGTGATGCGGTGAAGTTCGGTGCCGATGGCATCGTGGTCTCCAATCACGGTGGCCGCCAGCTGGACGGCGTGCTGTCCACCGCACGTGCGTTGCCGGCCATCGCCGATGCGGTGCAGGGCGACCTGAAGATCCTCGCCGATTCCGGCATCCGCACTGGCCTGGACGTGGTGCGCATGTTGGCGCTGGGGGCCGATACCGTGCTGCTGGGCCGCGCCTTCATCTATGCGCTGGCCGCGCAGGGCGAGGCCGGCGTGGCCAACCTGCTGGACCTGATCGCCAAGGAAATGCGCGTGGCGATGACCCTGACCGGTGCGCGCCGCATCGCCGACATCGGCCGCGACTCGCTGGTCAGCCTGCCATGAGCGGCCACGCCGCCGTGCTGGCACAGTTGCGCGATGCGGTCGGCAATCGCCATGTAATGACCGGCGACAAGGCTACGCGCCGCTTCCGCCGCGGCTACCGTTTCGGCGATGGCCCAGTGCTGGCGGTGGTGCGCCCGGGGACGCTGCTGGAACTGTGGCGCGTGCTGCAGGCAGCGGTGCAGGGCGGCGCGGCGATCATCCTGCAGGCGGCCAACACCGGCCTGACCGGCGGCTCGACCCCGGACGGCGATGACTATGGCCGGCCGATCGTGCTGGTCAACACGCTGCGCCTGACCGGCATCCAGTTGTTGAACGAAGGCCGCCAGGTGCTGTGCCTGCCCGGTGCCACGCTGGACCGCCTGGAGCAGACGCTGGCTCCGCTGGGTCGCGAACCGCATTCGGTGATCGGCTCGTCCTGCATCGGTGCCTCGGTGCTGGGCGGCATCTGCAACAACTCCGGTGGCGCGCTGGTGCGACGTGGCCCGGCCTACACCGAGCTGGCGCTGTATGCGCAGGTCGATGCGCAGGGCCAGTTGCAGCTGGTCAACCATCTGGGCATCGCGCTGGGTGATACGCCCGAGCAGATCCTGCAGCGCCTGCAGGCCGGTGACTACACGGCCGCCGACGTGGGCGATGGCGACGGCCGTGCGGCTTCCGATCCACGCTATGCCGAGGAAGTACGCAAAGTCGGTGCCGATACTCCCGCACGCTTCAATGCGGATCCCAGCCGCCACTTCGAGGCAGCGGGATCTGCCGGCAAGCTGGCAGTGTTCGCGGTGCGCCTGGACACCTTCGAGAAGGAGGCTGCCGAGGTCTTCTATATCGGCAGCAATCGCACCGACAGCCTCACCGCGATCCGTCGCCAGCTGCTGACCGGCTTCGAGCGCCTGCCGATCGCGGGCGAGTACATTCACCGCGATGCCTATGACATCGGCGAGCGCTACGGCAAGGACAGCTTCCTGCTGATCGATCGCCTCGGTACCTCCCGTGTGCCCGCAGCGTTCGCATTGAAGAGCCGCGTCGATGGCTGGTTCGAACGGCTGGGCCTGCGCGGGGTGACCGACCGGGTGATGCAGGTGCTGACCGGCCTGCTGCCCTCGCACCTGCCAAAGCGCATGGGCGAGTTCCGGCAACGCTACGAGCATCACCTGTTGCTGAAGGTCTCTGCCCAGGACGCTGCGGAAACCGAGGCCTGGTTGCGCGGGTTCTTCGCCGGGCACGAAGGCGGCTATTTCCACTGCACGGCCGAGGAGGGACGCAAGGCGTTCCTGCATCGCTTCGCGGTGGCCGGTGCGGCAGTCCGCTATCGTGAAGTGCATCGTGAGCAGGTGCAGGACATCGTCGCGCTGGATATCGCATTGCGCCGCGACGATACGGATTGGTTCGAGCAGTTGCCGGCCGATATCGACGGCCGCCTGCTGCACAAGCTGTACTACGGTCACTTCCTGTGCCACGTGTTCCACCAGGACTACATCGCGCGCAAGGGCGAAGACCCGGTGGCGATCGAGCATGCGATGTGGGCGCTGCTGGACCATCGTGGCGCCGAGTATCCGGCCGAGCACAACGTCGGCCACCTGTACCCGGCCAAGCCGGCGCTGGCAGGTTTCTACCGGCAGCTGGACCCGAGCAATACCTTCAACCCGGGTATTGGCCAGACGTCGAAGGCGAAGGGGTGGGGCAGCTGCGATTGCAGTGGGCATTGAGGACGGACAGGGCAGTCGAGCGTGGCTCGACGCTACAAGGGCGATGCCGGGCAGGTCCGCCGCCGTCCGGGTAACGGTTACCATCGGAATCCCAGCCACAGGAGCCGCCCATGCCTTCCATTCCCGTCCGCGCCGCCCTGTGCGCTGCATTGCTGGCGACCCCGCTGCTGGTGCTGGCGCAGTCTTCTATCCTGCCGCAGCAGCGCGATGCCGCCGGAAACGTGATGGAACCGCTGGGGCAGGTGCTGGAACAGGGCGGGCAGGGCGAAGTACGCACGCAGTACTGCACGCTTGATCGTGTCTGGTGCGTGCGTGTGCAACCGGTGGCCGAGGACGGTGATCGGCCAACGACGCTGGAAGTCTCTGAACGGGTGGCCGGCGAAAGCGAAGCGCATACCTACCACGTCAGCATCGACGTGCCGCAGGAAAGCGAGCTGTCGCTGTGGCCGTGGATCGTGCGTCTGGCTCCGGGTATCGGCAGCGATGAGCCGGTGACCGACCCGCAGCAGCGCGCCCACCAGAATGTGCTGGTAGGCGGCATCGTCAAGTTCAGCACCATGTACTCCGGTGGAGGTGCCGACGCGTCCACGCTGCAGTTGGCACGCGTGCGCCACCTGCAGGACGACATCCAGGTGGACGACGACGTGCTGACGGTGCCATGGCTGGGCAATGCGATGATCCGTGCGTGTTTCAGCGAGCAGGACATGAAGCAGCGCGCAGGCGCCTGCCACGACGAATACGGGTTCTCGGCCAGGCTCGGGCTGGATCCGGTGGCCGAGGGCATGCCGGTGCTGCGCTACCAGACGGTGGCAACCCGCTTTCCGGCGGGCGTTTCGCGTTTCGAGGATTCGCTGGCCAAGGGCCCGCTGAAGAAGAAGGACCTGCGCACCGAGCAGGACCCGGCATGCAGCTACACGCGGCTGTTCCGCTTCAATGATGGGGTGTTCCACCCCGACCAGGCGCTGCCGGACTGCGCGGGGTATACCGAACCCTGAGCCCTAGAGAGCCGAGCCATGCTCGACTCGGGTTCTCGCGTGGCCCGACCGCAGAGCAGCCGAGCGTGGGCTCGGCTCTACAAAAACTGAGGCGGCGCTTACTCGCAACGGGTAGCGGTGATGATGTTGTCCTTGTCCACGTACACGCGCAGGCGATCCTGGCGGATGTCCTTCGTGGTGATGGTGCTGGGGCCGATCGGGTTGACCAGGCCGGCGCCGCTCTCGCTGGACAGGCGGCGGATGTTGGGTTCGTTGGCCGGCTGGCCGATTGCCCAGCCCAGCTGGCTGGCATCGCAGTGGCCGGTACCCTTGACCTGCGGGCCAGGGGTGCTGACGCAGGCCGACAGCAGCAGGGCCGACGCAGGCAGTAACAGGGACAGACGGAAGGCGGACATGCGAGCGCTCCTGCGCAGGGAAGATGGCGGAACGATAGCACCCGTCGCGCGAAAGGCGTCAGCACTCCGGTCATTGCCGGCACAGCGTGGTCATTGCATAGTGGGAGGGATGGCTGGCAGCACGCCAGCGGGCAGGCCGGGCCATTCCGGTGCAGGTGTTGGATACGCTATGACGGCAGGCAGTTTGCGCGACAAGCGCAGGGCGAGAAGAGTACTGGCAGTGTCGGTGCTGGGCGTGGCGTTTGCCGCCTCTGCCATCGAGCCGACGCCGGACGCCGCTGCGGAAGCGCCGGTGTTCGGTGCCTGGCGCAACCTGCAGACCGAGGCAGGCTACGCACCCGCCCAGCGCAACCTGGCGTTCGCGATGCTGCCGCAGGCCGCCACCCGCGGCGATCGATTCGCCATTGTCGATCGTGAGGGCAAGCGCGCGGTGTGCTGCCTGCAGGTGGCCAGCCCGTCGCTGGGCGTGGCCGCACTGCGCGAGCAATACCACCTGCCACAGGCCTGGGTGACCGACCTCAGCAATGGCCGCAGCCCGGCACGCCCCTACCTGCCGCACGTCTATGCGATGCAGCGCGTGGATGAACTGGCTGACTATGGTTTCACCGATGTGCCGGGGGCCTACAGCGACCTGGGGGGGCTGCTGATTCCCGAAGGTGCCGCGCTGGAGGCCGATGGCAGCGCCGTGCGCCTGGGTGATGACCGTTATCCCCTGCATTTCCAGCGCCAGCCGCACGCCGAAGATGATGGCGCACTGGACCGCTACACCCTGCAGGCGGGCGACGGCGTGGCTCCGATCGTGGTTGAAGTGCCGTTCGGCACCTACTGATTGCAGCACCGCGCTGGCTAGAATGCAGTGCGGCGCCGCCTGCCGTGCCTGTTCCGTGAGTCGCCGCCGTGTCCCTGCGCTCGTTGCTGCTGTCGCCGCTGCTGCTGTTGTCCGCCTGTGCGAGCGCGCCGCCTCCGCCGCCCGTCCATTCCGATGCGCTGTGGCGCCTGATCGAGCGTGACTGCCAGGCAGCTGACGGCCCGCGCGGCAGCTGCCTGCGGGTGGAGACGGCGGCCGGCCGCCGTGACGTGCTGGTCAAGGATGCACACGGTGACTACCAGTTCCTGCTGATGCCGCTGGACAAGGTAAGTGGCATCGAGAACCGCGGTCTTTACCAGCGTGGGGCGCCCAACTATTTCGCGGCCGCCTGGCAGGCGCGCGCGCACACCGAACAGGCCCTGGGCCAGCCATTACCGCGCAACGTAGCCAGCCTGGCGCTGAATTCACCGCACGGACGGTCGCAGCACCAGTTGCATATCCATGTCGATTGCCTGCGCACGGACGTGCTGCAGGCCCTGGATGCACACGCCGGCGCCCTGGGGCCACGCTGGTCACCGTTGCCGGTGCTTCTGCGCGGGCATCAGTACCAGGCCTATCTGTTGCCCGGTGCGGAAATGACCGCCAATCCGCTCAACCTGCTGGCCTATGGCCTGAGCGGCGTAGGCGATGTGGGCCAGTGGAGCCTGGTGGTGGCCGGACGCGATGACGTGCAGGGTGGCCCCGGCTTCATCCTGCTGGCCACCCGCGTGGATGCCGCCAGTGGCAACGATGCCAGCGGCGAAGAACTGCAGGATCACGCCTGCACGGTGCTGATCGGCGCGGGTGCGGCACTGGAGCGGGTGCGCTAGCCGATCCGCTGCAGGTGGCTGTGCCACGCTGGCGCGGTAAGCGCCAGCAACTGGCGGTCATGCCATCCCTCGGCGTCCAGGTGGAAGTCGCGCAGGATGCCTTCACGCATGAAGCCCAGGGCCTGCAGTGCCTGGGCGAAAGGGGTGGTGCAACCCGGTGGCAGCAGTACGAAGATGCGATGCAGGCCGACATTGTCGAACAGGAACGGGCACAGCGCGCGCAGTGCGGCCTGTGGATGGGCGTTGCGGTGCTGCAGCGACTGCAGTTCTGCGCAGCGCGAATGCAGTGACTGCAGGCGGACATGCAGTTGGTCGTGCAGGATGCCCTGCGCGTCGTCGAACACGCCCAGTACCAGCAGATCGTTGTCTTCCTGTAGGCGTGAACGATGGACGCTGGCGAGGAAGCGGGCCTCTTCATCAATGCCGTAGGAAGGCCGTTGGCCGCGCTGGCGACGGTCGTCGAAGGTGCGCCAGCGCGGCAGATCGGTGCGCTGGAAGGAACGCAGGGTGATGGGCGTTGCCTGGAGGTGCAGCAGGTGGCGGCGCAGGACGGGGCGCAGCGGGGCGAGGTGAGTGTAGGTGGCGCGGTTGGTCATCCATGCACGATGCGTATCGGAAGCGCGCCAGACCATGCAATTCATTGCAAAAGTGTGGCGGTGCCGTGGGTCCGTCTGATTCGGTTCAGGCATAAGCCCATCAGGGCTGGTCATTTCCGTTGAAACCACCCATTCAGGACACTTTCGTTACGGGATCGTTATGTGCCGCACAGGCCACGGCTCCCCCGTACACCCGCCCACTCCCCCAGGAAGCCCATGTCCGCCTCCCACAAGGCGTTGCGCCCGCGTCCGCTGGTGCTCGCGCTGTCGTCCCTGATGCTGGTCTCGCTGCCGGCCTTCGCGCAGGAAAGCGCACCCACCACATTGCAGGAAGTGAAGGTCACCGGCTCGCGCATTCCCCGTGCCAGTGTCGAGGGGCCCTCGCCAGTGACGGTGATCAGCCGCGAGCAGATCGATGCGCAGGGCTACCGCAATGCCTTCGACGCGCTGAGCGCGCTGACCGAGAACACCGGCAACGTGCAGGGCGAGGACTTCGGCAATACGTTCACGCCGGCCGCCAACACCATCAACCTGCGTGGACTGGGTCCGAACCGCACGCTGGTGCTGGTCAACGGCCGCCGCCAGGCCGACTACCCGCTGGCCTACGAGGGCTCGGTGAACGTGGTCAACCTCGCCAACATTCCCAGCGCCCTGATCGAGCGCATCGAGGTGCTCGCCGCGGGTGCGTCGGCGGTGTATGGCTCCGATGCCATCGCCGGCGTGGTCAACATCATCCTCAAGGACCGCTTTGAAGGCGTGGACGTGAACGTGCGCGCCGGCGGCACCCAGCAGGGCGGGGGTGACAACCAGCGCGCGCAGGTGGTCGGTGGCAGTTCCGGCGAGCGTTGGGATGCGCTGTTCGGCTTCGAGTTCGACGTGCGCAAGGCGATCCACGCGCGCCAACGCGACTTCATGGATTCACTGGACGATGATCCGGCCGGCAAGGCACCGCAGGCGACCGCGATCGCCTATCGCCGCAATGCTGCCACCGGCCGCAACATCGATCCGGGCGTGAGCGGCTGCGACGCAGCGTCGGGCATTTATGGCGGCAGCGTGTTCCGTGCCAACAACCCGCGCCAGGGCTGGTACTGCGGCAGCAACGAGGCCGCCGCCAGCTACTGGACCATGCAGACCCAGAAGCGCAACCTCAATGGCTATGGCCTGTTGACCTTCCACGTCAACGACACCACCGACCTGTTCGCCGATGTCGCCGTGGGCAGCGCGCGCATCTACAACAACACGCGCGCGCCGACCTGGACGTCCTCACGCAACTACTTCTACAACCAGAACAGCGGAAACCTGGAGAGCTGGTACCGCCGCTTCGCGCCGGAAGAAATCGGTGGCCTGCCGCGCAATGCCAATCGGTTCCTGGAGAACTCGTGGTCGTTCAACGTGGGCGCACGCGGCCAGATCGGCGACAGCGGCTGGGACTACGAGGCGGTCTACAGCCGGTCGCGCTACGAGAACCGAACCCGTCGCCCGGTGCTGCTGGCCGGCATCAACGAGTACCTGCTGGGCCCGAAGCTGGGCGTGCGCAATGGCGTGGAGGTCTATGCGCCGGACCCGGTGCGCCTGTTCAAGCCTTTGACTCCGAACGAGTATGCGGGCCTGTCCGACTATCAGGAAAGTCGCAACGCGGCGTGGCTGCAGACCTTCAGTGCCAGTGTCAATGGCCGCCTGTTCGCACTGCCGGGCGGCGATGCTGCGCTGGCCGCAGTGGTCGAGGCCGGCAGCCAGGGCTACCGCAACCGCCCGGACCCGCGGCTGGGCACCGGCGAGTTCTGGAACACCAGCGCCGGTATCGGTGCCGGCGGTGATCGCGATCGCTATGCGGCCGGCGTTGAACTGCAGTTGCCGTTGCTGCAATCGCTGACCACCACGCTGGCCGGCCGCTACGACCAGTACCGCGCAGGCGGCGAGCACATCGGCAAGGCGACCTGGAGCTTCGGCGTCGAGTTCCGCCCGATCGAGAGCCTGTTGATCCGCGGCTCTGCCGCGACCAGCTTCCGTGCGCCGGACATGAACTACGTGTTCGCCACCGAGACCCGCGGCTACAACCCGGGCATGACCGATTACTGGCGCTGCCGTACTGCAGGCCAGTCGTACGACAACTGCGACTACAACGGCCTGTCGATCGACTACAGCAACCGCGCCAACGCACAGTTGCAGCCGGAAACCGCAAAGTCGTACGGCTTCGGCGTGGTCTGGTCGCCGCTGTCCGGGCTGGATTTCAGCGCCGACTACTACGACATCCGCATCGACAACGAGGTGACCAGCCTCGATACCAGCCGTATCCTGCGTGACGAGGCCGATTGCCGCCTGGGCCGCACGCTGGGCGGCGAAGCGCGCGATATCGGTTCACCGCTGTGCCAGGACGCACTGTCGCGGGTGATCCGCAATCCGTCCAACGCCACGGTGCAGCCGGACCAGGTGACCCGCGTGCTCATCAATCCGATCAACGCGGCCTCCGAATCGGTGCGCGGCCTGGACCTGAAGGGCAACTGGCGTTTCGATGCCGGCCGCTATGGCCGCTTCACCACGCGCCTGGCCTACACCGTGGTGCTGGAGCACAAGTACCGGCAGTTCTCCGATGATCCGGAGCGTGACATCCGCAATTCGCTGGATGATTACCAGTGGCGCAGCAAGGCCAATGGCAGCATCACCTGGAACCAGGGTGACTGGACCACCACGCTGTACGGCAATCGTTTCGGTTCACTGCCGAAGACCGATGGCAGTGGCCGCATCGCGCCGTACATGACCTACAACGCCAGCGTGTTCCGCCAGTTCGGCGAGAACCTGTCGGTGGGCGTGATCGTCAACAACCTGCGTGACAGCCGCCCGCCGGCAGACAGGAACGGGGGCGGCTGGCCGTTCTACCCGGTCGGCAACTACGACCCGTATGGCCGCCAATACTGGCTGCAGCTGGATTACCGGTTCCGTTGATCCGGCAGGCGAACGAAAGGCCCGGCATTGCCGGGCTTTTCTTTGTGCAGTGCACCGGTGCTGCCGCTGCGCGCGTGGCATGCTGTGGCGATACCCGGAGGATGATGCGCATGGATGCCAGAGTGTGGAGTGTGATTGCCGTGCTGGCCATTGCCGGTTGCAGCAGCAAGCAGGCGGCCAGTGTGGACGATGCTGCGGAGGCGGCCAGCGCCGCGCCCGTGCCGTCTCTTTCCAATGCAGTGACCGATGCTGGATCAGCGCGCGTGCCAACGGCATCGACGCGTGCGACGGCCGGGCAAGGGCCTGCGGATCCGGAGGGACACTTCCTTGAGGGCGAGCGCTTGCTGTTGACTGAAGGAGCACTGTCGGCGGAAAAGAGCGACGTGATCCTGGGCTCGGACAACGCCTTTGCGCAGGCGATCAGCCAGTTCGAGCAGGATGCGGCGGGCCACCCGGAAGTGCAGGACCTGACCCGGCTCTACAGGACGGCTGCGACCCGGCTCATCGGCAGCGACGGCACGCTGGTGTCTTTTGCCTGTGGCTACAGCCTGTGTGTCGGCGAGATCCGCAGCCGCACCGATGAGGATTTCAGCGCCTGGTCCGAGGCGATCGGCATGGACAAGGCGAGTCCGGCCTACAGCCTGGCCACGGCACCGATGACGTGGGGCAGGGACCAGCACGGTGGGCGTTTCGTGTTCTCGGTGGACCCGGCCGCCAACGCCATCACGGGTCGGTAGCGGCGGGATATGCCCGGGACCCACTGCGCGTTACGGCAGCGCCTGCTGCAGGTATGACTCGATGACGTAGCTGAAAGGCTGCTGCTGGCGGTCGCGCAACAAGGCACGCACCTCGAGGATCACGCCGTGATCGCCTTCGCCCCGCGGCGGCCAGAACGTCTGGTCAGCCAGGGTCTGGCGCTGGAAACCGAGCGGGCCGACCACGCGACCGAACGGTTCGTCGGTGCTGTCCAGCACCTGGTTCATGGCCGGGCTGAGGTGGCCAGGCAGGTACCAGTTGTCGGCCTCGGACAGCACGCGGCTGCCGCAGACCAGCTGTACGCGGCGATAGCGCAGTTCGGTACCCGGCGTCGCGCCCAGCGCCTGCAGAACGTCGGCGGGGGCAGGCTTGTCCTGGCCGTGCACGCGCACCGCGCGCACCCGGGCTTGTTCGGCCAGCCCATGTTCGGCGCACCAGTGTTCCAGCGTGGCGGTGGCGCTCTGCCCGGACAGCACGCGCTGGTGCAGGCGCTCGACCAGTGCAGCCGGTGCGATGCGCTGCTGGCCCGGCGGCGACTGCAGCGGTGCAGCGGCCGCAGCATCAGTGGCGGACAGGCTGGCGATCGGGGCGGCGGCAAGCAGGGATGCGGCCTGCCAGCGGCGGAGACGATCGTGGCGGTCGGACGGGCCCATGCGGCATCACAACGGAAACAGGCGCCCATGTTACCTGTTCAGGGGTGTGCACGGCGTGGCTGCGACCGGTTGTCGCAGGCGCAATCATCGTCCTGGTGAATGCGTGCCATCCAGATATTTCGTTGGTCGATGGGTGCAGCGGGGCGCACGATGGCGGCAGTCTTGGCATTCCAGGAGTTCCCGATGACCCTCCAGTTCGTCCATGGCGGTGTCGACCGCAACGGTGCGCCGCTGCATTTCCATATCCGTGATGGCCGCATCAGCGGCCTCAATGGCGAGGCCTCGCCGGCCGACGGGGCGGAATGCGTCGACCTGCAGGGCTTCGCGGTCCTGCCCGGGCTGGTCGACGGCCACATCCATCTGGACAAGAGTTTTGTCGGAGACCGCTGGCACCCGCATCAGCCGGTGAACAGCCTGCGTGAGCGGCTGGCGGTGGAGAAGGCCGCGGTAGCGGGTGCCGCGCCGATGGTGGACCGTGCCGAGGCATTGATCCGCCAGTGCAGCCGCTTCGGCACGGTGGCCATGCGCTGCCACGTCGACATCGACGGCAGCACGGGCCTGCGTCATCTCGAGGCGGTACGCGAGGCCTCGCTCCGCTGTGCCGGCCTCATGCGCATCCAGCTGGTAGCGTTCCCGCAGGCCGGGGTGATGTCCTGTCCGGGTACCGCCGCCGTGCTTGAGCAGGCCCTTGCAGCGGGCGTGGAGGTGCTGGGAGGCATCGACCCGACCACGCTGGATGGCGATGCCGAAGGCCAACTGGCACTGCTGTTCGGCCTGGCCGAGCGCTATGGCGTGCGCCTGGACATCCACCTGCACGAGCCCGGCGAAACCGGACTGGCCCAGTTGCTGCGCATTGCCGCGCGGACCCGGGCCGCTGGCCTGCAGGGGCGGGTGGCGGTCAGTCATGCCTACTCGCTGGGCGAAGTGCCGCTGGCGCGCGCGGTGCAGGTGGGCGAGGCGCTGGCGACGGCGGGCGTAGCGATCATGAGCAACGCGCCGGGGGATCATCCGTTCCCGCCGCTGCGTGCGCTGCATGATGCCGGCGTGCGCGTGTTCGCTGGCAATGACAACATCCGTGACTGCTGGTGGCCGTACGGCAACGGCGATCTGCTGCAGCGGGCGATGCTGCTGGGCTACCGCTCGGGCTTCTACACCGATGCCGACCTGATGCTGGCGCTGGACATGGTCACCACCCACGCCGCGCAGGTGATCGGGCTGCCGCAGCACGGCATTGCCGAAGGCCTGCCGGCCACCTTCGTGGCGGTGCGCGCCGATCACGGTCCGGCGGCCGTGGCCGCAGTGCCGGTGGAGCGACGCGTGGTGGTGGACGGCCGCTGGCTGTAGATCCAGGCCGCGCCAACCTCTGTAGCACCGAGCCATGCCCGGCGGCTTTCAGGCGTAATCGTCGGCGCGGGTAGCGACGAATTCTTCCAGCCACGCCAGCAGATGGGCGATGTCGATGACCTCGCCCTGCTCCACGCGCTTGAGCAGCAGGGTGCTGGCGCCGATCTGCAGGCTGCTGTCGGCATGGCGCAGCACCGCATCGATGCCCCAGGCATCGGTGACCTGCATCCAGGCCAGGCCCGGCACGCGCTGGGCCAGAATGTCACTGAACGCCACGCCCAGCGCTTCCCAGCCGCCGCAGTCGTCACGATCGATCAGTTCGGCATCGACCACGCGCTGCAATGTGCTGGCGGCCAGCGGCCATTGCACCGGCAACGTCGGGAAGCTGGCGGCCACGCGTGAGGCGATCCGTGCACGCTGGTGCTGCAGGTGCGTCTGCAGGGCTGCAGGCAGGGGATCGAATCGGGTCGGGGGTTGGTCGGACATGGCGAGGCGCCGTGGAGCACGGAAGCAGGGGGCACTGTACGAGGCGATGATTCCCGCCGTGCGGCAAGATTGATCAGATATCGATGATCAATGCGCGAAAGGCATCCACGCGTGGCGTGGATCTATAGTGGTCAGTCCGGTTCGCGCTGTACCTGCCGCCACAGCTCGCTGGCCAGTGCCCGCACCGCATCATCGGCATCGGCACGATGCAGCAGACCGATTTCGTAGTTGTCGATCACCGGCAGCCCGCGCTCGCCATCGATGATGCGGTGCTCGCGCGTGACCGCGCGGCGCGGCAGCAGGCTGACGCCGATGCCATCAGCCACCGCGCCCTGGATGCCACTCAGCGACGAACTGGTGAAGGCAATGCGCCAGCGCAGGCCCAGCGCTTCCACGGCGTGGATCATCTCGTCGCGGTACAGCCCTCGCGGCGGGAAGGTGACCAGCGGCAGCGGGTCCTGCTGCAGGCAGCTGCTGCGCAGGCTGTCGATCCAGTGCATCGGCTCGTGCCGGCAATGCACCGCCTGGCGGCTGTTGCGGCGTTGCTTGACCAGCACCAGGTCCAGCTCGCCGTGGTCGAAGCCCTGGGCCAGGTCACGGCTCAGGCCGCTGCTGATCTCCAGCTTCACCTGCGGGTGGCGGCGGCTGAAGGCGGCCAGCATGCGGGTGGTCTGCGGGTTGACGAAGTCTTCGGGTACGCCGATGCGGACCGCAGTTTCCACCGTCGCGCCGGCCAGCGCCTGTGCCATTTCCTCGTTCAGGTCGAGCATGCGCCGCGCATAGCCGAGCAGGGTGTGGCCGGCGTCGGTGGGGTGTACATCGCGGTGGCCGCGCTCGAGCAGGCGATGCCCGGCCAGTTCCTCCAGCCGCCGTACCTTCTGGCTGACCGTGGACTGCGTCGAATGCAGGCGCGTGGCCGCCGTGGTGAAGCTGCCGCAGTCGGCCACCATCACCAGCGCCCGCAGCAGGTCCAGTTCGAACAGGGTTCTATTCGATTTGGCACTGTCTTGCATTTGAACATTTCACTTCTGGATACCCAGGCCGACTTCTACCATGCGGGGCAGGGGCCGGCAATGCGCGGCTCCTGCGACCATCGCCCTGCGGCGATGGAGAAAAGGAGACACCGTGATGCGCTTCCATTGCCCTGCTGGCTGGCCTGCACCGTTCACGCGCGTGCTGTTGTTGTGTCTGCTGGCCATGGTCACCCCTGCCTGCACTGCCACCTCCAGAGCCGACGCAGACGCGCGCCTGCGTGATGCCGCCAGCCGCGGCGACGCCGATGCGGTGCGACAGGCGATCGAGGATGGCGCCACGCTGGAGGCGCACGATGGCCAGGGCCGCACGGCGCTGCTGCTGGCCACGCAGGGCAACAACGTGGATGCCGCGCGCGAACTGATCGAGGCCGGGGCGGACGTCAATGCCAAGGATGCGCTGCAGGACAGTGCCTACCTGTATGCCGGCGCGCGCGGCCTGGATGAGATCCTGGCGATGACCCTGGCGCACGGCGCCGATCTGCGCAGCACCAACCGCTATGGGGGCACTGCGTTGATTCCGGCCGCCGAGCGCGGCCACGTCAGCACCGTGCGCATGCTGCTGCGTGCAGGTGTGGCGGTGGACCACGTCAACCGCCTGCACTGGACCGCGCTGCTGGAAGCGATCCTGCTTGGCGACGGTGGTGAACGCCATGTGCAGATCGTGCAGCTGCTGCTGGAGGCCGGTGCCGACCCGGAGCTGGCCGATGGCGATGGCGTAACGCCACTGGCGCACGCGCGCCAGCGTGGCTATGCCGGCATTGAAACCCTGCTGCGCCAGCACGGCGCGGCGCGCTGAACCGCTACTCCTTCCACCCGCACGCTGGCCGTGCCTACCAGGATGCTGTCCATCATGTTCCGTTCCCGCCCGTTGTCCCTTGCCATCCTTCTTGCGGTGGCGCCGCTGTCGGTATCTGCTGCCGAGCGCGCCGACCTGCTGATCCGCAATGCCATCGTGGTCGACGTCGAGCACGCCAGCACGCGGGCCGGGCAGAGCGTGGTGATCCGCGGCGAGGACATCGTCGCGGTGGGCCCGGACGCGCAGCTGCGCAGCCAGTGGAGCGCGGCCCGCCAGATCGATGCCAAGGGCAAATACCTGATCCCGGGCCTGTGGGACATGCATGTGCACTTCGGTGGTGGCCCGGCGCTGATCGAAGAGAACAAGGCACTGTTGCCGCTGTACATCGCGCACGGCATCACCACCGTGCGTGACTGCTCGGGCGACCTGCCCGAGCAGGTGCTGCAGTGGCGTGGCGAGATCGCCAGGGGCACGCTGTTCGGCCCGCGCCTGCTCAGTTCCGGCGCGAAGATCGAAGGCATCAAGCCGGTCTGGAAGGGCACGATCGAAGCGGGTAGCGAGGCCGACGTCGACAAGGCGATCACCCGACTGCAGCACGACAGGGTCGACTTCGTGAAGATCACCGACAGCACGCTGAAGCCGGATCTGTTCCTGTATTCGGCCAGCGCAGCGCGCAAGGCCGGCTTCAAGGCCTCGGGCCACATTCCGATGGCGCTGACGGTGGAGCAGGCGGTCGATGCCGGCCTGGCCTCGATCGAGCACCTGGACTACGCATTCAAGGCCGGCAGCAAGGACGAAGCGAAGATCGCCGCCGACTTCGGCGCCGGCCGCATCGACCGCGCGGAAGCCAATCGCCGCCTCGACGCCAGCTTCGACCGTGACACCGCGATGCACGCCTACCGTGATTTCGCCAAGCGCGGCGTATTCGTGACCCCGACCCTCAACGGTGGCCGTATCCTCGATTTCCTGGACCAGGATGACCACGCCAACGATCCGTACCTGGCCTACATCGGCCCGGGCCTGCGCGCGACCTACCAGTGGCGCGTGGACCGCGCCGCGAAGGCGACGCCGGCACAGATCGAGGCGCGCCACGCGCAGTACCACCAGGTGGCGGCCGTGCTGCCGTTGCTGCAGGAGGCGGGCGTGACGATCATTGCCGGCACCGATGCGGGCTTCCTCAACTCGTTCAACTTCCCGGGCATCGCCCTGCACCAGGAACTGCAGCTGTTCGTGAAGGAGGGTCTGAGCGCGCCGCAGGCGCTGTCGGCCGCAACCCGTTCCGGCCCGGCCTGGTTCGGCCAGATGGACCGTTACGGTGATGTCGCGCGGGGCAAGGCCGCCGACCTGGTGCTGCTGACCGCCAACCCACTGCAGGACATCGCCGCCACCGAGAAGATCGACAGCGTGATCCTGCGCGGCAACGTGTATGACCGCGCCGCGCTGGACAAGATGCTGGCCGACACCAAGGCCAAGGTCGCGGCGTGGAATGCCGAGGCTGCGAAGGCGCAATGATCGACAGGGTCGGATCCCTTCTCAACGGGAAGGGCTCTGACCCTGTGGTCTTGAACGAAATCCACGCCATGCGTGGATGATGCGGCCGGTGACCTAGCGCGGTGCCGGCCGCATTCCGTGCAGCTGCGGCAACGCGGCCTTCATCGCATCGATGAAGGCGCGCAGCCGTGGCGGCTGCTGGCGCGCGGCAGGAAACACGACGTGTACCGGCAGTGCCGGTGCCTGCCAGTCCGGCAGCAGCTGCACCAGCCGCCCTTGTGCGAGGTCGTCGGCCACCAGCCAGGCCGAGACCACCGCTGCGCCCAGCCCGGCGCGCGCAGCCTGCTGTACCACGAACAGGTTATCGCTGAGCAGGCGCGGGCTGATTGACAGCGTATGCGCCCGGCCCTGCGCATCATGCAGCAGCAGGCGTTCGCGGTAGTAGGTGACCAGCGAGATCCACGGCAGTGACTGTGCCTGTTCCGGCGTACTGACCGCCGTGGCGTCCACCAGCGAGGGCGCTGCCACGACGATGCGCGGCACTTCTGCGAGCGGCAGTGCAACCATGCGCGGTTCGTCGACAGGGCCCACCCGCACCGCGCAGTCGATGCCTTCTGCGATGAAATCCGGGCGACGATCTTCAAGGATCCACTCCAGGCTCAGCTGCGGGTGCTGGGCGAGGAATGCGAGCATGGTAGGCAGCAGCTGCGCCTGGCCAAAGGCGTGCGGCACCATCACCCGCAGGCGTCCGCGCAGCGTTTCCGGTTCGCCGTTCAGCTCGGCCTGCAGCGACTCCCATTCGTCGACCACGCGCTGCGCATGACGCTGGCAGCGCAGGCCGTCCTCGGTCAGTTGCAGGCCATGGGTGGAGCGCTGCAGCAGACGCAGGCCGAGCTGCCGCTCCAGTGCCTGCAGGCGTCGGCTGACCGTCGGCTGGGTGGTGCCCAGCTGCAGGGCCGCAGCAGACAGGCTGCCGGCATCGACGATGCGCAGGAAGGTGCGCAGCAGATCCAGGCGATCAGCGCCGGTGGCGAGGTCATTCATGCGTGTGGCGTATGAAATATATGTGCCAGAGCCTACTACAGACGTTTGGCGAATACAGGCAGGATACGCTCACTTCCTCTACGGGGCTCCCCCATGTCTACCCCCTCGCTGTCTGTTGCGGCCGCACCGGCGACCGTGCCTTCCGCCCCATTGGTGCTGGCAATGGCGGCCGGTGCCGGCTTCTCGGTCGCGTCGCTGTATTACAGCCAGCCCATGCTGGGCCTGATCGCCCAGGACCTTGGCGCCGGTGAGCGCGCCGCCGGCCTGGTGCCAACCTTGACCCAGCTCGGCTACGCACTGGGCATCCTGCTGCTGGCACCGCTGGGCGATCGCTTCGACCGCCGCCATCTGATCCTGTTGAAGTCCGCGCTGCTGGCGCTGGCACTGGGCGCCGCCGCGATGGCCGGGCACCTGCCGGGCCTGCTGATGGCCAGCCTGCTGGTCGGGCTGATGGCAACGCTGGCGCAGGACATCGTTCCCGCCGCTGCGGTGCTGGCACCGGATGCGCAGCGCGGCCAGATCGTCGGCCGGGTGATGACCGGCCTGCTGCTCGGCATCCTGTTGTCGCGGGTGGTCAGTGGCGTGGTGGCTGAAGCGTGGGGCTGGCGCACGCAGTTCGTGCTGGCGGCGGTATCCGTGGCGGCGATGGGCGCGGTGATGGCGCGTGCACTGCCGCGTTTCGCGCCGACCAGCACGCTGCGCTATCCGGCGTTGCTGGGTTCGTTGCTGGCGTTGTGGCGCGAGCAGCCGCAGCTGCGCCGTGCGGTGGCCAGCCAGTCGCTGCTGGCCGTGGGATTCAGCGCGTTCTGGTCGACCCTGGCGCTGATGCTGCATGCACGTCTGGGCCTCGGCAGTGCGGCGGCGGGTGCGTTCGGTATCGCCGGTGCGGCCGGTGCATTGGCCGCGCCGTTTGCCGGCCGTTTCGCTGATCGACTGGGGTGCCATGCGGTGGCACGGCTGGCGATTGCGGTGGCGCTGCTGGGCTTCGGCCTGCTGCTGGCCGAAGCCTGGTTGCCGGCCGCCGCGCTGTTGCCGTTGCTGGTGGTGAGTGCGCTGCTGTTCGACTTCGGCTTCCAGTCGGCGCTGGTGGCGCACCAGACCCTGGTCTACGGGCTGGTGCCGCCGGCACGCAGCCGGCTCAATGCGCTGTTGTTCACCGGCATGTTCATCGGCATGGCCGCCGGTGGTGCGCTGGGGAGCCTGGCGCTGGCGCAGTGGGGGTGGCACGGCGTGGCCTGGCTGGCGGTGGTGTGTGCGGGGGGCAGCCTGGCACTGCGTTTGAAGTAGGGGGTTGTTCGGCAGGGCTTGCAGCCCTGCACCTGCTGGAGGCAACAGCAACAGCAACAGCAACAGCGGGGTTCCTGTAGGGAGGCGGGGTGGGTCCGGTTGCGGGGGACGCCGTGAATCCCCAGTCCGGCCCAGCCGCTGGCGGCTGGGCGTTCGGGCGCTTGCGAAGCAATGCTTCGCAAGCGAAGCGCCCTCACCCATGGAGGCTCGGTCGCGCCATCCATGGCGCTCACGCCCCCGCAACCGGACCCACCCCGCCTTCTGTTGGAATGGCTCTTGGGGTCAGATCCGTTTTCCGGAGGAAAACGGATC